>JAFKFV010000009.1 GCA_017307955.1 Allobosea sp. | reverse complement strand
CCATCTTCATCGGCGCTGTGCCGAACCGGCCTTCTCTTCTCCCTCTCCCGCTTGCGGGAGATGGTCGGGGTGAGGGCTCTTCTCCCTCCCCCCTTGCGGGGGAGGGCTGGGGTGGGGGCCTTTCTCCCCGACTCCGCCATCGCGATGGAGCGCAGCCATGACTGACACCGCGCCCTCCGCCCGTCGTGGCTTCCTCGCCGGGCTCGCACGGCTTCGCCGCGGCCCGTGGGAACTCGTCGCCACCGTGCTGATCGGACTCGGCGTCGTCATGCTGATGCAACCGGTCTCGGCGACCGCCTATGCCTATTCCTTCGTCACGATCCTGGCGGGCACGGTGATGTTCGCGGTCGTCAGCCATTTTCCGGAGTAGGCGATGGCCGAAATCAGGGTCGAGAATGTCAGGAAGTCGTTCGGGGCGTTCACCGCGGTGAAGGGCTCGACCTTCACCATCAATGACGGCGAGTTCTTCGTGATGCTGGGGCCGTCGGGCTGCGGCAAGACGACGACGCTCCGCATGATCGCCGGGCTGGAATTGCCGACCTCGGGGCGCATCCTGCTCGGCGGCGAGGACGTCACCTTCAACCGCGCCGCGGCGCGCGACATCGCCTTCGTTTTCCAGCTCTTCGCGCTCTATCCGCATATGAATGTGCGCAAGAACATCGGTTTCCCGCTGAAATGCCAGGGAATGGGCGGCGCGGAGGTCGACAAGGCGGTCGAGGACGCGGCGCAGCTGCTCCGGATCGATCATCTGCTCGATCGCTCGGTCTCCGGCCTTGCCGGCGGCGACCGCCAGCGCGTCGCGCTCGGCCGCGCCATCGTGCGGCGGCCCAAGGCCTTCCTCATGGACGAGCCGCTCGGCACGCTCGACACCGAATTCCGCGACCTGATGGTCCGCGAGCTGCGCGAGCTGCACAACCGCATCGGCGCCACGACGGTCTATGTGACGCATGACCAGCTCGAGGCCATGGCGATGGCCGACAAGATCGCCGTCATGAACCATGGCGTCATCGAGCAGTTCGGCCGCCCGCAGGAGATCTATGACCGGCCGGCGACGATGTTCGTGGCCGATTTCCTCGGCTCGCCGCCGATGAATTTCCTCTCCTTCCATGGCGGCGTCCGGTCCGGCGACCGCGCGGTGCGGCTCGACGCTGCGGAGATCGCGGTGCCGGAACTGCGCGAGGAGCGGGCGCCGGGCGAGCTCGCGCTCGGCATCCGGCCGGAGCATGTCCGCCTCGACGACGGCGCGCCGCTGCGCGGCACGGTGTTCGGAACGGAGTATCTCGGCACGACGCAGATCGTGGCGATCGAGACGGCGCATGGTCCGCTCAAGGCGCGCCTTCCGGCCGACCTGCCGGTCGAGACGGGCGAGAATGTCGGCCTCAGCTTCCGCTCCGAGCGACTGTCGGTGTTCGACAAGGGCACCGGCCGGGCGCTTGCTTCGGCGCTTTACGCGGGAGGCGCTCATGGCTGACGTGACGCTCGACCATGTCACCAAGCGCTTCGGCCAGACGGTGGCGATCGACGATCTTTCGCTCACCATCGCCGATGGCGAGCTCGTGGTGCTGCTCGGGCCGACCGGGGCGGGCAAGACCACGACGCTGCGGCTCGTCGCCGGGCTGGACGCGGCGGATACGGGCCGCGTCTCGATCGGCGGCCGCGACGTCACGGGCATCGCGCCGGCCGGCCGCGACGTGACCTTCGTCTTCCAGCAATATTCGCTCTATCCGCATCTCTCCGTGTTCGACAACCTCGCCTTTCCGCTGCGCTCGCCGCAGCGGCGATTGCCGGCCGACGAGATCAAGCGCCGCGTCACCGAGGTGGCGACGATGCTGCGCATCGCCCACAAGCTGGACAACCGCGCCACCCGCCTTTCGGGCGGCGAGATGCAACGCGTCGCGATCGGCCGGGCGCTGGTGCGGCGTCCGGCGATCTATCTGATGGACGAGCCGCTCTCCTCGCTCGACGCCAAGCTGCGCTCCGACCTGAGGCTGGAGCTGAAGCATATCCAGCACGATCTCGGCGCCACCATCCTCTATGTGACGCATGACCAGACCGAGGCGATGACGCTCGCCTCGCGCATCGGCGTCATGAATGCCGGGCGGCTGATCCAGATCGGAACGCCCCGCGAAGTCTACCAGCGGCCTGCCAATCTCTATGTCGCGGCGCGGCTCGGCCAGCCGGCGATCAACATCTTCCCGGAAGGGCTCATCCCGGCAGGCTCCGCGCCGATCGGAGCCAAGACCGTCGGCGCGCGCACGGAGCATCTCCGCATCGAACGGGCCGCGAACGGCGCTGCGAATGCCAGGGTCGACTGGATCGAGCATCTCGGCGACCAGAACCACCTCCATGTCAGCATCGGCGACCGCAAGCTGACGACGCTGGTCGACCCTGCGACGGAACTCGTCGCGGGAGACGCGGTTGCGCTCAGTCTCGTCGATCCGCTCTATTTCGACGGCGAGGGGAATCGGATCGCGGGAGGCAGAGGATGATCGACGACAAGGGCCGGCGCGCCCTGATCGAAGCCATGGCGGGCGCGGTGATCGCCCATGCCGACGAATTGACGGCGCTCGACCAGGCGATCGGCGACGGCGACCACGGCCTCAACATGAAGCGCGGCTTCGAGGCGGTGCTGGCGGATGTCGACACGATATCCGCCAAGCCAATCCCCGAGGCGCTGAAGGCGATCGGCACGACGCTCGTGATGAAGGTCGGCGGCGCCTCCGGTCCGCTCTACGGCACGCTGGCCCTCGCCCTCGCCAAGGAACTCCCCGCCGATCCCTCGCGCGCCGATCTCGCCCGCGCGCTCAAGGCCGCGATCGAGGCGGTGAAGGCGCGCGGCAAGTCGGAGATCGGCCAGAAGACGATGCTGGACGTGCTGGCGCCGGTGGCAGCCGCCCTCGAAAGCGGCGCCGATCCGGTCGCGGCGGCACAGGCGGCAGCCGAAGCCACCGTGCCGATGAAGGCGATCCGCGGCCGTGCCTCCTTCCTCGGCGACCGGTCGATCGGTCACATGGACCCCGGCGCCCGGTCGAGCGCATTGCTCGTCGCCGCCATCGCTGCGAAACTGGACGAGATCGCATGAGCGCCTCCGCATCCCCTTCCGCCTCCCTCGGCAGCAATGTCGGCATCGTCATCGTCTCGCATTCGCCGGACGTGGCGCGCGGCACGGCCGAGATGGTGCGCCAGATGGTCGGCGACGAGGTGCCGCTGGCCTTCTGCGGCGGCAATCCGGATGGCGGGCTCGGCACCAGCGTCGAGGCGATCCTCGGCGCGATCGACCGGGCCTGGTCGGAGAAGGGCGTCGCGATCCTCGTCGATCTCGGCGGCGCCGAGACCAACAGCGAGATGGCGATCGAGATGCAGCCGGAAGAGCGGGCGGGGCGGATCGTCGTCTGCAACGCGCCGATCGTCGAGGGCGCCGTGATCGCCGCGACGGAAGCCTCCGGCGGCGCCTCGCTCGACATCGTCCGCCGCACGGCGGAAGAGCTTTCGCCGGCCTGAGCCGGCAGGAAAGGAATTGGCCATGGCCGAGCAGGAATCCACCGCAAGCGTTCTCCTGACCCATGAGGTGGGCCTCCATGCGCGCCCCTCGGTGAAGCTGACCAAGCTCGCCAAGACCTATTCCTCCGATATCGCGCTCGCGACCGCCGAGGGCGGGCCGTGGATCGATGCGAAGAGCATCGTGCGCGTCATGGCCGCCAAGGCGCCGCAGGGCACCGTGCTCCACTTCCGCGCCAGCGGGGCAGACGCCGACGCCGCGCTGGCGGCGCTGGTCGCGCTGGTCGAGCGCGATTTCGACGAGGCCGGAGCGCAGCTCTCCGAAAAGACCCATGCCGGCGATTGAGCTCACCGGCCGGCCCGCCTCTCCGGGTCTCGCCATCGGCGCGCTCTATCCGCTGGCCGAGCGGACCGGGCTCAGCCGCTCAGCCGGAACGCCGGCCGAGGAGAGCGCCGCGCTGACGACCGCCATCGCGACCGCCTCGGCGGCGCTGATCGCCATCATGGCCGGGGCGGAAGGCGAGGGGGCCGACATCCTGGAATTCCAGGTCGCGATGCTCGCCGACGACGAGCTGGCGGCGCCGGCCTTCGCCGCGATCGTGGCCGGCATCGAAGCCGCCAGCGCCTGGCGCGCGACGCTGGATGAGGCCATCGCCGGCTATCGCGACGGCGGCGACGCCTATTTCGCGGCGCGCGCCTCCGATCTCGAGGATATCCGCGACCGCGTTCTCGCGGCGCTGGCCGGCGAGGCGGGGGAGAGCAGTGTGCCGCCGGGCGCAATCCTTATCGGCCGTGACGTGACGCCGAGCCTGTTCCTTTCGGTCGACTGGAAGGCGGGCGGTGCCATCGCGCTCTCGGAAGGCAGCCCGTCCAGCCATGTCGCGATGCTGGCGCGGGCGCGCGGCGTTCCCATGGTGGTCGGGCTCGGCAGCCTGCCTGCCTCCGGCCCGGTGGAGGCGATCGTCGACGGCGACGGCGGCCGCCTGATTCTCGATCCCGATGCCGGCGCGAAATCCGCCTTCGCCCGTGACACGGCCGGCGCCGCGGATCGCGCCGCCGCCGAAGCCGAGGCCGCGCTGCTTCCCGCAGCACTTGCCGACGGATCGCCGGTGCGCGTCCTGATCAACGTCGCCGAGCCGGAAGAGCTGGGCGCGATCGATCCTTCGATCTGCGACGGGATCGGCCTCGTCCGCACGGAATTCCTGTTCCACCGCCCTGCCGGTCTCCCCGACGAGGAGACGCAATATCGCGCCTATCTCCGCATGCTCGAATGGGCCGGCGAGCGGCCCGTCACCATCCGCACCGTCGATGCGGGCGGGGACAAGCCGGTGCCGGGGCTCACCATCGATGGCGAGTCGAACCCTTTTCTCGGCACGCGCGGGGTGCGGCTGTCGCTCGCGAAGCCTGAGATCTTCCGCGTCCAGCTGCGCGCATTGGCCCGCGCCGCCGTGCATGGCAATCTCAAGGTAATGCTGCCCATGGTGACGGTTCCAGGCGAGATCGACGAGGCCGCGCGGCTGCTCGACGCCGCCGTCGCCGAGCTTGCCGCCGCGGGCGTTCCGCATGCGCGACCGCCGCTCGGCATCATGGTCGAGGTGCCCGCGGTGGCGGTCGTGCCGGAACTCTATGCCGCGGCTGCCTTCTTCTCGATCGGCTCCAACGACCTGACCCAATATGCGGCAGCCGCCGCGCGCGACATCGCCGCCGTGGCGCCGCTCTGCGATGCCGGCCATCCGGCGGTGGCGGCGCTCATCGCCAATGTCGTGCGCGCCGGCGAGGCACTCGGTCGCGAGGTCAGCCTTTGCGGCGACATGGGCGGCGATCGGCGCCATCTGCCGGCGCTTGTCGGCGCAGGGCTGCGCTCCGTCTCGGTCGCGCCGCGCCTCGTCGGCCGCGTCAAGCGGGCGCTCGCCGCCCTCGCACCGGATGGCGCGGCATGAGCGCGGCCGATGAGGGCGCCGCGCCGGCCGTCGCCGCCTACAAGCTGATCCTGCAGCGCGTGCTCGACAACCGCCCGTCGGGGACGCGCGGCCGCCTGGCGCAGGCGCTCGGCAAGAATCGCTCCTTCGTCAGCCACATCACCAACCCGGCCTATCCGACGCCGATCCCGGCCCAGCATCTCGAGACGATCTTCGAGATCGGTCATTTCTCGCCGGAGGATCGCCGCCTCTTTCTCGATGCCTATGCCCGTGCCCATCCGCGCCGGGTGCCGTCGCTCAAGGAAGCGCGCCGCCTCCGGCCGCATGTCATCTATCTTCCCGATCTCGGCGACAGCGAGAAGAACCAGGATCTCGACCGCCTGGTCGGCGAATTCGTGCAGCGGCTGACGCGGCTGGTGGACGGGTAGGGTTTGCGTGAGGGCCTTCCGGCCCGGCGAAGACAAGCGGGAGGGAGAGCCATGAAGAAGCTGATCAACGCGCCGGAGACGGTGCTCGCCGAGAGCCTTGACGGCTTCGCCGAGGCGCATGCCGATATCGTGCAGCTCGGCGAGGAGCGGAAATTCGTCCGCCGCCGTCTGCTGAAGCCGGGCAAACCGGCGCTGATCTCGGGCGGCGGCTCGGGGCATGAGCCGCTGCATGCCGGCTTCGTCGGCTTCGGCATGCTGGATGCCGCCTGCCCCGGTCAGGTTTTCACCTCGCCGACCCCCGACCAGATGATCGCGGCGGTGGCTGAGGTCGATACCGGCGGCGGCGCGCTGTTCATCGTCAAGAATTACGAAGGCGATGTCATGAACTTCGAGATGGCGGCCGAACTCGCCGGCTCGGAAGTGCTGACCGTCATCACCGATGACGATGTCGCCGTCGAGACCTCGACCTATTCGCTCGGCCGGCGCGGCGTCGCGGGAACGATGATCGTCGAGAAGGTGGTCGGCGCCGCCGCCGAGGCGGGCATGGGGCTCGGCGCGCTCAAGGTGCTTGGCGACCGCGTCAATGCAGCGACGCGCTCGATGGGCGTCGCGCTCACGAGCTGCATCGTGCCGGCGGCGGGGACGCCGACCTTCACGCTGCCCGAGGACGAGATGGAGATGGGCGTCGGCATCCATGGCGAGCCCGGCCGCCGGCGCGTCAAGCTCGAAAGCGCCGACGCGATCGCCGAGGAGATGGTGGCGGCCATTGCCGGCGATCTTGGCCGCGGCGGCGAGGCGCTGCTGCTCGTCAACGGCTTCGGCGGCACGCCGGCGATGGAGCTCTATCTGATGCGCCACGCTGCCGGAAAGGCGCTGGCCAAGCACGGCATCGGTATCGCCCGCAGCCTCGTCGGCAACTATGTGACCTCGCTCGAGATGGCGGGCTGCTCGCTGACGGTGACGCTGCTCGACGACGAGATCGCGCGGCTCTGGGATGCGCCGGTGCATACGCCCGCCCTGCGCTGGGGGCTCTGAGGCCTCAGTGCTGCGGCACGGTCCGCGTCGAGGAAAGCACCGTCACATGGCAGCCGGCGACGTCGCGGGCGCGGATGCGTTCGTCGGCGCAGCGTTTCGGCTGCAGCGTGGTGCCGCTCGCGGTGATGCGGACCGAGCGGATGCCGAGCATGCTCGACAGCGTCGTCGGCACATCCGCCGACACGGTGCCCGACAGGCTCTCGCCGCGCTCGACGAACTGCCAGCCATCCGGGCGGGCGACGGAGCCGGTCGTCATGCGGTCGAAGGCTTCCTCGGCCGTTGCGGCGCGGATGTCGTCGCCGGCGCGCGCGCCAGCGGCAAGCGCGGCGTCGAGGCGCTGCTGAAGCTCGCTGCGCGCCGAGGCGAGCCGCGACAGATCGACCATGGCCCCGAGCACGACGAGAAGCGCCAGCGAGACGGTGGCGAAGAGGGCGATACCCTTGCCGCCGATCGTCGCGCGCACCATGTCATCGCGCACGGCAGCGTGTTTCCTGGGTGATCCGGCAGGATCTTCGTTGGGGGACACGTTTCTTCCTTGGGGACTTTGCCGGCTCGTGATCGATAAAACTTGAACCAGATGCGCTTTAACCCGGGCTTTCCCGGAGCCGCTGAAAACCGTGAATTTCCGTTAACGATTGCGCGCCGAAAGGGCTGAGGCCGCCGGCACGTTCGCGCGCCCGAAGAGCCTTTTCCTTGTACGGGCGCGGCTTTCCGCTATCGTTGTGCGATGCACTCGATCTGTTATAAGCACGCCCTGCCGCCGCTGGGCGCGGTCAACGAGATGACGTGTCGATGTCTGTGAATGTGCAGGACGGAGGCGAGGCTGTTCAGGCCGCGCCGCCCGCTCCAGGCGGTCCGGCCGGAGATCATACCGGCGGCGGTGCCGCTCACGCCGGCTTCTGGACGTTGGCCCTCGGCTCCGTCGGCGTCGTCTATGGCGACATCGGCACGAGCGTGATCTACGCGCTGCGCGAGGCGCTCCATGCGGCGAACCACGCCCATGGCGGCATCGTGCGCGAGGACGTGATCAGCATCATCTCGCTGATCCTGTGGACGCTGACGATCATCGTCACGCTCAAATATGTCGTCATTTTGCTCAGGGCCGACAACAATGGCGAGGGCGGCACGCTCTCGCTGATGGCGCTCGCCCAGCGCGCCATGGGGCGCGGCGCCCCGGTCGTCTTCATTCTCGGCGTCGCCGGCGCGGCGCTCTTCTATGGCGACGCCGTCATCACACCGGCCATCTCGGTGCTCTCCGCCGTCGAGGGCCTGAAGCTGGTGACGCCGGCCTTCGACGAATATGTCATCCCGATCACCATCGCGATCATCGCGGCGCTGTTCCTCGTGCAGCGCTATGGCACGGCGCGCGTCGCATCGCTGTTCGGGCCGATCACCGCGCTGTGGTTCATCGTGATGACCATCGGCGGCTTCATGCATATCGCCGACGATCCCGGCATCTTCGCCGCCCTCAATCCCTATCACGCCGTCCGCTATATCTGGACCAACGGCCATACCGGCCTCGTCGTGATCGGTGCGGTCTTCCTGTCGGTGACCGGCGCCGAGGCGCTCTATGCCGATCTCGGCCATTTCGGCCGCAAGCCGATCCAGGCGGCCTGGCTCGGCTTCGTCTTTCCGGCGCTCGCCGCCAACTATCTCGGGCAGGGCGCGCTCGTCCTCGCCAATCCCGAGGCGCTCGCCAATCCCTTCTTCCTGCTCTTCCCCGAATGGGCGCTGCTGCCGGTCGTGATCCTCGCCACCATGGCAACGGTCATCGCCTCGCAAGCGGTGATTTCCGGCGCCTTCTCGATGACGCGCCAGGCGATCCAGCTGAAGCTGCTGCCGCGCATGGATATCGAGCACACCTCCGAGCAGCATGTCGGCCAGATCTACATGCCGCAGGTCAACACGCTCCTGATGATCGCGGTGCTGGTGCTGGTCGTGATGTTCGGCTCGTCGAGCAAGCTCGCCACCGCCTACGGCATCTCGGTCACCGCCGAGATGGTGATCACGGCGCTGCTCGCCTTCATCGTCGTGTGGCGCTTCTGGCGCTGGCCGATCTGGGTCGCGGCGCTGCTCATCGCGCCCTTCCTCGTCATCGACCTCGTCTTCCTCGGCGCCAATCTCATCAAGGTCACCGAGGGTGGCTGGGTGCCACTGCTCTTCGCCTTCTCGATCATGGTGATCATGCGCTCCTGGGTGCGCGGCACCAAGATCCTGTTCGACAAGAGCCGTCGCAACGACGTGCCGCTCAACGAGCTGGTGAAAAACCTCGAGAAGAGCAGCGTCGTGCGCGTTCCGGGAACGGCGGTGTTCCTCACCTCCGATCCCGAGACGGCGCCGTCCTCGCTGCTGCACAGCCTCAAGCATTATCGCGTGCTGCATCAGAAGAACGTGCTGCTGACGGTCATCTCCTCCAACGTGCCGCGCATCGACGATGCCGACCGCATCCGCATCGAGCCGATCAACGACAGCTTCACGCGCGTCTTCATGACCTTCGGCTATATGGAAACGCCGAACGTGCCCAAGGCGCTCGGCCTCTGCCGCAAGCAGGGCTGGAAATACGACATCATGTCGACGTCGTTCTTCCTCTCCCGCCGCTCGATCAAGCCGGCCAAGGACCGCATCTTCTCGCGCCTGCAGGACAAGCTGTTCATCAAGCTCGCCATCAACGCCAGCGACGCCACGGAATATTTCCATATTCCGACCGGCCGCGTGGTCGAGATCGGCACGCAGATGACGATCTGACGCGGGGCTGTTTCGCTCAGCCGACCGGCGCCGTGGCGCCGGCGGGCAGGTCGGCGGCCGAGACCCCGGCTTTTGCCAGCGCGGCCTGTGCCGCCGCCAGCCTTGCCACCGGCACGCGGAACGGCGAGCAGGACACATAGTCGAAATCGAGCCCGGCGAAGAAGCGGATCGATGCCGGGTCGCCGCCATGCTCGCCGCAGACGCCGATCTTGAGCCCCGGCCGGACAGCCCGGCCGCGCTCCGTCGCGATGCGGATGAGCTCGCCGACGCCGGCTTCGTCGAGCGTCGCGAAGGGATCAACCGGCATCAGACCGAGCGCCAGATAGGCGTTGAGGAACGGCGCCGCGTCGTCGCGCGAGATGCCGAAAGTCGTCTGCGTCAAATCGTTGGTGCCGAAGGAGAAGAAGCTGGCGCTTCGCGCGAGGTCGCCGGCCGCGAGCGCGGCGCGTGGCAGCTCGATCATCGTGCCGAGTTCGTAGCGCGGCGCACGGCCATGCAGCCGGATGACCTGCGCCTCGGCGGCGCGGATGCGCTGGTAGATGAGGTCGAGCTCGGCCTTGCTGGCGACCAGCGGCACCATGATCTCGAGCTCGACGGGGCGGCCGCTCGCCTCGCCGACATCGAGCGCCGCTTCGAGGATTGCGCGGATCTGCATCTCGACGATCTCGGGGAAGGAGATCGCGAGGCGGACGCCGCGATGGCCGAGCATCGGATTGGCCTCGGCGAGGGCCTCGCTGCGGGCGCGGATGCGGGCGGGCGGAATGCCCATGGCCAGCGACAGCTCCTCGATCTCGGCCTCGCCGGTCGGCAGGAACTCGTGCAGCGGCGGATCGAGCAGCCGTACCGTCACCGGCAGTCCCGACATGATCTCGAACAGCGAGGCGAAATCGGTGCGCTGCATCGGCAGCAACCGCGCCAGAGCATCGGCCCGCGCCGCCGGCGTCTCGGCGAGGATCATCTCCCGCACGACCGCAATCCGGCGCTGGTCGAAGAACATGTGCTCGGTGCGGCAGAGGCCGATGCCCTCGGCGCCGAAGCTGCGCGCCGCGCGGGCATCGGCGGGCGTGTCGACATTGGTCCTGATCTTCAGCGTGCGGAAATCGTCGGCCCAGCGCATGAGCGTCGCGAAATCGCCCGAGAGCTCGGGCTCACGCAGCGGCACCGCGCCGATCAGCACCTGCCCCGTGCCGCCAT
Organism: Allobosea sp.; assembly: GCA_017307955.1. Lineage (GTDB taxonomy): Bacteria > Pseudomonadota > Alphaproteobacteria > Rhizobiales > Kaistiaceae > Kaistia. The sequence goes on along the minus strand of JAFKFV010000009.1, from coordinate 365,940 downwards.
CGATGGTGATCGTGTCGCCGCGGCGGATGGTGCGTCCGCCGGCCGTCATGGTGCCGGCCTTGAAGTCGACGCGGATGCCGCCGGCGCCGGAGACGCAGGGCTTGCCCATGCCGCGCGCCACCACGGCGGCGTGGCTGGTCATGCCGCCGCGCGTTGTCAGGATGCCGCGCGCGGCATGCATGCCGTGAACGTCCTCGGGGCTGGTCTCGACGCGGACGAGGATCACCTTGCGGCCTTGCGTCCTCGCCAATTCGGCCTCATCGGGCGTGAAGACGACGGCGCCGCTGGCGGCACCCGGCGAGGCCGGCAGGCCACGGGCGAAGAGGTCGGCGCCATTCTCCGGGTCGATCGTTGGATGCAGCAGCTGGTCGAGCGTGCGCGGCTCGATCCGCGCGACGGCCTCGGCCCGGCTGATGAGGCCCTCGGCGGCCATCTCGACCGCGCTTCTTAGCGCGGCGCGGATCGTCCGCTTGGCCGGGCGCACCTGCAGCATCCAGAGGCGGCCGCGCTCGATGGTGAATTCGAGGTCGAGCATGTCGCGATGATGCCGCTCCAGCCGGTCGGCCACCGCCGAGAAGGCGGCGAAGGCCTCCGGCATCAGCGCTTCGAGCGACGCCGCCTCGGACCCCGTCTCATGCCGCGCCCGCTCGGTGAGGTCCTGCGGCGTTCGGGTACCGGCGACGACGTCCTCGCCCTGCGCGTTCGGCAGAAATTCGCCCCAGAGGATCTTCTCTCCGGTCGAGGGATTGCGCGTGAAGGCGACGCCGGTCGCCGAGGTCTCGCCGAGATTGCCGAACACCATGGCCTGCACGGTCACCGCCGTCCCGGCATCGCCGGCCAGCGCGTTCATGCGGCGATAGGCGACGGCGCGCGGATTGTTCCAGGACGCGATGACGGCGCGGATGGCGCCCCAGAGCTGCGCGGTCGGGGCCTGCGGGAAGGCGGTGTCGGTCTCCTCGATGACGAGACCCTTGTAGAGGTCGGAGACGGCCTGCCAGTCTTCTGCGGCGAGTTCGCCGTCGAGCACGAGGCCGCGCGCGAGCTTGTAATCCTCGAGCTTTTCTTCGAAGACGCCGTGATCGAGGCCGAGCACGACATGGCCGTACATCTGGATGAAGCGGCGATAGCTGTCGAAGGCGAAGCGGCGGTCGCCGGAGACGCGCGCGAGCCCTTCCACGGTCTCGTCGTTGAGGCCGAGATTGAGGACGGTGTCCATCATGCCCGGCATCGACACGGCGGCGCCCGAGCGGACGGAGACGAGCAGCGGATCGCGGGCATCGCCGAACCGTCGGCCGGCGATGCGGCCGACAGAGGCGAGCGCGCTGTCGACCTCGTCCGCGAGGCCATCGGGAAAGACATGGCCGCTGGCGAGATAGAGGCGGCCGATCTCCGTTGAAAGCGTGAAGCCGGGAGGAACGGGCAGGCCGAGCGCGCTCATTTCGGCGAGGCCGGCGCCCTTGCCGCCGATGAGGTCGCGATCGGCGAGACCACCCTCGGCGAAACCGCCGCCGAACGCGTACACCCACTTCGCCATCGCTTCCCGCTCCCGCCGGCGGCCACAGGCCGAACGGCTCTAGCTAAATCAGCCTCTTGCTGCGTCGCAACACGAAAATAATCGGACGGGTCAGCGGCTGGGCCGCGATAGGACGAAAGCGGCCGAGGCGAGGAGGAAGGCGGCGACGACCGCCGCGAGCCAGAGATGCGGCCGCGTCAGATAGAGAAAGACCGCGAAGCCGCCGACCATGCTGCCAACGGCGAAGAGCTTGGCGGGAAGGGGGATGGCGCCAGTCGCGCGCCATTGGCGGATCGGCGGGCCGAAGAACCTGTGGTCGAGGAGCCAGGCCTCGAAGCGCGGCGAGGAGCGCGAGAAGAACCAGGCGGCGAGGATCATGAAGATTGTGGTCGGCATCACGGGCAGCACGAGCCCGACAAGGCCGAGTGCGACCATCAGCCAGCCGGCCGCGGCATAGAGCGGCCGTCTCATCCCGCGCCGTTCAGCGGTCGAGCGCGAGGGCGAAGGGGTGCCCTTCGAAGGCGTCATGGCCGCGTCCGATCTCCTCGATCGCCCGGACCATGCGCCCGCGCCGGCCGAGTAGCTCGTCGGCGAAGCGCACGAGGCGAAGATTGGGTGTAGCCGAAGGCGAGCCGGCGCGGATGAGGCCGGCGATCTCCGCCTCGTCGCGCTCGGGCCGCAGCGCGCAGACCGTGATGAAGGCGGCGGCGGTCGACCGGCTGATGCCCGCGAAGCAATGCACCACGATCGGCTTCTCGCCCTTCCAGCCATCGACGAAGTCGAGCAGCTGCTCGACATGCTCGACCGCCGGCGCCGTCATGCCCTCCATCGGCTCGAGGATGTCATTGAAGCCGAGAAAGAGATGCCGCTCCTCCGGGATCGAGGCGGGCCGCTCCACCGGCGTGCCCATATTGATGAGCGTCACCAGATGGCTGGCCCCCGTCTGCGCCACGGTGGCTCCGATGCGGGAGAGCGAGCACACATGGACGCGCGGCATGGGAAATTCCTTCTTGCTGTTCGGTCGGCAGCCCGGCGAGTCGCCCGACGCCTTGCCTCATGTAGTGCGCCGGCCGCGCATGGTCACGACGAAAGCGCCGCCTCGCCCACCAGCGTTTGGAAAAGCGCGAGGAAGCGCCGCTCGGCCTCGGAAGTCGGCCAGGGCTCCATCGCCAGATGGTCGGCGGCGATGCCACGCGGGCGGCCGAAGAACTGCGTCGCCTCCTCGGCGCCGAAGCCGGCCAGCGTCGTCGCTTCGTGATAGGCGGCGATGCGGTCGGCCGCCTTGATCGCCCGTGTCAGCTCGGCGCGGCGTTCGGCCGGCAGTCCGAAGCGCAGATGGATTGCGGCGAGGAGGCGCGCCTCGACGGCCTTGTAGGCGCCGCCGACCAGCGCCTTGAAGGGCGAGATCATGTCGCCGATCACATATTCCGGCGCGTCATGCAGCAGCGCCGCAAGGCGGTCGGCGTCAGAGAGCGAGGGATCGAGCCGCACCGCGATATCGACCACGAGCACCGAATGCTGCGCCACCGAAAAGGCATGCGGCCCGCGCGTCTGGCCGTTCCAGCGTGCGACGCGGGCAAGCCCATGCGCGATGTCGCTGATCTCGACGTCGAAAGGCGAGGGATCGGCGAGGTCGAGCCTGCGGCCGGACAGCATGCGCTGCCAGACGCGCGGCGGGCGGGCCGCAGCGCTCACGCCGCGCCCTCGTCTTCGCCACTGGCCGGCCAGCCGAAATGCGCGAAGGAGGGGAGCGTGATCGAAAGCGGCACGCCGCCCGCGGTGATCGACGCGCCGGCATCGAGCGCGAGTCGGGTCCGGTCGAGGCGGAGCAGCGCGATACCGGTCTGGCCGGCATGCGAGCCGAGCGCGCCGAGCGCCTTGCCATCGCCCTCGACGGCGGTGCCGGTCTCCGGCAGATCTCCTGCGCCGGTCACGATGACGGCGCGGCGGCGGGCGGTGCCGCGATGCTGCATGCGCGAGACGATCTCCTGGCCGACATAGCAACCCTTGCGGAAATCGACGCCGGCGAGATCATCCATGTCGACATCGTGCGGAAAGGCCTCGCCGAAGGCGAAATCGCGTCCGCCCTCGGGAACGCCGAGCGCGATGCGATGCGCGTGCCATGCTTCGGCTTGTGTCTCGTTCTCGGTCGGCGCGTCCTTGGCCAAGATGGCGCGATGGCCGAGCCCGGCGAGGCGCGGATCGGACACGGCACCGGCCGGCGCGTCGCCGCCCCAGAACACCGCGACTTTCCGCTCGGCCGAAAGGTCGGCGATCTCGACCTTGGCGCGCAGGCGATAAAGCGTCATCCGCTTCACGAAGTCGGCGAGCGCCGCCCTGGGCAGGTCGATGAGGAAGCCGTCCCCATCGGCGAAGACGAGGAAATCCGCCAGGATCTTGCCCTGCGGCGACAAGAGCGCACCGAAGCCGGCGCGGTCCTCGGCGACACGCTCCATGTCCGTCGTGACGATATTCTGCAGGAAGCCGCGCGCCTCGGCGCCGCCGATCCGCACCACGCCGCGGTCGGCGAGAACGGCAGAGTACCCCTTACGCATTGGCATGGTTCCCATGCATTTGCCGCGCTTGTGCTCCCCGCCGCGCAACCTTAAGCCGGAGAAGCGTTTGTGCCATGAGCGGCGACGAACACAGGCTGGCGCTGGGGAGGGCGGCCATGACGACAAACGAGACGACAAGCGACAAGTCCACCTACGAGCTTTTGTTCCGCAACGGCACCGTCGTCAACCATGACGGCGTCGGCACCCCCGACATCGCCGTGCGCAACGGGCGAATCGCGGCGATCGGCGATATCGATCCGCGCCGCGCCGACCGCGTCGTCGACTGCACCGGCCTTCACATCCTGCCGGGTGTCATCGACAGCCAGGTCCATTTCCGCGAGCCGGGCGCCGAGCACAAGGAAGACCTCGAGACCGGGTCGCGCGCCGCCGTGATGGGCGGTGTCACTGCCGTCTTCGAGATGCCGAACACCAAGCCGACCACGACGAGCGCCGATGCGCTCGCCGACAAGATCAAGCGGGCGCGCGGGCGCATGCATTGCGACTTCGCCTTCTGGGTCGGCGGCACGCGCGACAATGTCGCCGATATTCCCGATCTCGAGCGGCTGCCGGGCGCGGCGGGCATCAAGGTGTTCATCGGTTCGTCGACCGGCGATCTCCTCGTCGAGGACGATGCCGGTATCGCGGCCATTCTCGGGGCGACGCGGCGGCGCGCCGCCTTCCATGCCGAGGACGAGATGCGGCTGAACGACCGCAAGCATCTGCGCGTGCCGGGCGACGCTTCCTCGCATCCGATCTGGCGCGACGCGACGGCGGCGCTGATGGCGACCGAGCGGCTGGTGCGCATCGCCCGTTCGAAGGGCGCCCGCATCCATATCCTGCATATCTCGACCGCCGAAGAGATCGCCTATCTTGCCGACCACAAGGATATCGTCACCGCCGAGGCGACGCCGCATCACCTGACGCTTTCCGCCGACGACTATGAGCGGCTCGGCACGAAGCTGCAGATGAACCCGCCGGTGCGCGACAAGGCGCATCAGGCCGGCATCTGGCAGGGCATCGCCAACGGCGTCATCGACGTTCTCGGCTCCGACCATGCCCCGCACACGCTGGAGGAGAAGGCGAAGCCCTATCCCGAGAGCCCGTCGGGCATGACCGGCGTGCAGACGCTGGTCCCGATCATGCTGGACCATGTCAATGCCGGTCGCCTGTCGCTGGAGCGCTTCGTCGACCTAACCTCCGCCGGTCCGGCGCGCCTCTTCGGCATCGCCCGCAAGGGCCGCATCGCGGTCGGCTATGACGCGGACTTCACGATCGTCGACCTGAAGCGCCGCGCGACGATCACCAATGGCTGGATCGCCTCGCGCGCCGGCTGGACGCCCTATGACGGCAAGCGCGTCTTCGGCTGGCCGGTCGGCACCGTCGTGCGCGGGCGTCAGGTCATGTGGGAGGGCGAACTCGCGGCCCCGTCCGGCGGCGAACCGGTCCTCTTCAGCGAGGCGCTGCCGCGCGGCTGAGCCTCCGCCTGCCATCGTCAGTCGTCGACATCGATCAGCACCGACGCCGCCGAGCGGCGGTGCGGTCCGTGCGTGACCGCCTCGATATTGTTGCCGTCCGGATCGAGCAGGAAGGCCGCGTAGTAGCCGGGATGATAGGAGCGCTCGCCGGGGCCCCCATTGTCGCGGCCGCCCGCCGCGAGGCCCGCGGCATGGAAGGCCGCGACCGTTTCGGCGTCTGCGGCCTGGAAGGCGATATGGCAGCGGCCCGTCAGCGGCGTGCCGCCCGAGACGAACAGCTCATCCGCATAGAACCACTCCTCGCCGCCCTCGACGGCAATGCCGAGGACGCCGAGCACCGCTTCGTAGAAGCGCCGGCTGGCGGCGACATCCGACGAGACGATCTGGATATGGTCGATGAGCCGTCCGCGATGAAACTGCATGCCGTCCTCCCGTTTCGGGAGAACAGACCATGAACGGTTCATCGCGTCAAGATTGCGTCAGTCGCCGGCCTGGAACTCGCTCCAGTGCCCGTTCGGCGTGATGCCGACGCGGTAGAAGAGATAGGCGCCATAATTCTTCATCTCGTCATAGTCCGACGAGGTGAGCAGGCGGAACAGCTCGACCATCTGCGGCGGCGAGAGCTTGTCCAGCGGGTAGCGCGCGAAATAGGGCCAGATATAGAGCTCGTTCGGCGTGCCGGCGTCGACATGGACATAACCCGCCTCGAGGATCTCGCTGAGGATGGCGAGGATCTCGCGGCCGTCCGGATCGCCCGAAAGGGTCTTCAGATAGGCGATCGGGTCTTCGGCGTCGTCGTCGCTGGCACCGAGATTGGTCGGATGCGGCCCTGCCTCGATCAGCGGCTTCAGCGCGTTGATATCGCCGGTCTTGGCCGCGTCGATGATCTTCTGGCGGAGCGCCTGCACCGCGGGCGGCAGCTTGGCGACGTCATATTCGACGGTCGGAACCGGCTCGTCCTGCTGCGCGGCGGCGCCCGGAGCGGGCTGATCCGGCTGGCTGTCGGCCGGCGCCGCGTCGCCGTCGCCATCCTCGGTCGGGCCGGGCGGCGGCGTGATCGACTGGGTCGGCACCGATTTCGAAGGAGCGGGCGCCGGCTCGACCGGGGCGGCGGCCAGGGCGGCCGTACCCGATGCGAGGACGAAAGCGAGGGCTGCCGTTGTGAAAAGCGCCGCCGGATTTCTTCCGCGCATGGCCAACTCCTGAGGAAGCGATTGTCAGGGCCGAACCCGGCGCGCCGGAACCGCTCGGCCGGACGGGCTCGGAAGCGGCATCATCGCCGCATCGCGGCGATACCAGCAAGAGATTGCGGCGGAACGCTGGCCCGCGCCTACTGGATCGTCCGCTGCAGCGTGAACTCGCCACGGCGGATGCGGTCGGGCAGCGAGACCGCGAGCTCGGCGACGGCGTCCTCGCCATAGGTGTCGATCAGATCGGAGAGCGAGGCGAACAGCGCGGCATGGGCCATGATGTCGGGCTCGATGCCTTCCGCGACCGCCTCGTCCCAGGCTTCCGTCAGATAGGCGAGGGCGGCCCGCTTCTGCTCCGCGATCTCGGCGTCGGCGATGTCGCGATCCTGATCCATCAAAGGCAAGCCTTCCCGTTTTCTGCGGCGACCGGCGCCTCCACGCCTCGAATCACCCTCATTCGAACCTAGCACGCGAGGAGTCGCGCGAGACAGCGATCCTGAAGGGGGGGTTAATTCAAACCTAAGAATCCGGTTAATTCGGTTAACGTGGCGGCGATGCATCACCGCCGTATCGGGTCGTCACCTCGCGGGTGAGCTTGCTCCCCTCGGCGCGGTAGCGCTCGATCGCGAGTTCGGCCGAGGGGGTGCAGCGGCGATAAAGCGCGGCGAAGCCCTGATAGCCGCCATTGAAGGCCTCTGTCAGCCGCGCCTGCCGCTCGGGAGAGGGCGTTTCGGCCGCGAGCAGCGCCTCCATCTGGTCGCGCCATTCGCCCGGCTTCGCAACACCGCAGAGCGGCCCGAGATAATGCAGCGCGCCGAGAATCTCGGAGAGGCGGACGAGCGCCGCGTCATAGGGCGGGTCGGCGGCGAGGGCAGCGGGCGGAGGTAGCACGACTGCCGCCGCGAGGGAGAGGGCGGCGAGAATCCGGCGCATCAGGCGGCCGGCCGCGAGAGCGCGAGGACGTCGAGGAGCCCCGGCGTCACGGCGAGGCCCGCCGCTTCTCCAAGCGTCACGAACATCGCCGCCGCGGCGTCGCTCGCGGCCCTGGCCTCGCCCTCGGCCTCGCCGGTGAAGCTGACGACGACGAAATGGGCGCGTACCACATCGCCCTCGCGGTGAATGGCGTCGATGGCCGAGACGAGCCTGAGCGGGCCGGCGCGAAGGCCGGTCTCCTCGAGAAGCTCGCGCCGCGCCGCGTCCTCCAGCCTCTCGCCCCATTCGACGCGCCCGCCCGGCAGCGACCAGACGCCGGCGAAAGGCGCGCGGGCGCGCTGCACGAGCAGCACGCGGTCGTCGCGCCAGACGGCGACGCTGACGCCGATTCCCGGCCGCGCCGCCTCTGCCGCTTCAACAGGGATGCTCTTTTCGCTCATGCGGCCGAAATTGGCCTGAAAGCCGAGCGGGCGGAAGGGGCTCGTCAGGTCTTGCCGTGTCCCTCTGGGCAAGCCCGGGTCCAGCGCCTAGAAGAGGCCGAGGAGCGAGGACGAGACGATGTGTGGACGATTTGCGCTGGCAGTGGCGCCGGCCGATCTCGAGGAAGAGTTCTCGCTGATCCGCATCGAGTGGTTCCCGCCGCGCTACAACATCGCGCCGACGCAGCCGATCCATGTTGTTCGGGCCGAGAAGGGCACGCGGTCGCTGGCGCTGGTCCGGTGGGGCCTCATTCCGTCCTGGGCCAAGAACCCGGCCGAGCTGCCGCTCTTCTTCAACGCGCGTGCCGAATCGGCGCCCGACAAGCCCGCCTTTCGCGGCCCCTTCCGCCACCGCCGCTGCCTCGTTCCGGCGACCGGCTTCTATGAATGGAAGAAGGAGACGGGTGGCCACAAGCAGCCCTATCTGGTTACGGCGCCCAAGCGGCGCATCCTCGCTCTCGCTGGGCTCTGGGACGAGTATGCCGATGCCAACGGCAATCTCCTCGACAGCGCGACGATCCTGACCACCGCCGCGAACGGCGACCTCGCGCCGATCCATGACCGCATGCCGGTCGTGATCGAACCTGAGGACTATGATCGCTGGCTGGGCCTCGTGCCGGCCGAGCGCGGGGAACTGGCGGATCTGCTGCGACCGCCGCCCGCCGGCCTCCTCGAGGCCGTCCCGGTCAGCCCGCGCGTCAACAGCGCTCGCGACGACGATCCAGCCCTGCAGCAGCCGGTCGAAGCGGCTATCGAGGTGGAGGCCCCGCCACGAAAGCCGAAGCCCCCCCAACCTGCTGAATCGGCTGCGCCCGAGCGCCAGCTGAAGCTCTTCTGACCGACCATCGGATACCGTCATGACTCTGCCGCTCGCCGCACCGGCGCTCGAAGGCTTCCTGCTCGGCGCCAGTCTCATCATCGCCATCGGCGCCCAGAACGCCTTCGTGCTGCGACAGGGCCTCGCCCGCCGCCATGTCTTCGCGGTCGCGGCCTTCTGCACGCTCTCCGACGCGGTCCTCATCATCGCCGGCGTCGCGGGCCTCGGAACGCTGGTCCAGCAATCGCCGCTCGTGCTGACGGTGGTGACGCTGGCCGGCGCCGCGTTCCTGTTCACCTATGGCGCGATGGCGCTCCGCCGCGCGCTGCATCCCGGCGGGCTCTCGGCGCGCGGCGCCGCCGAATCGCGGCTCGGGCCGGCGCTCGCCACGATCGCGGCGCTCACATTCCTCAATCCGCATGTCTATCTGGATACGGTGGTGCTGCTCGGCTCGCTCTCGGCACGCCATGTCGGCATGGAGCGGGTCGCTTTCGCGGCCGGCGCTGCGAGCGCCTCTGCGGTCTGGTTCTTTTCGCTCGGCTTTGGCGCGCGGCTGGCAGCGCCGCTCTTCGCGCGGCCTTCGGCCTGGCGCGTGCTCGACGGGCTGATCGCCCTCGTCATGGCGGCCATCGCGACGTCGCTGCTGTGGCAGGTGCTGGGGCCGCTGCTCTCGTGATCGGCAGCGTGGCCGCAAGCGGCGGGGCCGAGTCGGAGCCCGCCTTGCAAGCGCATGGTCTTCCACGCGCCCGCCGTCTACTCTTTACGCGTCGTCACCCGGCCTCGCGGTCGGACGGATCAATCCTGCTCGCGCGCGGCGATGGCCATCTGCATCTGGGGCGAGCCGACGGAGCTGCGCTTCGGCATGCTCTTGGCCGTCTTCTGCTGGCGCAGGGCCGCGACAAGGTCGGGATTGCCCAGCGCGCCATACTTGGCGCAGAGGTCGTCGCCGTGTTCACGTTGGGTCTTGGTCTGTAAGGTTGCGTGATCTTTGTCGGTCATGATGTTGTTTCAGTCCCAGGCGTATTTCCGCCGTCGTGCCGATCTTCCGCCGGCTGCTCTTCGTGCAAGGCGGATATGGTAAGGCAATATGGCATCATCGTGATTTAGATTTTCGTTAATGGGCTAAATAGACGCGTGATGTCGTGCATTGAACTTGATGGACGTTGGCTGTTGCCTTTTGGGCACAAGGCGTCGCCCGCGTTCTATTGCCGAGCCTTCGCTGCGGAGCACAAAAAATGATGCGCCGGCCGCCGCGCCGCCTCGCGCCGGGCGCGCGCATCGCGATGCGGCTGGCGCTGCTGCCATTGCCGCTCACGATCCTCGCGGTCGTGCTGAGGCAATTGGACCGGCTCGAGATCGCGCCGCTCTTCGCCACGCTGGCGCTCGCCTGGCTGCTGGCGGCGGTCGCCATTGTCGCCGCCGCCGTCGCGCTGCGCGCCATATGGCGCGACGGTGACGAGGGCGCCGGCATGGCGATCGGCGCCATCGCGCTGGCGGTCGCCGCGCTGATCCTGCCTGCGATCGTGGTTGTCGACCTCGCGCGGCTGCAGCGCCTCGCCGATGTCTAGACGGACGTGATCGATCCGCCGCTCTTCACGGCGGCGCCCGATTCCGTGGTGATGCGGCCGCTGCCGGGCGAGGGAATCCAGGCGGCGCAGCTCGCCGCCTATCCGGCGATCGTCCCGCGCCATTATCCGCTGGCGCCGGCGCGCGTTTATCAGGCGATCGATGGGCTGGTCGCTGCGCGCGGATGGACGGTGACCGACGAGCGGGCGCCAGATGCCGACAACGAGGTCGGCTGGATCGAGGCCGGAGCGAAGACTTTCCTGCTGGCGCTGCCGGTCGATGTCGTGATCCGCGTCATCGCCGATGGCAGCGGCACGCTGGTCGACATGCGCTCGGCGGTCCGCATCGGCGCGCATGACCTCGGCGACGATGCCGCGCGGATCGGGGACTTCTTCGCCGATCTCGATACCAGCCTGCAGGGCGTCGCCGAACCGGACGACGACGCGCGCCCGGCTGAGCCTCAGGACGACGACACCGCCGCGCCGCTGCCGCCGATCCCGGAGCCGGCCCCCGTCAGCCGCCGCTGACGGCCTCGTAGCGCGCGCCGAGGCCGGAGCCTTCCAGGACGCGGACACGGCCTTTCGCGACCAGATCCTCGACATGGGCGAGCACCGAGAGCGCCGCGGCGCCATGGAGCGCGCTCGGCGTCTCGCGATAAACGACGGCGACGATCTCGGCGATCGTCCGGTCGCCCTTCTCGATGCGGGCGAGGATCGCCGCCTCGCGCAGTTTCCGATGCGCGCGGAGCGCCCGCACGAAGGACGGCGCATCGGCGATCGGCGCGCCGTGACCGGGCAGATAGATCGTCTCGGGACGGGCGCCGAGCCGCTCCAGCGAGGTCATGTAATCGGCCATGCAGCCGTCGGGCGGCGCGACGACCGTCGTCGACCAGCCCATCACGTGATCGCCGGAAAAGAGCATGTCGCTGCCCGAAAGGGCGAAGGCCATGTGGTTGGCGGCGTGGCCGGGCGTTGCGATGGCTTCGAGCTGCCAGCCGTCGCCGGTGATGATGCCGCCGTCCTTGATCGTGGCGTCCGGCGCGAAGCTCTCGTCGGCGCCGGCGTCGAGCGTGGCGCTCTCGCCCTCGCGCGGCGGGCGGGCGAATCGATGCGCGCCGCCGGCATGGACGGGCGCGCCCGTCGCCGCGACGAGCCGCGGTACCCCGGCGGAATGATCGCGATGGGTGTGGGTGACGATGATGGCTTCGATCGTCTCGCCGCTCGTGGCGGCCAGCAGCGCCTCGATATGGGCCGGATCGTCGGGGCCGGGATCGATCACCGCGACGTGGCCATGACCGACGATATAGCTGTTGGTGCCGCGGAAGGTGAACGGGTTGGCATTGCCGGCCGTGACGCGGCGCACCAGCGGCCCGAGCGGCACGGCGCGGCCCGTCTGCGGGTCGAAATCGCGATCGAAGCAGATATCTGACATGCGACCCAGTTAGCGACAGCCACCTTCTGCTTCAACTGCGGGGACGGCAAAAGGCCGCGCCGGTTTCCCGGCGCGGCCCTCGAATCGATCCGATCGGCCTTCTGCAGGCTGGATCAGGCCGCCTGCTTGGCGGCGATCTTCGCCACATGGGCGCCCTGGTAGCGGGCCGCCTCGAGCTCGATGGCCGAAGGCTGGCGCGAACCGTCGCCGCCGGTGATGGTCGAAGCGCCGTAGGGCGAGCCGCCCTTGATCTCCTCGACGCCCATCTGACCCTGGAAGGCATAGGGCAGGCCGACGACGATCATGCCGTGATGGAAGAAGGTCGGGATGAAGCCGAGGATGGTCGACTCCTGGCCGCCATGCTGCGTGGCCGAGGAGGTGAACACCGAGCCGACCTTGCCGGTCAGCTTGCCCTGCGCCCAGAGGCCGCCGGTCTGGTCCCAGAAATTGCGCATCTGCGAGGCGACCGTGCCGTAGCGCGTGCCGGCGCCGACGATGATCGCGTCATACTGGTCGAGCTCAGACGGGCTCGCGACCGGGGCGGCCTGGTCCATCTTGTAATAGGAGGCCTTGGCGACGTCGTCCGGGACGAGCTCCGGCACGCGCTTGATCACGGCTTCGGCGCCGGCCGAGCGGACGCCCTCGGCGACGGCCTCGGCCATCTTCTCGATATGGCCGTAGGCCGAATAATAGAGCACCAGAACCTTGGTCATCGAAAAACCCCTCGTGAGAATGCGGTGCTGTCTACATCGGGCGAACACGCGTCGCGGGAAAGCGCTCTGCGAGTGAACAGTCTGTCGTCGATTGTCGATGACCGTTGCATGACGGCGGTTCGCCGGCCATCGGCTCTTGCGGGGGCGGGGCTTTGTCCTATGCTCCGGCGCGGGAGCGAAGCGAGCCGGAGGAAACATGCTCGACAAGGATTTCGTGGTTCTGGACGACCGGTTCCGCCGCTATGCGATGGGCAATGTCCATATCGAGAAGCTGTGGACCGGCAGCCGCTGGGCCGAGGGCCCGGCCTATTTCGCCGCCGGCAAATATCTCATCTGGTCGGACATCCCGAACGACCGCCTGCTGCGCTATGACGAGACCGACGGATCGGTCTCCGTTTTCCTGACGCCCTGCAACAATCACAACGGACACACGGTCGACCTCGAGGGCCGGCTGATCTCCTGCGAGCATCGCGGCCGCGCGGTGACGCGCATCGAGCATGACGGCTCGCGCCGCATCCTCGCCGACCGCTTCGAGGGCAAGAAGCTCAACTCGCCCAACGACGTCGTCGTGAAGTCGGACGGCTCGATCTGGTTCACCGATCCCACCTACGGCATCGACGGCGAATATGAGGGCGACTTCGCCATCTCCGAGATCGGCGCCTGCAACGTCTACCGCATCGATCCGGTGAACGGCTCCGTCTCGGCGGTGATCACCGACATGGTGCGCCCGAACGGCCTCGCTTTTTCGCCCGACGAGAAGCTGCTCTATGTCGCCGACACCGGCCTCACCCACAAGGCTGATTGCTCGCCGGACATCCGCGTCTATCCGGTGGCGTCCGACGGGCGCAGCGTCGGCGCCGGGCGGCGCTTCGCGACCTGCGATGCCGGCCTCTTCGACGGCTTCCGCGTCGATATCCACGGCAATGTCTGGAGTTCGGCCGCCGACGGCGTCCAGTGCTTCGCGCCGGACGGCACGCTGATCGGCAAGATCAGCATCCCGGAGGTGGTCGCCAATGTCTGCTTCGGCGGACGCAAGCGTAACCGCCTTTATATCTGCGGCACGACCAGCCTCTATTCGGTCTATCTCAACACCCAGGGCGCGCTTCGCCCGAAGGCGTGATCGACGCGTAGACCCTCACTCCGGCCTCTCCCGCGCAGGAGAGTGCCGGGTTGAGGGGGTTGCGCGGCCCTGGGCCTCAATGCGTCTCGTGCAGGCAGGCGGCGTGGTCGCCGAGCACCTCGATGACGCGGCAGTCGGCGACGCGGCCATGCGCGCCCTCGTCGACCATGCGCTCGACCTCGCTCCTCAGCGCCGTCAGGCGGGCGATCTTCTCGTCGATATCGGCGAGATGCAGCCGCGCGATCGAATCGACATCGCCGCAGGAGCGATCCGGCTGGTCCGACAGGTCGATCAGCTGCCGGATCGCATCGACCGAAAAGCCGAGATCGCGCGCATGGCGGATGAAGCGCAGCCGCCGTACCGTCGTCTCGTCATAGGACCGCCGGTTGCTCGCCGTGCGGTCGGCGGCCGGCAGCAGGCCGACCTCCTCATAATAGCGGATCGTCGGAACCTTGACGCCGGTCGCCTTGGCGACGGCGCCGATCGAGATTGCGCGCATCGGTGAATTTCCCGCTTGATCCTCTAGTCGCTAGAGCATTTAGCCTCTCCCTCGATGAATACAAGGGAAGCGAGGTTCGCGATGAACGCGCCGCTCACGACGGAAGAGCGCTACCGCATCGGTGGCATGGACTGCGCGGCCTGCGCCGCCAAGATCGACCGCGCCGTGCGGCGCATCGACGGCGTCGTCGAAGTCAGCGTGTCGGTGGCCGCCGGCACCATGACCGTGTCGCGCCGCAGCGAGGCCGCCATCGCACCGGCGGTGACGCGCGACGTCGCCGCGCTCGGCTACCGCGCGGCGCTGATCGGCGGCGCGGCCGAGCCGGAGCGGCAGAAGGCTGCGCATGACCACCAAGATCACGACCACCACGATCATGACGGCCACGACCACGGGGATCACGACCACGGGGATTACGACCACGCGGAACATGATCACGCCGCCCCCGCCGAGGACGCGATGCCGGCGGGCCTGCACGGCCATGACGACGAGGACGAGGATGGTGTCGCCTGGTGGCGGACCGGCAAGGCGCGGCTGACGATCGCCGCCGCGGCCGGCTTCGTGCTGGCCTGGATTGTCGTCGCTGCCCTGCCGCAGTTCGGCCACTGGCCCTTCGCGCTCGCCATGCTGGTCGGCCTCGTGCCGATCGCCCGCCGCGCCTTCATGGCGGCGCGGTTCGGTTCGCCCTTCTCGATCGAGACGCTCATGACGATCGCCGCCGTCGGCGCGGTCGCGATCGGGGCCAGCGAGGAGGCGGCGGTGGTCGTCGTCCTGTTCCTGATCGGCGAGATGCTGGAAGGCGCCGCGGCGCGCCGGGCCCGGTCGTCGATCCGCGCCCTTTCGGAGCTCGTTCCCGAGACCGCGCTGGTCGAGGCGGACGGCGGTACCAAGACCGTCGCCGCCGACAGCCTCGCGGTGGGCATGGTGATCATGGTCCGGCCTGGCGACCGCGTCGCGGCCGACGGCGTCATCCTGACTGGAGAGAGCGCGCTCGACGAGGCGACCGTCACCGGCGAGAGCGTGCCGAAGAAGAAGGGCGTCGGCGACGCCGTCTATGCCGGGACGATCAACGCCGACGGCGTGCTGCGCGTCGAGGTGACGGCGGCTGCGAAGGACAACACGATCGCCCGCATCGTCCGCCTCGTCGAGGAAGCGCAGGAATCGAAGGCGCCGACCGAGCGCTTCATCGACCGCTTCTCGCGCGTCTATACTCCGGCCGTGCTGCTGGTCGGCGCGCTGGTGGCGGTCGTGCCGCCGCTCCTCTTCGGCGCCGGCTGGGACGAGTGGATCTACAAGGGGCTGGCGCTGCTGCTCATCGGCTGCCCCTGCGCGCTGGTGATCTCGACACCGGCGGCCATCGCGGCCGGTCTCGCCTCGGGCGCCCGGCAGGGCCTGCTGATGAAGGGCGGCGCCGTGCTCGAACAGCTCGCCCGCATCGATCGCGTCGCCTTCGACAAGACCGGGACGCTGACGCTCGGCCGGCCGGTGGTGAGCGAGGTCGTGCCGCTTGGAAGCGAGGCCGAGGCCGATATCCTCGCCCTCGCGGCGGCGCTCGAGACCGGGTCGAGCCATCCGCTGGCCAAGGCGATCGTCACGCGCGCCGCCGAGATGGACGCCCGGGTCCCCGAGGCCGGGTCGGTCAAGGTCGTGCCCGGCCGCGGCGTCGAAGGCGAGGTCGATGGCCGCCGGCTCTTCCTCGGCACCGCCGCCGCGGGCGAGGGCAGGGAGGCGCTCGACGCGTCCGCGCTCGCGCGGGCCGATACGCTCTCCGCCGCCGGCGACAGCGTCTCGGTTCTCGTGGCCGATGGCCGTGCGCTGGCGCTCGTTGCCGTGCGCGACGGGGCGCGGCCGGACGCCGCGGAAGGGCTCGCGGCGCTGAAGGGGCTTGGCGTCTCGGCGATCATGCTGACCGGCGACAATGCCAAGGCCGCCGAGCGGGTCGGCCGTGACATGGGCATCGAGGTGCGGGCCGAGCTGCTCCCTGCCGACAAGCAGCGCATCGTCACGGAACTGCGCGCCAAGGGCCTCCATGTCGCCAAGGTCGGAGACGGCATCAACGATGCGCCGGCGCTCGCCGCCGCCGATGTCGGCATCGCCATGGGCGGCGGCACCGATGTCGCGCTGGAGACCGCCGACGCCGCGGTGCTCAACAGCCGCATCAGCGATGTCGCCCGGCTCATCCGCCTCGCGCGGCGCGTCATGAGCAAGATTCACCAGAACATCGCTATCGCGCTCGGCCTCAAGGCGGTGTTCCTGGTGACGACGCTGCTTGGCATCACCGGTCTCTGGCCGGCGATCCTCGCCGATACCGGCGCGACGGTGCTCGTGACGATCAACGCGCTGACCCTGCTTGGCCGCAGGCAACAGGGCTGAGGCCGCTCTTGCGCCGGCCGCTTCGGTGGGGAGACTGGCCGCATGCAGCCTCCTCGCCCGCCGATTCGTCTCCTGCCGGCGCTTGTTGCCTTCAGCCTCGCCGTGACTGGCGGGCCGCTCGCGGCATGGGCTGAGGATGCTGCGCCCGGCAAGCCTGGTTGGGCGGCGAGTTGCGTCTCGGTGGCGCGTGCCGCGGCGCCGGATTGCGAACTGACCCAGCGTGCGGTCCTGTCCGGGAGCGGCCAACTCGTTGCCTCGGTGACGGTCCGCGTTCCTGCCGATACGCGGCGGCCGGTCGTGATGATCCGCCTGCCGCTCGGCCTCTCGCTGGAAGGCGGCGTTACCATCGATGTCGACGGAGCGGGCGCCCGGTCCCTGCCGCTGCAGACCTGCGATCCCTCCGGCTGCTATGCCGGCGCGCCGCTGCCGGCTGAGTTCGCTGCCATGATGTCCGCGGGCAAGACGCTCGCGCTTGTCTTCTCCGGTCTCGACAAGACGCCTGTCCGTGTCGCGCTTCCGCTCGCCGGCTTCGCATCGGCTTTCGACGCCATCAAGTAAATCTTAACCAAGATTACTGATTGTTGAGCGGTCGATTCACCGGACTCCCCCCGTGTCACGCATGAGCGACTCGTTCGACGAGCTTGAGCCTCCGGATCCGCGCTCGACCTTCTACCGCGTGGTCGAGGGGCTGACGGTCGTTGCTCTGGTGGTGGCGGTCATCCTGTGGCAGTCCGACGGCACGCTGATGGCGGCTCGCACCCTTTTCGGCATCAATGGCGGCGTTGAAGAGACGCCTCCGACGCTGATCGCCATGTCGGCGCCGCCGCCGTCGATCCAGCCGCAATCGACCGATATCCGTCTCGTGAAGCATGCCGCGCCGGCGCCCGTTGCCAATGTCGATCCGGTCGCCACCGGTTCGATAGCCGCCCCGGTGGCGACAGGGCCGGCCCGGCCCTTTGCCGCGCAGCCGGAGCCTGTCCGCCTCGTCGCGCCCTCGGCGACGTTGCCGCCGCCGCCGCTGACGCCGCGCGGCTGGATCGCCGCCTGCGACCGGCCGGAGGCAAGCTTCTGCACCGCTTCGCAGAGCCTCAGCCAGCCGGACGATCCGCTGGTCGAGACTTCCTGGACAATCGAGCACAGCGCCGATGGCCTTTTCGCCGTCTGGACCGCGCCGACCAGCGTCATGGTGGATCGTGGCATGACGCTGATCATGGGCGACGGACGGCCGAAGACGGTTCCCTTCACGGCCTGCGGCGCGCATTCCTGCGAAGTCCGCGCCCGGCTCGCCGGCGATTTCATCGCGCTGTTGCGCCGGTCCGGCCGGATCTCGACGGAAATGGTGCTGAAGAGCGGCAAGACCGTCAGCTTCGACTTCTCCCGCGACGGGCTCGACGCGGCGCTCGCGAAGCTCGGCGTCTGAACCATCGCATCCCCGTCACGTTGGACCTCCATGATCACGGGGCATGAACCCATGCCGCATGGAGGAGGACAACCATGGCCGATCTCGAAGAACGCGTGCGTGAACGAGCCTATCATCTCTGGCTCGCCGCCGGCTCGCCCGAAGGCCGGGCGGAGGAATTCTGGGCCGAGGCCGAGCAGGTCGAAGGCGGCCATGTCGAGCCTGAGCTGCCCGCCGCCGGGCCGCATGCCCGCCCCGACCTCGTCAATCCGGACGCCACGATCGGCAGCGGCATGATGCCGGAAGCCGGGGACGAAGACGGTAACCAGGGTCCGACCGGCTGACGGAGCCTCCCTCCGCTGGCACGGAATCTGCTTTCGACAATCTGGCGATTGATCGATGGATCGCTGGATTGCCGGGCTTTGTCGACAAAAAGACGCCCGGCCGGACGCCGCGCGCCCCCGCGCGGCAGCGGAAGGAAGCGTGGCCGTGCCTCAATTTTCGTCGCCTGCCGAACTCGATGTCGGCGCCATCCTGGCTGAGCCCGGCATGGCGCCGGCGAGCGGTCCGGCGCGGATCACCATCGAGGACGGCCGTATCGCCGCCATCGCGCCGCTCAACGGCGCTGCGCCGGGAACAATGGCGATCGCCGCCCCGGTCAATGCGCATGACCATGGCCGCGGCCTCAGGACGCTCGCCTTCGGCGCCGTCGATGATGCCCTCGAAGCCTGGATTCCGACGCTGTCGCGCGAGCCGAAGCTCGATGCCTATCGCCGCGCCGTCGTTGCCTTCGCCCGCATGGCCGAGGGCGGCATCTGCGCCACCAATCACAGCCATGGACCGCAGGACGAGAGCCGCATCCTCGAGGAATGCGAGGCGGTCTCCCGCGCGGCGGCCGATGTCGGCATCCATGTCGCCTTCGCCGCGCCCTTCACCGACCGCAACCCGCTCGTCTATGGCGACCAGGCAACCTTCCTCGCCGCCGCCGAACCCTCCCTCCGGCCCCGACTGGAAGCCCGCCTCGGGCCGCCGAAGGAGGTGCGCACCTATCTTGGCCTCGTGGAGGAGATGGCGGCGTTCGAACACGACCGCTTCTCCATCCAATACTGCCCCGTCGGCGCGCAATGGGTGTCGGATGCCTCGCTCGCCGCGATCGCCGAGGCATCGGCGTCGAGCGGCCGGCGTGTTCACATGCACCTTCTCGAGACGCGCTATCAGCGCGAATGGGCCGACCATGCCTATCCGGACGGCATCGTCCGCCGGCTCGACGAACTCGGCCTCCTCTCGCCGCGTCTCTCGATCGCCCATGGCGTTTATCTGACGGCGGAAGAAAGCGCGCTGCTCGCCGAGCGCGGCGTCATCGTCTCGGTGAACACCTCGTCCAATTTCCGTCTTCGGTCCGGCATCGCGCCGGTGGCGGATTTCCTGAAGGCCGGCACCCGTTTCGGCATCGGCCTCGACGCGCAGCCGCTCGATGACGACGACGACATTTTGCGCGAGATGCGGCTCGTCTGGCTCAACCATCGCGGCTTCGGCCTCGACGACGTGCTGACGACGGCGCGGCTGTTCGAGGGCGCGACCATCGATGGCCGCCGCGCGGTGATCGGCGAGGATGGCGGCGGCAGGATCGCGCCGGGCGCTCCGGCCGATATCCTCGAACTCGACTATGCCGCCATGACGCCCGATGTCCTCGCCGAAGATGCCGATCCGACCAATGTCCTGTTGACGAGGGCGACGCGGAAGCATATCCGCCGCCTCATCGTCGGCGGCCGGGTGATCGTCGCCGATGGCCGCTGCGTCACCGTCGACCGCCCGGCGCTGGAGGCTGAGCTGATCGCCGAGGCCAGGCGCTCATGGAGCGCTGCGCCGCCCGACGATGCCGCAACGGCGGCCATGAAGCGCGCCGTCCGCCGCTATTATGGCTGCGGCTGCCATTTCGGAGCCGGCTTGCGATAACCGCGTTCAGCCTTTGGCGAAGAGATCCGGCCGCAGCTGTGCGACGGCGGCTACGAGATCGTCATAGTGGCTGATGACGATGTCGGGGCCGAGCTCGGTCACCGGCACCGGCGTATAGCCGAAATCGACCGCGACCACGGGGATCGCCGCGGCCTTGGCCGTGTCGATGTCGGTCCGGGAATCGCCGACCATGATCGCCGCCTCGGCGATGCCGCCGGCGCGGCGGATGGTCTCGGTGAGCGCGATCGGGTCGGGCTTGCGGGCCAGGAAGGTATCGGCGCCGCAGATGGCGTCGAAGCGGTCGGCGAGGCCGAGTTCGCCGAGCAGCTTCAGCGACAGGTGTTCGAGCTTGTTGGTGCAGACCGCGAGCAGCCAGCCGCGCGCCGCGAAGGCATCGAGCGCCGCGACGACGCCGGGAAAGGGCCGGCTGCCGAGCGCGATATTGGCGGCGTAATGCGCGATATAGTCGTCGAACATGCGATCGATGATCGCCGCCTCGCGGCTGGCGCCATTGGCGGCGAGCCCGCGCTCGATCAGGACGCGCGCGCCATGGCCGACCATCGGCACCGCCTCGGCATAGGGTACCGCGTCGAGGCCCTCGCGCTCGAGGATGACATTGAGCGTGGCGACGAGATCGGCGGCGGTATCGACCAGCGTGCCGTCGAGATCGAAGACGATGGTGGGGCGCATCGGGCGTCGGTTCCATTCTGAAGGGCGCGGCGAGCATAGCCGCGACCATCGCGGCGACAAGGGCGCAAGGCGACGGCCGACGCAAAGGCCGGGCGTTGGCGCGGCCTTGACCCCGTGCTAACACACGGCTCCGGCAGGCCGGGGGCCGCGAGGCGAGGGCGAGGAATGACCGACACCGACGATCTCAAGCGGCAGGCTGCGCTGGCGGCGCTGGAGCATGTCGAGAGCGGCATGAAGCTCGGCATCGGCACTGGCTCGACGGCCGTCCATCTCGTCCGCGGCCTCGGCGAGCGCGTGCGCGCCGGCCTCGACATCGTCGGCGTCCCGACTTCCGAGCGCACCGCGAAGCTCGCCCGCGAGGAAGGCATTCCGCTGACGACCCTCGACGAGACGCCGCATCTCGACCTCACCATCGACGGCGCCGACGAGCTCGACCGCTCGCTGCAGCTCATCAAGGGCGGCGGCGGCGCGCTCTTGCGCGAGAAGATCGTCGCCGCGGCGTCCGACCGCATGATCGTCATCGCCGACGGCTCGAAGCTCGTCGACCGCCTCGGCGCCTTCCCGCTGCCGATCGAGGTCAACCATTTCGGCCTCGGCGCGACCCTCCTCGCCATCGAGGCGGCATCGCGCCGTCTCGACCAGCAGGTGACGCTGAAACGGCGCGTGGCCGCCGATGGCGCCCCCTTCGTCACCGATGGCGGCCACGCCATCATCGATGCATCTTTTGGCCTCATTCGCGAGCCAGAAGCCATGAGCCTTGCCCTGGCGGCGATTCCGGGGGTGGTCGAACATGGTCTCTTCATCGGCCTCGCGACTGCTGCCGTGATCGCCCGTCCCGATGGCGTCGTCTGGTTGGGCGCCTGAACTTTTCGCCCCGAAGGGAGCCGGTTTCATGACTTTCATCACAACGTCGTTCCGCGCCGCCGTGGTCGCGCTCGGCCTCATGGTCGGCTGCGTCGCCGCCGCGAACGCCCAGGAAGTGACCGAGTCGCACCTGAAGGCGGCCGTCGCCGCCGTCCAGGCCGCGAAGACCTCGAAGGGCTTCGACAATCTGCTGCCGCTGCTCTCGCAGCAGGTTCAGAACCGCCTGATCCGCCTGCGTCCCGACCAGCACCAGCTGATCGGCCAGGTCGTCGAGCAGGAAGCCATCGACCTCGTGCCGCGCCGCAACGATCTCGACAACGACGTCGCGCGCATCTGGGCGAAATACTTCACCGAGGACGAGCTCAACGCGATCACCGCCTTCTACAAGAGCCCGGCCGGCGCCAAGCTCGCCGAGATCGGCCCCAAGGTCGTCGCCGAGACGCTGCAGTCCGTGAAGGGCTGGTCCGATCGCGTCGGCGAAGAGCTCTACGAGAAGTCCCGCGAGGAGCTGAAGAAGAAGGGCGTCGATCTCTGATCGGCTGCGCAGTCCGAAAGCCTGGCAGTCTGACAGCCTGAAGGGGCCTGCAAGCCAATGACCGAATTCGACGTCGACCTGTTCGTGATCGGGGCGGGTTCGGGCGGCGTGCGCGCCGGACGCATCGCCGCGCAGCATGGCGCCAAAGTCATGGTCGCCGAGGCGGACCGGGTCGGCGGCACCTGCGTCATCCGCGGCTGCGTGCCCAAGAAGCTGTTCGTTTATGCCTCGCGCTTCACCGAGGAGTTCGAGGACGCCGCCGGTTTTGGCTGGACGCTTCCCGAGGCGCCGCGCTTCGACTGGCCGAGCCTCGTCGCCGGCAAGGACCGGGTGATCGACGCGCTCAACGCTGCCTATATCCGCAATCTCGAGCGCTCGGGCGCGACGCTGGTGCAGACCCGCGCGACGCTCGAAGGCCCACACCAGGTGCGGCTCGGCGATGGCCGCCTGGTGACGGCGAAGGTGATCCTGGTCGCCACCGGTTCGACCGCCTATCGCGATCCGGCGCTCGAGGGCCACGAGCTGGCGATCACCTCCAACGAGGCGTTCCACCTGCCGAAGCTGCCGGAGAAGATCGTGATCGTCGGCGGTGGCTACATCGCCGTCGAATTCGCCGGCATCTTCCACGGCCTCGGTGTCGAGACGACGCTCATCCACCGCGGCGACAAGCTGCTGCGCGGCTTCGACGACGATCTCCGGACGGGCCTCGCCGAAGCGCTGGAGAAGAAGGGCATCCGTCTCGTGCTCGGCGACCAGCCGGTCGCAATCGAAAAGGCGGGCGAGGGTCTCGTGGTGCGCACGAAAGGCGGCCTTTCGCTCGAGGCGGGCGAGGTCATGCTCGCCACCGGCCGCAAGCCCAACACCGAAGGGCTCGGCCTCGACCACGCAGGGGTCGAGACGGACGGTGCCGGGGCGATCTCGGTCGACGAACATTCGCAGTCCAACGTGCCGTCGATCTATGCGGTCGGCGACGTCACCAACCGCATCAACCTGACGCCGGTCGCCATCCGAGAGGGCCATGCCTTCGCCGATACGCTGTTCGGCGGCCGCGAGGTGGTGGTCGATCATCTCGGCGTGCCGAAGGCGGTGTTCTCGCAACCCGAACTCGGCAGCGTCGGTTTGACCGAGGCCGAGGCGCTCGACGAGTTCCCGGCTGTCGATATCTACAAGACCAGCTTCAAGCCGCTGAAGAACGGCCTCTCCGGCCGCGACGAGCGCATGATCATGAAGCTGGTGGTCGACGGCACCAGCGGCCGCGTCCTCGGCTGCCATATCCTCGGCCATGACGCGGCCGAGATGATTCAGATGGTGGCGATCGCGGTGAAGCTCGGCGCCACCAAGGCGCAGTTCGACGCCACCATGGCGCTGCACCCCACCGCCGCCGAAGAACTCGTCACCATGCGCGAGCCCTCCGTCCGCCATCGCCGCTAGCGGCAGGCACCCCCTCTCCTGCGAAGCGGGGGAGGATTGGGAGGCGGCTCGTCCTTCCAGCGGTCTTCGTTCGATGGTGGGCTGGGGAGCCAGCTTTTCCCTTCACCTCTCCCATGGGGAGAGGCCGGACCGAAGGTCCGGGTGAGGGGCGTGGCCTCTCCGGATACGCCGGAACACCTCACGCGTTGCGCGTTCCGCGCGTCGACCTCTCCTTGAGGGAGAGGTGGAGGGTGGACGCACCTCGGACCGCCATGATGCTGCGGCGGATTTCCGCTTGTGAATCCCGCTCCGACGGATCAAAGAACGCCGATCCCCGAACGAGAACCGGCGCCAAGGCCGGGAGTGAAACAATCATGACTGCAGTTGCCGCCCCCGGCCGTCGCCTGCTCGACGGCCGCGACTACAAGACCCTCGCTTTGTCCGCCCTCGGTGGCGCGCTCGAATTCTACGATTTCATCATCTTCGTTTTCTTCGTGACCGTGCTCGGCCACCTGTTCTTCCCGCCGGAGATTCCGGAATGGGTGCAGCAGCTGCAGGCCTTCGGAATTTTCGCGGCCGGCTATCTCGCGCGGCCGCTCGGCGGGCTGGTGATGGCGCATTTCGGCGACAAGCTCGGCCGCAAGCGCATGTTCACGCTGTCGATCCTCCTGATGGCGCTTTCGACGCTCGGCATCGCCGTGCTGCCGACCTATGCCTCGATCGGCATCGCGGCGCCCATCCTGCTCCTCACCATGCGCGTGCTGCAGGGCGCCGCGATCGGCGGCGAGGTGCCCGGCGCCTGGACCTTCGTGTCCGAGCATGTGCCGGTCCATCGCATCGGCCTCGCCTGCGGCATCCTCACCTGCGGGCTCACCGCCGGCATCCTCCTCGGCTCGCTGATCGCCACCGCCATCAATGTCGTGTTCACGCCCGACCAGGTGATGGCCTATGGCTGGCGTATTCCCTTCGCGCTCGGCGGCGTCTTCGGCCTCGTCGCCGTCTATCTCCGCCGCTGGCTCGACGAGACGCCGGTGTTCCGCGAACTGAAGGCGGCCAAGGCGCTTTCGGAAGGCCTGCCCCTCGGCGAGGTGCTGCGCGGCCACAAGGGCGCGACGATCCTCTCGATGCTGCTGACCTGGATGCTGTCGGGCGCGATCGTCGTCGCGATCCTGATGACGCCGACGCTGCTGCAGACGCTCTACAAGATCCCCGCCGGCGAGGCGCTCACCGCCAATTCGATCGCGACCCTGTTCCTGACGGTGGGCTGCGTGCTCGCCGGCCTCACGGTCGACCGGATCGGCGCCGGCCGCTTCTTCACCTTCGGCAGCATCTTCCTCGGCGCGGCGACCTGGTATTTCTACTCCTCGGTCGCGAGCGACCCGTCGAGGCTCTTCCTGCTCCAGGCGGTCGCGGGCTTCTCGGTCGGCGTCATCGGCGCGGTGCCTTATGTGCTGGTCAAGGCCTTCCCGCCGGCGGTGCGCTTCACCGGCGTCTCCTTCGCCTACAACATCGCCTATGCGATCTTCGGCGGGCTGACGCCATTGCTCGTCACCGTGGCGCTGAAATCCGACCCGATGGCGCATGCCCATTACCTCGTCTTCCTCTCGGCCATGGGCGTCTGCATCGGCCTCTATCTCTGGGCGAAGGACCGTCACTGACGCGATCAGGAAACGGGTGTCGCCGCGATCGGCCCGGCGGCATGCTCATGTCGGCGAACGAAAAGCAGCGAGGCTGACGATGACGACGACAGCGGCGTTTCCGGACGGCGCGACGCTCTATGCGGTGGCGACGACCGGCATCTATTGCCGGCCGGCCTGCCCGTCGCGGCCGCCGCTGCCGAAGAATGTGCGCTTCTTCGCCGATGCCGCCGGCGCCGAGGCGGCGGGCTATCGCGCGTGCCTGCGCTGCCGGCCCGCCCGCGCGGCCTGATGCAGCAGACCATTCCCCTGCCGCCCGGCTACAGGGCGGCGGAGATACTCGCCTATCATGGCCGCGATCCGGCGAGCCTTTCGGAGCGCGTCACCGGCACGCGGATCGAGAAGCCCTTTCTCGTGGGCGGCAAGCCGGTTCTCCTCTCGATCGATGTCGCCGGCGACGCGGCGGGGCTCGTGGTCGACCATCCGCTGTCCGAAGTCGATGAGGCGGGGACCGAGACCATGGCGCGGCGGATGCTCGGCCTCGTCACCGACCCGGCGGCGTTCGAGGCGCATCGGGCGGCGGCATTGCTGGTCGGTGCGCGGCAGGGTTTGCGCATTCCGCTGACCGCGACGGTGTTCGAGGCGCTCTGCTGGGCGGTGATCGGGCAGCAGATCAACCTGAACTTCGCGGCCGCGCTTCGCCGGGAGATGATCGACCTCGCCGGCATACGCCATGCGGAGAGCGGGCTCGTCGCCCATCCCGGTCCCGCCGAGGTCGCGGCGATCGATCCGGCGGCGTTGGCCGCCCGCCGCTTCTCCCGCGCCAAGGCGCGCTATCTCACCGGCGTCGCTGCGGCGGTGGCTGCGGGCCAGCCGGATCTGGATGCGTTGGCGGAGCAAGAGCCCGCCGCCATCGAGACCGCGCTCGTCGCCCTGCCGGGCATTGGCCCGTGGACGGCGCGCTATGTGCTGCTGCGTGGCTTCGGCCATGCCGATACCGCGCCGATCGGCGATTCGGGCCTCGCCACCGGGCTACAGCGCCTGCATGGGCTCGATCGCCGCCCGACGCCTCAAGAGCAGGAGGCCGCGATGCTGGCCTTCGCGCCGCATCGCAGCCTCGCCACGGTTCATCTCTGGGCGAGCCTCGCCGATCAGGCGAGACCGTCCGGCACGAAGTCGAGGAAGCCGGTCACGCGGTCGATCCTGCCGCCAGAGACGGTGGCGAAGTCGGTGCCGCCGGCCAGCGCCGGGCCGTCGCCGGGCGCGAGTTCCCAGCTGAAGCGCAAGTTGGACCCATAACCGTCCGCCTTGCCGGCGAGACGGAAGGAAAGTCCCGCGAAGCGCTCCTGCATCGCGCCGATCAGCGCATCGAGCCCGTCATGGCCGGAGACGCTGGCGAGCGGATCGCCATAGCTGGCATCGCTGGTGAAGGCCTCGGCGATGCGCCGGCGGCGCTCGGCCGGGTCGGTGGCGTTCCAGGCCGCGAGATAGCGGGCGGCGAGCGTGGCGGCATCGGGAGCAGAGTTGGTGTCGGTCATGGTGGTCTCCGAGGTTGCGCCGGTAACTGGCCGGCTGCGACGCTCCGAACGGTGAATGAGGGAGGGCGGCCGGTCGATTACCTCGGACGTTATTGGTTTCGCCGCCTCCCGCCGGCTAGGTTCGGCGTCACGGAGGAGCCGATGAGCCTGTCGCAAGCGTCGTTCGGGGAAGAGCTGAAGGAGTGGCGTCGCCGCCGGCGGCTGTCGCAGATGGAGCTTGCCGGCGAGGCGGGCCTCTCGACGCGCCATCTCTCCTTCCTCGAGACCGGCCGTTCCCAGCCGAGCCGCGCCATGGTGCTGCGCCTCGCCGAGGAACTGGAGCTGCCGCTGCGCGAGCAGAACCTCCTCCTCGTCGCCGCCGGCTATGCGCCCGTCCATCCGGCGCGGCGGCTCGATGATCCCGGGCTCGGACCGGCCCGGGACGCGGTGCGCCGCATCGTCGCTGGCCACATGCCTTATCCCGCACTCGCCGTTGACCGCCACTGGACGATGCTCGAGGCCAACGCGGCGGTTGGGGCGCTCATCGACGGCGTCGATCCGGCCCTGCTGGTGCCGCCGGTCAATGTGGTGCGGCTGTCGCTCCATCCCGGCGGCCTTGCGCCGCGCATTGTCGACTTTCCGGCCTGGCGCGGCCATATGCTGCGGCGCCTTGCTCACGAGGTCGACCTGACCGGCGATGCCGTGCTCGCCGGTCTCCTCGCCGAGATGGAGGCCCTGCCGCGTCCGCTCGCACGCGAGCAACGAAAGGCCGACCAACTCGCCGGCATCGCCGTGCCGCTGCGCCTTCGCCATGGCGATGGCGAGCTCTCCTTCCTCTCGACGACGACGGTTTTCGGCGGACCGGCGGACGTCACGCTCTCCGAGATCGCCATCGAAGCCTTCTTCCCGGCCGACGAGGAAACCGCCGCCCGCATGCGGGCGCTCGCCGCGGCGTGATGCGGCGCAGCAACGGCTTCGATTGGCGAGGCGGGGGAGGGGCGTGTATAAGGCTCCACCTTTTTTGAGAAGCGGATGGCCGGGCGCTCGGGCGCCGATATGGCCGGACGCGGTGTGGAGCCGAGCATGACCAAGACGAGCTGGAGCCCCGCGAGCTGGCGGGAAAAGCCCATCCAGCAGGTGCCGGATTATCCCGACCAGGCGGCCCTTGCCGCGGTCGAGGCGCGCATCGCCACCTATCCGCCGCTCGTCTTCGCCGGCGAGGCGCGGCAGCTGAAGAAGGGGCTCGCCTCGGTCGCGCGGGGGGAGGCCTTCCTCTTGCAGGGCGGCGATTGCGCCGAGAGCTTCGCCGAGCATCATCCCGACAATATCCGCGACTTTTTCCGCGTTTTTCTACAGATGGCGGTGGTGCTGACCTTTGCCGGCCAGATGCCGGTGGTGAAAGTCGGCCGCATCGCCGGCCAGTTCGCCAAGCCGCGCTCGGCACCGATGGAGAAGATCGGCGATGTCGAGCTGCCGTCCTATCGCGGCGACAACATCAACGGCATCGAGTTCACGCCGGCGGCCCGCATCCCCGATCCGCGCCGGGTCGAGGACGCCTATCGGCAGTCGGCGGCGACGCTCAACCTGCTGCGCGCCTTCGCGCAGGGCGGCTATGCCAATCTTGAGCATGTGCATCAGTGGATGCTCGGCTTCGTGAAGGACAGCCCGCAGGGCCACCACTATCAGGAGATCGCCGACCGCATCTCCGAGACCATGGCCTTCATGCGCGCCTGCGGCATCAATCCGGACACGACGCCCTCGCTGCGCTCGACCGAGTTCTTCACCTCGCATGAAGCGCTGCTGCTCGGCTACGAGCAGGCCATGACCCGCGTCGATTCGACGAGTGGCGACTGGTACGCCACCTCCGGCCACATGCTGTGGATCGGCGACCGCACCCGCCAGGCCGACCACGCCCATGTCGAATATATGCGCGGCGTGAAGAACCCGATCGGGCTCAAATGCGGTCCCTCGCTGACCGGCGACGGATTGTTGCAGCTCATCGATGCGCTCAATCCGGATAACGAGCCGGGCCGGCTGACGCTGATCTGCCGCTTCGGCGCCAACAAGGTCTATGATCACCTGCCGCAGCTGATCCGCGCCGTCGAGCGCGAGGGCCGCTCGGTCGTCTGGTCCTGCGACCCGATGCATGGCAACACGATCAAGGCGGTCACCGGCTACAAGACGCGGCCCTTCGACCTGATCCTGAAGGAGGTCCGCACCTTCTTCGAAGTGCATCAGGGCGAGGGAACCTTCCCCGGCGGCATCCATATCGAGATGACGGGCAAGAACGTCACCGAATGCACCGGCGGCGCCCGCGCCATCACCGACGAGGATCTCTCGGACCGCTACCACACCCATTGCGATCCGCGCCTCAACGCCGACCAGTCGCTGGAGCTCGCCTTCCTCGTCGCGGAACTCCTGAAGAAGACCCGCGTCGCCGAGCACCGGCTGGTGGCCGCCGGTGGCCTCTGAAGTGGCCGGCGAAATGCATCGCGGGCGCTGCCTCTGCGGCGCCGTCCGCTATGCCGTGAGCGGGCCGCTGTCCGAGGTCTGCGGCTGCCACTGCACGCAGTGCCGGCGGCAGACGGGCCATTTCCTCGCCACGACCAATGTCGCGGTCGCCGATCTTGCGATCGAGGGCGAGGACAGCGTCCGCTGGTATCGCTCGTCCGATGTCGCCGAGCGCGGCTTCTGCGGCACCTGCGGCTCGGTCCTGTTCTGGCGCCGCACCGGAACCGACCGCATCGCCATCGCGATGGGCGGCTTCGAGAAGCCCACCGGCACGCATATGGGCGGGCACATCTTCGCTGCCGACAAGGGCGACTATTACGAGATCGGCGACGGCGCGCCCGTCTACCCGGCGGACGGCTGAGCGAGCGGCTCCAGCATCTCCGCCGCCTCGATCGCGATCCTCGGGTCGATGCCGTCCTCGATGCACCATGCGGCCGAGAGGCCGGCATGGGCGAAGGCGAAGCCGAGCACGCGGGCGGGGTCGAGCGCGAGTTCTTCCGAGACGATCGCCGCCAGCCTGACCGCTCGCGCCCGGTCGAGCACCAGCCGTTCGACGCCGGCCGGGTTGAGGAAGAGATTGGCGACATCATAGGCGCGCTCGCCCGCGACGCCCTTCGGGTCGATGGCGACCCAGCCGCGCGGGCTGTCGAGCACGTTCTCGTGGTGCAGGTCGCCATGCAGCACGACGCTCTCGCGCGAAGTCTCGATGAGCCGACGCGCCGTCTCCGCGCATCGAGCAAGCACTGCATGCTCCGGCCCGGCCCGGAACATTGCGCGGAAACGCCGCGTGAGTGTCGGCAGCTCCGGCGGCTCCGGTCGCGGCGCATGCAGCGCCTTGGCGACGCTGGCGATGATGCGGATCGCCTCCTCGTCCTCGCCGCCGACCGCCATCGCCGTCAGCGAGCGCCGGCCGACCGCGCGCTCCATCAGGACGGCGTCACCCTCCGCCGCGATGACGCGCACCGCGCCTTTGCCGGCAAACCAGCCAAGCGCCGCGATGCCCGGGCCTTCGTCGCTCGACGGCTTCAGCAGCTTGAGCATCGCCGGCGCTCCGTCCAGCGTGACGGGTAGAAGGTTGCTCGTCGGCGTCTCGATCGGCGCTCCGTCCGCGACCAGGCTCCAGCGTTGCAGCCAGGGTCCAAAGAGCGAGACAGCGTCGCTCATTGTCAGGCCGCGCTCTCGACGACGGCGCCGCGCCGCGGCCGCGCGATCAACAGGGCGAGAAGCGCGGCGACGACGCCGGTGGCGCCGGCGATCATGAAGGCGTCGAAATAGTTGCCCTGCTGGGTGCGCAGCCAGCCGGCGAGGAAGGCCGCCGAGGCGGCGCCGAGCTGATGACCGGCGGCGATCCAGCCGAACACCACCGGCGCCTTGCGGTCGCCGAAGGCTTCGTTGGCAAGGCGCACCGTCGGCGGCACGGTGGCGATCCAGTCCAGGCCGTAGAAGACGACGAAGATCGACAGGCTCCAGACCGAGAAATCCGAGAAGGGCAGGTAGATCAGCGAGAGGCCGCGCAGCCCGTAATAGACGAAGAGCAGCTTGCGCGGGTCGACGCGGTCGGTCAGCCAGCCCGAGGCCGTGGTGCCGAAAAGATCGAAGATGCCCATCATCGCCAGCATGCTCGCGGCCTGCACCTCGCCGATGCCCATATCGCCGCAGAACGCGATCATATGCGTGCCGACGAGACCATTGGTCGTGAAGCCGCAGACGAAGAAGGTGGCGAAAAGATACCAGAAGGTCCGCGTGCGCGAAGCCTCGACGAGCGCGCCGATCGCATTGGCGAACGGATTGCCGGTGGCCGGCGGCTGCTGTGGCTCGGCGCCCGTCGCGCCATAGGGGACGAGGCCGGCCGCCTTCGGGCTTTCGGGCACCAGCAGCAGCACGACGGGGATGAGCAGCGCGGTGATCGCCGCGATGGTCAGCACGACGGCCTGCCAGCCGCCCCAGGCGGCGAGGCCCGCGAAGCCCGGCAGGAAGATCAGCGTTCCCGTCGCGGTCGAAGCGGAGAAGATGCCCATCATCAGGCCGCGATTGCTGACGAACCAGCGATTGACGATCGTTGCGCCCATCACGAGCGCGACCGCGCCGGAACCGATGCCGGACAGGACGCCCCAGAGCGTGATGAACTGCCAGGGCGCCGTCATCACGGCGGAGAGGCCAGTCGACAGCGACATTAGGAGAAGCGCGCAGACCAGCGTGCGCTTCAGCCCGAAGGTCTGCATCAGCGCCGCCGCGAAGGGACCGGCGAGGCCATAGAGGAAGATGCCGATGGCGGCGCCGAGCGAGATCGTCGCGCGATCCCAGCCGAGCGAGGATTGCAGCGGCAGCATCAGGACGCCGGGCGCCGCGCGAAGGCCGGCCGCCGCAAGCAACGACAGGAAGATGACGCCCGCGACGACGAAGGCGTAGTTCTGGCCGAAGGGCCGCCTTATAATGCTGCTCATGTGACTCACTGGTCCGTAACGCGCCTGGACGTTACGTACCGGTCTGTTACATTGCAAGCGGCAAATGCGGCGAAGGAGCATGATGAGCGGCAAGGCGGATCAGGCGGGGGACAAGCGGGGGGCGACCAAGCCGCGCGCGGCCGAGCGCATCCTCGACGCGGCGCGCAGCCTCTTCTATCGCGAGGGCATCCGCGCCGTGGGCGTCGACGAGATCGTCGAGCGCGCCGGCGTGACGAAGCCGAGCCTTTATCGCAGTTTTCCGTCCAAGGACGAGCTCGCCGCCGCCTATCTCCGCGACTATGAGGATGGCTTCTGGCGCCGCTTCCAGGCGGCAGTCGACGCCCATCCCGGCGATCCGCGCGCGCAGATCGTCGACTATTTCGGCCGCGTCCGCCGGCGGCAGTCCGAGACCGATTATCGCGGCTGCGCCCTCACCAATGCCGCGGTCGAGTTTCCCGAGCCCCAGTCGCCCGCCCGTGCCGTCAGCGAGGCCAACAAGCGCGAACTGCGCCGCCGCCTCGAGGCGATGGCGGCCGGGATGGGCGCCCGCGACCCGGCCGAGCTCGCCGACGGCCTGCTGATGCTCTTCGAAGGAGCCAACGCCGCCGGCCAGCTCTTCCGCTCCGACGGCCCCGTCCGCTCGCTCCCCGCCATCGCCGACCGCCTGATCGCCGCCAGCATCGACTGATCGCCCCCAGGGGTCAGCTTCCTCGTCTCCAGCATAGGTGGCGTCAGGCGGCTGGCGGCGGTACCCCCCTCTCCAGCTCTCCCCCACAAGGGGGGAGAGGGCTGCGGCGCGGCCGGCATCGGGGGTGGTGGACTCTGGACCCTATGTGAAACCGCTGGGATTCGCACGGCGGAACCCCTCTCCCGCGCAGCGGCGGAGATCAGGGGGGCCTGGACGCGGGAGGAGGAGATGATGCGGGGGAGGGGATGCTTCCCGGTGAGGCGCGTGGCCTCTCCGGTGAGGCATGGTTGCGCGCCGGAGGGGGGATGGCTAAACCGCTGGCAACTTCGAACGAACGCCCGAGCTCATGTCCGATCATCCTGTCACGGTCCGCTTCGCGCCGTCGCCGACCGGCTATCTCCATATCGGCAATGCGCGGCCGGCGCTGTTCAATGCGCTCTATGCGCTGCGCCATGGCGGACGCTTCGTGCTGCGGCTCGACGATACCGATCGCGGGCGTTCGGAAGAGCGCTTCGCCGCGGCGATCCTGCGCGATGTCGCCTGGCTCGGCATCGCCGTCGACCGGCTCGAGCGCCAGTCCGAGCATGCGAGTGCCCATCAGGCGGCCGCCGAGGCGCTGAAGCGCTCCGGCCGGCTCTATCCGGCCTATGAGACGGCCGAGGAGCTCGACTATCGCCGCAAGCGGCAGATGGCGCGGGGCCTGCCGCCGATCTATGACCGCGCGGCGCTGAGGCTCTCCGAGGCGGATCGGGCGCGGCTCGAGGCCGAAGGGCGGCGGCCGCATTGGCGCTTCCGCCTTGACGAGACGGCGCGGCTGGTGCGCTGGGCCGACCTCGTGCGCGGCGAGGAGACCGTCGACATCGCCTCGCTGTCCGACCCGGTGCTCATCCGCGAGGATGGCAGCTTCCTCTACACGCTGCCCTCAGTCGTCGACGACATCGCCTTCGGCATCACGCACATCATCCGCGGCGACGACCACGTCACCAATACCGGCGTGCAGATCCAGCTCTTCGAGGCGCTCGGCGCCGTGGCGCCCGTCTTCGGCCATGTGAACCTTCTCACCACCGCCAGCGGCGAGGGGCTCTCCAAGCGCACCGGCGCGCTCTCGCTCGGCTCGCTCGCCGAAGCCGGCTACGAGCCGATGGCCGTCGCCTCGCTCGCCGTGCTGCTCGGCACCTCGGCGCCGATCGAGCCCGCCGCCGATCTCGGCGCGTTGGCGGCGCTGGTCGATCTCTCGATGGTCTCGCGCTCGCCGGCCCGCTTCGACCCCGCCGATCTCGACGGTCTCAATGCGCGGCTGGTGCATGCGCTGCCCTATGAGGCGGTCAGCGAGCGGCTGGAGGCGATGGGGATCGGCGGCGGCGAAGCGTTCTGGACCGCCATACGCGGCAATCTCGTGCGCGTCGCCGATGCCGCCGACTGGTGGAAGATCGTGACCGGTCCGATGCCGCCGTCCGAGCCTTCACCCGAGGACGGGCCATTCCTCGCCGAGGCCGAGCGCTTGCTGCCGCCGGAGCCCTTCGGCGCGGAGACCTGGAAGCTCTGGACAGAGGCGCTGAAGGCAGCGACCGGGCGCAAGGGGCGGGCGCTCTACATGCCGCTCCGCCGCGCGCTGACCGGGCTCGACCATGGGCCGGAGCTGGCCGGCCTGCTGCCGCTCATTGGGCGTAGTAATACGAAGGACCGACTCGCCGCACAGGCCCGCCCGACGTCACCGTCGGCACAGGGGTCGTAAGCGAGGCCACCGGCGTCGCGATATTGGGCTTGCCGATCTCGCCGGGATCGAACTGGCCGCGGCGATTGGCGAGCGTCTCCGGATCCTCGCCCTGCTCGGGCCGGGCGCCGGGCACGGGCGCCAGCGCCGCCGAATAGGGGCCGATCGCCGCCGGGCTGTAGCCGCCGGCGACGATGTCGAGCGCCGACGACTTGCCGCAGGTGCAGCTCGGATTGTAGCTCGACCGATAGGCGAAGGCGTTGGGAAGGTCGGCATAGGGCGACTTGTCGACCGTCGAGAGCGCCCGCGTCGAATCCTGGCCCGGATTGCGATGCGCATAGAGCACCACCTCGGTGCCGGGGCACATCTGCTGGCAGACCTGCTGGTCGGTCTGGAAATTGCCGGCGCGGGTCGTGTAGCTGATCGGGAAATAATAGCCGTCGCAGGTCCGGACGCAGAGCGTGCGATAGGTGCCGCCGCCGAAGCCGAGATCGTAGCCGCTGCTGCCGTCATAGTCCTGCCGCCGCGCGGTGTCGCGCGTCACCGGCCGGGCCGGGACCACCGCCACGTCGGTCTGGCGGGGCAGGGGATCGGGATTGAACAGCCGCTGCAGGAAGCCGCGCTGCTGCGGCTGCGCGACATAGCTCGCATATTGCGGGCCGCAATTATTGGCGCCGAGCTGGCGCAGGATCGCCTCGCGCGAGGCGCCCGAGCCGCCGCCCGAAACGCGGCTGCCGCGATCGAGCTTGGCGAGGTTGGCCTTCATTTTGCCGATCGAGGAGACGAGGGCGCGGCACTGTGCCGAGCCGGACTGGTCGCGCACGAACAGTCCGCCGCCGAAGCAGCCGGACCGCCGGGCCTGCCCCTCGGCCGAGGCGATCGCGGCGCGCTGCTGGCTGGCGGCGCCGTCGAACGCAGCGGCGCGCGAACTCTTCTTCTGCAGGCTGGAGAGCTGCGCCTCGAGCGCGCGGCAGGCCGGCGAGGCGGCCTCGGCGACGCCGGCGAGGGCAAACAGGATAAAGGCCGCTAGCGCGACGCGGGGAGGCATACTCGGAACACGCATCGTCCGGTCTCTCAGGCGGCTCAACAATGGGGCGTCGGGGCAAGAATGCTCTTACCATAGCGAAGCGCTCGGGTCACTTCTGTGACGGCATTCACCCACCGGCGATGCGGGCCGGTGTTGCATTCTTGCGCGTGATGGCGGCCATTCAAAGCTTTGAGTGGTCAAGCTCTGCCCAATATGCCTATTAGGCGATCATTCCGCGCTCCCCCGGGCGCGACTGCCATTTCCGAGTTTGCCATGACCGCCCCGACCGCCACATTCGCGCGGGAAAGCCTGCTACGCCCCTGGTTCACCGAGGCCCGCGCGACGATCACGCTGGCGCTGCCGCTGATCCTGACCAATCTCGCGCAGACGGTGATCAACGTCACCGACATCGTCTTCATCGGATGGCTCGGCTCGCGCGAGCTCGCCGCCGGCGCGCTGGGGACCAATCTCTATTTCGCCATGCTGATCTTCGGCATCGGCATGATCTCGGCCGTCTCGCCGATGATCGCCAAGAAGCGCGGCGAGAAGCGCCATTCCGTCCGCGCCGTGCGCGACATCGTCCGCCAGGGCTTCTGGATGGCGCTCGCCATCACCGTTCCCTTCTGGCTGCTGCTCTGGAACGCCGAGCCGATCCTGCTCGCCATCGGCCAGGAGCCGGATCTCGCCCGCGAGGCCAGCCACTACATGCGCGGCCTGCAATGGGCCATGCTGCCGATGCTGCTCTATCTGGTGCTGCGCTCATTCGTCGTTGCGCTGGAGCGACCGGCCTGGTCGCTGGTGATCGGCGTCATCGGCCTCCTCGTCAATGCGCTTGCGGTCTGGGCGCTGGTGTTCGGCGAGCTCGGCTTGCCGCGCCTCGGCATTCTCGGTGCCGGCATCGGCTCGACGATCTCGGCGCTGACGATGTTCGGCGGCATGGCGCTCGTCTGCGTGCTGCACCCGCGCTTTCGCCGCTATCGCATCTTCGGCCATTTCTGGCGCTTCGATTTCGCCAAGTTCCGCAGCCTCGTTGCGCTCGGCCTCCCCATCGGCGTCGCCGTGGCGCTCGAGGCGACGGTGTTCAACGCCGCCGTCTTCGTCATGGGCCTGATCGGGGCCGAGGCGGTGGCGGCGCATGCGATCGCCATCCAGTTCGCGGCGGTCTGCTTCATGGTGCCGCTCGGCTTCTCGCAGGCGGCGACGGTCCGCGTCGGCTATGCCTTCGGCGCCCGCGACCGGGCGGCGATCACGCGCGCCGGCTGGACGCCCTTCGTGCTCGGCACCGCCTTCATGTGCTGCACCGCGCTCATGATCTTCTCGATCCCGGATCTGCTCGCGGGCATCTTCCTCGATCGCCACGACCCGGCCAATGCGCAGGTGATGGCGCTCGCGGTCTCCTTCCTCGGCATCGCGGCGCTGTTCCAGGTGTTCGACGGCGCGCAGGTGATGGCGGCCGGCATGCTGCGCGGGCTGCACGACGCGCGCGTCCCGATGATCTATGCCGCGGTCGGCTATTGGTGCATCGGCCTCGGCATCGGCCTCTCGCTCGCCTTCGGCTTCGGTTTCGCCGGCATCGGCATCTGGATCGGGCTGCTGTCGGGTCTGGCCGCCACCTCGGTCATGCTGGTCGGGCGCTGGATGCGGCGCGATCGTCTGCTGCGGGCGCTGCCCGCGTAAATGCCCCTCCCGCTGGCCGGCGGCGTCCCTATATTGCGCTCGGCCTCAACAGGGGAGATGCCCATGCGCCGCCCGCTCGCCGCCATCTGCGCCGCCGCCGTTCTCGCCGCCTTCGGGGCGGCGCCGGCGCTCGCCGATGGGCCGGACCTCATCTTCAAGGAGTCGACGACCTTCAAGTGGGTGACCCCCAACGACAAGATCGCCGTCTACGGCATCGACGACCCCGAGGTCGACGGCGTCGCCTGCCATTTCGCTGCGGCGGAGCGCGGCGGCGTTTCGGGCATGCTCGGTCTCGCCGAGGAAACCTCCGACATCTCGCTCGCCTGCCGCCAGGTCGGCCCGATCAGCTTCAAGGAGAAGATCGGCCAGGGCGACGAGATGTTCCGCCAGCGCCGCTCCTTCTGGTTCAAGAAGATGCAGATCGTCCGCGGCTGCGATCCGAAGCGCAACGTGCTCGTCTATCTCGTCTATTCAGACAAGCTGGTCGACGGCAGCCCCAAGAACTCGATCTCCAGCGTCCCGATCATGCCCTGGGGCACCGCGCCGGCGCCGCGCTGCAGCGATTTCATCGACTAAGGTGGGGCCACGGGCCGCGCGGCGGGTAGCGGCCGGAGCCCGCTCTCCGCGCGTTCCCTTGCGGAGCGCCGCGAGATTCACTAACCCAACCGGGAGACGATCCGAAGGACCATGCCGATGAACGCCCATGCCCGCCCTGCCGACCC
Organism: Allobosea sp.; assembly: GCA_017307955.1. Classification (GTDB taxonomy): domain Bacteria; phylum Pseudomonadota; class Alphaproteobacteria; order Rhizobiales; family Kaistiaceae; genus Kaistia. The sequence goes on along the minus strand of JAFKFV010000009.1, from coordinate 328,488 downwards.
GAAGAAGCTGATCGCCGGCGCGACCGGGGATTGGGAGGTGGTGATCGGCATGGAGGTGCATGCGCAGGTCCTCTCCAATGCCAAGCTCTTCTCCGGCTCCTCGACCGAGTTCGGCGGCGCGCCGAATTCGCATGTGAGCCTCGTCGACGCGGCGATGCCGGGCATGCTGCCGGTGATCAACCGCGAATGCGTGGCGCAGGCGGTGCGCACCGGCCTCGGGCTCAAGGCGGCGATCAACCATCGCTCGGTGTTCGACCGGAAGAACTATTTCTATCCCGACCTGCCGCAGGGCTATCAGATCTCGCAGTACAAGCAGCCGATCGTCGGCGAGGGCGAGATCACGATCGACCTCGAGAGCGGCGAGACGATCACGATCGGCATCGAGCGGCTGCATCTGGAGCAGGACGCCGGCAAGTCGCTGCATGACCAGCACCCGACCATGAGCTTCGTCGACCTGAACCGCTCCGGCGTCGCGCTGATGGAGATCGTCTCGAAGCCCGACCTGCGCTCGTCGGAGGAGGCGAAGGCCTATCTCGCCAAGCTCCGGACCATCATGCGCTATCTCGGCACCTGCGACGGCAACATGGACGAGGGCTCGATGCGTGCCGACGTCAATGTCTCGGTGCGCCGCCCCGGCGAGCCGCTCGGCACGCGCTGCGAGATCAAGAACGTCAACTCCATCCGCTTCGTCGGCCAGGCGGTCGAGTTCGAAGCGCGCCGCCAGATCGCGATCATCGAGGACGGCGGCACGATCGACCAGGAGACGCGGCTCTACGACGCCAACAAGGGCGAGACCCGCTCGATGCGCTCCAAGGAAGAGGCGCATGACTACCGCTATTTCCCCGATCCCGACCTCCTGCCGCTCGTTCTCGACGAGGCCTGGGTCGAGGAGATCGCCGGCTCGCTGCCCGAGCTTCCCGATGCGCTGAAGGCCCGCTTCGTCAAGGATTACGGCCTGTCGTCCTATGACGCTGGCGTCCTCGTGCTGGAGAAGGACGTCGCCGAGTTCTACGAGGCGGTGGCCAAGGGACGCGATCCGAAGATCGCCGCCAACTGGGTGACGCAGGAACTCGCCGCCCGCCTCAACCGCGACGGCCTCGACATCACGTCGAGCCCCGTCTCGGCGGCGCAGATAGGCGCGATCATCGACCTGATCGCCGACGGCACCATCTCGGGCAAGATCGCCAAGGACTTGTTCGAGATCCTCTGGAGCGAGGGCGGCGATCCGAAGGCGGTCGTCGAGGCGCGCGGGCTGAAGCAGGTGACCGATACCGGCGCCATCGAGAAGGTGGTCGACGACATCATCGCCGCCAATCCCGACAAGGTGGAACAGGTCAAGGTCAAGCCGACGCTCGCCGGCTGGTTCGTCGGACAGATCATGAAGGCGTCGGGCGGCAAGGCCAACCCGCAGGCCGTCAACGAAATCTTGAAGCGGAAGCTCGGCCTTGAGTGAGGCGTCGCCGCCGCGCAGCCTTGCGGGCCGGCGGCGATTGCGGGATGCTGATGTTACCGTACGTTCCCGTCGGCCTTTGGCCGGCACCATCCCCTGCCGGCGCCGTGCCGGCATCCATTCCGTGAGCGAGGCAATGATGGCGGCAGAGCAGGTGAAGCCGATCGAACTCCATTTCTGGCCGACCCCGAACGGCAAGAAGATCTCGATCATGCTTGAGGAACTCGGCGTTCCCTACGAGATCAAGTTCGTCAATATCGGCAAGGGCGACCAGTTCAAGCCAGACTTCCTCAAGATCGCGCCGAACAACCGCATGCCGGCCATCATCGATCCCGAGGGGCCGGGCAATGCGCCGATCTCGGTGTTCGAGTCGGGTGCCATCCTGCTCTATCTCGGGCGCAAGTTCGGCCAGTTCTATCCGCAGGACGACGAGCGCGCGCGCGTCGCCGTCGAGGAATGGCTGATGTGGCAGATGGGCGGCTTCGGCCCGATGCTCGGCCAGCGCAACCATTTCTCGGTCTATGCGCCGGAACGCATCCCCTATGCGACCAAGCGCTACCAGGACGAGACGCATCGCCTCTACGGCGTTCTCGACCGCCGCCTCGCCGGCAATGAATATGTCGGCGGCGCCGCCTATTCGATCGCCGACATGGCGATCTTCGGCTGGGCTGCCGGCTGGGAGACGCAGCAGTTCGACACCACCGAGTTCAAGCATGTGAAGCGGTGGATCGATCTCCTCAATGCGCGTCCCGCCGTTCAGCGCGGCATGGCGATCAAGGCGCCGGTCGAGCCGGTCAGCCTCGCCGACGACAAGGAAGCGCAGAAGATCCTGTTCGGGCAGCGCGCCCGCTGAGCCTCCGGCAACGACGATGTGACGGCGCGTCGAAGGACGCGCCGTTCTTGTTTGCTGGCCGGTCACCGCTCGAGCGTGAAGACGACGCCGTAAAGGCCGGGATGGGCCTCGCCGAGTGCGCGGTTGCGTTCGAGATATCCCGCGGCGCGCAGGCGCTCGATGACGCGCTGCGAGGCCTCGAGGCTCTCGCTCTGGGCGTAGTTCACGACCCGCGTGCCGTCATGGCTGCGGTGCAGGCTGGCGGAGAGCCAGCCGGGCGTGTCGCTCGCGAAGCGCGCGGCTTCGGCGAGAAGCGCGATCATCGCGTCCTGACCGCCGGGCGGCACCGTGAAGACATTGATCTGCGTGACGATGCCGGCTTCGGCTCGGATGATGGGCATGGGACCTCCTTGGTTGGGAGGCGCAGCCGCCGACGACGATGATGCGAGTCACGTACACAACCCGCGCCAAGCCGCCGGCGGGTCGCGCCGGTTGCTTGTCGCGGGCTCGCCTTGCGGCAAGGCGGAGTTCCCCTTGGGGAAGGAGCGGGCTTACCGATTCCGCTCCGGGTCCTTTTCGACGATCCGAGGATCGCAGCGCCCGCCGGGCTTGGCAAGCGGCCTGGCGAGCCTCGGCTCAGAAGCGGACCTTGGCGAAGGTCGCGCGGTGGTCGGACGGCCAGGGCGTGACGACGATGTCGGCCTCCGGTGCCTTTTCGCCGAGGATGCCGGCGGACAGCACTTCGAGTTTTTCCGCCTTGGCGAGCGCGAAATCGATGCGGTCGTGATGGTCGTCCTTGTCGCTCGGGCTCGTGGTCGGCGTCCAGGTGAGGCCCGGCTTCGCCACCGGATCGGGATAGACGGCGCGGAAGGTGTCGACGAAGCCGCGTGCCTCGATGGCCTTCTCGGTCGGATAGGGCACGACGAGCGGCTGCAGGCCGGCCTTCACGGTCGCGTCGACCCAGTCGTGATGCGAGGGCTCGTTGAAATCGCCGAACACGAAGGCGGCGTCGGCCGGGCCGGCGGCGTCCATATCGGCGAAGAGCAGCGCGAGGCCGGGGCCGCGCGCCGCCGCGGCGGCCGTCACCAGTTCCCCGGCGGTCTTCAGGAAGGGCGCGTTGCCGTATTCGATCCCGAGGGCCTGGTAGGGCTGGTAGGGGAAGTCGGTGAAATGGACGTTGAAGATGTCGACCGCGCGGCCATCGACGCTGATGCGCGCGCCGAGCTTGTTCGGCGTCAGCGTACCGAGCGGATAGCGCGACAGGATCGCATTGGCCCAGAGAGCGGCGCTTTCGCCGGGCTGGTCGACAAAGTGATAGCCGAGCGCCGCCGCGAGCTTGGCGGCGACGCTTTCGCCGCTCGCCGGGCAATGTTCGGCCGTGCAGGGCACCGATTCGGCGCGGCTCTCCTGGATGCCGACGATATCCGGGTTCACGGCCCGGATGGCGGCGACGGTCTCCTCGACGCCCTTGCCGTCATTGGCGCCGCCGCCGCGGATATTGAAGGAGAGGACGGTGAGTTCCGTGGCGGAGGCTCCGGTCGCGGCCGCGAGCAGCATGGCGAACGCCGCCGCGACGCTGCGCGCGCGGACATCGAACAATTGGGTCATGTGAATGTTTCCCCGAGGCTGTTGACCAATCGCGGCGGGGAGCCTGCGACCACAGCGATGTCGGGCCGATGACGGCGGCGCGGTTGAGTTTTCGCCCCGGCAAACATACTATGAATGTGGCGCAGAGGCGCGACCAGGGAGGGGTGTGGCCATGCGCGGCGTCCAGGATACGAGCCGAGCGCTCGCGACAACGGGCCGCGAGCGGACCGGCAGCTTGTCCGACATGGTGGCGAGCACGCTCGGGCGCCGCATCGTCACCGGCCAGTACCAGCCGGGCGAGACGCTGCCGACCGAACCCAAGGTGCAGGAGGAGTTCAAGGTCTCGCGCACCGCCGTGCGGGAGGCGATCCGCCTGCTCTCCGCCAAGGGGCTGACGGTGTCGCGGCCGAAGATCGGCACCCGCGTGCGCCCGCGCTCCGACTGGAACATGCTCGATCCGGACGTGTTGCACTGGCAGATCGATCCCTTCCCGAGCGACGAGTTCATCCATTCCCTCTTCGAGATGCGCGAGATCATCGAGCCGGCCGCCGCGGCGCGGGCCGCCGAGCGCGCCACTCCGGAGGAGATCGAGGCGCTGTCGAAGGCGCTCGACGGCATCAAGAGCCGTGATCGCGGCAGCGCCGACCAGATCAAGGCCGATCTCGCCTTCCACATGATCGTGCTCGAGGCCTCGCACAATCCGCTGCTACGCTCGGCCGGCGGCATGATCGAATCCGGCCTCGTCATCTCGTTCTCGCTTGGCTGGCGGACCGTGATGGGCGATGACGCGGTGCTGCAGCATCGCGACGTCTATGAGGCGATCCGCGAGCGCAATGCCGATGGCGCCTATCTCGCGATGCGCCGGCTGTTGCGCAACGCGAAGGGCAATGTGTTCGATTCCATCTGGGTAGGCCGCCGTGGCGAGGCGGAGACCGAAATTGGCTGATGGCGCCCGCCATCGGCAACCGGCCAGGGCCGGATCATTCCTGTGATCAATGCCGGCGCAAGCATGCTGCCGGCGCATGAAAGGCGAGAAGGAGGAAGCGATGCGACTGATGCAGATCCTGACGGAAGGTGGCGAGCGCGCCGTGGTGGCGACGACCGGCCCGGCCGGCGCCGAGACCTCGGCGATCGTTCCCGGCCATCGCACCGTCTATGATCTCGCGCGGGCGGCGATCGCGGCGCGCAGCAGCATCGAGGCGGTGGTCGATGCCGCCGGCAAGGGCGAGAGCGTCGACCGCGCGGCCCTCCTCGCGTCCGGCCGCGTGCTGGCGCCGATCGATCATCCCGATCCGGCGCATCTCCTCATCACCGGTACGGGCCTCACGCATCTCGGCTCGGCCTCGGCCCGCGACGCCATGCACAAGACGGTCGCCGCCGCCGAGGAGACGCTGACCGATTCGATGAAGATGTTCCGCATGGGCCTCGAGGGCGGCAAGCCGGCCGCCGGCAAGACCGGCGTGCAGCCGGAATGGTTCTACAAGGGCGACGGCGCGCTGCTCGTCGGCCCGGGCCAGCCGCTGACGGCGCCGTCCTTCGCGCAGGACGGCGGCGAGGAGCCGGAGGTCGCCGGCATCTACATCATCGCCGACGATGGCCGCCCCTTCCGCATCGGCTTCGCGCTCGCCAACGAGTTCTCGGACCATGTGATGGAGCGGGTGAACTATCTCTACCTCGCCCATTCGAAGCTGCGTCCCTGCTCGGTCGGCCCGGAGCTGCTCGTCGGCGCGCTGCCGGACGACGTGCGCGGCCGCTCGCGCATCCTGCGCGACGACAAGGTGATCTTCGACGAGCCCTTCCTGTCGGGCGAGGCGAACATGTCGCACACGCTCGCCAATCTGGAGCATCACCACTTCAAGTATGACTTCTTCCGCCGCCCCGGGCAGGTGCATGTCCATACCTACGGCACGGCGACCCTCTCGGTCGCCTTCGGCATCCGCACCGAGCCGGGCGACGTCTTCGAGATCGAGTCGGAGGCGTTCGGGTTGCCGCTGAGGAACGCGCTCGCCTATGCCCCGGAAGAGAGCGTCACGGTGACGGCGCTCTGAGCGCCGCCGACCAGCGATCATAAGGGCCGGTCCTGCCGGCCGAGCGCCGCTCCGCCCCCCCGGGGCGGCGTACCCTTTAGAAGCCAAAGGTAGTCGAGGATTTCCGATGACCGAACTGCACAAGAACTATATCGGCGGCGAATGGGTGGGCGGCGACGCGCGGCCCAACATCAATCCGTCCAACACCAATGAGGTGGTCGGCACCTTCGCGCAGGGCACCGCCGAGGACGCCCGCGCCGCCATCGACGCGGCTCAGGCGGCGTTCAAGACCTGGTCGCAGTCCGGCATCCAGCAGCGCCACGACATCCTGAAGGCGACCGGCGACGAGATCCTCGCCCGCAAGGAAGAGATCGGTCGCCTGCTCTCGCGCGAGGAAGGCAAGACGCTGCCCGAGGGCATCGGCGAGACGGTCCGCGCCGCGCAGATCTTCCACTTCTTCGCCGGCGAGACGCTGCGCCTCGCGGGCGAGGTGCTGCCTTCCGTCCGTCCAGGCATCGATGTCCAGATCACCCGCGAGCCGATCGGCGTCGTCGGCCTGATCACGCCCTGGAACTTCCCGATCGCCATTCCGGCCTGGAAGATCGCGCCGGCGCTCGCCTATGGCAACACGGTCGTCATCAAGCCGGCCGATCTCGTGCCGGCCTGCACCTGGACTATCGTCGACATCCTCGTCCGCAACGGCCTGCCGAAGGGCGTGCTCAACCTCGTGATGGGCCGCGGTTCGGTCGTCGGCCAGGCGATCCTCGAATCGCCGAAGGTCAACGCGCTCTCGTTCACCGGCTCGGTCGGCACCGGCAAGAAGGTCGCCGAGGCCTCGATCGCGGTGATGCGCAAGTTCCAGCTCGAGATGGGCGGCAAGAACCCGACCATCGTGCTCGACGATGCGGACCTCAAGACCGCCGTCGAGACCACGGTCAACAGCGCCTTCTTCTCGACCGGCCAGCGTTGCACGGCCTCCTCGCGCCTCATCGTCACCGAGAAGATCCACGACGCCTATGTCGAGGCGATGGTGAAGCGCATGAAGGATCTCGTCGTCGACGACGCGATCAAGCAGGGCACCAATATCGGCCCGGTGGTCGACCAGAGCCAGCTCGACCAGGACGAGAACTACATCAAGATCGCCAAGGAAGAGGGCGGCGAGCTCGCCTTCGGCGGCCGTCGCATCGAGCGCGACAATCCGGGCTTCTTCCTCGAGCCGGCGCTGTTCACCGGCACGACGCCGGAGATGCGCATCAACAAGGAAGAGGTGTTCGGCCCGGTCGCCAGCGTCGTCAAGGTCAAGGATTATGACGAGGCGCTCGCCGTCGCCAACGATACGCCGTTCGGCCTCTCGGCCGGCATCGTGACGACCAGCCTCAAGCATGCCTCGCATTTCCGCCGCAACGCCGAAGCCGGCATGGTCATGGTCAACCTGCCGACCGCCGGCGTCGACTATCACGTGCCGTTCGGCGGCCGGAAGGGCTCCAGCTACGGCCCGCGCGAGCAGGGCAAATACGCCGCCGAGTTCTTCACGACCGTGAAGACCGCCTACACGCAGCCGTAAGCAGGGAAGGGCGCCTTCGGGCGCCCCGACCTTGCCCAGACGAAAATGCCCGGGCCAAGGCCCGGGCATTGTCATTTGGGAAGAGAGTGGGGCGGTCAGCCCTGCAGGTAATCCAGCGGATTGACCGGCTTCGAGCCCTTGCGCAGCTCGAAATGCAGCTGCGGCGCGCTCACATTGCCGGAGGTGCCGGCGCGCGAGATGATCTGGCCGCGCCGCACGGTGTCGCCGCGCTGCACGAGGATCGCGCTGTTGTGGGCATAGGCCGAGACCCAGCCATCGGCATGGCGGATCAGGACGAGCTGGCCATAGCCCTGCAGTTCGTTGCCGGCATAGATGACGGTGCCCGCCTCGACGGCCTTGATCGAGGTGCCTTCCGGCACCGCGAGATTGATGCCGTCATTGCGCTCGCCGGTCGGGCCGGAGCCGAAGGAGCCGATGATGCGGCCGCGCACCGGCCAGCGGAACGAGGTGCCGTTGGCGGAGGGCGCATCGGCGACGGCCGCGGTCGCGGTATCGCCCGAAGCCGGGGCATAGGCGGTCGGCTGCGGCTTGGCGGCGGCGGAAGCCATCTCCTTGGCCGCGGCGTCGGCGGCGGCCTTGTCGGCCGGCGCGATCGAAGCGGTGGTTTCCGGCGCATCGGCGCCGGGCGCCGCCTGCGCGACCGACTTGGCCGCGTCGCCGTCCTCGCCCTTCGGCGCCTCGGGCTTGCGAACCGGCTCCGGCCGCAGCGCGACGGTGCTGGTCGGGCTGTGGCCCGGGATCTTGATCTGCTGGCCGCTCCTCAGCGCGTCGTTCGCGCCGAGATGGTTGAGCGCGGCGATCTCCCGGGGGCTCACATTGTAGAGCCGGGCGATCTGGTCGACGGTCTGGCCGGGCGTGACGGTGTGGAGGCCGGAGAGCGAGGTCGCCGGCTCCGTGGCCGCCACCTTCTTCTCGTCCGCGACCGCCACGGCGGGCTTCGCCGCGCCGCCGGCGACGCCATAGGTCGGGATGGTGATGCGCGTGCCGATGCCGACGGCCGAGGGATCGGCGATGTTGTTGGCGCGGGCGAGCTCCTTGACCGGCACGCCGTAGCGGCGCGAGATCGAGGACAGCGTCTCGCCGGGTCCGAGCGTGACGACCGTGCCGCTCGCGGCGTTCCAGCCCGGCTTGCCGGTGGCGGCGGGCGTCGCGGCGGCCGTCTGCACGGGCTCGACGGGCCTGTTCAGCGGCTGCGGCTGCGCGGCGGTGGCGACCGGAGCGGGGGCAGGGGCGACGCCGGGCAAGAGCGCATCCTGGCGGGACGATCCCGCCATCTGCGTGCTCTGGACGGGCTGCGACGACACATTGGCGACCGGCGCCGGCATGGGCTGGTCGTCGCCGCCGATAATCGATTTCTGGTTGGCCGTGCTTCCGGTGAAGGCCGGGATTCCGAACCGGGTCGCATCACCGCTGCACGCCGCCGTCAGGCCGGCGAGAAGGGAGATGGCCGCGACCTGGACGAAGAACCGCGAACGGGCAGGGGAAACGCTTTTACGCATCGGTGGCAACTCGCGACGCAACGGACAATCGGTAACGGCGAGTAAAGCCCGGTAACGTTGACAAAGGCTTAAGCGGTCCGGAAACGCTGGAAAAAAGCCACGGAATCGCCGTGGGATATGCCGCGCGGCCCCAGTATCAGAGGCGGATCGCCTTGCCCTGGATGAGCGGCACGAAGCGCACGTCGCAGATGGCGGAACGCTGGAAACTGCGCTCGACGCGCTGGAACCGCGTCAGCGTCTGCACGCCGTCGGCGGGGCCGATCGGCATGATCATGATGCCGTTCGGAGACAACTGGTCGATGAGATAGCGCGGCGGCTCGGGCGCCGAGGCCATGGTCACGATGCGGTCGAACGGCGCGCGCTCCGACCAGCCATGCATGCCGTCGCCATGCACCGCGGTGATGCTGTCGCTGCGGATCGCGGCGAAGCGCGCCCGCGCCGCCTCGGAGAGGGTGCGGAAGCGCTCCATCGTGTAGACATGCCGACCCATCATCGAGAGCACGGCGGCGAGATAGCCGGAGCCGGTGCCGACATCGAGGATGCGCTCGCGTCCGGTCAGCGCCAGCGCCTGCAGCATGAGGGCGATCAGGATCGGCGGGGTGTTGGTCTGGCCGCAGGCGATCGGCTGCGGCCGTTCGGCGAAGAGGGGACCATGCCGTCCCTCGCCATCAAGGAACAGCGCGCGCGGCACGGATTCCATGGCGGCGAGGATCTGCCGGTCCATGATGCCCATCTGCCGCAAAGTCAGCAGGAATTCCGCGATCGGCACGAACGGGGTCATGTCGACCTCCGGCCGCGGATCGAACCTCACTGCTCCGAGTGCCATACGCTACACGCTCTCGTTCTCGCAATGACGAGTGATGCAACGCGGGTGGTAAACGGGGCCTTATTGGCCGGGCGGTTTTATGATCGGACGGTCAGGCGAAGAGCGCGCCGAGCTTCTCGAGCTCGTCATGCGCGGTGAGGTCGAGCCGGAGTGGCGTCACCGAGATCGACGAATGCATGATGGCGTGAACGTCCGTCCCCTCGCGATGCGTCTCGGCGCCGCGCTGGTATTTCAGCCAGAAATAGGGCTGACCGCGGCCGTCCTCGCGCTCCTCGATGGTGAGGCCATGGCCGACCGTGCCCTGCACCGTGACGCGCACGCCTTCCACCGCGTCCGGCAGGCAGGAGGGGAAGTTCACATTGTAGAGCACGCCGCGCGGCGGCTTCTCGCGGACGAGCCGGTCGAGGATCGCAGGCGCATGGCGCTCGGCGGTCTCGAAGGGGATCGTCCGCTTGCCATCGACCGCGATCGAGGCCTGGCTGAGCGCGATCGAGGGAATGCCGAGCAGCGTCCCCTCGATGGCGCCGGCGACGGTGCCCGAATAGGTCACGTCGTCGGCGGCGTTCTGGCCGGCATTGACGCCGGAAAGGACGAGATCCGGCAGCCCGCCGAGAATGCGCCGCACCGCCATGATGACGCAATCGGTCGGCGTGCCGCGCAGCGCATAGCTCCGCTCGCCGACCTCGCGCAGCCTGAGCGGCTCGGAGAGCGTCAACGAATGGGCAAGGCCCGACTGGTCGGTCTCCGGCGCCACGGTCCAGACATCGTCGGAGAGCTGATGCGCGATCCGCTGCAGCACGGCGAGGCCCGGCGCGTGGATGCCGTCGTCATTGGTGAGGAGGATGCGCATCGGAGGACCTTTCTCAGGCGTCGAGCTTTTCGAGACCGCCCATATAGGGCCGCAGCGCCGACGGGATCGTGACGCTGCCGTCCTCGTTCTGGAACGTCTCCATCACGGCGATCAGGCAGCGGCCGACCGCCGTGCCGGAGCCGTTCAGCGTGTGCACGAAGCGCGTGCCCTTGGCGTCGCCGGCGGGGCGGAAGCGGGCATTCATGCGCCGCGCCTGGAAATCACCGCAGACCGAGACGGACGAGATCTCGCGATAGGCCTTCTGGCCCGGCAGCCAGACCTCGATGTCATAGGTCTTCTGCGCGCCGAAGCCCATGTCGCCGGTGCAGAGCGTCACGACGCGATAGTGCAGGTCGAGCTTCTGCAGCACGGCCTCCGCGCAGGAGAGCATGCGCTCATGCTCGGCGAGCGAGGTCTCCGGCGTCGTGATCGAGACGAGCTCGACCTTGTCGAACTGGTGCTGGCGCAGCATGCCGCGCGTATCGCGCCCGGCCGAGCCCGCCTCCGAGCGGAAGCAGGGCGTCAGCGCCGTGAAGCGCAGCGGCAGTTCCTTCTCCTCGAGGATCGCCTCGCGAACCATATTGGTCAGCGGCACCTCGGCGGTCGGGATGAGCCAATGCTGCTCGCCGGCCTTGAAGAGATCCTCGGCGAATTTGGGCAGCTGGGCGGTGCCGTAGAGCGCGTCGTCCTTCACCAAGAGCGGCGGCTGCACTTCCGTGTAGCCGTGCTCGGTGGTGTGCAGATCGAGCATGAACTGGCCGAGCGCGCGCTCGAGCCGGGCGAGGCCAGCCTTGAGGATGACGAAGCGGCTGCCGGAGAGCTTGGCCGCCGTCTCGAAATCCATCAGCTTCGCGGCGACGCCGATCTCGAAATGCTCCTTCGGCTCGAAGCCGTAGAGCCGCTTCTGGCCGGACATCGATTTCTCGACATTGTCCTTCTCGTCGCGGCCGTTCGGCACGTCGTCGAGCGGGACATTGGGCAGCACGGCGAGCGCGTCGGCGAGCGCCTTGTCGAGCCGGCGCTCCTCCTCCTCGGCATGGGCGAGGAAGTCCTTGATGCCCGCGACCTCGGCCATCAACGCCGCCGCGGTCGCCTCGTCCTTGGCGGCCTTCGCCTTGCCGATCTCCTTCGATGCCGAATTGCGCCGTTCCTGCGCCGACTGCACCTTCTGGATATGCGCGCGGCGTTCCTCGTCGATGCCGAGGATGACCTCGGCGGCCGGCGGGGCACCGCGGCGCGTCAGCGCGCGGTCGAGGGCTGCGGGATTGTCGCGGATCCACTTGATGTCGAGCATGGGAACGGTCTCGGCTGCTGCCGGCGGCGCCACGCCGCGGCGCCACACCGATAGAGCCGATGCGCCGAGGGATCAACCCGGAGGGCGCAGCCACCTCTCGCTCCGGGGTGGCACTTCCTTCACCTCTCCCCTGGGGAGAGGTGAAGGAAGCGGCGCGTTTTCGGATCGGCCGGCGGCGGCGATGGTACCCCCTCTCCAACTCTCCCCCACAAGGGGGGAGAGGGCTCCGGCGAGGACGGCATCGGCGGCGTTTCAAGATGCCGGGGACTCCCTCTCCCGCGAAGCGGGGGAGGGTCGGGGAGGGGGCTCGTCCTGCCGGCTGCGGCGTCCTTTACCTCTCCCGATGGGAGAGGTGAAGCGAAGCACAGCGGGGATCAGTCGGAGGAACAGCCGGCCTATGCCGGTTCCAGCTTCTTGGTGCGGCGGGCGCGCGGGGCGGCGGGTTTCGACTCGGCGGCGGCTTCCGCCTTCGGAGCGCGCTTGGCCTTGGCGGCGGGCTTTTCGGCCTTGGTGCCGGGCGTGGCGGCGGGGCCGTGGATGATCTCGGTGCCGAGGACCTTCAGGCATTCGCGCATGAAGGCGGCGAGGCCGGTCCAGCCCTTGGCCGAGACCATCACGCCATCGACATAGGCCTCGGTCGGCGCGACATCGATATAGGTGCCGCCGGCGAGGCGCACTTCCGGCTCGCAGGCGCCGAGCGCCGCGACCTTCTTGCCCGTCACGACGCCGTCGACCGCGATCAGGATCTGCACGCCGTGGCAGATCGTGAAGATCGGCTTCTGCGCCTCGTGGAAATGCCGGACGATCGCCTGAACGCGCTTGTCGGTGCGGATATATTCCGGCCCGCGGCCGCCGGCGCAGTAGACGGCGTCGTAATCGGCCGGATCGACCTTCGAGAAGGTCTTGTTGATCGTGAAGTTGTGGCCAAGCTTCTCGGTATAGGTCTGGTCGCCCTCGAAATCATGCAGCGAGGTGCGCAGCGTGTCGCCCGTCTTCTTGTCCGGGCAGACGACATGGACGGTATGACCGACCGCCTCCATGCCCTGCTGGAAGACGAAGATCTCGTATTCCTCGGTAAAGTCACCCACCAGCATCAGGATCTTCTTGCCGGGCATCGCTTCCTCCATCCCGTGTTGACGCTCCGCCGCCTGCCGCGGTCTTCAGCGTTTTCGCGATGATGCGCATCGCAGGGCGCGAATGACAACGGGGAATTGTGGCGAAGCACGCGATGGCTCTTGCCACCGCTACCGGCCATGGCAAGCTCGGGGTCGTTATCCCTTCGGAGGCTCCGACGTGACGTCAACTGCCGAGCAGGCGATCCGGCGCAAGGTCGGCCGCATGTCGGCCATGCTCGCGGCGCGCGACATGGCGATCGTCGACGAACTCTGGTCGCCCGGCTTCCGCCTCGTCGGCTCCGAACAGGGCGAGATCGCCGAGGATCGCGACGGTCTGGCGCGGCTGTTCACGATGCTGTTCGCGCGGCCGGTCAGCTATGCCTTCGATTTCCGCCGTTTCGACCTTGCCGCCCAATCCGGCGTCGCATGGCTGTTCGCCGAGGGCGATCTCGTGGCATCCGCCGCGGACGGCGCTACCCGTCATCCCTACCGGTTGACGGCGGTCTTCACCGGCGGCGGCGAAGACTGGACCTGGCGCCTCTTCTCGGGCTCCGAGCCGGCACCGCACGCCTGAACGCCAGAAGCCGATCTCACGCCGGCTTGTGGTGGGCGTGCCAGTGCCAGGCGACGTCGATGCGGCGCGGGATCCAGACCTTGTCCTTGGAGGCGACGTAATCGACGAAGCGGGCGAGCGCCTGCGCGCGCGCCGGCCGCCCGACGAGGCGGCAATGGAGGCCGACATTGAGGAGCTTCGGCGCGCCTGCCGCGCCTTCCTCGTAGAGCATGTCGAAGGCGTCCTTCAGATAGGTGAAGAACTGGTCGCCGGAATTGAACCCCTGTGACGTCGCGAAGCGCATGTCGTTGGTGTCGAGCGTGTAGGGGATGATGAGATGCGGGCCATGCGGGCCCGCCACCCAATAGGGCAGGTCGTCGGCATAGCTGTCGGAGGTGTAGAGGAAGCCGCCTTCCTCCATGAGAAGCCGCAGCGTGTTGTCGGACGGCTTGCCCTGGTAGAAGCCGAGCGGCCGCGAGCCGGTGATCTCGGTGTGGATGCGGATCGCGTCGGTGATGTGCCGCCGCTCCTCGGCCTCCGGGAAATCCTTGTATTCGAGCCAGCGGAGCCCGTGGCTGGCGATCTCCCAGTCCGCCTCCTTCATGGCCGCGACCGCCTCGGGATTGCGCTGCATCGCGAGCGTCACGCCATAGCAGGTGACCGGGATGCCGCGGCTCGAGAACAGCCGCCACAGCCGCCAGAAGCCGGCGCGCGAGCCATATTCGTAGATGGATTCCATGTTGAGGTTGCGCTGGCCCGGCCAGGGCTGCGCGCCGACGATCTCCGACAGCAGCATCTCCGACGCCTTGTCGCCGTCGAGGATATTGCTCTCGCCGCCTTCCTCGTAATTGACGACGAACTGCACCGCGACATGCGCGCCGCCCGGCCATTTCGGATCGGGCGGGTTACGGCCATAGCCGATGAGGTCGCGCGGATAGGCTGTCGTCATGATGCTCTCGCGGCAGGGGTCAACGCGCTCATTCTGGGGAGTGTCGCCGGCCGAGACAAGGCGGGCGATCCGCGGCCTCTTTACGGTTGGTTAACCGTGACGGCGCAAATTCGAGGGGATGGGGCGACGGGATGCTCCGGACGAGGGAGAGCGCCGATGCAGCATGCCCCGCGTGACTTCGAGGCCGAGACGCTCGCCGCCGACGATCCGCGCTTCGTCGCCGCCCTCGATCTGCAGATCGCCCAGATGCGGCGCCTGCTCGATCTGATGGCGCCCGCTTCCGGCGCCGAGGCGCTGCGCGCCGTGCGCGAAGCCTTCCCGGAAATGCCGCTGGTCGAGCGCGCCCGCGCCGTCGCCGGCTATCGCGAGTAGCACCTCCTAGACATTGCCGCGCCGCGCTGCCCGCCAGAGCAGCCATTGCGCGCGCCATTGCGGCAGTTCGGCTGGCGCGTTGAGCGGGTCGAAGCCGCGCTTTTCCATGATGGCGAGCAGCGGCTCGACGAGCGCCACCGGCAGGAAGGCCGGCAGCACGGCGCGATCGAGCGCCGGGATCAGCGAACGGGCCTTGGCAAGATGGCTGCGCGCGAGGGCGCGGAGATCGCCGAGCACCGCCGCGACCTCCGGCGTCAGGCGCCCCGCGAAGACGTCCTCGGCCTTCGCGCCATGCTTCGCCATCAAATCGGCCGGCAGATAGAGCTGGCGCCGTCGCGCATGCCAGGGGAGGGCGCGGAGCAGCCCGGTGATCGCATGCGCGACGCCGGCATGGCCGGCGGCATCGGCGCTCTTCGGATCGCGCCCGCCGACGAGGATCATCGCGCCGCACTGGATGAGTGCCGAGGCCGTCTCGCCGGCATAGCCCTCGAGATCGGTGACGCTCGGCATCGGGTCGTCATAGAGATCGAAGACACGGGCATCGATGAGATTGACCAGCGCGGCACGCGGCAGGCCGGACAGCGAGATGGTCTCGATCAGCGCGGCGGCGAGCGGGTTGCCGGCGGCGTCGCCATGCGGCTTGCCCCCGATGAGGTCGCGCCACCATTGCAGGCGCACCTCGCCGGGCAGCGGATCGCGCACCTTCTCCCGCACCCGCGCGACTTCCAGATTGAAGGCATGCAGCGCGAAGAGATGCCGCCGCTCCGCCTCGGGGGCGAAGAGATCGGCGAGGAAACGCTCGCGGTCGTCGCGGCGCAGCTCGTCGGCGGCATAGGCGAAGGCGTCCATCGACGGTCCGGCGCTGGAGATGAAACGGATAGCCGGTAGTTAGGGTGCGAGCAGCGCCGCCGCCACCGGCCGACCTTCGGCAAGGAGGATATTGTAGGTCCTGACCGCCGGTCCGCTCGCCATGACCTCGACGCCGATGCCCGCCTCGCGGAGCGCCTGGCGGAGGCCCGGGGAGACCGCCGCGATATCGGCGCCGGTGCCGATGATCAGCACGTCGATGGCGTCGCGCTGGTCGAAGACCGCGGCGAGTGCCGCGGCGTCGATATCGGAAACAGCCTTCACCGGCCAGCCATGGATGCCGCTCGGCAGCGCCAGGATCGAGCCCGGATGCGCCATTTCGGCGAAGCGGAAGCCGGCCTCGCCGCCATAGGCGTCGATCGGCACCTGCTGCGGCAGGTGCTGATCGCGCGGGACGATCGCGTCGGGCCGGCGGTTGATCGCCATGCGGGCTCTGCCTCAGGCCTTCTGCGGCTTGGCGTCGGCGTCCTTCTTCTTCTCGTCGAGCGCGTCCTGCCGAAGGCCGAAATAGATCAGCACCGGCGCGGCCACGCAGATCGAGGAGAAGATCGCCGCGATGACGCCGAAGATCATGGCGAGCGTGAACGCCCGGATGACCTCGCCGCCGAAGATGTAGAGCGACAGCAGCGCGATGAGGGTCGTCATCGTGGTGATGACGGTTCGGCCGAGCATGTCGTTGATCGCGCGGTCGATGAGGTCGCCGAGCGGGATCTTCTTGTATTTGCGCAGCGTCTCGCGGATTCGGTCATAGACGACGACGGTGTCGTTCAGCGAATAGCCAACCGTGGTCAGGATCGCGGCGAGCGAGGTCAGGTTGAACTCGTGCTGCGTCACGACATAGAAGCCGAAGGTCATGACGACGACATTCGCCGCCGAGATGATCGAGCCCAGTGCGAACTGCCATTCGAAGCGGAACCACACATAGACCGCGATCGCCGCGAAGGTGACGATCATGGCGATGGCGCCGTTGAAGGCGAGCTCGCCCGAAACGCGCGGTCCGACGATCTCGGTGCGACGGAACTCGGCCTCGTCGCCGATCGTCGCCTTGATCTTGCCGATCGCCTCCTGCTGCGCGACCTCGCCGCCCGGCTGCTGGCCGATGCGGATGAGGACGGAGTTGTCCTCGCCGATCGTCTGCACCTGCACGTCGCCGATGCCGAGACCGTTGAGCTGGCCGCGGATCTTGCCGAGGTCGGGCTTGGCGTCCTTGGTCTGGATCTCGATGACCGTGCCGCCGAGGAAGTCGATGCCGTAATTGGGGCCGACGGTGAAGAACAGGATCACCGACATGATCGACAGGAAGGCGGCCACCGGGAAGGTGAACTTCCGCATCCGCATGAACGGGATGGCGGTATTGTCCGGAACGAGGCGAAGATGGCGCATGGACGTGTCCTTTCTTCGCGTCAGAGCGAGATCTTGGTGGGACGACGCCAGCGCACCCACAGCGAGACCAGAAGCCGCGTGAAGGTGAAGGCGGTGAAGATCGTCGTGGCGACGCCGATGGCATGCGTCACGGCGAAGCCGCGGATCGGCCCGGACCCGAGATAGAACAGCACGATTGCCGCGATGAGCGTCGTGACATTGGCGTCGAGGATGGTGCCGAGCGCGCGGTGGAAGCCGGCATCGATCGAGGCGATGGCCGAGCGACCGGATCGGAACTCCTCGCGGATGCGCTCATAGATGAGCACGTTCGAATCGACCGCGGTGCCGACGGTGATGATCACGCCGGCGATGCCGGGCAATGACAGCGTCGCGCCGAGGATCGTCATGATGCCGAAGATCATGATGACGTTGACGATCACGGCGATGTTGGCGATCCAGCCGAGGAAGCCATAGGTCATAACCATGAAGACGCAGACGGCGACCGTGGCGATGATCGACGCGATCTTGCCGGCGCGGATCGAGTCGGCGCCGAGGCCGGGGCCGACATTGCGCTCCTCGACGATGGTCAGCTTGGCCGGCAGCGAGCCGGCGCGCAGCAGGATCGCGAGATCGTTGGCCGACTGGATCGAGAAATTGCCGCTGATCTGGCCCGAGCCGCCGAGGATCGGCTCGCGGATGACCGGGGCCGAGATGACCTTGTCGTCGAGCACGATGGCGAAGGCGCGGTTGACATTCGCCTGCGTCACCTTGCCGAAGGTCTGCGCGCCGCCGGTGGTCAGGCGGAAGGAGACGACGGGCTCGTTGGAGCGCTGGTCGAAGGTCGCCTGCGCGTCGGTCAGGTCCTCGCCGGTGAGCAGCGGTGCCTCTTCGAGGATATAGTTGACGCCGGGGCTGTCGAGCGCCGGCATGACGATCGTGCCGGGCTTCCTCTGCGGCTCCGCCTGGCCCGTCTGGAACGAGCCGTCGACGAGATGGAAGGTGAGCTGCGCGGTCTGGCCGACGAGATTCTTGAGCCGCTCCGGATCGCCGAGACCAGGAGCCTCGACGAGGATGCGGTCCTCGCCCTGGCGCTGGATCGACGGCTCGACGGTGCCGAGCTGATCGATACGGCGCGCGATGACCTCGATCGACTGGTCGACGATCGAGCGCACGCGCTGCGTCAGGCCGGCCTGCGTATAGGTCATCTGCACGAGACCGTCCGAGCCGACCGAGAGGTCGAACTCGTTGACGGCGGTGCCGCCGAGCAATGAGTTGCTCAATGGATTGCGCAGCGGCTCCAGCCGCTGGCGCACGAGATCGAGCTGCGAGAGATCGCGGATGCGCAGCTGCACGCCCTGTCCCTGCACGCCGAGACCCGAATAGCCGATGCGCGGATCCTCGAGCATCGCCTTGCGGATTTCCGAGACGAGGGTGCGCAGCCGGCGCTGCACGTAATCCTGCTGGTCCACCTCATAGAGGAGATACGCACCACCCTGGAGGTCGAGGCCGAGCACCAGCTGCCGCTTGGGCATCCAGCTCGGCCAGGAATCGACCGTCTCCTTGGAGAACAGGTTGGGGACGGCTGCCAGGATCCCGACCAAGACGACGGCCAGGATCGCGATCATCTTCCAGCGGCTGAAGTGAAGCATGAATGGTGCGTTCCAGAAGGAGGTCGGCCGTTGTACCGGCCGTTATGGAGGCGAGGGCTACTCGCCGTCCTTGACCGGCTCGCCCTTGGCGCGCACATCGGCGATGGCAGAGCGCGAGACGCGCACCCGCACATTCTCGCCGACCTCGAGCAGGAGCTCGCCGTCGTCGACGACGCGTGCGATCTTGCCGATGAGACCGCCGGTCATCACGATCGTGTCACCGCGGCGGACATTCTTGATCATCTCCTGATGCTGCTTCGCCCGCTGACGCTGCGGACGGATCATCAGGAACCACATGATGGCGAAGACGAAGATGAACGGGACGAACTGGATCAGCATTTCCATGCCGCCCGGCGCGGCGGCGCCTGCGGCTTGTGCGTAGGCCTGGCTGATGAACATCGACTTTCCCTATGCCTCGGCGGTCCGGATGGAACGCATCGAATGAGCGCGTCGTTTGCGCCGGCCTTCACATAGGGAGAGACATCGGCTCGCAAAACGGCGCGGACTATAGCGGCGCCCCGGGGCTTTGCAAATGCAGCCGCCGCCGTGGTACCGCAGGCGGCCTTCATCCCCTTTCGACCCCCATAAATCAAGGAGCGTTCGCGACATGGGAGACGTCACGAGCGACACCGGCCTTTCCGCCATCGCCAGCCGCCTCGACAGGCTGATCGCGCTCATCGAGCGCGCGGTGCCGGCGCCTCGTCCGCCCTTCGATCTCGATAGGGCTGACGCCTTCGTCTGGCATGCGGCAAGCGCCAGCCTGCAGCCGGTGCCGCGCGTCAACCGCGTCGCCATGACGCTGCTGAAGGGCGTCGACCGGGTGCGCGACATCCTCGTCGACAATACCGAGCGTTTCGCGCGCGGCCTCCCGGCCAACAATGTCCTGCTCTGGGGCGCGCGCGGCATGGGCAAGAGTTCGCTCGTCAAGGCGGCGCAGGCCGAGGTCAACCGCGATCCGGCGAAGCTCCCCGGCGGCCATCCGGTCAAGCTGATCGAGATCCACCGCGAGGATATCGACAGCCTGCCCGAGCTGATGAGCCTGCTGCGCGGCAGCGAGCGCCGCGTCATCCTCTTCTGCGACGACCTCTCCTTCGACAATGACGACACGTCCTACAAGTCGCTGAAGGCGGCGCTGGACGGCGGCGTCGAGGGGCGGCCGGACAATGTCGTCTTCTATGCGACGTCGAACCGCCGCCACCTGCTGCCGCGCGACATGATGGAGAACGAGCGCTCGACGGCGATCAATCCGCACGAGGCCGTCGAGGAGAAGGTCTCGCTCTCGGACCGCTTCGGCCTCTGGCTCGGCTTCCACAAATGCAGCCAGGAGGATTATCTCGCCATGGTGCACGGCTATGCCGCGCATTTCGGCCTGACCGTCGATCCGGCCGAGCTCGACCGCGACGCGCTGGAATGGGCGACCACCCGCGGCGCCCGCTCCGGCCGCGTCGCCTGGCAGTTCATCACCGACCTCGCCGGCAGGCTCGGCGTTGCGATTACGGAGTGAAGGCGAGCGGGCTGTCGGCGCGGGCGCGCTCGCTTCGTCCTTGGGCTGTCATTGTCGATCAGGACCCGCCGCCATGCGCTTTCTCTGCCTCGTCATCGTCGACCCCGCCCGCTTCGAGGGCCTGACGGCCGCCGACCATCAGGCGATCACCGCCGACTCGCTCGCCTATGACGACGAGCTCAAGGCGCGCGGCATTCTCGTCGCCGCCCATGCGCTCGGCGAGCCGCAGACCGCGACGACGATCCGGGCGCGCGGGGACGAGACCTTCTATACCGACGGCCCCTTCGCCGAGCTCAAGGAGCATGTCGGCGGCTTCATCCTGATCGATGTCCGCGACCGCGACGAGGCATTGGCGGTCGCGTCCAGGATCCCGATGGCGCGCTACGGCGCCATCGAGGTCAGGGAGGTGAGGGCGCTCCGCTGAGCCTCACTCGGCCGCTTCGGCCACGGCGCCGGCCAGCCAGGCCGCCGCATCGGCGCGGGCGCGGGCGGTCAGGGCGTGCTTCTTGGCCAGCGTCTTCTCGCTGCCGCGCAGCCGCTTGCCGGGCTCCTTCGGCACGGTCACCGGCGGGAACAGCCCGAAATTGACGTTCATCGGCTGGAACGAGCGGTTGCCGCCTTCATCCGCCGAGAGATGGCCGCCCGTGATATGGCCGAGCAGCGCGCCGAAGGCGGTGGTCGGCGGCGGCAGTGACGGTGCCTCGCCGAGCCGTTCCGCGGCGGCGAAGCGCCCGGCGAGCAGCCCGATCGACGCCGATTCGACATAGCCCTCGCAGCCGGTGATCTGGCCGGCGAAGCGCAGCCGCGGCATCGCCTTCAGCCGCAGCGAACCGTCGAGCAGTTTCGGCGAGTTGAGGAAGGTGTTGCGGTGCAGCCCGCCGAGCCGCGCGAACTCGGCGTTCTGGAGCCCCGGGATCATGCGGAAAATGGCAGTCTGCGCGCCATATTTCAGCTTCGTCTGGAAGCCGACCATGTTGTAGAGCGTGCCCAGCGCATTGTCCTGGCGCAGCTGGACGATCGCATAGGGCTTCACGGTCGGATTGTTCGGATTGGTGAGGCCGACGGGCTTCATCGGCCCGTAGCGCAGCGTCTCGCGGCCGCGCTCCGCCATCACCTCGATCGGCAGGCAGCCATCGAAATAGGGCGTCGAGGCTTCCCACTCCTTGAACTCGGTCTTCTCGCCGGCGATGAGCGCATCGACGAAGGCGTTGTATTCCGCCTCCGTCATCGGGCAGTTCAGATAGTCGGCGCCGGTGCCGCCCGGTCCCGGCTTGTCGTAGCGCGACTGGAACCAGGCGATGCTGCGGTCGATCGAATCGAAATGCACGATCGGCGCGATGGCGTCGAAGAAGGCGAGCGAATCCTCCCCCGTCAGGCCACGCACAGCATCGGCGAGCGCCGCCGAGGTGAGCGGGCCGGTCGCGACGATGACGTTGTCCCAGTACTCCGGCGGCAATCCGGCGACTTCGCCGCGCTCGATGGTGACCAGCGGATGCGCCTCGAGCGCCGCGGTGACCGCGGCCGAGAAGCCGTCGCGGTCGACGGCCAGCGCGCCGCCGGCCGGCACCTGGTGGCGGTCGCCCATCGCCATGATGAGCGAATCCGCCATGCGCATCTCGGCATGCAGGAGGCCGACGGCATTCGCCTCGGCATCGTCGGAACGGAAGGAGTTGGAGCAGACCAGCTCCGCGAGGCCGTCGGTCTTGTGGGCATCGGTGGCGCGGACGGGCCGCATCTCATGCAGCACGACCGGCACGCCGCGCCGGGCGATCTGCCAGGCGGCTTCGGAGCCGGCGAGACCGCCGCCGATGACATGGATGGGGCGGAGCGCGCCCGCGGAAAGATCGTTCGTCGTCATGGCGCGGACATTAGGGCCGGCGCAGGCTGGCGACAACCGGCGCGCCGACAAAGAAAAAACGCCCGCCGGGGAGGAGATCGGCGGGCGTTTCTCAGAAGGGGCGGCGACGCGGGGAGGAGGTCGCGGGCCGCCTGATCACGGAGACGAGGGAGGAGGTTCGTCGCCGCGAAGCTGAATTCTCAGTAACCGGCAACCGCCTTGCGGGCGACCTGGTTGATATCGGCACGGTTGATGCCGAGGTCGGCGAGTTCACGCTGGGTCAGGCGGGCGAGCTCGTTCTTCGTCTCGCGATACTTGAGCCAGGTCTTGTAGCTGTTGATGAGGTTCATCGTGGTCATCCTTCAAACTGATCTCTGGGCCGGCGAACGGGGTGGGGTTCTTGCCTCGCCCTTGTTGACCCCAATCTAGGGATGGACCGCTTTTCTGTGCAGACCGAAAAAACGCATGGCTGGGCTGCGGTTGATGCAGGGCAACATTAATGCCCTCGCCGATTGTGCAGCGCATCATTCATCTGTGTGGCAAAGTCGCGGCCGGCAAGGGATGCCGTCGCGCCGGCCACCGAAAAGAAGGAATTCCGCATGTCTTTCTCCGGCCGGCAGACCCTGAGCGAGATCGGACGGCGTCTCGTCGACGACGTCGCTTCGCGCCATGGCTTCGACCCCGACGCAGTGATGGTCCTTCTGCAGGCGATTGCCGCGGGCGGAGGCAAGCAGGCGCAGTTCGATCATCCGGCGGTCGGCGGCATGGGCCAGTGGAGCGCCGGCGGCATGATGATGATCGGCGAAATGTTCAACAACGCGCTGAAGGCCCGCGTTTCAGCGGCGCTCGATGACCTCGCGGAAGGCCTCGCCTCGGGCGGCGTCTTCGAGGCGGTCCCCGCTGCGCCGGCTTCGGGCCGCCGCGACGGAGCCGAGGCGGCGCCGCTGTTCGCGCCCGGCGCCGGCTTCTCGCCATGGCCGGCCGAACTCGGCCGCGCGGCCGCGAGCGGCGCGCAGAACGACCTCCACTACGCTTACTTTCCCGACAGCCGCCGCCTCGCGATCCGCAAGGGCGGCCATGTCACGCTCTATGATACGGCCGACCACGCGATCGGCGGCGTCTCGCAGCAGCAGGGCGGCAGCGCGGATCTTTCCTTCACGAGCCAGCACGGCACGGTGCGGCTCTCCGATCTTTCCGTTGTCGGCGAGCATGGCGCGAGCAGCGCTTCCACGGACAAGCCCGCTCCCGAAAAGGCCGGCTCTGACAAGGCTCCTCCGGCAGTGGAAACGGCCGAATCCGGGCAATCAGGCGCGTCGGTCGACCTCTCCGGCGATATCCTCGCGACCATCGAACGGCTCGCGGCGATGCGTGATCGCGGCATTCTCTCGGACGCCGAGTTCGCGGCCAAGAAGGCCGAGCTTCTCGCCCGTCTGTAAGGCCTCTCCTGAAACGATTGAAATTTCTGCGCCGCCCGGCCGACCGGTGATTGTGGGATCGGTACCAACTGTGCCACTCTCTCCTTGAGACGCAAGTCTCCGCGGCACGGGTGAGGAGGACCCGCGCCGCGACAGGGCCGCGCCGAGGCACCGGCGGCTGCGCGCTCCCCCACCGCGCCGGACACCAACGAGAAGAATCGTTTCGGGAGGACCTTTCCGTGTTCAAGAAGCTGACCCTCGCCTTGTCGGCGCTCGTCATGGCCGTCGCCATGCCGCTCGCCGCCGAGGCCAAGACCTTCTACTGGATCTCGCATGGCTCGGTGGCCGATCCGGTGTGGACCTACTTCCTCGCCGGCGCCAAGCAGTGGGCGACGGACACCGGCAACACCGTCAACACCTCGTTCCACGAGGGCAACGTCGCCTCGCAGCAGGAGGCCGTCCGCGCCGCCATCGCCGCCAAGGCCGACGGCATCGTCACGACCAGCCCCGATCCGGGCAGCCTGGTCGAGGTCGCGAAGGAAGCCAACGCGGCCAATATCCCGATCATCAACTTCAATACGCCCGATCCGACCGCCAGCTTCGACGCCTATGTCGGCGGCGACAATGTCGTGTTCGGCCGCGGCTGGGCGCAGTATCTGGTCGACAAGGGCCTGGTGAAGAAGGGCGATTTCGTCTGGATGCCGGTGGAGATTCCGGGCGCCACCTATGGCGTCCAGGAAGAGGAAGGCATCAAGAGCGTGTTCGAGCCGCTCGGCATCACCTATGAGGTGACCGAGGCCAAGCTCGACCAGGCCGAAGCCATCAACCGCATGGTCGACTATCTCACCGCCAACAAGGGCAAGGTGAAGGCGATCATCGGCCTCGGCGACCTCGTCACAGGCTCGATCAAGCGTGTCTTCGACCAGGTCGGCATCAAGCCGGGCGAAATCCCGGTCGTCGGCTGGGGCAACTCGCTCGACACCACCCAGGAAGTGCTGCAGGGCTATGTGAACGCCGCCCAGTGGCAGGACCCGCAGGCGACCTCCTATGTCGCGCTCTCGCTCGCCAACATGGCCGCGAGCGGCATTCCTCCGGGCTTCAACGTGATCACCGGCGCCCTCTACGAGAAGGACACCGCGCAGATCTACGACGACATCCTGTCGGGCAAGTAGCCGCACGGTAGAAGACAAGGTTCGGCGCGCCGGCTCTCCTGCCGGCGCGCTCCCTTCTCCCCCGCTTGCGGGACGGCCCGCCGTCCTGTCACGTCAGACCCTCAGCATCGGCGCCCCGCTCGTGGAAAAGCACAGCTTCGTCCAGCGACTCATCGCCCGGCCGGAATTCGGGCCGCTCGTCCTCCTCGTGGTCGAGCTGGCCGTCTTCTGGTCGATCAATCATGAATTCCTCTCGGTCGGAAACATCAGCAATACGCTGAGCTTCACGGTCGAGCTCGGCCTCATCGCGCTGGCGATGACGCTGCTCATGACGTCCGGAGAGTTCGACCTGTCGGTCGGCTCCGTCTTCGGCTTCGCGCCCGTCGTGATGTGGACGCTGTTCAACACAGGCGCCGCCTCGCTCGAACTCGCCTTCCTCGTCGCGATGCTGCTCGCCGCCGTGATCGGCTGGGCAAATGGCTGGTTCGTGACGCGCGTGCGAATCTCATCCTTCCTCGTGACGCTCGGCATGCTGCTCGTCGTGCGCGGAACGGCGCTCTACATCTCCGACGGCTTCCCGCAGCGGACATGGAATTCCGGCGAGCAGTGGCTGGCGGATATCCTGGTCGGCTCCTTCTATGTCGGGTCGTTCCGCCTCTATGCCTCGCTGTTCTGGTTCATCGGCTTCGCCGTCGTGCTCGGCTATCTCCTGACCGGCACCCGCGTCGGCAACTGGATCCAGGCCTCCGGCGGCAACCCCGGCGCGGCGCGCGCCCGCGGCGTCAATGTCGACCGCGTCAAGGTCGCGCTGTTCATGCTCTCCGCCATGCTGGCGGCGCTCGCCGGCATCATCTCGTCGATCCGCACCTCGTCCGCCAATCCCAACAGCGGCTCGGGCTATGAGCTCGAGGTCATCGCCATGGTGGTGATCGGCGGCACGGCGCTGACCGGCGGCCGCGGCACCATCATCGGCACCGTGCTCGGCGTTTTCATCCTGCGCGTGATGCGCAACGGCATCGTCCTGATCGGCGTGCCGGGCCTCGCCTACAACATCTTCATCGGCGCGATCATCCTCGGGATGATGACGCTCCATTCCTGGCTGGAACGCCGGCATCAGTCGGGGAGCTGACGATCATGGCCGAACCCCTCATCCGCATGGCGAGCATCCGCAAGGCCTATGGCCGCGTCACAGCGCTCGACGGTGTCGATTTCCACGTCAACGAACGCGAGATCGTCGGCCTGCTCGGCGACAACGGCGCCGGCAAATCGACGCTCATCAAGGTGCTCTCGGGCGCCGTCCCGCTCACCAGCGGCGACATCTTCGTGCGCGGCAGGAAGGTCAATTTCCGCGCCACCAATGACGCGATCGCGGCCGGCATCGAGACCATCTACCAGGACTCGGCGCTGGTCACGCAGCTCTCGATCGCGCGCAACCTCTTTCTCGGCCGCGAGCCGCTGAAGGGACCGCGCTTCCTGAACCGACTGGACCAGGAGAAGATGAACGAGGTCGCGCGCGATCTGCTGAGACAGGTCGGCATCACCAAGAACATCCCGCCGACGACGCCGATCGGCTCGCTGTCGGGCGGCGAGCGCCAGGCGGTGGCGATCGCCCGCGCGATGTATTTCGACAGCGATCTCATCATCCTGGACGAGCCGACCAACAATCTCGGCGTCGCCGAGACGCAGGGCGTGCTCTCCTTCGTCCGCAATGCGCGCGACAGCGGCCATTCCTGCATCTTCATCGCCCACAACATCCACCACGTCTTCCAGGTGGTGGACCGGATCGTGGTCATGCGGCGGGGCAAGGTGGTCGCCGACGACATCGATCCGAAGACGACCAGCGTCTCCGCCGTCGAGGCGGTGATCACCGGCATGAACGAGCCGGGCGCGACGCATCACTGAGGCGGCGCGGCGGCGCATCGGGGCATCCGGGGCCTTTGCGGCCCTCCGCCGTCGCATCGCCGCGCTCCTTCTGCTAAACTTCGGGCGAGCCGACTCGTCGCCCGCGTCGCGGCGGTCCAACGCAATGCCGCAACTGAGAAGCGTCCCGATGAAGCACGCCTATCCCGCCATCCTCGCACTCCTCGCCGCCAGCGTCCTCGCCGGCTGCCAGTCGACCGCGCCGACCCAGGTCTCCGTCCCGCCGGCGGCCTCCGCCAACGAGCCGCTCGCCTGGGTGCGCAAGGACGGCCAGAGCGGCCGCGCCAATCCGGCGCTCGCCGACCAGTTCGCGACCGACCGCGCCGCCTGCGTCCTGCCGCCCGGCGACAATGCGTCGCTGCGCGCCGCCGAGGCCTGCATGTCGGCGCGCGGCTATGTGCTCGTGCCCGCCACTCAGGCGGCCGCCACCGCCGCCCAGTTCCGCAAGCAGGCCGGCTACGCCAGCTGACCGCTCGGCTCCCGGTCATCGTTCGGGCCGGGCGTCATGCCCGGCCCTGAGCCTGCAATCGGAGACAGGACAGGCTCGTGCTGACTGTCCCAAGGGTTGAAAAGCGCCCGGAAACACGCCATTAGCTGGCTGTCGGCCAAGCTGCCGATATTGTCGTCAGAGGAAGGCCGCGCATCCGCGGCCTGCGGCAAGAGACCAGCGATGATGCGCCGGAACGGGCAGCCGTCTGAAACGGGCTTTGATGTCTGAGTCGGCGGACGCGCTCTCGTCGCTGGCCAGGCGCCGCCGACAGATTGTCACGGTCTTCATCGCGGCCGGCGCGTTGGTCTTTATCGCGCTCTGGGCTTTCGAGACGAGTGCCGGCCTGATCAAGCCCAGCGACGAATGGGCTTATCCGCTCGTCATCGTCTTTCTCTGCCTGAACCTCCTCGGTGTGATCGCGCGGCCGCAGCTCCAGCCTTACGCGGAACTCGCCTGCTATCTCGTCGTCGCCTTCTATCTCGTGGCGCAGGTCGCCCTGTTCGCGCTCGGTCCGCCGGATCAGGGCATCTATGACGTCGCCAACACGCTGCAATGGATGCCGGCGCTCTATGTGGCGGCGTTCATGTTCTTTCCGCGCCGGCGCGCGGTCGTCGCCGTCACGGTCACGTTCCTTCTCTCGTCACTGGCGCTCGGCATCGCTGCCCTCCAGGCTTCGGTGAGCGACGATCTTCGGGTCAGCGCGCTTCTCGTCAATGCGGTCGTCGCGCATCTGCTGACGCTTCTGCTGCTGTCGCTGGTGACGATGCTGCGCACGGAATATGACCGCGTCGCCCGTCATGCGCGCAGCATGGAGGACGCGGCCAGGACCGACCCGTTGACGGGCATCGCCAACCGCCGCGCTCTCGAGGACTGGATGCAGTCCTTCGAGCACCAGGACGCCGAGCGGGGCGCTGCCCTCGTCCTGTTCGACATCGACCATTTC
Organism: Allobosea sp.; assembly: GCA_017307955.1. Lineage (GTDB taxonomy): Bacteria > Pseudomonadota > Alphaproteobacteria > Rhizobiales > Kaistiaceae > Kaistia. The sequence goes on along the minus strand of JAFKFV010000009.1, from coordinate 300,411 downwards.
AAGACGATCAACGACCAGCACGGCCATCTCGTGGGTGACGAGATCCTCGTCATGACGGCGCAGCTGATCCGCAGCCAGTTGCGCACGATGGACAGGGTCGGCCGCTGGGGCGGCGAGGAGTTCCTCGTCATCCTCGAGGATGTCTCGATGGCGAATGCGCTGCGCTTCGCCGACCGGGTCCGCCATCTCGTGACCGTATCCGCCCATCCCGTGGCCGGCTCGGTCACCATCAGCGCCGGCATTGCGCTCTGCTCGCCGGGCGAGGCGGTCGCCGACACGTTCCGCGCCGCCGATGCCGCCCTCTACGCCGCGAAGAGCGGCGGGCGCAATCGCGTGTCGGAAAGCGCCTGACGGCTCACTCCGCCGCCTCGGCCTTGCGCCGCTTGCGCGCCGCCTTCGCCTTGTCGAGCACCGGCTTCAGGAAGCGCCCGGTATAGGATCCCGGCACCTTGGCGATCTCTTCAGGCGTTCCGATGGCGACGATCTCGCCGCCGCCGTCGCCGCCCTCCGGGCCGAGATCGATGATCCAGTCCGCCGTCTTGATGACCTCGAGATTGTGCTCGATCACCACGACCGTGTTGCCCTGGTCGACGAGGCTGTGCAGCACCTCCATCAGCTTGGCGACGTCGTGGAAGTGGAGGCCGGTGGTCGGCTCGTCGAGGATGTAGAGCGTCTTGCCGGTCGCCCGGCGTGACAGCTCCTTGGCGAGCTTCACGCGCTGCGCCTCGCCGCCCGAAAGTGTCGTGGCCTGTTGACCGACCTTGACATAGCCAAGCCCGACCTCGTCCAGCGTCTCCATCTTGTCGCGGATCGCCGGCACGGCCTGGAAGAAGTCGCGCGCCTCCTCGACCGTCATGTCGAGCACGTCGGCGATCGACTTCGACTTGAACTTCACGTCGAGCGTCTCGCGGCTGTAGCGCTTGCCCTTGCAGACCTCGCAGGTCACGTAGACATCGGGCAGGAAGTGCATCTCGATCTTGATGACGCCGTCGCCCTGGCAGGCCTCGCAGCGCCCGCCCTTGACGTTGAACGAGAAGCGGCCCGGCCCGTAGCCGCGCGCCTTCGCCTCCGGAAGTCCCGAGAACCACTCGCGGATCGGCGTGAAGGCCCCGGTATAGGTGGCCGGGTTGGAGCGCGGCGTGCGGCCGATCGGCGACTGGTCGATGTCGATGATCTTGTCGATGAACTCCAGCCCCTCGATGCGGTCATGCTCGGCCGGATGCAGATGCGCGCCGTTCAGGTGCCGCGCCACTGCCGCATAGAGCGTATCGATGAGGAAGGTCGACTTGCCGCCGCCCGAGACGCCGGTGATGCAGGTGAACGTCCCGAGCGGGATATCGGCCGAAACGTTCTTGAGATTGTTGCCGCGCGCCCCGACGACCCGGATGCGGCGATCCTTCTTGATCGGCCGCCGCTTTTCCGGAACCTCGACGCTGAGTTCGCCGGAAAGATAGCGCCCGGTCAGCGAGTTGGGATCGGCCATGATCTCGGCCGGCGTGCCCTGCGCCACGATCTTGCCGCCATGCACGCCGGCGGCGGGGCCGACATCGACGACATAGTCGGCCGTCATGATGGCGTCCTCGTCATGCTCGACGACGAGGACGGTGTTGCCGATATCGCGCAGATGACGCAGCGTCTCCAGCAGCCGCTCATTGTCGCGCTGGTGCAAGCCGATCGAAGGCTCGTCCAGCACATAGAGCACGCCCGTCAGGCCCGAGCCGATCTGCGAGGCGAGGCGGATGCGCTGGCTTTCGCCGCCGGACAGCGTGCCGGAATTGCGCGACATCATCAGATAGTCGAGCCCGACATCGACGAGGAACGACAGGCGCTCGCGGATTTCCTTGAGAATCCGGACGGCAATCTCGTTCTGCTTGTCGTTGAGCTCCGCCGGCAGCGCCTCGAACCAGGCGGCCGCCTTGCGGATCGACAGTTCCGAGATCTCGGCGATGTTGCGCCCGGCGATCTTCACCGCCAGCGCCTCCGGCTTCAGCCGCGCGCCTCCGCACACCCGGCAGGGCGTCGAGCCCTGGTAGCGCTCGATCTCCTCGCGCGCCCAGTTCGATTCCGTCTCGCGCCAGCGCCGCTCGAGATTGGTCACGACGCCTTCGAAGCTCTTCCTGGTACGATAGGCGCGGGTGCCGTCATTGTAGACGAACTCGATCTCCGTCTTGCCCGTGCCGTGCAAGATGGCGTTCTTCGCCGCCTCGGGAATCTCGTCCCAGGGATCGGTCATCGCGAAGCCGTAGTGCCGCGCGATCGCCTCCAGCGTCTGCTGGTAATAGGGCGAGGACGACTTGGCCCAGGGCGCGACCGCGCCCTGCTTCAGCGACACCGAGCCATCCGGCACCACGAGGTCCGGATCGATCTTCTTCTCCGAGCCGAGCCCGTCGCATTCCGGGCAGGCGCCGAAGGGATTGTTGAACGAGAACAGCCGCGGCTCGATCTCGGCGATCGTGAAGCCCGAGACCGGGCAGGCGAATTTCTCGGAGAAGGTGATGCGGCGCGCCTCGCCCTTGTCGTCGGTCTCGTCGGCGAATTCGGCCAGAGCGATGCCGTCGGCGAGTTCCAGCGCCGTCTGGAAGCTGTCGGCCAGCCGCGCCGCGATATCCTCGCGCACGACGATGCGGTCGACGACGACATCGATGTCGTGCTTCAACTTCTTGTCGAGGCTCGGCGCCTCGGCGATCTCGAAGAAGACGCCGTCCAGCTTGATGCGCTGGAACCCCTTCTTCTGAAGCTCGGCCAGCTCCTTCTTATACTCGCCCTTGCGGCCGCGGATCATCGGCGCCAGCAGATAGAGCCGCGTCCCCTCGGGCAGCGCCAGCACGCGGTCGACCATCTGGCTGACGGTCTGGCTCTCGATCGGCAGGCCGGTCGCCGGCGAATAGGCGATGCCGACCCGCGCGAACAAGAGGCGCATATAGTCGTAGATCTCGGTGACGGTGCCGACCGTCGAGCGCGGGTTCTTCGAGGTCGTCTTCTGCTCGATCGAGATTGCCGGCGACAGGCCGTCGATCTGGTCGACATCCGGCTTCTGCATCATCTCCAGGAACTGGCGCGCATAGGCCGAGAGGCTCTCGACATAGCGGCGCTGGCCCTCGGCATAGATCGTATCGAAGGCGAGCGAGGACTTGCCCGAGCCGGACAGCCCGGTCAGCACCACCAGCTTGTCGCGCGGCAGGTCGACATCGATATTCTTGAGATTGTGCTCGCGGGCGCCGCGAACAGAGATGAACTTGCCGGTGTTTCCGCCCGACGAAGCCTTGTCAGCGTGTGATGCCATTTCCTGTCGGTCCATCGGGGAGGGCGGCGAAAGCCGAACTGCAAATCTAGGCGTTGTGCGCCGCGAGACAAGACGGCGCCGGCACCGAGGACCCGCTGGTCCGCGCCGCGACTCGCCCTTAGCGGAGCGGAACCGATCTTGCCAGCGCCAATGCGATTGTCTAGAACAAATAAGGAACACGGGTCCTTCAAGATCGAGAGCCCCGCTGTGGACAAGACGCGAAGGCGGGCGAAAGCGCCGGCGATTTTGTCTAGGCTGCGGCAGGAACGGCGCCGCCTGCGCTCCAGCGCGGGCGGCTGCCCAAGAGGAAAGGAAAGCGCATGGCCGGTAGCGTCAACAAGGTGATCCTGGTCGGCAATCTCGGGCGCGACCCGGAAGTGCGCCGCTCGCAGTCGGGCGACCCGATCGTCAATCTCAACATCGCCACCTCGGAGACCTGGCGCGACCGTCAAAGCGGCGAGCGCAAGGAGCGGACCGAGTGGCACCGCGTCGTGATCTTCAACGAGAACCTCGCCAAGATCGCCGAGCAGTATCTGAAGAAGGGCTCGAAGGTTTATATCGAGGGCCAGCTGCAGACCCGCAAGTGGCAGGACCAGTCCGGCCAGGAGAAGTACACGACGGAAGTGGTGCTGCAGCGCTTCCGCGGCGAGCTGACGCTGCTCGACGGCCGTTCCGGCCCGTCCGAGGGCGGTGGCGACTATGACAGCGGCGGCTCCAGCGATTTCGGCCGCTCCAGCCCGCTCGAAGCCCCGCGCGGCGGCGGCGCCCGCCAGCCGGCCGCGAGCAGCTCCTACGCCGCCGATCTCGACGACGACATTCCATTCTAGGCGGGCAACACGGTATCGGGTGACGGGCACATGCCCGTCCTGCCGGATGTCCTGGCGCCGGGTCTCGACATCGTCTTCTGCGGCACCGGGGCGGGGGCCTGGTCGGCGCGGGTCGGCGCCTATTATGCCAAGCCGGGCAACAAGTTCTGGCCGACGCTTCATGCCGTCGGCCTGACGCCGCATCTCATGGCGCCGCTCGCTTATCGCGAGGTGCTCCGCTACGGCATCGGGCTCACCGATGTCGCCAAGGAGCATGTCGGACAGGATGACGCGATCGATCTTTCGCGCGTCGATGCCGCGGCGCTGCATGAGAAGATCGCCCGATACGCGCCGCTTCGCATCGCCTTCACCTCGAAGCGCGCCGCGAGCTTCGCCCTTGGCCGGCCGACATCGCGCATCCCCTATGGCGTGACCGGGGATCGGATCGGTCCGGCCATCGTCCATGTCATGACCTCGCCGTCCGGCGCCGCCGGCTCCTATTGGTCGCTCGGGCCGTGGCAGGAGCTGGCAGCGGCGCGGTGGGCAGGTGTGGCAGCTCGTGTTGAAGTCGCGCCGCCCGACCGGTAGATCAGGCAGGTTCGGGACTGACTGGCGGGAGGCGGCATGAACCAGGCGCAGAGCGCGCTGCAGGCGACGTTCGGACGGGCGATCGCCGCCTATCAGGCCGGCCGTCTCAAGGAGGCGGAGCAGCAGTGCCGGCTGGTCGTCGCCGCCATGCCGAAGCTGTTCGATGCGCGCTTCCTGATGGGCCTCGTCCAGGCAGGGCAGGGCAACCACCGCCCGGCGATCGAGAGCTTCGACCGCGCGCTCGCCATCCGGCCGCAAGTCGCGGATGTGCTGGCGGCGAAGGCCGCCTCCGAACAGGCGCTCGGCAAGCTCGCCCAGGCCCTCGCCAGCTATGACGCGGCGCTCATCGCCGCGCCGGCGAGCCCCGAGCTCGCCTATAACCGGGCGACGGTGCTCGAAGCGATGGGCCGCCACGACGACGCCCTCGCGGGCTATGGCGCCGCGCTGGCGCGGCGGGCGGATTTCGTCGAGGCGCTCAATAATCGCGGTGTGCTGCTGCAGGCCTCCGGCAACGCCGAGGCCGCGCTCGCCGATTATGACCGGGCGCTCGTGGCGCGTCCCACCCATGTCCCCGTGCTGCATAACCGGGCGCGCCTCTTGCGCGATCTCGGCCGCGCCGACGAGGCGCTGCGGACCATCGAGCGGGCCCTCGCCGCCGCGCCGGGCCGGCCGGACCTGTTGAACAGCCGCGGCCTGATCCTGCTCTCAGCCGGCCGGGTGGACGAGGCGCTTGCAAGCTTCGAGCGCGGTCTCGCGGCTGCGCCGTCGGATCTGACGCTCCTCACCAACACGGCGAAGACGCTGCTGAGGCTCGGACGCGCTGCCGAGGCGCTGGCGGCGATCGAGAAGGCTCCGGCTGCGCGCCGCTCCGAGCCCGATCTCGCGGCGCTCGAAGGCAGCGCGCTCTATGAGCTGCAGCGCTACGAGGACGCCGTTGCCGCCATCGACCGCGGCCTCGGCGGTAAGCGCGAGCATGCCGGGCTGCTCACCGATCGCGCCAACGCGCTGCGCGAATGCGGCCGGTTCGAGGGGGCGCTGGCCGACTATGATCGCGCGCTGGCGATCGAGCCGGGCCGCCCGGCCGCCGTCTATGGCCGCGCGACGCTGCTGCTCTTCCTCGGCCGTCATGCCGAAGGATGGCCGGGCTTCGAGGAGCGGCGGATCACGCCGGTCTGGCGGTCGCGCGAGGCCGGGACGCCGGAATGGGACGGTAGCCCGCTCGCGGGTCGGCGCCTGCTGCTGCATGCCGAGCAGGGCCTCGGCGACACGATCCAGTTCGTGCGCTTCGCCCCGCTGCTTGCCGAGCGGGGCGAGACCGTCGTCGTCGAGGTGCCGGAGAGCCTCAAGGCACTCGTTGCCGGGATGGGGAACCTCGAGGTCGTGGCGCGGCAGGAGCCGCCGCCGCCGCATGACGTGCATGCCTCTCTGATGAGCCTGCCGCATCTCCTCGGTCTCGGCGACCATCTCCTCCCCGGCCGCGTCCCCTATTTCGCGGCGGACCCGGCGCGTGCCGCAGCCTGGCGGGAGCGCCTGCCGAAAGTTCCGTTCCGCATCGGCATCGCCTGGCAGGGCAATCCGAACGCCGCCGTCGACCGTCTGCGCTCGGTGCCGCTCGCCGCCTTCGCGCCGCTTGCGGCTCTCCCGGGTGTCGAACTGGTCAGCTTGCAGAAGGGTGCCGGCATCGAGCAGATCGACGCGCTCCCCGCCGGCATGGCGGTTACGGTCCTGCCGGAGGATTTCGCCTCGGGGCCGGACTCCTTCATGGATACGGCGGCGGTCATGGCCAATCTCGACCTCGTCGTCTCGATCGATTCCGCCGTTTCGCATCTCGCCGGCGCGCTCGGCCGGCCGCTGATCGTCGCGCTGAAGCAGGTCCCGGAATGGCGCTGGGGGCCGAGCGCCGAGCACTCGCCCTGGTATCCCTCGGCGCGGCTGATGCGCCAGGCGCGGCGCGGCGACTGGAACGAACTGTTCAGCAGGATTGCCGCCGCCGTCGCGGGCCTCAAGGATGGGAGATGATGGAATGAACGCGACCGTCGAGAGCCTCTATCGCTACCCGGTCAAGGGCTTCTCGCCCGAGAGGCTTCAGAGCGCGCCGCTCGCCCGTCATTCCACGATCCCCGGCGACCGCGTCTATGCCGTCGAAAACGGGCCGTCGGACTTCGATCCCGAGGCGCCGGCCTATCAGCCCAAGACCAAGTTTCTCTGCCTGATGAAGAATGCGCGGCTGGCGAAGCTGCGCACCACGCTCGATCCGGAGACGCATGACTGGCTTGTCGAGGGCGATGCGGCCGCGACGTTCCGCCTGTCGTCGGAGGAGGGCCGGGCGGCGGCGGAGACATTCCTCACCGAGTTCATGGGCGAGGAGGCGCGCGGGCCCCTGAAGGTGCTCGACGCGCCGGGCCACAGCTTTTCCGATGTCGGCAAGCCGCTGATCTCGATCATCAATCTCGCGACCGTCGCCGCGCTCGGTCTCGCGCTTGGCCGGAGCGTCGATCCGCTCCGCTTCCGTGCCAATGTCTACCTGACCGGCCTGCCGCCCTTCGTGGAGCTGGACTGGGTGGGGAAGCGCGCGGCGCTCGGCACGGCGGAGATCGCCATCATCAAGCGCACCCGCCGCTGCGTCGCGACCAATGTCGATCCCGTCACCGCCGAGCGCGACATGGAAATCCCGGCCAGCCTCCTGAGGCTCTATGACCATATGGATTGCGGCGTCTATGCCGAAGTCAGGGGCGGCGGCATGCTTCATGTGGGGGACTCCCTGATCCTCTCCTGAAGGAAGGTTGCGGCATGTCGTGGGCTCCGCTGCTCGAAGCCTCTCCGGTCATCCAGCTTCACGCCTTCGCGGCGCTGGCGGCGCTCGCCATCGGCATCGTGCAATTCGCGGCGCCAAAGGGAACGCTGCCGCATCGCTCGGTCGGCTGGCTGTGGGTTCTCCTGATGGCCGTCGTCGCCGGCTCGTCCTTCTGGATTCACACGATCCGCACCTTCGGGCCGTTCAGCCTGATCCATCTGCTGTCGATCCTGACGCTGATCGTGCTTCCGACCCTCGTCTTGAAGGCGCGCCGCCATCAGGTCGGCATGCACCGTCATCTCGCGCGCAATCTCTTCATCGGCGCGCTGGTGATCGCCGGCATCTTCACGCTGCTGCCGGGGCGCATCATGCATGAGGTCGTGTTCGGCCGGTCGGCGGTCGAGGCCAAGCCCGGCTAGAGAGCCCCCGGGAAGGCGGTCTTGGCGATCGCCACGATGCCGTCGGCGACGAATTGCACCGAGAGCGCTGCGAGCAGGACACCGAGCAGGCGCGTGAGCACGATGCGGCCGGTATCGCCGAGCGCGCGGTCGAGCGGGCCGGCCGCCATGAAGACGAGCAGGCAGGAGAGGATCAGCAGGGCGACGATCACGAGGAGCCCGAGAAGGCTCAGCGTATCCGGCGCGCCGGATGCGATCAGGATCGTCGCCGAGATCGCGCCGGGACCGGAGATGAGCGGGATCGCGAGCGGGAAGATCGCGAGATGGCGGACATCGTCCTGATCGAAGGACGTCTCCTCGATCGCCCGGTCGGCGCTCGCCTGCTTGCGCTTGTCGCGGCGCTCGAAGACCATTTCGAAGGCGATGCGGAAGAGCAGCAGCCCGCCGGCGATGCGGAAGGCGGGGATCGAAATGCCGAGGAAGGTGATCAGCTTCTCGCCGACCAGCGCAAAGGCGAGCAGCACCAGCATGGCGGTGATGGTCGCGCGGATCGCGGTCTGGCGGCGCTGCAGGTCCGTCATGCCGCGCGTCAGCGCGACGAAGATCGGCGCGAGGCCGATCGGGTCGATGGTGACGGCGAGCGTCACGAGCGCGTTCAGCAGATAATCGCCCACAAATCGGTCCCCGGGGGCGGCGCGCCGGCACCGCTCTCCCGAGCTTGGCACGGCTCCGTCGGCGCTACCAGTCCGCCGCGCCCGGCGTCCAGAATCCGTAGGTGCAGCCGCCTTCCACCGGGCGGGTCGGATCGATCATCGGCGCCCAGCCCTCGGAGACCGCGAAACAGTCATGCGGGTCCTCGGCCACGAGCTTGTAGTCGGTGCCGTCGGTCTTGTACCAGGGCAGGAACAGCCCCGCGCCCTTCTCGACGACCGGAATGTCGGGATCCACGGCGGGGAGTTCATCCGGATAGCTGCCCGTGGCCGCATGGGCCGCCAGCACCGCGTCGTTCAGCGTCTGCAGCAACCGGATGTTGCGCTCATAGCCGAAGATGAGCGGGTCCGGCGGGCGCTTCAGTTCGGCGATGCGGCTCTTCGCGCGCGCGGCGAGGGCGGCGGCATCGGCACTCTTCCAGTCGAAGGCCTGGCTATCGATCTGAGGCAGGCAGGCTGCGAAGCCGGCCGAATAGACCAGAGCGCCCTTCCAGTTCACGTGATAGGGCGTGTCGTAGCGGTATTGCACCGGCACGATGGCGCCGATCGGGTCGCAATGGATCGGCGAACCGGCCGCGTCGGCGGCGCGGGCGAGGTCGATGAGCCGCTGCCAGTATTCCGGCGTGAAGATCGTGCCGGAATCGTCCTCGACGATCACCGGCCAGGTCAGGATCAGGCTGGCCCCCTTCGCCTCCACCACCTTGCGGGCATCGGCCAGCGCGCCGGCGGCATAGGGCGTGACGATCGGCTGCGCCGGCGTCGTGGCGGCGCGCATGTCCGCCTCGGCGTCCTTCGGCGTCTGGAGCATGAGCTCCTTGTCGCCATGCGCGTTCATCGTCGAATAGTCATAGGGCGCGTGATCGTCGTCCGGAGCGCCGGAGGCCCGAGCCGCCTTCCAGTCGTCGAGCAGCGTCGCGAGCGGCCTTGCCGGGCTCGGCCGCGTGCCAAGGATCTCGCCGATGCGGTTGCCGACGCCGTCGAGCACATTGAGCGGATGGGCGGCGGCGGCCAGGCGGGCGAGCCGCGTGAACGGGATCGCGTCCGCATAGGGGTAGAGGAAGGCGAGAAAGGTCTCGGCCGAGAGATCCGTGACGGCGGTCCGGCTGTAATGCTCGAACTCGAGCGGCATCACCACGCGGTCATTGGCGTCGACGAACCCGTCGAGCTGCGCCAGCAGCAGGTCGATGTCGAGGCCGGCATGCATGCCGAAATTGAGCACCGTCTCGCCGGTGGCGCGGGTCACGGCGCCGCCATCGAGGCCGAACAGCGTTCCCGATCCGGCGGCGACCAGGGTCTTGCGCGCGTCGGGAGAAAGCGGCTTCACGATGTCGGCGTAGAAGTGCCGACGGAGCGTCAGGATATCGTAGAGCCACCACTGCGCGCGGCTCCAGGCGCCGAGCTGGAACGTCACCAGTCCGGCATAGAGCAGCGGCCCGAGGATCGCAGCGAACGCCATGGTGGCGAGCGAGCGTCGGGCGCCCTTCGTCAGCGCGGCGCGCAGGCGGACCCTGCCGCTAGAAGCGGAAATAGATGAACTCATTCGTCGAGGTCTGGCCCGTGAAGGCGAGCAAGGCAAGGCCGAAGATGAGGCCGCACCAGAGCGCGGCGCGGAAGGCCGCGCGCCGGTTGGGCAGGATGGTGACGCCGGCGATCAGTGCCGCCGGCGGGGCGAAGAACGAGACGAGGGCGGCGAGGCCGACAAGCGCCATCATGCGGTTGAGATTAGCGACCGTCAGGAAGGGCCGGTAGCTGTCGGTGAACATCCCCGCAGGATCGACCATCGCGTGGAGATGGATCATCGCATCGCCGAGCGTCGCCGAACGGAACAGGATCCAGGCAAAGGTCACGAACAGGAAGGTGAGCGGCCAGGCGATGGCGCGCGGCAGGCGCGGCATGCCGCTACGGGTCCAGAAGCGGTTCGCCGCGAGGCCAAGCCCATGGACCAGCCCCCAGACGACGAAGCCCCAGCCGGCGCCGTGCCAGATGCCGCCGATCAGCATGGTGGCGACGAGGTTCGCATAGGTGCGGACGCTGCCGTGGCGATTGCCGCCGAGCGGGATGTAGACATAGTCGCGCAGCCAGTTGGACAGCGTGATGTGCCAGCGGCGCCAGAATTCCTGGATCGAGCGCGACTTGTAGGGCGAGGCGAAGTTGAGCGGCAGGCGGATGTTGAACAGCATGCCGAGGCCGATGGCCATGTCGCTGTAGCCGGAGAAGTCGAAATAGATCTGGAAGGAATAGCCGAACGCCGAGAGCCAGGCCGTCCAGAATCCCAGCGCCTCCTGGTCGGCGAAGAACGGCTTCACATAGATGCCGAGCGGATCGGCGATCAGCACCTTCTTGGCGAGGCCGACCGAGAACAGCGCGAGGCCGAAGCAGATATTGCGCACGCGAGGCGTGAACACCCGCTTCAGGTCCACCTGCCGGCTGATCGGCAGATAGGAGGTGATCGGGCCGGCGATGAGATGCGGGAAGAAGAACAGGAAGAAGACGTAGTTGCCGAGATTGGGCCGCCGGATGCGGCCGCGATGCACGTCGATCAGGAAGGCGATTTGCTGGAAGGTGAAGAAGGAGATCGCGAGCGGCAGATGGCGGAATTCGCCATGCGAGACTTCGCGCCCGAAGGCGGTGTTCACCGTGTCGGTCAGGAAATCGAAATACTTGAAATAGCCGAGGATCGCGACATCGAAGACAATGCCGACGACGAGATAGAGCTTCGCGTGGCGGCCGCGCTCGATGGCCATCGCCAGGGCGAAATTGGCAGCGAGCGACACCGCGAGCACGATGACGTCGAGGAAGCCCGAGATCGTGTAGAAGACGACCGACGCAAGGATCAGGAAGATCTTGGCCGCGAGATCCGACTGCCGTGCCAGTGCCCAGGTCACGAGCGTGACGACGGGCAGGAACAGGAAGATGAACTCGGGGGAGGAAAAGAGCATCGACGGCGTGAGGCGAGGAGGTGCAGCGGGACCACGATCGGGGCGTGAAGCGCATCGTCGCCGCCGTCGCCCGTCGAACGCGGCTATCTCGCATGCCGGGCGAGAGGGCGCAAGCGCCCCGGCCAAGGCCATTTTCGCCAAAGCCATCGGCCTCATGCCGCCGATTCAGGGGCAAAAGTCGCGGAAAACCGTTGCGATGGCGGGCGTTCCTTGAACCGCCGCAATGCGGTCCCTATGATCGCGCGCAACGAAACCTGATTCCGGAAACATCTGTTGTCCGATACCAACGAGCCGCCGCGCCAGGACGAGCCCGGCGACGGCCGGCCTCCCGAATTCGAAGGCATCTCCATCTCCGACGAGATGAAGCGCAGCTTCCTCGATTACGCCATGAGCGTGATCGTCAGCCGCGCGCTTCCCGACGCCCGGGACGGCCTCAAGCCGGTGCATCGCCGCATCCTGCATTCGATGAACGAGCAGGGCTATGACTGGAACAAGCCGTTCCGCAAGTCGGCCCGCGTCGTCGGCGACGTCATCGGTAAGTACCATCCGCATGGCGACCAGTCGGTTTATTTCGCGCTGGTCCGCATGGCGCAGGATTTCTCCATGCGCGTCATGCTGGCCGACGGCCAGGGCAATTTCGGCTCGGTCGACGGCGATATGCCGGCCGCGATGCGATACACCGAGGTCCGTCTCGCCAAGGCGGCGCATTCGCTGCTCGAGGATATCGACAAGGACACGGTCGACTTCCAGGACAACTACGACAATTCGGAGCGCGAGCCCGTCGTCCTGCCGGCGCGCTTCCCGAACCTGCTCGTCAATGGCGCCGGCGGCATCGCCGTCGGCATGGCGACGAACATCCCGACGCACAATCTCGGCGAGGTGATCGACGCCTGTATCGCCTATATCGCCGATCCGGCCATCTCGATCGCCGATCTCATGGAGATCGTGCCCGGTCCCGATTTCCCGACCGGCGGCCTGATCCTCGGCCGCGCCGGCATCCGCGCCGCCTATCAGGATGGCCGCGGCTCGATCCTGATGCGCGGCCGCGTGACGACCGAGACGATCCGCAAGGAGCGCGAGGCGCTCGTCATCACCGAGATCCCGTATCAGGTGAACAAGGCGGTGATGATCGAGAAGATCGCCGAACTCGTGCGCGACAAGCGCATTGAGGGCATCTCCGACATCCGCGACGAGAGCGACCGCCAGGGCATGCGCGTCGTCATCGAACTGAAGCGCGACGCCGTCGCCGATGTGGTGCTGAACCAGATCTACCGCTTCTCGCCGCTGCAGACCTCGTTCGGCGTCAATATGGTGGCGCTGTCGGGCGGCCGCCCGATGCTGATGAACCTGAAGGACCTCATCCAGGCCTTCGTCGCCTTCCGCGAGGAAGTGGTGACGCGGCGGACGCGGTTCCTGCTCAACAAGGCGCGCGACCGCGCCCATGTGCTCGTCGGCCTCGCCATCGCCGTCGCCAATATCGACGAGATCATCCAGCTCATCCGCACGGCGCCCGATCCGACCACGGCGCGCGAGCGGCTGATGGCGCGCCATTGGCCGGCGCTCGACGTCGCGCCGCTCATCGCGCTCATCGACGATCCGCGCCATCGCCTCGCCGAGGACGGCACATACCAGCTGTCGGACGCTCAGGCCCGCGCGATCCTCGACCTCCGCCTGCAGCGCCTCACGGCGCTCGGCCGCGACGAGATCGCGGACGAATTGAACAAGATCGGCATCGAGATCGCTGACTATCTCGACATCCTGCGCTCGCGCGCCCGCATCATGGGCATCATCCGCGACGAGCTGACGGCGGTGCGCGACGAATTCGCCACCCCGCGCAAGACCGAGATTCTCGAAGGCGGCGCCGATTTCGAGGACGAGGACCTGATCCAGCGCGAGGACATGGTCGTCACCGTCAGCCATGAGGGCTATATCAAGCGCGTGCCGCTCGCGACCTATCGCGCGCAGAACCGTGGCGGCAAGGGCCGTTCGGGCATGGCGACCAAGGACGAAGATTTCGTCACGCGCCTGTTCGTCGCCTCGACGCATACCCCCGTCGTGTTCTTCTCCTCGCGGGGCATCGCCTACAAGATGAAGGTCTGGCGGCTGCCGCTGGCGGCCCCGCAGGCGCGCGGCAAGTTCCTCAATAACCTGCTGCCTTTGCAGGACGGCGAGCGCATCACCTCGATCCTGCCGCTGCCGGAGGACGAGGCGAGCTGGGAAACGCTCGACGTCATGTTCGCCACGACGCGCGGCACCGTGCGGCGCAACAAGCTCAGCGACTTCGTCCAGGTCAACCGCAACGGCAAGATCGCGATGAAGTTCGACGAGGAGGGCGACGCGATCGTCGACGTCCAGCTCTGCTCGGAACAGGACGACGTGCTTCTGACGACGGCGGCCGGCCAGTGCATCCGCTTCGAGGTCACCGATGTGCGCGTCTTCAAGGGCCGCGACTCGACCGGTGTCCGTGGCATCGCGCTCGGCGAGGGCGACCGCGTCATCTCCATGGCCATCCTGCGACACTTCGATGCGAATGCCGAGGAGCGTGCGGAATATCTCAAGAAGAGCCGCGCCGTCAGGGGTGAGCCGGAGACCGACGAGGTGGTCGTCGATGAAGCGGATGCCGAGGCCGGCGCCGCGACGGCCGAGCCTGCTGCCGACTCCGAAGCGCGCTACGTCGCCATGAGCGCCGCCGAGCAGTTCGTCCTGACGATCTCGGAAAACGGCTACGGCAAGCGGACGTCGTCCTTCGAGTACCGGGTCACCAATCGCGGCGGCAAGGGCATCGTCGCCATGGCGGTCAACGACCGGAACGGCCAGCTCGTGGCGTCCTTCCCGGTCGAGGACAGCGACCAGATCATGCTGGTCACCGATGGCGGCCAGATGATCCGCATGCCGGTGGGCGGCGACAAGCCTGTCCGCATCGTCTCGCGCGGTTCGCAGGGCGTGATCGTCTTCGACACCGCCGAAGGCGAGAAGGTCGTCTCGGTCGATCGCCTCGGCGAGACCGTCGAGGACACGGAGCCGCGCGCGGAAGCCGAGTAGGCGCTTTCCGCGCATCGGACCAAAAAGAAAACGCCGGCGTGAGCCGGCGTTTCAGTTTACGGGGGAGGTCTTTTCTTGATCGGTCGGGGTTTACCGAGGTCAGGAAAGGGGCCCGGGCTCAGTTGGTGGGCGAGGGAACGCGCGTCAGGATCGACATGCCTTCACCACGCTGCTCGATGGTGATCTCCGGGCTGCCGCCGAGATCGGCCATGACCGTGAGGCGATCGGCCTTCTTGGCAGCGGGGGCGCGCATGTCGTTCAGAACGCCGGCGCCGGCCACGCCTACGGCGATGGTGGCCACCGCCGAGGTCGCAAGGATCAGACTATGAAACCATGTCGTCATTGCCGCTCTCCGTATCGCGGACGATCTGAACTTGGACACATCACGCCATCGGGGCTATGAACCGCATCACTACGCGCTGTTCATCTGCCCTTCACTTGGGCTGACAACGTCGCGAAATCGAGGCGGTTCCGCGGAATTTCAGCGACGGGGCCGGTCACAGCTTCGCGATCATGTGAGACACCGAACGGAGATCATGCCGATGCCGCCGATCCGGACCGGCTTTTTCCCAGGCTCCTTCGACCCGATCACCAACGGCCATGCCGACATCCTCGCGGCGTCCCTGGCGCTCTGCGACCAGGTGGTGGTCGGCATCGGGACGCATCCCGGCAAGGTGCCGCTCTTCAGCTTCGAGGAACGCGTGGCACTGATCGAGATGCTCGCCGCGACCATCGAGGGCGGGGCAGGGCGCGTCTCGACCATTGCCTTCGACGGGCTCACCATCGACGCCGCCCGGCAGGCCGGAGCCGGCATCCTGATCCGCGGGCTGCGAGACGGCACCGATCTCGATTACGAGATGCAGCTTTCCGGCATGAACGGCGCCATGGCGCCCGACATCCGCACCATCTTCGTCCCTGCTTCGCCGGCCACGCGGCCGATCACGGCGACGCTCGTGCGCCAGATCGCCAAGCTCGGCGGCGACGTCACGCCTTTCGTGCCGGACTTCGTCGCCCGAAAGCTGACACAAAAATTCGCTTCCTGACCGCGCC
The DNA here is from genome assembly GCA_017307955.1 of Allobosea sp. Classification (GTDB taxonomy): domain Bacteria; phylum Pseudomonadota; class Alphaproteobacteria; order Rhizobiales; family Kaistiaceae; genus Kaistia. The sequence continues at coordinate 284,801 of JAFKFV010000009.1, read as the reverse complement.
CGCCAGTCATCCCGCCAATCCTGGCGAACAACCGGAGACTTCCGTGACCCGATTCTTCAGCATGATGGCGGCGATGCTCGCCGTCTTCCTGGCCGTCGCCCCGGCGATGGCCGCCTCCGAGAAGCTCGATCCCGAGAACACGATCTATCTCGATCTCAAGGACGGCCGCGTCGTCATCAAGCTGCGCCCGGACCTCGCGCCGAAGCATGTCGCGCAGATCAAGAAGCTGACCCGCGAGGGCTTCTATAACGGCATCGTCTTCCACCGCGTGATCGACGGCTTCATGGCGCAGACCGGCGATCCGACCGGCACCGGCATGGGCGGCTCGAAGCTGCCGAACATCCCGGCCGAGTTCTCCAACGCCCATTTCGGGCGCGGCACCGTCGGCATGGCGCGGTCGCAGGATCCCGACAGCGCCAATTCGCAGTTCTTCATCATGTTCGCCGATGGCGGCTTCCTCGACGGCCAGTATACGGTCTGGGGCGAGGTCGTGAGCGGCATGGACTATGTCGACAAGATCAAGAAGGGCGAGCCGCCGGCCAATCCCGACAAGATCGTCAAGATGCAGGTCGCTGCCGACGCGAAATGACGTGGCCGACGCCCTGATCGGCTCCGCCGCTGCCGATTGGGCTCGCGGCGGACGCCGATTGATGGCAGAAGCCTTCCCGAAATTCCCCGAATGGAGATTGAACACGTGGCCGATATCAAGGACCCGGAAAACACGCTGATCCTGGAGACGACCAAGGGCACGGCGGTGATCGAGCTTCGCCCCGACCTCGCCCCGAACCATGTCGCGCGCATCAAGGAACTGGCGCGCGAGAAGTTCTATGACGGCGTCGTCTTCCATCGCGTGATCGACGGCTTCATGGCGCAGACCGGCGATCCGACCGGCACCGGCATGGGGGGCTCGGGCAAGAAGCTCAAGGCCGAGTTCAACCGCGAGCCGCATCTGCGCGGCACGCTGTCGATGGCCCGCGCCCAGAACCCGGATTCGGGCGACAGCCAGTTCTTCATCTGCTTCGCCGATGCCCGCTTCCTCGACGGCCAGTACACCGTCTGGGGCAAGGTGATCGAGGGCATGGAGAACATCGACAAGATCAAGCGCGGCGAGCCGGTCAAGGACCCTGACCAGATCGTCACGCTCCGCGTCGCCGCTGACGTGGCCTAAGGCACCTAGGACCTTCGCGCGGGCCTTCGTCGCCCGCGCTGACACACTGACCGGGCGCCCGTCGGGCGCCCGATGCATTCGAGAGACCGATGCGCGTCGACCTTTTCGATTTCGATCTTCCGGATGAGCGCATCGCGCTCCGGCCGGCCCGCCCGCGCGACGCGGCACGCCTGCTCGTCGTGAAGCCGGGCGCGGCGCCGGAGGATCACATCGTCCGTGAGCTGCCCGACCTGCTCAGGCCGGGCGATGCGCTCGTTTTCAACGACACCCGCGTCATCCCCGCCCAGTTGTTCGGCGAGCGGGTGCGCGAGGGCGTCTCGGCGCGCATCGGCGTCACGCTGCATATGCGCGAGGCGGGCGACCGCTGGCGCGCCTTCCTGCGTCCGGCCAAGAAGATCGCCGCCGGCGACCGCATCCTGTTCGGCGAACAAGCCGACCGCGCCTGCCTCGTCTCGGGCCTCGCGGCGACGGTCGCCGAGAAGGGCGACGCCGGCGAGGTCGTGCTCGCCTTCGCTTTGAGCGGCCCCGACCTCGATGCGGCCATCGCGTCGCTCGGCCATATTCCGCTGCCGCCCTATATCGCCTCCAAGCGTCCCGAGGACGCCGAAGACCGCGCCGACTACCAGACGATCTATGCCCGCGAGGAAGGCGCCGTCGCCGCGCCCACCGCCGGCCTGCATTTCACGCCGGAACTCTTCGAGCGGCTCGACGCGCGCGGCGTCGAACGCCATTTCGTGACGCTGCATGTCGGCGCCGGCACATTCCTTCCCGTGAAAGCCGACGACACCACCGATCACCGCATGCATGCCGAGCGCGGCGAGGTCTCCGCGGCCACCGCCGACGCGCTGAATGCCGTGCGCGCCCGCGGCGGCCGCGTTGTCGCCGTCGGCACGACCTCGCTGCGCCTCCTGGAGAGCGCCGCCGGCGAGGATCGTGTCATCCGGCCCTTCAGCGGCCCGACCAGCATCTTCATCACGCCCGGCTACCGCTTCCGGGCAATCGATCTCCTGATGACCAATTTCCACCTGCCGCGTTCGACGCTGTTCATGCTGGTCTCGGCCTTCTCGGGCCTCGAAACCATGCGCGAGGCCTACCGCCATGCGATCGAGAATGGCTACCGCTTCTATTCCTACGGCGACGCGTCGCTGCTCTTCCCTGCCGAGGCCGAATGACCGATCGCTTCTCTTTCACGCTGCTGAAGACCGATGGTGGCGCGCGCCGGGGGCGCATCGACATGCCGCGCGGCAACATCCGTACGCCGGCCTTCATGCCGGTCGGGACCGCGGGAACGGTCAAGGCGATGTATCCCGGACAGGTGCGCGAGCTCGGCGCCGACATTATCCTCGGCAACACCTATCATCTGATGCTGCGGCCGGGTGCCGAGCGGGTGGCGAAGCTCGGCGGGCTGCATGTCTTCGCAAACTGGCCGCATCCGATCCTGACCGATTCCGGCGGCTTCCAGGTCATGTCGCTGGCCCAGCTCAGGAAGCTCGACGAGAACGGCGTCACCTTCCAGAGCCACATCGACGGCCGTCGCTACGAGATGACCCCGGAGCGCTCGGTCGAGATCCAGGGCCTGCTCGACAGCGACATCCAGATGCAGCTCGACGAATGCGTCGCGCTGCCGGCCGAGGAGAAGGAGATCGAGCGCGCGATGCAATTGTCGCTGCGCTGGGCGGAGCGCTCCAAGGCGGCGTTCGGCGACCAGCCCGGCAAGGCGATTTTCGGCATCGTGCAGGGCGGCGACAATGAGCGGCTGCGCGCCGAATCCGCCTCCGCGCTCGCAGCGATGGACTTCAAGGGCTATTCGATCGGTGGTCTCGCGGTCGGCGAACCGCAGGCGGTGATGCTGCGCATCCTCGAGATGACGACGCCGATCCTGCCCAAGGAGAAGCCGCGCTACCTGATGGGCGTCGGCACGCCGGAGGACATCCTCGAATCGGTCGCGCGCGGCGTCGACATGTTCGACTGCGTGATGCCGACCCGCGCCGGCCGCCATGGCCTCGCCTTCACGCGCTTCGGCAAGGTGAACCTGAAGAACGCGCGTCACGCCGAGGACCATCGTCCGCTCGACGAGAGTTCGGACTGCCCGGCAAGCCGCGACTATTCGCGCGCCTACCTGCATCATCTCTTCAAGGCCGGCGAGACGCTCGCCGCCATGCTGCTGACCTGGAACAACCTCGCCTATTACCAGAGCCTGATGGCCGGCATCCGCGCCGCCATCGACGAGGATCGCTTCGAGAACTTCCGGCAGGCGACGAAGGAAGGCTGGGCGAGAGGCGATATCGCACCGCTCTGACGGACCGACAGCCTCCCGGCTTTGCCTGAACCGGATTTCAGCCCTGGATTGATTTCACCCAAGGCGCGACCGCCCGATCGCGTTAGGATGGCGCCATTCGGGCGAAAGCGAGATGGCGGAGATGGCGGCAGCGAGACAGCGCGGCGACGCCGGCCAAGGCGCCGCACCCACTGACGCCGGCTTTGCGAGCCGCACGGTCGATGCCGTTCTCGCCGAATTCGACACCACGCCGGGCGGGTTGTCGGAACCGGAGGCGGCGGCGCGCCTCGCGCGAGCCGGCCCCAACCGCCTGCCGGAGCCGCGCAGCAAATCGCTCGTCGAAGTCGTCGCCGGCCAGTTCCGCAGCCCCTTCATCTATCTGCTGCTGATCGCCGCGGCGATTTCCTTCGCGCTCGGACACGGCTCCGACGCCTGGTTCATCTTCGTCGTGCTGGCGAGCAACGCCGCGATCGGCTCGTACCAGGAATGGCGTGCGGAATCGCGGGCGCGGGCGCTGAAGTCGCTGATCCCGGTCGCCGCCTCGGTCCGGCGCGGCGGCGTCCTGACCCGCCTCGACGCGCGGCAACTGGTGCCGGGCGATATCGTCGAAATCGAGGGCGGCGCGCGGATTCCGGCCGATCTCCGGCTGGCCGAAGCGGTCGGCATCTCGGTGGACGAAAGCCTGCTGACCGGCGAGTCGCTGGCGGTGGAGAAGGTCGCCGCGCCCCCGGCCGCCGCCGACGCGCCGCTCGGCGAACGGGTGACGATGCTGCATGCCGGGACGGTGGCGGCGCGCGGTCGCGGCGTCGGCATCGTCGTCGCGACCGGCCGTGGGACGGTGGTCGGTCAGCTCGCCGCCAGCCTCGATACGGAGGAGGTGCCGCCGCCGCTGATGGTGCGCATGCAGCGTTTCACGCGCGACGTCGCGATCGTGACGCTGGTGCTGATCGCGATCATCGGCGCCGTCGAGGCGATGCGCGGAGCGCCGCCCGACCAGATCGTGCTCCTCGCCGTCGCGCTGGCCGTCTCGGCGATCCCCGAAGGCCTGCCGGTCGCCATGACCGTCGCCCTCTCGATCGCGATGCAGCGCATGGGGCGCCGGCAGGTGATCGTGCGCCACATGATGGCGGTCGAGGGTCTCGGCTCCTGCACGCTGATCGCGACCGACAAGACCGGCACGCTGACCGAGAACCGCCTGACGATCGAGCGCTGCTGGCTGCCCGGACGCGGCGAGGTTTCGGTTGCGGACGCCGCATCAGCGCCGGTGCTGGAGGCCGGAGCCTTCGCGAGCGAAATCGCGGCGCTCGACGGCGATCGTCTCAGCGGCGATGCCGTCGACCTTGCCTTCCATGCCGCCGTCGCGCGCCATCGGCACGATGCGACACAGGCCGACCCCGATCCTCTCGGCCGCATCCCCTATGAGGCGGAACGGCGCTACGCGGCCGCCTTCCATGGCGACGGCGAAGGGATCGTCGCCTATGCGAAGGGCGCGCCGGAAACGATCGCCGCCCTTGCCGAGGACGACGGCGCCGCGCTTGCCGCGGCGCGAGACCTCTCGGCACGCGGCTTCCGCGTCATCGCCGTCGCGGCCGGCCCCGTCCCCGCCATCGGCGAAGACGCACTCTCCGGCCTGTCGCTCGTCGGGCTTGCCGGTCTCATCGACCCGCTGAGAGCGGGCGCCGCCGAGGCGGTGGCGGCGGCGGGGGAGGCGGGCATCCGCGTCGTGATGGTCACCGGTGATCATCCACTGACAGCGCTCGCCATCGCGCGCGAGGTCGGCATCGCCGACGAGGCTGCGAGCGTCGTGAGCGGAACGGAACTCGCGGCTCTTGGAACACCCGCCGCCTTCGATGCCGCGACGGGACCGGCGCGGGTCTTCGCCCGGATCGAGCCGCTGCAGAAGCTCGCGATCGTCGAGAGCCTCAAGCGCCAGGGCCATGTCGTCGCCGTGACGGGCGACGGCGTGAACGATGCCGGCGCGCTGCATGCCGCCGATATCGGCGTCGCGATGGGGCGTGGCGGCACGGACATCGCCCGCGAGGCGGCGGGCCTCATCCTTGCCGACGACAACTTCGCCTCGATCGTCGCCGGCATCGAGGAAGGCCGGATCGCCTATGACAATGTCCGCAAGGTGATCCTGCTCGTCATCTCGACGGGCGCCGCCGAACTCCTCCTGATGCTGCTCGCGACGCTCTCGGGCCTGCCGCCGCCGCTGACGGCGGTACAGCTGCTCTGGCTCAACCTCGTCACCAACGGACTTCAGGACGTCGCGCTGGCCTTCGAAAAGGGCGAGCGGGGCGTCCTTCGCCGCCGCCCGAGGCCGGCCGGCGCGCCGATCCTCGACCCGCCGATGATCCGGGCGGTGCTCGTCAGCGGCGCCGCGATCGGGCTCATCGCCTTTGCCTTCTACGCGGGCGCCCTCGCGGCGGGACTGTCGCAACCGGTGGCGCAGGGCGCGACGCTCTGGCTGCTCGTCTGGTGCGAGAACGCCCATTGCTTCAATTGCCGCTCGGAGACGCGCTCGGTCTTCCGCATCCCGCTCGGCAACAACCCGCTTCTCGTCGCCTCCGTCATCGGGGCGCAGGCGCTCCAGATGGTGGCGCCAGCCATCCCGCCGATGCGCGATCTCTTGTCGCTGCAGGGAATTGGCCTCACAGAAGGCCTAGCGCTGTCGCTCGGCGGCATCGCGGTGCTGGCGGTCATGGAACTCTACAAGCGCATCACCGCCCCGCGCGCCTGGTCCGGCTAGATCGTCGGAGCTTCGTCCTTGAGCAACTGGCAGCCGGAGATCTTCCAGGTGCCGTCGGCCTGCTTCTGGAAGCTGTAGAGCGCGATCCAGCCCGAGCCGTCGGAGGCGGTGAGATAGACCTTCTCCATCGGCCCGAGCGGGCCATCGACTACCTCTCCGAAGGCGACGCTCTGCGAGCGATAGACCGGCGGATAGGCCTGGCGGACCATGGTCATGAAGACGTCCGGGCTCGGGAACATCTGGCGGATGCCGGGCGCCGCGTGGCTGTAGGCGCCGGCCGCATCGTCGCGCCGGAACGCGTCGAGCTGCTGCTGGACCAGCGCCTTGAATGCCGCCCGATCGTCGGCCGACGGCTCGGCGCGGGCTGGAGCGATGGCGCTCGCGGTGATAGTCGCGGCGACTGCGAGGGCGGTGATGAGGGCAGGGACGCGCATCGGAACCTCCTTGTACGACAGCGCCGCCTTAGCAACTAGCCGCGCGACGCCGGCCGGCAAGGGAGGCCGCCGCCGATATTCGCGGCTTTCGCGCCGCGCCTCTGCCTGCTATCCCGTTGCGCTCCGCCGCAGGACCGCAGGGAGCCTCCGATGAAAGCGCTGTTCGTGCAGATCAAATGCGAGCTCGGCCGCGCCTACGAGGTCGCGACGGCGATCGCCGACAGCGAGATCGCCTCGGAGATCTATTCGACGGCGGGCGAGTTCGACCTTCTCGTGAAGTGCTACCTCGAAGACGAGGTCGATCCTGGTCATTTCGTGACCGAATCGATCCAGCGCTTCCCGGGCATCCGCGACACGCGAACGATCATGACCTTCCGCGCTTTCTGATTCTCCGTCAGCGGCTTGGCCCCGTCGGATGAATCATTTTCTCAGCCGCCGAGCGCGGCATCCAGCCGGGGCAGATCAGCCTCGCGCGGCACGCCGAAGCGGATGAAGCCGGGCCGATCGACAAAAATCCGCGTCCAGACGCCGCGCCGCGCCAGCCTCTCGTGAAGGTCGCCGGCATCCGCCGCTGCAACGAGGCGGAAGAGATCGGTGCCGCCGGTGACGGTCAGCCCATGCCGCGCCAAGACCGCGTCGAGCCCCTGGCGACGCGCCGCGAGACGCAGGCGTGTCGTCTCCCGCCAGGCGGCATCCGAGAGCGCAGCGCGGCCGATTGCAAGCGCCGGCCCGGAGACGGGCCAGTCGCCCATCAGTCCCGCAAGCCGCGCGAGGATCGCGCCGCTGCCGAGCACGAAGCCGAGCCGCAGCCCGGCGAGACCGTAGAATTTGCCGAAGGATCTCAACACCACGAGGCGCGGGTCGCCGAGCGCCGGGACGATGCTGACCTCGGGCGCAACCTCGGCGAAGGCCTCGTCGACGACGAGGAGCCCATTCGCCGGCAGCGCGGCGAGCGCGCCGAGGAGAGCGTCGCGGGTCGTGATGCGGCCGTCGGGATTGTTTGGATTGGCGAGCACGACGACGGTGCTGCCCGCGGCGTCCGAGAGATCGGATACGGCACGGACGCCGTGCCCGGCCTCGCCCCACGCCTCGGCATGACCGGAATAGGTCGGCGACAGGACGGCGACCTTCGCCGTTGGCATGAGCGCCGGCAGCAGCCGCAACGCCAGGTCGGTGCCCGGGACCGGGAGGATCCGGACATCGGCCGGTGCGGCATAGGCCTGACGCGCCGCCGTCACGAGGGTCGCAAGGTCAGCCGGGTCCGGCAACCGGGCGAAGGTTGCTGCGTCGAGCGCAGGCATGGGCCACGGCTCGGGATTGATTCCGGTGGAAAGATCGAGCCAGCCCTCGGCCGGCAACCCGTATCGCGCCGTCGCGCTCACCAGCGCGCCGCCATGCCGGGGTTCGGCCTGTCGGTCCTCGCTGGAGCGCGCGTCTCGCATCATGGGAAGTGGAGGCCTCGCCCGGAATCGAACCGGGATGCAAGGATTTGCAGTCCTCTGCGTAACCATTCCGCCACGAGGCCCTCGGGTTGCGGATGTAGAGGCAAGGCGCTTCCCGAGGCAAGCATTTTCTCGCTGTCATCCACCACGGCCACGGGCGGGCCGGAGGTCTGGCGCGGCGGCTTGTCTCGGCGAATCTCTCCGCGCTTGTTTCGACAACCCTCTCTTTGTATGGATCAGGGACGGCATCCAAACAGCAGGACGAGGGTTTCGGATCATGGTCGACTACGCCAAGGCGCGCGCCACGATGGTCGATTGCCAGGTGCGGACGGTCGACGTCACCGAATATCCGGTCCTCGACGCCTTTTCGGCCGTCCCGCGCGAGGAGTTCGTACCCGACGCGCTGAAGCCGCTCGCCTATATCGACGAGGATCTGCTGGTCTCCGCGCCGGGTGCCGCGCCGCGCCATCTGATGGAGCCCGGCCCGCTCGCCCGCCTCGTGCAGCTCGCGCAGATCATGCCGACCGATCGCGTGCTCGATCTCGGGCCGGCCTCGGGCTATTCGACGGCGATCCTCGCGACGCTCGCCGCCCATGTCACCGGCGTCGAGCCCGACGCCGATCTTGCCGAGACGGCGCGTGCCACGCTCGCCCGGCTCGGCCATGACAATGTGACGATCGTCGCCGGTCCGCTCGGCAGCGGTCATGCCGCCGGCGCGCCTTATGACGTCATCCTTTTCGAGGGCGCGATCGAGCTTCTGCCGGACGTGATCGCCGACCAGCTCGCCGATGGCGGCCGAATCGTTGCCGTCGTCGGCACCAATGGCCTCGCCGGCAAGGCGACCATCTTCACCCGTTCGGGCCGTACCGTGTCCGGCCGCCCCGCTTTCAATACCCATGTCCGCGCGCTGCCGGAATTTGTGCGGCCCAAGGCCTTCGTTTTCTAAACACCCGCGATATCAACCACTTGGTAACCAGACGTTCGGATTTTACCGATCGCTGGCTGTGTCATTCGCGCCGCAGCATACAGTTTATCAACGCTTCTCTGGGCTGTGCCATTTGACCGTCATCGGTGCCAGCGTAAATTACCGGCGTCTTGTCCGCTGGTGGACGTCCGGTAGGGGGGCGTCGCCTCGCAACGTCGAGGTTTGATAGTGCCGTTTTCCAGGGTTTCTCTGACATCCGTCGCTCTGGTTGCCCTCCTGGCTGCCATACCGGCAGTCTCCCGAGCGGATACGCTCGCCGCCGCTCTTGCTTCCACCTACAACACCAACCCGACGCTGAACGCGCAGCGCGCCGCCCTGCGTGCAACGGACGAAAACGTTCCGCAGGCGCTTTCCGGCTATCGCCCGGTCGTCACCGGCACGGCCGGCATCGGCCTCGCCAGCGTCAACTCCACGGCCGGCAGCACGACGCTGAGCCCGCGCTCCGTGGGCCTCACGATCGAGCAGCCGCTCTTTCGCGGCTTCCAGACCCAGAACAACGTCAAGCAGGCCGAGTCGTCGGTCCTTGCCGGGCGCGAACTGCTGCGCTCGACCGAGCAGGACGTTTTCGTCGACGCCGTCGGCGCCTACACCAACGTCATCCAGTCGCAGGCGATCCTGCAGCTGCGCGAGCAGAACATCGTCTTCCTGCAGGAGCAAGTGCGCGCTGCGACCGACCGTTTGAAGGTCGGCGAGGGTACGCGCACCGATCTGGCGCAGACCGAGGCCAGCCTCAGCCAGGGCCAGACCGATTATCAGGTCGCGGTGTCGAACCTGAATGCCAACAAGGCGACCTATCTGCAGGTCATCGGCATGCCGCCGCGCAATCTCGTGACGCCGGTGATCACCGGTTCGATGCTGCCGAAATCGTTGAACGCGGCGATGTCGCTCGGCCTCAAGAACCACCCGGCGATCCTGACGGCGTCCTACAATGTCGACACCGCGGCCTTCAACGTGAAGTCGATCGAGGGCCAGCTGCTGCCGACGGTTTCGCTGCAGGGCAGCCTGTCGCATGCCGACGAGCAGTCGCAGCAGAATGTCTGGAGCAACTCCGCTTCCGTGACAGCCAATCTGGTGGTGCCGCTCTATGAGGGCGGCGTCGTCTATTCGCAGGCTCGCCAGGCGAAAGAAACGCTCGGCCAGCGGCGCATCCAGCTCGACGGAACGCGTGATCAGGTCCGCTCCGCCATCAGCACCAGCTGGGGCCAGCTCGAGTCGGCGCGCGCCGCGGTCGTTTCGGCCGAGGCCGGCGTGAAGGCGGCACAGCTCGCGCTTGATGGCGTCATCGAGGAACAGAAGGTCGGCCAGCGCACGACGCTCGACGTCCTGTTGCAGCAGCAGACGCTGATCCAGGCGCGCGAGTCGCTCGTCATCGCCCAGCGCAGCGTGATCGTCGCGGCCTATTCGATCATGTCGTCGGTCGGCTCGCTCTCCGCCGACAAGCTCGGGCTCAAGGTTGCCACCTACAAGCCGCAGCAGCACTACAACGCCGTTCGCGACAAGTGGTTCGGCCTGCGCACGCCGGACGGCCGCTGACGCTGAACAACCTTTCACGGATTTGATCGACGCCGGCCTCTGGGCCGGCGTTGTTGCACGGCGTCTTCCCTGCATGGCTCGTGCATAACGCCGCGGCGCCGTTTCACGGATCGGCGGAATTCGCTAGCGTCCGCAGAGAAATCGCATGAGAATCAAGCGATTCGGATGGTGGGCGTCGGGGGCATCGGGTGGCCAAGGTCAATCAGGTTCAGGAGCCGTCGATGGAGGAGATCCTCGCCTCCATCCGCCGTATCATCTCCGATGACGGCGACGACACGCTGCTGCCGCCGACCGTCAAGCCCGGTCCAAGCGTCTCGACCGAGGCCATCGATGCGCTGTTCGGCGCCCGTGCGCCCGTCGAGGATGATCCGATCCCCTCTTTCCTGCGGCAGGAGCAGCCGAAGCCGGAACCGGTCCGTGCCGCCGAGCCGGCAAGGACCGAGCCCCCGCGCGCTGCCGAGCCTCGGCCGCGTCCGCGGATCGAGATGCCGCCGACGGACGGGCCAGAGCGGGCCGCTGCGCGGCCCGAGCCGGTCCGTGCCGAGCCCTGGCGAGCCGAATCCTCGCGGCCCGACCCCGCGCGCGCCGAGACGCAGCCGCGTCCGGCCGCGCCCGCGCCTGCGCGCCCGCTTCCTTCGTCGGCCGAGCGCGAAGCCGACCTGCAAACGCCGCCGCAGCGCCGCGCCAGCGATCCCGCCGAGGAACTGCCGTCGGGCCGCCAGCTTCTGTCGCCCATGGCCGATGCCGCCGTGTCGGCGTCCTTCGGCGACCTCGCCAACACGCTCCTCTCTGGACAGGCGCGGACGCTCGAGGATCTCGTCAAGGACATGCTGCGGCCGATGCTGAAGGCCTGGCTCGACACCAACCTGCCGCCGCTGGTGGAACGGCTGGTCCGCGACGAGATCGAGCGCGTCTCGCGCGGCCGCTGAGCCATCGCCGGGAGCGACGACCGCGACCCTTCGCGGTCCCGTTCGGTTGACTCGCGGGCGCTCCTCCGATTACCAGCAACCCAACGACCCTCATCCGGACACGGTCATGCTGGACAAGAACTACGACGCGGCCGCCGTCGAGCCGCGCATCTATGACGCGTGGCAGCAGGCTGGCGCCTTCAAGGCCGGCGCCGGCGCGAAGGAAGGCGCCGAGCCCTTCTCGATCGTCATCCCGCCGCCGAACGTCACCGGCTCGCTCCATATGGGGCATGCCCTCAACAACACGCTGCAGGACGTGCTGGTGCGCTTCGAGCGCATGCGCGGCCGCGACGTGCTCTGGCAGGTCGGCCTCGATCATGCCGGCATCGCGACGCAGATGGTGGTCGAGCGGCAGATGATGGAGCGGCAGGAGCCGGGCCGTCGCGCGATCGGCCGCGAGGCCTTCCTCGAAAAGGTCTGGACCTGGAAGGGCGAATCCGGCGGCACGATCATCGGCCAGCTGAAGCGCCTCGGCGCCTCGGCCGACTGGTCGCGCGAGCGCTTCACCATGGACGAGGGCCTGTCGCGCGCCGTCGTCAAGGTCTTCGTCGAGCTGCACCGCGCCGGGCTGATCTACAAGGACAAGCGGCTCGTCAACTGGGACCCGGCGCTGATCACGGCGATCTCGGATCTCGAGGTCGTCCAGATCGAGACGAAGGGCCATCTCTGGCATTTCCGCTACCCGATCGAGGGACGCGCCTTCGACCCCGATGACGAGACGAGCTATATCGTCGTCGCCACCACGCGCCCGGAGACGATGCTCGGCGACACGGCCGTCGCGGTCCATCCCGACGACGAACGCTGGCAGCCGCTCATCGGCCAGCATGTGATCCTGCCGCTGGTCGGCCGGCGCATCCCGATCGTCGCCGATGCCTATTCGGATCCCGAGAAGGGCTCGGGCGCGGTCAAGATCACGCCGGCTCATGATTTCAACGATTTCGAGGTCGGCAAGCGCCACAGCCTGCCGATGATCTCGGTGCTCGACCGCGAGGCGAATATCACGCTCGCCGGCAACGCGGATTTCCTTGAGGGCTTGCCGAAGGGCGAGGCGCTGGCCGCGCTGATCGACGCGCTGGAGGGCCATGACCGCTTCACGGCGCGCCGCTCGGTCGTCGCGCTGATGGAGGAGGGCGGCTATCTCGCCAAGATCGAGGACCATATGCACATGGTCCCGCATGGCGACCGCGGCAATGTCCCGATCGAGCCGTTCCTGACCGACCAGTGGTATGTCGACGCCAAGACGCTGGCCGCCCCGGCCATTGCCTCGGTTCGCGAGGGTCGCACCAACTTCGTCCCGAAGAACTGGGAAAAGACCTATTACGAATGGATGGAGAACATCCAGCCCTGGTGCATCTCGCGCCAGCTGTGGTGGGGCCATCAGATCCCGGCCTGGTATGGCCCGGACGGCGCGACCTTCGTCGCCGCGAGCGAGGAAGAGGCTCGCGACGAGGCCTATCGCTATTACAAGTTCGCCACCGATGACGCAGGCCCGATCGCGCCCAATCTCGAACGGATCGTCATCGGGACGGCTGCCGTTCCCGGCGAGCTCGACGACGCCGCGACGGCGCTCGAGCTGACGCTCGTCCGCGACGAGGACGTGCTCGATACCTGGTTCTCGTCCGCGCTGTGGCCGTTCTCGACGCTCGGCTGGCCGGACGAGACGGCGGAGCTCGCCCGCTACTATCCGACCACCGTCCTCATCACCGGCTTCGACATCATCTTCTTCTGGGTCGCCCGGATGATGATGATGGGGCTGCACTTCATGAAGGACGCGGACGGGACGCCCGTCGAGCCCTTCAAGGATGTCTATATCCACGCCCTCGTCCGCGACGAGCGCGGCGCGAAGATGTCGAAGTCGAAGGGCAACGTCATCGACCCGCTGGGCCTCATCGACCAGTATGGCGCCGATGCGCTGCGCTTCACGCTGGCGGCGATGGCGGCGCAGGGCCGCGACATCAAGCTGGCGACCAGCCGCGTCGAGGGCTATCGCAATTTCGCGACCAAGCTCTGGAATGCCGCCCGCTTCGCCGAGATGAACGGCGCCGTGCATGGCGGCGCCTTCGATCCGTCATCGGCCAAGGAAAAGCTCAATCGCTGGATCGCCACCGAGACGACGCGCACCGCACGGGCCGTCACCGAGGCGCTCGAGGCCTATCGCTTCAACGACGCCGCGAACACGCTCTACCGCTTCGTCTGGAACACCTTCTGCGACTGGTATCTGGAACTGGTGAAGCCGGTCCTCATGAACGAGGACGCGGACGCCGCCGCGAAGGCGGAGACGCGCGCGGCGATCGGCTGGACCTTCGACCGCATCGTCACGCTGCTGCATCCCTTCATGCCCTTCATCACCGAGGAGCTGTGGGGCCGGACCGGCACGCGTGACGAAATGCTCGTGCTGACCGATTGGCCGCAGCTGTCCTTCGAGGACGAGGCGGCGGCCGGTGAGATCAACTGGCTGGTTGATCTCATCACCTCTGTCCGTTCGGTCCGCTCGGAGATCAATGTGCCGCCGGGCGCCATGGTGCCGCTCGCCGTGGTCGGCGCGGCACCGGCGACGGTCGAGAGGCTCGCGACGCATGACGCGCTGATCAAGCGCCTCGCACGCGCCGCCGAAGTCACGGTCGCCGACGCGCCGCCGAAGGGCGCCGTGCAGACGGTGGTCGGCGAGGCGACGATCGCCCTGCCGCTCGCCGGCGTCATCGACCTCGACGCCGAACGCGCGCGCCTCACCAAGGAGCGCGACAAGGCGGAGAAGGAGATCGCCAAGATCAATGCCAAGCTCGGCAACGAACAGTTCGTCAGCAAGGCGCCGGAAGAGGTGATCGAAGAGCAGCGCGAGCGCCTCGCCGAGGCCGAAGCGCTGGTCGCGAAATTCACCTCGGCGCTGGAGCGGCTGAAGGGCTGACGGCAGCGAATCCGGATGCAAAAGGCGGCCTCTCGCGCAATCGCGCGGGGGGCCGTTTCGTTTACGGTCCTGCGCCGCAAGCCCTCCGGACTTACGCCGCCCGGGCCGCCAGCGCCTGATCGGCGGTCATCGCGGTTTCCGGCGTGCCGGAGACGATGAGTTCCAGCACCTCGGCCTCGTCGGTGTGGCGGATATAGCGGTCGCCGACCGCCTGGCCGCGCTTCATCACCATGATGCGGTCGCCGACGTCGAAGATGTCGGTGAGGCGGTGCGAGATGATGATCTGCGCGACGCCGTGGCGCTTCAGCTCGGCCATGGTCTCGAGCAGCCGCTCCGTCGCCATCACCGAGAGATTGGCCGTCGGCTCGTCGAGGACCACGACCCGAGGATTGAACGAGATGGCGCGGGCGATGGCGACCGATTGCTGGCGGCCGCCGGACAGGCTCTCGACCTTCTGGAACACCGAGTTGACGTCGACCTTGAGGCGCTTCAGCACCTCCTCGGCCTCGGCATACATCCGCTTCCGATCGACGAACAGGCCGCGGCGCGGCCAGCGGCCGAGGAAGATGTTCTGCGCGATGTCCATGTTCCCGCAGAGCGCGAAGTCCTGGTAGATCATCTCGATGCCGTCGACGCGGCTCTCATGCGGGCTCTTGAAATGTGTCGGCCGCCCGTCGACGAGCACGTCGCCGGAATCGCGCTGATAGGCGCCGGTCATCACCTTCATGAGCGTCGACTTGCCGGCCGAATTGTCGCCGACAAGGCCGAGGATCTCGCCGGGCGCAAGGCGGAGATTGACGTCGCGCAGCGCCTGCACGGGGCCGAAGGCCTTGGAGATGTTGCGCATCTCGATGAGCAGCGGCGTCGCTGAACCGGAGGACATGGCGGAACGCGTGGTCATGAGGAACTCCGTCGTCAGGAGGCTGTGCGGGGCGCGGCGCTGCGGCGGCCGCCGAGGCGGCGGCGGATTGATGCGCCGAGATCGCCTTGCCGGATCCAGACATCGCCGACCACGGCGACCATCAGGATCAGGCCGATGAAGACATTGACCCAGTGCTGCGGCATCACGAAGGACTGGCCGTTGCCGAGGATCAGCTGCAGCGAGAGCAGCGCGCGGATGAGCGCGATGACAGCCGCGCCGGCGAGCGCGCCGATCACCGTGCCGTAGCCGCCAAAGATCGAGCCGCCGCCGATGATCACGGCCGCGATGGCGTCGAGCTCGCGCAGCTGGCCGGCGGACGGATTGAAGGAGCGCAGGAAGGCGACATAGATGACGCCCGCGCAGGCGGCGCAGAGCGCCGAGAAGACGAGGCTGATCGCGCGGACGCGGCCTGTGTCGATGCCGGCATATTCGGCGGCGCGACGATTGCCGCCGGTCGCGTAGATCATCTGCCCGAACGGCGTCTTGCCGAGGATGAGCCCCGCGATGATCGCGACCACGATCATGAAGATCGTCTGCACGCTGAGCGCCGCCGCGAGATCGTAAGCGAGGCTGCCGCGCGCGGGGGCAACGCCGAAATAGGTCAGCGCGTCGATCAGCTTGCGGCCGAGCAGGTTGAAGCCCTCGGGGAACGAGGAGAGCTGCCGGCCGGCCGTCAGCCAGGCGCCGATGCCGCGCGCCATGTAGAACATGCCGAGCGTCGCGACGAAGGCCGGCAGGCCGAAGCCGACGGTGAGCAGCGCATTGACGACGCCCGCCGCCGCGCCGGCCACGAGGGCGATGAACACCGCCGTCGCCGGATCGAAGCCGAGCTGCTTCATGAGGAAGGCGCAGGTGGCGGCGGAGAGGGCGAGGACCGAGCCGACCGAAAGGTCGATGTCGCCATTGGCGATGACATAGGTCATGCCGATGGCGAGCAGGCCGACCTCGGTGAAGGACAGCATCAGGTTGAAGGAATTGTCGATCGAGCCCCAGAAATCGGGCCGGAGATAGAGCCCGACGCACCAGAGCGCCACGGCGAGGATGATCGCCGCCGCGTCGCGCCGCGCCAGGAAATGGCCGATCGGGCCGCGCGCCCGCATCGAGCGATCGGAGGCCGAGGAGCCCTTGGTCTGCGCGCCCTCGATGGCGACGCCGCCGACCTCGATCACCGGCGGCAGCGGCCGGCCCCGGACACGGGCCCAGAGGCGCGGAAACACGTTGCGGCGGATGATCCAGGGCTCGATGAGCACCGAGAGCAGCAGGATCAGCCCGAGAAAGGCCGGAACCGCGCCGGGCGGCAGCTGCGCCATGCCCTGCACCTTCATCTCGGCATCGCCGACCTTGACGATGCGCGTCATCGGAATGCCCTCGCGCAGCACCTTGTCGATCAGCGTGACGAGGATGGCGCCGAGCGCGCCGCCGAGCAGGCGGCCGCGACCGCCGAGGATCGAGGCGCCGCCGACGATCACGGCCGCGATGACGATGAGCTCGGCGCCCTGGCCATATTGCGAGGTGATGCCCTTGTCCTGCGCGACGCTCATCAGGCCGGCGAGCGTGGCGGAGAGCGCCGAGAGCACGTAGCCGCGCATGCGCACGCGACGGGTCGGAATTCCGGCATAGGTCGCGGCGAGCTCGTTGCCGCCGGTGGCGTAGGTCTCGTAGCCCCAGCGCGTCTTCGCGAGGGCGAACATGCCGACGATCGTGACGAGGATGAAGATCAGGATCTGGTTGTTGAAGCCGAGCGCGTTGGTCTCGCCGATCTGGAAGAACCAGGCACCGTCGCTCGCCGCCTTTTCGCTGTAGGAGATCGTCTTGCCGCCGGTGAGACCGAGCACGAGGCCGCGCCCGATGAAGAGCATCGTGAGCGTCGTGATGAAGGCCGGCACGCGCAGGACGGTCACGAACACGCCGTTGACGAGGCCGACCGCCAGCCCGGTCAGGACGGCCGCGCTCAGCGAGGCGACGATGCCGAGATCGTAATAGGACTTCGAGAAGGCGATCGAGAAGATCGTGGCGACGAGGCCGAAGGTGGAGCCGACCGAGAGGTCGAGATCCTTGTTGACGATGACGAAGGTCATGCCGGCGGCCATCACGCCGAAGCGCGCCGTATCGCGCAGGATGGCCGAGAAGGCGTCGGGCTGGCCGAAGAATTTCGGGTTGATGACGACGCCGGCCGCGTAGAGCAGCACCATGAAGGCGAGAAGGCCGATCTCCCAGCCGCCGATCAGCTCGAAGGGCAGGCGTCTGCGGAGGGGCGGGGCGGTGCTGATGGCGGTCATGGGAATCCTTGGCCGGCCTGCCGGCGGCTGCCGCGCTTCTTTGTCATCCCCGGGCTTGACCCGGGGATCCAGACTTCGGCTGGTTAGGCTGCGGCAAGGCTGGATTGCCGGGTCGAGCCCGGCAATGACAGGTGAAAACCTGGCAGCCATCCGCGCTGTCGGCGCGGATGGCCGCTCCGCAGGCGGCTCAGTTCTCGAAGCGCTTGCCGACCAGGTCGACCGTGTCCTTCGTCACGAGCTGGGCGCTCGTGTCGAGATTGGCGGCCGAGATGCCGCGGTCGATCTGGAGATAGAGCTGGGCGACCGGCCAGAAGCCCTGCAGGAACGGCTGCTGGCCGAGCGAGCCCGAGAGCGCGCCGGTGCGGATCTGCTCCTGCTGCTTCGGTCCGAGGTCGAAGCCGAAGGCGCAGACCTTGCCGTTGAGCTTCAGCTGCGCGACGGCATCGCCAAGAGCCGGGGTCACGAAGCCATTGGCCGCGAAGCCGCCGACCACGTCGCCACGCGATTCGATCAGCGAGACGATCGAGTTGACGATGTCGTCCTTGTTGACGTCGATGCCGATATTCTCGGGACCGGCGTCGACCTTGAAGTCGTTCAGGCGGCCGGCATCGTTGAGCGCCTTCACGGTCGCCTCGAAGGCGGCGGTGACGCGGCGGTTGACCTCTTCATTGCCGAGCGTCGTGGTCGACGGGAAGATGATCGAGCCGCCCTTGGCGCCGGAATCGAGGACGCATTTGGCGAGCGCCTCGCCGCCGATCGCCGCGGCGGCTGACTGCTGGCCGGTATGGCTGATGGACGAACGGTTGGCGAGCTTCGGATCGAAGGAGTTGGTCGTCGCGACGGGAATGCCGTTGGCGAAGGCCTTCTTGACGATGTCGTCATAGGCGCCCGACTGCGGCGTCGTCATGATGATGCCGTCGATGGTCGGGTCGTTGATGACCTGGTTGAGGATCTCGATCTCGCGCGGAATGTCGTCGACCGGCGCTTCCGAGCCGAGCTTGATCAGGTTGATGCCGAAGGCGTTGGCGGCGACCTGCGCGCCGACATAGGTCGGATCGAAGAAGCCGTTGCCGGCGGTGTGCGTGATGATGGCGAAGGTCAGCTTGCCATCCTTGGAATGGAAGTCCTTCGTGCCCGGTGCCTCCTTGGAGGCGTCCTCGAAGGTGTAGCCGCCGACCGCCTTGTCCAGCGTTCCCGACTGCGCATAGGCATAGGTGCCGACGAGCGACACCGCCGCGCCGAGCGCGAGCGTCTTCATGAGCCTGGTCATTCTTTTCCTCCCGAAAGATTCCCCGGATTTTCTTGGGCGATCCGAGTTGAGGCAGCATATTGAACGGCTTGCGCAGCCGCAACGCCCGGTAGACCTGCCTTTTGTCGAATTTTCAGGCCGATTTGTAGGATGATAGGGTCTCGAAGCCGCGAAATGCGCCGCTGTGCACCCCTATTGGACTGTGCAGTCGCAGTATAAAATCGATCAAATCTGTTGCGATGCAGAAGAAGCCTTAGCCGAGCGTCGTGTCACGCAGGCGGCAGGCGGCGCGCTCGATCTCGTCCAGCGTGCCCGGGTCCTCGATATTGGCGAGGAACGGCGATAGCGGGCCGGTATCGGCGATGCGGGCAAGGCGCACGGCCTCGTGCAGGACGCGGATGGGCGAATAGGCGTCGCGGAGATCCTCGAGCGGGAGGAAATGCTCGCGCAGCAGAGAGGCCGCCTCGGTCTCGCCGCCCTTCAGCGCATGCAGGATCGCCGTCGAGAGATGCGGCGCGATGCAGACGGAGCCGGAGGTGAAGCTCTTCAGCCCGAAACCGGCGAGATGGGCGATGACCGGCCGCTCGCCGATGCCGCTGACGATGCGCTCCGCCGAGCCGGCGGCGTCCAGGAAGGCCGAAAGAGCGGGATCCTCGGCCGGGTCCGGCCGCACGATGGCATATTTCAGCGCCGCCACCGCGCCGTCGTCGAAGAGCGCCGCGAGATCGCGGGGCGCGAGATAGCCATCGGCGCGCACATAGGCGATGAGCGGGCGGCCATAGCGGTCGGCGAGGCGGCGGATTCCCGTCGCGACGCCGGCGGGTGTCGCGGCCGAAGCGGCGGGCAGCAGCATCGCGGTCGGGAAGTCGCGCTCGCGCAGCATGTCGATCTGGTCGGCGGCCTTGCCGAAATCGGCGCCGACGGAGGGGATGGCCCAACCTTCTTCCGGCGTCACGTCCTCGACGAGATCGAGGAACGGCGCGAATTCGCGAAAGCCCATATTGTAGAGATTGGCGTTGCCGCCGAAGAGGAAGGTCGAGACGCCGCCGGCGAAGAGGTGATCGACGAGCTTCCGCGTCTCCTGGCGGTCCAGCGTGCCGTCGGCACCGCGCGGCAGGGGCGGGACACTGATCACCGAGCGGGCGAGATCGGTCGGCTCGACGACATCGGTTTTCATGCGCTTGTCCCCGCGTTGGTGTCCTTTGTCATCCGCCTTCGGCCCCTGCGTCAACCGCTGGCGCGCATCGACGATCCCGCCGGTTCATGCCATGGTCTCGCGCCGCTTTTCGGAGACCAGACCATGCACGACCTCGGCCTCAAGCCCCTCATCCCGACGCTGCACCGGCTGGCGGAATGCCCCGTCTATGACGATCGCACCGACCGGCTCCTCTTCTGCAACATTCTCGACGGTGAGCTCCATGCCGTCGATCTCAAGTCGGGCGAGGAGCATATCTGGCGTTTTCCCGAGATCGTCGCTTCCTATGGCCTTTGCGAGAGCGGTCGCTTCGTGGTGGCGCTGAAGGACAGCGTCATCTTGTTCGATCCGACGACGGGCGAGCGGACGACGCTCGCGACCGTCGGGGCGGATCTGCCGACCGTGCGTCTCAACGACGGCAAGGTCGGCCCGGACGGCGCCTTCTGGGTCGGCGGCATCAACAACGCTCCCGACAAGGCAGCGATCGCCGTTCTCTACCGGATCGACGCCGCGGGAACGGTCGAGGTGAAGGTCGACGGCATCAAGGCCTCGAACGGCCTCGCCTGGACGGCGGACGGCCGCACAATGTTCCACACTGATACGCGCGGCGTCTGGATCGACCGCTGGACCTTCGACCCGGAGACCGGCGCCATCTCGGACCGCACCCGCATCGCCCAGCCCGATGACGCCATTGGCCGGCCCGACGGCGGCGCGACCGATGTCTATGGCTATTACTGGAGCGCCGGCATTTCGGCCGGGAAGCTCAATCGCTGGTCGGCGGAAGGACAGCTTGTCGAGAGCTTCGAGATCCCGGCCTCGATCAGCATGCCCTGCTTCGGCGGCGCAGACGGGCGGACGCTCTTCGTGACCAGCAACCGTGACGGCCGCACGGCCGAGGAACTGGAGCGCTATCCGCTGACAGGAAGCGTCTTTGTCGGCCGCTCCTTCGTCGCCGGCGTTCCCGCCTGGCGCTTCCGCGGCGCCTGACTGAGGCATGAAAAAGCCCGCCGATCCGGATCGTCCGGAGCGGCGGGCTCTTGATCGCGAAAGCTGGGCCGGTCAGGCCGACCAGGCGCGGAAGGTCTGCGCCTGCTCGCCGAGGCCGGCGATGCCGAGGCGGACCTGGTCGCCGTCCTTCAGGAACTTCGGCGGCTTCATGCCCATGCCGACGCCGGGAGGCGTGCCGGTGGTGATGACATCGCCCGGATCGAGCTGCAGGAACTGGCTGATATAGGACACCAGATGGGCGACGCCGAAGATCATGGTCTTCGTGTTGCCGGTCTGGACGCGGGTGCCGTTCAGGTCGAGGAACATGTCGAGGTTCTGCACGTCGGCGACCTCGTCGGGCGTGACCAGCCAGGGGCCGAGCGGGCCGAAGGTGGGCGAGCCCTTGCCCTTCATCCACTGGCCGCCGCGCTCGGTCTGGAAATGGCGCTCCGACACGTCGTGGCAGACGGCATAGCCGGCGATATGATCGATCGCCTCGGCCTCGCTGATATAGCTCGCCGTCTTGCCGATCACGATCGCGAGCTCGACTTCCCAGTCGGTCTTCTGCGAGTTCTTCGGGATGATGACGGTGTCGTTCGGGCCGACGATGCAGTTCGGCGCCTTGTTGAACAGGATCGGCTCGGAGGGGATCGGCGAGCCGGTCTCATGCGCATGGTCGACATAGTTGAGGCCGACCGCGATGAAGTTCCTGACGCCGTTCACGATCGGGCCGAGGCGCACGCCGGCTTCGACGGCGGGGAGCGTGGCGGGGTCGATCGCGGCGATCTTGGCGATCGCACCGTTCTTGAGCGTTTCCGGGGTAATGTCCGAGACGACGCCCGAGAGGTCGCGGATCGTACCGTCCTTGTCGAGAAGGCCCGGCTTCTCCGCGCCCGCGGCGCCGAAGCGTAGGAGTTTCATCGTTATTCTCCGTGTTGGCGGCGGCGATCATGGGCGAGCGACCGGGGTGATGCAAGCGGCGTGAAGCGTTCATTCAGCAATGGATTGTTGCCCTGGCGGAACAGATGGACGTGCATTCCCTTCGTTGACCGCGAGACGGCATCATGCGAACGAGGGCCGGCCCCGGTGGGCGAAGAGGCCGGGGCGCTTTGTCGGAGGCCCGCTTGCAGACGCATCTCGATACCTGGCTGGCCATTCTCGGCTTTGCGGCGGTGACGGCTTTCACGCCCGGACCCAACAATATGATGCTCATGATTTCGGGCGCGAATTTCGGCTTTGTCCGCTCGATCCCGCATTGCCTCGGCATCACATTCGGCTTCCCTTTGATGGTGCTCGCGGTGGCGCTGGGGCTCGGCGGCGTCCTGCTGGCCGAGCCGATGCTGCACCGCGTCCTCACCTGGGTCGCCTTCGCCTATCTCTGCTGGCTGGCCTGGAAGCTGGCGCATGCCGGCCGCGTCGATGCCGCCGGCGTCAAGGTCGGAACGCCGATGAGCTTCCTGTCCGCCGCGCTTTTTCAATGGGTTAACCCGAAGGCCTGGATCATGGCCGTCGGCGCGACGGCGCTCTACATGCTGCCCGGCGAGCCGCCGCTGGTCGCGGCCGGAAGGCTGGCACTCGCCTTTTTCCTGATGGCGATCGCCTCGACGGTGGTCTGGTGCCTGTTCGGGACGGTGATTGCGCGGGTCTTGTCGAGCGACCGCCATGTGACGATCTTCAACATGGCCATGGCGGTGCTGCTCGTAGTAAGCATGCTGCCGACCCTCGTTTAGGGCGTTCCGCCGGACGGCCCGGCCGCTGCGTCACAAATCTGTTGTTCGCATCCGCTAAGCGGTCTCTAATTCTTCATCGGCCGAGGACGAATCAAGATCATGTCGATCGCGGTTGCTCCCCGTCATCTGCGAACGTTGTTTCTGTCGGATATTCACCTCGGCACGCGTGGCAGCCAGGTCGATCTTCTGCTCGACTTCCTGAAATACCACGACGCCGAGACGATATTCCTGGTCGGCGACATCGTCGACGGTTGGCGTCTCAAGAAGAGCTGGTACTGGCCGCAGTCGCACAACGACGTCGTCCAGAAGCTGCTGCGCAAGGGCCGCAAGGGCGCCCGTCTCATCTATCTGCCCGGGAATCATGACGAATTCCTGCGCGATTATCTCGGCACGCAACTGGGCGGCATCGAGGTCGTCGACAGCATCGTGCACGAGACCGCGGACGGGAAGCGCCTCCTCGTCATCCATGGCGACCAGTTCGACGTGGTCGTCCGCCACGCCCGCTGGCTCGCCTTCCTGGGCGACGGCGCCTATGTTCTGGCGCTCGGTCTCAATACAATTCTCAACAAAATTCGACGCCGATTGGGGTTCGACTACTGGTCGCTGTCGGCCTGGGCGAAGCTCAAGGTCAAGAACGCGGTCAGCTTCATCGGCGCCTTCGAGAAGGCGCTGGTGAGCGAGGCGAAGCGGGTCGGCGCCGACGGCGTCGTCTGCGGCCATATCCACCACGCGGCGGTGCACGACCAGTTCGGCATCCGCTACATCAACACCGGCGACTGGGTGGAGAGCTGCACCGCCATCGCCGAGCACCATGACGGACGGATCGAGATCCTGCGCTGGTCGTCCATCGCGAAGGATGCGGCGGTGGTCGTCGACAATGAGCCGAAAGTCGATCAGGTAGCGGCATGAGCCGGCTCCTCATCGCGAGCGACGCCTGGCACCCGCAGATCAACGGGGTCGTGCGGACGCTGGAACGGCTCGCAAGGCATCTGCCGGAATTCGGCGTCGAGCCGGTCATGCTGACGCCGGACGGTTTCGCCACAGTGCCGTGCCCGACCTATCCGGAGATCCGCCTGACGGTCGCCTGGCCGGGCAGCATCGGGCGGCGGCTCGATGCGATCGATCCCGACCATGTCCATATCGCGACGGAAGGGCCGATCGGCTTTGCCGTGCGCCGCTGGTGCCTGCGCAAGGGGCGCCTGTTCACGACGAGCTACCATACCCGCTTCCCGGAATATCTCGCCGCGCGGCTGCCGATCCCGGTCGGCTGGAGCTATGCGATGCTGCGCCATTTCCACAATGCCGGCGCCGGCTGCATGGTCTCGACCCGCTCGATCGAACTGGAACTGCAGGAGCGGGGCTTCCGCAACCTGATGCGCTGGTCGCGCGGCGTCGATGCCGATCTCTTCCGCCCGGGCCGCAATCCGGACGCGCTCGACCTGCCGCGGCCGATCTATCTCTATGTCGGCCGCGTCGCGGTGGAGAAGAATATCGGCGCCTTCCTCGATTGCGCGCTGCCCGGCAGCAAGGTGGTGGTCGGCGACGGCCCGGAGCTGGAAGCGCTGCGGCGCGCCCATCCCGAGGTGACCTTCCTCGGCACGCGGGTCGGCTCCGAACTCGCCGATATCTATTCGGCCGCCGACTGCTTCGTGTTCCCGAGCCGCACCGACACGTTCGGCGTGGTGATGCTGGAGGCGATGGCCTCCGGCCTGCCGGTCGCTGCCTATCCGGTCGCCGGCCCGCGCGACGTGGTCGGCAATTCGGGCGCCGGTGTCCTCGACAATGATCTGCAGGCGGCGGCGCTCGCGGCGCTGTCGATCTCGCGCGAGCGGTGTCGCGAGGTTGCGCTGCAGAACTCGTGGCAATCGGCCACCCGGCAGTTCCTCGACAATGTGACCGCGGTGCACCGGGCGCCGCGGCCCACGCGCTCGACCGGACGGGCTCAGTCGCGCACCGGCACCCAGACCTCGCACCCGCCGAGGCCGGTCACGGGATCGAAGTCGGGCCCGTAATATTCAACCATCATGATGGCGGTCGCCGGATGGGCGCAGCGCTCGCGGCCGAGCCATTCGCCGGCCGCCGCACAGGTCGCGCCGATGGTCGAGACATGGTCCCGATGCTGGAACACGGCGAAGCGCAGCGGCGGGATGCGGACGCCGACCAGCCCTTCGCCGAGACTGTCGAGCGAGGACACCGGCACGGCGGCGAGATAGTCGAAGCCGTCGGTGCGATCATCGTCCGAGCGGATGCACACGCCATAGGCGTCGCCGGGGATCTGATCCGGCACATGGCCGATATGCGGCCCGAAGCGCTGCCAGAGCAGCGGAATGCCGCCGCGCTCCTCATAGGTGAAGAAGGCGCGGAGGCCGGCCAGAAGCAGCGCATCGACGCTGCGGATCTCGGGTTCTGCGATGGCGATGGGGGTGTCGGGCATGAGGATCGGCTCCACGAGCGTGAGGGACGTGATATCGGCCTTGAGCCGCAGGCTTTCGGGCGTCAGGCCGAACTGCTCCTTGAAGGCGCGGGAGAAGGCTTCATGCGAGCCGTAGCCCGCGTCGAGCGCCACGGTGAGGATGACGGGAGCCCCATCCGCCAGCTGCCGGGCCGCTTCGCTGAGGCGGCGGCCGCGCACATGCGCCGAGAAGGAGCGGCCGGTCGCCTCGGCGAAGATCCGCGAGAGATGGAATCGCGACAGGCCGATGGCAGAGGCGATGCGATCGAGCGTCGGCTGCTCGCCGATGCAGCGTTCGATATGCCAGAGCGCCCGCTTGACCGTGTCCATCCGTCCCGTCCCCGCCTTCGGTCATCCAATCTAGCCCGTCCACTTGCGGCCGCTTGATCGGGATTGCTCGGCATGCTCCAGCCTGTTAGCCCCGTCACCATGATCACCATCGACGATATCGAAGCCGCGGCCGGGCGAATTGCCGGCCATGCGCTCGCGACGCCCTTGCTCTCCTCGCTGACGCTCGATGCGGCCACGGGTGGCCGCGTCTTCCTCAAGGCCGAGACGCTGCAGCGCACCGGCTCCTTCAAGTTCCGCGGCGCCTATAACGCGCTCGCCGCGATGGACGCCGAGAAGCGGAGCCGCGGCGTCGTCGCGGTCTCATCCGGCAATCATGCGCAGGGCGTCGCGGCGGCGGCGCGCCTGTTCGGCGTTCCGGCAACGATCGTGATGCCGGAGGACGCGCCCGCCGCGAAGCTCGAGGGCACGCGCCGGCTCGGCGCCGCCGTCGTCACCTATCGCCGCGCCGAGGACGACCGCGAGGCGGTCGCCACCGAGATCATGGAGCGGACGGGCGCGGGGCTCGTCCATCCCTATGACAATCCTTTCGTGATCGCAGGGCAGGGGACGATCGGCCTCGAGATCGCCGCAGCGCTCAGGACGCGCGGCGAGGCCGCCGATGCGGTGCTGGTCCCCTGCGGCGGCGGCGGCCTCTCGTCAGGCGTCACGATGGCGCTGAGCGCCCGGATGCCGGCCGCGGCGGTGCATCTCGTCGAGCCGAAGGGCTTCGACGACTATGGCCGCTCGCTGGCGGCCGGCACGATCCTGCGCAACGAGCGCCTCTCGGGCTCCGTCTGCGACGCGCTGATGGCGCCCGCACCGGGAAGGCTTGGCTTCGCCATCAACAGCCGCCTCGCCGCCGGCGCGCTGACGGTGAGCGACGAGGAGGCGCTCGCCGCGGTCGCCTTCGCCGTGCGGGGGCTGAAGCTGGTGGTCGAGCCGGGCGGGGCGGTGGCGCTCGCCGCGCTGCTCTCGGGGCGCTTCGACGCCGCAGGTCGGACGGTGGTCGCCGTGCTCTCCGGCGGCAATATCGACGAACCGATGCTCGCAAGGGCGCTTTCCGCCGCGTGAGGCGCCGGCGCCATGGCGGGCGACCCTGCTGCTTGATACGCTTCAACGCCGCGGATCACCCCCCGAGTCGTTCCGCCACAAAGATCGTCAGGTTCCCTGAATGACCGCCGCGCCGCCCCTCTTCAGGGTTCGCCTGTCCGCCTTCTATGCCGCCTCGTTCATGGTGAGCGGCGTCACCGTGCCGTTCCTGCCGGTCTGGCTGCGCGAGCGCGGCTTCTCGCCGGTCGAGATCGCCGCCTGCCTCGCCTTTCCGCTCGCGGCGCGCATCGTCGCTTCGCCCACCGGAAGCTGGCTGGCCGACCGCGCGCCGAACCGGCGTCTCGCGATCATCTGCTTCTCCATCCTCGGGCTCTGCTTCTTCCTGCCGGCCGTTTTCGTGTCGTCGATCCCGCTGATCCTGGTCCTGACCGGGCTCGCGGTCACGGCATGGCAGCTCAACCAGCCGGCCGCCGACGCGCTGGCGCTGACCGGCGTCCGGCGCTTCGGCATCGATTATGGGCGCATGCGCGTCTGGGGCTCGATCAGCTTCGTGGTGGTGAGCCTTGCCGCCGGCGTCGTGTTCGGCTGGTTCGGCGCGCCGATCCTCGCGCCGATGATCACGGCCGGCTTCGTCGTCTGCCTCACAGCCGCCTTCGCGCTGCCGGTGACGCCGCCTGCCGAGCGGGCGGCCGACGATGCCGAAAAGCCCGCGCGCCGCTCGGCCCGCGCCATCCTGCTCAGCCCGGAATTCCTCGTCGTCGCCTCGTCGACCGGCCTCATCCAGGCGAGCCACGGGCTGTTCTATTCCTTCGGCACCATCGAGTGGCAGACGCTCGGCTTCACCGGCTCGGAGATCGGCTTGCTCTGGGCGGCCGGCGTCATCGCAGAGATCATCATGTTCGCGGTGTCGAGCCGGCTGCTGCGGCTCCATCCGCATACCTTGATCCTGATCGGCGCGCTCGCCGCCGTCATTCGCTGGACGCTGCTGCCCTTCGCGGTGAGCTTCGCCGCCAATCTCGTGCTGCAGCTGCTGCACGCCTTCACCTTCGGCGCCTGCTTCGTCGGCATGCAACTGGCCATCGCCCGCTCGGTGCCCGAGGAGATGACCGCCTCGGCGCAGGGGCTCTGCATGGTGGCGGCGGGCGTGCTGATGGCGCTGACGACGCTGATCGCCGGACCGCTCTACCAGCATTTCGGCGTCCAGGGCTTCTGGGTGATGTCGGCCTTCGCGGCGCTCGCCGCGGCGATCCTCGTCTTCGACCGCCTGGTGCTTCAGCCCCAGAGCGCCGGCGAGGGCGGGCTGACGCGGCTGCCGCGATAATCGAGACCCGGGTCGCGGTCGCGCGCCAGGAGCAGGGGCCCGTCGAGATCGACATAGTCGGCGTCCTGCGCCAGCAGCACGGCCGGGGCCATGGCGAGCGATGTGCCGACCATGCAGCCGACCATGACCGCGAGATGCTCGGCCCGCGCCGCGCGGACGACGCCGAGCGCCTCGGTGAGGCCGCCGGTCTTGTCGAGCTTGATGTTGACCGCGTCATAGCGATCGGCGAGCAGCGCGCAATCCGCCGCCTCGTGCAGGCTCTCGTCGGCGCAGATCGGAACCGTGCGCTCGACATAGCGCAGGATGTCGTCGGCGCCGACCGGCAGCGGCTGCTCGATCAACTCGACGCCGGCGGCGGCGCAGGCGCGCATCAGCCGGTCGAACTGTTCGACGGGCCAGGCCTCGTTGGCGTCGGCGATGAGCCGCGATTTCGGCGCACCGCGCCGCACGGCGGCGATCCGAGCATCGTCGCCTTCGCCGCCGAGCTTCACCTTGAGCAGCGGCCGTTCCGCGGCCACGCGCGCGGCCTCTTCCATGCTCTCGGGCGTGCCGAGGCTGAGCGTATAGGCGGTTTCCAGCGCATGCGGCGCCGCGAGGCCGATCTCAGCGGCGACCGAGGTTCCGGCGAGCTTCGCCTCGAGGTCCCAGAGCGCGCAGTCGATGGCGTTGCGTGCCGCCCCGGCCGGCAGCGTCGCGCCGATGCCCGCGCGGTCGATGCCGCCGGCGATCGCGAAACCCTGCGAACGAATCGTCTCGACGACGCCATCGACGGTCTCGCCATAGCGGGCATAGGGCACACATTCGCCGCGCCCGACATGGCCGTCTTCCTCGATGGTCGCCACGACCACCGTCGCTTCCGTGCGCGCGCCACGCGAGATGACGAAGCTGCCGGCGATCGGCCACCGCTCGACGGCGACGGAGAGCTTGCGCAGCGCCATGGCTCAGCCCGCCTTGCCGAAGACGCGGCCGATCTCGGCGACGATCGGCGCCACGCCGGTGCGGATCGGATCGACGGCGGGCAGCGACAGCCGCGCCGAGGTCTCTGCGAGCAGCGCCGTCGCGGCGGCATCGTCGAGCGCCGCGGTGTTGATGGCGATGCCGACGCAGCGGATGGCCGGGTTGGTGAGGCTGCCGCAGCGGATGGTGAGGTCGATCACATCCTCGATCGAGGGCAGGGCATGCTGCACGCCACGCATCTTCGTGCGCGTCGGTTCGTGGCAGACGACGAAGGCATCAGGCTGCGCGCCATGCAGAAGGCCGAGCGAGACGCCGGCGAAGGAGGGGTGGAACAGCGACCCCTGGCCCTCGACGAGGTCCCAGTGATCGGCAGCGGCGGCGGGCGAAAGCCATTCGACGGCGCCGGAGATGAAATCCGCCACCACCGCGTCGATGGCGACGCCGCGCCCGGAGATGAAGACGCCGGTCTGCCCCGTGGCGCGGAAATCGGCGTCGAAGCCGGCGGCGCGCATCGCGGTTTCGAGGGCGAGGGCGGTGTATTTCTTGCCGACCGAGCAATCCGTGCCAACGGTCAGCAGCCGCTTGCCCGTCCGCTTGGTGCCCTTGCCGGTGGGGAAGCGCTCGCTCGAATGGCGCACATCGAAGAGCTGCGCGCCATTGCGCTCCGCCGCCTCGCGGATCGCCGGGATGTCGCCGAGCTTCGTGTGCAGCCCGCTCGCCACGTCGAGGCCCGCATCGAGCGCCTCGACGATCGAGGCGATCCAGTGCTCCGGCAGAACGCCCCCCGCATTCACCGCGCCGACGATCATGGTCCGCACGCCGGCCGCCTTCGCCGCGGCGATCGAGAGGTCGGGAATGCCGGCATCGGCCTTGCAGCCGGGAAGGCGCAACTGACCGATGCACCATTCCGGGCGCCAGTCGACGATGCCGAGCGCCGTCTTCGCCGCGAGGGCATCGGGAACGTCACCCAAAAACAACAGGTACGGTGTGACGATCTGCATGGCGAAGGTTCCTTTCAGTGGACGCTTGCCGTCCTTCCACTGCCCATGCCACTAGGTGGACTTGGGTCGGGAAGCTTGGTGAGCGGACAGCATCACAATGGCTGCCCGCGGGTCACGGCCGCAAGAGGGTTCGACACCGGTAATGGTCGTGGCGGCTGAAGCAGCGGCGCATCTCGAAGCGAGCGATTCGGACGGCCAGCTGCGACTCGTGCCGCGCGGCGAGTGGACTCTTGCCAGCGCCAGCGCGCTCGAAAGCGAAATCGAGAAGGCAGTCTCCGCCGCTGATCGCAACGTCACCGTCGATCTTTCGGACATCGACCATATCGACACTGCCGGCGGCTGGCTCATCACGCGGCTCGAGCGCGAGATCGGAGCCAAGGGCGTCGAGGTCAGCGTCGAGGGCGGCTCCGACAATGTCATGCGCCTTTTGGCCGCGCTCAAGGATGCCGAGCGCGAGCTGCCGCCGCCGAAGAAGCGGCAGAGCGTCGTCGTCGAGCTGCTCGAAGGCATCGGCCGCGGCATGTACGGCGCCGTCTCCGACGCCGAGGCCGGCCTCAACATTCTCGGCGGCGTCGCCGTCGGCTTCCTGAAGGCGCTCGTCAATCCGAGCCGTTTCCGCATCACCTCGGTCGTGTTCCATATCGACCGCGCCGGCCTCCGCGCCGTGCCCATCATCTCGCTGATGTCGCTGCTGATCGGCGCCATCATCGCGCAGCAGAGCGCCTTCCAGCTGCGGCCCTTCGGCGCCGAGGTCTATGTCGTCGATCTCGTCGGCGTCCTCGTGCTTCGCGAGCTCGGCGTGCTCCTCACCGCCATCATGATCGCTGGCCGCTCGGGCAGCGCCTTCACGGCCGAGATCGGCTCGATGAAGATGCGCGAGGAGATCGACGCGCTCGACGTCATCGGCCTCGACGTCAACGAGGTGCTGGTGCTGCCCCGCATCCTGGCGCTGGTGATCGCGCTGCCGCTCCTGACGGTCGTCGCCGATTTCGCGGCGCTGGTCGGCGGCGGGCTGGTCAGCTGGTTCTATGTCGGCCTGCCGCCCTCCGCCTTCATCATGCGCCTGCGCGACGCGGTCTATGTCTCGACCTTCTGGGTGGGCATCATCAAGGCGCCCTTCATGGCGCTCATCATCGGCATCATCGCCGCGACGGAGGGCTTCCGCGTCCAGGGCAGCGCCGAATCGCTCGGCGCGCGCACGACCTCCTCCGTCGTGAAGGCGATCTTCATGGTCATCGTCGTCGACGGCCTTTTCGCCATCTATTTCAGCGCCGTGAGCTACTGACCATGGCGGTGCGCAAGACCTCGGTGCCGGTGAAGAGCGAGACCGTGATCCGCGGCCGCGGCATCACCGTCGGCTTCGGCGAGCGCAAGATCCTCGAGAATCTGGACATCGACGTCTATCGCGGCGAGATCCTCGGCATCGTCGGCGCCTCGGGCACCGGCAAGTCGGTGCTCCTGCGCACGATCCTCGGCCTGCAGGCGAAGACCGCCGGCTCCGTCGAGATCCTCGGCCAGCCCTATGACGACGCGGAGCCGGCGATCCGCGCCAAGATCGACCAGCGCCTCGGGGTCCTGTTCCAGCAGGGCGCGCTCTTCTCCTCGCTCTCGGTGCTGCAGAATGTCGAATTCCCGATCCGCGAGCATCTGAAGCTGTCGCCGCGGCTGATGGAGGAACTGGCCCGGCTGAAGATCGACCTCGTCGGCCTCGCGCCGGAAGCGGCCGACCGCCTGCCGTCCGAGCTTTCCGGCGGCATGATCAAGCGCGCCAGCCTCGCGCGGGCGCTGGCGCTCGATCCCGACATCGTGTTCCTCGACGAGCCGACCTCCGGCCTCGACCCGATCGGCGCGGCGGAGTTCGATGCGCTGATCGCGACCCTGCGCGACACGCTCGGCCTCACCGTGTTCATGGTGACGCACGATCTCGACAGCCTCTATACGGTGTGCGACCGGATCGCCGTGCTGGGCGACCGGCATGTGCTGATCGAAGGCACCATCAAGGACATGCTCGCTTTCGATCACCCATGGGTTCAGAAATACTTCCGCGGCGCCCGTGCGCGCCGCCTCGAGGAGCAGGCGTAAGGCATGGAAACCCGCGCGAACTACGCGACCATCGGCGTGTTCACCCTGGCGGTGATCGTCGCCTGCTTCGCCTTCGTCTACTGGCTCGCGCGCTATGACGAGAGCGGCACGCGCAAGCCGCTCCGCATCCTCATTCCCGGCTCGGTCACCGGCCTCGCCAATGGCAGCCAGGTGCTCTTCAACGGCATCCGCATCGGCGACGTGACCACGCTGCGCATCAACCCGCAGGACCCGAACCAGGTCGAGGCCATGGTCTCGGTCGATCCCAACCAGCCGATCAAGGCCGACACCAAGGCGACCGTCGGCGTGCAGGGCCTGACCGGCATCGCCTCGATCGAGCTGAGGGGCGGCACCGCCACCCTGCCGAGCATCTTCGACGACACCGAGATCCCGACGCTGGTCGCGTCCGGCTCGGGCCTCTCGGAGATCCTCAACAGCGCGCAGGACCTGCTCAACAAGGCGAATGTCACCGTCGACCGGCTCAACGTCATCCTCGACGACGCGCAGCCCTCGGTGAAGACGACGCTCGCCAATGTCGAGAAGTTCACCGGCGCGCTGGCGCAGAATTCCGACGGCATCAACGACTTCCTCGCCAATGTCTCGGCGCTGTCGAAGCAGGTCGGGTCGCTGTCGGGCGACCTGCAGGGCCTCGTCGCCAAGGCGGACGGGATCCTCGCCGCCGTCGATCCCTCGAAGATCGCCGATGCCATCAACCAGATCGACAAGGTGGTCGAGAAGCTGGCGCAGTCGGCCGATACCTTCCCGCAGATCGTCTCCAACGTGAAGGACGTCTCCGAGCAGCTCGGCGAGACGCTCGCCTCGGCGCGAAAGATCATCGACGCGGTGCAGGTCGAGGCGGTGAAGAGCACGATCCAGGACGTCGCCACCGTCGCCCGCCGCATCCAGGGCGCGACCGTCGATGTCGACAAGATCGTCGCCGATGCGAGCGCCGCCGTGTCCGACGCGCGCGACTTCGTCGCATTCGCCCGCAAGCAGCAGCCGCAGGTCGAGCAGATCGTCGGCAGCACCAATCAGCTGATGGGCCGCCTCAACGACGCCTCGCAGAAGCTCGATTCCATCCTCGGCGGTGCCGATGCGATCGTGAACGATCCGGACAGCAAGAACTTCTTCAAGGAGGCCGCGGCCGCGGCGGCGTCGATCCGCAAGGTGGCCGACGCCTTTGCCGGCCGCGCCGATGCGATCTCGGCCAATATCGCCGACTTCACAGGCTCGGGCCTGCGCAATATCGACCAGCTGGTGAACCAGCTGCAGCGCACGACGACGCAGTTCAACCGCACGCTGAACTCCGTCGAGAGCAATCCGCAGGGCTTCGTCTTCGGCAACCCGACCGTCAAGGAATACAACCGCAAATGACCGCGGCTCACCGCCAACCGCGAGGGCAGACCAAGATGGCCAAGATGACGCGATCACTGCCGTTCGGCGCGCTGGCCGCCGTCCTGCTCGCCACGCTGCTCGCCGGCTGCGTCAGCGCGCTGGTCACGAGGCCGCCGCCCAACACCTATGACCTGACCGGCCCGCGCAACCTGCCCCAGGTCGGCGGCGGGGGCCGCGCGCAGGTTCTCATTCCCGCGCCGACGGCGCTGCAGATTCTCGCGACGCAGCGTGTCGTCGTCTCGCGCGGCTCGCTGATGGCCTATTACCCGGACGCGCAATATCCCGACACGCTGCCGAACGTGCTGCAGGCGCGCATCATCGAGACCTTCGAGCTCTCCAAGCAGGCGCATGCCGTCGGCCGGCCGGGCGAGGGCCTGTCGATCGACTATCAGCTGCTGACCGATATCCGCACCTTCAACGTCGTCGTCGATGGCTCCGGCATGGTCGCGGATGTCGAGATCTCGGCACGCCTGATGAACGACCGCAACGGCCGCGTCGTCGATTTCAAGGTGTTCCGTGCCCGCGTCCCGGTCACGGCCGACACGGCGCCCGCCGCCGTCGCCGGTCTCAACCAGGCGCTCGACCAGGTGCTGGTCGATCTCACGAGCTGGGTGCTGAAGCGTCTCTAGGTCGGATGCCTGCGGCGTAGCCGCGAAGCGGCCCGCTCAACCCTTGCCGGAGAGCAGATGCGCGACCAGCGCATTGGCATGGCCATGGCCCATGCCGTGCTCCTGCTTCCGGAACGAGACCAGTTCCATATGCTTCGCCGGCATGCGGCTGGTGAGCAGCGCCTGCCATTCGGCGATCGGCCGGCCATAGGTCTTCTCGATCGAAGGGAAGTAGGACGCCGGTCCCTTGACAGGCTTCTCAGCCATGTCGGTCGATGCTCCTCATGCGATTGCCGCAAGCTTCGCGCCGGGCCAACGGGACCGCAAGCCGGATCGGGCAGGGCCTCTGCTCAGGCGCGCTCGCGCAGCGGCGACTCGTCTTCGGCAACGACGAGGTTGCGGCCGAAGCTCTTGGCCTTGTAGAGGCAGCTGTCGGCCCGCTCGATGAGGCTGGAGGCCGTATCGCCGGGGCGAAGGCTGGCAATGCCGATCGAGAGGGTCACCGGGCGCAGCCTTTCGCCGCTGGCGCGCCGGCGGAACTCGCGGCTCATGACGGCGGTGCGGATATGTTCACCGACCACCACCGCTTCCGCCGCGCTGGTGCCGGGAAGGATGACCGCGAACTCCTCGCCGCCATAGCGGCAGGCCGTGTCCTGCTCGCGGACATTCTGCTTCACCGCGAGCGCCACCAGCCGCAGCACATGGTCGCCGGTCTGGTGGCCGTAGCGGTCGTTGAACGACTTGAAGTGATCGATATCGGTGAAAAGCAGCGAAAGCGGCGCCCCGCTTTCGCGCGCCTCGGCGATCGCGCGCTCGAAGGTCGCGTCGAAATGGCGCCGGCTGGCGAGGGTCGTCAGCTGGTCGTTGAGCGTCTCGTGGCGCACATTGTCGAGGCTGGCCTGCAGCGCATCCAGTTCGGCGCGCGAGCGGGCGAGTTCCTCCTCGATCAGCCGCTTGCGCTCCTCGATGGAGCGGGTGGCGGCGACGAGGCGGCGGACGAGATCGATAGTCGCGGTGCGGTTGCCGATGCGCGTCGCTGCCGCATGGGCGGCGGCAAGCGCCGCGGCGGCGCTGGCGGTCGCATCGGGCGGCGTCGAGGCGGGGCCGGCAGCTTCGAAGGGGAGTTCGTGCCACGTGAGCCCCAGCGCCTGATCGCGCAGGAAGGCCCGGCACAGCATCGAGAGATCGGCTCGAGAAAGCCCGCCTTCTTCGCGCAGGATGCCGTCGATGGCTTCCTTCAGAAGCGGTTCGCTTCCCGAAGCATAGGCATAGAAGAGCGCGTAATTCTGCGGCTCGGGCGCGAGGTCGTGTCGCTCCAGCGCGGCGAGCGCCGCCCTGGCCAGACTGGCCTTACGCAGAAATTCACCGCTGTCCTTCATGTCCCCCGACCGTCGCTGCGGGACCTGCCAATCCCTCGGACGGGTACAATCTGGACGCGAATTCCTAACGGGTTCCTAAGGCGGTTCATCACCCCGCTGCATCGCAACAGCGGGGGCTGGCCTTGGTGAACGCCGTGTTAAGGCGCGGTCTCTCCAGCTCAGGAAGACGGCGCGCGAACCGGCCGCAGCAGGAACTGCGGGACGTGATCGCCGAGGCCGATGACGCGCTCGCCATCGTCTCGATCCGGACGGCGCTGGCCGCGCTCCGGACGGGGTGGGGCAGGGCTGCGCGGCACGGGCCGGCGGCTCTCCTCGCCCTGGCGGACGGGACGCGCCGAAAGATCGGCAGCGGCTTCCTCGGGCGCAGCCGGTCGCGGCTTGCGGCCGCCGGAGCGGCGATTCTCGGACCGGGGTTCCTCGGACCGCACCGGAGCCTCGGACGCATCGACGGCTTCGGGCGCCGCTTCCTCGTCCCGCGCGGCGCGCCTCGGCTCGCCCCTCGACTCGCTTCGGCCTTCACCCTTGCCCTCCGACCTGCGGCCACCGCGCCCGGAACGGGCAGGGCGCTCATCGCGCTCGCCGGCCTGGACCGGATCGCCGAGCCAGGTGACGTCGTCACCGGTCAGCTTGCCGATCGCGGCCAGATATTTCTGGTCCGCCGGCGCGACGAGGGTGATCGCCGTGCCCGAGCGGCCGGCACGGCCAGTGCGTCCGATGCGGTGGACATAGTCATCCGCATGAGTCGGGATGTCGAAGTTGAAGACATGGCTGACATCGGGGATGTCGAGGCCGCGCGCCGCCACGTCGCTCGCGACGAGCAGCGTGAGCCGGTTGTTCTTGAACGCGTCGAGCGTCGCCATGCGGGCGCGCTGGTCCATGTCGCCATGCAACGCGCCGACCGAGAAGCCGTGCTTCTCAAGCGAGCGGGCGAGGACAGCGACGTCGCGCTTGCGGTTGCAGAAGATGATCGCGTTCTTGAGATCCGTCGCACCGCGGATGAGGGCGCGCAGCGCCTCCCGCTTCTCGGCCGATTCGCGGCCCGTCGCGAGGAAGGCCTGCGTCACTGTCTTGGCGGTGGTGGCCGGACGGGCCACCTCGACGCGCGCCGGATTGGACAGGAACGTATCGGCGAGATGCTGGATCTCCGGCGGCATGGTGGCCGAGAAGAACAGCGTCTGGCGCGTGAAGGGCAGCAGCTTGCTGATGCGCTCGATGTCGGGGATGAAGCCCATGTCCAGCATGCGGTCGGCTTCGTCGATGACGAAGATCTCGACGCCGGTCATCAGCAGCTTGCCGCGCTCGCAATGATCGAGCAGGCGGCCCGGCGTCGCGATGAGGACATCGACGCCGCGATCGAGCTTCTTTTCCTGGTCGCCGAACGAGACGCCGCCGATCAGCAGCGCGACGTTGAGCTTATGGTTCTGCCCGTATTTGTTGAAGTTCTCCTCGACCTGCGCCGCGAGTTCGCGGGTGGGCTCGAGGATCAGCGTGCGGGGCATGCGGGCGCGGGCGCGGCCCTGCTCCAGCAGCGTCAGCATCGGCAGCACGAAGCCAGCCGTCTTGCCGGTGCCGGTCTGGGCGATGCCGAGAACGTCCCGGCGGGCCAGGACATGGGGGATCGCCTCGGCCTGGATCGGCGTCGGAACGGTGTAGCCGCTTGCCTCGACGGCAGACAGCACTTTTGGGCTAAGCCCGAGCGTAGAGAAGGATGCGGTCAAGAAGGATATGGCCCGATGGGCTGCGTGGCCCGGCGACGTGGCGTCGGCGCCAACGGTGAGCGTCGCAGGCAGATACCGGCATCGAGGCCGTTTTGTCAAACTTTTAGAAGGAATTCGGGCCTATGCGGCGCCGATTCCTGCTTTTTTAGTTACTGGCCGGCCCGAAGCGGTAGCTGCCGTCGTGCTCGACGAAGAGTTCATAGCTCTGGTCGGTATCCGCCTTGGGGTCGACGACCTCGACGAAGACGGTGAGCCCGTCTGGATCGGATTCGGCGACGAAGTCGGCAATGTCGAGCTTCAGGGCCTGCATCTCGGCGATCTCGACCGAGCGCACCAGCGCCTCCGAGCCATCGACGCCGGTCGCGATCCACTGGACGAAGAGCCGCGCCGTCTGCGGCAGGCCGGCGCGCGCGACGACGACGCGGAAGACGCCCTTGCGGCCGTCCTGCTCCCAATTGCCGGCGATGCGCACGTCCTGAACCGAGGCCTCGATGGCCCCGACGGCATCGGCGAGCGCATCCGCGCGCGCGGCGGCGGGCAGGGCGGCCGCCAATCCGGCGAGGAGCGCAGTCGCGACGAGGACGCGGTTCGGCATTCTGACCTCCGGGGTGGCGGTGTGCGGGGTGAAGCTAGTGCGTCAACCGTGACGGCGGCAAGGCGATCCGTCGGTCAGCCCCCGGAAGCGGTATCGGCCTCGATCCGCGCCAGGAGATCGGCGGCGCGCGCGGCATGCGGGCCGATCCAGCGGTCGTGGATGTGCTTGATCGGCAGCGCGTTCAGATGGTTCCAGCGCTCGCGGCCCTTGCGCC
Source organism: Allobosea sp. (assembly GCA_017307955.1). GTDB lineage: Bacteria > Pseudomonadota > Alphaproteobacteria > Rhizobiales > Kaistiaceae > Kaistia. The sequence continues at coordinate 246,875 of JAFKFV010000009.1, read as the reverse complement.
GCGGCACGACGAGATCGGCCGCCTCCAGCACTTTCAGGTGCTGCATCACCGTGCAGCGATCGAACTCGGGAAAGCGCTGGCAGAGCGCGCCGGTCGTCAGCGGGCCATCCTTCAAGGCATCCATCAGCGCCCGCCGCGTCGGCGCCGCCAGCGCCTTGAAGACGCGCTCCATCGAATCATCGGTTGACATGTTATTCTTTTATAACATGATCGAGCTCGACGTCATCAGGAGGAGCACCGTCATGGACGTGAATTCCAGGAAGCTCGAACCCGAGGATCTCGCCTTCACGATTTCCGGCCGCATCGCCCGGCCCGTCTCCGAGGTGTTCGAGGCGGTCGTCGATCCGGGAAAGCTCTCGGGCTATTTCACGACCGGCGGCGCCAAGGGGCGGCTCGAGACCGGCGCGACGGTGACGTGGGACTTCGCGGATTTTCCCGGCGCCTTTCCGGTCCATGTCGTCGAGGTCGAGAAGGACCGGCGCATCGTGCTGCGCTGGGAATCGGTCGACCAGGAGGCTGCGCCGGGCGGGGAGGCGGGGCCTTACGAGACAACGGTGACGATGCTGTTCGAGCCGCTCGAGGACGGGCGCACGCTGGTGACGATCAGCGAGGCGGGCTGGCGGCCGACCGGGGCGGGCCTTCGCTCCAGCTATGGCAACTGCCAGGGCTGGTCGCAGATGCTCGCCTGCATGAAGGCCTATGTCGAGCATGGCATCAATCTGCGCGACGGCTTCTATGTCTGACGCTCAGCCGAAGAGGCCCTTCGCCGCCAGCGCCAGCGCGATGTAGCGGCCGAGCTTGCCGATCGTCACCAAGACGAGGAAGGACGCGAGCGGCTCCCGCAGCATGCCGGCGACGACCGTCAGCGGATCGCCGATGACGGGCAGCCAGGCGAAGAGGAGGCTCCAGCGGCCGAAACGGTGATACCAGCGCTGCGCCCGGTCGAGCGAGGCCTCGGAGGCCGGAAACCAGCGCTTCCCGCGCCAGCGCTCGATGAAGCGGCCGAGCAGCCAGTTCACGGCCGAGCCGAGAACGTTGCCGGCGGTGGCGACAGCGACCAGCAGCACGACCGGCACGTCGCCCTTTGCGATCAGCGCCACCAGCACCGCCTCCGACTGCGCCGGCAGGAGGGTGGCGGCGACGAGGGCCGCGAGAAAGAGGCCGGCGAGCTCAGCCGCCACGGGTTCGGCCCGCTTGCATTCGCCGATCGCCCCTGTCCGCGCTAGGTTCTCCTGAGGCGCGACTCGCGTCATGACCGGTCCGGACCGCGGAGGCATGCATGTCGCGATGGCAATGGCTCTTGAGGCAACTGACGCGGCGGCTGTGGTTCCGCGCCTCGCTCGTCGGCTCGATGGGCGTCTTCGCGGCGATTCTCGCGGCGGTGGTCGAGCGATACATTCCCTGGACCATACCGGGTGACATCGGAGCGGATGCCGTGGAGGGCATCCTCGACATCATCGCCTCCTCGATGCTCGCCGTCACCACCTTCTCGCTCAGCGTCATGACCTCGGCCTATGGCTCGGCGACCAGCAATGTGACGCCGCGGGCGACCAAGCTGCTGATCGAGGACCGCGTCACGCAGAACGTCCTCTCGACATTCCTCGGCTCGTTCCTGTTCGGCATCGTCGGCATCGTCGTGCTCAAGACCGGCGCCTATGGCGATCGTGGCCGCACCATCCTCTTCCTCGTCACCATCGGCGTCATCGTCCTCATCGTGGTGACGCTGCTGCGCTGGATCGACCATCTGACGCGGCTCGGCCGGGTCGGGGAGACGACGGATCGCGTCGAACATGCCACCCGCTCGGCGCTGGAACTGAGGATCGCGCAGCCGACGCTCGGCGCTGCGCCGCTCATCGATCCGGCGCGGGACATCCCGCATGACGCATCGCCCGTCCCCGCCGATCAGGTCGGCTATGTCCAGCATATCGATATCGGCGCGCTCGCCGACGCCGCCGACACGATCGATGGCGACATCTATCTCGCGGCCCCGGTCGGCGCCTTCCTCTATCCCGAGACGCCGCTGGTCTTCGTGGCCGGCTCGATCGAAGGCGAGGAAGGCGGCGAGGCGCTGGCGGCCATCCGCGGCGCGTTTTCGGTCTCGGCGGAGCGCAGCTTCGACCAGGACCCGCGTTTCGGCCTCGCCGTGATGAGCGAGATCGCCTCGCGCGCCCTCTCGCCGGGCATCAACGACGCCGGCACCGCCATCGACGTGGTCGGCCGGACGACGCGATTGCTGACGCTGTGGGGGGAGGGGAAGGACCGTCCCGACGAGATCGAGATCCGCTTTCCGCGCGTCCATGTCGCGCCGCTCGCCGACGCCGACCTTTTCGAGGATGCGTTCATGCTGGTCGCACGCGACGGCGCGGGGCTGATCGAAGTGCAACTGCGCATCCGCAAGGCGCTGCTCGCGCTGGCCGGCATCGGCAGCGACGCGTTCCGCCGCGCGGCGCTGACGCAGGCCGATCTCGCGCTCGCCCGCGCCGAGCTCTCGCTCGACCTTCCGGCCGACCGCGACCGGCTGGCGAGCCTCGATGCGCAGCGGCGCCGGGCCGAACTGGTCGAAGAAGGGGATGACGGCCGATGACCCCGTTTTCCGCCATCCGCGAGCGTGCCGAACAGCGCAAGGGCGGCGCGGCGGCGCTCGCGGCGCTGCTGCCAAATGTTCCGGGCAACGACGCGCTCGCCGCGCTTCCCAATGACCGAGTCCTCGCGATGATGGCGAAGCGCGTCTTCAGCGCCGGCTTCGTCTGGAGCGTCATCGAGGCGAAATGGCCGGGCTTCGAGGCGGCCTTTCTAGGTTTCGATCCGGGCGCGCTGATGTTCCAGCCGGACGACTATTGGGACGGGCTGGAGCGCGATGCGCGCATCGTCCGCAACGGCGCCAAGATCCGCTCGGTGCGCGACAACGCCGCCTTCGTGCGGGCGATTGCCGCCGAGCATGGCAGTTTCGGCCGCTTCCTCGCCGCCTGGCCGGCCGACGACGAGGTCGGCCTCCTCGATCTGCTCGCCAAGCGCGGCAGCCGCCTCGGCGGCAATTCGGGCCAGATGCTGCTGCGTTTCCTCGGCTTCGACGCCTTCGTCCTGTCGGGGGACGTCGTCGCCTGCCTCCGCGATGCCGGCGTCGACATCGCGGCCGAGCCGAAGTCGAAGGGCGACATGGCGAAGGTCCAGGCGGCGTTCAGCGCCTGGCGTGCCGAGACGGGACTGCCCTACACGCATCTTTCACGCATCTGCGCCCTCTCGATCGGCGAGAACCGGGCGGCCGGCGAGGAAGAGGGCGAATAGGGTCAGGAGCCGGGCGGCGTAACCCCGGCCGGCTGCCAGAGTTCGATCGGGTTGCCTTCCGGGTCATGAATGCGGGCGAAGCGGCCGATGCCGGGCATGTCCCATTCGGGTCGCGTGGTGACCTCGACCCCGGACGCGCGGAGGCTCGCCACGAGCGCGTCGAGATCGTCGACGCGGAGATTGAGCATCCAGCGCCGATCGGCGGCGAAATAGTCGCTCGCCTCGGCGAAGGGGGCGAAGACGGTCGGCCCGGCCGCCGTATGCCAGACGGGGTTCGGTTCGGCGCCGATGCCGAGATGCTCGGCATACCAGGCGGTGAGCGCCTCCGGATCGCGGGAGCGGAAGAAGAAGCCGCCGATGCCCGTCACGCCCATGACTGCCTCCCCCGTCTTTCAAGATTGCCGCCGACGAAATTCCGATTCGCCGGCAAAGCTCTACCGGCTTGTCTTCATCCAGTTTATCCAGGCGAAGTCCGACTGGCCCCGCCTGAAGAAATCCTAGATGTCGATCTCGGTCGCGAAGGCGGCGTTGTCCTGGATGAAGCGGAAGCGCTCCTCGGGCTTGTTGCCCATCAGCTGCTCCACGGTGTCGCGCGTCAGCTCGATCTCGCCATCGACGATGCCGACGCGCAGCAGCGTGCGCTTCGAGGGGTCCATCGTCGTTTCCTTGAGCTGCGCCGGCATCATCTCGCCGAGGCCCTTGAAGCGGCCGATCTCGACCTTGCCCTTGCCGGTAAACTCGGACTTCAGCAGCTGATCCTTGTGCGCGTCGTCGCGCGCGTAAAGCGTCTTGCCGCCCTGGCTGATGCGGTAGAGCGGCGGCACGGCCAGATAGAGATGGCCGTTCGCGATCATCTGCGGCATCTCGCGATAGAAGAAGGTGATCAGCAGCGACGCGATATGGGCACCGTCGACATCGGCGTCGGTCATGATGATGACCTTGTCGTAGCGAAGGTCCTCGTCGCGATACTGGCTGCGCGGGCCGACGCCGAGCGCTTGCATGAGGTCGGCGAGCTGCTGGTTGGCGCCGAGCTTCTCGCGGCCGGCATTGGCGACGTTGAGGATCTTGCCGCGCAATGGCAGCACCGCCTGGCTGGCGCGGTCGCGCGCCTGCTTGGCCGAACCGCCGGCGGAATCGCCCTCGACGATGAAGATCTCGCTGCCTTGCGCCGCGCTCTGGCTGCAATCGGCGAGCTTGCCCGGCAGGCGCAGCTTGCGCACCGCGCTCTTGCGCGAGACTTCCTTTTCCTGGCGGCGGCGCAGCCGTTCGTCGGCCCGCTCGATCACCCAGTCGAGCAGGCGCGAGGCGTCCTGCGGCGAGGCCGCCAGCCAATGGTCGAACGGATCGCCGATCGCCTTCTCGACGATGCGCGCGGCTTCGCCGGTCGACAGGCGGTCCTTGGTCTGGCCGACGAATTCCGGCTCGCGCACGAAGACGGAGAGCATCGCCGCGCAGGAGGTCATCACGTCCTCGGCGGTGATGATCGACGCGCGCTTGTTGCCCGTGCGCTCGGCATGCGCCTTGAGGCCGCGCAGCAGCGCCGTGCGCAGGCCCTGCTCATGCGTGCCGCCCTCCGGCGTCGGGATCGTGTTGCAATAGGAGCGGACATAGCCGTCGCCGGGGAACCAGGTGACGGCCCATTCGGCGGCGCCATGGCCGCTCGCCTTGTCCGTGCGGCCCGCGAAGATCGTGCCGGTCACCGGCTTCTCGTCGACGAGATCGGCGGCGAGGAAGTCCTTGAGACCGCCGGGAAAATGAAAGACGGCCGTCGTCGGCGTCGCGGCGCCGGGCGCGATGAGCTCCGCCGCGCAGTTCCAGCGAATCTCGACGCCGCCGAAGAGATAGGCCTTCGAGCGTGCCATGGCGAAGATGCGCGCCGGGCTGAACGTCGCCCCCGCGCCGAAGATCTGCGGATCGGGCTTGAAGCGGGTCCGCGTGCCGCGCCGGTTCTGGACATCGCCGACGAGTTCGAGGCCCGAGGTCGGAACGCCGCGTGCAAAACTCTGGCGGTAGAGCTTGCGGCCGCGCGCGACCTCGACCTCAAGTACCTCGGACAGCGCATTCACCACCGAGACGCCGACGCCATGAAGGCCGCCCGAGGTCTCGTAGACCTTGGAATCGAACTTTCCGCCTGAATGAAGCGTCGTCATGATCACTTCGAGCGCGGACTTGTCCTTGAACTTCGGATGCGGGTCGACCGGGATGCCGCGTCCGTTGTCGGTGACCGTCAGGAAGCCGTCGGCCGTGAGCTCGACCTCGATGAAATTGGCGTGGCCGGCGACGGCCTCGTCCATCGAATTGTCGATCACCTCGGCGAAGAGATGATGCAGCGCCTTCTCGTCGGTGCCGCCGATATACATGCCCGGCCGGCGCCGCACCGGCTCCAGCCCTTCGAGCACCTCGATGTCGGCGGCGGAATAATCGGCCTCGGCCGGACGCTGCGCGGCGGCCCGCGCCTCCGCCGCTCGTGCCTCGGTCGCTCTTGCCTTGGCTCCGCTTGCAGGCGCTGGCGCTTCGGTCAGAGCTGCGCCGAAGAGGTCATTGTCTTCCATAGGCATCCCGTTCCTGTCGCGGGGGAGATGGCCCGGACCGCCCCCACGAATCAAGCACGAATGAGTAAGGCACAAATCTTGCCACGGGCGGCGCGCCTGGGCGAGCCCGATGTTTCCGGTTTGTTCGAGGTGGTCCTCGGGACGACACCCCCGCGGCCGCGCCCGCTTCTGCCGCGACACAGTCTGTGGCGGGGTAGCAACAGTGTTGCAGCAAGACTCCGGCTGGGCCGCTCGCTGCCCCGATCTGCCCCCTTTCAGCCATAAAGCGACACGAGCTTGCGCACCATCCGGGGGCGGATAGGACAGATCTTGCGGCGTAGCGTGGGAAATAGCGGTTCTGCTTGCGCAGTTGGCGACCGGCCGAGTCATTCGGATGTCGCCCTCTTCACCGGCCTAGGTTTCGCCGGAAAGCAGAGCCATATTCTCTTTCAACCCATTCATGGCCGCGGCGACGCGGCCCGCCTCGGCCGACAGTGGTGCTTTTTCGCCGCTGTAGGCTCGGCTGTCCGCAACGAAGTGGCAAGTCATGCGGTACTGTAACGCGTTCAGCGGCGCTGCCCTGTTCGGCCTTGGCCTGTTGAGCGGCCTTTCGGGCGCATACGCGCTCGATGCGCGCACGCTCGACAAGAACGCCACGCCGACGGAAGCGTTCCGTCTCGGATTCAACGCCTACAAGCAAGGCGACAAGACCACGGCCATCGAGGCGCTGACCTATGCCGCCGAGAAGGGCCATGCTGCGGCGCAGTGGAAGCTCGGGCGCATGTATGCCGAAGGCGACGGCCTCGCCAAGGACGACATGAAGGCCTTCGAGATGTTCAGCGAGATCGCCGACGGGCATGCCGACGACAATCCGGACGGCAGCTCGGCCCGCTTCGTCGCCAACGCCTTCGTCGAGCTCGGCTCCTATTACCGCGAGGGCATCCCGAACAGCGCCATCAAGCCGGATTTCGGCCGTGCCCGGCAGATGTTCGCCTATGCCGCCTCCTATTTCGGCGATCCGGAAGCGCAGCTCAATCTCGCCCGCATGTATTACGAAGGCGAGGGCGGCGATCCCGACCCGCGCCAGGCCGTGCGCTGGGCGAAGCTCGCCGCGACCAAGGGCAATGTCCGCGCGCAGGCGTTGCTCGGCCATATGCTGTTCGAGGGCGAGGGGGTCGGCCGCGAGCCGGTTCTCGGCCTCATGTATCTGAATGTCGCACGCGACCGTTCGCAGGGCGCCGATCCCTGGATCCAGCGGCTGCAGGAACAGGCCTTCTCGGTCGCGACCGAGACGGAGCGGCGGACGGCGCTGGCGCTTTCCGACGACTGGATCGCCAAGCATGGCGGCCGCGAGCAGGCCTCCGCGCAATAGCGGCCGGACCTCCGCGCTTCGCCGCGTCTTTCATCCACCGCGAGTTTCGCCGCGATGCTTGCGGCGGCCCCACGATTCCTGCACTTATCCGTGATCCGCCGGCAGCCTGAAGGGCCGGCGCCCTGATGGCCGGAGAGCGGGACGATGGCCGGCGATTGTCCGTCGCGAGGTGAGCGCGCCGCCGGGTCGCCGCCCGGCCGGCACTGTCGCCATTCGACAAGCCTGTCGCCGACCCGCCGCGCGCCGCCATGACGGGCCTGCGCGTCTTCCTCCTGTCCGGCCTGCTGATCGTCTCGCTGCTGGCCGCGGCGGCGGTGATGCTCATCCGCGCGCCGGTCGAGGCCGACCTCACCGAGCGCGTCGACCGTCAGCTTGCCGAGGCCGGCCAGTCCTGGGCGAGCGCCCAAGTCGAGGGCCAGACGGCCGTCCTTGCCGGAACCGCGCCGACGCTCGAGGCGCAGCGGCTGGCGAACGCGGCTGCATCGTCGGTCTGGGGCGTCCGAGCGGTGGTCGACGCGAGCGCCATCCTGCCGCTCAAGGCCAACTACGTCTTCGCGGCGACGCGCGACAAGGACGGCGTATCGCTCACGGGCTATGTGCCGTCCGAGGATATCCGGCTTCTCCTGAAGGCGGACCTCGCCCGCCTCTTCCCGGGCGTCGCCGTCGATGACCGGACGCAGCTGGCGCGTGGCCAGCCGGTCGATTTCCTCGGCCTCGCCCGCTTCGCCCTCGCGCGCGTCGCGGAGCTTTCGGACGGGACGGCGACGCTGACCGGGCCCGATCTCTCGATCGAGGGAACGGCGCTCGATGAGGACCGCTTCGCCGCGGCGGCGGCGGCGCTGACCAAGGGCATGCCGGCCAATATCGCGCTTCGCACAGTCCGCATCCTGCCGCCCAAGGCCGAGTCCTTCGTCTGGAAGGCCGCCTTCGACGGCGGCAAAGTCAACATCACCGGCTTCGTTCCCTCCGAGGCGGCGCGCGACGCCATCGACGCGGCTGCGCGCGCGGCAAAATCCGATCTCGCGCTCGACGACCAGACGCGCCTCGCCTCGGGCGGGCCGGACGGCTTCGCCGCGGCGGCCGTCTTCGCCGTGACGGAACTGCCCCGCCTCGCCGAGGGCACCGCGACAATCGATGGCGGCGTGCTCTCGCTCACGGGCAAGGCGAAATCGGTGGCCGATCACCAGGCGCTCCTGGCCGATCTCGGCGCGCGCCGCGACGGCGGCGAAGAGGGTGTCGCGCTCGGCGCGGTCGAGATCGTGCCGCCCTTCGTCGATCCCTATGTCTGGCGCGCGAGCCGCACCGCCGACCGGCTCATCCTTGCCGGCTATGTCCCGACCGAGGATGTGCGCGCGCGGGTTTCCGACGCCGCCGCCAGCGGTTTTCCGGGCGTCAGGATCGACAACCGCCTCGTCATCGCCGCCGGCGATCCGAAGATGGACTGGATCGGCGCGCTCAGCTTCAGCCTCGATCAGCTCGCGCTCCTGTCGCGCGGCAGCGTGGCGCTCGAGGGCAAGCGCTATGCGATCGAGGGCGAGGCGGCGTCGATCGCGGCCTTCAAGACGCTCTCGGATCAATTGGCGAAGACGCTGCCGGCCGGCATGGATCTCGAGAGCGAGGCGGTGGCGCCGGCGCGGGTCTCGCCCTTCACCTTCAGTCTCGCGCGGACCGAGAAGAGCCTGACGCTCGGCGGCTTCGTGCCCGACGAGGCGGCGACCGCGACGATCCTCGCCGCCGCCAAGCCGCGCTTTCCGAATGCGGAGGTGGAAATCGGCGTCGAGCGGGCGAGCGGCGCGCCGGCCGCCTTCACCGATGTCGCGGTCGCGGCGGTGCAGGCCATCAGCCGCCTCTCCTCCGGCCGCGCCGATCTCTCCGACCAGTCGCTGACGCTCGCCGGCGCAGCGGTCTCCGAGGATGCGCGCGCCGCGATCGAGGCAGCGCTGACGGCTGCTGTGCCGAAGGATTTCGCCTTCACCTCGCGCACGATCGTCGCGGTCGGCGGCGCGCCGCTCTCGGCCGCCGAATGCCAGGCGGCGCTCGACGAGGCGCAGGCGGCGCGCGAGATCGATTTTGCCGACGACAAAACGATTGCGCCGGAGAGCTTCGGCTTCGTCGATCGCCTCGCCGCCATCGTGCAGCGCTGTCCCGCCGCCCGCATCGAAATCGGCGGTCACACCGATTCGGCAGGCGGCGCCAAGCGCAACAAGGCGATCAGCGCCGACCGCGCCGGGGCCGTGCTCGACTATCTCGTCGCCGATGGCGTGCGCCGCGAGCGGCTGACCGCGGTCGGCTATGGCGAGGCGAAGCCGGTCGCCAGCAACGCCACGGCCGAAGGGCGCGAGAAGAACAGCCGCATCGCCTTCACCGTCGAGAGCAGGTAGGGAGCGCGATGGACTATCTCCTCTTCCGCCTCTGGCCATTCATGGCGGCAAGCGCCGGCTTCGGCATCCTCGCGGGCATCGCGGCCGAGATCGTGACGGCGCGCCGCAAGGCGCTCGTGCAGCGAACCGGACGGGGGCGCCGATGATCCGTTTCGCCGCCGAGATCTGGGCCATCCTCGCGCTCTGCTTCGTCGTCGGCGGACTGGTCGGCTGGCTGCTTTCGCGCGGCCTGCGCCCGCTTGTCTGGCGGCCGAAGCCCGGCGGAACCGAGCTGCGCGAAGCCTCGCTGCTGGCGGCGCCCTTGCCGGCGCCGGCCCGCCCGGCACCGCCGCGTGTCCGGCGGCCGGCGGAAGAGGCTCCGGTCGTGGTGGAGGCCGAGGTGCTGGCCGAGGAGCCGCCGCCGCCGCGGCCGCAGCGCATGCCGGCCAAGATGCGGCCACCGGCGCTGGCCGGGCCGCGCAAGGGCAGGGCCGATCCGCTGCACCGCATCGCCGGGCTCGGGCGGCGCAATGCCGACCGGCTGTTCGGCATCGGCGTCTATCATTTCAGCCAGATCGCGGCCTGGACGCCGCAGGAACTCGCCTGGGTGACAGACTATCTCAACGCGGGGGAGACGCCCGTCGCCGAGGACTGGATCGGGCAGGCGGCACGGCTGGCGATCTCCGACGGACCGGCGCGCGGGCCGCGCGTCAGCCGATAGAGAAAATGAAGTCGACGATCGCCGTCACGAGGCCGCCGCGCAGCATCGGCACATGGCCCTCGCCGGGGACTTCGATCGCGACGAGGCCGGGATGGCGCGCCGCCATGGCCGCGACCGTCTCCGGCGTGAGAAGGTCCGAGGTCGCGCCGCGGATGACCATGACGGGGACACCTGCCAGCGCGTCGAAGGCATGGGAAAGGTCGATCGCCGGCGTCGCCTCGGTGAGCGCCGCCATGCCTGAGGCGAGGGCGGGGTCGTAGTCGGCAACCGGCTTGCCATCCACCTCGGCGAAGGTGAGCCGCGCCTGCGCCTGCCAGTCGGCGTCGCTGAAAGCCGGGAAGCTCTCGCCATTCAGCGCGCGGAGCATGCCGGCCGCCATGCCGAAATCGAGCGGCGGCGCGGCCTTGCCGACATAGGACTTGATGCGCAGGAGGCCGGCGGTCTCGATGCGGCTGCCAACATCGACGAGCACGGCGCCGGCGACGAGGTCGGGCCGCGCAAGGGCCATGCTCATGGCGATGATGCCGCCGCGCGACGTGGCGACGATCACCGACCGTCCGAGGCCGCGCGCCTCCATGCCGGTCACGACATCGTCGAGCTCGACCGGGACGGTATAGGTGAGGCCGGTCGGGTCGCGATCCGAACGGCCGCGGCCGCGATAGTCGAAGGCGACGGCCTGCCGCCCCATCTCCTCGAAAGCGCGGGCGAGCAGTGCGAAGTCGCGCGTGGTGCGCGTGAGGCCGGGAAGGCAGACGACGGGCAGGCCGGGATTGCCGGCGCCGTAATGGGTGCCGGCGAGCGTCAGCCCGTCCTTGGAGCGATAGGTGAAATCCTCGCCCGGCACCCGGCGCTCAGGTCGGGTTGCCGCGATGGAGATCGCGGTTGATCACCAGCGCCGGCTCGCCCAGCCGCGCGCGATAGACCTGCAGGTTCTCCGTGCAGCGCTGGACATAGTTCCGCGTCTCCGTGAACGGGATGCGCTCGATCCAGTCGATGGCGTCGACATTGGGATCGCGCGGGTCGCCATATTGCTGCACCCACTTGGTGACGCGGCTCTTTCCGGCATTGTAGGCGGCGAAAGCCATGATGTAGGAGCCGCTGAAATCGTCGACGAGATCGGCGAGATGGGCGGCGCCGAGCGTCGCGTTGTAGCCGGGATCGCTGGTGAGGCGCGGCAGCGAATAGGGAACGCCCGCCGCCTTGGCGACCATCTTGGCCGTGCCCGGCATCAGCTGCAGCAGGCCGCGCGCACCGGCATGGCTGACGGCGGCGGGATTGAAGGCGCTCTCCTGCCGCGCGACGGCATAGACCACGGACTTCTCGATCGCCGTCGTCTTGACGCCGCTCGGGATCGCCGCGACCGGGAAGGCGAGGGTGTCGACGGGCAGGCCGCGGACATAGGCCTTCTTGCCGATCTGCAGCGCCACCTGATGCTGGCCGCTCTTCTCCGCCATGGCGGCGAGGAGGCCGACCTCGGTCGGGTTGGTCAGCGTGTCGGCCAGCTGCATGTAGAACTGCCGCGAGCGGTCCGCATAGCCGGCGGCGGCAAAGCGCTGCAGCGCCTGCACCATCTCGCGCGACTGGAAGCGCTTCTTGGTCGCGCCGTCGGCCGAGCCGGGATTGGAGAGGCTCAGCTGCTTGACGCCGAGCTTGGCGGCGGCGATCTGGCCGTAGAACGTCGTCGGATAGGCGGCGGCGAGGCGGTACTGCGCGATCGCCTCGTTGCGGTCGCCCATCGCTTCGGCCGAGCGGCCGAGCCAGTATTCGGCGCGCGACTGGCTGAGCGGCATGGTCGACGCCGCCTGGATCGCCGCGAAGTGGCGGCGCGCGGTCACCGGATCGTTGAGGAAGCGCAGAGCGTACCAGCCGGCATGGAATTCCGCATCGGCCTGGTTGGCGCTCGATTCGGCCGCATGCTCGGAGGCGAGCTTGTAGGCCGTGCGCGCATCGCCGAGATCGAGCATCTCGCGCGACAGCACGCGGCGCTCGATCCACCAGGCGTCGGGATCGACGAGCTGCTCGGCCGTGCGCGGCGCGGTCAGCATCATCGCCGCCGCTTCCTTGTAGCGCTCGGCGCGGCGCAGATACTGCGTCGCCGAGTAGATGTAGCCGGGATCCTTCTTGAGCTTCGCCGGCACCTTGTCGAGCATCGCGCCGGCCTTGGGCGACTTGTTGATCACCGCGGCGCGGGCGGCGGCGAGCGCCTGATAATCGGCCGGAAGCAGCTTGGCGATGGCGAGGCCTTCCTCGGCATCGTCGTCATAGAAGAACTTGTCCATCCGCGCCTTGTGGTCGGCCGCGGTCAGGAGCCCGCCGAACTGGCGCAGGATGGTCGCCTCGTTGGCGGCCGAGAAGCTGTCGCGGCGCCAGCGCGGGCGCAGCAGCGCCGCCGCGTCATTGGTGCGGCCGGCCGAGACCAGCGCGCCGGTGAGCAGGATGAGTCCCTCGTCCGAACCCGGCTTGGTATTGGCGAAGGCGCCGATGATCGTCGCCGGATCGGCATTCATGCGCTGCAGCGCCTGCTCGGCCCGCCGCCGCATCAGCGACTGGCCCGGCCAGTCCGGCAGCTCGGAGGCGGTCTGCGTGATCATCTGCACCGAGATGTCGGGGCTGCCGCTCTGCGCCACCAGCCACTGGATCATGTGGCGGCTCGTCTGGTCGGGCATCAGCTGGGCGATCGCCATCGCCTTGCCGACCTGGCCGCTGTCGACCAGCTTGATCGCCGCCTCGAGACCGATCTGGCTCGGCGACAGCGCGCTGGCAAAATCATTGGCGAGCGAGGCCGCCGATGCCTTGGCCGGCGCCGAAGGCTTCGCGACCGGCGTGATGGCAGAGGTGGTGAGATCGTCGTTGGAGGCTGAGCGGCCCGGATGAGCGCGCGGCTTCGGCATGGTCTCGGCGAGCGACTGCCCGGCCATGGCGCCGGCGAGCAGCGCGGCAAGCGCCACGCGCGCCATCATCCTGCCCTTCAGCCGGTTCCTGCCCGTAACTCGCGCCATCATGCCAAATCCTCTACTCGCAATCTTGCAGCGTCGCGCCAGCCCCTTTCGCGGCACTCCGCCCTCGGCGATGCTACCGGCGCCATGGTGAACAAAGGCTTGACGCGCACCCCCGCGGCCCTCTGGCCGGCGATGGCTGGTCCTTGCCCTCGCGCGAGCCACCCTCTATGGTCCCGCCCTCGTTGAGGGCATGATCGCCGCAGCATAGCCCGAGCCGCCCTCCAACTCTATCCGGACGGAATCGGGCCGATTGACGGCAAAGGGGCGGATTCGCGCGATGTTCAAGGGTTCGATCACGGCTCTGGTGACGCCGATGCGGGATGGAGCGGTGGACGAGGATGCGTTCCGCAGCTTCGTCGACTGGCAGATCACCGAGGGCACCAACGGTCTCGTCCCGGTCGGAACCACGGGCGAGAGCCCGACGCTCTCGCATGAGGAGCACAAGCGCGTCGTCGAGATCTGCATCGAGGTCGCGGCCGGACGCGTGCCGGTCATCGCCGGCGCGGGCTCCAACAACACGCGCGAGGCGATCGATCTTGCCCGGCACGCCGAGAGCGCCGGCGCCGATGCCGTGCTCGTCGTCACGCCCTATTACAACAAGCCCAACCAGGAAGGGCTCTACCAGCATTACAAGGCGATCAACGACGCCGTCTCGCTGCCGATCTTCATCTACAACATCCCCGGCCGTTCGGTGATCGACATGAGCGTCGAGACCATGGCGCGCCTCGCCGAGCTGCCGAACATCGTCGGCGTCAAGGACGCGACCGCCAAGATCGAGCGGGTCAGCATGACGCGCCACGCCGTCGGGCCGGATTTCATCCAGCTCTCGGGCGAGGATGCGACGGCGCTCGCCTTCAACGCCCATGGCGGGGTCGGCTGCATCTCGGTGACGTCGAATGTCGCGCCGCGTCTCTGCTCGGAGTTCCAGGCGGCCTGCCTCGCCGGCGACTATGCCAAGGCGCTTTCCTACCAGGACCGGCTGATGCCGCTGCATCAGGCGCTGTTCATCGAGCCCAACCCGACCGGCGTGAAATATGCGCTGTCCGTGCTCGGCACCATTCGCGACGACGTGCGTTTGCCGCTCGTCGGCATCACCGAGCCGACCAAGACCGCGATCCGCGCCGCCATGGTGCATGCGGGTCTGACCAACTGAGGATAATCTGATGGCTGGCGGAACGGGCGATCCCCGCTACCGGCTGGCGGCCGACAACCGCCGCGCGCGGTTCGATTTCGAGATCGGGCAGACCTTCGAGGCCGGCATCCAATTGACCGGCACCGAGGTCAAGTCGCTGCGCGGCGGCCGCAGCACGATCGGCGAATCCTACGCCGCCGAGAAGAACGGCGAGGTCTGGCTCTTCAACGCCTATATCCCGGAATATCTCGAGGCCAACCAGTTCAACCACGAGACGCGGCGGCCGCGGAAGCTGCTGCTGCACAAGAAGGAGATCGGCCGCCTCGCCGTCGCGGTGCAGCGCGAGGGCATGACCATCGTGCCGCTCAAGATCTTCTTCAACGACCGCGGCCGCGCCAAGGTCGAGATCGCGCTCGCACGCGGCAAGAAGCTGCACGACAAGCGCGCGACCGAGAAGGAGCGCGACTGGAACCGCGAGAAGGGCCGCCTGCTTCGCGACAAGGGCTGACGGCTGGCATCGCCGCCGGCCCTCCCGTCGTTGCGGCTCTATGTGGCCGGATCGGCTCCGCGGTCTATTTGCGCTGGTAGCTGTTCAGGAAATCGTCCTGCAGGACATAGGCGACGCCGGTCGCGACGAGCTGCTCGTCCTGGTCCAGGATGCGCGTCGTATAGGTCCAGCCCTTCGGCAGCTTCAGCTTCGCGCCGAGCCCCGCCAGATCGTCAAGCGTCTCCTCCTTGTCGAGGATCTGGGCATAGGACTGCATGCGATAGACATTGCCGTCCGGATCCGTCAGCTCGAACACGGGCTTGCCGGCGCTGTAGGTGAAGACCGTGTCGCGCTTGACCTCGGTCGGCTTGTAGAGCTTGTGCTCGCCGAGCGCCTGCAGGATCGAGGCGACCAGCGTCGCGCGCTCGCCCATCTCGATGCCATTGACGGTGATGGTCTTGCCGGTCGTCGAGATACCCGAGCCCTTGATGCCGTCCAGCACCCAGTAGCGCGGACCGTTGAGCTCGACGCGGCCGACGCCGAGCTGCTTGGCGGTGTCCTTCTCCGTGATGCCGTTCCACGCATCCGTCGGGCAGTCGTTGAAGCCGATGGTGTTGTAGACGGTCGCGTCGACCTTGAGGCCCTCGCGGTCGAGCGTCAGGATCTCGCAATAGCGCGTGTTGAAGAGACCGGTCTTGCCGCCGGCGTCATCCGCGAGCGCGGGCAGGGACGGGATCACGGCCGCGAGGCAGACGGCGGCGAGGAAGGGCGTTTTCATCTTGGTACGGGCTCGGTCCACGGGTCCATCGAACGCCAGGGCCGCATCGCTGCGGCCGTCAGGCGCGGTCAGCTTCCCCGGTTCGGGGAAGCCCATCAATGGCAATTCTTGGCCGCTTCCGATGTCCCGAAAGGACGTGGCGAGGCGGGCGCGCGGACCCCGACGAGACGAGGCGCGCCGGGTGGACCGGCGCGCCGACCGCGTTACCAGCTGCGCTGCATCCACAGATTGACGGCCCAGGCGTCGCCGTCGCCGTCATCCGATTCGTCGACCTGGGAATAGGAACCGTCGAGCATCAGGTCGAGGCCGGTGACCGGAGTCCATCCGGTCGACAGGACGCCGCGCCAGGCAGTGAGGCTGTAGTCGCCGAAGAAGCTGCCGTCGCCGTCATAGGACGCATAGCCGCCTGTGACTGCCGAATAGACGGTGTCCGACCAGTTGTGCTTGTAGGACGCGAGCGCGCTCCAGCTGGAGCCGGTCGCCGCCGCCGCCAGCTCGTCGAACTCGAAGCCGCCGAGATCGGCCACCGAGGTGCCGCCGGCGATGCCGGTATAGCTGTTCGCGTTGTTGCCATAGGACGCCGAGACGAAGAAGGCGTCGCCCTTGGTGATCGCGTCGAGGTTGAACTCGAGGCCGCCGCCGATCGCCCAGCCGGTCTCCGGATCGGCGACATAGGGGTCGAAGGCCGTGCCGCTGCCGGCGATGCTGACCGCGTCGTTGACATAGGCCGCTGCCAGCTTGGCGCTGACGATGCCGGACGAATAGGAGATCGCGCCGACGAGGTCGGGAATGTTGTTCTGGCCGCCGACCGACCACTGGCCATCTTCCTCGACGAGGCCGTCGGTGGCGCCGACGGCGCCGCGGTCACGCTGGTCCTCGATCGAGAAGGCGAAGGCGAAGCCGCCCGTCGCGTAGGTGAACTCGATATGGTCGCTGGTCGTGTCCGAGCCGAAGGCTTCGGTGTCGGTGTAGCCGCGCCCGAAATCGAAGAGCGAGGTGAAGTAGCCGGCCTTGACCGGGCCAAGCTGCAGATAGCCGCTGTCGAGATAGGCGGTGTTGGTCTCGCTGTTGACGACCTGGATCGCCGACGAGCTGAAATTGCCCTGGTTGCCGGTCTGGGCGCGCATGTCGATGAAGCCGGTCAGGTTGCCGAACTCGGTCACCGACGAGGCGGTCAGCTGGATGGAGGCTTCAGTGTAGAAATTGTCCCACTTGCTGCCGGGATAATAGTCGTTGTAATCGCCGAAGTCGGTATCGCCGAAGGCGGTGCCGAACTTCACATAGCCGCCGACCTTGATGCAGGTGTCGGTGCCGGGCGAATAGAAGAAGCCCTCGCCGAAGGCATCGCAGACCTTCACGTAATCGACCGGCTCGGCGACCGTGAGGTCGGCCGCATGCGCGGTGCCGACGGTGACGAAAGCGGCGGCGGTGAGGAGCAGGAACTGTCTGGCGCGCATCGGCGGTCTCCATGCAAAGGGAGTCGGCGGCGGCCTGACGATGAGCTGCGATGATGTCCGCCGGCCGCTCTCGCGTCGAGCGGCAACCGGTCTCGCAGTCCCAGCGGCCCCCAACCGAGTGACTGACCGCAGTCTACAGCCTGTTGCTGCACTGCGAACCAGCCATAGGCAGTGTGACGGTTCTTCGACGCGCGGTTGTGACCTTTTCGGCACGACCGCCGTTCGGTTTCCTTGAATTTGTCGGGAAAAGACTATCGATCCAGATGATCTCGCACCGCAGCGAAGACGGCGCGGAACATCTCGGGCGTCAGCACGCCGGTATTCGTGTTGTAGCGGGAGCAGTGATAGCTGTCGAAGACGGTGAAGCGTCCGATCGCATGCTGCCGGCCATGGCCGAACGGATGCCGCGACATGCGCTCCCCGAGGGCGACGACGACCGAATCATGCGCGATCTTGCCGAGCGCGACGATCGCTGCGAGATCGGGCATCGCGGCGATCGTGGCGGTGAGGAAGGGCCGGCAGGTGCGGATCTCCTCGGTGGTCGGCTTGTTCTCGGGCGGGACGCAGCGCACCGCATTGGCGATGGCGGTGCCGTGGAGCGCGAGGCCGTCGTCGGGCCGCGCCGCATAGCGGCCGGTCGCGAAGCCGTAGGTAACGAGCGTCTCGTAGAGGAGGTCGCCGGCATAGTCGCCGGTGAAGGGCCGCCCGGTGCGGTTGGCGCCGCGCAGCCCCGGCGCGAGGCCGACGATCAGCAGCCGGCCGTCGCCGGTCCCGAAGGACGGGACCGGCGCATTGTGCCAGCCCGGCTCGCGTGCCCGCCACGCCTCGCGAAAGGCGACGAGGCGCGGGCAGAGCGGGCAGTCATGCGGCGCGTCGGCCGCCGCGAGGCTCACGGCGAGCGCCGCTCAGACGCCCTCGTCGAAATCGTCGTCGAAAGTCTCCTGCGCCTGCACGCGCTCGGCGACGCGGGTCGCACGCTCGGACGGATCGCGGCCGATGCGCTGCTGCAGCGTGGTGAGCTCGATGAAGTGGTCGGCCTGGCGGCGCAGCTCGTCGGCGATCATCGGCGGCTGCGTCGCCAGCGTCGAGACGACGCTGACCTTGCGGCCCTTGCGCTGCACGGCCTCGACCAGCGAGCGGAAATCGCCGTCGCCGGAGAAGATGTAGATGTGATCGACATGGTCGGCGAGCTCCATCACGTCGATGGCGAGCTCGATATCCATGTTGCCCTTGATCTTCCGCCGCCCGGTCGCGTCGTAAAATTCCTTGGTGGGCTTCGTGACGACGCTGTAGCCGTTATAGTCGAGCCAGTCGATCAGCGGGCGGATCGACGAATATTCCTGGTCCTCGGCCAGCGCGGTATAGTAGTAGGCGCGGACCAGATAGCCGCGGGCGTTGAATTCGCCGAGCAGCTTCTTGTAGTCGATATCGAAGCCGAGCGACTTGGACGTCGCGTAGAGATTGGCTCCGTCGATGAAGAGGGCGAGCTTCTCGCGGGAATCGATCATTGGGGCAAATCCATGAACTGAAAGGTGCCGGGGACCATCGTGGCTACAAATGAACCGCCACTTCTGCACTTTTGAGTCAAATAGGCCTCGCTGCGGCGCGCGGCAAACGCTTTGCGGCAGGAACTTGTGGAATGGTGAATCCACGACCCCGCCAAAGGGTGGTCTGGAGCCGATTCCGGCGCGGGGCTTGCATTCCGCGCGCTCGCCACCTATTCATCCCCGCTTGAACCCCATCAGCCTGTTGGAGACCTGACCATGGCGCGCGTGACCGTGGAAGACTGCGTCGACAAGGTCGAGAACCGCTTCGAGCTGGTTCTGCTGTCGGCCCATCGTGCCCGTATGATCGCCTCCGGTTCGTCGCTGACCGTGGCGCGCGACAACGACAAGAACCCTGTCGTGGCGCTGCGCGAGATCGCGGACGAGACGATCGCTCCGGACGATCTCAAGGAAGATCTCATCCACTCGCTGCAGAAATATGTCGAGGTGGACGAGCCCGAGCAGGACGTCGCGCTCCTCGCCGACGAGGACCTCGCCGACGACAACGCCGTCGCCTTCGACCGCATGTCGGAAGAGGAACTGCTGCGCGGCCTCGAGAGCATGGTCCCGCCGGATAAGCAGGACGACTTCTGATCGCCGGGCATCGAAGCTAGTCGCGCATCTCGGCGCTTGCCGTCGGGCGGGTGCCGCGATCCTATATGACACGGAAAGCGGCCGCCCCGCGCGCCGGAGCCCTGTCGCCGGATAATCGCGCCATGATGCGCCAGTACGAACTCCTCGAACGCGTCCAGCGGTACAATCCGCAGGCCGACGAGGGGCTTTTGAACAAGGCCTATGTCTATGCCATGCAGAAGCATGGCAGCCAGCGGCGCGCCAATGGCGACCCGTATTTCTCCCATCCGCTCGAAGTCGCCGGCATCCTCACCGACCTGAAGCTGGACGATTCGACCATTGCGGTCGCGCTGCTGCACGACACGATCGAGGATACGGACGCGACCCGCTCCGAGATCGACGCGACATTCGGCGAGGATATCGGCCGCCTGGTCGAGGGCCTCACCAAGATCAAGCGGCTCGATCTCGTCTCGCGCAAGGCCGCGCAGGCCGAGAATTTCCGCAAGCTGCTGCTCGCCATCTCCGAGGATGTGCGCGTGCTGCTGGTCAAACTCGCCGACCGGCTGCACAACATGCGCACGCTGCATTTCATGCCGCCGGAGAAGCGCGGGCGCATCGCCGAGGAGACGCTCGAGATCTATGCCCCGCTGGCCGGGCGCATGGGCATGCACGACATGCGCGAGGAACTCGAGGAATTGGCCTTCGCGGTCGTCAATCCCGAGGCGCATGCCGCGGTGACCGACCGCCTCGCCGAGATCCGCGTCCGCAACCAGGGTCTCATCGTCGAGATCGAGAAGGACCTGCGCGAGAAGTTCGAGAAATACGGCATCAAGGCGCAGGTGTTCGGGCGCGAGAAGCGGCCCTATTCCATCTTCCGCAAGATGGAGCGCAAGGCGATCTCGTTCGAGCAGCTCTCTGATATCTTGGGCTTCCGCGTGCTCGTCGACACGCGCGCCGACTGCTATGCCGCGCTCGGCATCGTGCATATGGCCTGGCCGACCGTTCCGGGGCGCTTCAAGGACTATATCTCGACGCCGAAGCAGAACGACTACCGCTCGATCCATACGACCGTGGTCGGTCCCGGCCGCCAGCGGGTCGAACTGCAGATCCGCACTTGGGAGATGCACGAGGTCGCCGAATACGGCATCGCGGCGCATTCGCTCTACAAGGACAAGGTCGGCGGCCGCCTCTCCGACGAGAGCCGCGCCTATACCTGGCTTCGCCGCACGGTGGAGATGCTGGCCGAGGGCGATACGCCCGAGGAGTTCCTCGAGAACACCAAGCTCGAACTCTTCCATGACCAGGTGTTCTGCTTCACGCCGAAGGGCCGCCTGATCGCGCTGCCGCGTGGCGCGACGCCGATCGACTTCGCCTATGCCGTCCATACCGACATCGGCGACACCTGCGTCGGCTGCAAGATCAACGGCCGCATGATGCCGCTGACGAGCGAACTGAAGAACGGCGACGAGGTTGAGATCATCTGCTCGAAGGGGCAGATTCCGCCGCCGGCCTGGGAGGCGATCGCCGTCACCGGCAAGGCCCGCGCCTCGATCCGTAGAGCCGCCCGCGCCGCTATCCGCAAGCAATATGCCGGGCTCGGCCGCAAGATCCTGGAGCGCGCCTTCGAGCGCGCCGGCCGCGACTATTCCGAGGAGCGGCTGAAGGCGGCGCTGTCGCGCCTCGCGCAGCAGAACATCGAGGACATGCTCGCTTCGGTCGGCCGCGGCGAGATTCCCTCGGTCAATGTGCTGAAGGCGGTCTATCCCGACCACCAGGAGGAGCGCGCCACGGCGATGCCGAAGGGCGGCGCCTCGACCGGGGGCGAGGCCGGCTGGTTCGGCCTCAAGAAGGGCAACGGCATGAGGTTCCGCGTACCGAGCGGCGATCCGTCCGACGCGGCGCACGCGATCCCGATCCGCGGCCTCCATGGCGACATGCCGGTCCGTTTCGCCCCCGAGGGCGGCGCCGTTCCGGGCGATCGCATCGTCGGCATCATGTCGCCGGGGGAGGGGATCACGATCTATCCGATCCAGTCGCCGGCGCTGAAGGATTTCGACGACGAGCCGGACCGCTGGCTCGATGTGCGCTGGGATATCGACGCCGCCAATCGCGAGCGCTTCCCGGCGCGGGTCGAGGTTGTGGCGCTGAACGAGCCGGGCAGCCTCGCCCAGATCGCGCAGATCATCGCCGACAATGACGGCAACATCTCCAATCTGCGGATCACCCGCAGCGCACCCGACTTCTCGCAGATCGAGATCGATCTCGAGGTCTGGGACCTGAAGCACCTGAACCGCCTGCTGAGCGACTTGCGCGAGCGCCATGTCGTCAGCACCGCCAACCGCGTCAACGCCTGAACGGCGCAGCATCCATCCGGGGCAAATCATGCAGCAAAACGAGGTCATCGACGTCTTCCGCGCGTGCGGCGCGCTGCTCGAAGGCCATTTCATCCTGTCCTCGGGCCTGCACAGCCCCGTCTTCCTGCAGAAGGCGCGAGTGTTCATGTATCCCGAGCGCACCGAGCAGCTCTGCAAGGCGCTGGCGGCGAAGGTGCGTGCGAGCGGGCTCG
Source organism: Allobosea sp. (assembly GCA_017307955.1). GTDB lineage: Bacteria > Pseudomonadota > Alphaproteobacteria > Rhizobiales > Kaistiaceae > Kaistia. The sequence continues at coordinate 225,070 of JAFKFV010000009.1, read as the reverse complement.
ATTTCGACATCGTGGTGTCGCCGGCGCTGGGCGGGCTCATCCCCGGTTACGAGACCGCGCGCCATCTCGGCGTCCCTGCGCTCTGGGTGGAGCGGGAAGGCGGCGTCTTCCGCCTGCGCCGCTTCGAACTGCCCGAGAAGGCCCGCGTCCTCGTCGTCGAGGACATCATCTCGACCGGCCTTTCCAGCCGCGAGACCATCGAGGCCATCCGCGCGCTCGGGGGCGAAGTGGTCGCGGTCGCCTGCCTGATCGACCGTTCGGCCGGCGAGGCGGATGTCGGGGTTCCGCTGGTGGCGCTGGCCGAGTATAAGGTTCCGGCCTATCCGGCCGACGCGCTCCCGCCGGAGCTGCAGGGCATCCCGGCCGTCAAGCCCGGCAGCCGCAATCTCTCCTGAATGGGCGGGTAGTCCTTCACCTCATGCTGTTCCGCCGCCGCCATCCCCTGCGCTTCCATCAGAGGCTGCATCATTTCATGTGGCCGAAGCGCGGCTGGGGACGGGCCCTGCGTTATTACGGCAAGCGGCTCCTGAGGCTCTCGGGGACACCGCATTCGATCGCCGCCGGCTTCGCGGCCGGCGTCGCGCTCGCCATGACGCCGTTCATCGGCTTCCATTATCTCCTCTGCTTCGTCGCCGCCTTCCTGGTGCGCGGCAATGTCCTCGCCGCCGTGCTCGGCACGACGATCGGCAACCCGCTGACCTTCCCGTTCATCTGGTTCCTGACCTTCGAGGCGGGCAATGCCGTGCTCGGCCTCTTCGGCCGCGCCGGACAGGCCAAGACCGCCGAGGAACTCGCGCACCGACTGCTGACGGATTCCTTCCACAATATCTGGCCGGTCTTCGAGCCGATGCTGATCGGGTCGATCCCCGTTGCCATCGTCGCCGGCGGCATTTCCTATGTGGCCGTCTATTATGCGGCCGAAGCCTTCCAGTCGTCACGGCGCGAGCGGTTCGCCATCCGCCGCCGCGAGCTGCATGGCAGCCGGCCTTAACCGAAAGGCATGACAGCGATGGCCTTCGAGCCGCTCCGCCTCGGCGTCAACATCGACCACGTCGCTACCGTCCGCAACGCGCGCGGCGGCATCCATCCTGACCCGGTCCGCGCGGCGCTGGTCGCGGCGGAAGCGGGCGCCGACGGCATCACGGCGCATCTGCGCGAAGATCGCCGCCATATCCGCGACGACGACATCGCGCGGCTCAAGGCGGCGATCCCGATCCCGCTCAATTTCGAGATGGCGGCGACGGCGGAGATGGTCGCGATCGCGCTCCGCCACCGGCCGCATGCCGCCTGCATCGTGCCCGAGCGGCGCGAGGAACGGACGACGGAGGGCGGGCTCGACGCCGCCGGCCAGATGGCGATGCTGCGCCCGATCGTCGGCGAACTTTCCGCCGCCGGCATCCGCGTCTCGCTGTTCATCGCGCCCGATCCGCGCCAGCTCGACGCCGCGGCGGCGCTCGGCGCGCCGGTGGTCGAGCTGCATACCGGCACCTATTGCGAGGCCTTTGAGGAGAGCGCCGAGGCCTTCGCGGCCGAGAGCCGGCGCATTGCCGAGGCGGCCCGCCATGGCGCGGCGCTCGGCCTCGAGATCCATGCCGGCCACGGCCTTTCCTACGAGACGGTCGGCCCGGTGGCGGCGCTGCCGATGGTGCGCGAGCTCAATATCGGCCATTTCCTGATCGGCGAGGCAATCTTCCGCGGTCTCGACGGTGCGATCCGCGAGATGCGCCTGGCAATGGCGGCTGCGCGCGGCGCGGCGGAGGCGGGCGCATGATCATCGGCCTCGGCAGCGACCTGATCGACATCCGTCGCATCGAGCAGACCATCGAGCGGTTCGGCGACCGCTTCATCGACCGCGTCTTCACCGAGGTCGAGAAGGCGAAGTCGGAACAGCGCAAGGAGCGCGCCGCCTCCTATGCCAAGCGCTTCGCGGCCAAGGAGGCCTGCTCCAAGGCGCTCGGCACCGGCCTCAGCCACGGCGTCTTCTGGCGCGACATGGGCGTCGTCAACCTGCCGAGCGGCGCGCCGACCATGCGCCTCACCGGCGGCGCCGCGGACCATCTGGCGCGCATCCTGCCCGAGGGCCACCGCGCCGCCATCCACTTGACCATCACCGACGAATATCCGATCGCCCAGGCCTTCGTCGTCATCGAGGCGCTGCCGATCGTCCCCTGACGGCGATCCGCGCCGCGTTGCGCGGCGTGCGGGAAGCCGTTAAGAACCAACCGCCGCCGGGGCGGCTTGGACAGGATCGGAAGGACGCATGAGCGTGGCCGGCGACAGATATGGATCGGAGCGCGGCGGCTTCGGCGAGACGGTCAAGATCATCGTCCAGGCGCTGATCCTCGCCCTCATCGTCCGAACCTTCCTCTTCCAGCCCTTCACCATCCCTTCGGGCTCTATGAAGGATACGCTGCTGGTCGGCGACTATCTGTTCGTCTCGAAATACGCCTATGGGTACAGCCGTTATTCGCTGCCTTTCTCGCCGGACATCTTTTCCGGGCGTATCTGGGCCGAGCCGCCAACGCGCGGCGACGTCGCCGTGTTCAAGCTGCCGCGCGATCCCTCGGTTGACTATATCAAGCGCGTGATCGGCCTGCCGGGCGACAAGATCCAGATGATCGACGGCGTGCTGCAGATCAACGGCACCCCGGTCCCCAAGGTCAAGATCGACGACTATGTGACGACCGACGAATTCGGCGAGACCCGTGTCGCGCGCTATCGCGAGACGCTGCCGAACGGCGTCAGCTACGAGGTTCTCGACCTCGACCCGCACAGCTTCTCCGACAACACGCCCGTGTTCGAGGTTCCGGCCGGCCACTATTTCATGATGGGCGACAATCGCGACAACTCGACCGACAGCCGCGTGCTCGGCGCGGTTGGCTATGTCCCGTTCGAGAATTTCGTCGGCCGGGCCGAGATCGTCTTCTTCTCCGTCAAGGAGGGCGAGCCGGCCTGGCAGTTCTGGCGCTGGCCCTGGACGGTCCGCTTCGACCGCATCTTCAAGCTCATCTGAGAGGGGCCGATCCCATGCCGCAGGGACTGGCGCCGCTCGAGGAGATCCTGGCGCATCACTTCGCCGATGCGACTCTGCTGGAACGCGCGCTGACGCATGCGAGCGCGGTGGCCGACGCCAACGGTGCGCACTCCGAAAGCTATCAGCGGCTGGAATTCCTCGGCGACCGCGTGCTCGCGCTCGTCATTGCCGACATGCTGCTCGAAGCCTTTCCCGACGCGGAAGAGGGCGAACTGGCGCGCCGGCTGACGGCGCTCGTGCGCAACGAGAGCTGCGCGGAAGTCGCGCTCGAGACTGGGCTCGGCAACTGGATCCGCCTCGGCGGCAGCGAATTGCAGTCGGGCGGACGCCGCAAGGTGGCGATCCTCGGCGATGTCTGCGAAGCGGTGATCGGAGCGCTGTTCCTCGATGGCGGCCTGCCGACGGCGCAACGCTTCGTGACGGCGCATTGGCGCGCCCGCATGGAGAACTGGAACGGCCCGCAGCGCGACGCCAAGACGACGCTGCAGGAATGGGTGCAGGGCCGTGGCCTCGCCGCCCCGACCTATGCGATCGTGGAGCGCTCGGGACCGGACCATGCGCCGAATTTCCGCGTCGCGGTCACTGTCGAAGATTTGCCGGCCGTCATCGGCGCCGGGCGCTCCAAGCGCGAAGCCGAACAGAAGGCGGCGACGGCCATGCTGATCGCCGAAGGGGTCTGGAGGCCCGAAACCCATGGCGGATGAGAGCCCCTTGCCGAATGAAGAACACGCCGCCGACAGCGGCCAGTCCGAGGCGACGCGCTGCGGCTTCGTCGCCCTGATCGGCGCGCCGAATGCCGGCAAGTCGACCCTGCTCAACCAGCTGGTCGGCGCCAAGATCTCGATCGTCACCCACAAGGTGCAGACGACGCGCGCGATCATGCGCGGCATCGCCATGGAAGGCGCGTCGCAGATCATATTCGTCGACACGCCCGGCATCTTCCGACCGAAGCGTCGGCTCGACCGCGCCATGGTCGACACCGCCTGGGGCGGCGCCAAGGATGCCGACATGGTCGCGCTCCTGGTCGACGCCGAGCGCGGCCTCTCGGGCGAGACGGCGGAGATCCTGGCGAAATTTGCCGATGTCCGGCAGCCGAAGCTCCTCGTCATCAACAAGATCGACACGGTGCGCCGCGACACGCTGCTGGAGATCGCGGCCGAGGCCAATGCCAAGGTCGGCTTCGAGCGTACCTTCATGATCTCGGCGCTGACCGGCGACGGCTGCGCCGATCTCCTTTCCTATCTCGCCGGCGCGGTTCCGGCGGGGCCGTGGCTCTATCCCGACGACCAGCTCTCGGACCTGCCGCTGCGCGCGCTCGCCGCCGAGATCACGCGCGAGAAGCTGTTCCTGCGCCTGCACGACGAATTGCCCTATGCCTCGACGGTCGAGACCGAGGCCTGGAAGGACCAGGCCGACGGCTCCGCCCGTATCGAGCAGACCATCTATGTCGAGCGCGAGAGCCAGAAGAAGATCGTGATCGGCCGCCGCGGCGAGACGATCAAGGCGATCTCGATGGCGGCACGGCAGGAAATCCAGGAGATGGCCGAGCGCCCGGTCCATCTCTTCCTGTTCGTCAAGGTCCGCGAAAACTGGGGCGACGACCCCGAGCGCTACCGCGAGATGGGCATCGAGTTTCCGCGCGGGTGAGGGCGTCACCGCTCAATCCGTGGGCCGACCAAGCGGCTTGCGGACACTGCGGAATTTCCGTACATGGAGCGAGGGGACCGAGGTGATCTTCGATGCCGTGAAAGACGCGGCAAACCGCGCGCAGCATGGGTTGCCGCTCGCATTCGGCGAGCGGCTTTTCGAGGATGACAACCACCTGATCATCCCGTCCATCCGCGAGGTTGACGGTGAAGAGCGGTTCAAGGTGGTTGGTACCGTGGCAGCAAAGCAGTTCACCGCGGTGTTTGTCTGGCGGGACGGAACGCCCGTTTCATATCGGTGAGAAGGAGCAACAGAGGTGAAGAACGAGCCTATCGTGCTGCCTTCTGACCCGGCCGACTCCGAAGATTTTGATGTGACTTCCGAAGGGATGGATCGTGGCCAACGCTCCCGTCTCATCCGGACGACGCGAACGAAGCTCGGTTTGTCCCAGGCGGAGTTTGCCGAGCGGTTCCGCGTTCCGGTCGGTACGCTGCGCGACTGGGAGCAGGCGCGGGTGACGGCACCCGATTTTGCGATCGCCTATGTCCGCGTGATCGCCAAGCATCCCGACATGGTCGCGCAGGCGGTCGCCTAAAGTCCCGCGTCGCCGAGTTCTGCCAGCAGCCGATCCTTCGTCTCGCGGTCGATCGCCGTCCAGGGCATGTCCTCGAGCGCGGCGTGGAGGCCCCAGAGCATGTTGAGCGTCACGCCGCGCGGGTCGCGGTGCTTGAGGCGGCGATAGGCCTCGATCGCGCCAAGCGCGCGCAGGTCGGCCTCGGTGGCGACGCCGATCTCCGTCAGCCAGATCGCGGATTTCGGCCCGATGCCGCGCATGGCGGCGATCGGCCGGGCTTCGGGCTCAGCCTTCCGGTTCGTCATGATGGGACGGCAGCTCCGGGTCGAAGCCCTTGGCGGCGGCGCGGCGGCTGCCGACCCAGATATTGTGCTGGACGGGAAAGGCGTCGGGCTCGTCGAGCGAGGCGAGCGTGACGTCAATCCGCTCGTCGTCGTCGATCATGGTCATCATCAGCGGCGTGCCGCAATCGGCGCAGAAATGGCGGCGGCCGAGCGTGGAGGATTCGTGCGTCGCGGGATTGCCCGCGGTCAGGTGGAAGGCCGGCGCATCGAAGGTCGCCCAGGTGATGAAGAGGGCGCCGCCGGCGAGCTGGCAGAGCCTGCAATGGCAGTGGCAGACGAGACGCGGCGGCCTGTCGATGCGGTAGTGGATGCGCCCGCACAGGCAGCCGCCTGTGATCGGCTCGCTCACAGCGCCAGCTCCACGAAGACCGGTACATGGTCGGACGGCTTCTCCCAGGCGCGCACATGCTTGTCGATTCCGACCGAGACGAGGCGGTCGGCAGCCTGCGGCGAGAGCAGGAGATGGTCGATGCGGATGCCGTTGTTCTTCTGCCAGGCGCCGGCCTGATAGTCCCAGAAGGTGTAGAGGCCGCCTTCGTCGGTGGCGGCTCGCAGCGCCTCCGTGAAGCCGAGATTCTCGATCGCGCGCAGGGCCTGCCGACTCTCGGGCTGGAAGAGCGCGTCATGGGTCCAGATCGACGGGTCCTTGGCGTCGCGCGGCTCGGGAATGACGTTGTAGTCGCCGCCCATGACGAGCGGCTCCTCCGTCAGGAGGCGTTCCGCCGCCCAGCGCCGCAGCCGCTCCATCCAGGCGAGCTTATAGGTGAATTTCTCCGTGCCGATCGGATTGCCGTTCGGCAGATAGAGCGACACGACGCGCAGCGCCCCCGAGGGGACGGAGAAGACGCCCTCGATGAAGCGGGCCTGCTCGTCGGTCGAATCGCCCGGCAGGCCGCGATTGACCTCGTCGAAGGGCAGCTTCGACAACAGCGCGACGCCGTTGAAGCCCTTCTGGCCATGCACTGCGACATTGTAGCCGAGATCCTCAAAGGCCGCGGCGGGGAAACCCTCGTCGACGGTCTTGATCTCCTGCAGGCCGACAATGTCCGGCTGCGCTTCGCGCACCCAGGCGACGGCATTCTCGATCCGGGCTCTGACGCCGTTGATGTTCCAGGTCGCGATCTTCATGGCGGGAAGATTAGTGGCAGACGCGCCGCGAGGATAGGTGCGCCATGCCCTCGGAGCGCGACGACGGGGATTGCGATTGCGCCGTTCGGGCCGCGGCATGGAAGCCACAGGCGCGCGGCGCAAAATCCGTATATATCCGTCGCGGCCTTGCCGCGCTTGCGGAGCGCCCGATTGCCCGCAGTCGAGGAGAACGACGACTTGGACGCCCAGACGAACCGGCCAGCCCGAGCCCAAGCCCGAGCCCCGGAACCGGATCGCCCGGAGCCGCTGCTGACGGGCCGCGCCCGCCGCATCGCCGTCCTCGTCGTGCTCACCGCCTTCTTCATGGACATCCTCGACGGCACGATCGTCAATGTCGCGATACCCTCGATCCAGCACGGCATCGGCGCCGACTATGCCTCGATCCAGTGGATTGTCGCGGGCTATGCGCTGACCTTCGCGCTGTTCCTGATCCCCGGCGGCCGGCTCGGCGACATCTACGGCTACAAGACCATGTTCCTGATCGGCATGGCGGGCTTCACGGTCGCCTCGGCGCTGTGCGGCTTCTCGACGACAGGGACCGGGCTGGTGGCCGCGCGGCTCTTCCAGGGCGCAATGGCGGCGATCATGGTCCCGCAGATCATGTCCATGATCCAGATCCTCTATGTCGATCCGAAGGAGCGGGCGCATATCTCAGCCTATTATGGCGGCATCGCCGGGCTCGCGAGCGTGCTCGGACCGATCCTCGGCGCGCTGCTCGTTGCGAGCAGCCTGTTCGGCCTCGGCTGGCGCATGATCTTCCTCGTCAATGTGCCGGTCGGCATCATCGCGATGATCGTCGCCTGGTTCACGCTGCCGGCCGCGCGCTCGCCGCACCCGCTGAAACTCGACATCGCCGGCACGATCCTGGCGCTCGCCGCCATGAGCCTCCTGACCTTCCCGCTGATCCAGGGCCGCGAGCAGGGCTGGCCGCTCTGGGGCTTCGCGATGATCGCGCTGTCGCTGCCGGCCTTCGTGCTCTTCGCCTGGAGCCAGCGGCGGCGCGACCGCATCGACGGCTCGCCGCTGGTCGTGCCGCGCCTCTTCCACTACCGCTCCTTCACCGTCGGCATCCTCATCGCCGGCAGCTTTTTCGGCATCGTCGGCGGCTTCTTCCTGACACAGACGCTCTACATGCAGCTCGGCCTCGGCTTCTCGGTGCTCGAGGCGGGCCTCACCGGCATTCCGTTCTCGCTCGGCGTTGCTGTCGCCGCAGGCGCGTCCGGACCGCTGCTCGTACCGCGCTTCGGCCGCCTGGTGCTGACGACGGGTTGCTTCGTGCTCGCGGCGGCGATCGGCGCGCTCGGCCTTACGGCCGACCTGCTCGGTCATGCCATGACGCCATGGGACATGATCCCGACGCTGATCGTCGGCGGCATCGGCATGGGCCTCATCGTCTCGCCGGTGTTCAATTTCGTGCTGGTCGATGTCCCGGTCCGCCATGCCGGCTCGGCCTCGGGCGTCGTCAGCGCCGTCGGCCAGGTCGGCACCGCGATGGGCATCGCGCTGACCGGCGTCGTCTTCTTCGGGCGCCTCGCGATCACCAACCAGGACTTCGTCAGCGCCTTCGTCTGGTCGACGGGCTTCGGCGCCGCGGCGCTCGTCGTGGTCGGGTTCCTGACCTTCTTCCTGCCGCGCTATGCCCGGCCGCGCGACGACCTCTTCCCCGGCCACTGAGGCTTCGCCGCCGTGCGAACGGACAGGGCCGATGCGAACGCGTCTTGGCGTTGTCGCCTGCGAGCCCTAGCTTCAGGGTCTTGAAGCCGGCGCAGTCCCCGTCGCCGGCCGCAACGGGAGCGAAGAATGCCGACACGTATTTCCGACGCCGAATGGCAGGGCGATCTCAAGGCCGGCAAGGGCACCGTCAAGCTCGGCAGCGGCGCTTTTGAGGGCCAGTACAACTTCTCCTCGCGCTTCGAGAGCGGCGTCGGGACCAATCCCGAGGAGCTGATCGCCGCCGCGCATGCGGCCTGCTTCTCGATGGCGCTGTCCGCCGGCCTCTCCGGCGCTGGCCACACGGTCGAGAGCGTGAAGACGACCGCCAAGGTCAAGGTCGATCCGGTCGCCGGCGGCTTCGAGATCACCTCGATCCAACTCGTCACCGAGGCGAAGATCCCCGGCATCGACAAGGCCGAGTTCGACACGATCGCCGCCGCCACCAAGGAAGGCTGCCCCGTCTCCAAGGCGCTGAAGGCCGTGCCGATCTCGCTCGACGCCAAGCTCGTCTGAGCCGATCCTCGTCGGCCGGCCGGCCTGCCTTGACCGGGCGGGCCGGGTGGCCGACAGTCGCGCGCATTCAACCGTCTCGCGGGTTCCTCGGACCCGGATTGCTTGGGGCCACCGGATGACACGAGACCTGCCGCGCGAGACGAGCCTCTTCGACCTGCCGGAGCCGATCCCGACCGAAGCCTTCACCGATGCAGGCCGCGCCGTGGCACGGCTGATCGAAATATATGACGCGCACACCAAGCACCTGCGGGACCGCTTCTTCGATCTGCTGCATGGCCGCCCGCCCGAGGGGAGGGTGCGCGCCACCTATCCGCAGATCGCGATCAGCACGTCGAGCTACGCCAAGATCGACTCGCGCCTTGCCTATGGCCATGTCTCCGGGCCGGGCGACTATGCGACGACGATCACGCAGCCCGAGCTCTTCCGCTCCTATCTGACCGACCAGATCCGCCTGTTGCTGAGGAATCACGGCGTCCCGGTCGTGGTCGGGCCTTCCAGCCTGCCGATTCCGCTGCATTTTGCCTTTCCCGGCGGCGTCCATGTCGAGGGCGAACTGGCCGAGAAGATCGAGCGGCCGCTCCGCGACATGTTCGACGTGCCCGACCTCGCGGTGACGGACGATGCCATCGTCAATGGCACCTATGAGCCGACGCCCGGCGTGCCGCTGCCGCTGGCGCCGTTCACGGCGCCGCGCATCGACTATTCGCTGTTCCGCCTCGCGCATTACACCGCGACGAGCGCCGAGCATTTCCAGAACTTCGTGCTCTTCACCAACTACCAGTTCTATATCGACGAGTTCTGCGCCCGCGCCCGCCGCCTGATGGCCGAGGGCGGCGGCGGCTATTCCGCCTTTGTCGAGCCCGGCAATCTCGTGACGCCGGCCGGCCATGCCGAACCGGTCTCGGGCCGGGCGCCGCCGCGCCTGCCGCAGATGCCGGCCTATCACCTGAAATTCGGCGCCAGCTCCGGCATCACCATGGTCAATATCGGAGTCGGTCCGTCCAACGCCAAGACGATCACCGACCACATCGCCGTCCTGAGGCCGCATGCCTGGCTGATGCTCGGCCACTGCGCCGGTCTCCGCAACAGTCAGGCGCTGGGCGACTATGTGCTCGCGCATGGCTATGTGCGCGAGGACCATGTGCTCGATGCCGACCTGCCGAGCTGGATCCCGATCCCGCCGCTCGCCGAGGTACAGGTGGCGCTGGAGGAGGCGGTCGAGGAGGTCACGGGGCTCGAGGGCTATGACCTCAAGCGCATCATGCGCACGGGCACGGTCGCGACCATCGACAACCGCAACTGGGAACTGCGCGACCATCGCGAGCCGGTGCAGCGCTTCTCGCAGTCGCGCGCCATCGCGCTCGACATGGAATCGGCGACGATCGCTGCAAACGGCTTCCGATTCCGCGTTCCCTACGGCACGCTGCTCTGCGTCTCCGACAAGCCGCTGCATGGCGAATTGAAGCTGCCCGGCATGGCGTCGGAATTCTACCGCACCCAGGTCGGCCAGCATCTCGAGATCGGCATCCGCGCGCTGGAGAAGCTGCGCGAGATGGCGCCGGAACGGCTCCATTCGCGCAAGCTGCGCTCGTTCACCGAGCCGGCCTTCCAGTAAGGCTTCTCAGTAGGATTCCTGATGGGCCGAGGCGCGGGCGACGACATCGCCGTCGCCGGGCGGTCCATCCTTGCGGATCGGCCGGCCCCCGAGCGCGGGCGCCGCGATGAAGGTCAGCAGGACCAGCGGAACCGCGACGCCGAAGGCCGCGCGGATGCCCCAATGCTCCGCGACGAAGCCGAGCAGGGGAGGGCCGAGCAGGAAGGCGCCGAAGGAAAGCTGCGTCAGCGAGGCGACATTGATCGCGCCCGGCCGGTCGGTGCGCTGCGCTGCCGCCGAGATGGCGAGCGGGAAGATGGTCGCCGAGCCGATGCCGAGCAGGGCGAAGCCGGCGAGCGAGACGAGCGGGTGCGGCGAGAAATAGACGAACAGCACGCCGATCGCCATCACCACCGTCATGCTGCGCGCGACGCCCGACGGCGAATAGCGCTCGACGAAGCCATCGGCGAAGAACCGGGTCGTCGCCTGGCAGAAGGCGAAGGTCGCCACCGCCAGCGCGGCCATCAGCGGGCCGGATTCGAAGATGCTGCGCATATAGATCGCCGACCAGTCGAGGCTGGCACCCTCGAGGAGCAGTGCCGACAGCGTGGTGCCGACGAGGACCAGGATGGCGATGGTCGGGCGCACGAAGCGGGGCGCCTCTGCGTCGGAGGCCACCTCGCGCTTCGGCGAGGGCTGGTAGCCGCCGAGGAACAGCGCGACGCCGACGATCGCGATCGGCACGATCAGCGCCAGATGCAGCTGCGGGCTGATGCCGGCCTGCGCGACGAGGCCGCCGAAGATGCCGGCGCTGAAGAAGCCGATGCTCCAGAAGGAATGGGCGCGGTTCATGATGCGCCGGCCGATCAGGAATTCCGTCCGGTCGGCCTCCACGTTCAGGATGATCTCCACGCAGCCGAGCATGATGCCGACGGGAACGAGCAGGAAGAAGAAGGCGAGCGGGCTCGGCGCGTGCGAAGCGATCGCGAAGGTGAGCGCCACCAGCGGGATCAGCGCGAGCAGCGCGCGGCGGAAGCCGATGCGCTCGAGGAACGGCGCGGCGATCGTGAGCGAGATGAGCGTGCCGGTCGGCGTGCCGATCAGGCTGAGGCCGAAAGCGCCTTCCTGGACGCCCATCGCCGCCTTGATGTCGGGGAAGCGCGGGAAAATGTTGCCCATGCTGAAGGCATAGATGGTGAAGGCCGCGTAGACCCGATGCTGGGGGCCGAGGGGGAGGCCGAAGGACATGAAGCGACTCGATCGCAGGAGGAGACGCGGCTGGGCCGAAGCAGCAGCCGAAGGGGGAGCTCAGATATTGCACGCCGCCTCCAATCATGCAAGAACGTGCATCAATGGGCGTCAACATTCACGTTCTTGCCGAGGAACGGCACCGGGTGATCCGGGATCGGCTCGCGGCCGACGGCCGCGTGCTCGCGACCGAGCTCGCCAGCAGCTTCGGGGTTTCGGAGGATACGATCCGCCGCGACCTGCGCGAGTTGGCGCGGGCAGGCGCCTGCCGCCGCGTCTATGGCGGCGCGGTACCGCTGGCGCCTGCCGCGGCGCCGCCCGAGGTTCGGGCGACCATCGCCGTCGCGGCCAAGGCGAGGCTGGCCGCCGCCGCCGTGCGCCTGCTCTCGCCGGGCCAGCTTGTCTTCATCGATGCGGGAACCACCAATCTCGCCATCGCCCGCGCCATCCCGCCATCGCTGCATGTGACGGTAGCGACCAATGCCGTCGCGGTCGCGGGGGTCATCGCGGCGCATCCGGCGGCTGATCTGATCCTGCTGGGCGGCCCGTTCGACCGCTCGCTCGGCGCCTCGGTCGGGCCGGAAACGGTCGCGGCCGTCGATCGGCTGCGGGCCGATCTGCTCTTTCTCGGGGCCTGCGGCGTCGATCCGGCCGCGGGCATCACGGCCTTTTCCAGTGCCGAGGCGGAGGTGAAGCGGGCGATGCTGCGCAATGCGGCCGGCCTCGTCGTCGCCGCGACGACCGACAAGGTCGGCACGGCCGCGCCCTACCGCGTCGCGCCGGCGGCGTCGATCACGCAGCTCGTCGTCGAGGAGGACGCGCCCGAAGCGGTGCTGTCGCAGTTCGTTGCCGAGGGCTGCATCGTCCAGCGCGCCTGAGCGCTCTGGCTTCAGGCGATCCCGTCCGGGCCGGCGCCGCAGACGAGGGCGCAGACCTTTTCGCCCGGCCGCACGGTCACCGCGCCGGTCTTCAGCGCCGCGGCCGCGGCTGCACCCGAGAGGTCGGCGGCGATGCCGAGTTCGAACCAGAGCCAGCGCGCCGCCTCGACCATCGCCGCATCGTCGATGAGCACGATGTCGTCGACGACCGAGCGCACGAGTTCGAACACCGCATCGTCGGTGCGGGCGCAGGTCATGGTCGGTACGCGCGTCGTGATGGTCTTGACCGTGACGACATGGCCGGCATCGAGGCTCGCCTTCAGAGTCGGGCAGCCCACAGGCTCGATGCCGATGATGCGCGCGCCGGGCCTCAGCGCGCGGATGGCGGTGCCCATGCCGCCGATGAGGCCGCCGCCGCCGATAGCGATCAGGAAGGTATCGACGTCGGGCAACTGGTCGAGCACTTCGAGCGCCAGCGTGCCCTGGCCGGCCACGACCAGCGGATCGGCGAAGGGGTGGAAATAGATGGCGCCGATCGAGGCGGCAAAAGCGCGGGCTGCGCGGTCGGCCTCGTCGAACACCTGGCCGACCAGTTCGACATGCGCACCCCACTGCTTGAGCTTGGCGAGCTTCGAGGGCGCGATCGTCTCGGGCACGAAGATATGCGCTGGAACGCCGGCAAGCGCGCCGGTCCGCGCCACGGCGACGCCGTGATTGCCGCCCGACGCCGCGACGATGCCCTTCTCAAGCTCGGCTCGGGGCGTCGCCAGTAGGCGGTTGGTGGCGCCGCGCGCCTTGAACGAGCCTGTCGCCTGCAGGCTTTCGAGCTTCAGATAGAGATCGGCCGCGCTGATCGGCGCCGAGAGATTGTCGGCCGCGATCAAGGGCGTGCGGCGGATATTGCCATCGAGCCGCGCGCGGGCGGCCTCGACATCGGCGAGCGTGATCATGGCGTCGGATCCGTCGATGAGGGAGAGGGAGCCTAGAGCGAAGCCCAACCGCCGTCGACCGGCAGGTCGACGCCCGTGATCTGGCGCGACACGTCGCTGGCGAGGAAGAGGCACGCATGCGCGACATCGGCATCGGTCGAGACGCGCTTCAGCGCATAGTCCTCGGCATGGCGCCGCGCGGCTTCCTCGACGCTGATGCCGAGCTTCTCGGCCATGTCGCGGCAGACCTTGTCGCGGAAGCGGGGGCCGTCGACCATGCCGGGGGCGACGCAGTTGACGTTGATGTTGTGCGGGCCGAGTTCGAGCGAGAAGCTCTTGGTGAGACCGCGCAGGCCCCATTTCGACGAGGAATAGGCAACCCGGCCGGCACGACCGCGCATGCCGAAGGTGCCGCCGACATTGACGATCTTGCCGGAGCGCTGCGCCATCATCGCCGGCGCCGCGGCGCGCATCATGTTGAAGCAGCCCGTCATGTTGACGTCGATGATGTCGCGGAATTCGTCGGTGGTGGTTTGCGCGCCGGTCTTGCCGATCGGGCCCGTGCCGCCGGCGACATTGACGAGGATGTCGACCGCGCCGAACAGCGACTGCGCCTTGGCGACCGCCGCCTCGCAGTCCTCGGCGACCGTCACGTCGCAGCGCGCGACGGAGACCGTGCCGCCGGCCTCCCTGATCCCGGCGTCGACCGGCGCGATGGCGGCAAGATCGCGGCCGAGCAGCAGCAAGCGGCAGCCCTCGGCGGCGAAGGCCCGGCTGACGGCTGCGCCCATGCCCTTGGCCGGGCCGGTGATGAGGGCGACCTTGCCCTTGAGATCGAGGTCCATCGTCGCTCGCTGCTTGGTCTTCAGACTGTGGAATTTCGCCCGAAAGGGCAGGGCGCGCCGGAATGCCCCGGCGCGCCGGCTTGTTACCGGCCCTTGCGGAGATAGGCCATGCCCTTGTCGTAGAAGTCGCGCATATAGGGGCCGTTCTCGAAGGGCTCGAACTCGGCCTTTTCGCCCGGCTTCATGATCTCGGCGATCGGCGCGATCGTGACGTCGTAGTCGGGATTGGCGAAGAACGGGATCGAATAACGCGGCTTCAGCGCGCGATTGACCACGCGGTGCATGGTCGAGACGAAGCGGCCATTGGTCCACTTCATCATGACATTGCCGATATTGATGACATAGGCGCCCTTGACCGGCGGCGCGCCGATCCACTCGCCATCCTTGCGCTGCACTTCGAGGCCGCCGGTATCGTCCTGCATCAGCAGCGTGAAGGCGCCCGTGTCGCGATGCTCGCCGGCGCCGATCTCGATATCCTCCTCGCGCAGCGACGCCGGCGGGCGGTAATGCAGCAGTGAGAGCTGGACGACGGGCTTCTGATAATAGGGCTCGAAATAGTCCTCCGGCAGGCCGAGCGCCATCGCGAAGGCGGCGCGGAGATTCTTCGAAAGCCCCATCACCGCGTCGAAATAGGCCTCGACGGTCGGCTTGAAGGCCGGCAGGCCGTCCGGCCAGCGATTGGGCAGGTGCAGTGGCTTGCCGGCGAGGACATCCGGATCGTCGGGCGCAAGGTCGAGCATGAAGCGATAGGTCTCGATCGCCCCGCCGACCGTGCCGCCTTCCGCCTCGAGCTTCGAGGGGACATAGCCGCGCCAATGCTCGAGCGTCGCCGCCGATGTCATGCGGCCCTCGAAGGGCTGGGCATAGAAGCTCTTCGAGGCGTCGAAAGTGGCGTCGATCAGCTCCTGCGGCACGCCGTGATTGGCGAGATAGAAGAAGCCGACCTCCTCGCAAGCCTTGCCTATGGCGTCGGCCACCGCCCGGCGTTCCTCGGGCGTGCCGCTCAGGAAGGGCGCGAAATCGATGATCGGGATGTCGGCGACATCGACGCTCTTGGCCTTCTCATAGGCCTTGGGGAGATCGGCGATCGTCATGACGGGTGATCCTCCGGGGTTTGGCTGGTTCGGTTCCCTGTGGTGATCTTGGGCGCGGCAGCGGCCTGGCGCGCCATGGCGCCGAGCGCGGCCTTCACGGCGCGGATCTGTGTCTCGAGCGCCATCGAGGGCAGTTCGAGATTGGCGGCGAGCGCGCTGCCGGGATGGCCGGCCTGCTGGCGCATCATCCAGACGATCTGCTCCGGCAGGTAGGGGAGATGCAGGAACCCGCAGGGGCTCGCTGCGAGCCCCGCCGCCTCCAGCGCGCCGAGATAGGTATAGAGCGTCAGGTTGCAGAGATGGGTTCCGGCGTGGAACGAGGCCTTGGCCGGAATGCCGTCGTCGAGGATGGCGGCGACGACGGCATCGGCGTTCCAGGTCGCGACGCGGGCGGGCGGTCCGGCCGGGTCGATCGGCTCGCCGCCCTGCGGGCGCACGCCCTCATTGTCCGGAATGCCGAAATGCATGGCGTTGACGCCGATCGTCTCGATGCGGATGGTCGGCGCGCCGAGCGCGAGGCCGAGCGCCAGCACGAAGGCCGGCCGGTAGCGCGCGACGAGTTCGGGAAGATGCGTGGGCAGGCCATTGCGGCTGACGGGCGTCGGCTTCGCCACGATGGTGATGCCCTCGACGACCAGGCCGTCGATATGCGGCAGCACCAGTTCGGCGGGATTGGTCGGCAGACCGGCGAAAGGGCGCGAGCCGGTGACGAGGCCGATCGGACCCTTCATCCCGTAAGCTCCCGCTCTGAGAGAAACGCTCTGCCCATCGACGCCTCCACCGCTGCGACACACTCTTGTCGGCAAGAGACGTGCCAGCGATGCGATGAGGAGATTACACGGCCCCAGGCGGCGGGCCTGCGCAAAAGCAGGTCACGCTGCGCAAATTATCAACAATCGCTACGAGTTTCGACAATCTATTCGATTGCCGACAATGCGCCGGTCACATCAGCCGCTTCAGGCGCTCGACCACCGTGTCGCGGGTGAGTTCGATATGGGCGGCCAGCACGCGGCCGGCGCGCTCGGCGTCGCGGGCGATGGCGGCGTCGAGAAGTTCCTCGTGCTGCTGCGCGAGCGTGACCTGCGCTCCCGGATCGCGGCCGGCGAGGCGGCGGTAGCGGTCGAACTGGTCATGCAGCACGGCGCAGAAATGCAGCGTCCAGGGCGAGCCGCAGGCGGCGATCAGCGCGTTGTGGAACGCGCGGTGGCGCATCTCCCATTCCTCGGGAACGGCGTCTTCCTCAGGGGCCTGTTCCTGCCGGCCGAGCCGCCGCAGCCGATGATGGGCGAGGACCACGCCCTCTTCCCAGGCTTCGTCGCCGGCCCGTGTCGAGGCCTCGATCGCCTGGCGCTCCAGCGTGATGCGCAGCGTCGCGATATCCTCGAAATCCGCCATCGAGATCGGCGGCACGCGGAAGCCGCGATTGACCTCCTGCACCACGAGCCGATCGGCGGCGAGCCGCGACAGCGCCTCGCGCAGCGGGCTGGTGCCGATGCCGTAGCGGGCCTGCAATTCCACGAAGCGCAGGCGCGATCCGGCCTGCAGCGCGCCCGAGACGATATCGGCGCGCAGCAGGCGGAAAGCGTCCGCCGATACGGCTTCTTCGGAGGGCGTCGTCGTCGCGGCATCAGTCATGCATGGATCCCTCGGGCGGCCTTGCCGGTTGGCCTTGTCGCGATTCTGTGGAAAATCCCGCGACTTCGGATTCTCTGCCGCCTTGTCGATAATATCAACGCGCGGCCCGTTCCAGTGGAGACAGACGCAATGCCAGTCCCGATGACCGATCCGCAACCCCAGACTGTGGACATGGTGCTTTCGGGCGGCCTCGTCGTCAACGAGAACGGGACGCTCGCCGCCTCGATCGCCGTCGATGACGGCCGCATCGTCGCCATCGGCGAGGACCGGCTGATGCCGCCGGCCCGCGAGCGCGTCTCGCTCGACGGCCTGCATGTGCTTCCGGGCGCGATCGACGTGCATGTGCATTTCCGCGAGCCGGGCATGCCGCGGAAGGAGGACTGGGGGACCGGCAGCGCGGCCGCCGCGGTCGGCGGCGTCACCACCGTCTTCGACATGCCGAATACCGTGCCGCCCACCGACACGGTCGCGCATTTCGAACTGAAGAGGGCGGCCGCCGAGGCGAAGTCGATCGTCGATTTCGGGCTCTACGGTCTCCTCGGCGAGCACAATCTCGATCACCTGGAGCCTTTGGCCGCAGCCGGCGCGATCGGCTTCAAGCTCTTTCTCGGCAACACGACCGGCGACCTGCCATGCCCGAGCGACGGGGCGGTGCTGGAAGGGTTCGAGATCCTCGCCGGGCTCGGCCTGCGCTGCTCGATCCATGCCGAGAACTCGCCGATCCTGTTCTGGCGGCAGAACCGGTTGAAGGCGGCGGGGCGCAACGACGTGCTCGCCCATCTCGCGGCGCGGACCGACGTTGTCGCCGTCGAGGCGCTCAACCGCGCCTGCACGCTGGCCGACTGGACCGGCGCGCGCATCCATATCGTCCATGAGAGCTCGGCGCGCAGCCTGCCCTTCATCCGCTTCTGGAAGGAGCGCGGCGTCGACCTCACCGTCGAGACGCTGCCGCAATATCTCTATCTCTCGGCCGAGATGATGCTCCAGCCGGGCGGCGAGGTGCTGCGCATGAACCCGCCGATCCGCGAGGCGGCGCAGCAGGCGCCGCTCTGGGCGGCGCTCGCCGACGGCACGATCGACATGATCGCCACCGACCATGCGCCGCACGCGGTCGAGGAGAAATATGGCGACAACGTCTGGGATATCGCCTGCGGCTTCCCCGGCGTCGAGACGCTGGTGCCGCTGATGCTGAACGCGGTGACGGATGGCCGCCTGTCGCTGGAACGGGTGGCGGCGATCACCAGCGCGATGCCGGCCCGCGCCTTCGGTCTCTATGGCCGGAAGGGTGTCATCCGCGTCGGCGCCGATGCCGATTTCGCGGTTGTCGACCTTGCGAAGAAGCAGAGGCTGACGGCGGCGGCGCTGCATTCGCGCGGCAAGGTCTCCGCCTATGAGGGCATGGAAGTCACGGGCGTTCCGGTGCGCACCTATGTGCGCGGCCGCCTCGTCGCCAAGGATGGCGAAGTCGTCGCCGAGCCCGGCTGGGGCGCCATGGTGCGGCCGCAAATGCCGGCCCCGGCACCGCGCAACCTCGCTACGACGATGAAGGCCATCCTCGAGCCGGGCCGGCAGCCATGGTGACGGACCCGCTCCGAATCGGGCTCATCGGTGCCGGCGCGATCGGTGCCTGGCATGCGCGGATCGTCGCCGAGCGGCGGGACGCGGTTCTCGCCGCTGTCTGCGACAGCGATGCCGGCCGCGCCTCGGTGCTGGCGGCGCGCTATGGCGCCAAGCCCTTCGTCGATGCGGCCGATCTGTTCGCCGATGTGGCGCTCGATGGTGTCATCATCGCGAGCCCCGAGCGCGTGCATGGCGAGCATGCGCGCCTCGCGGCGGCGGCGGGCGTGCCGATGCTGATCGAAAAGCCGGTTGCGCCCGACCCGGTCGGCGTCGAGGCGATCCGCGCGGTGACGGAAGGCTCCGGTGTCGCGGTGATGGCCGGCCATGTCGAGCGCTTCGAGATCGGCTCGGCCGGGCTCAAGGCGGCAGTCGAGCAGGGCGTCTGTGGCGGGGTCGTCACGATCGCCGCGCGCCGCCAATTCGTTGCCGCCGATACGCCGCGCTTCAAGGGGTTGTCGACGACGCTGCGCATTCTGGGCGTCCATGATTTCGACCTCGTCGCCTGGGTCCATCCGGTGCCGGTCATCGAGGTCTATGCCGCGGCGGGCCGCGGAAGGGTGTTCGCCGAAACCGGGCTCGACGACCATGTCGTCACCACGCTGCGCTTCGCGGACGGCGCGGTCGGGCTCGTCGAGAGCGCCTGGACGCTGCCGCGGCCTTATGGCGTCTTCACGAGCCCGGAAGGATGGTCACCGGCCGGCAACAACCGGCTCGATGTGTTCGGTTCCACCGGCATGGTCTCCAACGATATGGGCCTCCGCGGCCAGCAGCTGGTCGCCTTCGACGAGACCGAGGGCTTCCGCGCCGCCGGCATCCGCCATCAGCCGATCCTGCATGGCAAGGTCACCGGCGCACTCGCCGAGGAGGTCGCGGCCTTCATCGCCATGATCGCCGACCGAACGCCCCCGCTGGTCGGGCTCGCGGACGCGCTGCGGGCGGTGCGGCTTACCGAGGCGGCCGAGGCGTCGCTCGCGACCGGTCTCCCGGTGCGTCTGGACTAGCGATGCCGAGTTATCGCGGACCGGTCGTCGACGCGCATCACCATTTCTGGCGGCGCGGCCGCGAGACCATCGCCTGGCTCGCCGGCGCCGGCAGCGAGGCGCTTGCAGATGATTACCGTCCGGCCGACTACCGGGCGGCGACGGGCGGGCTCGATGTCGTCGCGACGGTGTGGATCGAGGCGGTGGCGCGCGATCCGCTGGCCGAGGCGAGAGAGGCCGCTGAGCTTCACCGGAGCGAGCCCCGCATGGCGAAAGCGATCGTCGCGCATGCGCCGCTCGACACGCCGGATATCGCCGACCGGCTGGACCGGCTCGCCGACGCGGCGCCGCAGCTTGCCGGCATCCGCGACATCGTCGCGGTGCGGCCGGGGCATCCGTCCTTCGCCCGAGCGCCCGATCTGCTCCGCCGTCCGGCCTTCGCAGCCGGGCTCGCGGAGCTCGCGCGGCGCGGCCTCGTCTTCGATGCGATGCTGGAGCCCTGGCAGATGGCGGACGCGCTGGCGCTGGCGCGGCGGCTGCCCGACTTGCAGATCGTGATCGAGCATGCGGGCAGCCCGGACTTCGCCTCGGAGGAGGGCGCGCAGCTCTGGCGCGACGCCATGCGTGCCGCCGCGGCGCTACCCAATGTCGCCGTGAAGATCTCGGCGCTGCATTGCCGGATGCCGGGCTGGACCGATGCGGGCCTTGTCGAGCCGATCCGCGATCTCGTCGACTGGTTCGGCCCGACGCGCCTCGCCTTCGCCAGCGACTTCCCGGTGCATGACCGGACCGTGCCCTTCGCGCGAGCCTTCGACAGTTTCGCGGAGGCCGTCTCCGACCTTTCCGAGCAGGAGCAGGCGGCGCTCTTCCACGACACGACGCGCCGGCTCTATCGCATCTGACGCCGTCGTTTTATCGGCAAAGCGCTGGCTGGCACATGATTTGCGACAAAGAGGTCCCGGCTGTTGGCCGGCATGACCCTTTCGCTTCCATCGGAGAGCCCCATGCGTCTTCATTCGGTCGTCGAGGCCCGCGACGAATATTACGCGCTCGAACTCGCCGCCGCGGCGCGGCGCATGGTCGACGACATCCTCGCGGTCACGCCCGGCCAGCGCGTCGTCGTCACCACAGATTCCCACAGCGACGAGCGTGTCGCGCGCGCGACCATGGCGGCGCTCGCGGCGGCCGGCGCGCTGCCGATCCGCATCGACTATCCGCTTGCCCGCCGGCCGCTCGAGGAGATGCCGACCCCGATCGCCGCCGCTGTGGCCGCGGCGGATATCTGGATCGAACTCACGGTCGGTTGCACGGTCTATACGAAGGGCTGGCAGGCGGCCGTCGATGCCGGCGTGCAGTATTACGGACCGAACGGCATCGACGTCGACGGCATGGTCCGCTGCATCGGCCGCACCGATGTGCGGCTCGTCGAGGAACTCGGCCGCCGGCTCGAGGCGCTGCTGATCGGCGCGACGATGCGCGTGACCAGCGCCGCCGGCTCCGACATCACCTTCACCAATCCCGCGACGCCGCTCGCCGCCTTTCGCATGCGCGCCAATCCCGAGAAGATCCCGGTCATGCTGGCCGGCCAGATCTCGTGGACGCCGGTCGAGGCCTCGATGCGCGGGGTTCTCGTCGCCGATGGCGTCTTGAGCGCGCCGGCCGAAGTGGGGCTCATCGACACGCCGCTGACCGTCACGGTCGAGGGCGGCCGCATCCAGTCGATCGAGGGCGGCAAGGAGGCGCGGCTGCTCAAAGGCTGGATCGCCGAGCGCGCCGATCCGACGCTGCATCGGATCGCCCATGTCTCCACGGGCTTCAATCCGGGCATCGCCGTGCCGAGCGGGCGTATTCTCGAGGACGAGCGCGCTTTCGGCGACATCGATTTCGGCTGGGGCGCCTGGGTCGGCCGTCCGGCGGCGGGCCATTTCGACTTCACCTGCCGCCAGGTGACCATCGAGGCCGACGGCGTCCTGCTGCAGAAGGACGGTGTCTTTGTCCATCCCGAGCTCGCGGAGATCGCCCGCGCCATGGGCGTGCCGCGCCACTGAGCGAGGCGGCGGCGATCAGACGATCGTGCCGCCGTCGACAAGGAGGTCCTGACCGGTGATGTTGCGGGCGGCGGAGGAGAGGAGGAAGAGCACGGCCTCGGCGATGTCGTCGGCGGTGCTCATGCGGCCGAGCGCGCAGGTCTTCTCAAAGCCGGTGAGACGCTCCTCGTAGGTGATGCCCATCAGCGCTGCCTCCTCGCCGAGCTGGCGGGTGAGGCGCGGGCCTTCGACGCCGCCGGGCGAGACCATGTTGACCCGCACGCCGGCGCTGCCGGCCTCCAGCGCGGCGGATTTGGTCAGGCCGCGCAGCGTCCACTTGGTCGCGCCGTAGAGCGAGGCCTTGCGCACGCCCTTGAAGCCGAAGGTGCCGCCGATATTGACGATCGACCCGGCCTGCCGCGCGATCAGTTCAGGCAGCATCGTCTTCATGACGAGGAAGGTGCCGAGCACGTTCACGTCGAAGAGCTCGCGGAAATCCTCGACCGAATGCTCCCAGAGCGTCTTGCCGGTCGGCCCCGACACGCCGGCGACATTGACGGCGCCGTAGAGCCGAGACCCGAAATGCGCCGAGGCCGCGGCGACGGCGGCATGGACCTCTGCCTCGTCGGTGATGTCGGTCCTGACGATGAGCGCGTCGCGGCCGAGCGCGCGCACCTCGGCGGCGACGGCCTCGATCGGCGCCATGTCGCGGCCGATCAGCACGAGATCGCCGCCCGCCGCCGCGATGGCGCGGGTGATGGCGCCGCCCATGCCCTTGGCAGGGCCGGTGACGAGGATGGCGCGATCCTGAAGCCGCATGAGCATGGTCTCCGCCGTCAGCCGCGCCAGGAGGTGAGGCGCCGCTCGACGGCCGTGGTGAGCGAGAAGATGAGATAGGCGAGCACCATCGAGACGATGACCGCCGCCCAGAGGAGGTCGTTCTTCCGGTAGGACGCCGCATCGAGGATCATGGTCCCGAGGCCCGGCGCGCCGGAGAGCCACTCGGCGAGCATCGCCGCGAGGATGGCGCTCGTCGCCGCGCTCCTGAGCCCGGCGAAGATGAAGGGCAGCGCGAAGGGCAGGCGCACCTTGATGAAGGTCGCCGCGCCGCTGGCGCCGAGCACATGCATGAGTTCGAGCGCGTTCTTGCGGGTCGAGGAGAAGCCCTTCATGGCGTTCACCATGATCGGGAAGAAGGAGACGATGACGACGACGGCGATCGCCGTGCCGATGCCGCGGCCGAATACCATGATGAGGATCGGCGCGATGGCGAGCACCGGCGCGGTTCTGAGGCCGATCACGATCGGCAGCACGGCGCGCGTCGCCGCCTTGGAATTGACGAAAGCCGCCGCGAGCGAGATGGCGACCACGAAGGCGACGGCGAGGCCGGCCGCGGCATTGCGCAGCGTGTAGAACACCGCGAGGCCGATCTTCCCCGGATCGGCCTCGAACGCTGCCAGCGCGGCCTCGGGCGGCGGCATGATATAGGCCGGCACCGCGAAGGCCGTGACCAGGAGCTTCCAGAGCCCGATCAGGACGATGGCGAAGGCGAGCGGCGCGGCGAGCCCGCCGAGCGACAGTTTTCGCCGTTCGCGCGATGCGGCGACCGTCTCAGCCATGGGCGCCTCCCGTCGCGCCGACCGGATCCTGCGGGCCGCCGAGGACGATCCGCTCGGCGAGCGCCACGAGGCCGTAAGCAAGCGTCGCGACGAAGCAGACGGCGAGGATGGTCAGCCAGGCGAGCGGCACGTCGAAGGAGAACAGCGCGTAGATCATCATGATGCCGAGGCCGCGATCGGCGCTGACCCATTCGGCGATCAGCGCGCCGAGCACCGAAAGCGGCGCGGCAATCTTCAGGGCCGAGAAAAGGTAGGGGAGGGCCGAGGGGAAGGCGAGCTTCCGGAGCCGCTGCCAGCGCGAGGCGGCGAGGATGTGGAAGAGCTCGGAGACGTTGCGGTCAACCGCCTTGAAGCCCTGCACGACGCCGACCAGCAGCGGGAACAGCGCCGCGATGGTGGCGATGACGACGCGCGACGATATCCCGTTGCCGAGCCAGACCATCAGGATGGGCGTCAGCGCGATCAGCGGGATCGAGTCGACGACGATGCCGAGCTTGAGGATCGTCGCCTCGGAACGCCGCCAGGAGACCGCGACGGCGCCGAGCGCCAGCGCGATCAGCGTCGCGAGGACGAAGCCGGCGGCGGCCGAAAGGACGGTCGGGACCATGTGATAGAGGAGGTCCGACCAGGAGCGGCCGAAGGCTTCGGCGATCGCGCTCGGCGCCGGAACGGTGATCGGCAAGAGGCCGGCCATCTTGGCGCCCTGCCAGATCGCGACGAGCGCCACGACGATCGCCGCCGGCGCCGCGATGCCGCCGAGCATGCCGAGGGCCGCGCGCCGGGCCGGGCGGATCGCGCCGTCAGCCAACGGACACTGCCTTCAGTTCATCGCCGAACAGGGCCGCCCGGACGGCGTTCTCGAAATGGTTGAAGGCGGGGGTCTGCAGCATGGCCAATTCGCGCGGCCGCGGCAGGTCGACCTCGATCGAGGTGACGAGGCGGCCCGGATGCGCGGCGAGCACATGCACGCGGTCGGCCATGAAGACGGCCTCGCCGATCGTGTGCGTGACGAGGATCGCCGTCGTCCCCGTCTCCTGCCAGATGCGCAGCAGCTCCATGTTCATGCGCTGGCGCGTGATCTCGTCGAGCGCGCCGAACGGCTCGTCGAGCAGCAGCACTTTCGGCCGCAGCGTCAACGCGCGGGCAATCGAGACTCGCTGCTGCATGCCGCCGGAAAGCTGCGCCGGTTTCGCATTCTCGAAGCCGGAAAGCCCGACGAGGCGGATGAGGTTCTCCGGCCTCGGTCCGTCGCCGATCGGCCCGCCGGCCACTTCGAGCGGCAACTGGATATTCTCGAGCACCGTCCGCCAGGGCAGGAGGCTCGCATCCTGGAAGACGAAGCCGATCTCGTGGCGAAGCCGCGCCTCGCCCGGCGGCAGGCCGCCGACGCGGATGGTGCCGGCCGTGGGCGCCAGGATGTCGGCGACGAGGCGGAGCAGCGTCGACTTTCCGCAGCCCGACGGTCCGATCAGCGCCGAGAAGCTGCCCGAGGGAAAGGTCAGGGAGATGTCGTCGATCGCGCGCACCGAACGGCGGTCGATTGTGAAGTCCTTGACCACATGGTCGATCAGGATCTCGGTCATGGATCAGTCCGTACTCCGTCGCGGGGGAGGAAGACCCTCACCCCGCCCCTCTCCCGCAAGCGGGAGAGGGGGAAGACTAGGCGGTTGCCCTCTCCCGCGAGCGGGAGAGGGGGGAAGGATCGAGGCAGTTCCGGCCTCACCCTCTCCCGACGGGAGAGGAAAAGGCGAGGGCCCTCGCGAGGCCGCTCACCCGCAGGCCCGTTCCGCCGCCTACTTCCCGTGCGCGGCCGCGATCAGCTTCTGCGTCACCACGTCCTCAACCTTGACCTGGCCTTCCTTGAGGTCGCCGGCCTTGATCGAGAAGTCGATGCCTTGCTGGAAGACGGAGGGTTCGATCCAGAGTAGGCCGTTCTTCGCCGCGTCGCCGACCGGGATGAAGTCCTTGTAGACGCCAGCCTCCGCGGTCTGCGCCTTGAGGTCGAGTCCGCGCTGGCCGTATTTGTCGACCATCAGCTTGGCCATCGCGTCGGGATTATCGAGGAACCACTGCCAGCCCTTGATCTCGGCCTTCAGCCAGCGCGTGATCAGGTCCGACTTGGTGTCGATCGACTCGTCGGTCGCGTAGAGCACGCCGGCATAGCCCGGCAGGCCGAGGTCGTTCATGTAGGCGACGACGATATCGACGCCGCGCTCCTTCAGCATGACGCCCTGATTGGTCGCCCAGCCGTAATAGCCGTCGACCTGGCCGGCGGCGAGGATGCCAGGGTCGGTGCCGACCGGCACATAGTTGACGGTCGACGGGTCGATGCCGGCCGATTTCAGCAGGATATCGACCTGCGGGCGGGTGGCGTTCGGCAGCGCAATGGTCTTCCCGGGGAAGTCCTGCAGCGTTTTGATCGGCTTCGAGGGCAGCGACATGATCGCGCCCGGCGCCTTCTGCATGATCGCCGCGAAGGCCTTGACCGGCACGCCGCTGATGCGATTGCGGATGACGCCTTCGACATCGCTGTCGCTGGTCATGACCTGGCCGCTGGCGACGAGCGCCGTGCCGTCGGTGCCCGGACCGCCGGCGAGGAACTCCGCCTCGATGCCCTCGTCGGCGAAGTAACCCTGGTCGATCGCCGCGAAATGACCGCCGAACTGGATCGACTTGATCCAGCCGAGCTGGTGCACGAATTTGTCGGCCGCATAGGCGGTGCGCGGGGCGAAGCTCATGGCGCCGGGCGCGACGAACACGCCGGCGAGCAGCCCGCCACCGGCCTTCAGCAACGAGCGGCGATCAAGATGGAGAGACGGCGCGGCCAGGACTGGCTTGCCGGAATTGGGCTTGCGGGTCTTGTCGGTCATGGACTGCCTTTCTGGCGTTCTCTCTGGAAGGGACCGGAAAAGACAGGAGCAAGCTCTGTGCCACGGGGCTTTCGCGGAAAGCCGACTTTCTACAAAATACCATTTTGACGATAATCCTCGTCTCTGGCGAAGATTGCGGCAGATGGATCAGTTTTGAGCAGGAGCAGGCACAGTGCGGGTGGTCGCCAATGGCATCGAACACGACGTCCACATGGAAGGGCCGGAGGATGGCCGCCCCGTGCTGCTGATCCACGGGCTCGGCTGGGATCGCAGCCTGTGGCAGGGCCAGATCGCCTTGCTCGTCGGCAAGGGATATCGCGTCGTCGCCCCCGATCTTCGCGGCATGGGCGCGACCGACAAGCCCGACATGGCCTATTCGATCGGTCTCTATGCCGAGGACATGCTGGCGCTGATGGCGGCGCTGTCGATCCCGCGCTTCGCGGTCGCCGGTTTCTCGCTCGGCGGCATCGTCGCGGCAGCGATGATCGGCAAGGCGGAGGAGCGGATGACAGCGGCGGTGATCGCCTGCTGCGGCGTTCACGCGACGCCCGCCGGAGAGGCCGGCACCGAGGCGATGCTTGCGCGCGCCGCGAGCCTCGGACCGCTCGCCTTCGCCCGCGAGCAGGCGGCGGCGATCTGGCATGAGGACTATGCGGCGGCCAATCCGGAGGCCGTCGAGCGTTTCGTCCAATGGCGGGCCGGCATGGACCAGGCGGCGCTGACGCGCGCCTTCCGCGCCGGCTACGGCATCGACTACCGCCCGGTGCTCGCGAAGACCCGGTTGCCGATCCGATTCATCGCCGCCGATCGTGATCCCTTCGCCTCGGTCGAGGCCATGGCGGAGCTGGATCGGTTGACGCCGGATTCGGATCTCGTCGTGATCGCAGGCAGCGGACACATGGCGCCGATCGAGCAGCCCGAAGCCTTCGACGCGGCGCTGGTCGATTTTCTCGAAAGGCGGGTGTCCTAGTCTTCGGTGGCGAGTTCAACGCGGCGGCGTGGGCGGACCAGGAAAGCCATCAGCGCCAGGAAGCCGAGCGCGACGGTGAGCGGCAGCGCCTCGACGCCGAAGAGATCGATCAGGTAGCCGATCGGCGTCGCGCCGACAACGGATCCGGCGGAATAGGCCATGGCGAAGCCGGTCGAGACGACGGCGAGGCGCTGGCCGCGGAAGTCCTGGCCGATCAGCACGATGCCGAGCGTATAGAGCCCCGACACCGTGCCGCCGGCGATGAAGAGCACGGGCTCAAGGATGAAGCCGCGCCCCATGACGAAGGGGAGGGCGAGCGTGCTGACGACGGCGAGCGCCGCGCAACCGACAAGCGTCAGCCGCCTTCCGTAGCGGTCCGCCATCCAGCCGAGCAGCGCGACGAGGATCGCCTCGCCGAGGCTGAAGACGGCGACGAGCCGCGAGGCGGCCGCCTCGGAAAGGCCATGCGCCAGTCCGTAAAGCGGCAGCAGGCTCTGCATCGCCGTCTCGCCGACACCGGTCAGGAAAGCGGCGGCGATGAGCGCGCCGGCAAGGCCAAGCGCGGTGCGCAGCGTGGCGGCGCTGCCCGTCTCCTCCTCGTCGGTCTCGCCCACGGCCGAGCGGATGGAAAGGGCGACGGCGACGCCGACCGCGAGCGGCGCCATGGCGGCGATGAGCGGCAGGCTGCCGGTCGAACCGGTCGCGGAGAGCATCAGCGGGCCGACGAACTGGCAGGCGGCGTAGAGCGTGCCGGAGGCGCCGACGATGCGGCCACGATTGCGGTCATCGACGACGCCGTTCAGCCAGATCTCGGTCGTCGTCCAGAGCGCGGAGAAGCAGGTCCCCATCACGAAGCGAGCGACGAACCAGACGGCGAGATGGTCGAAGGCGAGGATCGCCGCGAAGGACAGGAAGGACAGCGCGAACTGCGCCGCCACCAGGAATTTGAGGCCGAGCCGATCGATGAGCGCCGGCAGGAACGGGCCGAAGATGAGGATGCCGGCGCCGGCGAGCGAGGCATTGAGGCCGATCAGCCAGGTGGCGATGCCCTTCGATTCCAGCGCGAGCGAGAAGAAGGGGTAGCTGTAGCCGAACAGCAGCGCCTCGATGCCGATGAGCAGCAGGACGCCGGCGACCGGCCAGAAGCGCTTGGCAGTCATGCGGAGCCGGTCAGATTTCGCACAGCGGCTCGGGGCACCAGCACTTCTTGCCCTCCGGAACGAGGTTGAAGGTCCGGTAGTCGGCCGTCAGCTCCTCGCCGGGCGCGATGTCGCGCGTCGCGAAGACATAGATTTGATTCTCGACCCGCGTATTGGGGCGGCAGGAATGGTTGAGGTAATCGACGCCGGCCGGGGTCTCGGTCGGCAGGAAGCACAGCAGCTTGCGGCCGATCAGCTTCAGATGCACCGATTGCCGCCACCAGAAATCGTCGAGTTCCTCGGCGCGGTCGAGGTCGATCAGCAGCGCCTTGCCGTCAAAGAAGCCGATCAGCGCGTCCTTCGGGATCGCGGTCCGCGCATAGATCGCGCTGTGATCGTCGCTGATGGCGCGGACCTCGACGAAGTCGTCATTGGTGTAGCTCATAGGCTCGCCCATCCCATCGTATCGAAGGCCGGAATTCCGCCCGACTGGCCGTCGCGATTGCTGAAGGAGCGGACGCCGTCATAGAGCGCGGCTGTCCATTTCTCGGCGAGGCGACGGGCATAGACGACCGGCATCTCGTGGCTGTGACGCTCCTTCACCAGTTCGGCGAAGACCGGATCGTTGTGCGGCGCGTACCAGGTGTGCTGGTCCTCGGAGAGGCTCACGGCGCGCTCCGGCGTGACTGAAACCTTGTTGTAGGCGGTGATCGTGTTCACCGACATGTTCTGCCAGGCGCCGGCGCAGCGCAGCAGCAGCCGCTCGAAATCCTCCCGCCGGGCGATCTCGTGCGGCGGGCAGCCGAAATGACGGATCGACAGGTCGCGCACCAGCATGCCGAAGGCGAAGGCGTCGGAGGTGGTGTTGATGGCGAGGAAGGGCGCGCTGAGCGAGGGATCGTAGAGCGGATCCGCCGGGTCCCCGGCATGGCAGCAGAACGCAACCGGGAAGAACTCGTAGCGCGTCGGCAGGCCCGTCACCGGGCAGTCGATCTCGAGCGGGATCGCCACGGTCTCGCTGCGGATCAGCGCTCCGGCGCTGTCGGCATAGCCGGCATCGACGATGATGTCGCCGAGCAGCCGCAGTTCGGAGGCCGAATCGACAAAGCGCTGCCGCGTCTGCACGATCGCCATGAACCCCACCTTGCGGTAGAGCGCGACCTCGGCGGCGAAACGGTCAAAGGCATCGGAGAACTGGTAGCCGTTGCGCACATGCGCAACGACATAGCGGCCGAGCTGGAATTCGCGCTTGCCGGCCGAGCATCTGAGGTCGTTTTCGAGCCAGTCGTCGAAACTGACAGGGTGGGAATTCTTGGATCCGTGCGGAAACGGACAACCGGACACGCCGGCCGACTCCGGTCCGGCCGGCGGACGATGCGACACGACTGACATGACGCCCCCAAGCGACGGCTACGCATACGCAACACAACCAATGCGGTGCAATAAGCGCGCAGGATTAACCGTTTGTCAACCATAGCATCGTCCTCTGAAGGAGAGACGACAGACGGCCGGATTCAAAAATCTCAGCCCAAACAGATGCTTGAGCGGGCGATTCAAAGTCGCGCCCGAGGTGCGCTTTTTCTGTTGATACCCGCTTTGGTGGTGGTTCTACTATGCCCTGAACTGACTGAACGCGCATCCGCGGAAGTAGCGGCAAGCACAGCAGGCGCTGCAGCGGTGCGGGTGCTGGTCGCGTCGAGGCCGCTCGGAAGAGAGCGATGGATAAAACTCGATCGAGTTTCATTAAGTCCGCATAAAAGTCCGTGCACTAGCATCGCGCCGTCGAATGAGTTGGACGATCGGAATGTCGAATCCCATCGCCGGGCGGATCACGCTGAATCTGGTCGCCGGCATCGTCATTACGGTGGTGACGGTCATCGCGGGCATCGCCTGGATGGCGCACCGCCAGAACGATCAGGCAGCCGAGGGCACCCGGACCATGGTCATGGGCGGCATCGATGCGATGCATACCCGTGTCCAGGGCCTCGCCAACGACTATTCCTGGTGGGAAGAGGCCTATGACGCCTATCAGCGCGGCGATGGCGCCTGGATCGAGGCCAATATCGGCACCGGCATCGTCGACACGCAGATCGCCGATTTCCTCGCGATCATCTCGCCCGACGGCAAGATCGCCTATGACTGGTGGACGCCGGAGTCGGCGCCGCGGCCACTGGACGTCCTCAACCAGGCGACGATCGAGCGGATCCAGGACCTGATCCGCACCGCGCCGGTCGAGAACAACGCCGCCCGCTCCGGCTATCTCGTCACCAAGGCAGGCACGCTGCTCTTCGCCGTTTCTCGCGTCGCGCCAGTTTCCAAGGCCGAGAGCGCCGACCCGTCCAAGCTGCCGCTATTGGCGATGGGCTTCTATATCGATGGCGAGCGCCTGGCCGATCTCGGCAGGACATTCCTCATCAACGACCTGCATCTCGACTATACGACCGTCGACCAGGATTCGACCTTCCCGCCGATGATCGACATTTTCGGCAACACGATCGGCCATCTCGTCTGGACGCCGCCCGCGCCGGGCACCGCCGTGCTGCGCAATGTTCTGCCGCCCGTCGGCGTGGTGCTCGGGCTGTTCTGCCTCATCGCCATGGGGACGGCGATCCGCGCCCGACGCCTCGCTCTGTTGCAGGCTCAGAGCGAGCAGCAGGCCGTGGTCGCCGCCCGCACCGACAGCCTCACGGGCCTCACCAACCGCTTCGGTTTCAGCGAGATCAGCGAGAGCCCCGCTTTCGCCGAGGCCTGCCAGCGTGGTGAGGCGGCGATCGTCTATCTCGACGTGAACGGCTTCAAGGCGGTCAACGATTCGATCGGCCACCAGGGCGGCGACGAGCTCGTCCGCCGCCTCGCCGAACGGCTCTCGATGATCATGCCGCCCGACGCCTCCTTCGCGCGCGTCGGCGGAGACGAATTCGCGCTCGCGCTGGTCGGCCGCGCAGCGCCGCAGGCGGTCGCCGGCGTCGCCTCGGCCATGGTCCACTCGCTCGACCAGTCCTTCACCGTCGGCGGGTTCCAGTTCCAGGTGACCGCCGCCGTCGGCTATGCCGTCGCCGAGGGCGAGGAAATGACGCCGGCCGAACTGCTCCGTCGGGCCGACCTTGCGATGTATCAGGCCAAGAACTCGGCCGAGCGCGATGCCGTGCCCTATCACTCCGGGCTCGAGACCGGCGCGCTGCACAAGAATCGCCTCGGCTTCGCGCTGAGGAGCGCGATCGAGGAGAAACAGCTCTCGGTCGTCTACCAGCCGATCGTGCGGGCGAGCGATCTCGCCGTCGTCTCGCTCGAAGCGCTGGTGCGCTGGGATTCGAAGGAGTTCGGCCGCGTCTCGCCGGCGGACTTCATTCCCGTCGCCGAGGAGACCGGCTTCATTCACGATATCGGCCGCTTCGTGTTCCAGCGCGCCTGCGAGGATCTCGGCGCCTGGCCTGGTCTCAAGGTCTCGGTCAATGTCTCGCCGGTGCAGCTCCGCGACCCGAATTTCGCCAACGACCTCGCCGCGATCGCTCGGCGCAACGGCGTCGTGCCGAACCGCTTCAAGCTGGAGCTGACCGAGGGCCTCCTCGTCCGCAACCCGACTATCGCCAAACGCAAGCTGGCGCGGCTCAAATCCATGGGCTTCGGCCTGTCGCTCGACGATTTCGGCACAGGCTTCTCCTCGATCGGATACCTGCGCCAGTTCCCGTTCGACTGGCTCAAGATCGACAAGTCCTTCGTGTCGGAACTCGGCACCAACCCCACCGCCAACGCGCTGATCCAGTCGATGATCGCGCTCGGCGACGCCATGGACATCGCCGTCGTGGCCGAGGGCATCGAGACGCCGGAACAGCTGAAGCTGCTGCGCCTGCTGCAATGCGAGTTCGTGCAGGGCTATCATCTGGCCAAGCCCATGAGCGCCACCGACGTCACGGCGCTGCTCGCACGGCTCGGCGAGGGGCGGCGGATGTTTGCCGGCGGCAGCGACTCCGGCTATGCGGCCGAGAGGTCGAGCTGATCCGCGCACCCCGCCGGACATCGATCCGCGCGCAGGAAACGGTCGATCGCCATGACGGAACTTCCCGCAAGCCCCGGCGTGGCGCTGTCCGCGACCGAGGCCCGCAACCTCTTTCTCGCCGCGCAGGGCTTCTCCGCCCGCCGTTCGGCGGCGCAATCGGCCTGGCCGAAAGCGGAGGCGGCGGCACGGCGCATGGGTCTCCTCCAGATCGATTCCGTCAACATCCTCGTCCGCTCGCACTACCTGCCGCTCTTCAGCCGCATCGGCGCCTATTCGCGCGCCGCGCTCGATGCCCGCGCCTTCGAGGCCGGCCGGCGCCGCAGCTTCTTCGAATACTGGGCGCATGAGGCCTCGCTGCTGCCGCTCGACCTGCAGCCGCTGATGCGCTGGCGGATGCGCCGCGCCGCCGAGGGCGTCGGCATTTATGGCGGCGTGCATCGATTCGCTAGCGAGAATGCCGGCTATGTCGAGGCCGTCCTCGCGGAACTCGACCGCCGCGGGCCGCTCGCCGCCTCCGAACTCGAGGATCCCGGCGAGCGCAGCGGCCCCTGGTGGGGCTGGCACAAGGGCAAGACGGCGCTCGAATATCTCTTCTGGACCGGGCAGGTGACGACCGCCTCGCGGCGCGGCTTCGAGCGGGTCTATGACCGGCCGGAGCGCGTCCTTCCGGCGGAGATCCTCGCACTGCCCGATCCGGGCGAGGCGGAAGCGATCCGGCAGCTGCTCGCGCATTCGGCCCGCGCGCTCGGCGTCGCGACCGAGATCGACCTCCGCGACTATTTCCGCCTGCCGGTGGCCGAGACCAAGGTGGCGC
This sequence comes from Allobosea sp., assembly GCA_017307955.1. Lineage (GTDB taxonomy): Bacteria > Pseudomonadota > Alphaproteobacteria > Rhizobiales > Kaistiaceae > Kaistia. The sequence goes on along the minus strand of JAFKFV010000009.1, from coordinate 191,837 downwards.
TGGCGAGCCTCGTCGAGGACGGGACGTTGCTCCCCGCCAGCGTCGAGGGCTGGCGCCAGCCGGCCTTCCTCGATGCTGCGTTCGAGGCGGCGAAGCCGGTGATCGCCACTGCGCTGCTCTCGCCCTTCGATCCGCTCGTCTGGCATCGGCCGCGAACGGAGCGGATATTCGATTTCCACTACCGGCTCGAATTCTACACGCCGGGCCCCAAGCGGGTATTCGGCTATTTCGTGATGCCGTTCCTCTATCGCGGCCGGCTCGTCGGCCGCGTCGATCTCAAGGCCGATCGCGCAGCCTCGGTCTTGCGCGTGCCAGGCGTCTTCCTCGAGGAACGCGTCAGAAAGCCCGAGCCGGTTCTCGTGGCGCTCGCCGATGAACTGCGTCACCTCGCCGATTGGCTGGACCTCGAAGGCATAGCGGTCGCCGGTTCCGATCCCGTGTCAAGCTTACTCGCCGCTCGTCTTTCCGGTTGATGGCCGGGAATCCGGGTAGTCGGCTTCATCTGTCTTTAAAGTTAGAATGGTTTGGATGAGGCGTCGGCGGAAACTTTGGCGGCGATGAACATCTTCAGGCGACCCACGGCGCGGTTCGCGGTTCAGGTGGCACTTCCCGCCCTGCTGATCGTCGCTGCCGCGATCTTCGCCGGCCAACTGATCCTCTCCGACATGGCCCGAGAGGTGGATCGCAGCGAGACGCGCAGCATCGAGCGTTCCGTCAACGCCGCGCTCAATTCCTTCCTGCAACGGCTGCAGGACACGCATGGCGATTACGCCGTATGGGACGACGCCGTCGCCAAGCTCTACGGCAAGATCGATCCGGATTTCGTATCGACAAACCTTCAGGATTCGACGCGTCAGGCGATCCTCTTCGATACTGTCTATCTGCTCGACGAGAACGATCGCACCGTCTTCGGCTACAGCCGCGGCCAGCCGGCCCTGCGCAACGCCGGTTCGGAATTCGGCACGGCGCTTGACGCGATGGTCCTCAAGGTCCGCGGTCGCTCCTCGCCCTATGACTCGGTCACCGGCTTCGTCGAGGACCAATCGGGCGATATCTACGCCCTCGCGGTCGGATCGGTGCTGCCATCCTCGACGAAGATGGCGCCGCCGCTCGGCAAGCCGCGGCTCCTGGTGCTGGGTCGCGCGCTCGACAGCGCGGCGCTCGCCCGCATCTCGCGCGAGTTCGTCCTCGACGGCCTCATCCTGTCGCGCCATCCGGACGCCTCTTCGCCCAACGGACTGAAGATCACCGACCCGTCCGGCAGAGAGATCGGCATGCTGAGCTGGGCGTCGCCGCGCGAGGGCTATGCCGCCTTCCGCCGCGTGCTGCCGACGGCCTATCTCGCCGTCGGCCTCGTATGCCTCACCATGCTGTTCCTCATGGCGATCGGCTATTTCAACCTCGTGGAGCTGCGAAAGCGCGAGCAGCAGGCGGTCTATGCGGCGAATCACGACGAACTGACGGGGCTGCCCAATCGCTCAGCCCTCGGCCGCGCCCTCGGAGCGGCGGTCGAGACGCGCCAGCGCGACGGATCGGCGGTGGGGCTGGTCTATCTCGATCTCGATGGCTTCAAGGAAGTCAACGACACCTATGGCCACGAGTCGGGCGACTATCTGCTGCGCCATGTCGCCAACGGCTTCGCGGACATCTGCGAGGGCATCGGGTTTCTCGCCCGTGTCGGCGGCGACGAGTTCGCCATCGTGCTCGACAGCCCGGAGACGGTGAAGCGCGCGGCTGAGATCAGCGACCGCCTCGTCCGCTTTCTCGACGATCCGGTCGCGCTCAACGGCCGCTTCGTCCAGATCGGCACCAGCATCGGCGTCGCGCTGGCCGACGACGAGGCGATCGGCGCCGAGGAACTGCTGCGCCGCGCCGACGTCGCGATGTATCTCGCCAAGGAGTTCGGCCGCAACCGCGTCGCCTTCTACGACCCGTCGATCGACGCCGCGCGCGCCGAGCGCATGCGCCTTGCCGACCAATTGCGCGAGGCGCTCAAGGAGGACCGCCTCGCGGTCGTCTATCAGCCGATCTTCGACGCCGCCACGATGCAGCCGAGCGGGGTCGAGGCGCTGGTACGCTGGCTGCATCCCGAGATCGGCCTCGTGCCGCCGGATATCTTCGTGCCGATTGCCGAGGAGAGCGGCCTCATCGACCAGATCGGCTCCTTCGTGATGAAAAGAGCTTGCCGCGATGCGCTTGATTGGCCGGGCGTCCGCCTTTCGGTGAATGTCTCGCCGGTCCAGTTCCGCAATCCGGCCTTCGATTCGATCCTCGCCGCGCAGCTCTCCGAAATCGGCTTCCCGCCCGAGCGGCTGGAGATCGAAATGACCGAGACGCATCTCGTCGCCAATCCCGAGCGCGCGCAGTCGATCATCGCCAGCCTCCGCGCGCGCGGCGTCGCGGTCTCGCTGGACGATTTCGGCACCGGCTATTCGTCGATCGGCTATCTGCGGCGCTTCAGCTTCGACAAGCTGAAGCTCGACCGCTCGCTCGTCATCGGCATCACGACGGACGAGCGGGCGCGCGAGCTCTGTGAGGCGACGATCGCCATCGCCCGCGCCCTCGACCTCAAGGTGACGGCCGAGGGCGTCGAGACGGAGCGCGAGGCGGCGGTGCTGCGCCAGGCGGGCTGCGACTTCCTGCAGGGCTATGCCTTCGCGCGGCCGATGTCGGCGGAGGCGGCCGGCAGTTTCCTGCATTCGACCGTCCCGCAGGCTGTTGCGCTGCCCTGGAGCCGCTGAGGCGGTTCAGGCGAGGCCCGCGACCGCGGCCGCCACGGCCTTGCCGAGCGCCTGATGCGCGTCGGGATCGAGATGCAGGCCGTCATAGGCGCTGGAGCGCATGACCGTCCCGGCATCGAGGAAGGCGACGCCATGCGCTTCCGCGACCGCTCGATAAAGCGGCGCCAGTTCCAGCGATTTCTCATAGCCGCCGACGAACATGCGCCCGATATCGGGCCGCTCGCCGGTGTGGTTCAACATCGGCGCCGGCGCGATAAGCAGGATCTTCGGCACGCCGCCATCGCGGCCGGCTTCCGCCTGCTTGACGACCCTGACGAGTTCGCCGGCCCCGGCGGCGATGTCCGAGGCCGGAACGGCGAAGCGGGCCTTGAGATCGTTGGAGCCGAGCATGATCGCGACCACGTCGAGCGGGCGATGGCTGCGCAGGCACGGCATCAGATAGGTCTTGCCGTTCATATAGGCGCCTTCGACCGGATCGTCGTGCACCGTGGTGCGGCCGGGAAGGCCTTCCTCGATCACGCGCCAGCCTCCGCCCAGCGTCGCCGCCATCACCCCGGGCCAGCGCTCCTCATAGGCATATCGATCGTCGGGCCGGGCGACCGTAGCCGCGCCCCAGGTGTTGGAGTCGCCATAGGCGAGCACCGTCTTCATCATGCATCCTCCACTCGCACGGCCCTTCTGCGGCGCCGCGGCGGGCGCGATGATGGCGCGACATCGGGCCTCCCGCCAGCCCGTTCGATCGCCGGCGACGATGGCAGGATGGCGCGCCGCGCTCTATTCTCCCCGTGCGGCAACGCCGCTCCCCGAATGCGAGCCCCAGGAAGCCATGATGCGCAAGCGCGCCGAGACCGACGCCCCCATTCTCGATGTGATCGCCGAGCGCTGGAGCCCGCGCGCCTTCGATCCGGACCGGACGATGACGGAGGCCGATCTGAAGCCGCTGTTCGAGGCCGCGCGCTGGGCGCCGTCGTCGAGTAATTCGCAGCCGTGGCGCTTCGTCTATGCGTTCCGCGGCGAGCCGGCCTTCAATGCCCTCCTCGACGCGGCCGTGCCCGGCAACCAGGCCTGGGTGAAACGGGCCTCGGTGCTCGCCTATTCGGTCGCGAAGCTTCATTCCGACAGCGGCCGCGCTCTCTGGCACAATCGGCACGACACGGGCATGGCGCTCGGTTATCTCCTGCTGCAGGCGACGGCGAACGGCTTCGCCGTCCACCCCTTCGGCGGCTTCGACAGCGACAAGGTCGTGGCCGCGGCCGGGATCAGCGGCGATTTCGAGCCTGTTGCCGGCCTTGCCATCGGCTATGCCGGCGACCCGTCGCTGCTCGGCGAGGGGGAAGGGCGCGAGCGCGAGCCGCGCACGCGCCGCAAGGTGAGCGACTTCGCCTTCCATGGCCGCTGGTCCGGCGCCTGAACAGCTCTGAACGCCGCTTCCCGGATAGTTAGCTTAATTGCGGGATCGTAAGTTCTTCGGCGCTGCGGCGCGTGCGTGCGTCGCAGCAAAGATGCTCCGCCTGATAGAATTCCGATGCAATATCAGAGCGATGACGCACATTTCCCAACCGCGGACAAAAGCGATCGTGGCGCGCTTGACAAAGCGTCGCATGCCCTCGCTAATGATACCGGAATTGAGGCGGATGAACGCGCCCATCGTGCCGAGCGGGAGGAATTGGCGTGAGCCAGTCCGCCCGGCGCGCGGGGTGGAATCCGGTTGGAGCGGGAGGACCTTATGACGAAGATGAAGCGACTGGGACAGGGCGCGCGGGCGGGTGGCCGCTTCGCGGCGGCTCTCATGGGCGCGGCGATGATGGCGAGCGCAGCTTTTGTCAGCGCCGCCTCGGCGGCCGAGCTGACGGTCTGGTGCTGGGACCCGAATTTCAACATCCCGGCCATGAAGGACGCGACGGAGCGCTACACGAAGACGCATCCCGACACGACCTTCGCGATCGCCAATATCACGCAGGACGAGATCAACCAGAAGCTTCAGACGCAGTTCCTCGCGGGCGTCACCGACGGCCTGCCGGATATCGTCCTCATCCAGGACGACAACATCCAGCGCTTCCTGCAATCCTTCCCCGGCTCCTTTGTGCCGCTGTCGGACTCGATCGATATGTCGAAGTTCGCGCAGTACAAGGTCGCGGCCGCGACGCATGACGGCAAGTCGTATTCGCTGCCCTTCGATTCCGGCGTCGCGGGCCTCTTCTACCGCACCGACTATCTCGAGCAGGCCGGCTACAAGCCCGAGGACATGCAGAACATCTCCTGGGCCAAGCTGATCGAGATTGGCAAGGACGTTCTCGCCAAGACCGGCAAGCCGCTGGTCAGCATGGACTATAACGGCGACGACCTCATCGTCCTGATGATGCAGTCGACCGGCCAGTGGTACCTGAAGGACGGCAAGGAGCCGAACATCATCGGCAACCAGGCCCTCAAGGCCGCGCTGCAGACTTTCCAGACCATGGCGAAGGAAGGCATCATCAAGTCCGTCTCGGGGTGGACCGACTACACCGGCTCCTTCACCTCCGGCCAGGTTGCCGCGGTGCCGCAGGGCGTGTGGATCACCGGCACGATCAAGTCGGTGCCCGAGCAGTCCGGCAAGTGGCGCGTGGCGCCGATGCCGATCCTCGAGGGCATCGATGGCGCGACCCACTTCACCAACAATGGCGGCTCGAGCTGGTACGTGCTCGCCTCGTCGCAGCATCAGGACGAGGCCGTCGACTTCCTCAAGACCATCTGGGGCGCCGACGTCGACTTCTATCAGGGCATCCTGATCAACCAGGGCGCCGTCGGTTCGCTGCTCGCCGCCCGCGAAGGCGCCGCCTACAAGGAGAGCGATCCGTTCTTCAACGGCGAGCCGGTCTGGCAGAACTTCTCCGACTGGCTGGCGAAGGTCCCGACCGTCGACTACGGCACCTTCACGCCGGAGGCCCGCATGGCCGTCCGCGCGCAGATCCCGAACATCGCCAATGGCGGCGACATCGACGAGGCGCTGAAGGCGATCGACGCGCAGCTGCGCCAGCAGATGCAGTAATCGCGAAGTCCTTTCATGGGGGCGGGCTTTTGGGCCCGCCCCGATCCGTCAGTCTCTTCCCGGCGCGGCCCCGAGCCACGCCGTGATCTTGCGGCATTCATGATCGGAAGGACGCATGGCGCAGACGCGTTTGGACCGCAGCGAGCAGATCAACGGCTGGGCATTCGTCATGCCTGCTCTCGTCCTGCTCGGCCTCTTCATGATCTACCCCATTATCTGGTCGCTCTGGATGAGCTTCCAGGTCGGACGCGGCGCGAATTTCTCCTTCGGCGGCCTCGCGAACATCCAGCGCCTCGCCAATGACGCGCTGCTGATCAAGGCGCTGACCAACACCACCATCTTCTTCTTCATCCAGGTCCCGATCATGATCGTTCTGGCGCTGCTGCTCGCAGTCGCCCTCAACGATCCGACGCTGAAGTTCCGCGGCCTGTTCAGGACGGCGCTGTTCCTGCCCTGCGTCACCTCGCTGATCGCCTATTCCAGCCTGTTCAAGTCGATGTTCTCGACCGATGGCATCATCAACCAGGCGCTGCTGACGCTGCATGTGATCGGCTCGCCGATCCCCTGGCTGACCGACCCGTTCTGGTCGCGGGTGGTGATCATCACCGCCATCACCTGGCGCTGGACCGGCTACAACATGATCTTCTACCTGGCCGCGCTGCAGAACGTGGACAAGTCAATCTACGAGGCCGCCCGCATCGACGGCATTCCGGCCTGGGCCCGCTTCACGCGCATCACCATCCCGATGCTGAAGCCGGTGATCCTGTTCACGACGATCCTCTCGACCATCGGCACGCTGCAGCTCTTCGACGAGGTCAACAACATCACGCAGGGCGGCCCCGGCAACGCCACGCTGACGCTGTCGATGTATATCTACAACTTGACCTTCCGCATGATGCCGAGCTTCGGCTATTCGGCGACCGTCTCCTGGGTCATCGTGGTGATAGTCGCGATCCTGAGCTTCATCCAGTTCATGATCGCCCGCGACCGGCGGAGGGCGACATGAGCCTCGCTCTCCTGCGCCGCGGCGGGGTCTACGTCTTCCTGTCGGTCGCCACCTTCCTGTCGGTGTTCCCGTTTTACTGGATGGCGGTCGGCTCGACGAACCAGTCGCCGGACATCGTCCGCGGCAAGCTCGGCTTCGGCAGCAATCTGCTGGTCAACTTCCAGCATCTGATGACCCAGGTCGACCTGCCGCGCGTCTTCGGCAATTCGTTCCTGATCGCCGTGGTCTCGACGGTGCTGACGCTCGTCATCTCGTCCCTGGCCGGCTACGGCTTCGAGATGTTCCGCTCGCGGATCCGCGAGCGCATCTTCCAGCTGCTGCTCCTGCTTCTGTCGATCCCGTTCGCGGCGCTGATGGTGCCGCTGTTCGTGATGATCTCGCGGGCGCAGCTCAACAACACCTTCACGGCCGTCATCCTGCCCGGAATCGCCTCGATCTTCATCGTCTTCTATTTCCGCCAGGCGACGAAGGCCTTCCCGCGTGAACTGCGCGACGCCGCCCGCGTCGACGGGCTCAAGGAATGGCAGATCTTCCTCTTCGTCTACATGCCGACGATGCGGTCGACCTATGCTGCGGCCACGATCATCATCTTCATGAATGCCTGGAACAACTATCTCTGGCCGCTGATCGTGCTGCAGACGCCGGACAACAAGACGATCACGCTGGTGATCTCGACGCTGACGGCTGCCTACACGCCGGATTACGGTGTCATCCTTCTCGCCACCGTGCTCGCCACGGCTCCGACGCTCGTCATCTTCTTCGTCCTGCAGCGGCAGTTCGTGCAGGGAATGCTGGGAGCGGTCAAATGAGGAACCCATCATGACCAGCCTCAGCCTCAAGGGCGTTCGCAAATCCTACGGCAACCTGCCCGTCATCAAGGGCGTCGACCTCACCGTCGAGTCGCGCGAATTCGTCGTCTTCGTCGGGCCGTCCGGCTGCGGCAAGTCCACGCTGCTGCGCATGATCGCCGGCCTCGAATCCATCACCGCCGGCGATCTCGAGATCGGCGGCAAGCGGATGAACGACGTCGATCCGTCGAAGCGCGGCATCGCCATGGTCTTCCAGTCCTATGCGCTCTATCCGCATATGACGGTGCGCGAGAACATGGGCTTCGCGCTTCGCTTCGCGGGAAAGCCGAAGGACGAGATCGCCCGCCAGGTCAACGAGGCGGCGCGCATCCTCGAGCTCGGGCCGCTGCTCGATCGTCTGCCGGCGCAGCTCTCGGGCGGCCAGCGGCAGCGCGTCGCCATCGGCCGAGCGATCGTGCGCCATCCGGACGTGTTCCTGTTCGACGAGCCGCTCTCGAACCTCGACGCCGAGCTGCGCGTCCACATGCGCATCGAGCTGGCGCGGCTGCATCGCGAATTGCAGGCGACCATCATCTATGTGACGCATGACCAGGTCGAAGCCATGACGCTGGCGGACAAGATCGTCGTGCTGCGCGAGGGCGAGGTGGCGCAGGTCGGCACGCCGCTGCAGCTCTACGACGATCCGGACAACCTCTTCGTCGCAGGCTTTATCGGCTCGCCGAAGATGAACTTTCTCGCCGGCGAGGTGGTCGAGGCCGGCGCCGGCAGCGCGACGGTCGCGCTCGTCAATCATGGCGGTGCCCGACTCGCCAAGCCGCTCTCCGGCCCGCTGCCGGAGACAGGCGACGCGGTGACGATCGGCATCCGACCCGAGCATTTCGGCGAAGCGGGGGCGAGCACGGACCTCTCGCTTGCCGTCGACGTCGCCGAGCATCTCGGCTCCACCACCTTCGTCTATGCCAATGCCGGCGGCGAGCGGCTGATCATCGAGCGCGAGGAACGCCATATGGGCGACAGCGATACCATCGCGGTATCCATCCCCGTCGAGGCGGCCCTGCTCTTCGACGCCGCGGGCAAGCGGTTGCGCTGATATACGACTTCTATCGATCGACTGAGGAGACCCCCCACATGACTTCCGAGCCGCTCCGCTGGGGCATCATCGGCCCCGGCGGCATCGCCCGCGCTTTCGCAGGCGGCGTCGCCCATTCCCGCACCGGCAAGCTCGTCGCCATCGCGACCCGCGATCCGCAGAGGCCCGGCCTCGCCGACGCCTTCCCCGGTGCCCGCATCATCGAGGGCTATGATGCGATGCTGTCCGATCCGGAGGTGGAGGCGATCTATATCGCGACGCCGCATCCGAGCCATGCCGAATGGGCGATCAAGGCCGCGGAGGCCGGCAAGCATGTGCTGGTCGAGAAGCCGCTGGCGCTGACCGCCTTCGAGGCCGACGCGGTCTTCCACGCCGCGCGCAAGGCCGGCACCTTCGCCGGCGAAGCCTTCATGTATCGCCTGCACCCGCAGACGGCGAAGCTGGTCGAGCTCATCAAGGCCGGCACGATCGGCGAGGTGCGCATGATCAAGTCGAGCTTCGGCTTCGCTATGCCGCGGTTCGACCCCTCGCACCGCCTCTACGCCAACGAACTGGCCGGCGGCGGCATCCTCGATGTCGGCTGCTACCCGGTCTCCGTGGCGCGCCTGATCGCCGGCGCCGCGTCGGGCAAGCCCTTCGCCGAGCCCGAGCAGGTGTTCGGCATCGGCCATCTCGGCAAGTCCGGCGTCGACGAATGGGCTTCGGCGCTGCTGAAGTTCCCCGGCGACATCCTGGCCGAGGTCTCGTGCTCGGTGTCGGTGGCGCAGGACAATGTGCTGCGCATTCTCGGCACCACGGGCCGCATCGAGGTCAAGGACTTCTGGTTCGCCGGCGGCCGCGAGGGCGGCACCGGCGCGATCACCATCCATCGTCCCGATGGTTCGGTCGAGACGGTCGAAGTGACCGAGCCCGGCTGGCTCTATTCCTTCGAGGCCGACGCCGCCGGCGAGGCGATCCGCGCCGGCAAGACCGAGTTCGCGACGCCCGGCATGAGCTGGGCCGATACGCTCGGCAATCTCGCAGTGCTCGACAAGTGGCGCGCCGCGATCGGCCTCGAATACGATATCGAGAAGTCCGCCAACCGCCCGCGCACCGTCTCGGGCCGCGTCATCTCCAAGCGCTCGGCCGGCATTCCGAAGCGCTCGCTGCCCGGCGTCACGCGCGACACCTCGCTGGTCGCGCTCGGCTTCGAGTTCTTCCCGAACTTCGCCGGCGCCTCGATCCTGCTCGACGCCTTCTACGAGGCGGGCGGCAACCTCTTCGACACCGCCTTCGTCTATGGCGGCGGCAAGACGGAGGCGCTGTTCGGCGAGTGGCAGACCTCGCGCGGCATCGCCCGCGACGACTTTGTCGTCATCGGCAAGGGCGCGCATTCGCCGCTGGTCTATCCGGACATCATCGCCAAGCAGCTGACGCAGACGCTCGACCGGCTGAAGACCGATTATGTCGACGTCTATTTCATGCATCGCGACAATCCGGAAATCCCGGTCGGCGAGTTCGTCGATGCCATGGATGCCGAGGTGAAGGCCGGCCGCATCCGCGGACCCTATGGCGGGTCCAACTGGACGCGCGAGCGTCTCGACGCGGCCATCGCCTATGCCGACGCGAACGCCAAGACGCGTCCCGGCGCGCTCTCCAACAACTTCTCGCTTGCCGAGATGGTCGACCCGATCTGGGCCGGCTGCGTCCATGCTTCGGACGACGAATGGAAGAGCTGGCTGAAGGCGCGGCAGATCCCGAACTTTGCCTGGTCGAGCCAGGGCCGCGGCTTCTTCACCGACCGTGCCGGCCGGGGCAAGATGGACGACGCCGAGATCGTGCGCTGCTGGTATTCCGAGAAGAACTTCGAACGCCGCGACCGCGCGATCGAACTCGCCGGCAAGCTCGCCCGCAGCCCGATCCATGTCGCGCTCGCCTATGTGCTGGCCCAGCCCTTCCCGGTGGTCCCGCTCATCGGTCCGCGCACGCTGGCCGAACTCGAGGACAGCCTCTCGGCCCTCGACATCCGCCTGACGCCGGATCAGGTCGCCTGGCTCGACAACGGCTGAGGCGGCACATTCATCTCCCCTGACCCGGAAGGGGCTGCACCACGCCCTCTCCCGCCAAGCGGGGGAGGGAGCCTTGTCGGATGGTCCTGAGCGATCGGCGACGGTACCCCCTCTCCAGCTCTCCCCCAGAAGGGGCGAGAGGGCGCGGCGCGCAGGCATTTGCGGCGTTGCGAGAGGCCGGGGACTCCCTCTCCCGGGGAGCGGGGGAGGGTTGGGAAGGGGCTCTTTCTGCCGCGGGGTCGGCAGGGGTTCCTTCACCTCTCCAAACAGAGAGAGATGAAGGAGTGGACGCGCCCCGTCCGCCTCGCGGTCGGCGCGCGACGTTTTCGTCAGTCCATGTCGGAATCGCCGCCGCAGGGCTCGGGCCGCTCGCGGCGCTCGGAGGCGCGGGCGTGGAGGAGAGCCGCCTGCAGATGCGGGTTGAGCGTCTTGTAATGGTCCTGAAGGCGCTCCCGGCCTTCATTTTCCTCACGGCGCAGAAGCGTGGCCTCACGCAACGACATGGCTCTCTCCTCGGGGATGTCCGGACCGCCTAGGCGCAGCGGTCGCGGCGGGCCGCGTCGAAAGCGGCCCCTTCATTGTCAGGTTCCGGGCCGATCGGCAGATCGGCGAGGTCGTGGGCGCTCAAGCGCCACAGCGCGTTCTCGTTGTCATGAGCGAGCGCGGGGCGGGCCGCCCACTGGATGATGGCGCGATAGAGGCTGGTGATGATCATGGTCGTTCTCCCAGGCTGCGACGCCACCGAATATGGAGATAGACCGGCCGGCTCCCTATCGACATGATCTCGGTCACACTATAGTTTTTCTCTATGGCAAATCCTTTCAAGGTGCCGCTCAACGCCATTCGGGCGATAGAAATTGTGGGGCGCGGCGGCACGTTGTCGACCGCGGCGGCGGAACTCGGCGTGACGCCCGGAGCCGTCAGTCAACATATCCGTCGGGCCGAAGAACGGCTCGGCTATGTCCTTTTCGAGAGGATGCGGGAGGGAATGCGGCCGACCCCGGCGCTCGAGGCGGCTCTGCCGCATTTCCGTCAGGGATTCCGGGCGCTCGCCGACGGAATCAGCGCGATCGAGGAGAGCCACAGGGGGACGCTGACGCTGACCGCCGCGCCGGCTTTCGCGGCGCGCTGGCTGGTGCCGCGCCTCGGACGCTTCACGCGCGAGCATCCGGAGATCGAGATCCGTTTTTCAGCATCGGTCGCGCTGGTTGACCTCAACCATAGCGACATCGATTGCGCCATCCGCCTCGGCAAAGGCGACTGGCCGGATGTCGAGGCGGAGAAGCTGCTGGCGCAGCCCTTCTTCCCCGTCGCTGCGCCGGAATGGGCAGGACGGCTGAGAGCGCCGGCCGATCTCGCCACCGTACCGATCATCCATGACGAGGGCACGATGGTCGCCTGGGGCGACTGGTTCAGGGCGGCCGGCCTCGAGATGAAGGAACTGGCCGGGCCCCGCTTTTCCGATCCGATCCTCGCGATCGAGGCGGCGATGGCGGGGCAGGGGGTTATGCTCGCCTGGGACATGGTGGTGGCCGATGCGCTGGCGCTCGGCCGCTTGGTCCGCCCCTTCGACATCGCCGTCGAGAGCTGCCTCGCCTATTGGTTCGTGACGACCGCCGCCTCGACGCGCAGCCGCAAGGTGCGCCTCTTCCGCGACTGGCTGAAGCGCGAGATTGCGGCGACGGGCGGACGCGCCGCCTGCTGACCCGTCAGCCTTCGAGGCGGGCGCGGTTGCTCTCGTGGATGGCGGCGCCTTCCTCGGTCATCACCTCCGCGAAATCCTCCATCGAGATCACCGGGCGAATCTCGATCTCGCTTGGACCGGGCATCGGATTGGGGCAGCGCTTCACCCAGGCGACCGCCTCGTCCATGTCGGCCACTTCCCAGAGCCAGTAGCCGGCGATGAGCTCCTTCGTCTCGGCGAAGGGACCGTCGATGACCAGCCGGCTGGCGCCGTCGAAGGCGACGCGCTTGCCGAAGGAGGACGGCTTCAGCCCGTCGCCCGCCTTCATGATTCCGGCCGTGATCAGCTCTGTGTTGAAGCGTCCCATCGCCTCGATCAGCTCCGGCGTCGGCATCGCGCCGGCCTCGCTGTCCTTCGTCGCCTTGACGATCACCATCACGCGCATCGCTTGTCTCCCTCGCTTGACCCGCCGGGCCGCGCCCGGTTCCTCGACATGACGAACGGCGCCGGGGCGATCCGACATTTTTTCTCGCAGCATCCGGCGGCCGGCCCGGTCGTGATTTGTTCATCCGTTGCGGTATCAATGCACGCGACAAGATGGCCCGCGGGCCATTCGCATCAGGGAGCCGGAATGACCGACTGGAACGACCGCGTCCGCATCGTCGAGACGACGCCCCTTTCGCGCAACTGGGGCAAGCTCGACCGCAACCTCTTCGACTACCAGCGCTCGGACGGAACCTGGCAGCGCCAGATCCGCGAAACCTATGATCGCGGCGACGGCGCCGCCGTGCTCGCCTATGACCCCGATCGCGGTACGGTGCTGCTCATCCGCCAGTTCCGCTTCCCGGCCTTCAAGCGCGGCCATGTCGGGCCGCTGATCGAGGCCTGCGCCGGGCTGCTCGACGCCGACGACCCGGTGACCTGTATCCGCAAGGAGGCGGAGGAGGAGATGGGCGTCACGATCGAGACGCCCGAAGAAGTGCTCGTCAGCTTCATGTCGCCGGGCAGCATCGTCGAGAAAGTGCATCTCTTCATCGCCCGCTACCGACCTGGGGACCGCCATGGCTCCGGCGGTGGGCATGAGGCCGAGGGCGAGGATATCGAGGTCCTGGAAATGCCCTTCACGGAGGCGCTCGCCATGAGCTTCGACGGCCGCATCTGCGATGCGAAGACGATCATGCTCCTCCATTATGTCGCGCTGAAAGGGCTGATGTCGCGCTAATCGGCGTTTGGCCGCGGCCGCCATTGCTGTATTTCTGGTGGCCATCCTTCCAGCCACTGCCGGGCCACGCCCGCGTCACCGACGAGCGACCATCATGACCAAGACGCCCCGACGCCTCATCCGCCTCGCCGCTGCGGCCATCGCCGCCGCGGCGGTCTTCGGCCCCGCCGCGGCCTTCGCCGCCAAGGATCCGGCCTGCAAGCAGACCCGCTGGTCGCTGCAGGTGCCGCAGGGGATGAGCGAGGGCGAGGCCGTGATCATCGAGTCGCCTGAGAATCACGTCTGGCGCGTCGGCGTGGGCGGCGTCCCGGCCGATGCCATGCTCATCATCGAATACAAGAGCACGGTCGGTAGCAAGGGCGAGGTGGTGCTGAATTCCGGCGCCGCCGAACTCGTCGAGGGCGCGACGGTCACCATGCGGCTGAAACGCGATTCCTCGATGAAGGGCGTCGCCGTGGCCGGCACCTTCAACATGAAATGCGGCAAGTAGGCGGGCGCCAGCGGCTCGCGGCTGCCGCTCAGGCCGCCGACGAATCGTAGCGCGAGCGCGCCGCGCGAACGCTGTCATGGTGGTGCGCCGCCCAGCGCGTCAGCGCCGCCATCGGCTCCACCAGCGATTCACCGAGCGAGGTTAGCCGGTATTCCACCATCGGCGGCGTCGTCGGATAGACGGTGCGCGAGACGAGGCCGTCGCGCTCGAGGCTGCGCAGCGTCACGGTCAGCATGCGCTGCGACACCCCGCCAACCCGGCGCTTCAGCGCATTGAAGCGTTGCGGCCCGTCGGCGAGGCGAAGCACGACGAGAAAGCTCCAGGCATCGCCGAGCCGGTCGAGCACATCCCGCACCGGGCAATCGGCGGCCGAGAGCGCCGCGGCGCCGAAGCCCTCCTCGAGCGCCGCCATCTCGGGCGCGCAGCCCGGCAGCCCGAGCCGCGTGGCGGCGGAGTCGTCGGTTTCTGCGAACGCCATCGTGCCGTCTTCCAGCCGGTCCATCATTCATATGCCCTTCGTCTGAGGTGGGCGACCGGCTTTCCGTCGCCCAGGCGGTTCCGGCCATGTGCCTTGGTGCCGGCAACATGCGTTCTTCACGGCGGCAGTTCAAGCGCCTAGTTACGGATCGTAACCGGCGGCACCGAAAAGCCTGCTGCGATCCGGCCCATACATCAGGAAAAGCGACTCATGAGCCAACCAACCCTTCTCGTCACCGGCGCCGGTGGCCATCTCGGCCGTCTCGTCGTCGAGACGCTGCTCGAATCGGGCGCCGGCAAGGTGATCGGCACGACGCGCGATCCCTCCAAGCTCGCCGACCTCGCCGCCAAGGGCGCCGAGATTCGCGCCGCCGATTTCGACCGGCCGGAAACGCTCGCCGCCGCCTTCGCGGGCGCCGACCGCATGCTGCTGGTCTCGACCGATGTCATCGAGAAGACCGGCCGCCGCCTGGGACAGCATCGGAATGCCGTCGCGGCGGCCGTCAAGGCCGGCGTGCGCCACATCGCCTATCTCTCGGGGCCGTCTCCCTATCCGACGCCCGAGCCGAGCCTCATCGGCGATCACTTCTGGACCGAGCAGGCCATTGCCGCGAGCGGCCTCGACTTCACGATGCTGCGCGACCACATCTACGCGGACATGCTGCTCTTCAGCCTGCCGCATGCCATAGCGACGGGTACGCTCTACACGGCGACCGGTAATCGTGGACGGAACTATGTGTCCCGGGCCGATTGCGTCGCCGTCGCCGCAGCCGTGCTCGAGCGTGCCGAGGGCAAGTCTCTCCTCGAAGTGACGGGGCCGGCCCCGGTTACGCAGGACGAGGTGGCGGCGCTCGCGTCCGAGGTCACCGGAAAGCCCGTCAAGCATGTCGCGCTTCCGGCCGAGGCGATGAGGCAGGGGCTCGCCGCCGCCGGCCTGCCGCCGGCGATGGCCGAGGGGCTCGTCGCCTTCGACGTTGCCGCGGCCGAAGGCTTCCATGCCATCACGACATCGGTCGTCAAGGACTGGACCGGCCGCGAGCCGGAATCGGTGCGCGATTTCCTCATCGCCAACGCCGCGGCGCTGAAGGCCTGAACTATTCGATGACGATGCGCGGCGCCGGCTTTGCTCCGGCGCCGCCCGCGACCGCAGCCGCGATTCGGCTCGCGATGGTGCGATAGACGGCGGCATGGGCGCTGTCGGGCGCGGTCGCCACGATCGGGGTGCCGGCGTCCGAGGTCTCGCGGATCGCGAGTTCGAGCGGGATCTCGCCGAGGAAGGGCACGCCGAGCTTCTCCGCCTCGTGGCGGGCGCCGCCATGGCCGAAGATATCCGACCGTCCGCCGCAATGCGGGCAGAGGAAATAGCTCATATTCTCGACGATCCCGAGCACCGGCACGTTCACCTTTCGGAACATGCCGAGGCCCTTGCGCGCGTCGATCAGCGCGAGGTCCTGCGGCGTCGAGACGATCACCGCGCCAGCGAGCGGCACCTGCTGCGCCATGGTGAGCTGCGCATCGCCGGTCCCCGGCGGCATGTCGACGACGAGAATGTCGAGCGGCGCCCAGGCCACCTCACGCAGCATCTGCGTCAGCGCCGACATCACCATTGGGCCGCGCCAGATCATCGGCGTGTCTTCCTCGACGAGAAAGCCCATCGACATCGCCTTGATCCCGAAGGCCTGCATGGGAACCAGCGTGCGCCCGTCCTGCGTCTGCGGCTTGCCAGAGAGTCCGAGCAGGCGCGGCACCGAAGGGCCATAGATATCGGCGTCGAGAAGGCCGACCTTGAGCCCGTTGGCGGCGAGGCCGAGCGCGAGATTGACCGCCGTGGTCGACTTGCCGACGCCGCCCTTGCCGGATGCGACGGCGACGATGGCGCCGACACCCGGAATGCCCGGCTTGCCGCTCGCCGACGCCGCCGGCGCGGCGGGTGCGCGCGGCGGGTGGGGGTGCGAATGGGCTGAAGCCTGACCCGCGCCGCCCTTCCGCTCCGCCGTCAGGATCACCAGCGTGCTCTCGACGCCCGGCAGCGCCTTGACCGCCTCGGCTGCGCGGGCGCGCAGCGGCTCCATGGCGCCGGCGCGGGCCGCGTCGACGGTGATCGAGAACATGACCTTGCCGCCATTGACGACGATGTCCGAGACGAGGCCGAGCGAAACGATGTCTCCCGAGCCGTCCGGTCCGGGGATGGTGGCGAGTCGCGCCAGAATCGCGTCGCGTTCGATGGTGGGCATGGAAACCGATCCTTGCAGGGCTTGAACAGGGGCGGCACCATGCTCCGGTGCTGCCGAAGGTACAAGCGCAGCCGATGCCTGTCGGGAAAAGCCAATTCTCGTCAGCGCGTTAACACTTCTTTCGAAGACCTTAATCGCGAAGTCGTGACGACGGTCGGCAGTGTTGCAATTCCGTCATAGCGGCCTCGGCGGCTTTCGGTATGATCACTTTCACGGAATCGCAAAACGGTTCCCGCTGTTGCGCCTGTCACCCAGGGGTGGGGGACAATCAAAAGGCAGATGCAGCCGAACGGGGATTTGACGGACTTCGAGCGAGCCGACTGACGGAAAGATCACTGATCGATCCGGTGGCGACGAGAAGAAAGAAATATCTCCTGGTTTAACCTTTTGGAGGTCAGGATATGAACTTCAAGACCCTTCTCCTCGGCTCTGCCGCTGCGATGATCGTGGCCGGTGGCGCTCAGGCGGCGGATCTCACGGTCGCCGAGCCGGTCGACTACGTGAAGGTCTGCGACGCGTTTGGTTCGGGCTTCTTCTACTCGCCCGGCACCGACACCTGCATCAAGGTCGGTGGCTATGTGAAGTTCGGCACCGCTTTCGGTGACACCGACTTCGGCGTCTACAATGGCTACTACCCGACCTCGAACTGGTCGAACTTCTACACGGAAGCTTCGATCCAGCTGACCGCCTCGTCGGTCACCGAGTTCGGCAACCTCACCGGCTTCCTGGACTTCCGCGCCCAGACCGGCAACACCGGCAACTTCTCCTCGTCGGCTTCGCAGATCGTCAACTCCTCGACGAACTCTGCCTATGTCGACAGCGCGTGGCTGTCGATCGGGCCGATCAAGGCCGGTCGCTTCACCTCGCTGTTCGACTTCGGCCGCGGCTACACCGACACCGGCGTGTTCGGTTCGGACTCGTCGACCGACCACATCCAGGCGACCTATGCCGTCAACGGCTTCGGTCTCGCCCTCTCGATCGAAGACCAGCGTGACCGTGGCGCCGCCCCGGGCATCGATGGCCTCGTGAACGACGGCGACGTCTACTACTTCGGCGGCCAGAGCAACATTCCGGACGTCGTCGGCGCCATCACCTACGCCTCGGGCATCTTCTCGACGAAGCTGGCCGCTGCCTACGTGAACGCCGCGGTCGACCGCACGGGTCTCGGCACTGCCCTGATCCCGTACGACTACGAAGCCAAGACGGGCTGGGCCATCGGCGGCAGCGTCGAGTTCGCTCTCGACAGCTTCTCGGCTGGCGACAAGTTCTTCGTCACCGCTTCGTACGGCGACAACGCCAACTCGTACACCGGTATCGCCGGCGGTACGTCGGTTGCGGGCCTCGTCGGCAACGGCATCAGCTCCGCTGACTCCGTGTTCAACGCGGCTGTTGCTCCGGGCTCGAGCTGGTCGGCCCTCGCTTCGTACAAGCATGTCTGGACCCCCACGGTCTGGTCGGCTGTGTCGGGCGGCTACGCTGCCTATGACGGCGACGGCTACTACGACGACACCAACCTGGACGCCTACCGCTTCGTCGCTTCGACGGGCTGGACCCCGGTTGCTGGTCTCGACCTGATGCTCGACGGTCAGTATTCGCATCTGAACGTCGACCGCGACCTCCTCGACGGTGGCGATCTGGACGGCGACGTCTGGGCGGTCAACCTCTGGATGAAGCGCTCCTGGTAATCGTTCCCTCACGGGAATGGGAAAGGCCCGGCGGAAACGCCGGGCCTTTTGCTTTTGGGTTTTGCCTTTCGGCCCCCGCCTTGCTGGGTTCTGCTATGCCGAAGCTGGTGACACCCGCGATCCATGACCAGATGGGAGGAACCCGGCGCATCGGCCGGGCGTGAGAGAGCGGGACGAACGCGGCGATGCAGTGGAGCGATGAGGGCATCGTGCTCGGTGTCCGCCGCCTCGGTGAGGCCAGCGCCATCCTGGAACTCATGACCGCCGAGCGGGGCCGCCAGCTCGGCGTTGTCCGCGGCGGCCGGTCGAAGCGCCTGGCCCCCGTCCTGCAGCCCGGCAATCGGGTCGCGGCGACCTGGCGGGCGCGGCTCGACGACCAACTCGGTGTGTTCACGGTCGAGCCGGTCCACCTGCGCGCGGCGGCTATCATCGATCGGCCGTTGGCGCTGTTTGCGTTGCAGGTGCTGGTCGGTCATCTGAGGCTGTTGGCCGAGCGCGAAAGCCATCAGGGGCTTCACGACGCCGCCGAGGCGGCGATGGCCGGTTTCGCGGCGGCAGCTGCCCCTGAGCCGGTCGATATCGGCACCTTCATGGCGCGCTTTGAACTGGCCTTGCTGGACGAAAGCGGCTTCGGGCTCGATCTCTCGCGCTGCGCCGTGACCGGGGCGACTGAAGGCCTCGTCTTCGTCTCGCCGCGCAGCGGTCGCGGGGTCAGCGCGGAAGGCGCGCGTGGCTACGAAGAACGGCTGCTCCCGCTGCCGGGGCTGTTGACCGGCGGCCGCGGCGCCAATGACGCCGCGTCGGCGCTGGAGGACGCTTTCCGACTGACGGGCCATTTCCTGGACCGCGATGTCTACGCGCCGCGCGGGCTCGAGGAGCCTGCCGCGCGGCGCGAGTTCGTTTCACGTTTGAGGCGCGCGCTGGAACGCGCGCCGGGCGATCACTTCAGCTGATCGCAGAAGCTGCGGACGGTCGAGGAATAACGCGTGGGTTCGATCGTCACCTGATCGCGGCAGGTGTTCTTGGCCGCCATCATCTGCTCCGCCGTCAGATTGGCGGTGCCCATCGTGATGTCGAAGCCGAAAACGTCCTTGTCGGCGATCGCGCCGCCCGGCTTGTCGGTCTCGCTCGACGATTCCGGCGAGACGCCATTCGACGGGTTGGCGGTGTCGCCAGTCCCGGGCGTCGTCGGCGTCGTCGCGGCGCCGGTGTTCGGATTGACGGACGGCGTATCCGACTGAGCGTCCTGCGCCAGCGCCGGAGTAAAGGCGAGCGTGGAAAGAAGAAGTCCGCCGGCGACGAGCTTGCCGAAAGTGTAAAGCGCCATCTTGAGCTCCCTGAGTGCGGCGGGAAGCGTCGTTTGACCTTCCCGCTTGGGTCCGTGTCTCTGGGGCACTGCCGATGGTCTTGAACGATCAGGATATCGGCAGCTTCCGGGAGGCAAACGGCGGCGCCGTATTTTCGTTCCACGGCATAGAACGCTGAAGCGCAGCGGCTGCGGGCCTGCACGCCATCACTTTGGGGCGTTGCGGGAGAACGTTTGCGGACGAAATCGGCACCGCGTCATGAGCCGCGCATGTGAGCCCGGAGGGCAGCGGGCGGCTGATCCATCAGCGCAGGGAACACGTCGGTGAAAACCGAACGGCCTGTCCGGTCAGTGGCCCCAGCAGAACATCCGTACCTTGGACGAATAGCGCCAGGGCATGGAGACGATATCCTGCTTGCAGCGATTGTTGATGGCGAGTTGAAGGCGGGGATCGAGCGAAGCCTTGAACGCCATCAGCGAGGCGACATCGCCCGGGACGGTCGTCAGGTCGAAGCCGAACACCTGCCAGTCCGGCACGGGGGCGGTATGGCCGTCGTAATAGCTGAAGGCGCCCGCATCGCCGGCCATCGACACCGAGGCGAGAGCGGCAAGGGCTGCCAAGCGCAGCGTGCTGGTCATGATGATCACTCCTTCGGCGCCCGCCCGGCGACATCTTCATGATGCCCGATCGGGAAGGGCATTTCCACTGCCTGCGCCGGATCGCCGCCGGTCACCGGATCGTCGTCGTCACTGAGGGCGCGATGGCCTAATGATAGGACGCCGCCCGCTTCGTCGAAGGCCGAGGACTGTCTTGCGCTACGCCATCTATGCAACGCCCGCTCCCGATCATCCGCTGACCCGCGCCGCCGTCGCCTGGCTCGGCCGCGACGCCTTCGGCGCGACCGACCTGCCGCTGCCCGGCGTCGAGGGGCTCGCGCCCGAAACCGTCGAAGCCTATCTCGCCGATCCCGCCCGATATGGCTTCCATGGCACGCTGAAGGCGCCGTTCGCGCTCGCCGAGGGCCGCAGCGATGCTGAGCTTCTGGCCGCGGTCGATGCCTTCGCAGCCTCGTCCCGGTCGATCACCATTCCCGAACTGGTGCTGCGGCGACTTGGCCGCTTCTTCGCGCTGGTCCCGAACGAACCGGTGGACGCGCTCGACGAATGGGCCGGCCGGATCGTGGCGGATTTCGATTCGTTCCGCGCGCCGATGTCTGACGCCGACATGGCGCGCCGCCGCGCCGCCGGGCTGACGCTGGAGGAGGAACACAACCTCGTCCGCTGGGGCTATCCCTATGTGTTCGGCGCCTTCCGCTTCCACCTTTCGCTGACCGGCCGCGTGCCGCGCGAGGATGCCGAGGCTATCGAGACGGCGCTGCGGCGCCATTTCGCGGATTTTGACGGCAAGCCGCTCCTGATCGATCGGCTCGCGGTCTTCATCGAGCCACAGCGCGGGGCGCCGTTCGCCGTGCGCCATGTCGCGCCGCTCGGTGCTTCTGACGCCGCTTGATCGCCGTCATTGTGGACCGCGCCGGGCGCTTCCAATACTCTCGCATGGCTGTCCGGACCATGCTTGGGCCGCCGATCCGCGATACCGCCATCAGAGACGTCCATCATGAAACTTGCCGCCGCATCGCTCCTCGTGCTGATGACCGCCGGAACGGCGCTCGCCGATGACGGCGCGAGACTGACGGGCATTCCGGCGGCGCTGCTCTCCGGCGCCGCGGCTGAGGGGACGCAGCACGAGATCCCCAATCCGCCGGCACCAACCATCGCCGCAGGTCCGGCGACGATCGTCCTCGGCCAGACGCCCCTTGGCGATCTGCATGACGCGTTCGGCGGAACGCTCCATCACGCGACAGACGGCGTCGCCTCGGCGGATTGGCTTTGCTACCAGCTCGGCGATGGCGGCCAGACGCAGCTCGTCTGGTTCGTCTCGGATGGCCAGTCGGGTGGCGATTCGAAGGTCGTAACGCTGGTCGCCGCCGCCGCGGCGCAGCCGAGCCCGGTCTGCGATGCGCCGGCCAACGGCCTCGCCAGTCCGAAGCCCGCCAAACCCATGCCCGGGCTCGGCGGCAGCCTCGCCGATCTTGAAAAGGCCTATGGTCCGGTCAGCCCACGCGACGGTATGGTCGCCTATATCAACCAGGGCGCGGCCATGAAGAGCGGCTTCACCACCTTCCAGAGCATCAACTATCTGCTGAGCGGCGACGCGATCACCGCCTTCGGCGCCAGCCAGATCTCCGTTCCCTGAGCCGCTAGACCCCGTCGCCCGGCTCCAGCGGCGGCAGCGCGCGCGGCTTCCGCTCGGCGTCGATGGCGACGAAGGTGAAGGTGGCATGTGTGACCTGCGAGACGTCGTCGCTCTCGCGGCTGCGGCGCCAGGCCTCGACAAAGACGCGGATGGAGGTGCGGCCGGTCGAGACGATGCGGCCATAGATCGTGACCTCGTCGCCGACCTTGACCGGCGAGATGAACGACATGGCCTCGACCGCCGCCGTCACGGTGCGCCCCCGCGCCCGACGCGTCGCGATCGTGCTCGCGCCGAGATCCATCTGCGACATGAGCCAGCCGCCGAAGATGTCGCCGGCGGGATTGGTATCGGCCGGCATGGCGATGGTCCGGATGACGGGAATCGCCGAGCGATCAGGCGTCGGCTGGACCGCGCGGCCGACGGGCGCGGGCAGGGAAGGGGATTGGGCTTCGGTCTCGCTCACGCATCGGGCTCCGGCAGGAAAGGCGCCACAATTCTAGAGGCATTTTGCCGGCATGCGAGTCTGCTACTTTATGACGTTGTTGCGTGACGCCCGGAAGGGTGACGCTGCCGCCGGGAGCGCAGTGGTGATAAGCTCCGATTCGCCAACGGGGGAGGCAGTAGAATGAGACATTTCCTGAAGACACTGGTTCTCGTCGCCGGCACGGCCGCGACTGTGATCGCCCCATTCGCGCAGGTGACGCCTGCCGAGGCACGGCGCGCTGCCGGGGCCTGCGGTCCGCGGGGCTGCGCCGCTGCCGGCTGTGGACCGCGCGGATGCGCGGCGGGCGCGACGACGCGGCCGGCCTATCGCCCGGCGGCTCCCGTCTATCGCGCGGCGCCGGTCTATCGCCATCCTGTCTATCGGCCGCCCGGCGTCGTGGTCGTCAATCCGGGCCGCTATTACTGGCCCCCCGGCGGCGCGGTGGCTGCCGGCGCGGCGCTCGGCTTCATCGCCGGCGCAGCGGCGGTCTCGGTCGCCGGCCAGCCGCCCAAGGCCGGCTATTGCTGGTATTATACGACCCCGGCCAAGACGAGCGGCTTCTGGGACGTCTGCCCCTGAGGGTGGAGCCCGGCTCGCGAGCGAGGCGTCGTCCACGGACGGCGCCTTTTTTCGTGAGACGCTGGTCAGAGCGTGGCGGCCAATTCGGCGAGCTGGTCGGCGCAGCGGCCCCAGCCCCCAGCCTTCGTGAAAACCCATGCTCTCATGGGCCTCGCGGTCCTCTTTCGACCAGTGCTGGACGCGGGCGGTGTAGCGGGTCTTGCCGCCCTCGTCGGCGAAGGTCACGGTGCCGACCATGAAAGCCTTGGTCGAGGGCTCCCAGGCCGTGACGAAGGCGTCGGTGAAGACGAGCTTCTCGTTCGGCACGACATCGAGATAGACGCCCGGATTGGGGAAGTCCTGGCCTTCCGGGCTGCGCATCACGATGCGGCAGATGCCGCCCGGCCGGACATCCAGCTCGGCGGTGGGCGTCGACCAGGGCTTTGGCGCAAACCACTTCACGAGCAGTTCCGGCTCGGTCCAGCAGCGATAGAGGGCAGCGCGCGGCGCATCGATCAGCCGCGTGATGACGAGTTCGCGCTCGGCGATCGGGCTTCCTTCGCCTGTGCTCTCGGCATTCGGCATCTCGGACATGATGGCTGTCTCCCTGTTGCGTGAGCCGGCCGGAGGACGATCGTGCCGGCTCTTGTCCGACAGGCTTGCACGAAAAACGAAACCGGGTTGGCATGGATAGCAGCGCAGCTCCCTGTCGGAAGCGGCGGCGACCATTCGTCTTCAAGGCACCAGGGAGGAATCCATGCTCTACGCCATCCTTTGCTATCACTCAGAAGACGTCGTCGGCTCCTGGACCAAGGAGGAGGACGATGCGGTGATGGCGCGCCTTGCCGTGGTCCATGAAAAGCTGGCGCGCGAGGGACGGCTCGGACCCGTCGCCCGCTTGCTGCCGACCACTGCCGCGACGACGCTGCGCAAGGATCAGGATCCGCCGCTGGTGCTGGATGGCCCCTTCGCAGAGACGAAGGAGCAGCTTCTCGGCTTCTATCTCGTCGAAGGTGGCTCGCTGGAGGAGATTCTCGACACCGCCCGCGATCTCGCCGCGGCCAATCCCGGCGGCGCCTACGAAATCCGGCCGGTCGGCGTCTATCATCCGGGCGGGGGCAAGCCATGACCGATATCGCCTGGATCGAGGCGGCGGTCGCCGGCGCGCGGCCGAAGGCGATCAGCGCCCTCTTGCGCTATTTCCGCGATCTCGACATTGCCGAGGAGGCCTTTCAGGAGGCCTGTCTCAAGGCGCTGGCGCTCTGGCCGCAGAAGGGGCCTCCGCGCGACCCGACGGCATGGCTGATCTTTGTCGGGCGCAACGCGGCGATCGACGTGGTGCGCCGGCGGAGCCGCGAGGCCGAACTTCCCGACGAGGCGGTGCTGTCCGATCTCGGCGATGCCGAGGCGAGCCTCGCCGACCGGCTGGATGACGCGCATTACCGCGACGATATCCTGCGGCTCCTCTTCATCTGCTGTCACCCCGACCTCTCGGCGACACAGCAGATCGCGCTGGCGCTCCGCATCGTCTCCGGCCTCACGGTGCCGCAAATCGCGCATGCCTTCCTCGTCAGCGAAGCGGCGATGGAGCAGCGCATCACGCGCGCCAAGAGCCGCATCGCCAAGGCCGGCGTTCCATTCGAGACACCGGGGCCCGTCGAGCGTTCCGAGCGGCTCGCGGCGGTGGCGACGATGATCTATCTCGTCTTCAACGAGGGCTATTCGGCCCCGTCGGTGGAAGGCGCGCGGGCGCGGCTGTGCGACGAGGCCATCCGTCTTGCCCGGCTGTTGCTGCGACTTTTCCCGGCCGAGCCCGAGATCATGGGCCTTGCCGCGCTGATGCTGCTGCAGCATTCGCGGCTCGAGGCGCGCTTCGATGAAGATGGCGCGCTGATCCTTCTCGATGACCAGGACCGCGCGCTCTGGAACGGCGCCATGATCGCCGAGGGCCTGGCGCTCATCGACAAGGCCATGCGCCATCGCCGCCCCGGCCCCTATCTTATCCAGGCGGCGATCGCCGCGCTGCATGCGCGCGCCACGCGGCCGGAGGAGACGGACTGGCAGCAGATCGACCTTCTCTATGCGACGCTCGAACATCTCCAGCCCTCGCCGGTCGTGACGCTGAACCGCGCCGTGGCCGTCTCAAAGGTCGCCGGCCCGGCCGCGGCGCTCGCCATGATCGAGCCGCTCGCGACGCCGCTCGGCAACTATTTCCATTATTACGGCCTCGTCGGTCACCTGCTGCTGCAGCTCGATCGGCCGGCGGAAGCGCGCCTTGCCTTCGATCGCGCGATCTCGCTGGCGCGGACGCCCGCCGAGGCGGCGCATATCCGCTCCCATCTCGATCGTCTCGCCGCCGAGGCGGCGCCGAAGGCCATCGCCGCGTCTGCGCGCTGAGGCGCCTGTCGGATTGGCGCGTGCTCGACCGTCCTTGCAGTGTCGATCAGACAGCGGCGCTGCCGCATAGCGCGAAGGAGGAACGAAAATGAGCGAGACGGCAGTCCAGCAGGAGGCGAACAACACCATCACCGGTGTCGTGCCTTATCTCAGCCTCGACGGCGCCGTCGCGGCGGCCGAGCTCTACAAGCGCGCCTTCGGCGCCGAGGAGCTGGCGCGGCAGCCGCTCGACGAGAAGGGCCGAACGATGCACATCCATCTGCGCATCCATGGCGGCTCGGTGATGCTTTGCGACTTCTATCCGGAATATGGCCACGAGAAGCAGGCGGCGGCGGGCTACACGCTGCATCTGCAGGTCGCCGATCCGGACATGTGGTGGCGCCGGGCGGAGGAGGCCGGCCTCACGGTCGTCAATCCGTTGCAGACGATGTTCTGGGGCGACCGCTACGGCCAACTGCGCGATGCGTTCGGCGTCATGTGGTCGATCGGCGGCACCTGATCGGCGATCCCGCCAAAGAAAACGGCGCGGAGGGAGCTCCGCGCCGTCGTCGTTTCAAGCTTGATCAGGATCAGGCGGCGGCCGAAGCGCTGCCTTCCACGGGAACCTCGGCGATCGTCTTCAGCACGCGCGAGGCGATCTGGTAGGGGTCGCCCTGGGAATTCGGGCGGCGATCCTCGAGATAGCCCTTGTAGCCGTTGCGAATGAACGAGTGCGGGACGCGGATCGACGCGCCGCGGTCAGCCACGCCATAGGAGAACTTGTTCCACGGCGCCGTCTCGTGCTTGCCGGTCAGGCGCAGATGGTTGTCCGGGCCATAGACGGCGATATGCTCGTGCAGGTTCTTGTCGAACGCCGCCATGAGCTTCTCGAAATAGTCCTTGCCGCCGACTTCGCGCATGTAGGACGTCGAGAAGTTGCAGTGCATGCCCGAGCCGTTCCAATCGGTGTCGCCGAGCGGCTTGCAGTGAAACTCGATGTCGACGCCATACTTCTCGGTCAGGCGCAACAGCAGGTAGCGCGCCATCCAGACCTCGTCGGCCGCCTTCTTGGAGCCCTTGCCGAAAATCTGGAATTCCCACTGGCCCTTCGCCACTTCGGCGTTGATGCCCTCGTGGTTGATGCCGGCCGCGAGGCAGAGGTCGAGATGCTCCTCGACGATCTCACGCGCAACGTCGCCGACATTCTTGAAGCCGACGCCCGTGTAGTAGGGGCCCTGCGGCGCCGGATAGCCGGCGGTCGGGAAGCCGAGCGGGCGACCGTCCTTGTAGAAGAAATATTCCTGCTCGAAGCCGAACCAGGCGCCGGCATCGTCGAGGATGGTGGCGCGGGCATTCGAGGGGTGCGGGGTGACGCCGTCGGGCATCATGACCTCGCACATGACCAGGGCGCCGTCCTTGCGGGCCGGGTCGGGATAGATTGCCACGGGCTTCAGCACGCAGTCCGAGCTGCGGCCTTCGGCCTGCATGGTCGAGGAACCGTCGAAGCCCCAGAGCGGGAGCTCCTCGAGGGTCGGGAATACGTCGAACTCCTTGATCTGCGTCTTGCCACGCAGGTTCGGCACGGGCGTGTAGCCGTCGAGCCAGATGTACTCCAGTTTGAACTTTGTCATTTAGGTCTCTCGTTCAGTGATGACGCGACGCGCCCGGAACCCTTCGCCTGTCAGAGCCGTCGCCCGATCGGTCGCCAGCGCCGCCCTCGATCTTGCATTTTGCATGCCACGACGCCGCCCGCCATGCGCGCACTGCCGCAGGCGCGGCGAATTTCGCGGCATCCCCAAAGGTGATCGCTGAGGGCCCGGCGATCGTCCTCCGCCCATCCGGGTCCGGCCCTGCCGTAAACTTCATCGTCGGCGAACAATCTGGCGCCTGAAAAGGCAGCAGTGACCAAGAAATGCTCAGCAGAGCGCCGCCTGTTGCCCGCGAGCGCCGGGGAGGCGGGTGACGACGATGCTGAGCTTGCCATCAAAGACGAAGACTGAGCAAATTGTAGTCATATGATGCTCATTGGTGCATTTTTGCGCGCAAATGGTGTGCAACCATGGTATGAGTCACTACATTGTTCGATGAGCGGTTTGCCGCACAGCGAAGGACAACTGAAATGACTGCAAGTGTTCAAAGAGAAACAGCGAAGATATACACGTTTCCGGCCGGTGGCCGGGCTGGCGTGAAGGCCCGTCTCGCCGGATATCTTGGCGAGACCAGTCTCGAGCGCGAGGCCGCGGCCATGCCGGCCGTCGCCTGGGACAGCTGGTACCACGATGCCGCCATCGCCGAAGACGACCGCCTCGGTCAGCACTGATGGATGGCGACGGGGAGGGCGGCCAGACGGCATCCTGGTTTCGGGGTGAAGACGAAAAAGGGTCGATGCAGGCGATGCATCGGCCCTTTTGATTCGCATGTCGACGCGGGCGATGTGCGGCGCCTAGCGCGTCTCCCACTGCCGCGAGGGCGGGCCGACGGAGTTACGGATCACGAGGTCAGGGACGAGCAGAAGCTCGGTCTCGGCCGGCTGGCCCTCCGAGAGGAGTTCCAGCAGCAGCGCCATGGCGTGCTTGCCGATCAGCGTGCGCGGCTGGCGGATCGTCGTCAGCGGCGGTGTCATGAACGAGGCCTGCGGCACGTCGTCGAACCCGGTCACCGAGAAATCGCGCGGCATCGTGTAGCCGCGCGCGGCGAGGCCGGTCATGACGCCGAGCGCGGTCTGGTCGTTGACGCACATGAAGGCGGTGGGCAGCGTGTCGCGCATGAAGAGCTGCTCGACGGCGAGGCGGCCACTCTCGCTGGTGCCGTCGCCCTCCAGAACCATGCGGTGATCGAGCGGGATCCGCGCCGCGGCGAGGCCCTGCTCATAGCCTTCGCGGCGGCGGCTATAGGCGAGGCGGGTGCGCGAGTCGCCGATGAAGGCGATCTTGCGGTGCCCCTCGGTGATCAGAAGGTCGATCGCCTTGCGCGCGCCGGCATGCTCGTCGACGCCGACATAGGGGATGCCGCCATTGAACACCGGCTCGAAGACGGCGACGCTCGGCGGCAGCCGCGCCATCATGGTCTGATGGCCGAAGGGCAGGATGCCGGTGAAGAGGATCAGCCCGGCCGCCTGGTTCGAATCGAAGAATTTGAGATATTCGAGGCCGCGCTGCGCGTCGTTTTGCGTATGGCCTATCAGAACGCCATAGCCATGCGCGCGCGCCTCGTTCTCGAGCCCGATCAGGATGCTGGAGAAGTTGGGGTCGCCGATATCGGGCGCCACCACGAGGATCATGTTCGACCGGCCGAGACGCAGGCTGCGCGCCATGGCGTTGGTCGTGTAGCCGGTGATCGCGATCGCCTGGTTGACCTTGAGTCGCGTCGAATTCGCGACCTTCTCGGGATTGTGGATCGCGCGCGAGACGGTGGCGATCGACACCTGCGCGATGCGCGCGACGTCCTCGATGGTCGCTGGCGTGGAATGAAACACTCTGGACTGCCCCGGATCGCCCTTCCGGACGAGTCTACACAAACTCCCCCGCCGATCAAAGCGCGCCGCAGAAAGCGGGCCTTAGCGGCGCTATGAAAACCTTTACATCGCCGACTGAAAAGGTTTACATTGCCTCGCAAGCGGTGGAGGCCGCGGGTGGAGGGGGAGTCCATGAAGTCTGCCGATCCGGCTGGAGCGGACGTCGTTCTATCGGCGCGTCGCATCAGCAAGTCGTTCAGCGGCGTGCAGGTGTTGTTCAGCGTCGACTTCGAGCTGCGCCGCGGCGAAGTGCACGCCCTCATGGGCGAGAACGGCGCCGGCAAGTCCACCCTCGTCAAGATTCTCTCCGGCTTCGAACAGCCGACCTCGGGCGAGATCCTGCTCGATGGCGCGCCGGTGAAGCTGCCCGCCAATGGCGCCGCCGAGGCGCTCGGCATCGTCATCATCCATCAGGAATTCAACCTCGCGGAACATCTGACCGTCGCCGAGAGCCTGTTTCTCGGCCGCGAGGTGACGCGC
This sequence comes from Allobosea sp., assembly GCA_017307955.1. Lineage (GTDB taxonomy): Bacteria > Pseudomonadota > Alphaproteobacteria > Rhizobiales > Kaistiaceae > Kaistia. The sequence continues at coordinate 162,351 of JAFKFV010000009.1, read as the reverse complement.
TTCGGCGTGCTCGACCGGCGCTTCATGCGCGCCGAGACGCGGCGGGTGCTCGACATGCTCGGCTCCGAGGTCGACGAGAACGCGCTGATCGGCAGCCTCGCCGTCGCCGACAAGCAGATGGTCGAGATCGCCAAGGCGATCAGCCGCGATGCGCGCGTCGTCATCATGGACGAGCCCACGGCTGTTCTCTCGCGCGAGGAAACCCGCGTCCTGTTCGACCAGGTGCGCAAGCTGCGCGCCGCCGGCACAAGCTTCATCTTCGTCTCGCACAAGCTGGATGAGGTGATGGAGCTGACCGACCGCGTCACGGTGCTGCGCGATGGCCAGTGGGTTAAGACGGCGCGGACTGAAGTGCTCGACGGCGAATCCATCGCCCAGCTGATGGTCGGGCGCGAGCTTTCCAGCCTTTATCCCGCCAAGCACGAGCCGGATATCGACGAGAACATCCTGCTATCCGTGCGCTCGGTTTCGACGGGTTTCGTGAAGGAAGCGAGCTTCGAGATCCGCCGCGGCGAGATCATCGGCTTCTCCGGCCTGATCGGCTCGGGACGGACCGAACTCATGGAGGCTGTTGTCGGCCTCCGGCCGCGGCTATCGGGCCATGTCGCCGTGCGCGGCCAGGAACTGCCGTCCGGCGACGTGCATGCCGCGATCCGCGCGGGCCTCGCCTATATGACCAAGGATCGCAAACAGAAGGGTCTGCTGCTCGGCGAGGGCATGACGGCCAATCTGACGCTGCAGTCGCTCGCGCGGCATTCGCGGCGCGGCTATCTCGATCCGGCCAGCGAGGCCGCCGCGATGGACCGCGCCCGCCGCCGCTTCGATATCCGCGTGCGTGATAACGCCGTGGCGGTCGGGCGGATGTCGGGTGGCAACCAGCAGAAGCTGCTGCTCGCCAAGGTCATGGAGACCGAGCCGCAGATCATCATCATCGACGAGCCGACGCGCGGCATCGATGTCGGCACCAAGCAGCAGATCTATCACTTCATCTCGGCGCTGGCGCGCGAGGGGCGGGCGATCGTCGTCGTCTCCTCGGAGATGCCGGAGGTGATCGGACTTTGCACGCGGGTCGCCGTCATGCGCGAGGGCCGCATCGCCGGCATCCTCGAAGGCAGCGAAATCAACGAACACGAGATCATGCGCTACGCGGCCGGCCTCAAGAGCAAGGCGGCATAGCCCATCGACGAGAGCGGCGACGGCAAGGCGCCGCCAAGACGCCGCGATGAGCCGGCGAGGACCGGACGGGGAGGTTATTTCGTAAATGACGGCCAATGACGACAACAGCGCGCTGGCGCGACCGCGCCGCAGCTTTCGCGACGTCGACCTCCGGGCGGTCGCGCCCTTCGCTGCGCTGATCCTGCTTCTCATCGTCGGCGCGCTGGTCAATCCGAGCTTCATCGGGCTCAACAATCTCGAGAATGTCGCGACGCGCAGCGCCTTCATCGCCATCATCGCGGTCGGCGCCACCTTCGTGATCTCCTCGGGCGACCTCGACCTCTCGGTCGGCTCCATGGTCGCCTTCGTCGCCAGCCTCATGATCCTGTTCATGAATTCCGGCGCGATCGCCAATCCGGCGCTGATGCTGGTCGCCGCGGCGCTGCTCGCCGTCGGCGTCGGTGCGCTTTGCGGCCTCGCCAATGGCCTGATCACGACGCTCGGGCGGATCGAGCCCTTCATCGTGACGCTGGGCACGATGGGCATCTTCCGGGGCCTGACGACCTGGCTCTCGCAGGGCGGCGCCATCACGCTGCGCCAGCCCGAACTGCAGGCGATGTATCGCCCGGTCTATTTCGGGTCGTTCCTCGGCGTCCCGATCCCGATCATCGTGATCTTCGTCGTCGCCGCGATCGCCGCCTTCGTGCTCTATCGCACGCGCTATGGCCGGCATGTCGTCGCCGTCGGCTCGAGCCGCGACGTCGCCCGCTATTCCGGCATCCACGTCAACCGCGTCCGCACCATCGCATTCGTGATCCAGGGCCTCTGCGTCGCGATCGCCGTGCTGCTCTATGTGCCGCGCCTCGGCTCGACCTCGGCCACCACCGGCATCCTGTGGGAGCTGCAGGCGATCACGGCCGTCGTCGTCGGCGGTACCGCGCTGAAGGGCGGCTCGGGCCGCATCTGGGGCTCGATCTGCGGCGCGTTCATCCTCGAGCTCGTGGGCAACATCATGCTGCTCTCGAACTTCATCAGCGAATATCTGATCGGGACCATCCAGGGCTCGATCATCATCATCGCGATGCTCGTCCAGCGCTCGCTGGTGCGGAAGTCGTGAGGGAGCCGGGCCGACGGGTCGCCCGGTTCGGAGGAGCGAAGACCCGCCAATCAAGGGAGTGAGTTGATGATCAAGCAGTTTCTGGGCGCGGCCGCTCTCGCCGCCGCGCTCTCCGGCACCGCTTTTGCCCAGGATACCAAGACCATCGGCGTCTCGATCCCGGCGGCCGACCATGGCTGGACGGCGGGCGTCGTCTATCACGCCGAGCGCGTCGCCGAGCAGATCCGCAAGGAGCATCCGGGCGCCAAGGTGATCGTGAAGACCTCGCCCGATCCGGCGAGCCAGGCCAATGCCGTGCAGGACCTCGCGGTGCAGGGGCTCGACGCGCTCGTGATCCTGCCGACCGATCCGGACCAGCTCGTCAACGCCATCAAGGAAGTGAAGGACGCCGGCACCTTCGTCGCCATCGTCGACCGCGCCCCCAGCGTCAATGACGACAGCGTGCGCGACCTCTATGTCGCGGGCAACAATCCGGCTCTCGGCGAGGTCGCCGGCCAGTATATCAAGGCCAACACGCCGGACGCCGAAGTCGTCGTGATCCGCGGCATGCCGATCCCGATCGACCAGCAGCGCCAGGACGGTTTCGACAAGGGCATCGCCGGCTCGAACGTCAAGGTCCTCGACCGCCAGTTCGGCAACTGGAACCGCGACGATGCCTTCAAGGTGATGCAGGACTTCCTGACCAAGTATCCCAAGATCGACGTCGTCTGGTGCCAGGACGACGACATGGCCGTCGGCGTGCTCGAGGCCATCGAGCAGGCGAAGCGCACCGACATCAAGTATGTCGTGGCCGGCGCGGGCTCCAAGGACATGATCAAGAAGGTCATGGACGGCGACAAGATGATCCCGGTCGACGTTCTCTATCCGCCGGCGATGGTCGGCACGGCCATGGAGCTCACCGCCGCCGCGGTGTTCAACCAGGTCCCGGTGCGCGGCACCTATGTCCTCGACGCGACGCTCGTCACCAAGGACAACGCCAAGAGCTACTACTTCCCCGATTCGCCGTTCTGATCGGCATCGGCTGACTGAGAGACGACTGCCCGGGCATGCCCGGGCAGTCTGCGTTTGGGGCCAGCCTGGGCGCATCGCGCAATCCGGACCGATGCCCACTGGAGAGGCGCGGATGCGCTGCTAGACTGGCATTCCCCGGAGGAGAGAATTTCCATGAAGATCACGGCAGTCACGCCCTTCCTCGTGAAGGAATGGAGGACGATGCTGTTCGTCAAGGTCGAGACGGACGAGGGCATCGTCGGGATCGGCGAGGCCGGCCTTACATCGCGGGAGGAGGGCGTCGCCGGAATCCTGCGTGCGCTGGCGCCGCTCCTCATCGGCGAGGACGCCATGCGCTCCGAGCATCTGTGGCAGCTGATGTGGCGGGGCGGTTTCCATCCCTCCGGCCAGGTCCTGACCTCCGCCATCGCGGCCATCGACATCGCGCTCTGGGACATCAAGGGAAAGGCGCTCGGCGTTCCGGTCTACCAGCTGCTCGGCGGCAAGGTGCGCGACAAGGTCGACACCTATTGCCATCTCGGCGATGGCAATTCGCCGGAGGCGCTGCTGAAGTCGGCCCGCGCCCATGTCGCGGAAGGATGGAACTGCCTGCGCTGGGCGAGCGGCGCCCGGCAGGACGGCGTCTATGAACCGGCCAAGACGGTTGACGCCGCCATCGAGGCCTTTCGCCTGCTGCGCGGCGAACTCGGCCCCGATGTCGAACTCCTGTTCGACGCGCATACCCGCATGAGCATGGCCGACGCGGTGCGCCTCTGCCGTGCCGTCGAGCCCTATCGGCCCATGTTCATCGAAGATCCGCTGCGCGTCGAGGCGCCCGAAACCTATCGCCGCTTACGCGACCAGACCGCCGTCCCGATCGCCGCCGGCGAGCAGCTCGGCACCAAATGGCAGTTCCGCGCGCTGATCGAGGACGAACTCATCGATTATGCGCGCATCGACATGTGCATCTGCGCCGGCTTCACGGAATCGCGCAAGATCGCCGGCTGGTGCGAGACGCATATGATCGACATCGCCGTCCACAATCCGATCGGACCGGTGTCGACCGCGGCCTGCCTGCATCTCAACGTCGCGACGCCGAACATGCTTGTGCAGGAACTGCCGCGTCGGCCGGGCGAGAGCCTCGCCGATGTGATCGTCAGTGGCCACCGCTGGGAGGATGGCTGGCTCATCCCGTCCGATGCGCCCGGCCTCGGCCTCGAGGTCGATTGGGACGGGCTCGCGCGCTATCCCTTCATGCACGAGAACCTGCCGCTCTACCGGCGCGAGGACGGCAGCTTCACCAACTGGTAGAGGCGGCGAAAGAAAAGGCCCGGAGACCATGCTGAACCAGCCGGTCTCCGGGCCGAAGGCGGGCTTGCCCGCAGCGAAGGCCCGGCGGCGATCCGCCGAGCCCCGCCCGTTCGATCAGACCGAGAAGTACATCTCGAATTCGATCGGGTGCGGCGTCATCTCGTAGGCCATCAGCTCTTCCCACTTCAGCTCGATATAGCTCTCGATGAAGTCGCGGGTGAACACGTCGCCGGCGAGCAGGAAGGCGTGATCCTTGCGGAGGCTCTCGAGCGCCTCGCGCAGCGAACCGCAGACCGTCGGGATCTTCTTCAGTTCCTTCGGCGGCAGGTCATAGAGGTTCTTGTCCATCGCCTCTCCGGGATGAATCTTGTTCTTGATGCCGTCGAGGCCGGCCATCAGCAGCGCCGAGAAGGCGAGATAGGGATTGGCCGTCGGATCGGGGAAGCGGACCTCGAGGCGCTTGGCCTTGGGCGAGGTCGTGTAGGGGATGCGCACCGAGGCAGAGCGGTTGCGCGCCGAATAGGCGAGCAGCACAGGGGCCTCATAGCCCGGGACCAGACGCTTGTAGGAGTTGGTCGACGGATTGGTGAAGGCGTTCAGCGCCTTCGCATGCTTCAGGATGCCGCCGATGTAGTAGAGGCAGGTCTCGGACAGGTCGGCATACTGATTACCGGCGAAGACCGGCTTGCCGTCCTTCCAGATCGACTGGTGCACATGCATGCCCGAGCCGTTGTCGCCGAACACCGGCTTCGGCATGAAGGTCGCGGTCTTGCCATAGGCCTGCGCCACCTGGTGGATCGCATATTTGTAGATCTGCAGGTGGTCGGCAACGCGCGTCAGCGGCGCGAACTTGATGCCGAGCTCATGCTGCGCCGAGGCGACCTCGTGATGGTGCTTCTCGACCGAGACGCCCATCGCCTTCATCTGCGCCAGCATCTCGCCGCGCAGGTCCTGGTAGCTGTCGATCGGCGGCACCGGGAAATAGCCGCCCTTCTTCTTCACATGGTGGCCGAGATTGCCGCCCTCGTAATCCGTGTCGGAATTGATCGGCAGCTCCTGGTCGTCGAGCTTGAAGCCCGTATTGTACGGGTCGACCTTGTACTTGACGTCGGAGAAGATGAAGAACTCGGCCTCGGGGCCGAAATAGACGGTGTCGCCGATGCCGGTCTGCTTGAGATAGGCCTCGGCCTTCTTGGCGATCGAGCGCGGGTCGCGGTTGTAGCTCTCGCCCGAGATCGGATCGATGATGTCGCCGACGATGACCAGCGTCGTCTGGGCGAAGAACGGGTCGATGAAGGCGGTGTCCGGATCGGGCACCAGCGTCATGTCGGATTCGTTGATCGCCTTCCAGCCCGCGATCGAGGAGCCGTCGAAGGCCGTGCCTTCCGCGAAGATGTCCTCGTCGATGAGATCGATGTCGAAAGTGACATGCTGCCACTTGCCGCGCGGGTCAGTGAAGCGGAAGTCCACATATTTCACATCCTGATCCTTGATCAGCTTCAGGATGTCCTTGGCGGTCGTCATGACGAGGGTCCTCTCTCACACTGAAGGGTGCCGGCGCAGCCCAAGGGGCCGCTGCCGGCAACCCACCGGAAACGGTATGTGAGATTATCAGGGCTGTCGCCGCTGGCTAGGCCCTCGACGGAACGAGCCGCTCAGATCGCGTCGAGACCGCTCTCGCCGGTGCGGATACGGACGGCCTCCTCGATATTGGAGACGAAGATCTTGCCATCGCCGATGCGGCCGGTCTGGGCAGCCTTGCGGATGGCGTCGACCGCGCGCTCGACCAGGTCGTCGCCGAGCACGATCTCGACCTTCACCTTCGGCAGGAAGTCCACGACATATTCGGCGCCGCGATAGAGCTCGGTATGACCCTTCTGGCGTCCGAAACCCTTGGCCTCGGTGACCGTGATGCCCTGGAGACCGACTTCCTGCAGCGCTTCCTTCACCTCATCGAGCTTGAACGGCTTGATGATCGCTTCGATCTTTTTCATTGCCTCCGCATCTCCGATGCTCGTCTGGCCCCGGCCGTGTGACCGGCCCGTCGCCGACGCTTGCAGGCTCCGTGCCATCTCTTCCGTTTCGCGAAAACGCCGGAAAATTGGGCTCCCGGACTGCCATGCCGGCTCTCGCCGCCAATGAAGCCCGGCCGGGCCGGTGCATCAATAGGCAAATGAGCAAACTGTGTGCAGATCATCGCTTTTCCTTCGGGCGATGCCGGCATGGAGTTAAGAAGAAGTGCGCCGCCCGGCGCTCTTCGTCCCCGGAACCGCCGCCATGATCGAACTGCTCACGCCCGCCGAAATGTCCGCCGCCGATGCCGCGACCATCCGTTCGGGCACGCCGGGCTACACGCTGATGAAGGCGGCCGGCCGCGCGGTGGCCGATGTCGTAGCGAGGAGCGCGCTCGGTAGTCGCATCGCGATTCTCTGCGGACCCGGCAACAATGGCGGTGACGGCTTCGTGGCGGCGCGGCTTCTCGCCGAGCGCGGCTATCGCGTGACGCTCGGCCTGCTCGGCGAGCGGTCGGCGCTGAAGGGGGACGCGGCCAGCGCCGCGCAGGACTGGAAGGGCGAGGTCGCGCCAGCGGCCTCGCTCGATCTCGCTGCGGCGGATGTCGTCGTCGATGCACTGTTCGGCGCCGGGCTCGACCGGCTGCTCGAAGGCGCCGCTGCCGAGGCGGTCAAGGCCATGAACGCCGCGGGCACGCGGGTCGTCGCGGTCGACTTGCCGAGCGGCGTCAACGGCGCGACCGGCGCGGTGATGGGCGAAGCGGTACGCGCCGACGAGACCGTCACCTTCTTCCGCGCCAAGCCGGGCCACATGCTGCTGCCGGGACGCGTCCTCTGCGGCCGACTCTCGATCGCCGATATCGGCATCCGCGACACGGTGCTGGACGCGATCGCGCCGCGAGCCTTCCGCAATCGCAAGGAACTCTGGGACGCGACGTTCCCGGTGCCGCGCATCGACGGGCACAAATATGACAAGGGCCATCTCGTGGTGGTCTCGGGGCAGGCCTGGCACACCGGCGCCGCCCGCATGGCCGCGCGCGCCGGCCTTCGCATCGGCGCCGGTCTTGTCTCCATTGCTTCGCCGCCGGATGCCCTTCCCGAAAATGCGGCGCATCTGACGGCGATCATGCTGAGGCCGATGGAAGGCGCTGCTGGGCTGGAGGATATTCTCTCCGACAAGCGGCTCGACGGCGTCGTGCTGGGACCGGGTCTCGGAGCGGGGGAGGGGACGCGGGCGCTGGTCGAGGCGGCGCTTCGCTCCGGCGCGGCGGTCGTGCTCGATGCGGACGGTATCTCCGCCTTCCGAGAGACACCGGAGGCGCTGTTCGCGCTGATCGAGGACCGGGACGCGCCGGTGGTGATGACGCCGCATGACGGCGAGTTCGCCCGCCTGTTCCCCGATCTCGCCGAGGAGTCGGGCAAGCTCCGGCGGGCGCGCGAGGCTGCGCGTCGCTCGGGTGCGACCGTGCTCCTGAAGGGGCCGGACACCGTCGTGGCGAGCCCGGACGGCCGCGCCTCGATCGCCGACAACGCGCCGCCTTACCTCGCCACCGCCGGATCGGGCGATGTCCTCTCCGGCATGATCGGCGGGCTTCTCTGCCAGAAGATGCCCGCCTTCGAGGCAGCGAGCGCGGGGACCTATCTCCATGGCGAGGCGGGTGCCATCCTCGGCCGCGGCCTCATCGCGGAGGATCTCCCCGAGGCGCTGCCCCGCGTCTTCCAGCGGCTTTTCGATTGACCCGACCCTTGCTGATGCTATAGAGCCGGCGCCTTAGTTATGGGCCTTCTGGGGCCTGAAACCATACGGCTGCCGCGGGCGTGGTGGAATTGGTAGACACGCTGGATTTAGGTTCCAGTGGCTCGCGCCGTGGGGGTTCAAGTCCCTCCGCCCGCACCAGGCGCCGCTGAAGAGCAAAAGAACGATCCCGGCGAGACGCCAACCTTAAGAACGCACGAGACGGAAAGCGCTGAACATGCAGGTGACCGAGACCCTCTCCGAGGGCCTGAAACGTGAGCTCAAGATCGTGGTCCCCGCGACGGAACTCGACAGCCGCCTTTCGGCGCGCCTCGAGGAGCTGAAGGGTCAGGTCCGCCTCAACGGCTTCCGCCCGGGCAAGGTGCCGACCGCGCATCTGCGTCGCATCTACGGCAAGTCGGCGATGGCCGAGATCGTTCAGAACGTCCTGAACGAGACCGCCCGCAAGACGCTCGAGGAGCGCGGCGAGCGCGCCGCCATGCAGCCGAGCTTCGCGCTGCCGGAGGACGAGTCCGAGGCCGGCGAAGTGCTCGACGGCAAGAAGGACCTTTCCTACACGATGACCTATGAAGTCCTGCCGAGCTTCGAGCTGGGCGACTTCGCAGGCATCAAGATCGATCGTCCGATCGCCGAGGTCACCGACGAGGAAGTCGACGCCGAGGTGGCGAAGCTCGCCCGCGACTCGGCCGAGTTCGCGGCCAAGGACGGCGCGGCCGAGAATGGCGATCGCGTCACCATCTCCTATGTCGGCAAGATTGACGGCGAGCCCTTCGAGGGCGGCGCCGACGAGAACGGCCAGGTCACGATCGGCTCGGGCCGCTTCATCCCCGGCTTCGAGGATCAGCTGCTCGGCGCCAAGGTCGGCGAGGAGCGCGTCCTCAACGTGACCTTCCCCGAGAACTACGGTGCCAAGCATCTCGCCGGCAAGGCCGCCACCTTCGACGTCAACGTCAAGGAAGTCGCCGCGCCGGTCGCCGCGACCGTCGATGACGAATGGGCCAAGAAGTTCGGCCTCGAGTCGCTCGAGAAGCTGCGCGAGACGATGCGCGAGCAGATGCAGGGCCAGCTCGGCTCGGCGACGCGCACCAAGATCAAGCGCCAGCTGCTCGACAAGCTCGACGAGCTGCATTCCTTTGAGCTGCCGCCGACCATGGTCGAGCAGGAGTTCGAGAATGTCTGGAACCAGGTGACGCAGGATTTGCAGCGCTCGGGCCGCACCTTCGAGGACGAGAACACGACCGAGGAGGCCGCCAAGGCCGACTACCGCAAGATCGCCGAGCGTCGCGTGCGCCTCGGCCTCGTCCTCTCGGAAATCGGCGAGGGCGCGAAGATCCAGGTCACCGACGAGGAGCTGCAGCGGGCGCTGGTCGACCGCATCCGCCAGTTCCCGGGCCAGGAGAAGGAAGTCTACGAGTTCTATCGCTCGAACCCCGAGGCGCTCGCATCGCTGCGCGCCCCGATCTTCGAGGAGAAGGTGGTGGACCACGTGCTCGGCCTCGCCGACATCACGGACCGCACGGTTTCGCGCGAAGAGCTGCTGAAGGACGAGGAAGAGGGCCAGGCGGCTTCCTGATCGCCATTTCCGTCCGGCCCCTTGCGGGGCATGAGATCGCGCCGCGGCCCTCGCCGCGGCGCTGTCGTTTCTTGCGTCTGGTGGCGCCCCTTCCGAAGCCGGGGAAGCTGCCATATGTATGGGCTTCAGCGCCCCGGGAATCGGTCCATCCGATTGAGGTCGACCGGGGCCCCCTCAACCCTGTGGCAGATCGAGACGCCGAAGGACAATCATGAGAGACCCGATCGACCTCTATATGAATACGCTCGTGCCGATGGTCGTCGAGCAGACGAACCGCGGCGAGCGGGCCTATGACATCTATTCCCGGCTGCTCAAGGAGCGGGTGATCTTCGTCACCGGCCCGGTCGAGGACTACATGTCGACGCTGATCACCGCGCAGCTTCTCTTCCTCGAGGCCGAAAACCCGAAGAAAGAGATCGCGATGTATATCAACTCGCCGGGCGGCGTCGTGACGTCGGGCCTCGCGATCTACGATACGATGCAGTTCATCAAGCCGGCGGTGTCGACGCTCTGCATCGGCCAGGCGGCCTCGATGGGCTCGCTCCTGCTCACGGCCGGCGAGAAGGGCATGCGCTTCGCGCTCCCGAACGCCCGCATCATGGTTCATCAGCCTTCCGGCGGCTATCAGGGCCAGGTGACCGACATCCTGATCCATGCCCGCGAGGTCGAGAGCCTCAAGCGGCGCCTCAACGAGATCTATGTCCACCACACCGGTCGCGACTACCAGACGATCGAGAACGCCCTCGAGCGCGACAACTTCCTCGTCGCAGAGTCGGCAGTCGAGTTCGGCCTGATCGACCAGGTTCTGACCAGCCGCGAAGCGCTGGACCAGATCAAGAAGGATTGATCCGGCTAACCGGAAATCCGCGGTCCTCCGCCGGCTTGAAAGCGTGACCCAAAGGGTCTCGCATTGGCCGGCGGCGGCATTAAGTATGTCTTGATCAAGTCCCGACTAGCATGTTTGGATCGCAATCAGCCGATTGCGTCCGTCGGCTAGGGGCGCTAGAGGGTCGAGTTTCGACCGCGGCGGGCCGGCAGGATGGCGCCGGCCGACATCAGAAGAGTCGTTCCGCTTTCCCCGGACCGGACGACAGCGAGGTATACGGATGAGCAAAGTCAGCGGCAGCGACACCAAGAACACGCTCTATTGCTCGTTTTGCGGCAAGAGCCAGCACGAGGTGCGCAAGCTGATCGCGGGGCCGACGGTTTTCATCTGCGATGAATGCGTCGAACTCTGCATGGACATCATCCGCGAGGAATCGAAGTCCTCGCTGGTGAAGTCGCGCGACGGCGTCCCGACGCCGCAGGAGATCTGCGCGGTTCTCGACGACTATGTGATCGGCCAGCGCCATGCGAAGCGCGTCCTCTCGGTCGCCGTGCACAACCACTACAAGCGCCTGAACCACGCCACCAAGAATAACGACGTCGAACTGGCCAAGTCGAACATCCTGCTGATCGGCCCGACCGGCTGCGGCAAGACGCTGCTCGCGCAGACGCTCGCCCGCATCCTCGACGTGCCGTTCACCATGGCCGATGCGACGACTCTGACCGAGGCCGGCTATGTCGGCGAGGACGTCGAGAACATCATCCTCAAGCTGCTGCAATCGGCGGATTACAATGTCGAGCGCGCGCAGCGCGGCATCGTCTATATCGACGAGGTCGACAAGATCAGCCGCAAGTCCGACAACCCGTCGATCACGCGCGACGTGTCGGGCGAGGGCGTCCAGCAGGCGCTGCTGAAGATCATGGAGGGCACCGTTGCCTCCGTGCCGCCGCAGGGCGGGCGCAAGCATCCGCAGCAGGAGTTCCTGCAGGTCGACACCACCAACATCCTCTTCATCTGCGGCGGCGCCTTCGCCGGGCTGGAGCGGATCATCTCGGATCGCGGCCGTTCGACCTCGATCGGTTTCGGTGCTCGCGTTGCTGGCCCGGAGGATCGCCGCACGGGCGAGCTCTTCCGCCATGTCGAGCCCGAGGATCTTTTGAAGTTCGGCCTCATCCCCGAATTCGTCGGCCGCCTGCCGGTACTGGCGACGCTCGAGGATCTCGACGAGGCGGCGCTGATCACGATCCTGACCGAGCCGAAGAACGCGCTCGTCAAGCAGTACCAGCGCCTGTTCGAGATGGAGAACGTGGATCTCACCTTCCATCCCGACGCTCTGACCGCGATCGCCAAGCGCGCGATCGAGCGCAAGACCGGCGCCCGCGGGCTGCGCTCGATCATGGAGCAGATCCTGCTCGAGACCATGTTCGACCTGCCGGGCCTCGACGGCGTGCAGGAAGTCGTGATCTCGGCCGAGGTGGTCGAGGGCAAGGCCCGCCCGCTCTATATCTATGCCGAGCGTCAGCAGGACGAAGTCGCCAACGCCTGACGGCGCGGCGTACAAACCCTTATCGAAAAGGCCCGGCGGATCGTTCCACCGGGCCTTTTCTGTTTGTGGGCGTTCGCCAGCGCTGCCGGCGGCACGTGGGGGCTTCTTCCAGCGGCTAACCCTTCGGCACCACCTCCATGAAGGTGAACGGCTTCGTTTCGACGAACTTGTCGGCGGCGTTGCCGGAGAAGACGCGGCCGCCGGTGATGTCGAGCATCTTCACCGGGGCGCCCTCTGCGAGGTCTAGATCGGCGAGCGGCACCCAGAAGGTGTTGGGGCTGGTGGAAGAATCGAAGAAGTAGACGCGGTTCTTCTGCTCCGCGATCGTGCGCGAGATCGTCGAGGAAATGTTGGGCTGACCTGGCGTCGTGATGCCGAGCGGAACCGAGACGGCCCGCATGACGCCCATGACGCTCGCCACCGCCTGATTGGCAAAGCTCTTGTCGGGGACGGCGCCGATATAGCTCGGCGCCACCTCGGTAGGGATCGCCTGGATGAGGAACGAGGCCCGCGCGAAGCGGTCGGCGGCGCGGTTGGTGCCCGGCAGGAAGGTGAGTCCGCCGATCTCCTTCCAGTAGGCGTTCAGCGCCAGCTGCTGGTCATAGGTCGGCGAGTTGGTCATCACGCGGTATTCCTTGCCGTGATAGATGACCAGCCTGCCGCCGACATACTGGAAGATCGCCGAATCCCCCGTCGCGTCCGAGATCGAGAGATGCAGCTGCGCCGCCTTGCCGTTCGGCAACTCGGCCGTCTGGACGCGGAAGGGCTCCTTCTCCAGCGCCGCCACCGCCTCGTCGACGCTGGCAAAATTGTCGAGCACATATTGCGCCCAGAGCGACATCGACAGCGGCGGCTTGCCCATGGTGGTGCCGTAGTCGCTCTCCGCGAGATAAAGCAGGTTGGCGACGAGGCCCGCTTCGTTCATTCCGTCGGCGGTGCCGACATCGTAGCCGGAGGCGACGACGCTGCCATATTTCGCCGTCCACACCGGCGAGCCCGGGCCCGCGGCGCCATCCCGCTTCATGCCGCGCGGAAAGGCCCAGAGCCGCGTATGCATGTCCTCGAGCCAGTCCATGCTGCGGCCGGTGATCACCATATCGTCGGAGCCGATATAGACGGCGCGGGTGCAGGCGAGGGCCGGCGCGATCGCGGCCGAGAGCATGGCGGCGGCGGCAACTGCGGTGACGAAGGGGCGGAAGCGGCTGGTCATCGTCGATCTCCTTTGGCAGGCCCCGGGGGGAGGCCATCGCTAACAGGTTAGCATCGCCTGGCGCCGTTTGCGCATTCGCCGGGATGGCGCGCGAGGGCGCGGCTGCGGCGCTTGACACCCCCCCGTCCCGACGCCACCTAATGGTGCGACGCGTCGAACGACGCAGCGCATGACGGGCGATCGGGGGGACCTCCCAAGCCAACCCCGAAAACGCCCATGAGCCGGTCGGTGCCCATCTGGGGCCGGGCGGCCGCGAAAGGAACGAGAATGACATCCGATAAGAAGCGTTCGGTCGGCCTCTCTTCCGGCGACGAACTCTATCCCGTGCTTCCCCTGCGCGACATCGTCGTCTTCCCGCACATGATCGTGCCGCTCTTTGTCGGCCGCGAGAAGTCGATCCGTGCGCTCGAGGAGGTGATGCGGGCCGACAAGCAGATCCTGCTGGCGACCCAGATGAACGCCGGCGACGACGATCCGGCGCCCGATTCGATCTATCCGATCGGCACGCTGGCCAGCGTCCTGCAGCTCCTGAAGCTGCCTGACGGCACTGTGAAGGTGCTCGTCGAAGGCATCGCGCGCGCCGAGATCGAGAGCTACACCGAGAACGAGCCCTATTACGAGGCCTTTGCCCATCCTCTGCCCGACGCCGATGGCGACAAGGTCGAGGTCGAGGCCATGGCGCGCTCGGTCGTTTCCGAGTTCGAGAACTATGTGAAGCTCAACAAGAAGGTCTCGCCCGAGGTCGTCGGCGCGGTGACGCAGATCGACGATTATTCCAAGCTCGCCGATACCGTCGCCTCGCATCTGGCGATCAAGATCCCCGAGAAGCAGCAGATCCTGGCGCTCCGCACCGTCGCGGAACGGCTGGAGCGCGTGCTCGGGCTGATGGAGAGCGAGATCTCGGTCCTGCAGGTGGAGAAGCGCATCCGTTCCCGCGTCAAGCGGCAGATGGAGAAGACGCAGCGCGAGTACTACCTGAACGAGCAGATGAAGGCCATCCAGAAGGAACTGGGCGACCAGGAGGATGGCAAGGACGAACTCGCCGAGCTCGAGGAGCGGATCAACAAGACCAAGCTCTCGAAGGAAGCCCGCGAGAAGGCCCAGGGCGAGCTCAAGAAGCTGCGCCAGATGTCGCCGATGTCCGCCGAGGCGACCGTCGTGCGCAACTATCTCGACTGGCTGCTCGGCATTCCGTGGGGCAAGCGCTCCAAGGTCAAGAATGATCTCGTCTACGCCCAGGAGGTGCTGGACGCGGATCACTATGGCCTCGAGAAGGTCAAGGACCGCATCGTCGAATATCTGGCCGTCCAGAGCCGCGCCAACACGCTGAAGGGGCCGATCCTGTGCCTCGTCGGCCCGCCCGGCGTCGGCAAGACCTCGCTCGCCCGCTCGATCGCCAAGGCGACGGGGCGTGAATATGTCCGCATGTCGCTCGGTGGCGTGCGCGACGAGGCCGAAATCCGCGGCCATCGGCGCACCTATATCGGCTCGATGCCCGGCAAGGTCATCCAGTCGATGAAGAAGGCCAAGAAGTCCAACCCGCTCTTCCTGCTCGACGAGATCGACAAGATGGGCCAGGACTTCCGTGGCGATCCGTCGTCGGCGCTGCTGGAGGTGCTGGATCCGGAGCAGAACGCGTCCTTCAACGATCATTACCTCGAGGTCGATTACGACCTGTCGAACGTGATGTTCGTCACCACGGCGAACACGCTGAACATCCCCGGTCCGCTCATGGACCGCATGGAGATCATCCGGATCGCCGGCTACACCGAGGACGAGAAGCTCGAGATCGCGCACAAGCACCTGTTGCCGAAGGTGACCAAGAATCATGGCCTCTCGGCCAGCGAGTTCGAGGTCTCCGACGATGCGCTGCGTTTCGTCATCCGCCGCTACACGCGGGAGGCGGGCGTCCGCAGCCTGGAACGCGAGATCGCGACGCTGGCCCGCAAGGCTGTGAAGGCGCTGCTTCTGGAGAAGAAGACCTCGGTCAAGGTCGACGAGGCGGTTGTCGAGGCCTATCTCGGCGCGCCGCGCTATCGCTATGGCGAGGCTGAGCTCGAGGATCAGGTCGGCGTCGTCACCGGTCTCGCCTGGACCGAGGTCGGCGGCGAGATCCTGACGATCGAGGGCGTCATGATGCCCGGCAAGGGCCGCATGACCGTCACGGGCAACCTGCGAGACGTGATGAAGGAATCGATCTCCGCTGCGGCGTCCTATGTCCGCAGCCGGGCTGTCGATTTCGGCATCGAGCCGCCGCTCTTCGATCGCCGTGACATCCACGTCCACGTGCCGGAAGGGGCAACCCCGAAGGACGGGCCGTCGGCCGGTATCGCCATGGTGACGGCGATCGTCTCGACGCTGACCGGGATCCCGGTCCGCAAGGACGTCGCCATGACCGGCGAGATCACGCTGCGCGGCCGCGTGCTGCCGATCGGCGGGCTCAAGGAGAAGCTGCTTGCGGCGCTGCGCGCCGGTATCAAGACCGTGATGATCCCCGAGGACAATGTGAAGGACCTCGCGGAAATTCCGGACAATGTGAAGAACGGCCTCGAGATCATCCCCGTCTCGCGCATGGACGACGTCCTCGGTCACGCGCTGGTGAGGAAGCCGGAGCCCATCGTCTGGGACGAGGCGAAGGAGAAGGTTGCGGCCGAACCGGTCGCCGCCGACGAGGACGCGGCCCATGCGCTGACGGCTCACTGAGCCTTCCGGCGCCACGGCCAAGGACGAAATCGGGAACGCCCGCCCTCGTGGCGGGCGTTTTCATGTCTGGATTCACCGAATTGTCGCCCGAAATCGCGGAATACAGCCATTTTCGCTTGCCACGGCCGTACAATTCGTTGAGATACCCCGCCATGGCCGGGTCCGACTCATGCGGGCCGGGTTCGTGACCAGGGAAAGGATCATCATGAACAAGAACGATCTCATCGCCGCTGTCGCCGAGCGTACCGGTACCTCCAAGGCCGCCGCCGCCGAAGCCGTCGATGCAACGTTCGACGCGATCACCGGCGCCCTGAAGGCCGGCGACGAAGTCAAGATCATCGGCTTCGGCAATTTCAGCGTCGCCGAGCGCGCCGCGAGCGAAGGCCGCAATCCGCGCACCGGCGAGACCATCGCCATCGCCGCTTCGAAGACCCCGAAGTTCAAGGCCGGCAAGGGCCTGAAGGACGCCGTCAACTAAGACGACTCCGCTGTTGCCGGGGCGGCGGCCGAGTGGCCGCCCACCCTGGCGGCGGCGTGCGGCCGCGCCAAGGGCCGCAGCAAGCGCCGCAGCAAGCGCCGCAGTCGGCCGCGCCCACACTGTCCATTCTTGAGACAGCCTGCGTCGCAGAACCCGACGCTCCGGTGCCGGGCCTGCCTTCATCGTCCGGGCGTTTTCCACGCGGCCGGCGATCGTCTATAGAGAGGCGCGCCTTGATGCGCCTCGCGGGCGGTTAGCTCAGTTGGTAGAGCGCCTCGTTTACACCGAGGATGTCGGGAGTTCGAGCCTCTCACCGCCCACCATTTCCCGCTTCTCTATGGGACCGCGCGGCTCACCGCATAGAGCGTCGTCGGCGCCGGGAAGCCCTTGAGCGCCGCCGGCTGGCGCGCCGTGAAGCGATAGGATGCGAGCCTGACCGCAGGCATTTGCCCGACGGTGGCATCGCAGGCCAGTACCTCTTCGGCGACCGCCTCGGCCGCGGCCCGCGCGGCGAGGTTGACGGTGCTGCCGAAGATGTCGCCATCGCGCGGCACGACCGATCCCGTCGCGAGGCCGATCCTCAGCGGCGGCAGGGCGAGCATCTTTGCATAATCGCGCAGGCGGAAACTGGTATCGAGCGCCGTCGCGGCGTCGCCGAACTGCAGCAGGATTCCGTCTCCCAGCGACTTGATGAAGCGGCCGCCGGCGATCACCGCCGTCTCATAGCCGATGGCCTCGAAGGCCGCCGCCTGTTCCGCCGCCTCGGCGTCGCCGACCCTGTGGGTCAGCATCGTGTAGCCGGAGAGATCGGCGAACACGACCGTGAAACCCGGTGCGGTCTCCGCAGTGCTGTCGGACCGCGCCGGCAGCGCTTCCTGGATTCGTGTCGCGACATTGTCGAACACGGCATCCTCCAGCATGCGCCGCTGCAGGAGGTGCAAGGCGCGGAAGCCGAGGCGCTGCAATTGCAGCCGCAGCGCCGCTGTCGTCGCCAGCATTGCGCCGCTGCTGGCGCCGGCGGCCAGCATCGGCTCCTCGACCTGGCTGCGGAAGAGATCGCGCATCGCCTCGACGGTGCGGCGGGTGGCTTGCCCGAACACGCGCAGCACCCGCGCCAGGCTGTCATCGGAGAGGCCGGCGCCGCGCGCCGCGGCGATCAGTTGCAGGAGTTCGCGGTCGTCCTCGCGGAGCGGCGCACCCGGCTCCAGCTCTGAAAGGCCCATCGCGCTCCGCATGCGGCGCACCACATCGGTCGGCAGCTTGAGGGCGGCAATGCCGTCCTCGGTCGCGATGGCGGTCAGTGCGACCGGCTCGAACATCAGTTGGCCGGTGAAATCGAGCGAGAGGAGGCCGGAGCGGATCGCCGCGGCAAGACTGGGGAGGGGGATCCCAGCCGCTTCGAGCGACAGAGCCAGGCGGACCCGATTCACCTCGGCGACATCATGGACGCTGCCATCGCCGCCCAGAATGCCGAGGTCGCGCAGCGCCGAAAGCTGCGCTTCGGTGCAGCCGGCGCGTTCGGCAAATTCGGCGGGTGTGAGGAGGGTCATTGCACGCCAGTTAGGCGATGCCCCCCTCCAGCCGTCAAGCAGGACGGCAAGCGATGCCTTGCTGAGCCGGCTGGCCTCCGGCTTATCCACAGTTGGTCTGCCCGCCGCTTGACTTGGCCGAAACGGTGCCGTACTTCACCGCCCACACGACGCGGCGACGCCGCTTCGGCCCTCGCAAGAGGGACCCCAGCGGGGGTGTAGCTCAGTTGGTTAGAGCGCCGGCCTGTCACGCCGGAGGTCGCGGGTTCGAGCCCCGTCACTCCCGCCATTTTCTCCCTGCTAGACCTTCTGGTCGCTGTCTTGATCGCCCCGCGCGATCTGCACCAGCCTGAATGCCGCCAGTCCGATCACCGCGGCGAGGGCGCCGATCATGGTGTCGGTCAGCCGCTCGTGCAGCAGCAGCGCGGCCGTGTGGCTGTCGGGCGTGACGAGCTCGACCATCAGCAGGACGAACAGCGTCAGGCAGAACACGCCGAGCGCGTTGTGGAACTGCTCGGCCGGCCAGCGCACGAAGGCGGCGAGCGCCATGGCGATCAGCGTCAGGCGGTGGCTGCCGACATGAGCGACGGCGACGGCCGCGACGACGCCGCCGAGCGTGCCGAGAACGCGCGCCCCGGCGAGGCGCAGGCTGCCCAGCACCTCGGACCGCATGACCAGCAGGACCGTGAGGCAGGTCCAGGACGGTCGCAGCGAGCCGACCATAACAGCCGCCGTGAGGGCCGCGCCGATCGACAGCGAAACGGCGATCGCGAAGGCGATGCGCGGGCCGAGCGACCCGCGCAGGCTGAGGCCGATCGAGGCGGCAGGAGGCACCGAAAGCGCCGTCTGCCGCCCGTCCAGGAGGTCGCTCGCCAGCGAGATCAGCCAGGACAGGACGAACATGATGGCGATCGCCGCGAAGTCGACCGGGACCGGCGCGCTGACGAGACCGGCGAGAACGATACCGAAGGCGAAGAACCGGGTCGCGAGCAGAAGATGGGGATGGGCCGTCTCGACAAGCCCATAGGCGAGGCCGGCGCCCATCGAGAGAGCGAACACCGCAGGGAGATGGCCCGTGGCGGCAGCGCCGAGCGCGAGGCCCACGGCAAGCGCCAGCGGGCCGGTTGCCATCCAGCCAGCACGCTGCAGGGCGGGGCCCCCGGCATCGCCCGCGAAGGCGACGATCGCCGAGACCATCGCATAGACGAGCCAGGTCTGCGGCCCGGTGAAGAGGGTGACCACGATCGGCGCCATCACGGTGACCGTGAAGCGGATCGAGCGCTTCAGCGTCACGCGATTGACGGCCAGCCAGTCGCCGAGGCGCTCGCGCATCTTGACGCGGCGGGGCGTCGACACGACATGGGGTGGGCCGGTCATGGGCATCTCCGTTGGCGGAGAAAGAAGACCAGACGGCGGCAACTTCGAAAAGGGCGAGAGACGAGTCGGCATCGCCACGCCGCGATGCCGGAGACGGCCGCGAGCCGCCTCCCGGAAGCGCGGGACATTTCGCCGCGCGCCGGCTTTTTTCATCGTTCCAATTCAACGACAGGCGAAATTCCGCCAAGATGACGCCGGGTTGCGGCCACCCATGTGGCGGCCGGCCATGGCGCGGGGCTTGCCACACCGGACGGCCTCCGCTAAGGCTCGCTTGTTGTTTTCGGACCTCGGCGAAATCGGTTCCGGCCTCATTCGGATGGCCGGATAAGACAGCAGAGTGAAGCGGTTGACGCCTTGTTGCGTCGCACACCGGCCG
The DNA here is from genome assembly GCA_017307955.1 of Allobosea sp. Classification (GTDB taxonomy): domain Bacteria; phylum Pseudomonadota; class Alphaproteobacteria; order Rhizobiales; family Kaistiaceae; genus Kaistia. The sequence goes on along the minus strand of JAFKFV010000009.1, from coordinate 142,392 downwards.
CCCAGGCCGGTTGAAGGTCGGAGCGGATCATGGATGCTCTCTTGCGCGAATATCTGCCGATTGTCGTCTTTCTCGGCATAGCGCTCGTTATCGGTCTCGCGCTGCTCCTGTCGCCCTTCCTCGTGGCCTATCGCAATCCGGATCCGGAGAAGCTGTCGGCCTATGAGTGCGGCTTCAATGCCTTCGACGACGCCCGCATGAAGTTCGACGTGCGCTTCTACCTCGTGGCGATCCTGTTCATCATCTTCGATCTCGAAGTGGCGTTCCTGTTCCCCTGGGCGGTAACGTTCGGCGCGATCGGCTGGTTCGGCTTCTGGTCGATGATGATCTTCCTCGCGGTGCTCACGATCGGCTTTATCTACGAATGGAAGAAGGGAGCGCTCGAATGGGATTGACCCCGACCCCCGCGGCGGCCCCGGCTCGCGGGCCGCTCGTCGCCGAGCGGCCGCGTGGCCTCGTCGATGCCTCCGGCCGGCCCCTCGGCCATGACGACAAGTTCTTCATGGAAGTGAACGGCGAACTGGCCGACAAGGGCTTCTTCGTCGCGGCCGCCGACGACCTCATCACCTGGGCCCGCACCGGTTCGCTGATGTGGATGACCTTCGGTCTCGCCTGCTGCGCGGTCGAGATGATGCAGGTCTCGATGCCGCGCTACGACGTGGAGCGCTTCGGCTTCGCGCCGCGCGCCTCGCCGCGCCAGTCCGACGTGATGATCGTCGCCGGCACGCTGACCAACAAGATGGCCCCCGCCCTCCGCAAGGTCTATGACCAGATGCCGGAGCCGCGCTACGTCATCTCGATGGGCTCCTGCGCCAATGGCGGCGGCTACTACCACTATTCCTATGCGGTCGTGCGCGGCTGTGATCGCGTCGTGCCGGTCGACATCTATGTCCCCGGCTGCCCGCCCACGGCGGAGGCGCTGCTCTACGGCGTTCTGCTCCTGCAGAAGAAGATCCGCCGCACCGGAACGATCGAGCGCTGAGGCGACAATGGACGAGACGCTGAACGAGCTGGGTGCGCATATCGCGGAGAGCTGCGGCGACGCCGTTCTCGGCTGGCGGCTTGCTTATGGCGAGCTGACGGTGGCGGTGGCGCGCGCCGAGATCGCGACCGTGGTGGCGAAGCTCGCGGCCGATCCGAAGGCCGGCTTCGTCTCGATCATCGATGTCTGCGGCGCCGATTATCCGGAGCGCGAGCAACGCTTCGACGTCGTCTATCACCTCCTGTCGCCCTCGCGGAACCTGCGCGTCCGCCTCAAGGTCGAGACCGACGAGATGTCGCCGGTCCCCTCGATCACGCCGGTGCTTCCAGGCGCCAACTGGTTCGAGCGCGAGGCCTACGACCTTTATGGCATCCTGTTCGTCGGGCATCCGGACCTCCGCCGGCTGCTGACGGATTACGGCTTCGAGGGTCATCCGCTCAGGAAGGACTTCCCGCTGACCGGCTATGTCGAGGTCCGCTACGACGACGAGCAGAAGCGCGTCGTCTACGAGCCGGTGCGCCTCACGCAGGAATTCCGCGATTTCGATTTCCTCTCGCCCTGGGAAGGCACGGATTACGTGCTGCCCGGTGACGAGAAGGCCCCCCAGAAGGCGAGCTGAGGCGAGCCCCGATGACCGAAGCCCAGGTCCGCACCTTCAATATCAATTTCGGCCCGCAGCATCCTGCCGCGCATGGCGTTTTGCGCCTCGTCGTCGAGCTGGACGGTGAGGTGGTCGATCGCGTCGATCCGCATATCGGCCTCTTGCATCGCGGCACCGAGAAGCTGATCGAGGCGAAGACCTATCTCCAGGCCGTGCCCTATTTCGATCGGCTGGACTATGTCGCGCCGATGAATCAGGAGCATGCCTTCGCGCTCGCGGTCGAGAAGCTCCTCGGCGTCGAGGTGCCGAAGCGCGGCCAGCTGATCCGCGTGCTCTATTCGGAAATCGGCCGTCTGCTGTCGCATCTCCTCAACGTCACCACCTGGGCGCTCGACGTCGGCGCGCTCACGCCGCCCCTCTGGGGCTTCGAAGAGCGTGAGAAGCTGATGATCTTCTACGAGCGCGCCTCCGGCTCGCGCATGCATGCGGCCTATATCCGGCCGGGCGGCGTCCACCAGGACATCCCGCAGAAGCTGGTCGACGATATCGGCGCCTTCTGTGATCCGTTCCTCGATGCGCTCGCCGATCTCGACGCGCTCGTGACCGGAAATCCGATCTTCAAGCAGCGCAATGTCGATATCGGCAAGGTGACGCTCGAGGATGCGTGGAAGTGGGGCTTCTCGGGCGTGATGGTGCGCAGCGCCGGCGCCGCCTGGGACCTGCGCCGTTCGCAGCCTTACGAGTGCTATTCCGAGCTCGCCTTCGACATTCCGGTCGCGCGTCACGGCGACTGCTACGACCGCTTCCTGATCCGCATCGAGGAGATGCGCCAGTCGATCCGGATCATGAAGCAGTGCGTCGAGCGGCTGTCGGGTCCGGAACTGACGGGTCCGGTGTCGTCGATGGACGGCAAGGTCGTGCCGCCGAAGCGCGGCGAGATGAAGCGCTCGATGGAAGCGCTCATCCACCATTTCAAGCTTTATACCGAAGGCTATCACGTGCCGGAGGGCGAGGTTTACGCCGCCGTCGAGGCGCCCAAGGGCGAATTCGGCGTCTATCTCGTCTCCGACGGCACCAACAAGCCCTATCGCTGCAAGATTCGCGCGCCGGGCTTCGGGCATCTCCAGGCGATGGACTTCCTGAGCCGCGGCCACATGCTGGCCGACGTCTCCGCCATCCTCGGTTCGCTCGACATCGTGTTCGGAGAGGTTGACCGCTGATGTCCGTCCGTCGTCTCGCAGCCGAGCAGCCCGAGAGCTTCGCCCTCACGCCGGAGAATCTCGCCTGGGCACAGAAGACCGTCGAGAAGTTCCCGGCCGGCCGCCAGGCCTCGGCCGTGATCCAGATTCTCTGGCGTATCCAGGAGCAGGAGGGCTGGGTCTCCGAGCCGGCAATCCGCTGGGTCGGCGAGTTCCTCGACATGCCCTATATCCGGGTGCTCGAGGTCGCGACCTTCTATACGATGTTCCTGCTCGCCCCGGTGGGCCGCAAGGCGCATATCCAGGTCTGCGGCACGACGCCCTGCATGATTGCGGGCGCCGGCGAACTGCTGAAGGTCTGCCGCAGCCGCATCCATGCCGAGCCGTTTCATCCTTCGGCCAATGGCGATCTTTCCTGGGAAGAGGTCGAGTGCCTCGGCGCCTGCGTGAACGCGCCGATGGTGCAGATCGTGCCGGACACCTACGAGGATCTGACGGCCGAGAGCTTCGGCAAGATCATCGACGATATCGAGGCGGGACGCCCACTGAAGCCCGGTCCGCAGACGGATCGCTTCAATTCGATGCCGATCGGCGGCGCCCGCGTTCTGACGAGCCCCGAGCTCTATGACGGCTCGATGATCGGCCAGGGCGCCGGTCTCGCCGCTGCCCGTGATGCGATCGCCGCCCGCGAGGCCGCGGAAGCCGCGAAGGCGGCCGAGGCCGCTGCCGCCGCGGCTGCTCCTTCGGGTGATCCGGCGCCGGCCAAGGAGCCGGTCGCTCCCGCCGTCAAGGTGCAGGCCGAGGCGGACAAGGAAAAGGTTCCGAACCAGGTCGACCAGTCGCAGCCGGCTTCCGATCCGGCGGTTCGCCCTGATGCGGGCAAGGAACAGGTCGCCGAGTCGGGCGAGAAGAAGTGAGGGCGGACCATGCTGGCTGACAAGGACCGCATCTTTACCAATATCTACGGCGCCGAGGACTGGGGCCTGCAGGGCGCGCTGAAGCGCGGCTCCTGGGACGGCACCAAGACCATCCTCACGGCCGGCCGCGACTGGATCATCGACCAGATGAAGGCCTCGGGCCTGCGCGGCCGCGGCGGCGCCGGTTTCTCGACCGGCCTCAAATGGTCTTTCATGCCGAAGGTGAATGACGGGCGCCCGCATTACCTCGTCATCAATGCCGACGAGTCGGAGCCGGGCACCTGCAAGGATCGCGAGATCCTGCGCCACGATCCGCATCATCTCGTCGAGGGGGCGCTGATCGCGTCCTTCGCGATGGGGGCGCATATCGCCTATATCTATGTGCGCGGCGAGTTCATCCGCGAGCGCGAGCACCTGCAGGCGGCGATCGATCAGGCCTATGAGGCGCGCCTCATCGGGAAGAACAACGTCCATGGCTGGGACATGGACATCTATGTCGCCCATGGCGCTGGCGCCTACATTTGTGGCGAAGAGACGGCCCTGCTCGAAAGCCTCGAGGGCAAGAAGGGCCAGCCGCGCCTGAAGCCGCCGTTCCCGGCCAATGTCGGCCTCTATGGCTGCCCGACGACCGTCAACAATGTCGAGAGCATCGCCGTCGCGCCGACCATCCTGCGCCGTGGCGCCGCCTGGTTCGCCTCGATCGGCCGTCCCAACAATGTCGGCACCAAGCTGTTCGGCATCTCGGGCCATGTGAACACGCCCTGCATCGTCGAAGAGGCGATGGGCATTCCGTTCAAGGAACTGATCGAAAAGCATGGCGGCGGCGTGCGCGGCGGCTGGGACAACCTGCTCGCCATCATTCCCGGCGGCGCGTCCTGCCCGATCATTCCGGCCAAGGACTGCGAAGAACTGATCATGGACTTCGACGGCACCCGCGCCGTGAAGTCGTCCTTCGGCACCGCCGGCGTGCTGGTCATGGACAAGTCGACCGATGTCGTCCGCGCCATCGCCCGCATCTCGTCTTTCTTCAAGCATGAGAGCTGCGGCCAGTGCACGCCCTGCCGCGAAGGCACGGGCTGGATGGCCCGCGTCCTCGCCCGCATGGCGCGTGGTGAGGCCGAGAAGCGCGAGATTGACATGCTGCTGCAGGTCACGACCCAGATCGAGGGTCACACGATCTGCGCGCTTGGTGATGCGGCGGCCTGGCCGGTCCAGGGTCTAATCCGTCATTTCCGCCCGCTCATCGAGGAGCGGATCGACCTCTACTCGGCCAATCCGAAGCCGATCGAGCGCGAGATGATGGAGGCGGCGGAGTAGCGCGATGAAGCTGAGCGGCGCCATCGAGAAACTGGATGTCGAGAAGTCGACCCTTGCGGGCTCGAGCTTCGTCGACGTCAATTTCTCGGGCGCCCGGTTCGACGACGTGAACATGTCGGGCTGGACGGCGACCAACGTCAACCTGTCTGGGCTGTCGGTCGAGAACGCGAACCTCTCCGGCGCGCGCATCACCGACGTGAACCTGGCGGGGGCGCGGCTGTCCAAGGCCAACTTGATGGGTGTCTCGATCGAAGGCTGCCGGATCGACGGCGTCACGGTCGACGGCGTCCCGATCGCCGATCTGCTGGCCGCCTACAAGGCGGCCAAGGAGGCTGCCAATGGCTGAGGAGCCGGACAGCCTGGTGCTTCGCTATCTGCGGCGGATCGACGAGAAGGTTGATCGGCTGACGGAAGATGTTCAGGACCTGAAGATCCGCATGACGGCGGTCGAAGAAGGTTTGGTGGGTGTCCACCGGCGTATGGACCGGCTGGAAGCCCGTGTTGAGCGGATCGAGAAGCGTCTCGATCTCGTCGATGCGCATTTGTGAGAGCGGTTGATGGCCAAGATCATCGTTGACGGCATCGAAGTGGACGTCCCGCCGGACTACACGCTTCTGCAGGCGGCGGAAGCGGCCGGCGCCGAGGTGCCGCGCTTCTGCTTCCATGAACGGCTGTCGATCGCCGGCAATTGCCGCATGTGCCTCGTCGAGGTGAAGGGTGGCCCGCCCAAACCGCAGGCGTCCTGCGCGATGAATGTCCGCGACCTCCGGCCCGGCCCCAATGGTGAGCCGCCGGTCATGTTCACCAAGTCGCCGATGGTGAAGAAGGCCCGCGAGGGCGTCATGGAGTTCCTGCTGATCAACCATCCGCTCGATTGCCCGATCTGCGATCAGGGCGGCGAGTGTGACCTGCAGGACCAGGCCATGGCCTATGGCGTGGACAAGAACCGCTTCGCCGAGAACAAGCGCGCCGTCGAGGACAAGTATATCGGCCCGCTCGTGAAGACGTCGATGAATCGCTGCATCCATTGCACGCGCTGCGTCCGCTTCACGACCGAAGTCGCCGGCATCTCCGAGATGGGCCTGATCGGTCGCGGCGAGGATGCCGAGATCACGACCTATCTCGAGCGCGCGCTGACCTCCGAGCTGCAGGGCAATGTGATCGACCTCTGCCCGGTCGGTGCGCTGACCTCGAAGCCCTATGCATTCCACGCCCGTCCGTGGGAACTCGTGAAGACGGAATCGATCGACGTCATGGACGCGGTCGGATCGAATATCCGCGTCGATGTGCGCGGCCGTGAGGTGATGCGCATCCTGCCGCGCCTCAACGAGGCGGTGAATGAGGAGTGGATCTCCGACAAGACGCGCTTCGTCTGGGACGGCCTCCGGACCCAGCGTCTCGATCGTCCCTATGTCCGCGTCGCGGGCAAGCTGCGCCCGGCGTCGTGGAGCGAGGCCTTCGCGGCGATCGCGGCCAAGGTGAAGGGTGTCGACGGCAAGCGCATCGGCGCCATTGGCGGCGATCTCGCCTCGGTCGAGGATCTCTTCGCGCTGAAGGGTCTGATGGCCGCGCTCGGCTCGACCAATCTCGACATCCGCCAGGACGGCGCCGCGCTCGATCCGGCCGCCGGCCGCGGGAGCTATGTCTTCAACCCGACCATCGCCGGCATCGAGCAGGCCGATGCGATCCTCATCATCGGCGCCAATCCGCGCCGCGAGGCGTCGGTGTTGAATGCGCGCATCCGCAAGCGCTGGCGCGCGGGCGGCATGAAGGTTGGCGTCATCGGCGAGCAGGTCGACCTGACCTATCCGCACGACTATCTGGGCGCCGGCACCGAGACGCTGGCCGACATCGCCGCGGGCAAGGGCGCCTTCGGCGAACTGCTCGCCAATGCCAAGCGGCCGATCGTCATCGTCGGACAGTCGGCGCTGGCCAGCGAAGCCGGCGCCGCTGTGCTTGCCGCCGCCGCGTCGATCGCCTCGGCGCCCGGCCGCGACGAAGGCTGGAACGGCCTCGCGGTCCTGCATACGGCGGCGTCGCGCGTCGGCGGCCTCGATATCGGCTTCGTGCCGGGCGAGAGCGGACTCGCGACCGGCGCCATGGTCAAGGCGGCGGGGGAGGGCGCGCTCGACGTGCTGTTCCTGCTCGGCGCCGACGAGATCGACACCGACGCGCTCGGCTCGGCCTTCGTGGTCTATGTCGGCACGCATGGCGACAATGGCGCACACCGCGCCGATGTCATCCTGCCTGCCGCCGCCTATACCGAGAAGTCGGGCACCTATGTGAACACGGAAGGACGCGTCCAGTTCGCCAACCGTGCCGCTTTCCCCCCCGGCGATGCGCGCGAGGACTGGGCCGTCTTCCGTGCCTTGTCCGAGGTGCTCGGCAAGCGGCTGCCCTTCGATTCGCTCGCAGAACTCCGTCGCGCGCTCTATGCGGCCTATCCGCACCTCGCCAAGGCTGACCATGTCGAGCCGCCGGCGCTGGCGGATGTGGCGGCGCTCGCCGCGAAGGCGGGTTCGCTTCCCTCCGTGACCTTCGGCAGCATCGTCGCGGATTTCTATCTGACCAATCCGATCGCCCGTGCTTCGGCCGTGATGGCGGAGTGCTCGGCGCTCGCGGCCGGCCAGGTCGCGGCGGCAGCGGAGTAAGGAACCGATGAACGGCTTCGTTGACGGCTATCTGATCCCCGGCGTGATCATCATCGCGCAGAGCCTTCTGCTGCTGGTCCTGCTGCTGGTCTCGATCGCCTTCATCCTTCTGGCGGATCGCAAGATCTGGGCGGCTGTGCAGCTGCGTCGCGGCCCGAACGTGGTCGGCGCCTTCGGCCTGCTTCAGTCCTTCGCCGACCTGCTCAAATTCGTGCTCAAGGAGCCGGTGATCCCCTCCGGCGCCAACAAGGGCATCTTCCTCTTGGCGCCGCTCGTCACCGTGACGCTGGCACTTGCCGGCTGGGCGGTGATTCCGTTCAACGCGGGATGGGTCGTTGCCAACATCAATGTCGGCATTCTCTACTTGCTCGCGATCTCCTCGCTCGGCGTCTATGGCATCATCATGGGCGGCTGGGCGTCGAACTCGAAATACCCGTTCCTGTCGTCGCTGCGCGCCGCGGCGCAGATGGTCTCCTACGAGGTCTCGATCGGTTTCGTGCTGGTCGGCGTCCTGCTCTGCGTCGGCTCGCTCAACATCTCCGACGTGGTGATCGCGCAGGAACATGGCCTCGGCACCAAGCTCGGCCTGCCCGGCAGCTTCCTCGACTGGCACTTCATCCCGCTGCTGCCGCTCTTCGTCATCTTCTTCATCTCGGCGCTGGCCGAGACGAACCGGCCGCCCTTCGATCTCGTCGAGGCGGAGTCGGAGCTCGTCGCCGGCTTCATGTCGGAATATGGCTCGACGCCGTACATGATGTTCATGCTCGGCGAATACGCGTCCATCTGCCTGATGTGCGCGATGACGACGATCCTGTTCCTCGGGGGCTGGCTGCCGCCGTTCAATTTCGCGCCGTTCACCTGGGTGCCGGGCATCGTCTGGTTCGTCCTGAAGGCGCTGCTGGTGTTCTTCATGTTTGCGATGGTGAAGGCCTTCGTGCCGCGCTACCGCTACGACCAGCTCATGCGGCTCGGCTGGAAGATCTTCCTGCCGATCTCCCTCGGCATGGTCGTCGTGGTCGCCGCCGTTCTCAAGATCATGGGATGGGCTCCGTAATGCGCCTCGACCAGACCGCGAAAGCGATTTTCCTGACCGAGTTCGTCTCGGCCTTCTTCCTGTCGATGCGCTACTTCTTCAAGCCGAAGAAGACGCTGAACTATCCCTTCGAGAAGGGGGCACTCAGCCCGCGCTTCCGCGGCGAACATGCGCTGCGCCGCTATCCGAACGGCGAGGAGCGCTGCATCGCCTGCAAGCTGTGCGAGGCCATCTGCCCGGCGCAGGCGATCACGATCGAGGCCGGCCCGCGCCGCAATGACGGCACGCGGCGCACGACCCGTTACGACATCGACATGGTGAAGTGCATCTATTGCGGCTTCTGCCAGGAAGCCTGCCCGGTGGACGCCATCGTCGAGGGACCGAATTTCGAGTTCGCCACCGAAACCCGCGAAGAGCTCTACTACGACAAGGAAAAGCTGCTCGCGAACGGCGATCGGTGGGAGCGGGAGATCGCTCAGAACATCAGCATGGATGCACCTTACCGGTGAAGCGATCATGATCCTGCACACGCTCTTCTTCTACCTGTTCTCGGCCATCACCATCGCCTCCGGCCTGATGGTGATCGGCTCGCGCAATCCCGTGCTCTCGGTGCTGTTCCTCATCCTCGCCTTCTTCAACGCGGCCGCGCTGTTCGTGATGCTCGGGGCCGAGTTCCTGGCGATGCTGCTGGTCGTCGTCTATGTCGGCGCGGTCGCTGTGCTGTTCCTGTTCGTGGTCATGATGCTCGACGTCGACTTCGTCGAACTCCGCCAGGGCTTCCAGCAATATCTGCCGGTCGGCGGCCTCATCGGCGTCGTGCTGCTCGCGGAACTGCTGATCGTGCTGTCGGGCTGGGTCTTCGCGCCCGAGGCGGTCAAGGGCGTTGCGGCGCCGATACCGGATGTGGCGCAGGTCTCGAACACTGCCGCGATCGGGCAGCTGCTCTACACCCACTACTTCTTCTTCTTCCAGGCGGCCGGCTTCGTGCTGCTGGTGGCGATGATCGGCGCGATCGTGCTGACGCTTCGCCACAAGCCGAACGTCAAGCGCCAGGTGATCGCCGATCAGGTCGCGCGTTCGCAGAAGGTCGAACTGCACGCCGTCAAGCCCGGCCAGGGCGTCTAGAGAGAGAACGGGGACTCACGTCATGGAGATCGGTCTCTCCCACTATCTGGCGGTCGCGGCGATCCTCTTTACGATCGGCGTGTTCGGCATCTTCATCAACCGAAAGAATGTCATCGTCATCCTGATGTCGATCGAGCTCATCCTGCTCGCGGTCAACATCAATTTCGTGGCGTTCTCGTCCTTCCTGGGCGATCTCGTCGGCCAGATCTTCGCGCTCTTCGTGCTGACCGTCGCGGCGGCCGAAGCCGCGATCGGCCTCGCCATCCTCGTCGTCTTCTACCGCAACCGCGGCTCGATCGCGGTCGAAGACATCAATCTGATGAAGGGCTGAGGCTCCGATGTACTCCGCGATCGTCTTCCTCCCCCTTCTCGGCGCCATCATCGCCGGCGCCATCGCGCTTTTCGGCAGCTATCGGGCGGCCATGGTCGGCGCGCCGGCCGACGGCAGCGATGCAGGGCACCACGATCATGCCGCGCATGCGCATGACGATCATGGTCATGATGCCCATGCTCACGACGCGCACGGGCATGACGATCACGGTCACGGCGATCACGGCCATGCCCCGGCCGCACCCGGCTCGCGTCCCGCGGAGATCGTGACGACCGGTCTCCTGTTCGTCTCGGCAATCCTCGCCTGGATCGCCTTCTTCACCATCACCTCGCCGGACGGTTCTCCGGTGCGCGTCGACGTGCTGCCCTGGATGCAGTCGGGTACGCTGTCGTTCAACTGGGCGTTCCGCATCGACACGCTCACCGCGGTCATGCTGATCCTGGTGACGACGGTATCGTCGCTCGTTCACCTCTATTCGTGGGGCTACATGTCCCATGACGAGCACCGGCCGCGCTTCTTCAGCTATCTGTCGCTGTTCACCTTCGCCATGCTGATGCTGGTGACGTCTGACAACCTCGTCCAGATGTTCTTCGGCTGGGAGGGCGTCGGTCTCGCTTCCTATCTGCTGATCGGCTTCTGGTTCCAGCGGCCGTCGGCGAACGCTGCTGCCATCAAGGCCTTCGTCGTCAACCGCGTCGGCGATTTCGGCTTCGTCCTCGGCATCTTCGCGCTGTTCGTCCTGTTCGGCTCGGTCGACTTCGACACGATCTTCGCCAATGCCGGCGGCATTGTCGGCACGAAGATCCACTTCCTCTCATGGGATCTCGACGCCCTGACGGTCGCCTGCCTGCTGCTCTTCGTCGGCGCGATGGGCAAGTCGGCGCAGTTCCTGCTGCACACCTGGCTACCCGACGCGATGGAAGGCCCGACCCCGGTCTCCGCGCTCATCCATGCCGCCACCATGGTGACGGCCGGCGTGTTCATGGTGGCGCGCATGTCGCCGCTGTTCGGCCTCTCGGAGACCGCGCTCACCGTCGTGACATTCTTCGGCGCAACGACCGCTTTCTTCGCGGCGACGATCGGCCTCGTCCAGAACGACATCAAGCGCGTCATCGCCTATTCGACCTGCTCGCAGCTCGGCTACATGTTCGTGGGCCTCGGCACGGGCGCCTTTGCGACCGGCATCTTCCACCTGCTGACGCACGGATTCTTCAAGGCGCTGCTCTTCCTCTGCGCCGGCTCGGTGATCCATGCCGTTTCGGGCGAGCAGGACATGCGCAAGATGGGTGGCCTCCGGAAGCGCATTCCGGTCACCTACTGGGCGATGATCGCCGGCACGCTCGCGATCACCGGCTTTCCGTTCACGGCCGGCTATTTCTCCAAGGACGCCATCATCGAGGCGGCCTATGTCGCCGAGAACCCGCTCTCCGGCTATGCCTGGTTCCTGACAGTGGTCGCCGCGCTGCTGACCTCGTTCTATTCCTGGCGCCTCATCTTCATGACCTTCCATGGCGAGCCCCGGGCTTCGGCCGAGGTCATGGCGCATGTGCATGAATCGCCGAAGGTCATGACGATTCCGCTCGTCGTGCTGTCGTTCGGCGCGATCTTCGCCGGCATGATCCTCTCCAACCGCTTCATCGGCGAGGGCTATGGCGAGTTCTGGAAGTCGGCGCTGTTCATGAACCCGGAAAACCACGTGCTGCACGCGATGCACGAGCTTCCGGAGACCATCAAGCTGGCGCCGACCGTCATGATGGTGATCGGCTTCCTTTTGACCTACTGGTTCTATATCCGCTCGCCGAATATCCCGAAGCAGCTCGCCGCGGAGCAGCCGCTGCTCTACCGCTTCCTGCTCAACAAGTGGTATTTCGACGAGCTCTACGACTTCCTGTTCGTGCGCCCGGTGAAGTGGCTCGGCCGCTTCCTCTGGAAGAAGGGCGACGGCTGGCTCATCGACGGCTTCGGGCCGGACGGCGTGTCGGCCCGCGTGGTGGACGTGACCAATCGCGTGGTGAGGCTGCAGACGGGCTACGTCTATCACTACGCCTTCGCGATGCTCATCGGCATCGCGGCGCTGGTCACCTGGATGATGTTTGCGGGCTGAGGATTTGACCTAAAATGACCAGCTGGCCGATCCTTTCGACCGTAACCTTCCTGCCGGCGGTGGGAGCCCTCCTGCTGCTCACCATACGCGGCGACGACGCGGCGTCGCGGCGCAATATCTATTGGATCGCGCTCTGGACGACGATCGTCACCTTCCTCGTCTCGCTGCTGATCTGGAAGGATTTCGACAATTCCAACGCCGGCTTCCAGTTCGTCGAGCAGGCGGGCTGGCTTGGCGACAAGATCGGCTATTCGATGGGCGTCGACGGCATCTCGATGTTGTTCGTCATCCTGACGACCTTCCTGATGCCGGCCTGCATCATTGCCTCGAAGTTCTCGGTGCAGAAGCGGTTCCGCGAATACATGATCGCGTTCCTGCTGCTCGAGACGCTGATGATCGGCGTCTTCTGCGCCACCGACCTCGTGCTCTTCTACGTGTTCTTCGAGGCTGGCCTCATTCCGATGTTCCTGATCATCGGTATCTGGGGCGGTCCGCGCCGCGTCTATGCGGCATTCAAGTTCTTCCTCTACACGCTGCTCGGCTCGGTTCTGATGCTGCTCGCCATCATGGCGATGTACTGGCAGGCCGGCACGACCGACATCCCGACGCTGCTCAACCACTCGTTCCCGGCCTCGATGCAGACCTGGCTGTGGATCGCGTTCTTCGCCTCCTTCGCGGTAAAGATGCCGATGTGGCCGGTGCATACTTGGCTGCCGGACGCGCATGTGGAAGCGCCGACGGCCGGCTCGGTGATCCTCGCCGGCGTGCTGCTGAAGATGGGCGGCTACGGCTTCCTGCGCTTCTCGCTGCCGATGTTCCCGCTTGCCTCGGCCGATTTCGCGCCCTTCATCTACACGCTCAGCATCGTGGCGATCATCTACACCTCGCTGGTCGCGCTGATGCAGGAGGACATGAAGAAGCTGATCGCCTACTCGTCGGTCGCCCATATGGGCTATGTGACGATGGGCATCTTCACGATGAACCCGCAGGGCGTCGAGGGCGCGATCTTCCAGATGCTGTCGCACGGCATCGTCTCGGGTGCGCTGTTCCTCTGCGTCGGCGTCGTCTATGACCGGATGCACACCCGCGAGATCAGCGCCTATGGCGGCCTCGTGAACCGCATGCCGTTCTACGGGGTGGTGTTCCTCCTGTTCACCATGGCCAATGTCGGCCTGCCCGGCACCTCGGCCTTCGTGGGCGAGTTCCTGACGCTGCTCGGCGCCTTCCGCGCCAACACCTGGGTGTCGTTCTTCGCTGCCACCGGCGTCATTCTCTCGGCTGCCTATGCGCTGTGGCTCTATCGCCGCGTGATGCTCGGGCCGCTGGTGAAGCCGGAGCTGAAGTCGATGTTCGACCTGTCGCGCCGCGAGGCCACGATCCTCGTGCCGCTGCTCGTCCTGACGATCTTCTTCGGCGTCTATCCGAAGCCGGTGTTCAACGTGACCTCGGCCTCGGTCGACAATCTCATCACCAATTACCAGGCCGCCCTCTCGGCTGCCGGCAAGCTCGCCGTCGCGGTCAAGTGACGAACCAGGACGCCCGATAATGGAACTCGCCACACTGCCCGTCCTCTCGCCCTTCCTGCCGGAGCTGATCCTGGCGGTTGGCTCGCTCGTGCTCTTGATGATCGGCGTCTTCCAGGGCGAGCGGTCGACCGGCCTCGTCACCACACTGTCGATCTTCGTAGTCCTGCTGGCGGGCCTCGCGCTTCTGTTCATGACGCCGGACGGCGTCACTTTCTCGGGCGCCTTCGTCCTTGATCCCTTCGCGCGCTTCATGAAGGTGCTGGCGCTGGCCGGCTCCGGCTTCGCGATCCTGATGTCGACGGACTTCGCCCGTCGCGAGAATTTCGATCGCTTCGAATATCCCGTGCTCATCGTCATCGCGACGCTGGGCATGATGATCATGATCTCGGCCAGCGATCTGATCTCGCTCTATCTCGGCCTCGAACTGCAGTCGCTCGCGCTCTATGTCGTCGCCGCGATCAACCGCGACAGCGTCCGTTCGACCGAAGCCGGCCTCAAATATTTCGTCCTCGGCGCGCTGTCGTCCGGAATGCTCCTTTATGGCGCCTCGCTGGTCTACGGCTTCACCGGCCACACGCAGTTCGGCGAGATCGCGCGCGTTCTCTCGAGCGGCGATGTCTCGGTCGGCGTCGTGTTCGGCATCGTGTTCGTGATCGCCGGCATCGCTTTCAAGGTCTCGGCGGTGCCGTTCCATATGTGGACGCCCGACGTCTATGAGGGCGCCCCGACCCCGGTCACCGCCTTCTTCGCAGCCGCGCCAAAGGCGGCCGCAATGGCGATGCTGGTGCGCGCCATGGCCGGCGCCTTCGGTCCCGCGGTCAGCGAATGGCAGCAGGTGATCAGCTTCGTCGCCATCGCCTCGATGCTGCTCGGAGCCTTTGCCGCGATCGGCCAGCGCAACATCAAGCGCCTGATGGCCTATTCGTCGATCGGCCATATGGGTTATGCGCTGGTCGGCCTCGCCGCCGGCAGCCAGGCCGGTGTGCAGGGCGTCATCCTCTATATGGCGATCTATGTCGTCATGACGCTCGGCGTCTTCGCGGTGATCCTGTTCATGCGCCGTCAGGGCCAGATGGTCGAGGAGATCGGCGATCTCGCGGGTCTGTCGCGCACGCATCCGCTCATCGCCTTCATCTTCGCGATGCTGATGTTCTCGCTGGCGGGCATCCCGCCGCTGGCTGGCTTCTTCGCCAAGTTCTACGTCTTCCTGGCGGCGATCGAAGCGCAGCTCTACATGCTCTCCGTGATCGGCGTGCTCTCCAGCGTCGTCGGCGCCTATTATTATCTACGCATCGTCAAGCTGATGTATTTCGACGAGCCGGCTGGCAATTTCGAGCCGATGGCGATGTCGCTGCGCGTCGTGCTCGGCCTCTCGGGCGCCTTCGTCCTGCTGTTCATCTTCTTCGCCGGCCCGATCGGCTCGGCGGCGAGCGTGGCAGCGAAGACCTTCTTCTGACGTGGAGTTCCATCCAGGCCCCGCCGCCCGCGCCGCCGGCTACCGCGTCACCAGCTATCCGGCCATCGGCTCCACCAATGAGGTGGCCTTGGCCGCCGCCCGCGCCGGCGATGCCGGCGCCCACTGGTTCGTGACCGACGAGCAGACCGCCGGCCGTGGCCGGCGCGGCCGCGCCTGGGTCGCGCCTCGGGGCAATCTCGCGGCGACGCTGCTCGCCGTCGTAGATCACCAGCCGCAGATCGCGGCGACGCTTGGCTTCGTCGGCGGCCTCGCTCTCGACGAAGCGCTGCGGGCCGTGGCGCCGGATCTATCGGTGCGCATGGCGCTCGACGGCGCGGAAGGCGAGGGGGCTGAGGTCCGCGACCGGCTTCGCCTCAAATGGCCGAACGATGTCCTTCTCGACGGCGGCAAGCTCGCCGGCATCGGCCTCGAAGCCGCGGCGCTCCCGAACGGCAAGCTGGCCGTGGCGATCGGCATCGGCGTCAATGTCGTCGCTGCGCCGCAGGGGCTCCCCTATCCCGCGACCTCGCTCGCGATGCTCGGTCTCGGCCTCGATGCCGGAACGGTCTTCGAGGCGCTCGGCGATGCGGCGGCCGGGCTGATGCGCATCTGGAACGGCGGCGCCGGCTTCCCGGTGCTGCGCCGGCTGTGGCTGGAGCGAGCCGCCGGGCTTGGCCAGACAGTCGCGGTCCGCTCTGGCGAGGAGGTGCTTCAGGGCGCCTTCGAGACGATCGACGATCAAGGCCGGCTCGTGGTGCGCGCCGCCGATGGCGGCATCCGCACGATTGCGGCGGGCGAGGTGCATTTCGGCGCCGTAGCGACGGTGCGCGCGTGATGGCGAAGACACGGACAGACGAACTCGTTTTCCTGCCGCTCGGCGGTGTGGGCGAGATCGGCATGAATCTCGCGCTCTACGGCCTCGGGCCGTCGGACGCGCGGCAATGGCTGGCGGTCGATTTCGGCGTCGGCTTCGCGGGCGAGGATCTGCCCGGTGTCGATCTCATCATGCCGGACATCGCCTATCTCGAGGAAGAGCGCACCAATCTCGCCGGCATTGTCATCACGCATGCCCATGAGGATCATTTCGGCGCGCTGCTCGATCTCTGGCCGCGACTGCGCGTGCCGGTCTATGCGACTGCCTTCACCGCCGGGCTGCTCGCCGCCAAGCGGGCCGGGCATCCCGGTGCTCCCGAAGTGCCGGTGACGATCGTCAGGCCCGGCGAGCGGCGCAGGGTCGGCCCCTTCGAGGTCGAGTTCATCGCCGTCGCGCATTCCATCCTCGAGCCCATGGCGCTCGCGATCCGCAGCCCTCTCGGCACGGTCGTCCATACCGGCGACTGGAAGCTCGATCCGACCCCGGTCATCGGGCCGGTCACGGATGCCGAACGCTTCGCCGCGATTGGCGACGAGGGCGTGCTGGCGCTCGTCTGCGACTCGACCAATGCGATGCGGCCGGGGCGCAGCCCTTCCGAGAGCGAGGTCGCCCGCGAGCTGAAATCGGTCATCGCCGAGGCGACGGGCCGGGTGTTCTTCACGACCTTCGCTTCCAATATCGCGCGCATTCGCTCGATCGCCGAAGCCGCGGCGGCGAACGACCGCCAGGTGGTGCTGGTTGGGCGCGCACTGCATCGTGCCTGCCAGGTTGCGCACGAACTCGGCTACCTCGATGGGCTGGAGCCGTTCCTTGACGAGGAGTCCTACGGCTATCTGCCGCGTGACAAGGTGGTCGCCATCGTGACCGGAAGCCAGGGCGAGCCGCGCGCCGCGCTGGCCCGCATCGCCTCCGACGATCACAAGTTCATCGGCCTCGCGCCCGGCGACACGGTCGTCTTCTCGGCGCGGCCGATCCCTGGCAACGAGAAGGCGATCAACGGCATCATCAACCAGCTCGCCGAACTCGGCGTCGATGTCGTGACCGACCGCGAGCGGCTGGTGCATGTCTCCGGCCATCCTCGGCGCGACGAACTCGCCGAGATGTATCGCTGGACGCGGCCGAAGATCGCCATTCCCGTCCATGGCGAGGCGATGCATCTCGCAGCCCATGCCGCCTTTGCGCGTGCGCACGGCGTCCGCGAGGTGGTCGAGATCGAGGACGGTGCCATGGTCCGCCTCGCGCCGGGGCCGGCCGAGGAGATCGACGATGTCGCCGCCGGCCGCCTCTACAAGGACGGCACCATCATTGGCGATCTCGATGCCGTCGGCGTCCCCGAGCGTAAGCGTCTCGCCTTTGCCGGCCATGTCGCCGTCTCGGTAGTGCTCGACGCCAAGGGCTCCCTCGCCAGCGATCCCGAGATCGGTCTCGTCGGGCTGCCGATGCAAGGACCGACCGGCGAGCCGTTCGAGGCGCTTGTCATGAGCGCCGTGCTCGGGACGATCGAGAGCATTCCGCGGGCCCGCCGGCGCGACGGCGAGATGGTGCGCGACGCGCTCCGCCGGGCTGTCCGAGCAGCCGTGCGCGAGGCGTGGGGCAAAAAGCCCGTTTGCACGGTGTTCGTCGCCGCCGTATGAGCCTTCCTGAAGCCGCCCCGGCGGCGTTCTCTGAAGGATGGGCTCGTGATCGGCCGCCTCAACCATGTCGCCATCGCCGTGCCGGATCTCGGCGCCGCCACCGCTATCTACCGCGATCGGCTCGGCGCCACCGTCTCGGCGCCGCTCGATCTGCCGGAGCATGGCGTGACGACGGTCTTCGTCGAACTGCCGAACACCAAGATCGAGCTGATCGCGCCGCTCGGCGATGCCTCGCCGATCGCGGCGTTTCTGGCGCGGTTCCCGGAGGGCGGCGTGCACCATCTCTGCTATGAGGTCGCGGATATCGCGGCGGCGGCGGAGCGGATGAAGGCGGACGGCGCGCGCGTGCTCGGCGATGGCCGTCCGAAGATCGGCGCCCACGGCAAGCCTGTCCTCTTCCTTCATCCCAAGGATTTTGCCGGCACGCTGGTCGAACTCGAGGAGGCCTGAGACGCCATGCGCATCTACAGCCTGATCGCCATCTATTTCGTCGTCTGGTGGCTGGTGATCTTCATGATCCTGCCCTTCGGCATCCGGACGCAGGAAGAACAGGGCGAGGTGACGCTCGGCACGACGCCGAGCGCCCCATGGAAGCCGATGCTGGTCAAGAAGGCGATCGCAACCTCGATCGTCGCGGCCATCCTCGTCGGCGGCTTCTACTATGCCTATGCCTATCTCGGCTGGACGCCGGAGCGTCTGTCGACCCTGTTCGGCTGATCAGGTTCCAGCCAGGGTCTCCATGCCGGGCGAAGTTTCCGTCCGTCGCGCCGGGCGCCAGGGCGTGAGCCGCGGCAGCAAAGCCTTCGGCACAGCAGGAAGGACGGCGCGATCCGCCGCCTCGCCGGCGACCAGCGACAGCACGCGGCTGCTGAAGCGGGTTTCGCTGACCGGCAGATAGCCGGTCGCGATGCGGGCCGTCAGCTCTTGCAGGAAGCGCGGGTCCTCGACCGCGCGGAGCACCAGTGCCGTCCATCCGTCCTCGTCGTCCATGCCGGTGATCGGCATCAGACCCTGCGTCGCCTCGGACAGCGATGGCGTTTCGGAGATGAGGACCGGCAGGCCGAAATCGAGGCATTCGACGGCGCCGAGACCCCAGCCCTCGGCGCGGGAGGGGTAGAGCCCGAAATCGGCATGGGCATAGAGCCAGCCGAGCTCCGCGTCGCTCATATCCGAGAGCACGACGAGATGGCTGGCGAGTTCGCGATGTTCCGCCAGAAAGGCTTCAACCTCGTCGGTCATCCAGCCCCAGCGGCCGCACAAGACGAGCTTTGGCAGCCGCTCGCCGAGGATCGGAATGAGCCGTGACCACACCTTGAGCAGCAGGATGTGGTTCTTGCGGATCTCGATGGTCGAGCAATAGAGCGCGAAGCGGCGCCCGGCGAGCGCGGCGACCGGCTCGAGTGGCTTGTGGCGCAACCCCTCCTTCAGGAACGAGCCGAGCCGCGACACGGCGACCGAGGGCGGCGCCTCGACGCCGTTCTCCTCGGCATAGCGCCGCGCAGTCTCGGCAGTGTGCGCGGAGACGGTGATGATCCGCTCGCAGTGGCGGAACATCCAGGCGACATCCTTTTCGAAGTTGCGGGCATGGCTGCGGTCGACCAGCGAAGGATGGTCGAGGGGAATGAGGTCATGAAGGATGGTCGCGAGCCGAGCCGCGATGCCGCTGCCGCGCCCGTTGCTTGCCAGCGCATGCAGGCCCGCCGTCGAGAGAAAGCATGCGGCGTCGGCATCGAGCAGCGGATCGGGGCCGGGCTTGGCGAAGACCGGCGCCCTGCGGCCGGCGACGAGCTTCGCCGCGCGGATGAACGTCTTCGCGGCTTGGTAGCCGAACCCGCGACGGTCGTTGCGGCCGGAGATGTAGGAGGCTGAGACGCGGTCGAACTCCTTGCCGGTCGTCGCTGCGCCGGCGCGGATCGACTTCAGCACCAGCCGCGTCCGCGAGAGCACGCTCTCGCCGGCGCCCGATTCGACGGCGGCGGCACGCCCCTCGACGAGGTCGCCGAGATAGGTCAGTTCGCGCCGGTCGAGGAAGCGCGCCTCGCCGTTGCGGTTGATCATGAAGAAGCGGACCTGCCGCGCATTGCGCCCGGTTCCGATGCTGCGCAGCGCCTGCCGGACGATCGCGCTCTCGACGCGCGGAATGCCGACCGGCGGGTGAGGTCCCCAGCGCAGGGGCACCGTGGCGTCGATGTAGAGCTTGCTCAAGGCGGATACTCCGGTGGGTTCGCTTCCGAGGCCGCGCATCGCGCCGCCGCTGTTGAATCTAGTAAGTGGGAAAATTTCCCACGTCAATCGTCCGGTCGATGCGATCACGCCATTGTGGGAAAATTTCACATGCGCTAGAACCGGCGCGTGAACGGATTGCCGAACGGCCGGGACGGAGTTCGGTGGCATGCGAAACCGCTGGGGTCGCTGCCTGCCGGGGATGAGGAATGAACGACCGCGACCGCGACCGCACCGCCCTCGACGCCGGCCGCCTGCAGGCGCCGCTCGCGCGCCTGTTGAGGCCCCTGGTGCGCATCGCCATTCGCAGCGGGCTGACCTTTCCGGCCCTCGTCGATCTCCTGCGCGAGCTTTACGTGAACGTTGCCGAGAACGATTTCGCGCTGACCACCAAGAGCCAGACCGACAGCCGCGTCAGCCTCCTCACCGGCATCCATCGCAAGGAAGTCAGCCGCCTGCGCGGCGCCGGTGCGCCGGTCAATGTCGTGCCGGCCTCCATCTCACGCACAAGCCGCATCCTCGCGCGCTGGCTGGCCGATCCCGCTTTCGGAGATGGCGCCGGCCGCCCTCGGCCGCTTCCACGCATCGGAAGCGGCGACGAAGCCTCCTTCGAACAGCTCGTCGAATCGGTGACCCGCGATGTGCGGCCCCGTGTCGTGCTGGATGAATGGATCGACCGCGGACTGGTCGTCCAGGATGACGACGATCGGATCACGCTTGTCGAGCAGGCCTTCGTGCCGAAAGGCGGCAGCGATCAGCAGCTCTATTATTTCGGGCGCAACCTGCACGACCACATCGCGGCGGCCGTGGCAAATGTCGAAGCCGAGACGCCCCGCTTCCTCGAGCGCGCCGTTCATTATGACGGGCTGACGCGCGAGGTGGCCGAGACGCTTGAGCGGCGTTCGCGCGAGATCGCCATGGACGCGCTGACGACCGCCAATCGCGAGGCGCACGCCGCGGCCGGCGAGGACAATGCCGGACCGTGGCGCTGGAATTTCGGCGTCTATGTCTATGCCGAGAAGGTTGGCGGTACCGACGGCGACGAGCCGGGAAGCAGGGAGGGCAGGGCGTGAGCGGGTTGGTGAAGATCAGCCGGCGCGGCTTCCTGCGGGCGCTTGTCGCGGGTGTCGGCATGCGCATCCTGCCGGGCCTTGCGGACGGAACGCCGCCCTCCGACCGGGGCATCGGCGGCACGGGCATCACCTCTCTGCCCGGCGGCGGCGCGATCGGCTTCCTCGGCTCGATCCAGCGTTTCGGCAGCATCTATGTGAATGGCGACCGTATTTCCTATCCGGCCGATGCCGACGTGCGGATCGACGGACGTCGCCGCTCGGTCCGCGATCTCATGATCGGCCAGGTCGTCAAGACCGTGGCCATTCCGCAGGACGGACGGCTCGTCACCGATCGCATCACCATCGACAGCGAGGTCGTCGGCGCGATCGCGGCGCTGGATGGCGCCCGCATGGTGGTGCTCGGGCAGACCGTGGATCTGGGCACGACAGGGACAAGCAGCTTCGTCCTCGGCGAGCGCGTCGCGATCAGCGGCATCCGCCGCCTCGACGGCGTCATCGAGGCGCGCCTCGTGGAACCGGCCGGCAACCGAATGGACCAAGTCGTCGGGCCGGCAATCTACCGCGGCTGGCTGCTCTCGATCGGCGGAGTGTCTCTGTTCGGTCCGGACGCGCGATTCGATGGCCAGCGGGTCATCGTCCGTGGCCGCGCGACGCCGCGTGGGCTGATGGTGAAGACAATTGCGATTGACGGCCTGCCGGAAGGGCCGGGCGTCACACGGCTTTCCGTCGAGGCCTATGTCGAGCGGCGCGGCAGTCAGCTGCAGCTCGGCTCGGGTATCGTCGTGAACGAGACGTCCGCTTCACCCGCCCCGCCCGACGATGGCAGTCCGTCGGTCGTCGACATCGATGTCAGCCGGCAGGCGGCCCAGCGCGCCGCCGCGATCCGCGCACTGCGCGATGGGCAGGGGGACCTGCCCGCGCGGCTGCAGGGCGTGAGGCCCGGTCAGGGCGCCGTGCCCCAGGGAACGCCGCCATCCGGCCCCGGCGGCTTCGCCGGCGGCGATGGCCCCTCCGGCCTTGGCAGTCGTATCCAGCAATGGCGTTCGCAGAACGGAGGCGGCGGGCCGGGCGGCGGCTGAAGCGGCGCGGCGGCTACTTCTCGACGATGATCGCCGTGCGCTCCATGCCGATATCGGCGACGGCGCGGAAGAACACCTCGGCATTCTGAGGATCGAGGCGCACGCAGCCATGCGAGGCGGGCGAGCCGAGACGTTTCAGCTCGGTGGTGCCATGCACGGCGATGCCGTCATTGAAGAAGACGGAGAACGGCATCGGCGCGTTCTCATATTTCGTCGAGTGGTGCAGCTCGTCGATATAGTCGGGGCGGAACTTGCCCGGCGGCGTCTCGAAGCCCTTTCGGCCCGTCGAGACCTTCCAGGAATAGGTCTCCTTCTTGCCATTGCCGCGATTGATCACGACCTCCATGCGCTGATCGGAGATCGACACCTTGGCATAGACGCTCGCCGGCCCCGGGAAGAGCAGATTGGCCGAGGCAGGCGCCGCGGCGGCGACGAGGAGGGCGGCGGAAACGGAAAGGGCGGCGAGAGCGGTGCGGACGGACATGGCGCGGCTTTGTCGGGCTCGACGGTTGAGGGAATGGCCGCGCGTTCCCCCGGCGGCCGTGGTGATCTTCTTAAGCGAAGCGGGCGGCGCCGGTCAGTGGCATTCGTCACAGCGAAAGCCGGGCCACGTCGATTTTCTCAACGTGTGATCACAATGCGCGCATTGCCCATGCCCTGATCCTTGACAAGGCTGTAGAACGTGCGCGCGTTGTCGGGATGAAGGCGGATGCAGCCATGAGAGGCGGGCCGGCCGAGCGCCCGCACATGCGGGGTGCCATGTACCGCATAGCCGCCGGTGAAGAAGATCGAATTCGGCATCGGCGCGTTGTCGTATTTCTTCGAATACCACATGCGATGCATCCGGGTCGGGCGATAGGAGCCCGTCGGCGTGCGGAAGCCGCGTCGCGCCGTCGACACCGCCCAGTCATAGACGGGCACGCCGTCCACATAGACCACCATCGCCTGCGAGGAGAGGCTGACGCGTGCCACGACCTCGGCTTCCGCTCCTCCGGGCAAGAGGACGAACGGCGCCGCGAGAAGGGCGAGGATCTTCAGTCGGCGAGGCATGGACGGCAAGCGCATGGAAGTACAAGTCCGCATGAGAGCACACATCGACGCTCGAAGGATGCGCGTGACTGCTGAACAACTGGTAAGCAGGCAAAGTCTCGCCGAGGCGAACCGACGGCAAGCCATGCGCGTTGCTTGAGGCAGCCATGCCGGCGCCAGGGTGAGAAAACGCTTCTGACGCGGCCATATTCGCTCTAGGAAAACGGCAACGAGCGGCACGGCCGCACCGGGAGAGACGCTGATGTCCGTCGAGGCCACCATCCGCCGCGTGACGGCGGTCGATATTCGCGCGAGGAAGGGTGGGGCGCCGATCGTCTCGCTGACGTCCTATCACGCCCATACCGCCGCGATCATCGATCCCTTTGTCGACTTCATGCTGGTCGGCGATTCGCTCGGCATGGTGATGCATGGGATGGAGACGACCATTCCCGTCACGCTCGACATGATGATCCTGCAAGGCCAGGCGGTCATGCGCGGCTCGAAGCGGGCGCTCGTCGTCGTCGACCTGCCCTTCGGTTCCTATGAAGAGAGCCCGGCTGCGGCCTTCCGCTCGGCGGTGCGTGTCATGAAGGAAACGGGCTGCGGCGCCGTGAAGATGGAAGGCGGCCGCCAGATGGCGGAGACAGTGCGCTTCCTCGTCGATCGCGGCGTGCCGGTGATGGGACATGTCGGCCTGACGCCGCAGGCCATCAACACCATGGGCGGCTTCAAGGTGCAGGGCCGCAGCGAGGCGAGTGCCGAGGCCGTGCTCGCCGATGCCGATGCGATCGCCGCCGCCGGCGCCTTCGCCATGGTGGTCGAGGGTGTCGTCGAGCCGCTCGCCCGCGCCATCACCGAGCGCGTGCCGATCCCCACGATCGGCATCGGCGCGTCGCCCGCCTGCGACGGGCAGATCCTGGTGCTCGAGGACATGCTCGGCCTCTCGCCGCGCGTGCCGAAATTCGTGAAGCGCTTCGGATCGCTGGCCGGCATGATCGAGGAATCGGTCTCGGCCTATGCCGAGGCCGTGCGCGATCGCTCCTTCCCCGGCGAAGAGAACGTCTACAAGCCGAAAGCCTGAGCCGGCTTGCCAGAGCCAGCGCGGGGAACGGGCGCCGCGATCCACATTTCAGCGGATTCCGGCCATTTGCCACCATCATGGCGCTTCTATATGGTGCCGGCCGCTGACCGGCGACCGGACGGGGAACGATGACCGATATCTTTCATGAAGTCGAAGAGGATCTGCGCAAGGAGCAGGCGAAGAGGCTGTGGCGCCGCTTCGGGCCCTATGTGATTCTCCTCGCGGTCCTCATCGTTGTCGGCACGGCCGGCTGGCGCGGCTGGCTCTATTGGCGCGAGCAGCAGGCGGCGGCCACGGGCGACCGCTTCGTCGCCGCGCTCCAGCTCGCCGAAGAGGGCAAGCGCGACGAGGCGCTCAAGGCGCTCGAGGACCTCTCGAACACCGGCAGCGGCGGCTATCCCATGATCGCGCGCTTCCGCTCGGCGGCCGAGCTCGCCGCGGCCGGCAAGACCGACGATGCTGTCAAGGCCTTCGACACGCTCGCCGCCGAGGCATCGACGCCGCCGCTGTTCAAGGCAATGGCGCGGCTCAGGGCGGCGATGCTGCTGGTCGACACGGCCGATCTGCCGGCCATGAAGGCCCGGCTCGATGATCTCGCTGCGACCGGCGGCCCCTGGCGTAACGCGGCCCGCGAGTTGCTCGGCCTTTCGGCCTGGCGGGCCGGCGATCTTGAAGCGGCTCGCGGCTATTTCAACGAGATCGCGCAGGATCCGAGCGCGGTCGAATCCACCAAGGCACGCGCCAACCTGATGCTGGAGCTGATCCGCTCCAAGATCGGTGCGGCCGCCGAACCCGCCAAAACCTGATCTTCCCGGCGCGACAGGCGCCGACGGCACTCGATGACCGGCGCAGCGGATGCGTGGCTGCCGCCGGCCCGCCGCGCTATCATCGGTGCTCGATCGAACCGAAAGTCCCAGCCATGTCGTTCACGGCCGCCATCATCGGACGCCCCAATGTCGGCAAGTCGACGCTCTTCAACCGTCTCGTCGGCTCGAAGATCGCGCTGGTCGACGATACGCCGGGCGTGACGCGCGATCGCCGCCCCGGCGAGGCGCGTATCGGCGATCTCCACTTCACCATCATCGATACCGCAGGCCTCGAGGAGGCCGATCCCGCCAGCCTCGAAGGCCGCATGCGCGCCCAGACCGAGGCCGCGATCGCTGAAGC
Organism: Allobosea sp.; assembly: GCA_017307955.1. Lineage (GTDB taxonomy): Bacteria > Pseudomonadota > Alphaproteobacteria > Rhizobiales > Kaistiaceae > Kaistia. The sequence goes on along the minus strand of JAFKFV010000009.1, from coordinate 116,990 downwards.
CGACGTCTCGCTGTTCCTGATCGACGCGCGAGTCGGCGTCACGCCCGTCGACGAGCATTTCGCCGATCTCTTGCGCCGCGTCGGCAAGCCGGTCGTCCTCGTCGCCAACAAGGCCGAGGGCAAGATTGGCGAGGACGGCGTGATGGAGGCTTACAGCCTCGGCTTCGGCGAGCCGGTGGCGATCTCGGCCGAGCACGGCCAGGGCATGGCCGACCTCTTCAATGCGCTGCTGCCGTTCGAGCGGCTGGACGAGGAAGAGGACGCCGAGGACGAAGGCGAGGCCGAGGTCGTGATCGGCCCCGATGGCGAGGAGATCTTCCCGGAGCTCGACACGACGAAGCCGATCAAGGTCGCGATCGTCGGCCGCCCCAATGCCGGCAAGTCGACGCTGATCAATACGATGCTTGGCGAGGAGCGGCTGCTGACCGGCCCGGAGGCCGGCATCACGCGCGACTCGATCTCCGTTGACTGGAGCTGGCGCGACCGCAGCTTCAAGCTGTTCGACACCGCCGGCATGCGCAAGAAGGCGCGTGTCGAGCAGAAGCTCGAAAAGCTCTCGGTTGGCGACGCGCTGCGGTCGATCCGCTTCGCCGAAGTCGTCGTGCTCATGCTCGACGCGACGATGCCCTTCGAGAAGCAGGACCTGCAGATCGCCGATTTGGTCGCCCGCGAGGGCAGGGCGCTGGTGATTGCGATCAACAAATGGGACCTGATCGAGGACCGCCAGAAGGCGATGGCGGAACTGCGCGAGATGGCCGAAAGGCTGTTGCCGCAGGTGCGTGGCGTACCGCTCATCACGCTTTCGGGACTCACCGGCGCCGGTATCGACAAGCTGATGGCCGAAGTGCTGCGCATCTACGCCATCTGGAACCGCCGCGTGCCGACCGCCGCGCTCAATCGCTGGCTGGCGGGCGTTCTGGAACATCATCCTCCGCCAGCCGTGTCCGGTCGCCGAATCAAGCTGCGCTACATGACGCAGCCCAAGGCGCGCCCGCCGACCTTCGTCGCCTTCTGCTCGCGACCCGAGGCGCTGCCCGAGGCCTATACGCGCTATCTGGTTAACGGCCTCCGCGAGGCCTTCGACCTCGATGCGGTGCCGCTGCGGCTGATGCTGCGCAAGGGCGAGAATCCCTACGAGGACAAGGCCAGGAAGCGCTGAGCTCTAGTCCGTCTTGAGCATCCGGCGCAGCCGCTCCGGCTCCAGGACGACGATATGGCGATAGTCGAGGCGGATGAGTTCGGCCTCGGCCAAGCGGTGCAGGATCGCGAGCGTCGTCGAGCGGGCCAGATTCGCCATCGTGGCGAGGTCGTCCTGGCTGAGATCGAGAGCGATCGGGTCTGATTCCGCGGGACTGACGAAGCGGTGGCCCGACAGCCGCAAGAGCGTCGCGATGAGCCGCTTGGTGTCGTCGCGGATCATCAGATCGTTGAGCACCATCACCGCCGTCTGCAGATTGACGAAGGTCAGCATGGCGATGGCATGCCAGCCGGCCGGATAGGTATCGAGCAGCGACTGGATCGCCGGCAGTGGCAGCAGCATCACCGCGCTGCGGCGCCCTGCCGAAAGGCCGACCAGTCGCGGCTGACGCGTGATAAGCGGCCCCTCGCCGATCCAGGTTCCCGGCCGCATGAGATGGCTGAAGAACGGCCCGCTTTCCGCCGAGGCGAGGCTGACCCGGACGCTGCCCGATATCAGGCAGTGAATGCCGCCTGGACCATCGCCGACGGCATAGATCACCTGATGCGGCTCGAAATGCTGCAGCACGCAGCGTTCCAGCACCGCGCGCCGGAACTGCGGTTCGGCACCTACGAGCCAGGCGGAACGGCCGGCGAGTTCGCGCGCCGCATCCAGCGTCGTCATAGCAATCTCCCCCGAGACTGTCCGTCGGCGGACAGTCTCCCATCCTGACGCGTGCTAGGCAACGCCAGGGGCGGGTGCGAGGCATGGCTGTCGCTCGTCGGGGGACCGGCGCGCCGTGCTGCACCCGCCTCACCGAGAGGGGAGAAACGCCATGAGACGCCTGATCGCTTCGGCGCTGGCCGGAATCTGCATTGCCGGCGGAGCCGCGATGATGCCCCTGGATGCCGAGGCCGCGTCCGGGAAGCCCAATATCCTGGTGATCTGGGGCGACGACATCGGCGGCTTCAACATCAGCGCCTACAACAACGGCATGATGGGCTATCGCACGCCCAATATCGACCAGATCGCCCATGACGGCGCGCTGTTCACCGACTGGTACGGCCAGCAGAGCTGCACCGCCGGCCGCGCCGCCTTCATCACCGGCCAATCGCCGATCCGCACCGGATTGACCAAGGTCGGCCTGCCGGGGACGCCGGAAGGCATGCGCCCCGAGGATCCGACCATCGCGACGCTGCTGCGCCCGCTCGGCTACGCCACCGGCCAGTTCGGCAAGAATCATCTCGGCGACCGCGACGAGATGCTGCCGACGGCGCATGGCTTCGACGAGTTCTTCGGCAATCTCTACCATCTGAATGCAGAGGAAGAGCCCGAGAACGTCGACTATCCTGCATCGCCGGATTTCAAGAAGAGGTTCGGCCCGCGCGGCGTCATCCATTCCTGGGCGCTGCCGGACGGCACCCAGAAGATCGTCGATACCGGCCCTCTGACGCGCAAGCGCATGGAGACCGTCGACGAGGAAGTGACGAAGTCGGCGCTCGATTTCATGCGCAAGGCGCATGAGGACGGCAAGCCTTTCTATGTGTGGTGGAATTCCACCCGCATGCATGTCTTCACGCATTTGAAGCCCTCATCCGAGGGGAAGACGGGCCTCGGCGTCTATGCCGACGGCATGGTCGAACATGATGGAATGGTCGGTGAACTCCTCGACGAGCTGAAGAAGCTCGGCATCGAGGACAACACGATCGTGATGTACTCGACCGACAACGGCGCCGAGACCTTCACCTGGCCCGACGGCGGCACGACCATGTTCCGCGGCGAGAAGAACACCAACTGGGAAGGCGGCTACCGCGTCCCGACGGTGATCCGCTGGCCGGGCGTGATCAAGCCCGGCACGGTGATCAACGATATCGGCGCGCATGAGGACATGCTGCCGACGCTCGTCGCCGCCGCCGGCGATCCGAAGGCCAAGGAAGAGTTGCTCAAGGGCCGGACGATCGGTGGCCGCGACTACAAGGTGCATCTCGACGGCTATGACCTCGGCCCGGCCTTCCGCGGCGAGGCGCCCTGGCCGCGGCACGAATTCATCTACTGGACGGACGACGGCAGCGTCGCGGCGCTGCGCTACGACAACTGGAAGGTGACCTTCCTCGAGCAGGACGCCAAGGGCCTGCGCGTCTGGCAGGATCCGTTCAAGGAACTGCGCGCGCCTCTCCTGACCAATCTGCGCATGGATCCGTTCGAGCGCGCCGAGGAAGAGAACGCGATGGGCTACCAACGCTGGTACATGGATCGCATGTTCGCGATCGCGCCGGCCGGCGCCTATGTCGCCCAGTGGCTGCAGAGCTTCCGCGAGTTCCCGCCGCGCCAGAAGCCCGGCAGCTTCAATCTCGATCGCGTGATGGAAGCCGTCTCCGCCGGGTCGCAGGGCAACCAGTAGCTCTCACGCAGGCGGGATGGAGATGAAGGGCGGTCCCGCGGGGCCGTCCTTTTTCGTTTTCAGAGGAGCCGGGTGACGGTGCGGGTCGGGAACTCGAAGCGCGTTCCGTTGTCCGTGAAATCGGGCGCGATCATCCTCAGGATATCGGGCACGACGACGGCGGGCAGCGCGACCGTCTCGGGATCCTCGCCCGGCGCCGCCTTGGCGCGCATCTGCGTGCGCAACCGGCCCGGATCGAAAAGGTTGGCGCGGATCGTCGTCGAGGCGACTTCGCCGGCATAGACGCGCACCAGCGCCTCCAGCGCCGCCTTGGAGGCGGCATAGGCGCCCCAGAACGGGCGCGGGCTCGATCCGACCGACGAGGTCATGAACAGCGCTCGGCCGGCATCCGAGAGGCGCAGCAGGGGATCGAGCGAGCGAATCAGCCGGTAGTTCGCCGTGACATTGACCGTCATCACATCGTTCCAGTCCTTCTGGTCGAGATGGGTCACCGGCGTGATGAGGCCGAGCAGAGCGGCATTGCCAACCAGCGCGTCGAGCTTTCCCCAACGCTCGTAGATCGAGAGGCCGAGGCGGTCGATCGCGTCGAGATCGCGGAGATCGAGCGGCACCAGCGTCGCGCTGCCGCCCTTGGCCTTGATCGCGTCGTCGAGCTCCTCCAGCGCGCCCACCGTCTTCGCGATGGCGATGACATGGGCGCCGGCCGCGCCGAGCGCCGTCGCCACCTGCCAGCCGACGCCGCGCGAGGCCCCGGTCACGACGACGAGGCGGCCGGAAAAGTCAGGGGTGGTCATGAGCGTCTCGCAGGCTGGTGAGCGGTGTCGGCTGAGGCTCTAGCATGACGGCCCGGCGCGGCAAACGGGGTCAGGTACCGGTGGGACAGGAGGTGAAGTGAAGGCCCTCACCCCGGCCCTCTCCCAAGGGGAGAGGGGGACATGACCTTCGGTGGCCTCGCGCAACCGGCAAACTGACACTCCGGTCGGGCCGGAGGCGCTCGGACCGGGGGACACACTCAGAGAGACCCCGTCTCCCTTTGCGAGAGGGCTGGGGTGAGGGCCTTCTGGAGGAGGCCCCTCAGCTCGCCTCGGCGAGCAGCGGCAGCGGGCGGATCTTGCCGCGGTCGTCGAAGTCGGAGAGGCGTGTCGGATATTCCCCGGTGAAACACGCGTCGCAGAATTGCGGAAGGTCGCCATTGCGCTTCGCCTCGCCGACGGCGCGGTAGAGTCCGTCGATCGAAATGAAGGCGAGGCTATCTGCCTTGATGTAGCGGCCGATCTCCTCGACGCTCATCTGCGCGGCGATCAGCTTCGACTTCTCCGGCGTATCGACGCCATAGAAGCAGCTGTCGGTCGTCGGCGGGCTGGCGATGCGCATATGCACTTCGGCCGCGCCGGCGTCGCGCACCATCTGCACGATCTTCATCGAGGTCGTGCCGCGCACGATGGAATCGTCGACAAGGATGACGCGCTTGCCGGCCAGGATGGCGCGGTTGGCATTGTGCTTCAGCTTGACGCCCATATGGCGGATGGCATCGGTCGGCTCGATGAAGGTGCGGCCGACATAATGGTTGCGGATGATGCCGAGATCGAACGGAATGCCCGCTTCCTCGGCATAGCCGATCGCTGCCGGCACGCCCGAATCGGGTACCGGTACGACGATGTCGGCGGCGATGCCGCTCTCGCGCGCCAGCTCCGCGCCGATATTCTTGCGCACGGCATAGACGCCGCGGCCATCGACGGCCGAATCCGGCCGCGCGAAATAGACATATTCGAAGATGCAGAAGCGCGAGGCCTGGCGCTCGAACGGATAGAGGCTCTCGATGCCCTCATCCGTGATGATCACCACCTCGCCGGCATTGATGTCGCGGACATAGCTGGCGCCGATGATGTCGAGCGCGCAGGTCTCCGAGGCGAGGATATAGGCGTCGTCCAGCCGGCCGAGCACGAGCGGGCGCACGCCGAGCGGATCGCGGCAGCCGAGCATCTTCTTCTCGGAAAGGGCCACCAGCGAATAGGCGCCCTCGATGCGGCGGATGGCATCGATGAAGCGGTCGAGGAGCCGGCCATGGTTCGAGGTCGCGATCAGATGGATGATCGTCTCGGTGTCCGACGTCGACTGGAATAGCGAGCCGCGGCGCTGCAACTCGCGCTTCAGCGTCATTGCGTTGGTGAGATTGCCGTTATGCGCGACCGCGAAGCCGCCGCCGGCGAATTCGGCGAACATCGGCTGCACGTTGCGCAGTCCGGCGCCGCCGGTGGTCGAATAGCGGTTGTGGCCGATGGCGCGGTGGCCGGGCAGGCGGTCGATCACGGCCTTTCGCGTGAAGTTGTCGCCGACGAGGCCGATATGGCGCTCGATCGAGAACTGGCGCCCGTCATGGGCAGCGATGCCGGCGGCTTCCTGACCGCGATGCTGGAGCGCGTGCAAGCCGAGCGCCGTCAGCGCGGCGGCGTCAGGATGGCCGAAAACACCGAAGACGCCGCATTCCTCGTGGAAGCGATCGTCGTCGGGCTGGGCAGGCAGCAGAGAGAAATCGTCCATTCCATCCTCTTCGGCCGATACGCCGGCCGCGCGCCTCACGGTTTCGCCTGTCCTCCGGTCGTCCCCTGCGGCGCGGCCGGTTCTTGCGCCGGGCCGTCGCCATTGTCGATCAGCTGGTCGAGGCCCTGGCGGGCTGCGCCGCCGTAATTGGGCGCCTGCTGATCGGCGCCGCCCTGCGGAACAGCGGCGGGCGGCGTCGGAGCCTCCGGCGAATCCGCGGGTGCGTCGATCGTCGGGGCCGCATCCTCGGTGGCGCCATGCAGGCGCTCCTGGATGGTCTTCTCGACATCCTCGGGCAACGCCGCGACGAGCCGCTCGCCGAGCCGCTTCAACATGGGGGCCGTCTGCGCATTCGCAACCCAGTCCGGCTGCTTGTCCGACAGAATCCAGCTGAGGAAGGAGAAGGCGATGACGACGATCAGCAGCCCGCGCGCCGCGCCAAAGACGAAACCGAGCGTCCTGTCGAGCAGGCCGACCCGGCTGTCGACGACGAAGTCGGAGATCCGCATCGCGACATAGCTGACGACGATCAGCGTGATGAAGAAGATCGCCGCGGCGGTGGCGATGATCGCGATGTTGCGGTTGGCGATATAGGGCTCAACGTAAGGCAACAGCGGCTTGTAGAGATAGAAGGCGGCCACGGCCGCCAGCACCCAGGAGACGACCGAGAGCACTTCTCGGACGAAGCCGCGCACCATCGCGAGCAGCGCCGAGATCAGCACCACAACCACGACCACGCCATCAAGGATGGTGACCGACATCGCTCCGCCTACCCCCAGAACCGCCCTGCCAAGCGGACCAATCCAGTCTTGTCACGGCTCGTCGGCAACGATCGCCGCGCGCCGCCGTTCCGCCGGTCGGCCGCCCGTCTCGCGCTGCGCGGGACGCCCCGTGGGCGGACCGGATGCGGCGATGGCGGCCACGAGCCCCGCGAGCTGATCGATCCCGACCAGCCCCGCGGCGGCGCCCTGATCCTTGTCCAACGACTGGAGGGGCAGGACGGCCTTGGCGAAACCCAGCTTCTGCGCCTCCTTGAGGCGCTGCGCGGCATGCACGACGGGCCTCACCGCGCCGGACAGGCTGACTTCGCCGAAATAGACGCAATCGGCCGGCAGGGCAATACCGGAGAGCGACGAGACCAGCGCCGCCGCGACCGCGAGATCGGCGGCCGGCTCGTTGATCCGCAGCCCCCCGGCGACCGCGAGATAGACGTCGTGCGGCCCGAGCTTCACGCCGCAATGCGATTCGAGCACCGCGAGGACCATGGCGAGCCGCCCGCCGTCCCAGCCGACCACGGCGCGGCGCGGCGTGCCGAGCGGGGAGGGCGCGACCAGCGCCTGGATCTCGACAAGGACCGGGCGCGTCCCCTCCATGCCGGCGAAGACAGCGGCGCCGGGCGCGGCGGCGTTGCGCTCGCCGAGGAAGAGTTCCGACGGGTTTGGCACCTCGCGAAGGCCGCCACCCGTCATCTCGAAGACGCCGATTTCGTCGGTTGCGCCGAAGCGGTTCTTCACCGCGCGGAGGATGCGGAAATGATGACCGCCCTCGCCCTCGAAATAGAGCACGGCATCGACCATGTGCTCGACGACGCGCGGGCCTGCGATCTGCCCATCCTTGGTCACATGGCCAACGAGGATGACGGTGGCGCCCGACTGCTTGGCATAGCGGATCATCGCCTGCGCCGAGGCGCGCACCTGCGTTACCGTTCCCGGCGCCGCCTCGACGGTCGAGGTCCACAGCGTCTGCACGGAATCGAGGATCACAAGCGCCGGCGCACGGTCGGCTTCGAGCGTGGTGAGAATGTCCTCGACGCTGGTTTCCGCCGCCAGCGCCACCGGAGCCGCCGCGACGCCCATGCGCTCGGCCCTGAGCCGCACCTGCGCCACGGCCTCCTCGCCGGAGATGTAGACGACCCGTTCGCCGCGCTTCGCCAGCGCCGCCGAGGCTTGCAGCAGCAGCGTCGACTTGCCGATGCCGGGATCGCCGCCGATCAGGATCGCAGAGCCGCGGACGAAGCCGCCGCCCGTGACGCGGTCGAGCTCGGCGATGCCCGAGGCGATTCGAGGCGGGGTGCGGCTCTCGCCGGCGAGCGCATGAAGCTCGACCACGCGGCCCTTCTGCGGCGCCCGGCCGGGACCGCCGCCGATGCCGCCGGCGGTGTTCTCCTCGACGAGCGTGTTCCACTCGCCGCAGGCCTCGCAGCGGCCTTGCCAGCGCGGGCTGACCGCGCCGCAGTTCTGGCAGATATACTGAACGCGCGCCTTGGCCATCAGGCGCCTCCGCGATAATGGCGCTCATAACGGCGGCCAAGGCCGGTGAGCAGTTCGTAGCCGATCGTCTCGGCCCGCTCGGCGACCTCGTCGATCGCGATATGGGGCCCGAACAGCTCGGCATGATCGCCGCGCCGCACCTCGGGGATGTCCGTCACATCGACTGCGATCAGGTCCATCGAAATCCGCCCGACCAGCGGCGCCCGGCGGCCATGCAGATGGACACTCGCGCCCGGCCGATCGTCGGCCGAACCAGCACGGCGGTGATAGCCATCCGCATAGCCGGCGCCGAGGATGGCGATTCGGCTCGCCCGCCGCACATGCTCGCTGGCGCCATAGCCGACCGCGGTTGCCGCCGCGACATCGCGCACCTGCACGATCCGCGCCTCGGCGGTGACGACGGTCGCGAGCGGCGGCGCGGCGGCGGTGGAGCGTGCGCCGTAGAGCGCGATGCCCGGCCGCACGAGATCGAACAGGAAATCCTCGCCGAGATGGAGGCCGGCGGAGTTGGAGAGCGAGGCGGGCAAACCCGCGAAGGCGCTCGCGACCGACCGGAAGCGGGCGAGCTGCGCGGCGTTCAGCGGATGATCCGGCTGGTCGGCGGCGGCGAGATGGCTCATGACGAGCGAAAGACCGAGTGCCTTGGCGCTCGGCGCGATCGCCGCCGCCTCCTCGATGGTGACGCCGAGCCGCTGCATGCCGGTATCGACGTGGAGCGCGGCGGCGCCGGTTCCGCCCGCGGCACGGTAGGTGGCCCATTCGTCCACCTCCTCCGCCGATCCCAGCACGGGCTGCAGGCCGGCCTCCGCGAGATCGGCCGCCGCTCCGGGCGGAAGGCCGTTCAGCACATAGATCGGCGCCTCGGGAAGCAGCGGGCGGAGCCGCAGACCCTCGGACGGCAGCGCGACAAAGAAAGTCCGGCACCCGGCCGCCGCCAGCGCCGTCGCCGCCGCCTCGATGCCGATGCCATAGGCGTCGCCCTTGACCACGGCAGAGGCTTCGGCGCGCCCCGCGAGCCGCGCCGTGGCGCGCCAGTTGTCGGCGAGCGCCGCGAGGTCGACCAGCAGCCGGCCGCCGCAGCGCCAGTCCTCGCCGGGCGCCCGCCCGGCCGTGACGAAATTCGATGATTCCATGGCCGAGACTTTACGCGAATTTCCGGCGACATTATTGCGCCGGTCTCGCGGCCGGCGAATTTCGCCCCGCTTGTAGGTCTCATCGGAACGCCCGCCATCATGCCGAATGCCCGCATCGCCACCGTCACGCTGGTCGTGGACGACTATGACCGCGCCATCGCCTGGTACACGGAGAAGCTCGGCTTTGCGCTGCTCGCCGATACGCCGCTTGGAGCCGGCAAGCGCTGGGTGCTGGTCGCGCCGTCGGCCGATGCCGGTGCGCGGCTCCTGCTGGCAAAGGCCGATGGCGCGCGCCAGGCAGAGCGGGTCGGCGACCAGACGGGTGGCCGCGTCGGCTTCTTCCTCGAGACAGACGACTTCGCCCGCGATCACGCCGTCTTCCTCGCCCGCGGCGTCGTCTTCCGCGAGCACCCCCGCCACGAGAGCTATGCGACCGTCGCGGTGTTCGAGGATCTCTACGGCAATCTCTGGGATCTTCTGCAGCCGAAGGGATAGGCGCGAAGTCAGGGTCGGCGGCCTGCGGGCGCAACCGACTTCAACAGGAGGTTCGCCGCCGCCGTTGCGGAGCCACCGCCCGTGAGCGCGACCGCCACGATCGCATCGTCGGCGCGGGAATAGGCGGCGAGCGCGCTGACGCCCGGCGCGCCCCCGGCATGGCCGACCCAGCGAAGCGTCGATCGGCCGTCCGGCACCTCGAAGACCATGATGCCAAGCCCATAGAAGGTGCCTGGGTCGAACATCGGATAGAGCGTCGCGGTCATCTCTTTGAGAAGGGCGCGGTCGAGCAGCCGTCCCTCAAGCAGCGCCGCCCAGGCCATTGCCAGGTCGCGGCCGTCGCTCGCGATCGGTCCGGCCGCGCCCGCCCAACTCGGATCGATGCTTTCGCGGCCGCCCGGCGCCGGCGCAACATCGCTCGGGCTCTTGCCTGGTGACAGGGCCCGCATCGATCCGAGGCCGAGCGGCGCGATGATCCGGGCGGTGATCGCCTCGTTGATCGGACGTCCGCTTCTCACGCTGCTCTTTGCGGCGATGGTGGCGATCATCGGTTCGGTGCTCGCCGAAGCGGCCGACATCGCTGCTGAAAACGAGCAATTCGTCTAGGGGAGGCCGGGCATGCCCATTCAGGTCCGGCTCGCCGTCATGCTCGCTGAGCGCAATGTCACGTCGAAGGAGCTCGCCGAACATGTCGGCATCACGGAAGCCAATCTTTCACTGCTCAAGAACGGGCATGTGAAAGGCGTGCGCTTCGAAACGCTCGAGCGCATCTGCGACTTCCTCGACTGCCAGCCGGGCGACCTGCTCCGTTACGAGCCCGGCGAGACGTGAGTCGCTCTATTCATAGGCCTCGGGCAGCTGGTCGCGGCGGACGAGATTGGAGAAGCGCGTCAGCTCGGCCTCGAACTGCAGCTGGACGGTACCCGTGGGGCCGTGACGCTGCTTGCCGACGATCACTTCGGCGATGCCGGCCACCTGCTCCATCTCGGCCTGCCACTTGAAGAACTCCTCGGTGCCTTCCTTCGGCATCTTGCCCTTCAGGTAGTATTCGTCGCGATAGACGAACATCACCACGTCGGCGTCCTGCTCGATCGAGCCCGATTCGCGGAGGTCCGAGAGCTGCGGCCGCTTGTCGTCGCGCGTCTCGACCTGGCGCGAAAGCTGCGACAGCGCCAGCACCGGGACGCTCAATTCCTTGGCGAGCGCCTTGAGCCCGGTGGTGATCTCGGTGATCTCCTGAACGCGATTCTCCGAGCCCCGCTTCGATGAGCCCTGCAGGAGCTGGAGGTAGTCGATGATCAGGAGGTCGAGGCCGCGCTGACGCTTCAGCCGCCGCGCCCGCGCCGCGAGCTGGGCGATCGAGAGACCGCCGGTCTGGTCGATATAGAACGGGATGCGCGCCATCTCGCGCGAGGCGGCGACGATGCGCGCGAACTGGTGCTCGTCGATCGCGCCGCGGCGGATGCGCGAGGAGGACACGCCCGAATGTTCGGCCACCATACGCGTCGCCAGCTGTTCGGCGGACATTTCCAGCGAGAAGAAGCCGACAATGCCCCCGTCCACCGTCTTGGTCGAGCCGTCGGGCTGAACCTCGCCGCGATAGGCCCTGGCGATGTTGAAGCCGATATTGGTCGCGAGCGAGGATTTGCCCATCGCTGGTCGTCCGGCGAGGATGATGAGGTCCGAGGGCTGCAACCCGCCCATCTGGCGGTCGAGGTCGTCGAGGCCGGTGGCGAGGCCGGAGAGGTGGCCGTCGCGCTGATAGGCGGCGCTCGCCATGTCGATGGCGGTCTTCAGCGACTCCTCGAAGGAATGGAAGCCGCCATCATAGCGGCCCGTCTCGGCGAGGGCGAACAGCCGCCGCTCGGCATCTTCGATCTGGGCCTTGGGCGGCATGTCGATCGGCGCATCGAAGGCGATGTTGACCACGTCCTCGCCGATGCCGATCAGCGCGCGGCGCAGGGCGAGATCGTAGATCGCGCGGCCATAGTCCTCGGCATTTATGATCGTCGTCGCCTCGGCAGCGAGGCGCGCCAGATACTGGGCGAGATTCATGTCGCCGATCGCGAGATCGGCCGGCAGGAAGGTCTTGAGCGTGACCGGCGTCGCCACCTTGTTGGCACGGATCAGGCTGCCGGCGACTTCGAAGATCTGGCGGTGGATCGGCTCGAAGAGATGCACCGGCTCGAGGAAATCCGAGACGCGGTAGAACGCCTCGTTGTTGACGAGGATCGCGCCGAGCAGCGCCTGCTCGGCCTCGATATTGTGCGGCGGCTGGCGATAGAATTCGGTCGCCTGCTGCTGGAGCGCCCGTGCCGGACTGTTCATTGCCTCGCCCTCGTTCTTCCCCAGGCGATTCATAGGCGGGATCGGCGGTGGGCGCCCGCAAGATGAGTCATTCCCGCGGGCCGCGCCCCGATTCCCTCGCAATTAACAGTATGCCGATAAAGGCGCGGCATGCGCTTGTCCGTGGCCGAATCGCGACAGGCCGGCCTCAGGTATGGCCGGCCTTCGCGATTATTCGCCGGCTATCTTCAGCGAAGGCCGCTGGCCGGCATTGTCGCGGCGGCGGAGCGCCTCCTCGGCATGCCAGATATAGTCGCGCGTCATCGGCAGCGCATGCTGGTCGCGCACGAGCTGGATCTGGAAGTTCATCATGTCCTGATAGCGGAACGCGGTCTCCGAGGCGGCGAGATAGAACTCCCACATCAGGCAAAAGCGCTCGTCATAGAGCTTCAGCGCCTCGTCGCGCCGCGCCATGAAGCGCAGGCGCCACTCGCGAAGTGTCTCGGCATAGTGGAGACGCAGGATCTCGATATCGGTGACCTTGAGGCCCGCCCGCTCGATCTCCGGCAGAACTTCCGAGAGGGCAGGGATGTAGCCGCCCGGGAAGATGTATTTGTGAATCCAGGAATTGGTCTCGCCCGGCATGTCGAAGCGGCCGATCGAGTGCAGCACCATGACGCCGTCATCGGTCAGGAGATTGCGCACCTGCTCGAAGAACTCGCGATAATGCCCGACACCGACATGCTCGAACATGCCCACCGAGACGATGCGGTCGAAGCGGGTCGCCAGATGGCGGTAGTCCTTGAGCAGAAAGCGCGTCCGGTCGGCGAGGCCGCGCTCCGCGGCGCGGGCATTGGAGACCTTGTGCTGCTCCTCCGAGAGCGTCACGCCGGTGACGTCGATATCGGCATGGTCGGCGAGATAGAGGCCGAGACCGCCCCAGCCGGAGCCGATATCCAGCACCTTCTGGCCGGGCCCCAGAGCGAGCTTCGCCGCGAGATGCCGCTTCTTGGCGATCTGCGCCTCCTCGAGCGAGGAGTCGGCCGTCTCGAAATAGGCGCAGGAATATTGCTGGTCCGGATCGAGGAACAGCGAATAGAGCCGTCCGTCGAGGTCATAGTGGTGGGCGACGTTCCGCCGTGCCCGGAAGGGCGTGTTCCACTGGCGGAAGCGGCGCGTCGCGACGCGGGCCTGATAGATGGCCTGCGCGATGAAGGATCGCCCGCCGGAGCCGATGTTCTGCAGGACGACGGCCAGGAAGTCGTAGATCGTCCCCTGTTCGACGACAAAGTCGCCATCCATGAAAGCCTCGCCGAGCTTGAGCTCGGGATTGAGGAAAACGGCGAGCTCGGCCGAGGACGACTTGATTCGTACCCGGACCGTTTCGCCGGTGCCGTCGCCGAAGCGGTGCAGGCGGCCCTTGGCATCGATGAGCTCGAGCGAGCCCTTTTTCAGCACGCGGTCGATGTAGTTGGCGAGCAACCGGTTCATGGCGGGGGATCCGTTGCCTAGGCGGCCCCGTTCGCCGGGGTCGGTTTTGACTTGGGGAGTGGGCGTAATTGCTTCCCCTGTCGAATGTTAGCCCCGATTTTGCCACGATTACAAGCTGCTAGGCGACACAGCCGGCGAAGGCCGTGACAATGCGAAAAGGGGCGCCCGGCCGTCGCCGCGCGCCCCTCCAAAAGGTAAGGCGTCCTTTGGGTTTGGCGAGGATTACTCCTCGCTCTCGCCCTCGACTTCCAGAACCTCCTCGTCCTCGAGCGGCTCCAGCTCGAAGGTCTCGCGGACGGTGAGATCCTCGCCGCGAGCCTGGCGCTCGGCCTCGTCGGCGCTGCGCGCGACGTTGATGGTGACGGTCGATTCGACTTCCGGATGCAGGGCGATGACCACCTCGTGCAGGCCGATCGTCTTGATCGGATGGTCGAGCACCACCTGGTTGCGGGCGACGCCGAAGCCGGCCTCGGCGACCAGGTCGGCGATGTCGCGGCTCGACACGGAGCCGTAGAGCTGGCCGGTCTCGCCCGCCTGGCGGACGACGATGAAGCTCTGGCCGTTCAGCTTCTCGGCGACGACGTCGGCTTCCTTCTTGCGCTCGAGGTTACGCGCCTCGAGATGCACCTTCTGGCTCTCGAAATGCTTCTTGTTGGCCTCGGTGGCGCGGAGGGCCTTGCCCTGCGGCAGCAGGAAGTTGCGCGCATAGCCGTTCTTGACGTGCACGATCTCGCCCATCTGGCCGAGCTTGGCGACGCGTTCCAGCAGAATGACGTCCATGTCAGGTCTCCTTGATCGAGTGGTTTGAAGTCAGGATGCGGGGCCGGCGCCGCTCACGTTGCGGAACCGGAATTGGAGAAGGGTATCGGCGATGCCGATCAGCGCCGCGGCGATGATGGCCGGGGCGAAGATGAAGCTCGTGGCGTAGACGAGGATGAGCAGCGGGACGCGGCCTGGACGGCCCCGCAGCAGCGCATGCAGCGCGCCATAGCCCGAAAGGGCGAAGGCGAGCGTGAAGGCGCCTGCAATCGCGACGGCGATCTGGCTGCCGATGCCCGGCAGCACGAAGGCGGCAAGGATCGCGATGCCGAGGACCGTGACGGCGTGCTTCGGCAGCGTCACGGTCCACATCGGCATCCAGGGACGCGGCAGATGGCCCGACATCCGGGCAACATGGCCGCCCAGCCAGAGATTCATGACGGTGAAGGTGAGGGCGCTGAAGGCGCTGATCGCCGGGAGCAGCGCCACCATGATGTCGATGACCTGGGCTGCCTCGGCGCGCGTCGTGGCATCGAGCGGATCGCCGCCGGACTTCATCCATTCCTCGATCGCCGCCATCAGCTGCTTCGAGAAGTCGGCCGGGTTCATGCCCATCAGCGGCATCAGCACCACGACGCCGGCGGCGACGACCACGGCGACGCGCACCAGAACCTGCGAGAGCGGGAACCACTCGACCTTGCCGTCTTCGTCCGCGGGACGCGACAGGCCGACGAGATGGGCGCCCCATGCGACGGGAATGCCGAACATCGCGAGCTGGACGCCGCCGAACAGCGGTCCGAACAGCGCGGCGATCACAACGGCGGCCGTCGCGGCGGCAGCGGCGCCGGCCCAGGTGCCGAAGCCGAGCCCGGCAATGGCGATCGGGAGGGGGGAGAGGAAATAGAGCGGCAGCGCCAGCGACGTTCCCGTCGCGATGCCGGCGAACAACAGCGCGGCCGCGAGGCCGGCGCCGAGGCCGATCAGGATATTGCGCATCGTCATCGTTTCGCTGTCCCGCTCCTCGAGCGGTTAGAGGCGGATCGCACCAGGCGCCCGCCCCAACCAGGTCTCGCCTCCCGGCTTTGCGCCGGGAGACAGTCTCGCGTCGGCCGTCACGCGGCCGAAAGGCTTACTTGATCACGTAGGGCAGCAGGCCGAGGAAGCGCGAACGCTTGATGGCCTGGGCCAGCTCGCGCTGCTTCTTCGCCGAGACGGCGGTGATGCGCGAGGGAACGATCTTGCCGCGCTCGGAAATGTAGCGCTGCAGCAGCCGCACGTCCTTGTAGTCGATCTTCGGCGCGTTCGGGCCCGAGAACGGGCACGTCTTGCGACGACGGAAGAAGGGACGGCGCGCGCCGCCACCGGTGCTCTGGGGAGCGCTGGAACCACCGAACTCAGACATTATTCAGCTCCACCTTCGCTGTCTTCGTTGCGCGGACGACGCTCGCCGCGGAAGCCGCCGCGGTCGCCGCCACGATCACCGCCGAAACCGCCGCGAGGACGGTCGCCACGGTCGCCGAAGCGGCCGCCGCGATCACCGTCGCGGTCGTCGCGGTCACGCTTCTGGAGCATGGCCGACTGGCCCTCCTCAAGCGCGTCGACGCGGATGGTGAGGACGCGGAGGACGTCCTCGTTGATGCGCTGCTGACGCTCGAGCTCGGCCACAGCGGCGGCCGGGGCGTCGATGTTCATCAGCGTGTAGTGCGCCTTGCGGTTCTTGCGGATGCGGAACGCAACCGACTTGAGGCCCCACTGCTCGATCTTGCCGATCGAGCCGCCATTGGCCTCGATGATTCCCTTGAACGTCTCCGTCAGCGTCTCGACCTGCTGGGCCGACACGTCCTGACGCGACAGGAACACGTGCTCGTAAAGAGGCATATTCGCCTTTCCCTGTTGGCCCCGGCGCCAAGCCTCACCGAAGCCTCCGGAAGGAAGGCAGTCGGTCGTACTTCGAGAGCGGAGACACGGGAAGACGGGATCCTGCGATCCCTGCGGCAAGCGCCGCCTTCCGTTCAACCCCCGGCCGGGTGTCATGCGACGCGCGGTCCATACAGCGGATCGCCGGGAAACTCAAGGCTGGCGAAGCGATTTGCATGCTCGGGCCCGCCGGAGGGCTGCTTCACATGGGCGTCACGTCTTCGCACTACCGGGAACAGGCAGGTTCCCGAACATCCGGACACCCAAGCGAACAAGGAAAGCTCCCATGCGCACGCTGCTCGCTGCCCTCGCGGCATCGACCATCCTCGCCGGAGCGGCCGAGGCCGCGACCGTCTATCCGCTCGACCGCGCCACGATTCTCGCCGGCTCGCCCTTCGACTTCAAGGTCGAGTTCGCCGAGACCGTGAAGCCCGAAGACGTCAAGGTCACTGTCAACGGCCAGGACTACAAGGCCGTCTTTGGCTCCGAGGCGGCCTTCGTCGAGACCGAGAAGGGCAAGGACGACAAGGCGCTGGGCTCGGCGCTGATCCTGCGCAAGCTCGTCCTGGCGAAGCCCGGCGACTACAAGGTCGAGGCCACGGCCGGCAACGACACCAGGACCGTGACCTGGACCGTCTACGGCACCCCGGCCGCTGCGAAGGCGAAGAATGTCATCTTCCTGCTTGGCGACGGCCTCTCGATGGCGCATCGCACCGGCGCCCGCCTGATGTCGAAGGGCATGCACGAGGGCAAGGCCGACGGCCGTCTCAATCTCGACGACGTTGACCTGCGCGCCTTTGTCGGCACCTCGGCCACCGATGCCGTCGCAACCGACAGCGCCAACACCATGTCGGCCTATATGACCGGCCACAAGACGGCGGTGAACGCGCTCGGCGTCTATGCCGACCGCACGCCCGACAGCCTCGACGACCCGCGCGTCGAGACCATCGCCGAAGCGTTGCGCCGCACCGGCAAGAAGTCGGTCGGCATCGTCTCGACCGCCGAGATCGAGGATGCGACCCCGGCCGCCCTCGTCTCCCACACGCGTCGACGCGCCGACAAGGCCGAGATCGTGGGCATGATCTATGACGTGAAGCCCGAGATCGTGCTCGGCGGCGGCTCGGCCTATTTCCTTTCGAAGGAAAGGCCCGGCTCGAAGCGCAAGGACGACAAGGACTATATCCAGCTGTTCAAGGATGCCGGCTACACGCTCGCGACCGACAAGAACGAGCTGGCCGCAGCTTCCGGCACCAATACCGGCAAGATCCTCGGCCTGTTCCATCCCGGCAATATGGACACGCTGCTTGATCGCGAATTCCTGAAGAAGGGCACCGTCGCCGAGTTCCCGAACCAGCCGGGCCTCGTCGAGATGACCTCCGCGGCGCTCGAGCAGCTCGCCAAGAACCCCGACGGCTTCTTCCTGATGGTCGAAGGTGCCTCGATCGACAAGATGTCCCATCCCATGGACTGGGAGCGGGCGATGGTGGAGACGATCGAGTTCGACAAGGCGATCGGCGTCGCGCGTGAGTTCCAGAAGAACAATCCCGACACGCTGATCGTCGTCACCGGCGACCACACGCATGGTGTCTCGATCATCGGCACGATCGACGACAACAAGCCGGGGCCGGAAATGCGCGAGAAGGTCGGCGTCTACGACAAGGCCGGCTTCCCGAACTACGAGGACAAGAACGGCGACGGTTATCCTGACAGCGTCGACGTTTCGCGTCGTCTGGCGATCTTCGCGAACAACTTCCCGGACTATTACGAGACCTTCCGCCCGAAGCTCGACGGCCCCTTCGTTCCGGCCGTGCAAAACGAGAAGAAGGAATACGTGGCCAACGAAGCCTACAAGGACGTGCCCGGTGCCGTGCTGCGCATCGGCAACCTGCCGAAGAGCTCGGACACCGCCGTCCATGCGGTGGATGACGTCGTGCTGCAGGCCGACGGCCCCGGCGCGGAAGGCTTCCATGGCTATATGGAGCAGAGCGACATCTACCGCGTCCTCGCCGACGCGTTCGCGCTCGCGCCGCAGGCCAACTGAAGCCCTTTGACGCCAGCCGCCTCGACCGAAGGGCCGGGGCGGCACCTCATACCGGAGACCGGACCATGGCCGCTTACCAGCCGACCCGGCGCACCATGCTTGCCGCCCTTGCGACCTTCATGGCCGCCGGCAGAGCCAAGGCGGCGCAGGCGACGCTGACCTTCGACGAGCTCTACGGCAAGATCGGCGTGCTCGGTCTCGAGTTCTCCGACAAGGTCAAGGCGCTCGCCGGCCAGGATGTCGTGATGCGCGGCTTCATGGCGCCGCCGCTCAAGGCAGAAGCGGACTTCTTTGTTCTCACAGAGATTCCGATGTCGCTGTGCCCGTTCTGCTCCTCCGACGCAGACTGGCCCGACAACATTGTTGTCGTCTATCTCGGCGCCAAGCAGACCTTCGTCCAGTTCAACGCCGTGATCGAGGTCGAGGGGACGCTCGAATACGGATCGTGGACGGATCCGGATACTGGCTTCGTCAGCCTGCTCCGCCTGCGCAACGCCTCGTTCCGGCCGGTCTGATCGCAATGCTGGGCTTGCGGCTTGCGGAAATCACCGTGACCGTCGCGGGCCTCGCGGCGCCGGTCCTCGCGATCGGGAATCTCGCGGTGGCGCCCGGCGAGCAGCTTGCGGTGACCGGGCCTTCCGGATCGGGCAAATCGACGCTCGTCAACATCGTGACCGGGCTCGCACGGCCGGCCTCCGGCCGCGTCGTCTGGGGCGAGACCGACATCGCCCGGTTCGGCGAGAGCGCGCGCGACCGCTGGCGCTCCGACAATGTCGGCCTCGTCATGCAGGATTTCCACCTCTTCGCCGGGCTGTCGGCGCTCGACAACGTGCTGCTGCCGGCGCGTCTTCGCCGTCGCGCCAGCGCGGACAAGGCGACGCGCGCCGAGGCACTGCTCGTCCGGGTGGGCATCGGCCGGCCGGCGCAGGACATCGCCACCATGTCGCGCGGCGAGCAGCAGCGCGTCGCGGTCGCGCGGGCGCTGCTCGCAAGACCCGGCGTCATCGTCGCCGACGAACCGACCGCGAGCCTTGACCGCGAAAGCGGCGAGGCCGTCATCGGCCTCTTGCTGGCGCTGGCCGCCGAAGAACGGGCGACGCTCATTGCGGTCTCGCATGACGACAGGCTGATCGCGCGCATGCAGCGCGTCGTCGCGCTGCGCGACGGGCGGATCGTCGATGACCGGAAAGGCGATGCCGCATGATCCGCTTCATCGTCGCCGATCTTCGCCGCCTCTGGCTCGGCTCCGCGGTGATCATGCTGATCGTCGCGCTCGCGACCGCTCTCGGCGTGGCCGTCACCTTGCAGGAACGGGCCCTCCGGCTCGGCAGCGCTCGCGCCGCCGACCGGTTCGACCTCGTGATCGGGGCTCCGGGGAGCGAGACGCAGCTGATCCTCTCCTCTGTCTTCCTGCAGGCGGCGCCCCTGCCGCTCATTCCCGGCGCCGTTCTGGCCAAGCTCGCCGCCGATCCGCGTGTCGCATGGGCGGCGCCTGTGGGCTTCGGTGATTCGTCCTTCGGCTATCCGATCGTCGGCACGACCATGCCGCTCGTCCTGGCAGCGGGCGCGCTCACCGAGGGCCATGGCTTCGAAGATCACGAGGACGCGGTCGTGGGCAGTGCGGTGACGCTGGCGATCGGTGCCGAGGTGAAGCCCATGCATGGCGCCGTCGGCGAGGGCGGCCATGTCCACGAGGGTGCGAGCTATCACGTGGTCGGGCGCATGCCGCGCAGCGGCACGCCCTGGGATCGCGCCATCCTGGTGCCGATCGAGGCCGTCTGGCACGTGCATGGCATGGACGAGGATGATCATGAGCATGGCCACGAGCATGACCATGCCGCCGAGGCAGCCGATCGTGGGACCGGCGACTCGGATCACGATAGCGGGGTTCACGCTGAACCGGTGGCGCTCGGCGGGCCGTGGTCGGAGGAGACGCCCGGCGTTCCGGCGATCATCGTGAAGCCCAAGTCGATCGCCGACGCCTATAGGCTGCGCGGCGAATACCGGACCGCGGCGACGCTCGCGGTCTTCCCCGGGGAGGTGCTGACACGGCTTTATTCCACGCTCGGCGATGCGCGGCGCATTCTCACCGCCGTGGCGACGGGCGCGCAGGCGCTGGTGGCCGCCGCTGTCGCGCTGGTTGCGATCGCCCATGTCGGCCAGAGGCGGCGGCAGATTGGAGCCCTGCGCGCGCTCGGCGCCCCGCGGCTGGCCGTATTCGGTATCGTCTGGGGCGAGATCTTCGCCATTGTCGGCCTCGGCATCGCGCTCGGCATCGCGATCGGCTATGGCGCGACGCTGATCCTCTCGCAGATGCTCACGGCTGCGAACGGAGTGGCGCTGCCCGTCGTCTTCGAATGGGAGGATCTCGGACGAGCGGCAATCCTTGTCATCGCCGCGGCCGTCGTCTCCGCCTTGCCGGCGATCATGGCCTATCGACAGCCGCCGGCGGCGGCGCTGCGCGACTGAGGAGTTTGGGTCTCATCAGGAGACCTGATGAACTCATCACGCGAACCCGTCTTTTCAATCGGTTCGGCCGGCGGCATAGTGCCGTTCCTTCCGGCCGATCGCCATGGCGCTTCCCCCGACGCCATCCCGCCGATCGACGCTTCAGTTCGAGGATTTGATCGTGACCGACAGGGTTGCCGCCGTTCCCACCTCGGCGGGCAGTACGCTCGCGCAGCGCACGTCCTTCGGCATCCTGGTCGCCATCAGCATGTCGCATATGCTGAACGACCTGATGCAGTCGGTAATCTCGGCGATCTATCCGATCCTGAAGGACGAGTTCGCGCTCGACTTCAGCCAGATCGGTCTGATCCAGCTCGTCTTCCAGTGCACGGCCTCGATCCTGCAGCCGATCGTCGGCATCTATACCGACAAGAAGCCGATGCCCTTCTCATTGCCGATCGGCATGGGCTGCACGCTGGTCGGCCTCGTGCTGCTCGCCACCGCTGCGCATTACTCCGTGATCCTGCTGTCGGTCGCGCTGATCGGTCTTGGCTCCTCGATCTTCCATCCGGAGTCCTCGCGGGTCGCCCGAATGGCCTCCGGCGGCCGCCACGGCCTCGCGCAGTCGCTGTTTCAGGTCGGCGGCAATTTCGGATCGGCGATCGGGCCGCTCCTCGCCGCCTTCATCGTGCTGCCGCGCGGGCAGGGCGCCGTCGCCTGGTTCGCCCTCGCCGCGCTCGCCGGCATCATCATCCTGTCGCGGGTCGGCTTCTGGTATCGCGCCCAGCACGCATCCGGCGTCCACCGCAAGGGCGGCACGACGGCGCATGTCATGCTGCCGCGGCCGATCATCGTCCGTTCGATCCTGATCCTCGCGGCGCTGATCTTCTCCAAGTTCTTCTACATGGCCGCGCTGTCGAGCTACTACACCTTCTATCTCATCGACACTTTCGGGGTGTCGGTGCGCGATTCGCAGCTGCTGCTCTTCGTCTTCCTCGGCGCCGTCGCGGCCGGCACGATCGCGGGCGGCCCGATCGGCGACCGCTTCGGCCGCAAATTCGTGATCTGGTTCTCGATCCTCGGCGTGCTGCCGTTCACGCTCCTGCTGCCGCATGTGAATCTCGCCTGGACAGTGATCCTGTCCATCGTGATCGGCCTCGTCCTCTCCTCCGCCTTCTCGGCGATCATCGTGTATGCGCAGGAGCTGATCCCGGGGAAAGTCGGCCTCGTCTCGGGTCTCTTCTTCGGCTTCGCCTTCGGCATGGGCGGCATCGGTGCCGCCGCGCTGGGCGAACTGGCAGACCGCACCTCGATCGCCTTCGTCTTCCAGATCTGCGCCTTCTTGCCGCTGATCGGCCTGCTGACGGCGTTCCTGCCGAATATCGAACCGCCGAAACGCCGCTGAGGGCGTTTCGTCGCGGATCACTGCCACGCTTCCGCCTCGATGGCGGCTTGGCTTCGGCGCATCGCCCGCCGGATCCTTCTGCGAATGCCACGTCAGCTCTTTCGTCTCGCCTTCGTCGCCTGCGCTGTTCTGCTGGCCGGAAAGGCTCTGGCCGATCCGCCGGCCGCCTGCTGGCCACCGGCGGCGCTGGCCGGGCGGTCGGAGGAGGCCGCGAAGCGCCATGCCGGCCCGTCCGACCGACTACCGGTTCCCGCGGCGCTCGCCATGATCGCCCCGGCGGCGGTTGGCGAGGGCGTGCTGCGTCGCGTGGTACCTGCCGGAGGCGCGAAACTCGTCGCGCTGACCTTCGATCTCTGCGAGGGGAGCGGCGAGGTCGCCGGCTATGACGGGGCGATCGTCGACCGCCTCCGCGCCGCCTCGGTCCCGGCGACCTTCTTCATGGGTGGGCGCTGGGCGCAGAGCCATGAGCAGCGGGCGATGCAGCTCCTTGCCGATCCGCTGTTCGAAGTCGGCGATCACACCTATGACCATGCCGATCTCGATCACGCCGACGCCGCGAAGATCGCCGAAGAGATTGCGCGCACGGAAGCGGTGCTCGGCGCTCTTCGCGGCAAGCTCGCCTCGGTCTGTCCGGCCGCGCCCGCGTCGACGACCACGCTCTTCCGCTTCCCCTATGGTGCCTGCGGCGCCGACGGTCCGGCGGCGGTGCGGGCAGCGGGGCTCACGCCGGTTCAGTGGGATGTCGTGTCGGGCGATCCGTCGGGCATCGCCGCCGCGCCGATGGCAAAGGCGGTTCTCGCCGAGGTCAAACCGGGCTCGATCGTGGTGATGCACGCCAATGGCCGCGGCAAGCACACGGCCGAGGCTCTGGCGACGATCATTCCGGCGCTGAAGGCGCGCGGCTACCGCTTCGTCACGGTCAGCGATCTGATCGCGTCGGGAAAGCCGGTGACCGCCTCGGCCTGCTTCATCGAGCATCCCGGCGATACCGCGCGCTATGGCCGCAAGGCCTCTACCGCCCCGAAAACGAATGGGGCCGGCACGGAGCCGGCCCCGGTCGTCAAATAATCGCGCGCGGGCTCAGTTGTCGTAGGACGTGGTGCTCTCCCACTGCGAGGGGTCCTCGGAGAAGCCGATCGTCTTGTCGTCATTGACGGTGATGATCACCTTCTCGCCGGGGATGACGCCATCGAGCAGGATCGGGTTGCTGACCTTGAACGAGCGGCCGTCCATGAGCGTGATCGCGCCGCTGCGGGAATCGAGCTGTCGCACCGTCCCCGAGTCCACGTCAACCGCATAGGCGGCGCCGGCCGAAGCGATGAAACCTGCCAAGGGAAGTGCGAGAGCGAGGGTCTTCATGATGGTTCTCCAATCATCCATCCATCCCGTCGCGTCATCTGGGGTGCGGCCGCCGCGGAGGTGGGGCGGGCGGCCCAGGATGGCGTGTGGACAATTGTGATCAGAGGCCCGGATTGGGGCACGCAAGCGACTTTTGGCCGGATGAACGAAATTTAATAAGCTCAACATACTATCACGTTTCCGCGACAGCGACGGAAGGCTCACGGCGCGCCGTGGCGGGCTCCTGTCGGGCTTGACTTCGCTTCACGAAGGCGCGATTAGCCGCCGCCAAAGGCCGGGCGGGCATCGCCGGCGACCAACGAGCCGGGAGCGCATCGCGTGACGACAGCTCTGACATTTCCGGGCCAGGGCAGCCAGGCCGTCGGCATGGGCAAGGCTCTGGCCGAGTCCTATCCGGAAGCTCGCGCCGTCTTCGACGAGGTCGACGACGCGCTGGGCGAAAAGCTCTCCGCGATCATCTTCGAAGGCCCGATCGAGACGCTGACTCTGACCGCCAATGCCCAGCCGGCGCTGATGGCCGTGAGCCTCGCGGCGATGCGGGCGCTTGAGGCGAACGGCGTCAGCGTTGCGGGATCTGCCGCCTATGTCGCCGGCCATTCGCTCGGCGAGTATTCGGCGCTGGCGGCCGCGGGTAGCCTCTCCATCGCCGAAGCTGCGCGGCTGCTGCGAATTCGCGGGTCGGCGATGCAGGCCGCGGTGCCGGTCGGCGAGGGCGCCATGGCGGCGCTGCTCGGCCTCGATTTCGAGGCGGCCGTCGAAGTCGCCACCGAGGCGGCCGAAGGCGATGTCTGCCAGGCGGCCAACGACAATGGCCCCGGCCAGGTCGTCATTTCCGGCTCGCGCGCCGCCATCGAGCGCGCGGTGGAGATCGCCAAGGCCAAGGGTGCCAAGCGCGCGCTGCTGCTTCCGGTGAGCGCTCCGTTCCATTGCGCCCTGATGCAGCCTGCCGCCGATGCGATGCGCGAGGCGCTGGCAAGCGTCCTTATCGCGCCGCCGGTGGTGCCGCTCGTCGCCAATGTCCTCGCGGCTCCGATCAGCGATCCGGACGAGATCCGCGCGCGGCTGGTCGAGCAGGTGACGGGTATGGTGCGCTGGCGCGAGTCGATCGGCTGGCTCGAGCAGGCCGGGACCGATCTCTTCGTCGAGATCGGCGCCGGCAAGGTTCTGTCCGGTCTCGCCAAGCGGATCGCACCCTCCGCCCGCACGGTTTCGGTCGGTACGCCCGACGACATCGCGGCAGCCCTGCCGCTTCTCGCCTGACGGCGGCAGCACACGCGCAAAGGAGTTCTGCGATGTTCGATCTCACCGGCAAGCGTGCCCTCGTGACGGGCGCGAGCGGCGGCATCGGCCGCGCCATCGCCGTGGCGCTGCATCGCCAGGGCGCCACCGTCGCGATTTCCGGCACCCGCCAGGAGGCCCTCGACACGCTGGCGACGGAGCTGGGCGAGCGCGTTCATGTCCGCGCTTGCAATCTCTCCAAGGCGGAGGATGTCGAGAGCCTCGTCCCCGCGGTCGAGGAGACGCTCGGCGGGCTCGACATCCTCGTGAACAATGCCGGCATCACGCGCGACATGCTGTTCGCCCGCCTCTCCGACGAGGCCTGGGGCGACGTGCTCGACGTCAATCTGACGGCGCCGTTCCGCCTGACCCGCGCCGCGCTGCGCGGCATGATGCGCCAGCGCTCCGGCCGCATCGTCAACATCACTTCGGTCGTCGCCGTGACCGGGAATGCCGGCCAGGGCAACTACACCGCATCGAAGGCGGGCCTGATCGCGATGTCGAAATCGCTCGCGCAGGAAGTCGCCGGCCGCAACATCACGGTGAACTGCGTCGCGCCCGGTTTCATCGAGACGGCGATGACCGACGTCCTCAATGAGAAGATTCGCGCCGGCATCCTCGAGCGCGTGCCGGCGAAGCGGCTCGGCAGCGGCGAGGACATCGCCGCGGCTGTCGTCTATCTCGCCTCCGACGAGGCGGCTTACGTGACCGGCCAGACGCTGCATGTCAACGGCGGTATGGCTATGATCTGAAAAGCGAATCGGCGGTCGGTCCTAGCCTGTTCCAAGCGCCTTCGGCAGCCTCCCGCGCCGCTGGTCAAGGGTTGGAAACTATGTTAGGACCGCCCTCTGATGGACGGGTTCTCCGTGGCGGTTGCGGCGGGGAAGCGGTGAGTTGACGATCGCGGGCAGAAGAGGCTCTCCTGGCCAAGGGCGGGGTCCTCGTGACGATATCGCGGTGCGTTTTCCGGGAGTGGGCTTTGCGGCCGGTCTCCCGCGTGCGAGAAATCGCGTCGAGTGAAGTGACACGAACAGTCGAGGTTAGGACAAAATGAGCGATATCGCTGACCGGGTTAAGAAGATCGTGATCGAGCACCTCGGCGTCGACGCCGACAAGGTGACGGAAGGCGCGAGCTTCATCGACGACCTCGGCGCGGACAGCCTCGACACCGTCGAGCTCGTCATGGCTTTCGAGGAAGAATTCGGCGTCGAGATTCCCGACGATGCCGCCGAGACGATCCTGACCGTCGGCGACGCGGTCAGCTTCCTGGAGAAGAACGCCGGCTGATCCGGCGTCATCCAGTTTCCCCGCAGACAAAAAGAAACGGCGACCGGACCCTCGGGGTCCGGTTCGGGAGTTGTGCATGAGACGTGTCGTCGTCACCGGGATGGGTATGGTCACGCCGCTCGGTTGCGGTGTCGACGTCACATGGTCGAACCTGCTCGCCGGCAAGAGCGGCGCCTCGCGCGTCACCTCCTTCGAGGTCGATGATCTCGCCTGCCAGATCGCCTGCCGCATTCCGCGCGGCGCGCTCGCGGACGGCGCTTATGATCCGAACGACTGGATGGAGGAGAAGGAGCAGCGCAAGGTCGACGAGTTCATCGTCTTTGCGATGGCCGCCGCCGATCAGGCCGTGCGCGATTCGGGCTGGCTCCCGACCGAATACGAAGACCAGATCCGTACCGGCGTGCTGGTCGGCTCCGGCATCGGCGGCATCGAGGGCATCGTCGAGGCGGGCTATATCCTGCGCGACCGCGGCCCCCGCCGCGTCAGCCCCTTCTTCATCCCCGGCCGGCTGATCAATCTCGCCTCCGGCCAGATTTCGATCCGCTTCGGCTTCAAGGGTCCGAATCACGCGGTGGTCACCGCCTGCTCGACCGGCGCCCACGCGATCGGCGACGCGGCCCGGCTGATCGCGCTCGACGATGCCGACGTCATGATCGCCGGCGGCACCGAAAGCCCGATCTCGCGCATCTCGCTTGCCGGCTTCGCCGCCTGCAAGGCGCTGTCGACCGGCTACAACGATCGTCCCGAACAAGCCTCGCGCCCCTACGACAAGGATCGTGACGGCTTCGTGATGGGCGAAGGCGCCGGCGTCGTGGTGCTCGAGGAACGCGAGCATGCGCTCGCCCGTGGCGCCAAGATCTATGGCGAAGTGATCGGCTATGGCCTGTCGGGCGACGCCTATCACATCACCGCACCGGCGCCCGATGGCGACGGCGCGTATCGCTGCGTCCAGGCGGCGCTGAAGCGGGCCGGCATCGGTCCGTCCGACATCGATTATGTCAACGCGCATGGCACGTCGACCATGGCGGACGGCATCGAGCTCGCCGCTGTGGAGCGTGTTCTCGGCAATGCCGCGTCCAAGGTGTCCATGTCGTCGACCAAGTCGGCAACGGGCCATCTGCTCGGTGCGGCGGGTGCGATCGAGGCGATCTTCTCGCTGCTCGCCATTCGCGACAATGTCGCGCCGCCGACGATCAATCTCGACAATCCTGCCTATGAGACGCCGATCGACCTCGTCCCGAAGGTCGCGCGCAAGCGCACGATCGACGTTGCGCTGTCGAATTCCTTCGGCTTCGGCGGCACCAATGCGTCGCTCGTTTTCCGCCGGCATGATGCCTGAGCCGGACGGCGCGGCGGCGATCGCCCGCGCTTTCGCCATATTCCTCCCTAAAGTCGCCCGATCGGCCGATAGGGGTGGGAGCGGCCGGCAATCATGGTGCGGGGTGTGATGAACGACGCGCAGCCGACAGGCGAGGGCGCCGACAAGGCCGCCGAGCCGGCCAAGGCAAAGTCGCGGGCCGCAGGGTCCAGCCGGATCAATCCGAAAAGCCCCAGCGACGCGCTCCGTCCCGAGCGGGCGCCTGGTCCGCCGCCTCGTTCGCAGCAGGCGCGCCACCCGATCGTCATGATCATGAATTTCGCGATGACGATCATCGTCGTCAGCGTGCTGGGCGCGGCCGGGCTCTTCTTCTTCGGCAAGATGCGCTTCGAGGAGCGCAGCCATTTCGACCAGCCGCGCACGGTCCTGATCGATCGCGGCACGGGCCTGCGCGACATCGCCGAGATCCTGCATGAGCGCGGCCTCATCTCGTCGAAATGGATCTTCGTCGCAGGCGTCGAATTCTCGCGCGAGCGCGACAATCTCAAGGCCGGCGAATATCTGATCCCCGCCCATGCCAGCATGCGCGACATCATGAACGCGCTCGTGAGCGGCAAGGGAATCGTCTACTCGATCAGCATTCCCGAAGGGCTGACAAGCCGGCAGATCGTCGACAAGCTCAATGCCGACCCGGTCCTCATCGGCACCATTGAGACCGTGCCGCCCGAAGGCACGCTGCTGCCCGACACCTATCGCTACACGCGCGGCGACAGCCGCCAGGGCATTCTCGACCGCATGGAGCGCGAGCATGACCGCGTCGTCGCGACGGTATGGGCCGGACGCGACAAGGACCTGCCGGTCGAGACGCCGGAAGAGCTCGTGACACTCGCCTCGATCGTCGAGAAGGAAACCGGCATCGCCGACGAGCGCAGCCGCGTCGCAGCCGTCTTCATCAACCGCCTCAAGCAGAACATGCGCCTGCAATCGGACCCGACGGTCATCTATGGCGTCTATGGCGGGGCCGGGCTTCCGCAAGGTGCCGCGATCAAGCGCAGCGATCTCGACGCCGAGAACGACTACAACACCTACAAGATCGCCGGCTTGCCCAAGGGGCCGATCGCCAATCCCGGACGCGCCTCGCTGGCCGCTGCGGCCAATCCCTCGCGGACGAAGGATCTCTATTTCGTCGCCGATGGCACCGGCGGCCACGCCTTCGCCGAGAACTACCAGGACCACCGCAAGAACGTTGCCCGCTATCGCGCGCTGCGGGCCGATCAGAAGGCCGGAGCCGATGCCGCCGACGGCGATGCCGCTCCAGCCGGAACGGGACCGGGCGACCAGGAGGCGGATCCTGCCGCCGACGCCGCGCCGCAGCCGCCCGCCAATGGCGGCGCGAAGAAGCCGAAGGCGAACACGCAGCAGAACTGAGCCCATCCGGTGCCGGCGGCTCCCTTGAGGCCGGCAGCGGCTGCGACTATGGTCGCCGCTTTCGGGGCAGGGGCGAGCGGATCGGGATGATCGCATGACGCTGATGAGCATGACCGGCTTCGCCCGCAGCACGGGCGCCGGCCTCGGCTATCGCTGGACGTTCGAGATTCGCAGCGTCAACGGCAAGGGGCTCGACATCCGCCTGCGCCTGCCGGCTGGCATCGACACCATCGAGCCGGCGCTGCGCGAGCGGCTCGGCGCCCGCCTGCAGCGCGGCAGCATCCAGGTCGCGCTCTCCTTGCAGGCCGAGGAGACCGCCTCGCAGCTCCGCGTGAACGAACCGCTGCTCGAGCAAGTGATGGCGCTCGCGAAGCGAATTGGCAGCCGCATCGATGCCGCTCCTGTGAGCGTCGACGGATTGTTGGCGATCCGCGGCGTGCTTGAGGTCGTCGATGCCGAGGACGATCCCGAAAAGCTGGCCGAACTCGGCCGCCTCCTCACGGCTGATTTCGATCGCGCGCTGGACGATCTCGTGACGGCGCGGGCCCGCGAAGGCGCCGCGATCGGCGCTGTCCTTGCGGCGCGACTCGCCGAGATCGACCGCCTCCGCCAGATGGCGGAGGAGTCGCCGGCGCGCACCGTAGAGGCGATCCGCCGCCGCCTGGCGGAGCAGGTGGCCGCGCTGATGGAAGCGTCGCCGGCTTTCGACCCAGATCGCCTGCATCAGGAGGCGGCGCTTATCGCCACGCGGGCCGATATCCGCGAGGAGCTCGACCGCTTGGCTGCGCATGTCGCCGCCGCCTCGGCGCTTCTCGCCGAGGGCGGTCCGGTCGGCCGCAAGCTCGACTTCCTGGCCCAGGAATTCAACCGCGAGACCAACACGCTCTGCGCCAAGGCCAATGACCGGTCGCTGACGGCCGTCGGCCTCGATCTCAAATCGGCGGTCGACCAGCTGCGCGAGCAGATCCAGAACCTCGAATAGGAAAGAGGCCGCGTCCCGATGTCCGCCCCCGCCAAGCCGCAGCGTCGCGGCCTGATGCTCGTGCTCTCCTCGCCCTCGGGCGCCGGCAAGTCGACGATCGCGCGCCATCTGATGGAGGACAAGGACATCGTCCTGTCGGTCTCGGTGACGACGCGCGGCCGCCGGCCGAGCGAAATCGACGGCGTGCACTACCACTTCATCGACAAGAAGAAGTTCGAGCGGATGCGCGATCAGGGCGACCTGCTGGAATGGGCCGAGGTGCATGGCAACTGCTACGGCACGCCGCGCGAGCCCGTCGAACAGGCGCTCTCGGGCGGCAAGGACGTGCTTTTCGACATCGACTGGCAGGGCGCCGACCAGGTCGCCCGTGCGATGCCGGAGGACCTCGTGCGCATCTTCGTGCTGCCGCCGACCATGCGCGAACTGGCGGCGCGGCTGGAGCGGCGCGCGGAGGACACGGCCGAGGTCATCGCCAAGCGCCTCGCCAATGCCCGCGCCGAGATCGAGCACTGGCGCGACTATGACTATGTGATCATCAACAAGGACCTCCAGACCTCACTGGAGAAGGCCCGCGCCATCCTCTACGCCGAGCGCATGCGCCGCGCCCGCGACACCTATCTCGAAAGCTTCGTCGCCGGCTTGCTCGCCGAGACCTGACCGCAGATATCGCGGATGCCGTCCGGCATGCTATGGTTGTCACCGCCTCTTTGTCGGGAGGGGACGATGCAAGCAACCGCCATCGACATCGCCATGCGGGCCATATCCGGCCATCTCGTGGCCCGCTGCATCCAAGTCGTCGCCGAGGCCGGGATCGCCGATCAGCTCGGGGATGACCCGCAAGGCGCCGAGATGCTGGCTGCTCCAGCCGGCGTCGATGCGGATGCGCTCAACCGCATCCTGAGACTGCTCGTCGCCCACGGCGTCTTCAACGCCTCGCCCGAGGGGTATCGCCACACCGACGCCTCGCGCCTTCTCCGGTCCGATCATCCCCGCTCGCTGAGGGCCTATGCGCGCATGATGGGCGCCGATTGGCAGTGGCGAGCGGTCGGTTCGCTCGGTCATTCGCTGGCGACGGGCGAGACGGGCATGCGGTACATCTTTGGCATCGAGAGTTTCGACTATCTCTCGGCCCATCCGGCGGCGTCGGCGATCTTCGACGCGGCGATGGCGAGCCGCGCCGCCCTCGATGTCGAGAGCATCGTCGAGGCGGGGGCGTTCTCGCGCTTTCCCGTCATCGCCGATATCGGCGGCGGCAACGGTTCGCTGCTCCGCGCCGTTCTCGATGTCGCGTCGAGAAGTCGAGGGATTCTCTTCGACCTGCCACATGTCGCGGGCGTCGCGCCGCCGCACGAGCGCATCGAAGTGGTCAGCGGCAGTTTCTTCGACGATTCCCTGCCGCAGGCCGACGCCTACCTGCTGCGCCGTATCCTGCACGACTGGCAGGACGCCGAGGCGCGCCGCATCCTCACGGCCATCCGAGCCGCAGCCATGCCCGGCGCCCGCGTGCTCATCGTCGAGGCGCCATTGCCCGAGGGGAACGAGCCCCATCCCGCCAAGGGTCTGGACATCGTCATGCTGGCCGTGGTCGGGGGGCGGGAACGGACGCTGGACGAATACCACTCGCTCCTTCAAGCGACGGGCTTCCGCTGGATCGCAGCGACGCCGACCCCGTCAGGCACGGCGCTCATCGAAGGCGAGGCGGTCTGATCAGCCGAGCGCGTTGGCGAGGCGGACGAAGCCGGCCACATCGATCTCCTCGGCCCGGGCCGTCTCGGGAATGCCGGCCGCGGCGAGCAATGGCAGCGGGTCGGTGCCGAGGGTCTTGAGGCTCTGGCGCAGCATCTTGCGCCGCTGGCCGAAGGCCGCGGCCGTGACACGCTCGACGGCCTTGAGGTTGGCGGGGAGGGGGCTCGGGCGCGGGATCAATTGGACGACCGACGAGGTGACCTTCGGCGGCGGCGTGAAGGCCTTCGGCGAGATGTCGAACAGGATATGCGCCTCGGTCCGCCACCCGGCCATCACGCCGAGCCGGCCATAGGCGTCGTCGTCCGGCGTCGCGACGATGCGCTCGGCGACCTCGCGCTGGAACATGAGCGTCAGGCTCTCATAGAACGGCGGCCACGGCTCGGCCTGCAGCCAGCCGATGAGCAGCGGCGTCGCGATGTTGTAGGGTAGGTTGGCGACGATCTTCACGCGGCCGCTCGCGAGCGCCTGCATGTCGGTCGCCAGCGCATCGCCTTCGATGATCTCGAGCCGGCCCGGATAGCGGGCGGCGATCTCCTCGAGCGCGGCGATGCAGCGGCGGTCGCGCTCGATGGCGATCACGCGCGTCGCGCCCTCGCTGAGCAGGGCCCGCGTCAGTCCTCCCGGGCCTGGACCGACCTCGATCACGGTGACGCCTTCCAGCGGCCCGGCCGCGCGCGCAATGCGGCCGGTCAGGTTGAGATCGAGCAGGAAGTTCTGGCCGAGCGATTTCAGCGCGTTGAGGCCATGCGCGGCGATGACGTCGCGTAGCGGCGGCAGCCCGTCGGCAGCGTTCACGCGCTCATCCGCGGCGCTTCGGTGCCTGACGCGGTCTGCGCGGCTATATAGGCCGCCTCATGCGCCGCGAGTTCGTCTGCGAGGCGGAGCGCTTCCGCCAGGCTGGAAAAGTCGGCCGTTCCGGTCCCGGCGATGTCGAAGGCCGTGCCATGGTCGGGCGAGGTGCGGACGAAGGGCAGGCCGAGCGTGACGTTGACCGTTTCGGAGAAGGCGACGGTCTTGGTCGGGATCAGCGCCTGGTCGTGATACATGCAGAGCGCGACGTCGTAGCGGGCGCGGGCGGCGCTGTGGAACATCGTGTCGGGCGCGAGCGGTCCGAAGGCGTCGATGCCTTCCTGCTTCAACCGCTCCACCGCCGGCCGGATCACGGCATCGTCCTCGGTTCCCATCACACCGCCTTCGCCGGCATGCGGATTGAGGCCGGCGACGGCGATCCGCGGCCGCGGATAGCCAAAGCGGCGGCGCATGTCGCGATCGATCGTGCGGCCCGTTGCGAGCAGGACCTCTTCAGTCAGAAGCCCTGGCACCGCCGAGATCGGGACATGGATCGTGGCGGGGACGCAGCGAAGGCCGGGGCCGGCGAGCATCATGACCGGGCGGGCGGGCTGCCCGCTCCACGCCGCGGAGAGCATGCCAAGAAACTCGGTGTGACCCGGATGCTGGAAACCGGCCTCGACCAGGGCCTTCTTGTTGATCGGGTTGGTGACCACGGCGGCGGCCGACCCGGCCCGGACATCCGCCACGGCACGGGCGATCGCCTCGATCACGCCTTGAGCTGCGGCGCGGTCGGGCCGTCCCGGCTCGGCATGGGTGCGCGTCTCCAGCCGCACGACGGGCAGCGCCCGCTCGAAGGCGTCGGCGGCCTCGGCGGGCGTGACGACTTCGATCGGCACGTCGATGCCGATGAGCGCCGCGCGGGCCGCGAGAGCGTCGGGGTCCGCCAGGCAGTAGAAATAGGGAAGGTCACGATCGCGGCGCGCCGACCAGGCCGCGAGCGTCACGTCGGGTCCAATGCCAGCAGGCTCGCCCATCGTCAGAACGAGCGGACGTGTCGCCTTCGATCGATCCATGGCGATCAATTATAGACGATCTTGTTGTTCTGGCGAAGCTCGGCCTTGAACTTCGTCTCGAGATCCTTCGTCTCGCTCTCCAGCAGCCGCCGCTCGGCCGCGGCGCGGACGCCGGCCGTGCTCTGCACTTCCTTGACGGCGCACACCGCAACGACCTCGACGCCGCGATCGGTGACATCGGGCTTCAGCGTGCCGCCGACCGGCGTCTTCATCAGCGCCTCGGCGCCTTCGCCGCTGACCTGTGTCGAATCGCGCCGGCCGATATCGAGCACCACCACGCCCTTCATCGTCTGCGCGAGCGCCAGGCTGCCGGCGCAGCCGGGGAAGCGCTTGCGGAACGACTCGGCCTCGGCGGTGCGCTTGCCGACCATGCCGGGCGGCGACCCCTTCGGAATCACGAAGACGATCTGCTGCAGCTTGAATTCCTTGATCGTGGCCGTGTCGGGCGAAACGCCCTCCTTCTGCATCTCGGCCTGGATGTCGGCCTCCGAGACGTCGGCCTTGAGGCTCGATGCCTTGGCGCGCATCACCGCCGCCCAGGTCGCCTGGCCGCGGAAGAAACGCTTCAGCGTCGCGAGCTGCACGCCCTGCTGATTGAGCGCCTGCTCGAACTGCGGAAGGGTGAGCTTGACCTGCTTGGCGATGCCCGCGACACGCTGGTTGATCTCGGCGTCGCTCGGCAGCGTCAGCTTGGCGCGCTTGGCGACCTGCTCGGCCAGCGTCTCGTCGATGAGGTCGTCGAGCGCGATCTTTTCGCTCGTCTTCTGGCGGAACAGCGTCATCATCTTGACGCGCTGCTGCACGTCATAGCTCGTGATCGGCTGGTCGTTGACGGAGGCTTTCACAGCCTGCTGCGCCTGCGCGACGTCCGTTGCGAAGCTGCCGGCGGCGACGGCCGAAACGGCGATGGCTGCCGCTCCGATCATGCTCCGCATCCGATGAGACCGCATCCGCTCCCCTTTCGATGTCTTGGCCGCCCGACCCGAACCTGAACGAGGCTAGAGCCTCAAATTCCGGCAAAAGGATGAAAGCGCGGCGTTATGGCAGGGTCAATTGCTGCCGTCGCTGAAGTTGCTCTGGAACTGCGTGCCGCCAAGCGTGCGCAGCTGCAGGCTGACGATGAGCGATTTCGAGGTCTGCAGGTCGGTATAGTCCTGCGTGATCTCGCTATAGGCAATCGAGAACGTCGTGCACTCGTCGTCATAGGCGAGGCCGATGCTGTTGCCGGCCATCTGCTTCTCCGCGAAGTCCCAGGCGATCGAGCCGAACAGGCGCCAGGTCTCCGTGAACTGCCACGAGGCGCGGCCGCTGATCGTATCGGTCGGCGTGCCGCTGTTGGTGCTGGCGATCGCCGGCTGCTCGCGGAGATACAGATAGGAGGCGGAAGCCGTCACGTCGCCCATCTTGCCGGTCGCGGTGACCTGAGCCTGGTTGACGTCGAAGGTCGCCGAATCGAACCGTCCGCGCGCGGTGAGGAAATAGCCGCGCCCGGAGTCGATGGTCGCGCTGCCGACATAGTCCGAGACGTCGTCCTCGAGGCCCGAGACGGTGCCGGTCTCCGTCAGATCCTGGACGGCGAAGGAGTTGAGGCCGGCTATCTGATAGGACTGGCCGACGACACCGGAAACGGTCGCGATCGCGCCGAGCTCGGCGGCATAGCGGAATCCGACATTCGCGCGCGTGCCGCCCTCGATGCGGTCGTAGCCGGAGAACTTGTCCCAATCGAACAGCGAGGAATCGTCGAAGACGAGCGACTGTGCGTCTTCGTTCGGCAGCTGGCCGGCGAGCGGCTCGTCAGGGCGGACGATCATCTGCGCGATCGGCTCGATGAGCACGCTCGATGCGCCGCCGGCGGCCAGGATCGGCCAGCGCCATTCGAGGCCCATGGCCGGCATCGCGCGGTAGTACTGGCCGTTGTCGTCGATGCCGAGCAGCTGCTCGTCCTGCGACAGGTAGAAGGCGTCGGCGCGCAGATAGGCAAAGGGCTTCAGCACCATGCCGGCCGGCCCGATCGTCTGCGACTGCCAGGTCCAGTCGGTGCTGGCACGGTTGAAATTGCCCTTGAGGCCGAGGATGGCGTCGCCGGGACGGCAGATGCCGTCGCCGCCGGAATCGACGCAGTCCGTCTGATCGCGCGTCAGGCTGACGACATTGTTTTTCATCGTCAGCTGACCGCCGAGCACGTCCTTGTCGAACAGATAGTTCTGGTCGACGACCGGAGCCACAAAGGGCTGGCGGGCCTGATTGTATTCGGCGCCCTGGTCGTTGGTGAGCACGCGGAAATAATAGCCGCGCATGTCGAAATAGTTGGTCTGGCTGAGACCGGTCAGGTGGACCTGCGAGACAGCGACATCGGTCGATTCGTAAAGGACGTTGTAGTCGCGCGTGAAGGTGCGGTCCGAGAGCAGCGTCGCATCCCAGCCGAAGGTCCACAGCCGGTTCAGGAAGAACTGGCCGGTGGTCCTGAGGCCGCCGCGATATTCCTGATCACCCGAGTTGCGCGTGCCCGATTCGACGAAGGCATCTGGATCGGCCTGCGCGATGCCGGCCATGTGCAGCGTGTAGATGCCGGTATCGAGCCTGTGCCGCCACTCGGCGTCGAGCAGCAGGCCCTGCTTGGTATAGAGCGCCGGCGAGAAGGTCAGGTCGTAGTTCGGCGCCAGCGCCCAGAAATAGGGCACCTTGGCGAAGGCGCCGAGCGCCGACTTGTAGCCGGCCGAGGGGAACAGGAAGCCGCTCTTGCGCTTCACGGTCGGGTCCGGCGACGAGAATGCCGGGAAATAGGCGACCGGGATGCCCAGGAATTCGAGCCGCGCCGAGCGGAAATAGATCATGTGCTCGTTGTGGTCGACGATGATGCGCGCCGCGCGCACCTGCCAGACCGGCGCCTTTTCGGGCTTTTCGCGGCAGGGTTCGCAGGCTGTATAGACGCCGCGATAGAAGGTCGTCGTCGTGCCGTCCTTGCGCAGCGCCTTCTCGGCCGCGAAATGTGTCTGCGAGGGCGTATCGAGCTTCAGCGCCGTGACGAAGCCGTTCGCGAAGTCCTGCGTGATGTCGATCGTCTCGGCATTGATGATGGCGCCGGTGCGGTCGACGATCTTCACGCCGCCTTCGGCGACCATCGTCTTGTTCTTCTGGTCGTAGGTGACCTTCTTCGCTTCGAGCGTATAGCCGTCGTAATAGATCTTGACGCCGCCGACGGCCGCGACCGTCGACTTGTCATAGTCGTAGATGAGTTGGTCCGACTCGAGCAGCATCTGCGCGCCCGGCGTCGCCTTGAAGTTCTCATCGGTGCCGAAGCCGAGCGAACCCGGATTGGTCTGCGCCTCGGCAGGCGAGGGGACGGCGATGAACGTTGCCGCAGCTGCGATTGCGATCGCGGCGGCGACGCGCGGGAACAATCCCGCGAAACGACGTGTTCGTCGGCAGGGAACGGAAACCCCGATCATCCGTCCTCCCGATACAACAACACGGTGACACTCGCCAGCGACGCAACGATGGAAGGAAACCATGCCGCGATCACCGGTGCAACGACCCCGCTTCTACCGAGGCCGATCGCCAGTTCAGTGACGACATAAAGCACGAAGCCCACGACCACGCCAGTCAGAATCACCTGCCCCAGATCACGCGATCGGGAGAAGCGGAGCGACACGGTGGCGGCGACGAGAACCATGGCCATGAACAGGAGCGGTTGAGCGAGAAGCGACTGGAAACGCATCTCGTAGCCGCTGCTCGGAACGCCGGCTTTCTCAGAAATATCAATGAATTGCGGCAGCGACCAGAAGGAGAGCGTCTGCGGGTCGGCGAGCTGCTGCGACACTTGGGTCGGCCCGAGATCGGTGGCGAGCCGGGTTTCTTCGAAGGTCTCCGGCACGGCCCCGGACCGGGTGATCGTACCGTTGCTGAAGATCCACTCTCCACCGGAATATTGTGCAGTGCGGGCGTCGATGCGGTGGTCGAGGGCGCCGGTCTCGCCGAACACGAAGGCGGAGACGCCGGAAAGCGACAGGCCGCGATTGTAGCTGTTCTTGGCGCCGAGAATCGAATTGCCGTCCGGCCCCGATTGTCGGATCCAGATCGGCTTGTTCTGCTGGTTGGTCGCGCCCTCGAGCGTCAGCGGTCCGTCGCCGACGCGGTTGAGGATGGCGATCGATTCTTCCTTGAGCGCGGTCGCAGCCGGATTGAACACCGTCGTCGCGAAGATGCCGAAGAGGAGCGCGACCAGCGCCGCCGGCAGCACGAAGCCCCAGGCCGAGACGCCCGAGGCGCGCGCCACCACCAGTTCGAGCTGGCGGTTGGCGAGGACGAAACTCGCCATCGCCGCGAAGAGTACCGTGAAGGGCAGGGCGCGCTCGACAACGGTCGGCACGCGCGTCAGCGAGACGGCGAGATAGATCAGCGCATCGAAATTGGACCTCTGCACAGCGCGCCGCGCCAGCTCGAGATAGTCGATGAAGGCGATGAGCACGAACACGACGAGGAAGATGACGAGCGCCATCTTGGCGAAGCGCCGGGCAAAGTAGAGCGCGAGCGTGTGGTTGCTGGTCACGGCGTCACCATCGCGTCACGCCCGCCCGCCGGCGGCCTGGCGCCGCGGCATGAGGCGCTGCGCCAGCTCAGTCACCGCAGAGCCGATGCCCTCCGAGGCCGCGAAGCGGTAGCCCTTCAGCGTCGCGAACAGGGCAATCAGGATCGAGCCGAGCGGAATGACGTAGAGCAGCGGCACCAGGAGCACGTTGTTCGCGGCGATGCCCGCCACGATGAGGCCGCCGACCCGGATGCCGGTCGCGAGCAGCACGGTCGAGAGAATCAGGACCCCGCGTCCCTGACGCGTCGTTTGCGCCTGGCCGAGCGCCATGACGGGGAGGAGGGCGAAGAGCAGCGTATAGAGCGGGGAGGAGAGGCGGTCGTGCAGCTCCGCCGTGAAGGCGCCGGGGCGCTTCTGATATTCCTCGTCGTTCACGTCGGGCGACAGCAGATAAGCCGTGCTGCGCTCCGCGGCGTTGTAGGCCGGCAAGGCCCCGCCGCCGCCGAAGGTCGACATATCGAAGGCGTAGGATTCGAACTGGATGATCGACATCGAGCCCTTCTCGACAGAGCGCTGCTGGATCGTGCCGTTGCGCATCACGAGGAAGGTGCCGAGCGGGTTCTTGAGGATAATGCCCTGTCCGGCGACATAGACCGTGCTCTGCGTCTTGTCGCGCTCGTCCTGGATGAAGATCCCTTCCAGAACGCCGTCCGGCTTGCGGTCGCGGATATGGAAGACGAGGTCGTTGCCGAGCTGGACGAAGGTGCCTTCCTGGATGAAGGAGGAGACGAAGTCGCTGTTGATGTTGGTGATCATCTCGCGCGCCGCCTGCAGCGAGCGCGGCACGAGATAGAGCGACATCGTGCCGACGAGTACCATGCCGATGGCGCCGAGAAGCAGCGCGGGCTTCAGCAGCGTTACCGGCGAGGCGCCGCTCGCATTGATGATGACGAGCTCGGAATCGGCGTTGAGCTGGTTCAGCGTGTAGATGACGCCGATGAGGACGCCTACCGGGCAGACGATGAGCAGGAGCCCCGGGAAGATCAGCGCCGAGACCTGCGCGAAGGTGACGAAGCTCTGGCCCTGCGTCGTGACGAGGTTGAGCTCGCGCAGCGCCTGGCTGAGCCAGACGGTGCCCGCGAGGCCGCCGAGGCTGAGCATCGCCGCCGCCAGCATCCGCTTGAAGATGTATCGCCCGATCAGCGTCATTCCAGCATCGATCGTTCCGGTCCCGGACGGTTTACGGTCGCACTATCGAGCGAAGCGCGGCGGAATTGAGCCGGATTGCAACCGGTCCCGATAGGCGCGCCTGCCATCATCCTCATGCCTGAACCATCGCGGTAAATGATCGGACAAGGAACATCCTTAGCGAAAGGTAAACGTCTAGCCTGAACCGCCTGCTCTTGCCAGAGAGCCGGCCGCGGCGCCAAAGTGCCGGCTTCATCGCGCGGCGAAGTGTTGCCGCGACGCCCTGCCTTCGCGAAAGCCCCGCCGCATGTCCAGCCGCCCCTCGATCACATTCTCGAAATCCCTTCCCGCCGCCGAGGGCGGAACGCTCGTCGTGCTGACGGACCAGACGCTCGCCCTCGGCGCGGCCGCAACCGGGCTCGGCATCGCCGATCTCGTCGCGCGCGCCGCCGCCGCCGCCGATTACAAGGGCAAGCTTCTCGGAACGCTCGATCTCCTGGCGCCGGCGGGCGTCGGCGCCGCTCGGCTGGTCGTGGTCGGCCTCGGCAAGGCCGGGGACCTCAAGGAACTCGACTGGTCGCGCCTCGGTGGCACGATCATGGGTGCGCTCCGGAAGGGCGAGGCGGCGACGCTTCTCGCGGAGCGGCCGGACGGCGTCGATGTGTCGCCGGCCGAGTTTACCGAGATCGGTCTTGGCGCGAGCCTGCGCGCCTATGCCTTCGACCGCTATCGCAGCCGCCCGAAGGACGATGATTCGGCGACCAAGGCGGCGCCGTCGCTCGCCATCGTCGGCCCGGGAGCCGGCAAGGCGAAGAAGCTCTGGCCGGCGCGGGCGGCAGTGGCCGGGGGCGTCGTCCTCGCCCGCGATCTCGTCAACGAGCCGGCCAATGTGCTCGGCACGCTGGAATTCGCGGCCAAGGCCGAGGCGCTGGCCGATCTCGGTGTCACCATCGAGGTGCTGACCGAGAAGCAGATGAAGAAGCTCGGCATGCGAGCGCTGCTCGGCGTCGCGCAGGGCTCCGTGCGGCCGCCGCGGCTGGTGGCGATGCACTGGAACGGGCTGAAGGACGGCAAGGCCGGCGACGGCGCGGCGTCGAAGCCGATCGCCTTCGTCGGCAAGGGCGTCGTGTTCGATACCGGCGGCATTTCGATCAAACCGGCCGGCGGCATGGAAGACATGAAGGGCGACATGGGCGGCGCGGCCGCGGTCGTCGGGCTCATGCATGCGCTGGCGAGCCGCAAGGCCAGGGCGAATGTCGTCGGCATCATCGGCCTCGTCGAGAACATGCCGGACGGCAATGCGCAGCGTCCGGGCGACATCGTCGAGGCGGCCTCGGGAACGACGATCGAGATCATCAATACCGACGCGGAGGGCCGGCTCGTGCTCGCCGATGCGCTCTGGTACGTGCAGAAGACCTATGAGCCGAGCCTCATCGTGGATCTCGCAACGCTGACGGGCGCGATCATCGTCGCGCTCGGCCACGACCATGCCGGCCTCTTCGCCAGCGACGACGCGCTCGCCGGCCAGCTTCTGGCGGCCGGCCTGGCGACGGGCGAGAAGGTATGGCGCATGCCGCTCGGCCCCGCCTACGACAAGCAGATCGAATCGAAATTCGCCGACATCAAGAACACCGGCGGCCGCGACGGCGGCTCGGTGACCGCAGCGCAGTTCCTGAAGCGCTTCGTGAAGGACGGCACGCCCTGGGCGCATCTAGACATCGCCGGCACGGCCATGGGCTCGCCGCAGTCCGAGACCAACCGGTCCTGGGCGTCGGGCTGGGGCGTCCGGCTGCTCGACCGCTTCGTCGCCGACAATCACGAGGGCTGAGCGCGGCGCCATGAGCGAGGTGCTGTTCTACCACCTCGAAAGGCAGCCGCTCGATGCGGTGCTGCCGCCGCTGCTCGAGAAGTGTCTCGAACGCGGCTGGAAGGTGGTCGTCGAGGCCGGCTCGCGGGAGCGGGTCGAGGCGCTCGACGCGATGCTGTGGACCTGGCGGGAGGAATCCTTCCTGCCGCATGGCCTCGCCAGCGACGCCAACGCGCCGCTGCACCCGATCGTGCTTTCGACCGACGGCGCCAATCCGAACGGCGCCACCGTCCGCTTCGCCGTAGATGGCGCGCCGCTCGGCGCGGCGACGCCGTTCGACCGCGTCGTTCTGATCTTCGACGGCAGCGATCCGGATGCGATCGAGAAGGCGCGCCAGGACTGGCGGCGGGCGAAGACAGAAGGCCACGCCGCCACTTACTGGCAGCAGGGCGCCAGCGGCCGCTGGGAAAAGCGCGCCTGAGGCTTCAGGGAACGGCGATCAGCAGCAGATAGGCGACGAAGATCACGAGATGGACGCCGCCGGTCAGCGCGTTTGTCCGTCCGGTGCCGAAGCTGACCATGCTGACGATCAGCGCGACCGCGAGCAGGACAATGTCGCCCTGGGCAAGGCCGAGCGTGACGCCGCGGCCGGTCACGAGGCTGGCGATTGCCACGACCGGCACCGTGAGCCCGATGGTGGCGCAGGCCGAGCCGAGCGCGATGTTGAGGCTGCGCTGCAACTCGTTCCGATACGACGCCTTGATCGCCGCAATCGATTCGGGAAGCAGCACGAGCGTCGCGATGAACGCGCCGACCACCGCATCCGCCTGCGGCACTTCCAATGCGGCAAGGCCCTGCTCGATACCGGCCGCGACATATTCGGCGAGCAGCACGATGCCGAGCAACCCGACGCCCAGCATCGCGAGGCTGACGACGAGGCTGGACGGCGCGCCCTGATGGGCGTGACCGCCATGCTCCGCCGTCGTGACCTTGTCGAGGAAGTCTTCGCGATGGCGCGTCATCTGGGCGAAGAGGAAGCTGCCATACAGCAGCAGGCACAGGAGGCTGACGAAAGCGAGCTGGACGGCGGAGAAATTGCCGACCGGAGCGGCGAGCGTATAGTCCGGCAGCACGAGCGTCAGCATCGAGAGCGCGAGGACCACTGCGAGGAGCGCGCTCGTCCCCTGCCGCTTCAGGTCCTGCTCGCGGTGCCGCAGCCCGCCGATCGTCAGGCAGATGCCGACGACGCCGGCGCAGACGATCATCACCGTCGAGAACACCGACTCGCGCGCCAGCGTCGGATTGTTGGTCCCATGCAGCATCATCGAGACGATGACCGATGCCTCGATCGCCGTGACCGCGATGGTGAGGACGAGCGTGCCGAAAGGCTCGCCCACCCGGTGCGCCACCGCTTCGGCATGGCGGAGAACGACAAAGACGGTCACCACCATGATGGCGATGATGAAAAGCGGAAAGCCGATCGCGAGTCCCGCCGGGAGCGAGCCGATCTCGGTGTGGCTGGCATGAAGGAGCAACGCGAGCGCGAGCGCCAGCGGCGGGAAGCCCAGCTTGACGATGAGGCCCGTCCGGCGTCGTGCGGCCGACTGCGGCAGGGCGGCGTGCTCGCT
Source organism: Allobosea sp. (assembly GCA_017307955.1). Lineage (GTDB taxonomy): Bacteria > Pseudomonadota > Alphaproteobacteria > Rhizobiales > Kaistiaceae > Kaistia. The sequence continues at coordinate 74,212 of JAFKFV010000009.1, read as the reverse complement.
CATGACTATTCCTCGCCTTGCCTCGACCGGTTCTGCCGCCAAGAAGGTTGCGCCGCTTCCTACTAGGCGGCGACACGCCGCTCGAAAAGACCGCAATCGCCCGTCGGACGCGTGATCGTCAGCCGAACGCCACCTTTGATCATTGGCGCCATCGACGGCGCCGTGATGACACCGGGATTGCCTTGCTCACGCGGCCGGATCGACATTGGCTGCCTCGTATTCGGCCGACATCTCCAGCCAGTTCTCCTCGGCCGCTTCGAGGCGGCGGGCGGCTTCGGAGCGGTCGCGGGCGAGCTTCGTGGCGCGCGCAGCATCCTTCACATAGAGGTCGCCGTCGGCGAGCGCGCCATCCAGCTTCTGAATCTCTTTCTGAAGCTTCTCGATCAAGGATTCGGAATCCTTGATCTTCTTCCTGAGCGGCGCGAGCGCGGCGCGCCGTTCGGCGGCCTCGCGCCTCCGCTCCTGCGCTGAGGGGCCGCGCTCGCCCTCTTCGTCTCGTTTCGCTTCGCCGGCATCGGGGCCGGAGACGATGAGGCGGCGATAATCGTCCATGTCGCCATCGAAATCGCTGACGCCGCCATTGCCGACCAGAAGCAGCCGGTCGACCGATGCCTCGATCAGGTGCCGGTCGTGGCTGATCAGGATGACGGCGCCGGGATAGTCGTTGAGCGCCTGGACCAGCGCCTCGCGGCTGTCAATGTCGAGATGGTTGGTCGGCTCGTCGAGGATCAGCAGATTGGTGCCGCGGAAGGTGGCGAGGCCGAGCAGCAGCCGCGCCCGCTCGCCGCCCGAGAGTTCCCGCGCTGGCGTATCCATCTTTGCCGTCGGAAAGCCCATGGCGCCGACACGCGCCCGCACCTGCGCCTCGCCGACATCGCCCATCAGCGGCCGGACATGCTGCACGGCGCTGTCGGCGGGCCTCAAATCGTCGAGCTGGTGCTGCGCGAAGAAGGCGATGTCCATGCGGTCGGCGCGCCGGAGCGCACCGGACAACGGCTCCATCCTGCCGGCGATGAGCTTGGCGAGCGTCGACTTGCCGTTGCCGTTCGCGCCGAGGAGACCGATGCGGTCCTCCGTGTCGATGCGAAGGTCGAGCCGTTTGAGGATCGGCTTGCCTGCCTCGTAGCCGACCGAGACATTGTCCATGGCGATGATCGGCGGCGCCAGCGTGCGCGTCGGCGGCGGGAACGAGAACGGCGTCACTTCCTCGTCGATCAGAGCCGCGATCGGCTGCATCTTCTCCAGCGCCTTCATGCGCGACTGCGCCTGGCGAGCCTTGGAGGCCTTCGCCTTGAAGCGGTCGATGAAGGACTGCAGGTGCTTGCGCTGGTCCTCCTGCTTCTTCATCTGCTTCTGCTGCAGCGCCTGTTTCTCGCGGCGCTGGCGGTCGAAGCTGTCATAGCCGCCGCGATAGGCGACGAGCTTGCCGTTATCGAGATGCACGATCATGTCGACCGCCCGGTTGAGCAGGTCGCGGTCATGGCTGATCAGGAAGACGGTATGCGGATAGCGCGCGACATAGCTTTCCAGCCACATCGTGCCTTCGAGGTCGAGATAGTTGGTCGGCTCGTCGAGAAGCAGCAGGTCCGGTTCGGCGAAGAGAACCGCGGCGAGGGCGACGCGCATGCGCCAGCCGCCGGAAAACGCCGAGCAGGGCCGCTTCTGTGCTTCGGAGTCGAAACCGAGGCCGGAGAGGATCGTCGCCGCCCGCGCCTCGGCGGCGTGTGCACCGATATCGGCGAGGCGGATCTGGATCTCGGCGATCCGGTGCGCGTCGGTGGCATGCTCGGCCTCGGCGAGGAGGGCGAGCCTCTCGGTATCGGCGGCGAGCACGAAATCGATCAGCGCCTGTTCGGTGCCGGGAGCTTCCTGCGCCACCTGGCCAATGCGGACGCCGCGCGGCAGCCCGATCGATCCGCTCTCGGGCGCGATGTCGCCGGTCACCAGCTTGAACAGCGTCGTCTTGCCGGCGCCGTTTCGGCCGACGAAGCCGGCCTTCACGCCATCGGGCAATGCGATGCTGGCGCCTTCCAGAAGCGTGCGGCCGGCGATGCGATAAGTGAGGTCGTTGACGTGAAGCATGAGCGGCTATCTGCCGTGCCGGAGCCGGCCATGCAAGGGAAGACGTCGCTCTGTCAGTTGCGCCGCTCGATATCGCGCATGATCATTTCCGCATGAAGCGTCGATAGCTCGTAGCAGAGCACCAGCTCATTGGCTTCGACGTCGAAGCGCGTGGTGGCGATGCCGCAATTGCGCGCCCTGAGCGTCGGCGGGTTCTTGAAGGCGAAGCGCTGGGCAAGGCTGTCGGCGACTTCTTCGAGGACGCCGTTGTCCTCGAGGATGGTCGCGGCCGTCTCGTCCTCGGGCGCAGCCGTTTCATAGGCGACGGCGAAGGTCTGCGGCTTCGCGGGCGCCGGCGGCAGGCCCTTGGCAGCCGCCGCCCAGGCAGCCTGCTCGCGCTTCCAGGTCGCGCCGCAGAGCCGCCGCGCTGCGGGGTCGAGCCCGGCCGCGTCGGCGATGTCGGCGAAGCCGTCCGGATCGGCGCCGACCATGTCGCAGATGAGCGCGTCGGTCCTCTGCTCGTCGAGCGCATGCGGATTGCGGCGGCCGGCCTCATCGGCGACGATCGACAGCGTGCCCGGTCCGCCGAGCTTCCTGCTGTCAATGGCGTCGACGAGCGTCTGGTCGCCGGTCCCCGACCGGGGTTCGAGCAATGTCAGGATCGCGAAGAAATCCGCCGCGCGCTCCTCCGACATGCCCTTCGGCTGCGCGCCATAGCGGTTGATGAGCAGATGGCCAGCCTGGTGATAGAGAGCGAACACGGCATTGCCGACGATGAAGTCGACCACCTCGGCCGTGTCGTCCTCTGTAAGGGCCCGCGGCGTCCGCGGCTCGACGATTGGCGCCGCGGCCGCGGCAACCATCGTCGAGAGCATGAGGGACGCCAGTATGGCCGGGGGGAGCAGCCGCGACATGGGGGACTCGTCTGTTTCACTTGAGACGAGTGTTGGCTGCTGGTGCGCTCGTTAGCAAGCGAAGGTCGGAAGGAGAGTGAAGATCGCCCTATGCGCCATCGTCGCAGGCGCTGACTACGGATAGACGTAGTTGCCTTCGCGCTCGGCCCGCTCGTATCGGGCGATGCCGGCATAGGTGGCGCCGAGGAGACCGACGACAATGGCGATCAGGGCGAGCGGCTCGTTCCAGACCATGTCGTAGACGCTGCCATCCATCCATTCGGCGGGAGGCGCGGGGATGCCCGCGGCTTCGAGCACGCCGCCGAGCGTCACGATGACAGTGCTGCCGACGGTGACATAGAACCAGGCCTGCGCGGCGAGCGCCAGCGCGGCGACCTCGAAGGCCATCATAGTGACCATCGGGAGTATGGCATTGGCCAAAGAGCGGTTCATACTGCGCATCTCCTTAAGAAACTGTGCAGGATGAATGCGCCTTTCCTTTCGCGGTTTCATCAATCGCGATCACACAGCCGCGAGTCGTGCGCGATCAGGCCATTCCCATGCCGCTTGCGCGCTGGAAAGCGACGAGATCGAGCGGCTCGCAGGCGTTGCGGCCGGCGAGACGTGTCAGGAGCACCGTCGCCTGCCCGCGGTGATGCGTCTCGTGGTTGAAGAGGTGGATGAGCAGCGCGGCGAGCGGCTGGGTGAACGAGCCGGACGCCGTCAGCGGGCCGTAAGTCACGGGGGCGCCGGCCCCATCCTCGTCCAGTCCCTCGACAAAGGCGATGATCCGCGCGTCCTCGGCTTCGCGAAGACGCGTCAACTCGGGGAGATCCTCGGTCACGATTTCGTCGAGACGCGTTTGCACGGGGCCGTCGCCCGAGACACGGCGCATCCAGATGCGGTCGGTGACGAGGAGGTGGTTGAGCGTGCCCATCAGCGAGCCGAAGAACGCACCCTGGTCGGCGCGCCAGTCCGCTTCCGGGAGCGCCGCGGCGGCGCGGTAGACGCGTTCATTGGCCCAGCGGTTGTAGTGGGCCATCATCACGAGATGCTGCTTCATGGTTCGTCTTCCGATCGATCCCCGGCGAGGGCGAGGCTGGCGCGTCGCGGCGCTTTGTGCGCCGAGCTTAGGTCAGGGGGAAGCGCGGCGGCAATCGGCCCTTGCTCGCTATCCCCGGCCGCCCTTGCCGCCATGCGGTGGCACGGCTATACAGCGCGCGAAATTTCCCCCAAGCGAGGAACGAGACGGACATGGCGATCGAACGCACCTTTTCGATGATCAAGCCCGATGCCACGAAGCGCAACCTGACCGGCAAGATCACCGCGAAGCTCGAGGACGCCGGCCTGCGCGTCGTCGCTTCCAAGCGCGTGTGGATGTCGAAGGCGCAGGCCGAGGGCTTCTATGCAGTTCACAAGGAGCGGCCGTTCTTCGGCGAGCTCGTCGCCACCATGACCGCCGGCCCGACCGTCGTTCAGGTCCTGGAAGGCGAGAACGCCATCCTGAAGAACCGCGAGATCATGGGCGCCACCAACCCGGCCAATGCCGCCGAGGGCACCATCCGCAAGGAATTCGCCGTCTCGATCGGCGAGAACTCGGTGCATGGCTCGGACGCGCCGGAGACGGCTGCCCAGGAGATCGCCTACTGGTTCTCGGGCGTCGAGATCGTCGGCTGACTTCAGCCTGATCGAATGTCAAAAGGCCGGGCATGTCCCGGCCTTTTTTGCTGTCGCGATGGCTCGGCGCGTCACGTGAGCGGGATCAGCACCGCCTTGCGATAGGCCGGGCGTTCCGACAGCCGGGCGAACCAGGCCGCAAGATTCGGCAGCTCGGGCCGCGCTATGGGCAGCGCGAACCATGCCTGGGCGAGCGTGCCGGCCGGAATGTCGCCGATGCCGAGCGTCTCGCCCGAGAGATAGGGCTGCTCGGCCAGCGCCGCGTCGACATGGCCGAGCATATGGCCCATCCGCGCGACCGAGGCCTCGACGACGGCCATGTCGCGCCTTTCCGGCGGCGAGCGCACGAGATTGACCATCAGATCGCGATAGGGCGCGGCCAGCGAGGAATTCGAGAAGTCCATCCAGCGGTCGGCCCCGGCACGGCGGACGGGATCGCCTTGCCAGAGCACCCCTTCGCCGTAGCGCGCGGCGAGATAGCGCACGATGGCGTTCGATTCCCAGAGGACCAAGCCGTCGTCCTCGATGGTCGGAACGAGACCGTTCGGGTTGAGCGCGCGATAGGCAGGCTCGTCGACGACGCCATGCTTGCCGCCGGCCGGAATCCGCTCATAGGCGAGCTCGAGCTCCTCGGCGCACCAGAGCACCTTCTTCACATTGCTGGAATTCTCGCGACCCCAGATTCTCAGCATCGGTCGATCCTCTTCCTGGTATCGAACTCTGCCCCCATTAGAGGGCGATCAGATCTCGTCGGCGAGGCCGGCGAGGAACGTCTCCAGCCGACGGTGGCGCTCCGCCGCCATGCGCCGGCCTGCCTCGGTATTGAAGCCAGCGGCGAGCTTCAGCAGCTTCGCCGGGAAATGGTCGAGCGCATAGGCGGCATCGTCGAGCGGCCGCGCTCGAGCCTCGGGATCGACGGGCTCGTAGAGCGCGCTCCCGAGCCGCCCGGCGATGTAGAAGCAGCGGGCGATGCCGACCATCCCGATCGCGTCGAGCCGGTCGGCATCCTGCAGGATCTTGGCCTCGAGCGTCTCGGGACGGATGCCGGCGGAGAAACTGTGCGCGGCGACCGCATGCGCGACGGCGGCGATCGAGGCGTCGTCCCAGCCGAGCCGGCGCAATATCCTCGACGCACGCTCGGCGGCGAGCCGTGACGCCATGGGGCGTTCGGGAGAGTTCTTCTCCACCGCGACGCAGTCATGCAGCAGCACGGCGGCGGCGAGGATGCGGCCGTCGCCGCCTTCAGCGGCGCGGATCGCCTCAGCCGCCTTGTAGACGCGAAGAAGATGAGCGAGGTCATGGGCGCCGTCGCCGGCCGGCACCGCTTCCGGCAGCAGCGCCGCGGCCAAAGCCGCATGCTCGCCAAACCGCTCGGCGAGCCGGTCGTCGCGCGGAATGCTCACGAGGGTTTGCCCCAGCGCGCCTCGGCCTCGTCGTCGGCATCGCGCGCTGCGACCCAGCCCGTGGCGGTGCCGTCGCGCGCATGCTCCTTCTTCCAGAAGGGCGCCTGCGTCTTCAGGAAATCCATGACGAATTCCGCGGCCTCGAAGGCGGCATGGCGGTGCTTCGAGGCGGCGATGACGAGAACGATCGGCTCGCCCGGCGCCACGCGGCCGTGCCGGTGGATCACGGTGAGATCGGTGACCGGCCAGCGCTCGGCGGCGAGATGGGCGATGCGGGCAATCTCGGCCTCCGCCATTCCCGGGTAATGCTCGAGCTCCAGCGCATCGAGGCGGCCGTCCTCGTCGCGGCAGAGGCCGGTGAAGGTGACGACGGCGCCGATATCGGTCCGGCCCTGATCGAACGAGGCCACAAGGCCGGCCATGTCGAGCGGCTCGCCGCTGACGCCGGTTCGGATCGTGGCCATCTCAGCCGCCCGTCATCGGGGGAAACAGCGCAACCTCCCGCACGCCGTCGAGCGAGGCGTCGTGAAGCGCGTGTTCGCGGTCGAGCGCGACGCGGATGGCTTCGGGCTCGGCGAGGGCCAGCTCATAGCCGTCGCCGCGCGCCTTGAGCCAGCCGATGAGATCGGCGACGGTCTCGACGCCGGCGGGACGTTCGATCGTTTCGTCCGCCAGCCCGATGCGTTCGCGCACCCAGGCGAAATAGAGCAGCTTCATCGCTCGTCGTCGTCCAGGAGATGACCGAGGCCGGCCCGGAAATAGTCGTAGCCGGTATAGAGCGTCACAAGCGCCGCCAGCCAGAGCAGCACGAGGCCGATCGTCGTCGTATAGGGGAAGATCAGGTCGCCCGCCGGCCCGGCCAGCAGGAAGGCGATGGCGACCATCTGTGTCGCCGTCTTCCATTTGGCGAGCCGCGTCACCGGCACGCTGACGCGAAGCTCGGCGAGATACTCCCGAAGGCCCGAGACGAGGATTTCGCGCGACAGGATGATGACCGCCGCCCAGATGGAGACACCGCCGATGGTGCGCTCGAAGACGAGCGCCAGCAGGCAGGCGGCGACAAGCACCTTGTCGGCGATCGGATCGAGCATGCGGCCGATCGACGACTGCTGCTGCCACATGCGCGCGAGATAGCCGTCGAGATAATCGGTGATGCTCGCGGCGATGAAGAGCGCCAGTGCGATCCAGCGCCAGGCGTCGCGCCCGCCGACCACGCAGAACACGACGAGCGGCACGGCCACGATGCGGCCATAGGTGAGGATGTTCGGCAGGGACAGGAGAAGCGCCCGCTGCGGTGGTCTCGCGCCCATGCTGCGACTCTCGCTCATGTCTTGTCCTCGCCCCTGCTTCATATCGCATTGCGGGGGGCAGGTCACAAGCTGGGCTGCGCTTCGGAACGCGCGAAGGGGTGAAACGATCCTGCAGCGGGGGCTGGAAGCCGGATTGCGGCGACCGACATCCAAATCACATGAAAGCCGGTTAAGCGGGCACTCCGCTTCCCTCAGCCGTCTTCGGAGTCGGGGCAACGATGCGCACATGGATCGAGCATTTCGGCGCCGCCTGGCAATGGTCGGCAGCGGGTGTCGTCCACCTCTTCCGCAGCGAGGTGGCGGCGCGGATGGAGCTTGCTGGCGCCATCGTCGGCCTCGCCTGGCTCGCCGTGCTGCGCCGCTCGCCGGCCGAGATCGGCATCTTCCTGCTGCTCGCAGCGGCGGTGCTCGCGGTCGAGGCGCTGAACACCGCGATCGAGACGATTGTCGACGAGATCTCGCCCCACCGCTCGGAATTCGCGCGCCGCGCCAAGGATCTCGGCTCGGCCGCCGTGTTCTTCATGCTGACGGCGGCCGGGCTCTATCTCGCAGGTCTGACGGCGGTGAGCTTCGTCAACCGCTGACGGGCGCGCGCAGCGGCTTCAGCGCGCCGGCCCAGCGATGGAGCTCGTCGAGCATCGACTTCGCGCTGGCGTCGACGAGGTCGTTGGCGCGGAAGACGCCTTCCTTGTCGATCAGTGTGCCGACCATCGGGATCGCCACGCCTTCCGGAAGCGGCATCATCTTCAACGTCGTCATGACGAGCTTCTCGGACTGCGCGGCGCGCAGGCCCGCCGAGACGCCGCCATAGCTGACGAGGCCGACTGGCTTGTAGGCCCATTCGGCGGCGAGATAGGTCAGCGCGTTCACGAGCGAGGGCGGCGCGAAGTAATTGTATTCCGGCGTCACGAAGGCGAAGGCGTCGGCGGCGTCCACGGAGGCGCTCCAGGCCTTCGTATGGTCGTGCTCGTATTTGCGGAGCCGCGGGTGATGCGGCTCGTCGAAGACGGGCAGGTTGAAATCGGCGAGGTCGACCGGAACCGCCTCGAACGCGCCATGTGCGGCCGCGAAGCCGGTGAACCACTGCGCGACCTTCGGCCCGACGCGGCCGGGCCGTGTGCTGACGGTGATGACGTGAAGCTTCAGTTTTCCGGCCATGTCCGCATTTCCCTGTTCATCGAAAAGCCTGCGCGATAAGGCCGGCTTAGGATAGATCGCGGGCGGTGCACACAATGTTCGTCGCGGCAGAGCGACGCGCCAGGCATTGGCAGCGGGGGCGCGGCGCTCTATTGAAGCGCCGATCGCCGCGCCTCGAGCCGGCCAAGCACACGCCGATGGACACGCCGATGGAGACGCCCATGACCGACACCCTTCCCGACCGCCTGTCGAGCGACCCGCGCAGCCCCTACCACAACGCCGAACTGCTGGAGCGGGGCATCGGCATCCGCTTCAAGGGTGTCGAGAAGACCAATGTCGAGGAATATTGCGTCAGCGAAGGCTGGATCCGCGTCGCGGCCGGCAAGGCGCGCGACCGCTTCGGCAACCCTCTGACGATCAAGCTGACGGGAACCGTCGAGCCCTATCTGAGGGATGCCGACTCCTCGGAGTGAGCCGCCTCGCCGAGTTCGGAGAGGCCATGGCCGAGCGCGACGCGCTCGTCGAACACGAAGCAGCCGCCGCGGAAGAGACTGTCTTCCGCCGGCATTTCCTCGAGATAGCGCAGGATGCCACCCTTGAGGTGGTAGACCTCCGAGAAGCCCTCGGCGAGCAGGAAGGCGCTCGCCTTCTCGCAGCGGATGCCGCCGGTGCAGAACATCGCGACGCGCTTGTGCTTTGCGGGATCCAGGCTGCGGCGGACAAAGTCGGGGAACTGCGAGAACTTCCGCGTTTCCGGATCGACCGCGCCCGCGAAGCTGCCCATGGCGACCTCGAAACGGTTGCGGGTGTCGATGACGAGCACATCGTCGCTGGTGATGAGCGCATTCCAGTCGGAGGGCTCGACATAGGTGCCGGTCTTCGCCGCCGGATCGAGGCCCTCGACGCCGAGCGTTACGATCTCGCGCTTCAGCTTCACCTTCATGCGCCGGAACGGCATCTCGGCCGCCGATGACAGCTTGACGTCGATCCCCGCGAGGCGGCCGGCAAAGGCCTCGCCATCGCGGAAATGCACGAGCAATGCGTCGATGGCCTCGGCGCTGCCGGCGACCGTGCCGTTGATGCCTTCCGCCGCCAGCAGGATCGTGCCGCGGATTCCATGCGCCGCGCAGAAGGCCGCGAGGCCGGCGCGCAGCTCTGCGCAGTCCGGAAGGCTGGCGAAACGGTAGAAGGCGGCGACGGTGAAGGACATGCGCGGGACCAGACTGCGGGAACGGCGGCGCTGATAGCACACCGGCCGGCCGGCGCCCAAGCCTCGCGGCCATCTTCATCGGCTCATTTGCGGCGCGCCCCTCAAAATCGCCGCCAAGCCTTCCCATATCACGCTCGTGTTTTCACCGACGACGGACGATCCCATGCGATTCTGGAACCGACTGACGACCTCCCTGGCCGTTCTGGCGATTCTTCTTTCGACGAGCCTCGCTTTCGTCGACCATGCCGAGGCGCGCCGTGGCGGCAGTTTCGGCAGCCGTGGCACGCGCACCTTCCAGGCGCCGCCGGCGACGCAGACCGCGCCGACCGCCGCGCAGCCGGTGCAGCGCTCCATGACGCAGCCCTCGGCAACCAATCCGGCGGCTTCGCAAGCGGCTCCCGCGGCGGCGGCCCAGCGCGGCGGCTTCCTGGGCGGCTTCGGCGGCTCCATGCTGCGCGGCCTCGCGATCGGCGGCCTGATCGGCCTCCTCCTCGGCCATGGCTTCGGCGGTCTCGCCGGCGCCTTCGGCATGATCCTGCAGATCGCGCTGCTCGCACTCGGCGCCATGCTGCTGTTCCGCCTCTTCTCCGGCCGCCGTCAGACGCCCGCGATGGCGTCCGCATCGGGTCCGTCGCTCCGCGAAGCGGCTGGCAATGACGCGCCGCGTCCGGCCTTTGGCGGCCTCGGTGGGTTCGGCCTCGGTGGTGGCGACGCTCGCCCGGCCCGCCCGGCGAACGCCCGCAACGCGCATGACGAGGTCGGCATCCTCGACAGCGATCTCGACATGTTCCAGCAGCGCCTGGACGAGGTGCAGGCCGCGTTTTCGCGCGAGGACTATGCCGAGCTTCGCCGCCTGACGACGCCGGAGATCATGTCCTATCTCTCCGAGGAACTGAGCCAGAACGCGACCTCGGGCGTCCGCAACGAGGTCATCGACGTCAAGCTGCTGCAGGGCGATCTCGCCGAAGCCTGGCGCGAGGGCGACACGGACTATGCGACGGTGGCGATGCGCTACGAGAGTCGCGACGTCATGCGCGACCGCGCCACCGGCGCCGTCGTCTCGGGCGATGCTTCCGCGCCGACCGAAACGACGGAGCTGTGGACGTTCGTGCGCCGCCCCGGCGGCGACTGGGTGCTTACGGCGATCCAGGAGAGCTGAGAAAGTTCTGGTATTTCAGAAAGTTGGCGGCTTCGGTTGCCAACTCGATCGACGGTTTCGGCCGGTCGCGGAACGCCGCGGCCGGTCGTTGCGTTCAACTCTCCGCGCGAAGCCAACACTGCGTCTCGCAGGAGCGGGCGGCGCGTGCTATTGGTGACGATCCACGGGTCTCGGCGGACGGTCCGCCGGGATGGCGCGTGGGCAATCGAAGGATGGGAAACGGCTTGCAGGTTCTGGTCAGGGATAACAATGTCGATCAAGCGCTTCGGGTTCTCAAGAAGAAGCTGCAGCGTGAAGGCGTCTTCCGCGAGATGAAGATGCGCACGGCTTACGAGAAGCCGTCCGAGAAACGCGTTCGCGAAAAGGCCGAGGCGGTGCGCCGCGCGCGCAAGCTCGCCCGCAAGCAGGCCATCCGCGAAGGTCTGATTGCTGCGCCCAAGGTCAAGCCGAAGGTCGCAGCCGGCAAGGCTGGCCCGCGCCGCTGACGCGGCCGGTTGCCAGGGGCCGGTCCGGTCGGCGTGAGGGGGCGCCGACTGACTCCGGAGGTTCATACCACCAGGGAGGACGATCATGGCGGAATCCGCCGGCACCCGGCACAGGAACGATTCGAAGTCCGACAAGAAGTCTGGCTCTCCTGATCCCGCTCGCGCTTTGCGCGAGCGTACCGCCCGGCTGAAGGCGCTGCGCCTCGCCAAGGAAGAAGAGGACCGCGTCGCTCGGGCGGCCGAGCCGCCGAAGCCGAAGGCCGCGGCGCGCAAGCCGAAGGCGTGATCCCCGCATGACGGAACGCTCGCTGACGGCGATCGGTTTCGACGCCGACGACACGCTCTGGCAGAACGAGCATTTCTACCGCCTGACGGAAGAGCGCTTCGCGGCGCTGCTGGCGCAGCACGGCGCGACCGGCGATGTCGGTCGACGCCTCTTCGAGGCCGAGACGCGCAACCTCAAGCTCTACGGATTCGGCATCAAGGGCTTCACGCTCTCGATGATCGAGACGGCGATCGAGGTGACGGAGGGCCGTGTCGATGCCTCCGTCATCCAGGAAATCCTCGATGCCGGCCGCGAGCTCCTCGCCCATCCCGTCGAGACGCTACCCTTTGCCCGCGAGGCGATCGAGCGGCTCTCGGGCAGCTATCGCATCATCCTCATCACCAAGGGCGACCTCTTCGATCAGGAGCGCAAGCTGGCGGCTTCCGGCCTCGGCGACCTTTTCGACGCCGTCGAGATCGTCAGCGACAAGACGCCGGACACCTATCGCCGCATCTTCGCCCGCCACGCCGATGGGCCGGAGCGCGCGGCGATGGTCGGCAACTCGCTGAAGTCCGATATCGTGCCGGTGCTGGAGGCGGGCGGCTATGGCATCCATGTGCCGCATCCGCTCACCTGGAGCTACGAGCATGTCGCGCCGCCGCTGGGCGATCCACGCTTCCACGAGATCACCGATCTCGCCGCTTTGCCTGATCTCGTGCGCGGCCTCGCCGGCTGAGAGCTACTCTGCCGCGATGGCGCCGTCGCCATAGGGCGCGCGCGGATCGCCGAATGTCGTCTCGATGTCAAGATCCGGCAGGACGGCGGCGCGCTGGCCACGGATATCGACGCGCAGCACGATGTGGCCGCTCTTTTCGAGATGCCGCAGGCGGCTCCGCGCCCGGCCGGCGGAATGCGTGCCCGAGCGGAGCGCGAGTTCGGTATCGGAAGGGCAGGGGCCGCCATGGATCGCCGCCGCCGCGATGACGAGGAAGGTCAGCTGCGCCTCGTCGGGGAGGGCGCGCGCGAGTTCGACCGCGCGCTGCCAGAAGCCCGAGTCCATGATCGTGCCGTCGCCCGCCGCGCGCGCGATATTGAGCAGGAAGCGGAAGGCCGGCAGCGGCGGCACGGAAGAGAGTCGCGCGATGCGGCAGCGGACGAGGAAATCCTGATAAAGGGCCGATTCGGCGCGGAACGGCGCGCCGGGATCGGCGACTACGGCGCGCGCCAGCGACAGGAACTGTGCCTCGCGCTCCTCGGCGGTCAGCCCGTCATCCGGCACCGCCGGTGCCGACGGCGTCGCGATGTCTCTGTTGAGGCTGAGGCTGGCGAGGAGCTCATGCGTTGAGGGCGCCGAGACCGGTGCCGGCCGCGGCTCGACCGGGCGAACGAGCTCGACCGGAACGGGCGCCAGCACCAGCTCGCGCTGCGCTTCCGCCGCCTCGGCCGGCAGCGGCGTCAGCTTCGGCGTGCCGGCGCGCGGCTTCGTCTCGACCTGACCGACCGCGACCGTGATCGGGCGCCGCGTCAGCGCGGGGCCGAGCGCGACGAACTGGCCGCGCGCGAGATCGCGGAACGTCTCGGCCTGCCGCCGTTCCAGGCCGAGCAGGTCGGCGGCGCGCACCATGTCGATATCGAGGAAGGTGCGGCCCATCAGGAAGTTCGATGCCTCGGCGGCGACATTCTTGGCGAGCTTGGCTAAGCGCTGCGTGGCGATGATGCCGGCGAGGCCGCGCTTGCGCCCGCGGCACATGAGATTGGTCATCGCCCCGAGCGACAGCTTGCGCGCCTCTTCCGAAACCTCGCCGCCGACTGCGGGCGCGAAGAGCTGCGCCTCGTCGACCACGACCAGCATCGGAAACCAGTGTTCGCGATCGGCATCGAACAGCGCGTTCAGGAAGGTGCCCGCCGCGCGCATCTGCATTTCGACATCGAGCGACTCGAGATTGAGCACGGCCGAGACGCGGTGCTGGCGCACGCGGCCGGCGATGACTTCCAGTTCGCCGAGCCCGCGCTCGGCATCGAGCACGACATGGCCGAAGCGCTCGGCGAGGCTGACGAAATCGCCCTCCGGATCGATGATCAGCTGCTGGACATGTGCCGCGCTCTGCTCCAGCAACCGGCGCAGCAGATGCGACTTGCCCGAGCCCGAATTGCCCTGAACGAGCAAGCGGGTCGCGAGCAACTCCTCGACATCCATCATCGCCGGCCCGTCGGGGACGCCGGCGCCGGCGATCCTGCCGAGCTCGATATTCATGCCTGATCCATCCTTGCCGCGAACCTATCACGGCCGAGGGGCACGATTGGCTGCAATGCCGTCGCAGGCGCAGCCGATCCACAGAAAGGAGCCATTGCCGGGCCCATGCGTTGGCCGGCATCATCCGCATCCGCCACACCTGCAAGGAGGCTGCCATGGTCAAGGTCGTCGGGATCGACCATCTCGTGATTCGCGTCGGGGACTATGAACGCTCGAAGCGTTTCTATGGCCGCCTGTTCAGCTTCCTCGGTTTCGAAGTGCTTGGCGATTATGGCGACCAGATCGGCTGGACCAACGGCACGACGCGGTTCTGGATCGGCGAGGCTGATGAGGAGGGCAAGCGCCACCCGCATCGCATCGGCAATATCGGCTTCCACCACTATGCCTTCGAGCTGGAGAGCCGGGCGGACGTCGATGCGCTGCAATCCTTCCTGGAGAAGGAGGGGGTGACCATCGTCGATCCGGCGGCCGAATATTACGACGATTACTATGCCGTGTTCTTCCTCGATCCCGACGGGCTGAAGCTTGAAGGCATGAAATGGGGCGAGCGGACGAAGGGCGGCACAGCCAAGGCGAACGCCTGACGCCTTACGGCGCGATGGCCTCCGGTGCGGGTCTTGCATACCTTGTCCTGCAATCTGCATGCAGACCGAGGAATGCGATGTCCGAACATGTCCTGAAGGCCGGCCCCGAAACCATTGTTTGGGGCCGCTTTTCCGCCGAAACCCCGCCGGTCCTGACCATTACCTCCGGCGACCGGGTGGTGGTCGAGACGCTGAGCGGACCGCCCGGCCTGCTTCCGCCGGAGGGGAACGGCATGACGGTGGCGCCTGCCCTGCATGCGATCCATGCCGCCAATTTGCCCATCCGCTTTGGCCATCTGCTGACGGGTCCGATCGCGATCGAGGGCGCCGAGCCGGGCGACATGCTGGAAGTGCGCATCGAGGCGATCGAGCCGGGCGCCGACTGGGGCTTCAACGCCATCGTCCCCTTCGAGGGCACGCTGCCGGAAGACTTCATCCTGCCCGACCTCGATCTGATGCATATCCCGATCGACATCGAGAAGAAGACCTGCGCGCTCCCCTTTGGTCCCGAACTGCCACTGGCGCCGTTCTTCGGCGTGATGGGCGTGGCGCCGCCGCCGATCTATGGCGAACTCTCATCTCGCGAACCGCGCCTCCATGGCGGCAATCTCGATAACAAGGACCTCGGCGCCGGCTCGACGCTGTTCCTGCCGGTCTTCGTGCCAGGCGCGAACTTCCTCGTCGGCGACGGCCATGGTCTGCAGGGCCATGGCGAGGTCTGCGTGACGGCGCTGGAAACGGCGCTCACCGGCACCTTCACCTTCGTGCTGCACAAGAAGACAGGGACTGAGCCGCGCATCGGCCTGCCGCGCGCCGAGACCCCGAACGCCTATATGACCATGGGCTTTTCGGCCGATCTCGACGAGGCGATGCGCATTGCAGTGCGTGAGATGCTCGATCTGATCACGGAACGGCTCGGCATCACGCGCAGCGAAGCCTATCGCCTCGCCTCGCTCGCCGCCGATTTCCACGTCACCCAGACCGTGAACGGCCAGAACGGCATCCACGGGCTGCTGCCGAAAAGCGTGATCGGCTGACCGCCGCTGCGCTCAGGCGAGCACCGTCTCGAGCGCGGCCCGCACCTCCTGCCAGTCATAGGGCTTGCGGACGGTGGGGATCGCCTCGAAGCCTGGCAGGAGGGCGGATCGGTCGTTGTAGCCGGTGGCGAAGATGAACGGGATGCCGCGGCGGGTCAGTTCCTTCGCGACCTCGCCAGACGTGTCGTCGCCGAGATTGATGTCGAGCATCCCGACATCGGGGATGGTGGTTTCGATGCGTCTCAGCGCATCGGCCACCGATCCGCAGGTGATGACATCTGTGATGCCGTTGTCGGCCAGCATCGCCTCGGCATCCATGGCGATCAGCATCTGGTCTTCGACCAGCAAGACCGTGAGGCCGGCCGCCAGGGCCGCCGGCTTGGCGGCTGTGCCCGCCAGCGACGATGCGAGAGGCACACCCGGCGCCTCGACATTGGCGAGATGCCGCTCCGGTATCTCGAAGCGCGCAAGCACGCCGGCCACCGGATAGGCGATGTCGCTGCGTCCGCCGAGATCGAAAGGAATGCTGCGGCTGATCATTGCCGATCCGAAGCCGCGCCGGGAGGGCGCGCGCACCGCGGGCCCGCCGCTTTCCTCCCAAAGGATCGCGCAGTCGCCCGCCTCGGTCATCGACCACGAGACGTTCAGGGCGCCGTCCGGCGCGGAAAGGGCGCCATATTTCGTCGCGTTGGTCGCCATCTCGTGCAGCACCAGCGCCATCACGGAGAGCGCCCGCGAATCGAGCCAGACGGCCGGCCCTTCGAGAGTGATCCGCGCCTTGCCGCCCTGATAGGGCAGGAGTTCCGCCTCGATCAGCCCGCGCAGCAGGCCGCCGCCATCGCCGCGCACGATCTGGTCATGGGCGATCGACAGAGCCTGGATGCGCCCCTTCAGCGTACCGACATAATCCTCCAGCGTCTGCCGGCCCGTGGCGGGATGGCCGACGACCGACTTGATGACGGCGAGGATGTTCTTGACGCGGTGGTTCAGCTCCTCGTTGAGCATACGCTGCCGCGTATCGGCCTTGGAGCGCTCGCCGGCGAGGATTTCGGTATGGCGAAGCGCGACCTCGACCATCGCGGATCGCAGCGCCTCGGCGATCTCACGTTCGAGCTCGGTCCAGGGCGAGGATTGCAGCCGCACCGTCTGCTTCCAGATGTCGAAGCTTTTGCGCGGCGTCAGCCGGTCGCCCATCGGCCCGGATTCGTAGGTCTTCTCGGGATTGCCGCCCCAGTCGATCGTCTGCACGATCTCGCGGCGAAAGAAGATGAGATAGTCGCGCGGTAGCTGCGAGATCGGCACGGCCATCAGGCCGGAGACGCGATCGCCATAGGTTTCGGCGATCGGCAGCCGCTCCGAGAGGCAATTCGTCGCGAAAATGCGGCCGTCGGTGACCCCGGTGACGAAGCGGAGCAGGGACGGGACCGCGTCTTCCGGCGGCGTGACGCCCTCGGCATGCCATTCGCCATCGACGAAGAGTCCGATGCCGTCGCAGGGGACCAGCGCCGCGAGCGCCGAGAGATTGCCGCGCAAGAGGTCGGGAAGGCTCGCCTGCTGGGAGCTTGCACTGAGCAGATTGGCGAGCGTCCGCCGCGCTTCGAGGGCCACGCCGAGCGACTGGCGCTGCTGCAGGGATTTGAGATGCAGCGAGACGAAGTCGCTCAGGATTTCCGCCGCCACCCGCTGCGCCATCGAAAGCCGCCGCGGCGCATAATGGTGGCAGGCGATGAGGCCCCAGAGCTCGCCGTCGACGATGATCGAGATCGACATCGAGGCGCTGACGCCCATGTTGCGCAGATATTCGCAATGGATCGGCGAAACCGCCCGGAGATGGGCGAAGGAGAGGTCCAGCGGCTCGCCGGAGGCATCGAGGCGCGGGATGATCGGCACCCGCTCGAAATCGACATCGGCGATGACACGGACAGTGTTGCGCAGATAGAGCAGCCGCGCCTGTCGCGGGATATCGCTCGCCGGGAACCACTGCCCGCGGAAGCTCTCGAGATCGGTGCGCTTCGCCTCGCTGATCACCTGGCCGGCGCCGTCATGGCCGAGCCGGTAGACCATCACCCGGTCATAGCCGAACGCGCCGCGGACGAGGCGCGGCACGAGCGCCAGCAGCTGGTCGAGATCGTTGACGGCGCGCAGCCGCGCGATCAGCGAGCGCGCGATTTCGAGCGGCGTCCGCGAATGTGCCGGCGCCGGCTCGATCTCGATGATGCCGACCGACTTGAAGCTGTGCAGCGCGATGTCGAGGGGGCCGGACGTGCCCGCCGCCAGGCTGGTCAGCAGGGCCGGCCGCGCCGGATCGGTCGCGTTGGCGATGGCGCTGCGCAGGAAGTCGGACGTCTCACGGCCGAAGACATCGTCGAGCGGCCGCCGCGCCAGGTCGCCGCCATAGCGCAGCATGGCCGGTGCATTGGCCGAATGGCGCAGGATCGTGTTCAGCGCGGCGTCGCAGGCGAGCAGGCAGCCATGCGGCTGGATGCTGCCGGGGATATGGATCGGCTCGCGGTCGCAATTGGTGAGATCGAAGGTCTCGACGTCAGACATCGCCCACCGATCCGAAGGCATGGGCGGCCAGGGCAAAGGCAGCATTCGCCGACGCGACGGCGGCGCCGAAATCGAACGGCTCGGTGTCTTCGAGAAGATCGAGGAAGGCGCGCCAGCGCCCGCTCGACGCCTGGATGGCGAGATGGCGGGCCGCAAAGCCGTCGCTGAGCCCGAGTTCTGCCGCCCGCGCATGGAGCAGCCGCGCACCGAGCGCGGAGCCTTCGACGACATAGCAGACGCCGAGCGCCTCGGAGGGGCCTTGCGGTCTGGGAAACGTGCCGCGAGCCGGCTCGGCGCCGAGGCCGAGATCGGCGCAGTCGTCAGCGAGCGCTGTCGAGAGCGGTGTGATCGACCAGACGAGACCCGCCGCCGCCGGATCGACGTCGTCGATCGCGGCCCGGAAGCGGCGCTGACCGGCGAGATAGCGCCGGTAGTCCGCAAGGTAGGGCCAATTGCCTACAAGGTCGTCGAGAGTCTGGTGCGCAGCCCGCGTCGCCTCTCGGAGCTGCATGCGCCGGGTCTTACCGGCTGCGACGGCAATGTTCACGAAAGCTGTTCTCCGGCCGCTCCGGGGACGGCAAGGGGGTGAGCGGCCATCCGGCTGATCGATCAACCGGGAAAGGACGTGGCCCCGGAAGAGGCCAGTCGTGGCAACGCGCGGCGTTCTCGTTGGTTCCGGCGACGCAAGCGATGCGTCCCGTCGTCGCTATCCGCAGTTTCTGCAACAGTGCATCCGGCAGCGGACTTGCAAAACTGGCGAAATCGGTCCAGGAAATGTTATGTTATAACATAACATAACATATGGAGCGATCCGATGACCGACCCCGCTTCCGACACGCGCCTGCCGGTGACCGTCCTTTCCGGCTTCCTCGGTGCCGGCAAGACGACGCTTCTCAACCATGTCCTCAACAATCGCGACGGCCGCCGCGTCGCCGTGATCGTCAACGACATGTCCGAGGTGAACATCGACGCCGAACTGGTCCGGGACGGTGGCGGCAACCTCTCGCGGACCGACGAGCAACTGGTCGAGATGACCAATGGCTGCATCTGCTGCACGCTGCGCGATGATCTGCTCCGCGAGGTCCGCCGCCTCGCGCGCGAGGACCGGTTCGACGCGTTGCTGATCGAGGGTACCGGCATCGCCGAGCCCCTTCCGGTCGCAGCCACCTTCGATTTCCGCGACGAGGACGGCTTCTCGCTGTCCGATGTCGCGCGGCTCGACGCCATGGTGACGGTCGTCGATGCGGTGAACCTTCTCGCCGATTATTCCTCGACCGACCTCCTCGCCGAGCGCGGCAGCACGGCGGGGCCCGAGGATGACAGGACGCTCGCCGATCTTCTCGTCGAACAGATCGAATTTGCCGACATCGTCGTCATCAACAAGGTGCGCGATGTGCCGCCGGAGCGTCTCGCCGACGTGCGGCGGGTCGTGCGGGGGCTCAATGCGGATGCGCGCATCATCGAGACGGAATTCAGCGCCGCGCCGCTCGACCTCATCCTCGACACCGGCCTCTATGACGAGGAGCGCTCGCGCACGCATCCGCTCTGGCTCAAGGAACTCTACGGCTTTGCCGACCATGTGCCGGAGACGGAGGAATACGGCATCCGCTCCTTTGTCTACCGGGCGCGGCGGCCCTTCCACCCGGCCAAGTTCCACGCGGCCCTTGCCTCGGGTTTTCCCGGCGTGCTCCGGGCCAAGGGGCATTTCTGGCTCGCGACGCGGCCGTCCTGGGCGGCCGAGCTCTCGATCGCAGGTTCGATCCTGCGCACGGAGGGACGCGGCTACTGGTGGGCGGCGATGCCGCGCGAGCGCTGGCCGAGCGACCCCGAAGCCGTCTCCAGCATGCGCCGGCACTGGAACGAGGTCTGGGGCGATCGCCGCCAGGAGCTCGTGTTCATCGGCGGCCCGGCCATGGACGAGGCCGCGATCCGCGCCATCCTCGATACCTGCCTGCATGGCAGCGTCACCACGGGCATCACCGCCGCCGCCGCCGCGCTGGAAGACCCGTTCCCGCGTTGGGGCAGGGCGGCCTGAACGGCCGCCTCATTCGCCGCGGTCGTGGAAGAAGTCGTAGATGGTCTGGGCCATCTGGGCGGAGACGCCCGGGACGGCGAGGAGGTCGGGGACGCTCGCGCGGCTGACCGCCTTGGCGGTGCCGAAATGGGCGAGGAGGGCGCGCTTGCGGGTCGGGCCGATGCCGCCGATCTCGTCCAGCGGATTGGCGGTGAAGGCCGCCTTCCGCTTGGCGCGGTGCGAGCCGATGACGAAGCGATGCGCCTCGTCGCGCATCCGCTGCACGAAATAGAGCACCGGATCGCGCGGCTGCAGCATGAACGGATCGCGGCCGGGGACGAAGAAGGTCTCGCGCCCGGCGTCGCGGTCCGGGCCCTTGGCGATGCCGACCAGCGGCACCTGCTCGGTGAGGCCGAGTTCGTCGAGGATCCCCTTCGCCGCCGAAAGCTGCCCCTGGCCGCCGTCGATGAAGACGAGGTCCGGCCACGGCCCGAAGCCATCCTCGTCGCGCGGCGCCGCATCGCGGCTGCCATGCTCCTTGACGAGGCGCGAGAAGCGGCGCGTCAGCACCTCGCGCATCATGCCGAAATCGTCGCCCGGCGTGATCTCCTCCGAGCGGATGTTGAACTTGCGGTACTGGTTCTTCACGAAGCCGCGCGGGCCGGCGACGATCATCGCGCCGACGGCGTTCGTGCCCATGATGTGGCTGTTGTCATAGACCTCGATACGGCGCGGAAGGGTCTCGAGACCGAAGGTCGTGCCGACGCCTTCGAGCAACCGCGCCTGGCTCGATGTTTCCGCAAGGTTGCGGCCGAGTGCCTCCCGCGCATTGGCGAGTGCGTGATCCACGAGGTCCTTCTTCTCGCCGCGCTTCGGCACCGCGATCTCGACCTTGTGGCCGGCATGCTCCGCGAGCGCCTCGGCGAGCAGGTCGGCCTCCTCAATCTCGTGGCTGATGAGGATCAGGCGCGGGCAGGGCTTGTCCTCGTAGAACTGCGCCAAGAAGGCTGAGAGCACCTCGCCGGGGCCGAGCGACTTGTCGGCGCGCGGATAGAAGGCGTGGTTGCCCCAGTTCTGCCCGGTGCGGAAGAAGAAGACCTGGACACAGCTCTGGCCGCCCTCCTGATGGACGGCGACGACGTCGGCTTCCTCGACGCCCTGCGGATTGATGCCCTGATAGGACTGCACATGGCTGAGCGCGGCGAGGCGATCGCGATAGATCGCCGCCCGCTCGAAATCGAGATCGGCGCTGGCGGCGGCCATCGCCTCGGCGAGTTCGGTCCGGATCGCCGAGGACTTGCCGGACAGGAAGCCCTTCGCCTCGCGCACCAGCTCGGCATAATCCTCAAGCGCGATCTCGCGCGTGCAGGGACCGCTGCACCGCTTGATCTGGAAAAGCAGGCAGGGGCGCGTACGCGCCTCGTAGACACTGTCGGTGCAGGTGCGGATCAGAAAGGCGCGCTGCATCGCGGTGACGGTGTTGCCGACCGCGCCCGCCGAGGCGAAGGGGCCGAAATATTCGCCCTTGCGGGTGCGCGCGCCGCGATGCTTCACGAGCTGCGGCGCCTCGTGATCGGTGATGAGGATATAGGGAAACGACTTGTCGTCACGCAGCAGCACGTTGAAGCGCGGCCGCAGGCGCTTGATGAGGTTCGCCTCCAGCAGCAGCGCCTCGGTTTCGGTCCTCGTCGTGACGAATTCCATCGTCGCGGTCTGCTGGATCATGCGGATGATCCGGTTCGACTGCAGTCCGATGCGGGTATAGCTGGTGACGCGCTTCTTGAGATTGCGCGCCTTGCCGACATAGAGCACGTTGCCTGCCGCATCGAACATGCGGTAGACGCCGGGCGCATTCGGCAGGCGCTTGACGAAATCGGCGATCACCGCGGCGCCCTGGCCGCGCGGGGTCAGCTCGCCGCCGGCTTCGAACGGCACAGTGGCTTCGGCAGCGGCGTCCTCGGCCGCGAGAGCTTCCGGATCTACCGGATCGGCCGGATCCGCGGAGTCGTCGTCCATCATCGTGACGCCTTCGAGCAGCGCGCCCTCGGGAAGCGCGGTCTCGTCGTCGGCGTCGGTGGAAGGAATCGTCGGATCGTTATGGGCAGGCTTCTTGTTCACTCTTTGATCCCTACGACGTCGGGCGTCTCCCAGGCAAGATGCTGGCCGCCGTCCAGCGCGATCATCTGGCCGGTGATCGAGCGCGTCTCATAGAGATAGGTGATGGTGCGGCCGAATTCCGAAAGTTCGGGACCATGGCGGAGCGGCACCGCCTCGGCCTGGCGACGGAAGTCATCCGCATCCTGCCGCGTGGAGGCGACCGTCGGCCCCGGTCCGATCGCGTTGACGCGGATGCGCGGCGCCAGCGCCTGCGCGAGCGTGCGGGTCGCGGTGAGGAGGCCGGATTTCGAGAGCTGATACGACATGTAATAGGGCGTGGGCTTCCAGGCTCGCTGGTCGACGATGTTGACGACAAGGCCCTGCTCGCGCTCCGGCAGCGCGGCGGCGAAGGCGTCGGCGAGCAGCACCGGTGCGGTGAGATTGACGGCGAGCTGGCGCTGGAACAGCGCCGCGTCAAAGGCGCCGATGCCATCGGCTTCGAAGATCGAGGCGTTGTTGACGAGCAGCGTCGGCGGACCGAGTGCCTCCGCAGCCTCGGCAACGATCGCCGGGACGCGGGCAAGATCGGCGAGGTCCGCGGCTATCACCGTGGCGTGGCCGCCTCTGGCGCGGATCGATGCCGCCAGCGTATCCGCATCCGCGCGCGAGCGGTTGCAGTGGATCGCGACGGCGAATCCTGCCTCGGCCAAGTCTTCGGCGATGGCGCGCCCGATACGCCGGGCGGCGCCCGTCACCAGCGCGACGCGCCTCTCATTCGACATGCCGGATACCCTCTGTGCCGCCGGAAGCGGAACATAGGGCGGCGAAGCGGCTTCGGGTACCCTTTGCCGGATCGCGCGGCGACGAGCGAACGCTTCAGCGCGCGTAGACGGTTCCCCTGAACAGCGCCTCGTGCAGCGCGTTCCAGCTGTCCTCGTCGGGGGTGCAGAGCAGGCCGCCCGAGCGATGGAGCGGCGAATAGGCGCTGCCGTCATAGCGGCGCGAATAGCCGCCGGCCTCCCGGTGCAGCAGCCACCCTGCCGCATGGTCCCAGACCATCAGCTTGCTGAAGCATGAGAAATGGGCGTGGCCGCCGGCGATGAGCCGATATTCATGCGCGGCGCAGCGATAATTGGCGACGGCAGCGACGCTCGCGCAATTCGCCGCCAGTTGCGAGCGCAGCGGCTCGTCCAGCAGCCACCAGGCACAGAAGCCGACCATCTCGTCGACCGGCTTCGGCTTCGCCACTTTCAGATCGACCCGGCTTCCGTCGCGTGTCTCGGTCCATGCGCCTTCGCCGCGAAGCGCCACCGACCAGTCGCCCCCGATCGGATCGAGGATGACGCCGCCCACGACCTCGCCCTTCGCGACGACGCCGGCCATGACGCCGAAGAGGGTCAGCCCGGAGGCGAAGTTGCGCGTGCCGTCAACCGGATCGATCACGAAGGCGAGGTCGGCATCGCCGAGCGCGTCGAGAAGCTGCTCGCCATGCTCGGAAACCGCTTCCTCGCCGAGCACCAGTGCGCCCGGAAAAGCCTTGCCGAGCGCGGCCGTGATCGCCTTCTCCGCCGCCACATCGGCGTCGGTGACGAGATCCTCGGCCGAAGTTTTCTCGCGTACGGCGCCCTCGCCGAGGCGGCGGAAGCGCGGAAGGATTTCAGCAGCGGCAGCCTCGTCGAGGATGGTGGCAAGGGTCGCCGCGTCGCGGGCGGAAAAGCTCATGGCGATCTCCTCGATCGGTGTCAGACGGGCGGGCGGGTCTTGTCGAAGGCGGGATTGGCGGCGGCGAAGACGTCCAGCCAGCGTACCAGCGCCGGATGCGTCTGCCGCCAGTCGCCGCCGAAGCGGAGATCGAGATAGCCGAGAGCACACGCAAGCGCGATATGGCCGATATGGATCGGCCCGGAAAGGTCACTCGCCTCGAATGCGGCGAGGCCGCGCGCCACCTTGTCGGCCTGATGCGACGCCCAGCGCTCGCTCCGGAGGCCTTCGTCGCGCCAGCGCTTTTCGTAGACCTGCAGCAGCGCGGCATCCATCACGCCATCGGCCAGCGCCTGCATCGTCAGCGCAGGGAAGCGCAGGGCCGGATCAGCCGGAATGACACCGCCGCCGCCGGCGAGATGGTCGAGATAGTCGACGATGACGCGGGAATCGTAGAGCACCTGCCCGTCGTCCAGGATCAGCGCCGGGATCTTGCCGAGCGGGTTCTGCCCGCGCAGCGAATCCGAAGGATCGGCCGTATCGGCATTGACGACCTCGATCCGGTCCATCAGCCCGAGGCGATAGGCGACGAGCTTGACCTTGCGGCCGAAGGGCGAGGCAGGAGACGAGCGGAGCGTAGGCATCGGGCGTTCCGGGAAAGGAGGTCAGCGCACCGGCGGCATCACGACGCTCGGCCGGCGGCAGGCGTTGCGATCGACCTCGGGGCAGGGGCGGAAGGCGAGGTCGCGGGTCATGCAGACGCGCACCTCGCTCAGGCGGCGGGAGTTGCAGATGACGGCGAAGCCGTCGCGCGGCAGGCCGGGATTCGCCTTGAGGAAGGCCGCTTCGATGGCCTCGGGCGAGACGGTCAGCGGATCGTCGAGATCGACGAAGGCCGGCGGAATATTGACGGCGGCACGGGCTTCGCGGACAAGCGCGAAATAGTCCCGCTGATCGAGCCCGGAACAGGTGCCGTGCTTGCGCCATTCGTGGCGGATCAGCGAGGGGCTCGGCATCAGGTCGAGCATCGCATCGACCGTGCGCCGGGGAACGCGCGTATCGCCGACCGCGCAGTCGCTCGGATAGCCGCGCTCATATTGCGGCCACAGCCCATGTACGACGAAGGCATAGGGTCGCCCGCCGCACTGGATGCGGTCGTCGCGGCCTTCGCCGAGGCAATAGGTCGGCGACCAGGAGAGCGACAGCACGTAGAAATCGAAATCGCCCGGTCGATCCTCGGCGGCGGCCGTCACCAGGCCGGCGAGGAGCCCGAACAGGATCGCGAGGGTCCTGAGCCCGCAGCGCATGCACGCGCCTCCGCGATTCGCGGCGATCGCCCCTTACTGCTCCGCAGCGCGCACCGTGCGGCAGTAGCCGTCATAGACCCGCCACGGGTCCTGGTTGGGGAAGCAGAACTCGACGCCCCAGCCGATCGAGGCGATGCCCTGCCGCTCCTCGATCAGGTAATAGAGATCGTCCGGATGGCCGTTGGAGAGCTCGACCCGCGCATGGCAGAAGCGGCGGTCGATCAGGCCCGGATTGGCCGGCTCCCAACGCGTCTGCACGATGCGCTGAACCGAACCGATCGCGAGATCGTTGCCCCAGGTCTTCACATTGGCCGTGTGATAACGGCTGGAGATCTGGCGGATAACAGACGGCTCGTCGCAGAGCGGAACCTTGCCGCGGCTCCAGGAGCCGACCGTGACGCTCGGATCGTCGAGCGAGCGCGTGCCGGCCGAGGCAGCCGGAACGGCGACGGCGGCGAGAAGGGCGAGGACGATGGCGGCGCGCAGCATGGCGGCGACTCCCGGGCGAAGCGTGAGACCGGGCCGACGATGCGTCGCGGCGCGGCAAGGGTCAAGGCGCTCGCGGCGGATCGGTGAACGTGTTGTCGCCTCGATCAGGACTGGCGACATTTCCGCCACGCCCGCACATGATGGCAAGCAAACAAGGAGCAGGCCGATGGGACTTCTGATCGACGGCGTCTGGCGCGACCAATGGTATGACACGTCGAAGAGCGGCGGCCGCTTCGTGCGCTCGACCGCGGGCTTCCGCAACTGGGTGACGCCGGACGGCAGCGCCGGGCCGACCGGCAAGGGCGGCTTCAGGGCCGAGCCGGGGCGCTATCATCTCTATATCGCGAGGGCCTGTCCCTGGGCGCATCGCACGATGATCTTCCGCGCGCTCAAGGGCTTAGAGGGCATCATCGATTATTCCGTCGTGCATTGGCGCATGCTGGAGAACGGCTGGACCTTCGAGCCCGGCCCCGGCGTCACCGGCGATCTCGTCAACGGCAAGGAATTCCTGCACCAGGTCTATACGCTGGCCGACCCGACCTATTCCGGCCGCGTCACCGTGCCGGTGCTGTGGGACCGCGAGACGAAGACGATCGTCTCGAACGAATCCGCCGAGATCATCCGCATGCTGAACAGCGCTTTCGACAGCGTCGGCGCGACGGAGGGCGACTATTATCCCGACGGTTTCCGCACAGAAATCGACGCGCTCAACACACGAATCTACGACACCGTCAACAACGGCGTCTACCGCGCCGGCTTCGCGACGACGCAGTCGGCCTATGAGGAGGCGGTGGTGCCGCTCTTCGAGAGCCTCGACTGGCTGGAGGGCATCCTGTCACGCCAGCCCTGGCTGGCTGGCGACCGGCAGACCGAGGCCGACTGGCGGCTGTGGACGACGCTGCTGCGCTTCGATCCGGTCTATGTCGGCCACTTCAAGTGCAATATCCGCCGCCTTTCGGACTATCCCGCGCTCTGGTCCTATACGCGCGAGCTCTACCAGGTGCCGGGCATCCGCGAGACGGTCGATTTCGCCCATATCAAGGGCCACTATTACGAGAGCCACCGCATGATCAACCCGACGGGCATCGTGCCGCTCGGGCCGGTTCTCGATTTCGACGCGCCGGGAACGCGCGGTTTTTGAGCCGCTATTCCTCGCCGCGGATCCACCACGAGCGCCGGCCGGCCGCCTCGTCCTCGCCGAGAAGGGGGACGAGGCCCGACAGCAGCGTTTCCAGCGCCGCGTCGAGCTTCCAGGGCGGGTTGCAGATGACGAGGCCGGTGCCGTTGAAGCTGTCCGGGGTCGCGCGCTCGCGGACCCAGAGTTCGGCGGCGAGCAGCCGCGGAATGTTGCTCTCGGCGAGGCGCTTGTGGAAATTCTTCACCGCGCCGATGTCCTTCACCGGATACCAGAGCGCGTAGACGCCGGTCGGCCAGCGCTGCCAGGCCTTGATGAAGCCCTCAGTGAGGGTGCGGAACTCGTTCTGCTCCTCATAGGGCGGATCGACGAGCACGAGACCGCGCCGCTCCTTGGGCGGCACGAAGGAGCCGAGCGCCAGCCAGCCGTCGAGTTCGATCGCCTTGACCTGGATGTCGCCGGCGAAGCGCGCCATCAGCTGCCGCGCGTCGTCCGGATGCAACTCGACCGCGGTCAGCCGGTCGACGGGCCGCAGCAACAGCCGCGCCAGCACCGGCGAGCCGGGATAGAAGCGCAGCCGCCCCTCGGGATTGGCCGCGCGCAGCGCCGCGAAATAGGGCGCCAGCACCTCGGCGAGCTTCGCGGGCATCTTGACCGGCGAGAGATCGGCATTCACCAGCCGGCCGACGCCGCGCTTCCACTCCTCGGTCTTGCCGGCCAGCGGCCCCTGGAGGTCATAGAGCCCGATCCCGGCATGGGTATCGATGACCCGGAAGCCCTTGTCCTTCGCCTTCAGCCGCTCGATCAGCAGCGCAAGCACCGCATGCTTGACGACATCGGCGAAGTTTCCGGCGTGATAGGCGTGGCGATAGTTCATGACAGCCTGCTTAACGCCCCGGCCCGGCGCGCGCCAGAGCGGCTCCGGCATTGCGGCGTCGCTCGACAGCGCTCCGGCGGCGCGGCATAAACGCGGGAAGCCGGAAAAGGACTCCCATGAACCAGCACGTGCCGCTCCGCATCGGCCATTCGGCCTGTCCGCATGATTGTCCGTCGACCTGTGCGCTCGATGTCGAGATCATCGACGGGCGGCGGATCGGGCGCGTGCGCGGGGCGAAGGACAACGACTATACGGCGGGCGTCATCTGCGCCAAGGTCGCGCGCTATGCCGAGCGGATTCACAATCCGAACCGATTGACGCAACCCCTTCGCCGCAAAGGCGAAAAGGGAAGTGGGGACTGGCAGGCGATCGGCTGGGAGGAGGCGCTCGACGAGATCGCCGAGGCCTTCGTCAAGGCCGAGGCGCGGCTCGGCAGCGAGACGGTCTGGCCCTATTACTATGCCGGAACCATGGGCCTCGTGCAGCGCGACGGCATCAATCGCCTGCGCCACCAGAAGCGCTATTCCGGCTTCTACGGCACGATCTGCACCAACATGGCCTGGACCGGCTATATCGCCGGCGCGGGCGCCATCGCCGGCTCCGATCCGCGCGAGATGGCGAAGTCCGACTGCGTCGTGCTCTGGGGCACCTATGCGGTGGCGACGCAGGTCAATGTCATGACCCACGCCATCCGCGCGCGGAAGGAGCGCGGCGCCAAGATCGTCGCCATCGACATCTACCAGAACGAGACGATGAAGCAGGCCGACCTCGCGCTCTGCCTCAAACCAGGAACGGATGGCGCGCTCGCCTGCGCCGTCATGCATGTGCTCTTCCGCGACGGCTTCGCCGACCGCGCCTATCTCGCCCGCTATACCGACGCGCCGGAAGCGCTGGAGGCGCATCTTGCCTCGCGCACGCCGGACTGGGCGGCGGCGATCACCGGTCTTTCCGTCGAGGAGATCGAGAGCTTCGCCCGCCTCGTCGGCACGACGAAGCGGACATTCTTCCGCATCGGCTACGGCTTCTCGCGCCAGAGGAATGGCGCCGTCGCCATGCATGCCGTGCTGTCGATCCCGGCGGTCAGCGGCGCCTGGCAATATGAGGGCGGCGGGGCCTTCCATTCCAACAGCGGCATCTTCCATCTCGACAAGACGGCGATCGAAGGCCTCGACCTCATCGATCCGGATATCCGCCAGCTTGACCAGTCGCGCACCGGCCCGATCCTCGTGGGCGATCCCGACGCGCTGAAGGGCGGGCCGCCGGTCACGGCGATGATCGTGCAGAACACCAATCCCGTCTCGGTCTGCCCGGACCAGACGCTGGTGAAGCAGGGTTTCGCGCGCGACGATCTCTTCGTCGCGGTGCATGAGCAGATCATGACCGACACGGCGAAGATGGCCGATATCGTGCTGCCGGCGACGATGTTCCTGGAGCATGACGACATCTACAAGGGCGGCGGCCACCAGTATCTCCTCTTCGGCGGCAAGCAGGTCGAGCCGCCGGCCGAATGCCGGACCAATCATCGGGTCATCGCCGGCCTCGCCCGCCGTCTCGGCCTCGAGCATCCGGCCTATGGCATGAGCGAGCGCGAGCTGATCGACGAGATGCTCGTTTCGTCGGGCTGGGGAACGCTGGAGCGGCTGGAGAGCCTGCGCTGGATCGATTGCCAGACGCCCTTCGAGGAGGCACATTTCCTGAACGGCTTCGGCCATGCGGACGGGCGCTATCATTTCCGCGTCGACTGGACGTCGGTCGACAACGAGAATTACGGCGCCGTCGGCCCGCATGCGGCAATGCCGGAATTCCCAGACCATTGGCAGGCGATCGAGGCGGCCGATGCCGAGCATCCCTTCCGCCTCGCGACCTCGCCGGCGCGATCTTTCTTGAATTCGAGCTTCAACGAGACGCCGGGCTCCATCGCCAAGGAAGGGCGGCCGGAGCTGATGATCCATCCCGAGGACGCGGCCACGCTCGGCCTTGCCGAGGGCGAGCGGGTCGTGGTCGGCAACGGCCGCGGCGCGGTGACGCTGCATCTGAGACTGTTCGACGGGCTGAAGCGCGGCGTCGTGATCTCGGAAGGGCTCTGGCCCAATTCGGCCTTCGCCGACGGCAAGGGCATCAACACGCTGACCGGCGCCGATCCGGTGGCGCCCTTCGGCGGCGCGGCGGTGCATGACACCAAGGTCTGGGTGAGGAGAGCGGCATGAGGAAAGCGCCATGACGAGACGGCTCGACGGCAAGACGGCGCTGGTCACCGGCGCGGGGCGCGGCATCGGCCGGGCGATCGCGCTCCGCCTCGCGCGCGACGGTGCGCGGATCGGCATCCATTACGGCCACAGCGCCGATGCGGCGCGCGACCTCGCCGACGCCATCGACGCCATCGGCGGATCGAGCTTCCTGGTCGAGGCGGTGCTCGGCGACGCTTCGGGAATCGCGGCGCTCGTCGCGGGCATCCCGTCGGAGGAGCGGCTCGACATCCTCGTCAACAATGCCGGCCGCAGCGCCAAGGAAGGCGTCGAGGCGAGCGAGGAGGCGTTCGACAGCCTCGTGGCACTCAATATGAAGACGCCGTTCTTCGTGACGCAGGCTCTCGCGCCGCGGCTCGCCGATGGCGGGCGCATCGTCAACATCTCGTCGGGCCTCGCGAAGCTGCCGTTCCCGAACGCGATCGTCTACGGCATGACCAAGGCGGCGCTCGACGCCATGACCCGCAGCCACGCCAAGGCCTTCGGCGCGCGCGGCATCACGGTCAATGCCGTGCTGCCCGGCATCATCCGCACCGACATGAGCGGCTGGGTCAACAATCCCGGCGGCGCCGAGGTGGCGTCTGCTCGCTCGGTGTTCAACCGCGTCGGCGAGGTCGAGGACGTGGCCGACATCGTCGCCTTCCTCGCCTCCGACGACGCCCGCTGGGTGACCGGCGAACTCATCGACGCCAGCGGCGGCCAGTTCCTGGTCTGAGGGGGAGCGAAGGCCCTCACCCCGGCCCTCTCCCGGTGGGAGAGGGGGGCGCCGTCATCGATGGCCGAGACCCATCAGCCCGCACGACCGAACCCCCTCCCCCCTGGGAGAGGGCGGGGTGAGGGCCTTCTCGGTCACGCCTACCCGAACGCCGGCGCGACCAGCATGCCGGAACGGTCGATCGGAAGCTCTGCATCCAGCACCAGCCGTTCGCCCTCGACGCGGGCGAGGCCGTCGGCGACGAGCGCCAGCGCCAGCGGATAGAGCCGGTGTTCGGCGGCGAGGACGCGGGCGGCGAGGCTGTCCTCGCTGTCGCCGGGCGCGATCGGCACCACGGCCTGGCCGATGATCGGTCCCGAGTCCATTTCGGCGCGCACGAAATGCACCGTGCAGCCGGCGAGCGTCATGCCCGCCTCGATGGCGCGGCGATGCGTGTGCAGGCCCGGGAAGAGCGGCAGCAGCGAGGGGTGGATGTTGATCATCCGGTCGCGCCAGCCCTCGACGAAGTCTGGCGTCAGCAGCCGCATGAATCCGGCGAGGCAGACGAGGTCGATCCGCTCGGCCCGGAGGCGCGCGTCGAGCGCCGCGTCGAAGCTCCGCCGGTCCGGAAACGCCTTGTGGTCGATGGCGTCCGCCGCGATGCCGGCGGCTCTCGCGCGGTCGAGACCGGCCGCGTCATGGCGGTTGGCGAGGACGAGCGCGATCTCGGCCGGATAGGCGGGGTCGGCCGCCGCCTCGATCAGCGATGCCATGTTGGAGCCGCGGCCGGAAATGAGGACCGCGACGCGCTTGCGCACGCCGCTCACAGCGCGAGGCTTCCGGAGAATTCGACGCCTTCGCCGGAGGAGGGGACGATGCTGCCGAGGCGCATGACGCGCTCGCCGGCGCCGACGAGCAGTTCCGTGACGCTGTCGGCATCCTCCGCCGCCACGACGACGATCATGCCGACGCCGCAGTTGAAGGTGCGCAGCATCTCGCGCGTGGTGACGCCGCCGGTGCGCGCCAGCCAGCCGAAGACGGGCGGCGGCACGACGGCCGAAAGATCGATCGCCGCGGCGAGGCCCTCGGGCAGAACGCGCGGGATATTGTCGACGAAGCCGCCGCCGGTGATATGGGCGAGCGCCTTCACGGCCCGGGTGGCGCGGAACGTGGCGAGCAGCGGCTTCACATAGATGCGCGTCGGCACGAGCAGAGCGCGGCCGAGGCTCTGCGACGGATCGAACGGCGCCGGATCCTCGAAATAGGCGCCGGAGAGCGACACGATCTTGCGGACGAGCGAGAAGCCGTTGGAATGGACCCCCGACGAGGCGAGGCCGAGCACCACGTCGCCCTCGGCGACATCGCCGCGTGGCAGCAGCCGGTCGCGCTCGACGGCGCCGACCGCGAAGCCGGCGAGGTCATAGTCGCCGGCGCTGTACATGCCCGGCATCTCGGCCGTCTCGCCGCCGATCAGCGCGCAGCCGGCGATCCGGCAGCCCTCGGCGATCCCTCCGACCACGGCGGCCGCCTCGTGCGGGTCGAGCTTGCCGGTCGCGAAATAGTCGAGGAAGAAGAGCGGCTCGGCGCCCTGCACGACGAGATCGTTGACGCACATCGCGACGAGATCGATGCCGACCGTGTCGTGATGGCCGGTCTCGATGGCGACGCGCAGCTTGGTGCCGACGCCGTCATTGGCCGCGACCAGCAGCGGATCGTTGTAGCCGGCCGCCTTCGGATCGAAGACGCCGCCGAAGCCACCGATCTCGGCATCCGCGCCCGGCCGCCGCGTCGCCTTGACCAGCGGCTTGATGAGCTGGACGAGAAGATTGCCGGCGTCGATATCGACCCCGGCATCGGCATAGCTGAGGGCATTGGCACGGGGGCTCTGGTCGATCATCGTGGCCTTCCGGTTGCGATGGCGCAGGGAGGACCATAGCGCCGCCCGTCCGTCAACGGGGAATCGCGCCGCGCGGCCTTTGTCGCGGCGCAGCATGCGCTTGACCGCCGTTCCGCGCTCGTCCTATCTGGACGCGACGCCCATGGGGCAGACGGGGGACCGGCGCCTTGAGCCTGCAGCGGCAAGTCATTTTCTGGGTCGGCGCTCTCGCCGCCTTCATCCTGTTTCTCGTCGTCTTCCGCACGGTCCTGCTGCCGTTCATCGCCGGCATGGCGGTGGCCTATGCGCTCGACCCGGTCGCCGACTGGTTCGAGCGGCGCGGTTTCAGCCGCATGGCGGCCTCTCTGATCATCCTCGTCGTCTTCGTGCTGCTCCTCGTGCTGATGTTCGTGGTGCTGATACCGGTGCTGCTCAATCAGCTGGCCGGCTTCATCGAGCGCATCCCGGACTATGCGACGCAGCTGCAGGCGCTGGCCAATGCGCTGCTCTCCTCGCGGGTTGGCGACCTCTTCCGCGTCGATGCCGCGCAGCTGCAGAGTTCGATGGGCCAATTGATGAGCCAGGCGGCGTCCTGGCTGTCGACGCTGTTGAAATCGCTGTGGAGCGGCGGATCGGCGCTGGTCGACATCGTCTCGCTGCTCGTGGTCACGCCGGTCGTTGCCTTCTACATGCTGGTCGACTGGGACAAGATGGTCGCCCGCATTGACAGCTGGGTGCCGCGCGACCATGTCGAGACGGTGCGCATGCTGGCACGCGACTCGGATTCGGCCATCGCCGGCTTCGTGCGCGGGCAAGGGCTCGTCTGCATCATCCTGGGCTCGTTCTACGGCCTCGGCCTTGCCCTGCTCGGGCTGAATTTCGGGCTCCTGATCGGGCTCGGCGCCGGCATCCTCTCCTTCATCCCCTATGTGGGAACGACCATCGGCTTCGTCGTCTCGGTCGGCGTTGCCCTCGTCCAGTTCTGGCCGGACTGGTTCTGGATCGGGGCCGTGATCGCGGTGTTCCTCACGGGGCAGTTCTTCGAGGGCAATATCCTGCAGCCGCGTCTGGTCGGCGCCAGCGTCGGTCTTCATCCCGTCTGGCTGATGTTCGCGCTGTTCGCCTTCGGCGTGCTGTTCGGCTTTGTCGGCCTGCTCATCGCCGTTCCGGCCTCGGCCGCCATCGGCGTGCTCGTGCGATTCATCATCGCCCGCTATCTGACGAGCCCGATCTATCGCGGCGATGCCGGGGTCGCGGACGATGACTGAGGAGCGGCAGCTCGCGCTGGCGCTACCGCATCCACCACAGCTCGGCCGCGCGGATTTTCTCCCCGGCGCCGCCAATGCGGCCGGCCTCGCCCTCGTCGACAGCTATCCCGACTGGCCGAACCGCGTGGCGATCCTCATCGGCCCCGCCGGATCGGGCAAGAGCCATCTCGGCGCCATCTGGCGCGAGGAGAGCGGCGCATCGCTCGTCGCCGCGACCGCGCTTGCCGCTGCCGATCTCGGCGCGCTCGTCGCTGGAGGCGCTGTCCTCGTCGAGGCGATCGATGCCGAAGGCGTCGACCAGCGGGGGCTGTTCCACCTTCTCAATCTGGTGCGCGAGCGCTCCGCCTTCGCCGTGCTCACCAGCCGGACTGCGCCGGCCGAGATCGGCTTCGACCTGCCGGACCTCATGTCGCGCCTCCGCGCCGCCGTGCCGGTGACCCTCCTCGCCCCCGACGATGAGCTGCTCGAACGGGTGATGATGAAGCTCTTCGCCGACCGCCAAATCGCGGTCGATCCGACGCTGGTCGGCTATCTCTCCCGCCGCATGGAGCGCTCCTTCGAGGCCGCGAGCCGGATCGTCGCGGCGCTCGATGCCGAGGCGCTGGCGGAGGGGCGGCCGGTGACGCGCCAGCTCGCGGCCCGCGTGCTGCAGGGCCTCGGCGCCGATCCCGCGTGAGGATTGCGCGGCCGGATGCGCGATCTGCGTCGCCATGACGAAACCGTCACATTCTGACAGTATGAGTGCAGGGATGAACCCTGATCGGAAACGCCATGGACCAGACGAATCCCGACGCCGGCAAGGCCCTCGAAGCAGTCGCAGAGATGGAGCTCGAGGGTCAGAAGCTCCGCCACAGCCCGGAGCGCTTCGTCAATCGCGAGCTCTCCTGGCTTGAATTCAACCGTCGCGTCCTGGAGGAGTCCGGCAACCCGAACCACCCGGTTCTGGAACGGCTCCGCTTCCTTTCGATCTCGGCCAACAATCTCGACGAGTTCTTCATGGTCCGCGTCGCGGGCCTTCGCGGCCAGCAGCGGGAGGGCCTCGGCCTCACCAGCGATGACGGCCTGACGCCGAGCGAGCAGCTCTCGAAGATCTCGGATGCCGTCGCGCGCCTCGCCAGCGATCAGCAGACCCGTTGGGGCGAATTGAAGCGCGAGCTCGACGCGGTGGGTATCGTCGCGGTCGATCCTGCGGATCTGACCGAGAGCGACCGCGCCTGGCTCGAAGCCTATTTCCTCGACGCGGTGTTCCCGATCCTGACGCCCCTCGCGATCGATCCGGCGCATCCTTTCCCGTTCATCCCCAATCTCGGCTTCTCGCTGATCCTGCAGCTCGCCCGTCCGGCGACCGGCACGCGGATGACGGCGCTGCTGCGCATCCCGATGACCATCGACCGCTTCATCCGGCTGCCGGAATCGGCGCCCGGCGTCGATCGCTTCATCAGCCTGGAGCAGACCGTTTCGCTGTTCACGGCCCGCCTGTTCCCGGGCTATGTCGTCGAAGGGCAGGGCGCTTTCCGCATCATCCGCGACAGCGAACTCGAGGTGGAGGAAGAGGCCGAGGATCTCGTCCGCTTCTTCGAGACGGCGCTGAAGCGCCGCCGACGCGGTTCCGTGATCCGTCTCGAGATCGAGCAGGCGACGCCGGAGCCGCTGCGCAACTTCGTTGCCGGCGCGCTTGCCGTGCTGCCGGACGAGGTGTTCCTCGTCGAGGGCATGCTCGCGCTCAACGACCTCTCGCAGCTCGTCGGCGTCGATCGGCCTGCGCTCAAGTTCCCCCCCTACCAGGCCCGATTTCCCGAGCGCATTCGGGAGCATGGCGGGGATTGCTTCGCGGCGATCCGCCAGAAGGACCTGATCGTCCACCATCCCTATGAGAGCTTCGACGTCGTGGTGCAGTATCTGCGCCAGGCGGCGCTCGATCCCGATGTCGTCGCGATCAAGCAGACGCTCTATCGCACCTCGAAGAACTCGCCGATCGTTCAGGCCCTCGCCGAAGCGGCGGAGGCCGGCAAGTCGGTGACGGCGCTGGTCGAACTGAAGGCGCGCTTCGACGAGGAGGCCAACATCAAGTGGGCGCGCGATCTGGAGCGCGCCGGCGTGCAGGTCGTCTACGGCTTCATCGAGCTCAAGACCCACGCGAAGCTCTCGCTGGTCGTGCGCCGGGAGGGCGGCCAGCTGCGCAGCTATGTCCATATCGGGACGGGCAACTATCACCCGATCACCGCGCGGATCTACACGGACCTGTCCTATTTCTCCGACGATCCGGCCATCGCCCGCGACGTGGCACGCGTGTTCAACTACATCACCGGCTATTCCGAGCCGGTCGAGATCGAGAGCCTCTCGACCTCCCCGCATTTCCTCAGGAAGCGTATTCTCGACCTGATCTATGCCGAGATCGAGCATGCGAAGGCGGGACGTCCGGGCGCCATCTGGATGAAGATGAACTCGCTCGTCGATCCGCAGATCATCGACGCGCTCTATGATGCGAGCCGCGCCGGTGTCGAAGTCGACATCGTCGTACGCGGCATCTGCTGTCTCCGCCCGGGCGTGCCGGGCCTTTCCGACCGTATCCGCGCGAAATCAATTGTGGGCAGGTTCCTTGAGCACGCCCGCATTCTGGCTTTCGGCAATGGCCACGGCTTGCCGTCGCCCGAGGCGATTGTTTATATCGGCTCGGCGGACATGATGCCGCGCAACCTCGATCGTCGCGTCGAAGCGATGATCCCGATGCAGAATGCGACCGTCCATGAGCAGGTTCTCGACCAGATCATGGTGGCCAATCTCAAGGATAACCAGCAGAGCTGGGAAATTCTGCCGGATGGTTCCTCTCGCCGCATCGTCCCGCGCAAGGGCGAAGAGCCCTTCAATGCGCATCAGTACTTTATGACAAACCCGAGTCTGTCTGGACGTGGAAAATCTCTCAAGACCAGTTCGCCGCGCTCGATCGGCGGCAAGCATTCCAAGCACTGAGAGACCCGAGGGTCATAGCGAGGACGAACACGCGCCCGGACGGCTGAATGGCAGCGGTCCGGTCGCCATCATCGACATCGGCTCCAACTCCGTCCGCCTGGTCGTCTATGAGCGGATGAGCCGCTCGCCGATGCCGCTCTTCAACGAGAAGGAACTGGCCGGGCTCGGCCGCGGCATCGCGACGACGGGCCGCCTCAACGACGAGGCTGTCGAGACGTCGCTGGCCGCGATCCGGCGCTTCATGGTGCTCTGCCGGCAGATGCACGTGAAGACGCTGCATGTGCTCGCGACAGCGGCGGCGCGCGACGCCAGCAACGGCAAGGGCTTCCTCGACGCCGTCGAGGAGATCACCGGCGTTCATCCCGCGCTGCTCTCGGGGCCGGAAGAGGCGCGGCTGTCGGCGATGGGCGTGCTCTCGGGTATCCACCGCCCTGACGGCATCGCCGGCGATCTCGGCGGCGGCAGCCTCGAAGTGGTCGATGTCCGCGGCTCGGCGATCGGCACGGGCGAGACCTTCCCGCTGGGCGGCCTGCGCCTCGAGGAGTCCTCCGAGCGCACCGTCCGCAAGGCGGAGAAGATCGTCGTCGAGGCGCTGTCGGGCTCCCGCGTCCTGCCGGGCGGGGCGGGCCGGACCTTCTATGCGATCGGCGGCACCTGGCGTTCGCTGGCGCGCCTGCATATGCGGCAGAAGGGCTATCCGCTGCATATCATGCACGAATACGCCATTCCCGCCGACGAGGCGCTCGAGTTCTGCCGCATGGTGGCGCGGCGGGATTCCGAATCGCTCGATTCGATCGAGGCCGTCTCGAAGAGCCGCCGCGCGCTGTTGCCCTATGGCGCCGTGGTGCTCGCCGAAGTGATCCGCATCATGAAGCCGTCGCAGATCGTGCTGTCGGCGCTCGGCGTCCGCGAAGGTCTGCTCTATGACCTGCTCGGCGACGAGGAGAAGGCGGAGGATCCGCTGATCGCCGCGTCGGAGGAGCTCGCGCTGTTGCGCTCGCGCTCGCCGCTTCACGCGCGCGAACTCGGACCTTGGTCGGGCCATGCCCTGGCGGCGATGGGTCTCGACGAGACGGAGGACGAGGTCCGCCTGCGCATCGCCGCCTGCCTCCTTGCCGATATCGGCTGGCGCGGCCATCCCGATTATCGCGGCGAGCAGAGCCTCAACCTCATCTCGCATGGCGCTTTTGTCGGCATCGATCACCCGGGACGCGCTTACCTGGCGCTGGCGAACTATTATCGCCACGAGGGCATCGTCGACGAGAACATCTCCTCGCGCATCCGCGAACTCGCGACGACTCGGCTCATAGAGCGGGCCCGCGCGCTCGGCATGGCGCTGCGCGTCGCCTACATGATTTCGGGCTCGATGGGCGGCGTCATTCCCCGCACCCGCTTCGAGGCGCGCGGCGACAAGCTGACGCTGGTGCTGCCCCACGATCTCGCCCCGCTGGTCGGCTCGCGCCTCAGCCGCCGCGTGACGCAACTCGCCAAGCTCTCGGCCATGAGCCCGGCGATCCAGCTGGAATAGCGGTGCTCAGAGTTCGCCGGTCTTCCTGGCGGGCAGGTTCGTCAGGAAGAGATGCAGGGCGGCGACATCGGTCTCGTCCAGCTTCCTAAGCATGCCGAAGGGCATGACCTCGATCGGCGTTCCGTCCGGACGGAGCCCGGTCTTCAGCATGGCGGAGAAGGCGTCGGCGTCCGCATAGCGCGCCATCACGCCACCCGGGCCGGGCGTCAGATTGGCCGCCTCGGGCCAGTCGCCCGGCGCGAGCGGGATAGGACCGCCCGAGAGCGCAGCGTTGTGGCAGTTGCGGCAGATGTCGGCGACATGATCGCCATAGGCAATCGTCACCGCGGGCTCGATCGGTGCCGGCGCGGGTGCGTCGTGATCGATCCGCGCGGCGGCGTCCGGCATATAGCCGATGGCATAGAGCAGCTGGGCCGTGAGCGGCAGCTGGATCTCCGCCGTCTGACCCTCGACAGCCGGCAGCGAGCGCACATAGCCGATGAGTTGGCCGATCTCGCGATCGGTCATCCGCGCATATTCCTCGCTCGGCATGATCAGCGCCGGCCGGCCGTCCGGCTTCACGCCATGGCGCAGCAGGCGTACCCAGTCGAGCGGCCCGAAGAAGGACGTGGCCGTCCCCACCGCCGGCGTGATGTTGGGGGCGCGGACCAGCAGCCCGCCTTCGTCGATCACGACGCGGCCGGCGCCGTTCGCTCCGTGACACTGCTGGCAGCCGCGCGTCTCGTAGAGATATCGCCCGCGGGCGATGTCGGCCGGCGATGTGGCCACCGCGATCGGCGCCACATTGACCGAGATGACGCGGTTGCGCCGCGCCTCGCTGCCGAACCAGGCAAAAACCAGCACGCCGGCTGCGATGGCAGCCAGGCCAGCTGCCGCATAGCCGACGACAACGAAGATACTCCGCATCCCGCCTCCCGAGGACGACACGGAGTCTATCGCATGCCGCGACGGCGTATAGTGGCCTCAGTCACATTCGACCTTCCGCCGTGCCGCCCGCGACGATGCTGACGCGCCTGCCTTCGAGGCGGAGCGCAATCTCGCCGCGCTTCAGCTTGAGCGCGTTGTCGCCGAAGAGTTCGCGCCGCCAGCCGGCAAGCGGGGCGACATCGGCCGCGTCGTCGCCAGCGATCGCC
This sequence comes from Allobosea sp., assembly GCA_017307955.1. Classification (GTDB taxonomy): domain Bacteria; phylum Pseudomonadota; class Alphaproteobacteria; order Rhizobiales; family Kaistiaceae; genus Kaistia. Next base: position 34,852 of record JAFKFV010000009.1, on the reverse strand, counting down.
TCGAGCTCGTCGATGGTCGCAATGACGCGGGCCGCGACCCCATGCTCCTCGCTCGTCATCTTGAGCAGCACCTTCAGGAGGTCGACCGCGGCGCCGTTGCCGTCCGAGAGCGGCTTCACCTTCGGGACGCGCGGCAACTGGTCCTTGGGGATCGCCATCGCCCGGCGAACGGCGGCGAGGATGTCCTCTCCCGTCCGCGAGCGCTCGAAGCCCTTCGGAATGGTGCGCAGGCGACCGAGAGCCTCGGGAGTCGTCGGGTGCTGCTCGGCGATCTCGTGGATCGCGTCATCCTTGATGATGCGGCCGCGTGGCACGTCGCGCGCCTGCGCCTCGCGCTCGCGCCAGGCGGCAAGCTCCATGAGAACGGCCAGCTGCAGCGGCTTCTTGATCCGCATCTTCAGCCGCTTCCAGGCGTTCTCGGGCTCCACCTGATAGGTTTCGACCGAGGTGAGGACGTTCATCTCCTCGGCCACCCACTCGCTGCGCCCCTGGCTTTGCAGCTTTTCGCTGAGCGCGAGATAGACGTCGCGCAGATGCGTCACGTCGGCGAGGGCATAGGCGAGCTGGTGTTCGCTGAGCGGCCGGTGGCTCCAGTCGGTGAAGCGCGACGACTTGTCGATCGAATGGCCGGTGATGCGCCCGACCAGCTGGTCATAGGAGATCGATTCGCCGAAGCCGCACACCATGGCCGCGACCTGCGTATCGAAGATCGGATGCGGAAGGATGCCGCCGAGATGCCAGACGATCTCGATGTCCTGGCGCGCGGCGTGGAACACCTTCATCACGCGCTCGTCGGCCATCAGCGCGAAGAAGGGCGCGAGGTCCAGCCCCGGCGCTTCCGCGTCGATGATCACCGCTTCGTCGCTGCTGGCGATCTGGATGATGCAGAGCTTCGGCCAGTAGGTCGTCTCCCGCATGAACTCGGTATCGACGGTGACGAAGGGGTGGCTGGCGAAGCGTGAACAGGCCGCGGCAAGGGCCTCGGTGGTCGAGATGATATCCGTCATACGCCTTCCATAGCGCAGCCCGGCGAACTTGTCGCGGGGCGGAGGCGTGTCGCAAAAAGGAAAGCCCAAGCTCCGGCGCCGGACGCGCTGATTGGAGAAAAGCGCATCCGACGGCTACGGGCTTGGGCGATCGATGTCGCAGTCTCCGGCGCGTGTGCACCTTTGCCGGGAAACGACGCCGGCCGGAGTACATCCGTCCTGGCCGGCTGGCGGCTGCGCTTGGCGCGCGCCCACCGCGTTTCTCACTGCGATGAGCCATAGATGGTGACGCCGGCCGGCGTTGCAAGGGGGGCGGCGCGACGGCCGCTTCGCCTTGACAACGAAAGGGACGCATGCGCTTTTCGCGCGCGTGCGACGGGGCCACCCGCCGCGCTTCCACCGCGAAGACCGGATCAGACCATGCACCGCTATCGAACCCATACCTGCGGCCAGCTCCGCGAAACCGACGCAGGCGCGACCGTCCGCCTGTCGGGCTGGGTGCATCGCGTGCGTGATCATGGCGGTGTCCTCTTCATCGACCTGCGCGATCACTACGGCCTCACCCAGGTGGTCGCCGATCCGGACTCCGCCGCCTTTCATACGGCCGAGCAGCTCCGCTCCGAATGGTGCGTGCGCATCGACGGCGTCGTGAAGAAGCGGACTGCCGAGACGGTGAACCCGAACCTTTCCACTGGCACGGTCGAACTGTTCGCCACCGAGATCGAGGTCCTGTCGGCGGCGAAGGAGCTGCCGCTGCCGGTCTTCGGCGAGCCGGACTATCCCGAGGACACGCGCCTCAAATACCGCTTCCTCGATCTGCGCCGCGAGACGCTGCACGCCAATATCGTGAAGCGCGCCGCCGTCATCGCCTCGATGCGCCGCCGTATGACCGAGATCGGTTTCACCGAATATTCGACCCCCATTCTCACGGCTTCCTCGCCGGAGGGCGCGCGCGACTTCCTCGTTCCCTCGCGCATCCACCAGGGCAAGTTCTATGCGCTGCCGCAGGCGCCGCAGCAGTACAAGCAGCTGCTGATGGTCGCCGGCTTCGATCGCTATTTCCAGATCGCGCCATGCTTCCGCGATGAGGACCCGCGCGCCGACCGCCTGCCGGGCGAATTCTACCAGCTCGACCTCGAGATGAGCTTCGTCACGCAGGACGACGTGCTCGGCACGATGGAGCCGGTGATGCGCGGCCTCTTCGAGGAGTTCGCGGACGGCAAGGCCGTGACGGAGACCTTCCGCCGCATTCCCTACGACACCGCCATCCGCACCTATGGTTCCGACAAGCCGGACCTCCGCAATCCGATCGAGATGCAGGCGGTCACGCAGCATTTCGCCGGCTCGGGCTTCAAGGTGTTCGCGCGCATGATCGAGGCCGATCCGAAGGCCGAGGTCTGGGCGATCCCGGCCAAGGGCGGCGGCTCCAGAGCCTTCTGCGACCGCATGAATTCCTGGGCGCAGACCCAGGGCCAGCCGGGCCTCGGCTATATCTTCTGGCGCACCGAGAACGGCGCGCTCGAAGGCGCGGGCCCTGTCGCCAAGAATATCGGCGAGGAGCGGACCGAGGCGCTGCGCGAGCAGCTCGGCCTTAGCGAGGGCGATGCCGTCTTCTTCGTCGCCGGCGATCCGAAGAGCTTCTACCGCTTCGCGGGCGAGGCGCGCACGCGTGTCGGCACCGAGCTCGGCCTCGTCGACACCAACCGCTTCGAGCTCGCCTGGATCGTCGACTTCCCGTTCTTCGAGTGGAGCGAGGAAGAGAAGAAGCTCGACTTCGCGCATAACCCCTTCTCGATGCCGCAGGGCGGGCTCGACGCGCTGGAGAACCAGGATCCGCTGACGATCAAGGCCTTCCAGTACGACCTCGTCTGCAACGGCTTCGAGATCGCCTCGGGCGGCATCCGCAACCACATTCCCGAGCTGATGGTGAAGGCCTTCGGTCTCGTCGGCCTCGACGAGACGACGGTCGAGGAGCGGTTCGGCGGCCTCTATCGCGCCTTCCAGTATGGCGCGCCGCCGCATGGCGGCATGGCGCCGGGCATCGACCGCATCGTGATGCTGATCTGCGGCGTTCAGAACCTGCGCGAGATCACGCTGTTCCCGATGAACCAGCAGGCGCAGGACCTTCTGATGGGCGCGCCGAGCGAGGCGTCGAACCGCCAGCTGCGCGAACTCGGCATCCGGATCAATCCGACGACCTGATGGGCGGCGGCCTGTGGACGAAATGCGATTTGTCCCTCGCCGCCCTTCCAACCCGTCGCCCGACCGCCTATATGACAGTCGCGCGACGACGACAGTCGAGCGCTTGACGCGGGGTGGAGCAGCCCGGTAGCTCGTCAGGCTCATAACCTGAAGGCCGCAGGTTCAAATCCTGCCCCCGCAACCATCTTTGCTTGCGATTGCCCCGCCCCTCCGGCGGGGTTTTTCGTTTGGACGGAAAGCGTAAGGATTCCAGCAAGATCACCGCGAACGTCGATCTCGATCTTACCGTCCGCCGGGGTCAGGATGATGTCCTCGACCAGTGTGCGCAGGACGTCGGCAGCCTCGATCCGCCGCTCCTCAGAACCATCCTGAAGTGTTTCGTAGAGCTGCTGCACCCGTAGCCGGTACTGACCGGCCATCGCTGGATGCAGGAGCGGAGGGGGCTCATCAGCGCCGGCCAGGAAGTCCGTGAGCTCGGCCTTCCGGAGTTTGAGCTGGTCGCCGCGCTCCTTCACCGCTTCGATCGAAATGGCCTCCTTGAGATAGAGGTCCATCAATCGCTTTTCCTCGCGACCGATCTTATCGATCTCCGATTGCGCAGCATCGATATTGGCACGGCTCTCCATGCGTAGGCGATTTGTCTCCTGCGTGTAGGCATCGCAGAACGCGGCGAAGATTTTTGGATCGAGCATGCGGTTGCGCAGCGCGTTGAGGACGCGCGATTCCAGCTCGTCCCGCCGGATGTTGACGCGATTCGCACAGGTGCCCTTGTTACGCGCTGTCGAGCAGCCGATCAGCGTCGCTGATATGGCCGAGTAGCCACCGCCGCAGCAGGCGCATTTTGTCAGGCCCGAGAAGAGGTACTTGGGCCGGCGACGGTAATTGATGGCCCCCACGTCGGCATGCCCGTTCTCGTCCCGCTCGATCTTGTTTTCGGCCTGGCGCTTCTTCACTGCTTGCCACAGATCGTCGTCGATGATGCGCAGTTCCGGCGTGTCTTGAATCACCCACTCGGATTCTGGGTTGGGTCGCGCCTGCCGTTTGCCCGTGTCCGGGTCCTTCACGAACCGCTGGCGGTTCCAGACGATCTTGCCGACATACATCTCGTTATTGAGGATGCCGTTCCCGCGCTTGGGATTGCCGTTGATCGTGCTAAAGCCCCAATCCCCGCCCGAGGGAGCCAGAATGCCTTCCTTGTTCAGGGCGAAGGCGATCGTCTTTGCCGATTTTCCGCCGGCGTAGTCGCGGAAGATTCGCTCGACTACCCTGGCCTGCGCCTCGTTGATCGTCCGGTCGCCGCGAACGGGTTCGCCGTTGCCATCCAGCTTCTTGACGACATCGTAGCCGTAAGAATTGCCGCCACCAGACTTGCCCGCTTCGACGCGGCCGCGCTGGCCGCGGCGGGTTTTGTCAGCCAGATCCTTGAGGAACAGCGCGTTCATGGTGCCTTTAAGGCCGACATGAAGGTGCGAGACTTCGCCCTCCGATAGGGTGAAGATTTTCACGTCCGAATAGGACATCCGCTTAAACAGGCCGGCAATGTCCTCCTGATCGCGGGAGAGCCGATCCATAGCTTCGGCCAGGATCAGATCGAAACGGCCTCGTCCTGCATCGGAAATCAGCGCTTGAATGCCTGGGCGCAGAAGGGATGCGCCAGATATGGCGTGGTCGGTATATTCCTCGACGATGTGCCAGCCCTGTTTCTCGGCATGAAGCCGGCACATGCGGAGTTGGTCGGCGATCGACGCGTCGCGCTGATTGTCGGAGGAATAGCGAGCGTAGAGGGCGACTTTCAAATCACGTCTCCGGTCATCAGGAGCCGCTCGGTCCCCGCTTGTTCATCTGCGCCTCGAAGTTCTGGCGCGCCATCTGCCTGCCGAGCAAGCGGGCGAGTTCGATGAGGCGAGGGTCCGGGTCGCCGCGTGGGGTGAAGGTCAACTCCGGCGCATCGACAAGCATCGCTTCGAGCAGCTCTTCGCGCTCGCTTTGCGTAACTGTCGTCTTGGTTTTGTGTCCATCCGGGCTCATGCTCGGTAGAATTCACGCGGATAGCACTATAAACAACTGAATTCACAGGAGAATAAATGGCGACAACTGGTGTTGTTTCGGCAGCTGTAGAGATGCCTGGCGAAATGTGGCGTGCGATAGCATATGGAAAATACTGGCGATGATACGCAGTATATTTACATCCACGAAGACCTTTGCGAGTATCCGGCGCCATCGCTGACATCCCTTGTTTGCAAGGCCGCTATCGGCTATATATCTGGATATAGCATGGAGGCCGGCCATGGGCAATGCCGCACAAAAGAGAGCAATCCAGAACTACCGCGCGCGTTTGACGCAGCGCGGCTTCACACGCTTCGAGGTTATGGCACTGGAAGCTGACCGTGAGTTGATCCGCTCTCTGGCTCGTCGTCTAGCTGAGGAGGGGCCGGAAGCGGAGCAGGTTCGGGCGGCTGTGAAGACCGCCGTCGCCGGTGAACCGCCCCGGCCGGGAGCTATCCTGACCGCTTTGCGCCGCTCGCCCCTCGTGGGCGCGAACCTCGATCTTTCCCGCCCGCGTGAAGAAGGGCGGAAGGTCGATCTGTGACACGCTATCTTCTCGACACGAACGTCATCAGCAACGTCGTCAAGCCCAAGCCCTCAGACACACTTTTGGGGTGGTGGGCTGAGCAGCGCGACGAGAACCTGTTCATCGCCTCCCTCACGGTTGCAGAAATCCGGCGTGGCATTCTCGAAAAGCCGCGTGGCAAAAAGCGTGATGCGCTTGACGCCTGGTTTAGCGGGGCCGAGGGACCACAGGTCTTATTCGCTGGCCGCATTCTACCGTTCGACGACAAGGCGGGGCTGATCTGGGCACGGCTGATGGCGGACGGCAAGGCTGCCGGGCGTCCTCGCAGCGGACTCGACATGATCGTCGCTGCCGTCGCCGGCGCCAACGACTGCATCGTTGTGACAGACAATGAAAAGGATTTCGCCGGCATCCAGTTCATCAATCCCATGCGGGCGATGGACTGATGCCAAGGCTGACCGAAAATCGCTCGGGAGGGCGTCATGGCTGAAACTCAAATCGAGTGGACCGACGCCACCTGGAATCCGGTTGCGGGGTGCTCAATCATCACAGCGGGTTGCACCCATTGCTATGCGATGGAGATGGCCAAGCGTCTGGAGGCGATGGGCATTGAAAAATACGCCGGCCTGACCCGAAAGACTGGCCGACGTACTGTTTGGAACGGCGTCGTGCGCGAGGATCGTGAGGCACTCTCAATTCCGCATGGCTGGCGTAAGCCCCGCAAGATCTTCGTGAACTCGATGAGCGACCTGTTCCATGAGCGCGTCAGTGATGCCTTTATTCTCGACGTTTGGCAGGTCATGCGCGAGACGCCGAGGCACAACTATCAGATCCTGACCAAGCGGCCCGAGCGCATGGCCGAATTGGTGGCGACCGAGATCGGCGAGGTCTTGCCTAACGTCTGGCTTGGAACCAGCATCGAGGACGCGAACGTCGTCGAAAGAATTGACTATCTGCGCGCCGCGCCGGCTGCGATCCGCTTCATTTCATTCGAACCTCTGATCGCGTCCGTTGGCGCCGTCGATCTCCAAGACATCCATTGGGCCATCGTGGGTGGAGAAAGCGGTAAATCCGCGCGTCCGATACGCGAGGAATGGATCGACGAAATCTATCTCCAATGCCTGTCGGCCGGCACGGCCTTCTTCTTCAAGCAGTGGGGGACGTGGGGCAAGGACAACAAGAAACGATCGAAGAAGGCCAATGGCCGCGAATATCGCGGCAGGACTTGGGATGAAATGCCGACCGCTCCTCAAGCGGTTGCATGACGAGCGGGCGCGACGTGGGGGCGAAACTTGGTCGAAAAACGTTATGAATGGGCCGATGGTGCAAAACTCGAAGAGCATTCCAGGCGCAAGCACAAAATCCTCCGCGAGTATGTCTTTGACTATCTGACAGTTCGTTGCAAACTGCCGCAGCAGGAGCGTTTCCGGCTGGCAATCGTCGATGGTTTTGCGGGTGGCGGACGCTATCAGTGCGGCACGTCAGGCTCGCCGCTGATCTTCATTGAGGAACTGAAGCGCGCAACAGAAGCCGTGAATACCCATCGTGCTGTCCAGGGGCTTGGCGCAATTGAGGTCGAGTGCCTGCTTGTCTTCAACGACGCTAGCCACGACGCTATTGAGCTCTTGAAGACCTACGTGGCGCCGGCCCAGGCCGATATCGCCACAACGTGCCCCAAGCTTCATCTTCGCGTGGAGTATCTGAACGAGTTTTTCGAGGCCGCATACCCCACTATCAAACGCTTTCTGGAGCAGGGCCGTTACCGAAGCGTAATATTCAATCTGGATCAATGCGGGCATAGCCATGTCGAGCGGAACACGATTCTCGACATCATGCATTCCTATCCGGCCGCCGAAATCTTCTACACGTTCGTTATCAGCTCATTGTTGGCCTTCCTTCAGAAGGACCAGCCAGAACGTCTACGTGCTCAGCTCGATCACCTCGGACTGGCCAGCAATGACGTCCAGGCGCTCGATGGGCTGATGAGCCAGAAGGACTGGCTCGGCGCCGCCGAGAAGATCGTCTTTGACGCCTTTCGGCTTTGTGCGCCTTATGTCAGTCCCTTCTCGATCAACAATCCAGGTGGCTGGCGCTATTGGCTGATCCATTTCGCCAACGCCTACCGGGCGAGGCAGGTCTACAACAACATCCTACATGATAACGCGAGCCTTCAGGCGCATTTTGGACGATCTGGCCTCAACATGCTGTCTTATGATCCACGGCATCACGAGGGTATGCTCTATCTGTTCGACAATAGCGGTCGCGCTTCCGCCAAGACCCAGCTCTTGGAAGATATTCCGCGTCTGGTGACCGACGCCGGCGACGCCATGTCCGTCATGGAATTCTACGAGAATATCTACAACGTGACGCCCGCGCATGCCGATGATGTGCATGCGGCGATCATCGAGAATCCTGATCTGGAGGTGATTACCCCAACCGGAGGCGAGCGTCGCAAGGCTAATACGATAGGCGTCAACGACGTTATCAAGGTCAAAACGCAGCGCAGCTTTTTCCCGATGTTTTTGAACGATGGCGTCGGCCGGTACGGGGGCAAGAAATGATAGTGCCTCCTGTGCTCCCGGTCGAATGCCGGCTTGCGCGCGCCAGAACTTTCGAACGCGAGGTTCGCCACGTCACCGACCGCGGTTTGCCGTCCTGCCGCGCCCGCAACTCCTTCGGTCACTAAAAGGAAGGAAGGGGCATGGCGCAGTTCAATGATTGGTGCCTTTCTGCCGATGAACCGGTCGGGAATCATCACCGCCGGGTGCTGACTGGTCAGATCGCGCAGCTTCCGGCTGGAATTCAGGCGACGGCGGCAATCGTCCCCTCGCACTACGCCTCGGAGGAGCAGGTCGCGCGTGCGCTCGCCCGCCTCGGCAAGCCGGCGGCCGCCGCGCTGATCCAAGGCAAGCTTCCGACCACCAAAGCGATCCGCTCTGGCGATCTCGGCGAAATCTACGCAACGGAATGGATCGATAGCCACAGTGGCGGATATCGCGCGCCGATTAAACGCCTTCGGTGGAAGGACCATCGCAACATGGCGATGCGCGGCGACGATGTGATCGGCATTCTTCAGGATGCTCAGACCCAGCGCCTGCATTTCCTGAAAACCGAAGCGAAGAGCCGCGTCGCACTCACGGCGCAGGTGCTTACTGAAGCCCGTGCCGGTCTCGATAAGGACGGCGGACTGCCGTCCGCCCATGCCCTGTCGTTCATCTCGGCCCGTCTCCTTGAACTGAACAATCTTCCGCTCGCCGATGCGATTGATGATGCGTTGCTGAAACACGGCATCCCGCTTCAGAATGTCCGGCATCTCCTATTCACATTTTCCGGAAACGCGCCGGACGCTCTGCTGACCGCGTCGCTTCAGGCCTATCCAGGCCCCGTGAACCAATGGGGCGTCGGCCTGCGTGTGGAAGGCCATGCCGCCTTCATCGGTGCGGTTTACGACCGAGTGATTGCCAATGCCAACAACGCCTGAAGCTATCATCGCCGACATCACAGAAGCGGCGACAGCCGGATTTCGGGGACGTCTCATAGCCCGCGGCCAGGCGCGCGCAATCATCTGGCGCGACGGCGCGCTTCCGCCCGATGCCCCGGCCTTTGCGCCTCAGCTCAGCTACGATCTGCATTCCTACGGCTACGCGCTTCTCGGACTGGGACTGCGTCTCCGCGAACTCGGCGGTGACGCTGTTCAGGCGCGCATCGCCTTTGAACAGGCCGCAACCGCGCTCGAGGCGGTCATCGCAAAGGGCAACCGCCAGGAGGTCGATCGGGACTTCCATTTCGTGATGGCAGCAGCCAGCTACCATCTGGCGCACCTCTCCGCACGTGCCTACTCCCTGCTTGCGATCGTTGAAGCCGACGAGAATTTCTCGCCGATCGAACGCGTCCTCGCACAGTTGATGAGGCGGAACTTCGCAGCCCTTCGCGCCAGCGTGCTCGACTATCGCGCTGCAGGCGAAGGTAGCGATGCCCGGATCGCTGCGACCATCCAGGGCCATCTCGATCAGATCGAGGGTGCCGCCAATCCTGTCGATGGCGGCGCTGACTTCCTCTTTGACGGTCTCGACACAGCGCTGACCGACGCCTTCCTCGCGGCCATGTCCCTGTTTCTTCTGGCTCTGGATCGGGGCGAGCGACCGTTGCTCGATCAGGCCCTGGAGCGGCTTCAGGTGAACCTCTCCATCTGCAGCGAATTGAACATGCTGCCGCAGTGGTGGGCGCATCGCATTGCGATCCATCTCCTGTCGGACCTCTGGTCGAGCACTTTCCACGAGAGGGTGCCGCTTCAGCCAATCGGCGGCCAAGCAGCCGATTGGCCTCGGCTTCGCGAGCTATTCATCGCGCTTCTCCAACGGCGCCCCAAAGCCGAGGTCGATCTCTGGCCATCGCAAATTGAGGCCGCAGCGCGGGCCGTCGACCAATCCGATGATCTGGTGGTCTCCCTGCCAACGAGCGCCGGCAAGACGCGCATCGCGGAGCTATGTATCCTGCGCTGCCTGGCCGGTGGCAAGCGGGTTGTCTTTGTCACGCCACTACGTGCGCTCTCGGCCCAGACGGAGACGACCCTGCAGAGAACGTTCGGCCCGCTCGGCAAGACGATCTCGGCGCTCTACGGCAGCATCGGGGTCAGCGGATTCGACGAGGATGCGATCCGCGAACGGGATATCGTCGTGGCGACGCCTGAGAAGCTCGACTTTGCGCTCCGCAACGATCCGTCACTTCTCGATGACGTGGGTCTTCTCGTCTTCGACGAAGGGCACATGATTGGCCTCAATGAACGCGAAGTCCGCTACGAGGTGCAGATCCAGCGTCTTCTTCGCCGGCCGGACGCCCACGAGCGGCGCATTGTGTGCCTCTCGGCGATCTTGCCCGATGGAGATCAGCTCGAAGATTTCGCGGCATGGCTGCGCCGTGATCACCCCGGAGGCCTGATCAAGAATGACTGGCGCCCCACCCGACTCCGGTTCGGCGAAGTGGTATGGATGTCGCCCACTGCTCGGTTGAACCTTCGCGTCGGCGACGAACGCCCATGGGTGCAGCGCTTCCTCACCGGCGCCGCGCCGCCGAACTGGATTCCGCCGAAGCGGCGGCGAACGCGCCTGTTCCCCGACAATCAACGCGAACTCTGCTTGGCAACGGCATGGCGGCTGATCGAGGACGGACAGACCGTCCTGATCTTCTGCCCCGAGCGGCGAAGCGTCGAACCCTTTGCGGACGTCATCGTCGACCTTCATGAGCGCGGCGCGTTGCGATCGCTGCTCGAAGCCGATCCAGCGGTCCTGAACACTGCGATTGCGCTGGGAGAGGAATGGCTCGGAACTAACAGTGCCATCCTCAAATGCCTGCGGTTGGGTGTCGCGCTTCACCACGGCGCTCTGCCGACCGCCTACCGCAAGGAGGTGGAGCGCTTGCTGCGTGACAATGTGCTCAAGGTGACGATCTCGTCACCGACCTTGGCACAAGGCCTCAACCTGTCCGCTACGGCTGTCATCATGCACTCGCTTCACCGCAATGGCGAGAAGATCGAAATCTCTGAGTTCAAGAATGTCATAGGGCGAGCTGGCCGCGCCTATGTCGATGTCGAGGGTATCGTTCTCTTCCCCATGTTCGACGATATCGCAAAGAAGCGGCGCAACTGGGAGGCTCTCATTACCGATCTTGGTGCTCGCGAGATGGAGAGCGGCTTGGTGCGGCTCGTCGCAGCGCTCCTGTCGCGCATGCGTGCCCGCGTCGGCGGCGATCTCAACCAGCTTGTCGAATATGTTGTCAACAATGCCGCAGCCTGGACCTTTCCGGAGGTCGCGAACGAAGAACCAGAGGATCGGGAACGTGCGCTTGCCGACTGGGACCGACATCTTGCGACGCTCGATACGGCTATCCTCAGTCTAATTGGCGAAAACGATGTCCCTGACGAAGGCATCGAGGCCGCGTTGGACGCCATTCTCCAATCGTCACTCTGGCATCGTCGCCTCTTGCGACAGAATGAGGAGGTGCAGCAGGTCCTCAGGGCAGGCCTCGTCTCGCGAAGCCGACTAATTTGGAGCCAATCGACGGCGCCGCGTCGCCGCGGCTATTTCCTGGCCGGGGTCGGATTGGCCACTGGACATGCCCTCGACGCGATCGCTGCGGACGTCAATCTCCTCCTCATTCAGGCCAATGGCACTATTTCCGAAGGGGATACGGAGGCGGCAATCGCCGCTATCACGGCTCTGGCCGACCGTGTCTTTACCTTTTACCCATTCAAGCCTGACCCGATGCCAGATAATTGGCGGGACATCCTGCGCGCCTGGCTCCTCGGTCAACCTCTTGCGGGTATCGCCGCCGGGCAGGAATCGGAGACGCTGCAGTTCATTGAGGGAGGCTTAGTCTATCGCCTTCCCTGGGCCATGGAGGCAATCCGCGTCCGTGCAGCTGCAAACGGCGATACGGTCGGCGTCTTTGATCTTCGCCTCGAAGATCATGAGCTTGGTCTCGCCGTTCCTGCTGTCGAAACCGGTACGCTCAATCGTTCCGCCTCGATCCTTATCCAAGCTGGCTTCAATTCAAGGCTCGCCGCTATCAAAGCCGTCACCGATACCGGTGCCACTTTCCAAACCGGCCAGGAGCTTCGCCTGTGGCTCAGCTCGGAGGCCGTCGCCGCATGGAGCGCCCAACCGGATTGGCCGACAGTAGAGACCAAGGCAATGTGGATGGACTTCGCGCAGAGTTTCACACCGCGCGAAAACCGCACGTGGGCTGATCGCCGATACTGGGCGAGCGTGGCATGGCTCGGCGCGCCGCCGCCGCCGGGCACGTCCGTCCAAATTCATCATTGGTCTGGTCAGCCTCGCGTGCTTTCGGCCGACGGCACGCCTCTCGGCACCGTGCAGGCTGCACTCAACCCGGGGAGAGCCGGGTTGTTGCGTGCCCAAGTAGCTCAGGATGTCAGCCGGCTCGGCATCACCTACCTGGGACCAGCCGACCTGTCCGGCACATGATGCACTACAATCTGCCTGCTGATTGCGCCCGTACTGCCTTCTCGATGTCCTCGACGAACGCCTTGATCAGATCGGCGGTGTTCTGAACGAAGGCCTTGGTGAAGACCTTGAGTTCGTTTCCGTCCTTGTCGAAGCCGTTCCGGTGGACACAGTCATGGCGCAGCAGCACCGCCTTGAAGAGGCTCTTCTTGTCGCCGGCGAGGGTCAGGATGCGGACCCCAAGGGCGATGTTGTAGAGGACATCGACCTTTGCGAGATTGTGATACAGGATCGAGCGCAGGTGCTCTCGGACCTTGCGTTCGACCAGCCCCGCCTCCTTCGAGATCTCGGCGAGCGTGAATTTCTCCTTCGCCAGATCGTCGTCCTGATCGATCAAACGCTGCATGGCGCCCGTGTCTGCCATGACTTCCTTCAATAGGGTGTCGCCAAGATAGGCTTCCAGCGCCGTAACCTGATGTGAAAAGACCATCCGATTGAGAAGGTGGCCTCCATTGTCCTTTCCATGATCTGCGAGCAGATCGCCGGTATGGTGATAGGAATCCATAAAAATTGTGAAGGGATCGTCGGGGACCGTGTAGTCGAGCCATTCGTCGGGCTCGGGTTCACTGCGCTCGAGGCCGTAGTCGAAATCCCTAATCACCTCATGAGGTCCGGCGTTTGTCTCACGATAGTTTTCGATACCGATCGGATATTCCCAAAGTCCCCAAGACAGATCCCCTAGGTCGGGATGTTCAATCATCGCCTCATAGTGGATTTCGGAGCCCATCTGTCGCTCGTCGCCCCCGACCGCATCCCAATCCAGTTCGTCGTTTTCGATGTCATAGATTTCGCCCGTCTTTTTGTGCCGAATGCGGGCCGTTCCTTTGCAGTAGACTTCCATTAGTTCCCCCAGAAAATCGCGACGACCATATCAGCAAGCCCGCTTTCGCTCACCTGCAACATTGATATTGGAGGGGAAAGCATTCCCCTGCGGCCGAGCCGACATCTCTGCCTACCCCTTCTGGGGGGAGACCCCCGCAACGCCCCCGAGAGTGAGAGTGTGGACGGGATTTTCGTGACGGGTTGAGTGTCGAGAGAGAGGCTCTCGGCGCCCGTCATGGAGTTTGATCCCATGAACATGCAGGTTCTCGACGCTCGCCGCGACATGAGTGGCGGTTACAAGGTCGATGTCAGCCGCGGCCAGCGGATCGGGCGCGTCTCGTCCGAATGGTTTTCCCGCCCCGATGACGAGCGCTTTCTGTCACTCGACGATCTGGCCCGCTCCGTGCGCGCCCGAACTGAGCGCAGCCGGACCCGCGTGGTCGAGACCGCGCTGATCCATGTCGAGGCGAGCCGCACCGATCCCGAACGCCTGTCCCTGATCCTGCCCGGATCAGACACGCCGGTCGCGCCGACACATTGGAGCTTCGGCCAGCTCGCCAGCCAGGTCGGTGCGCCGGCCGCCTATCTGCGCCAGCTTCCCGCCGCGCTGGCGGGTATCAACCTGCAATACGGCCTGACGTCTCACCGGGCCGAGCAGATCAAGACCTTGGAGACCGACAACGGCCGCGTCGATCTGCGCGCCGTGACCGGCCCGGATTACGGGCGCATCTATGACCACGAGCTGGTCGAGGCGGTGCAGAAGATTGCCGGCAACGGCACGGGTGACACCCGCTGGAAAGTGCCCGGCGTGCTCGACTGGTCGACCGGCGTCTATAATCCGCGCGTCGACATCACCAAGGACACGACCACGCTTTATGCGTCCGACCGCGATGTGTTCCTCTTCCTCGTCGACGATCTAAACCCCATCGAGGCCGGCCGGCTCCCCGACGGTTCGCCCGACCTCTATTTCCGCGGCTTCTACTGTTGGAACTCGGAAGTCGGCGCCAAGACGCTCGGCATGGCGAGCTTCTATCTCCGCGCAGTCTGCCAAAACAGAAATCTGTGGGGCGTCGAGGATTTCGAGGAAATCACGATCCGCCATTCGAAATATGCGGCCTCGCGCTTCGCCCATGAGGCGGCGCCGGCGCTGCTGAACTTCGCGAACTCCTCACCCATGCCATTCATCAACGGCATCAAGGCCGCGCGGGAGCGCGTCGTCGCGAAGACGGACGAGGATCGCACGGAATTCCTGCGCAAGCGCGGATTCTCGAAGGCCGAGACTGGCAAGATCATCGAGACCGTCCTGGCGGAGGAAGGTCGCCCGCCCGAGTCCATCTTCGATTTTGTCGCGGGCATCACTGCCGTCGCCCGTGACAAAACACACCAGGACGCGCGGCTGGAGCTGGAGGGCAAAGCGAAGAAGCTGCTCGATCGCGCCGCCTGATTCCCACGTAGCCGGAAATGCGGAAATCCGTGTTTCCGGCTTTGCTCCTTCGTGCCCTTCCGTTTCTCCGCATCCGTGGCGCTGCCCTCCTAGAGTGAGAGGGCGGCGCTTCGCTTCGTGACGGGTTTAGGATCGAGAGAGAGGCTCTCGGCGCCCGTCGCGGAGTAACCCCGATGGCAACTGCCGTTCAGAAGATCACCCTGTCGTCCGCGCGCGACATCCCTTTCAACAAGCTGGTGTTGAGCCAGTCCAACATCCGGCGGGTGAAGGCCGGCGTCTCGATCGAGGATCTCGCCGCATCGATCGCGCGGCGTGGCCTCATCCAGAGCATCCATGTGCGTCCCGTCCTCGACGGTGAAGGCCAGGAGACCGGCATGTTCGAGGTGCCCGCTGGCGGTCGCCGCTATCGGGCGCTGGAGATGCTGGTCAAGCAGAAGCGCCTCAACAAGACCGCGCCGGTTCCCTGCGTCGTCGGCGCGACCGACAGCGGCATCCTGATGGAGGAAATCTCGCTCGCTGAAAATGACGAGCGTGTGCCCGCCCATCCGCTGGACCAGTATCGCGCGTTCCAGTCCATGCGCGACAAGGGCATGACCGAAGAGGACATCGCCGCGGCGTTCTTCGTCGACGTCAACGTCGTCAAGCAGCGACTGCGCCTCGCGTCGGTCTCGCCCGCGCTGCTCGACATTTATGCCGAAGACGGCATCGAGCTGAAGCAGCTCATGGCCTTCACCGTATCGCAGGACCATGCCCGCCAGGAGCAGGTCTGGGAGACGATCCGCAATAGCTGGCAGAAAGAGCCCTATCACATCCGCCGCATGTTGACCGAGACGACGGTTCGCCCCTCGGACAAGCGCGCCGTGTTCGTCGGTGTCGACACCTACGAGGCCGCCGGCGGTATCGTCATGCGCGACCTCTTCGAGTCCGACGACGGCGGCTGGCTTCAGGACGCCGGACTTCTCGACCGACTCGTGTCCGAGAAGCTCACGATGATCGCCGATGAGATCTCCACCCATGGTTGGAAATGGGTCGAAGCCGCCGTCAGCATTCCCTATGGCGTCACGCACGGCCTGCGCGCGATCAAGGGCGTTCCTCTCGACATCACCGCGGAGGAGCAGGCGACGCGCGGCGCGCTGCAGGAAGAACTCGACCGCCTGACCGCCGACTATGAGGAGGCTGACGAGCTACCCGACGAGATCGACCAGCGCTTGGGCGAGATCGAGGCGGCCCTGGATGCCCTCGACCAGCGGCCGGTCCGTTACGACCCGGACGAGATCGCCATCGCCGGCGTGTTCATCAGCATCGACTCCGACGGCTCGCTCTGCGTCGATCGCGGCTATGTCCGTCCCGAGGACGAACGCCCGGTGGAAGCTGCAGGCGACGACGCCGCGGAGGAAGAGGTCGATCCCGAAACCGGCGAAGTTCGCTCGCCCGCCGTCCACCGCGCCGTCATCACCATCTGCGGCGAGCCCGTGCGGACCGAGGAGGACGAGGAGGACGACGGGCTGAAGCCGTTGCCCGAGCGCCTGATCATCGAGCTGACCGCACACCGCACGCTCGCGCTGCGCGACGCCTTGGCCACCAACCCGCAGGTCGCTTTGACCATGTTGCTGCACAAGCTGGCCAGCGACACGTTCCGGCACACTGCTCCGACCGGCTGCCTCGAAGCGAGTGTGCGACACCTCTATCTCTCCGGCCAGTCCGAGGAGATGAAAGCCAGCCCCTCCGCACAATCGGAGAATGACCGGCATGAGCGCTGGGGCGACCATGTTCCCGCCGACGACCAGGCTCTATGGGATTGGCTGGAGCAGCTCGATGACGGCACCCGCCTGGACCTGCTGGCGCATTGCGTGAGCTTCGGGATCAACGCTCTCTTCGAGCGGCCGAACCCCCACGCCGCCTCCGGTATCAGCCGTCACGGCCTCGACGTCCGCCTGGCGCAAGCTGATCGGCTCGCGGTCGCCACCGGACTCGACATGGTCGCTGCGGGCTGGAAGCCGACCGTCGGCAACTACCTCGGACGGGTGACGAAGGGCCGGATTCTTGAAGCTGTCCGCGAAGGCGCTGGCGAACGGGCCGCGCAGCTCATTGGCCACCTGAAGAAGGGCGACATGGCCAAGGAGGCCGAACGTCTGCTGGCCGATACCGGCTGGCTGCCGGAACCGCTACGCATGTCCGATGCTCACAGTGAACCCGCCGACCAGGCCGCTGGCAGCGAGGCTCTGCCAGCCTTCCTCTCCGGGGACGTCGATGAGGAAGAGCTTCCCGACTCCGAAGAAGACGACGAAGCCGCCATGATCGCAGCCCAGTGACCTCCTGTAATCGATAGATCCACCAACTTTGTGATGGCCCGGCGCTTCCCTGAAAGCACCGGGTCATTTGTTATGGCAGCCCCGGCATCCGCCTAGGGGTGAAGCTGAATCAGCGGTCCACAGCACTTTTTGAATTTACGGCCGCTTGTGCAGAAGCAGGGGCTGTTGGGAGCTGTCGTTTTCGCCAGATCGACAAACACCAATCCCAAAGCGTTCCGGATTTCCTGGCCCATCGCCGAAAGATAAGAACGCTCAAGCGTAAACTGGTTTCCGACGGAGTTGGCCTCAATGTTCCGATGCAGCCGGTCAGTTGCTGCGATCCAACCATCAACCGATGCCAATTCGCCCAGGCTTTTCTTGATATTGATCAGACGCTTCTGCGTGACGAAATCATATGCACGTGCCGGATCAGGCAGGAACAGGATCCGCCGCTCGCCATTCACGTGGGGCGTGATGTCCGTGAGAGCGCCATCTTTCTCCCATACGGCATGATGCTCGGCCTCGACAAAAACACGAGGCCATTCCCATATCAGCCAGCCATAGATCAGCGTTCCGCCATCGCGCTCGACCTTGCTCGCCACGTTGTTGAAGCATTCCGAGGGCAGAGCCTCTGCATCGGGTTGCACAGGCACATAGGTAGGCGCGTGGTCGGGGCTGATGCGCTGGCAAAATGCCCGCACTTCCGGGCTGACCGCTTTTGGCGTTGTTGTAAAACTCTTCTTGAAAAGGTCAGTGCTGATTGCAGGCATACAAGCTGTCCTATCAGACGGTCGCGAATACTCATTAGGGTTTGCGAACCACGACGACCTTTTGCAGGCCATGGTCTGAAGCCTTTTGCTTCGCGCGTTCAATGACCTCATCCAATCTCATGTCAAATGGCCCAGCTCCACCCCAGTCGCTCTCGTCACTGAGAAAGAAATAACCCTTGTCCGCAGCCGGCATTCCGTCGCGGTGTGCGTAAACAACAACATGCCGCTCCGTCGGTTTTTCTGCTGGCGCCCAAATAACAGATACCATTCTCACATCTCCTCGAATCGCTGAGTTATTGTAGTGTTCCTGCTGCCGCTGCGCGATTGTCGCAAACTGTTCATGTCCAACAGATTGCTAGAATTTCTGCGCGGCGGAGCATTTTGGAGGGAGAGGTCCGCCGGGACAGGATGAGTCCGGGTGGTTCGAGAGAGAGCGCCGGTCGGGCTTGTCCGTTCCGGTTCTCTCGAGGATCCCCTGATGACCGTCTTGTTGCCCGTGGCCGTCCCGGCCGCGCCCGTCGCCTACGCGCCCGCCATCCTGTCGGCCGCCCAGCGCCTGCTTGCCCATCTCGAACGCGGCGAGCGCATCGAAGCGCCACTCCTGCGCACTGCGATGGAGGCCGCATTCTGCGCCTCCGATTCTGCCGGCGCATGGGATTGGAAGGCCGCCTACGAGTCCTGTGAGGTCGCCACTGTCCTGTTCTTACGCAAATACGGACGGGCGCTTTTCTGTAAGTCCGCATCTCCAGTAGCACGGCTTTCCACCCTGTCGAAAGTCGCGGGGCTCCTGCCGACCCACACACGTCGTTCGGAAGAGAGCCAGGCGCTCCAGCAATACTCTACGCCAGTGCCGCTCGGCCTGGCTGTGGTGACGGCTGCGGCCATCTCGCCGGATGATGTGGTGCTCGAACCCTCCGCCGGAACCGGCCTGCTCGCCATCCTGGCGTCTACGGCTGGCGGTTCGCTGATCCTCAACGAACTCGCGGAGGCCCGCGCCGATCTCCTCACATCCCTCTTTCCGGCCCTTGCGGTCACGCGCTTCGACGCGGCGCAAATCGACGACTATCTCGACCCTGCCGCCATCCCCTCCGTCGTGCTCATGAACCCGCCGTTCTCGGCCATGGCCAATGTCGCGGGCCGTGTCGCCGACGCCGGCTTCCGCCATATCGCCTCGGCCCTGAACCGGCTCGCGTCTGGCGGCCGGCTCGTGGCGATTACCGGTGCCAATGTTGGGCCGGACCTGCCGGATTGGCGTGATGCCTTCGTACGCCTGCAGGAACGCGGCACCGTCATCTTTAGCGCTGCGATCGCCGGCTCGGTTTATACCAAGCATGGCACCACGTTTCCGACGCGCCTCACCGTCATCGACAAGGTGCCCGCCGCCGATCCGTCCGCGCTGCCGGCATCGACAGGCATGGCGCCCGACGTCGCGACGCTGCTCGACTGGATCGCGCGGAGCGTTCCGCCGCGTCTCCCGGTCACGCTGCCCACCCCGCCGACGATCCCGGCGATCGCGGCCCCGAAAACGGTGCGCGGGTATCTAGCGCGCTCGGCCGCCGTTCGACCCGCGCCCGTGATCGACCCCGAGGGTGCCGAACTTCCCTACAGCACGATCGATTGGATGCCCGCCGATGGCGCGCACCTGACCGACGCGATCTACGAGGAATACGGATTGCAGTCGATCCGTATTCCCGGCTCCAAGGCGCACCCGACCAAGCTCGTGCAGTCCGCCGCCATGGCGAGCGTCGCACCGCCGAAGCCGAGCTATCGGCCCATGCTCCCTGCCGACATCTGCGACCTGCTGTCGGACGCCCAGCTCGAGACGGTGATCTATGCCGGCGAGGCGCACAGCGACTATCTTGCCGGATCATGGACGGTCGATGAGACTTTCGATCTCGTAAAGGCCGCGCCCGCTGATGCCGTTGGCAGGGTTCGCTTCCGTCGCGGTTTCATGCTCGGCGACGGCACCGGCGCCGGCAAAGGCCGCCAATCGGCCGGCATCATCCTCGACAACTGGCTCCAGGGCCGCCGTAAGGCGGTCTGGATCTCGAAGTCCGATAAGCTGATCGAGGATGCGCAGCGCGACTGGTCTGCGCTCGGCATGGAGCGTCTGCTGGTCACGCCGCTGTCCCGCTTCCCGCAGGGCAAGCCCATCACGCTGCCGGAAGGCGTCCTATTTGCAACCTACGCCACGCTGCGCTCCGACGACCGTGGGAGCAAGCTTTCGCGCGTCCGGCAGATCGTCGAATGGTTGGGCTCCGACTTCGACGGAGTGATCATTTTCGACGAGAGCCATGCCATGGCCAATGCGGCAGGAGGAAAGGGAGAACGGGGCGATGTCTCCGCTTCGCAACAAGGTCGCGCCGGCCTTCGGCTTCAGCACGCCCTTCCGAACGCCCGCGTCGTCTATGTCTCCGCCACCGGCGCGACCACCGTTCACAATCTCGCCTATGCCCAGCGCCTCGGTCTCTGGGGCGGCGAGGATTTCCCCTTCGCCACCCGCGCCGAATTCGTCGAGGCCATCGAGGATGGCGGCGTCGCGGCAATGGAGGTGCTGGCCCGCGACCTGCGGTCGCTCGGGCTCTACACCGCCCGCTCGCTCTCCTACGACGGCGTGGAATACGAGCTTGTCGAGCACGCGCTGACGGATGAGCAGCGCCACATCTACGATGCCTATGCCGGCGCCTTCGCCATCATCCACAATCACCTCGACGTCGCGATGGAAGCCGCCAACATCACCGGCTCGACCGGGACGTTGAACCGGCAGGCGAAGTCCGCCGCCCGCTCGGCATTCGAATCGGCGAAGCAGCGCTTTTTCGGGCATCTACTGACCTCGATGAAAACGCCAACTCTGGTCCGCTCGATCGAGCACGATCTGGAGGCCGGGCACGCCGCTGTCGTGCAAATCGTATCGACCGGTGAAGCCCTGATGGAACGGCGGCTTGCCGAGATTCCGACCGAGGAATGGGGTGACGTTCGCGTCGACATTACGCCGCGCGAATATGTTCTCGACTATCTCGCCCACTCCTTCCCAGTGCAGCTCTACGAGCCGTTTACCGATGGCGAGGGCAATCTGTCGTCGCGGCCAGTCTATCGCGATGGTCAGCCTGTCGAGAGCCGTGAAGCCGTTGCCCGCCGCGACGAGCTGATCGAGCGTCTCGCGTCCCTGCCTCCGGTGCCTGGTGCTCTCGATCAGATCGTGCAGCGCTTCGGCACCGACATGGTGGCCGAGGTGACGGGCCGCTCGCGGCGGATCGTCCGCAAGCCGGGTGCCGGCGCGACGGGCGACCGCCTGGCCGTTGAGAACCGCGCCCCGTCGGCGAATCTCGCCGAGACGGCCGCCTTCATGGGTGACCTGAAGCGCGTTCTCGTCTTCAGCGATGCCGGCGGCACTGGCCGCAGCTACCACGCAGAGCTGTCGGCGAAGAACCAGCGGCTCCGTGTGCATTACCTCCTCGAACCGGGCTGGAAGGCCGATGCCGCTATTCAGGGCCTCGGCCGCACCAACCGGACGAACCAGGCGCAGCCGCCGCTGTTCCGCCCGATCGCGACCGACGTGAAGGCGGAGAAGCGCTTCCTCAGCATGATCGCCCGACGTCTCGACACGCTCGGCGCCATCACGCGCGGGCAGCGTCAGACCGGCGGCCAGGGCCTGTTCCGGCCCGAGGACAATCTGGAATCCAGCTATGCCCGCGACGCGCTGCGTCAGCTCTATCTCCTGATCGTGCGCGGCAAGATCGAGGGCTGCTCGCTTCACCGCTTCGAGTCCTCGACCGGCCTGAAGCTGGTGGACGACAACGGCATCAAGGACGAGCTGCCGCCGATCACCACCTTCCTGAACAGGCTGCTCGCCCTCACCATCGAGCTGCAGGGCATCCTCTTCACGGCGTTCGAGCAACTGCTTGATGCCAAGGTGGCGGGCGCGATCGCCAGCGGCGTCTACGACGTCGGGCTGGAGACGCTGACGGCGGAGAGCTTCGTCGTCACCGATCGCAGCGTCATCTACACGCATCCCGCGTCGGGCGCGGAAACGCGCTTGCTCACCATCACCCAGCGCGAGTGCAACCGTCCGCTGTCGCTCGACGACGCGCTCGGCTGGCTCGATGATCGCGGCGCGAAGCTGCTGGTGAACGAGCGCTCGGGTCGCGCTGCCGTGCAGGTTCTGGCGCCGGCGCTGATGCTCGACGATGGTGAGATCGAGCGCCGCGTGCGGCTAATCCGGCCGATGGAGCACCACCATGCTTCGTTGAAGTCAATGGCGGAAAGCCATTGGCAGGAGGCCGACCGGAATGCCTTCGCGGCGGCCTGGTCTCGCGAACTCGGCGACGTGCCCGCCTTCAGCGAAAGCACGATCCATATCGTCGCAGGTCTGCTCCTTCCGGTTTGGAAGCGCCTGCCGAATGAGTCGACCCGCGTCTATCGGCTTCAAACCGACGATGGCGAGCGCATCATCGGCCGTCGCGTCTCTCCCGCCTGGGCCGCAAATGCCGCGTCAACCGGCACGGTCGATCTGTCCGGTGGCGCTGCCTACACGGCACTCGTCGACGGGCGGACGATCCTCGACCTGGCCGAGGGACTTCAGCTTCGCCGCGTGCGTGTCATGGGCGCGAACCGGATCGAGCTGTCGGGTTTCACCGAGGGCATGCGCGACCGCCTTCGCGCCTATGGCCTGTTCACCGAGATCATCTCCTGGTCGCTGCGGTTCTTCGTGCCGATCGACACCAGCGGACCGGCGGTGCTCGGCAAGCTGCTCGACACCTATCCGGTGGCCCGCGTCAGTGAGCGGGAGGCCGCGTGATGGCCCGTCGCGACGCGTCCGATCTCGCATCTCGTCTCGGCCGGCAGGCCGAGGCGGTGTGCAAACGCTATCTCGGCGCTGGCCGCCGACAGGGCAACTATTGGCAGGTCGGCGATGTCCGCAATGCGCCCGGCCGATCCATGTTCGTCCGCCTGAAGGACAGCGCCAAAGGCCCTGCCGGCAAATGGTGCGACGCCGCGACGGGCGAGCATGGCGATCTGCTCGACGTGATCCGCGAATCGCTTGGGCTTATCGACTTTGCCGACGTCACTGAGGAGGCCCGACAGTTCCTTAGCCTGCCGCTTCCAGATCCCGCATCCCAGCCGGGACAGCACGCTCGCACGCCAGCACCATCGGGGTCGGCCGAGGCAGCACGCCGGCTGGCCGCCATGTGTCAGCCGATCGGCGGCACGCTCGTAGAAGCGTATTTGCGCGGACGCGGCATTACGGCTTTGCACGGATGCGGAGACCTGCGTTTCCACCCCCGCTGCTACTATCGACCCGATGAGCACAGCCCGACCGAGATGTGGCCGGCAATGATCGGTGTCGTCACCGATCTCTCCGACAGGATCACCGGCGCGCACCGGACCTGGCTCGCTCCGGACGGCTCCGGCAAGGCGCCGATCGGCATCCAGCGCAAGGCGATGGGCGACCTTCTCGGGCACGCGGTCCGCTTCGGGCTCTCTGGCGAGGTGTTGGCGGCAGGCGAAGGCATCGAAAGCGTGCTCTCCGCCCGTGAGGTCATGCCCGGCATGTCGGCGGCGGCAGCTCTCTCCGCGGCTCACCTCGCGGCCATCCAATTCCACGTCGCGCTGCGCCGGCTCTATATCGTGCGTGACAACGATCGTGCCGGGGATGGTGCACGAAACACACTGATCGAACGGGCGAACGCGGTCGGGATCGAGGCGATTGCCCTGTCCCCAGTGCTCGGGGACTTCAACGAGGATCTCCGCACATTCGGTCGTGACGCACTGATGGCGCAGATCCGGGTGCAGCTCGCACCGCAGGACGTCGCCCGGTTCATGCTGCTGGCGGCGTAGATCACGGGCTGAACGGTGGCGGCACTCGGCCGCCATCATGCACGCATGGATGCTCAATCCTTTGGAGAGGACCGCGCCTCGGCCTTCGAGAGGGCGATCGGCCCACGTGCGGTTCGGACAGGCAATGCCTGCGGCCGACTATTTTCCGGCGGCGCGTGCCGCGCCTTTCCATCGCGAAACAAAATAGCCGGCCTCCGGCATCCTCCGCGTTCGCTCCGGCCCGGCGCTTGACGCCGGGTGCAGGTCCGCTCCGCCCATGGGCTCCGTCGCCATGAAGGCCGCGACGGTCGCGGTCCAGCCAAAGGAGCATCCCATGAGCGAGCACAACGACTACGAACCCCTCCACGAATCGTCACCCACCGACCACGTCCTCAACGAATTGCAGCTTCACGGCTACCGTCCCTTCGCCGACGAGCCCGACCAGCGGCTCCTGCCAGACGGTAATCAGGTCGCAGGCGCAATCGCGGACATCTTCGACGCCCTGATCTCGACCCTGGAGGACACTCGCCTCGAACCCGACCTCGACGATCTCCTCTGGTCGACCGCCAACATCTTCCACCGCGCCACCGAGCGGATCGCCCGCGAACTCGACGACAACGAACAGGCGCAGAAGCGCTCGCAGCGGCAACAGGACGGTAGCGAGGTGAAGTCGGTCGAACTCGAGCGCCAGATCGCCGAGGGCATGACGCTCATCGAACGCCAGAACGCCTTCGAGCTGATGCGCGACCAGGCCGCCGAACACTACGAGCGCCAGATCGGCAAACCGTGGCTCCCTCGCACCGGCTCAAAGGTCAACCATCGCAACCTGACCTCGGCCATGATCGACAGCCGCGACTTCCTCATGGCCAAGAAACGGGCCGAGCAGGAAATCCTCCTTCCACCTGGCCCGAAGATCGTTGTCACCGGCGGACCGGATTTCGACGATCACCGGCTGATCTGGGCCAAGCTCGATCAGGTCCACGAGAAGCACCCCGCTATGGTGCTGATCCACGGCAAGTCGCCGAAAGGTGCCGAAAAGATCGCATCGCTCTGGGCGAAAAACCGCAACGTCCCGCAGATCGGCTTCGCACCCGACTGGACCAAACATGGTCGGGCCGCCCCCTTCAAACGTAACGACGAGATGCTCGACATCGTGCCGAAGGGCGTGATGCACTTCCCCGGCACGGGCATCAACGACAACCTTGCCGACAAGGCCAAGAAGCTTGGCATCCCGGTCTGGAAATTCGGCGGCGCGTAAGCGCCACGGGGACGCGCAAAGTCCAGTCAGCCTGACCATGGGCGACGGGGATCGTTTGCGCACAATCACAAAAAGCTCGGTGCTCTTCTCCGGAGTTTGTGGCGCGTGAGCGCCACTGTCGCTATCTGGGAAGCCGCGCCGCCTTTGCACCGGTCAGCATCGACAGAATGAATTGCGCTGCGCGATAGATCCGCTGTGCTTTCTCGTCATTTGAAATCAACCCGTCGAAGAAGGTCGCATAGGTCGCGAAGATCACATCGACCACATCGTTGCGCATTCTGTCCGGCCGCACACCATCGGCGCCGCCGCGCGCGATCCAATCGAGCGACCACACAAACGTCGAGACCGAGTGTCGGAACAGGAAAGTGTTCTGAAGCTCATCAAGCGACCGGATGCGCGCCGGCGGGCTCGGGTGGTTGGGGAAGGTGTAGAATGTCAGGTCGATGATGAATTTCATCGACTTCTCAATGAGGGATTGAGGAAACGGCTCATCCAGCCGGATCGCCTTTAACTCGTCGGGATTGAAGGTCTTCCGAAGCTCCTTCATCGCGCCCGGCAGGATTGGTGCGCTCTCAAGAATGCGATCCATCTGCCAAGTGGCGACGCGGCCGCTTTCAAGCAACTGCGCCTGAAAATAGGTATCGCCGTCGCGCGCAGCCTGGAGCCGCTTGCAGAACGTCGGAAACTCGCGCGTCTGCCGCTCGTCGATCATCCTGCGCTGTAAACCCTGATTGCGCCCAAGCAGGGCACATATCCGGCCTGTCGGCTTGAGGACGATCATCTGTCTGGGAAATTCGCTGGCGATCTCCATCGAGCGATAGATCGATGTCAGTGTATTCCCCTTGTACGCTTCCATCGACGCATAGTCGTTTAGCACCGCGTAATTGTTATGGGATGCGGCAAGATACGAACGCAGCATCTCCGTCTGCATCGCGTTGCTATCGACGATCTTCCGATTCATTGCGTGTGTTTGCCTCGCCCGCGATTCCCGTTATCCGATTTGTTCCTATCGGCCTAGCAAGAGCATGGTCAATCACATCAGGCGGGCGGTGAGGGCTCTGGCTGCTGCTTGCCGCAAAGGGCAACCGGCTTCAGCCTTTGGGATCTGATGCCCACCCCCGCCTATCTGCGCTGATCCTTGGTCCAGCCGATGGCCTGACGCCATCAACCCGCAAGGGGTCGGACTACGCATAGCGTGCCGCCGCGATGGCTTTGCCAGCGCGGTGATTGCGGCCATCGGCCGAACACATCGGGCGCCTGTCAGCGGGGGATGGTCCTCCGCCCCAACAGGAGCCGGATCGATGTCCTTCCCCGACGCACACGCCTTCGCCTTCAGCCTCGCCGCCACCCTGATGGTCGCCATCGTCATCTTCCGGGCCGGCGACGGAACGCTCTCCGTGGTGCCCGCGACCGAGTACGACGGCGACGACACCGCCATCGTTAGCGAAATCGACCCCTTCGCCTCATAACGAGGCGAAGATCACGTCCGCGGACGCGAAGACCTCCACGGTTTTCGCTCCCGCAGGCGCCCATCATTTGCTATGCTCTGCACTGCGCCGCGGTGGTGGTGGAAGGCGCGACCGCTAGAGCTATCCTATCGGAGTCACCACGATGATCATTCTCGGCATCCTCCTCTGCATGATCGCAATCGGCTTCCTCTGCTGGTTGCTGTTCACGCTCGCCGTCTTCGCCCTTCCGTTCTTCGTCGGCGTGACGACCGGTATGTGGGCGTTCAACTCGGGCGCTGGCTGGTTTGGCGCCATCATCGGCGGTGCGCTTGCGGCCGGGTTCACCTTCGGCATTGGCCAGCTTCTGCTCCGAACCGTGCGCCCGCTCTGGGCGAAGCTCGCGATCGCGCTCGTCTTCGTCGCCCCGGCGGCCGTTGCTGGCTACCACGCGACGCATGGCATCGCGAAACACCTCATGCCGTCGGACGCATGGCGGATCGCATTCTCGATTTTCGGCGCGGTGGCAGTCGGCGTTGCGGCGTTCATCCGGATCGTGGGAACGGCAGGCCCCGGCCAACCCGGCCAGGGCATTGCACGGGCTTGAGATCTATACCACGGCGTGGCGGATCAGATGAGGCCAAAAGGCTAGTCGCATCGTCGTTGAAACGCTTGGCATAGAGCAGCGGCTTGACGCAGAGTCGTGGCGGCCCACGCACGGGCGGCGCTGGTTGCTGCCTATGTGCCAAGGGGAGCCTCTCGCGCGGCGGACACTTAGGCTGTGAGGTTGGCGTTCTTACCGGCGCTCCGGTGGGAAGAGCGAGAATCACGGTCTGACCTCAGGGAACGCGCGACGGTAAGCGCGGGTAGCCAGTCGAAGGTGAGGGTGGTCGCCACCGTCTCCGCTTGCCATCCGTTCAGCGAGCGCTCCAAACGGCCTCTCCAATGGGCGGATCTGCCCGAGGGACGGCTAACGCCTCGACCGCCTATGCCGCAACAGCGCGTCTCGACTTTCTTCCCCTGCCGGCCGGGGCCGTCATTCCTCGCGAGACAAGAAAATCGCTTCCGCGCCGTCCTCCGCGTTGCTGCGGTCGCAAGCGATGCGTCGTCGGTCGCCTCCGGCCAACCGATCGCCATCGAGGCCGCATGGTGCGGTCTCGGGAACGGAAAACGGAGACTTACAATGGCGACCATCGGCACCTTCAAGAAGACCGGCAACGAGTTCACCGGCGACATCGCAACCCTCAGCGTCCAGGCCAAGAACGTCCGCATCGTCCCTGACCAGCGCGCCACCGGCGAAAACGCCCCCAGCCACCGCGTCATGATCGGTCGCGCCGAGATCGGCGCCGCCTGGTCCAAGCGCTCCAACGAAGACCGTCCTTATCTGGGCCTCAAGCTCGACGATCCGAGCTTCAACGCCCCGATCTACGCCAACCTCTTCGATGACGAGGAAGGCGATACCTTCTCGCTCATCTGGTCCCGCCCGAACGGTCGGCGGGGCGACTGAGCCTCAATCAAGGCCCCGGCCGGATCGGCCGGGGCCTTAGCCATGTGGGCGATCGACGCGGTCTCCGGAATATCGACATCATCCGCGCCTTCCACTCGACACAGGTCGCGCTGAAAGCGACCGAATCGGTTCAGTGCGACGCACAGACAACCTGCATCCTGCAACGATCATTTTACTCGCTCTCACCACCAAGAGCGACTATTATAGCCGTAGTTTTGGTAAGCGCGTAGGTCTGTGTGGGAGGTGATCATGGATGATCACCGCCCGACAATCACGGGCCGCACGCGCGTTGCTGGCATGGACACAGGAGACGCTCGCTGACAAGGCCCGAGTATCATTGACCGCGCTCAAGCGCCTCGAATCGGAAAACGGTTTTGAGGTCTATGAGACTACGCGCGATCAGGTCCGCCGGGCGCTCGAGGCTGCGGGTATCGTTCTCCTGTCCACCGACAAGGGAGAAGGCGTGCTGCTGCTTCATGAGCGCAATCTTCAGACGAAGCGATAGCGATCATCTGGCGACGCCCACCCCAACCCGACTATTATCGTTTCCCTGCCGCTGTTGCGCACGTGAAAGGTTCGCTATAGTTGGCAAAAGATTAACGGTGCCGAGATGGGACAAGTAACCCCGCAGTTTCTGGACGAGCCACCATCGAGCCACGCGCTCACGCCCTATGATCGCGAGCACATGGTGCTCTATCTGCGCCTGCTCGATTCAGCGCGCGACGGCGCGGACTGGCGGGAGGCGGTGCAGGTTCTATTCGGCCTCGACCCCGTGAACGACCCCACGCGATGTCAGCACATCCATGAGACGCACCTCGCTCGGGCACGCTGGATGACGGAGCAGGGTTATCGCCAACTGGTTCGGGAGAGCCAGCGTTCATAATCCCGGCGATGCCGCAGCGGCATCACCCGTTGCCTGAAGCCGGTCTTCCGAAAAGCAACCCGAACGAGAAATCTGACCCCTCCGCAAGTCTTCAGACCACAACGACGGAGGACAGCTTGACGCCCGACGCATCTGTGTGGCGTTCCTCGGCAAGCTACGATCATGTCGAGGAACTGACAGCATCCGGCCTTGCCTGGGAATGGCTTCGCCGCAACGAAACCTATGACCGGGATTTTGCGGCGATCACCCAGGGTGATGCCGACCCGACACCGCTGACGGACACGATCCAGCAGCGCTGGGGGTTACGATTTCCCGGTGGACCCACTCGAACCTCCGCCAACAGCCCCCGTCTTCTGGCTGCCACAGCAAGACACCAGCGTCGTTGTCCTCGCTTCCGCTCCGGACGTGCTGATACCGGAAACCGACTATCCTCCGGCTCTTTCGGATGTCCGCTCGATTGCCGATGGGCAAGACGCTCACGCTCTGCTTGACCTCGACACCTCCCAGCAAACGCAGATCCTCCGTGTCGACGCAGCCGCGGGTGCCGGTCCCCTCGTTGCCATGGTGCCGCTCGGCATAACCGGCTTCGACCGCCTGGAGGCGATCTCCCGCCTTCTCGCCGCCCTGCATGGCCGCGCCGTTCCTCCTGATCGACGCCTGACCCGTCAGCAGCGGGCGCGCGCACGCCGCATGCTGCAAGCCTTCGACGGTGCGCGTGACGGCGCCACCCAACTGGAAATCGCGCAGGTGATCTTCCGCGTCGGCAGAATCTCGCGCGACGACTGGCAGGTGTCGTCGACCCGCCATGCCGTCATGTCCCTGCTGCGCGATGCCCGCGCCATGATCGCGGGCGGCTATCGCAAACTCCTGCGTCATCGTCACCGCCGCTGATCCCCGCCGCGTCGCCGTGGCGTGGGAATTTGGCTCCCCCCAACTTCACACTGCAACTCGCCGGTTTTGCTTCGCCATCGTGGCCTTCGTCCCGCCGATGATCGTCGGCGGTCTTCACGAACCCCACGGAGGCCCGACCCATGCGACCCGAACTCGCCGTTTTGCCGCCGCGCTTCCTGCGCACCAAGGAAGCCGCCGAATTCCTCAGCCTTTCCGCCCGTACGCTGGAAAAGCACCGGACCTACGGAACCGGCCCTGCCTATCGCAAGCTCGGCGGCCGCGTCGTCTATTCCGTCGACGATCTCGAAGCCTGGGCCGCGCGCGGCGCCGTCACCTCGACCTCCGATCCGCGTGGCCAGGTGCTGCCGGCCAAGCGGCAGACGCTGCCCGCCTCGCCGCAACCTGGCCGCTACGCGCGCTGATCGCGGGCGGCTTTCCGAATGGCGGCGCGGCATCGGTCCCTCTCGGAGCGCGGACAGCTCGATCTGTTCCGGGCGCTCCCCGGTGATTTCGCGCCAAGAGACGCGCAGGATCTCATGGCTTTTCCCTTCTTCTCCCTCTCCAAATCCCATCGCGTCGCGCCGATCGACTTCGTCTCGGGCAATGTGACGATCCGCGTCGAGGCCGTGCCGGATCACGGCATGGCGACCATCTGGGATGCCGACATCCTGATCTGGGCGGCGAGCCAGATCGTCGAGGCACGCGACGCGGGCCTTCGCACCTCGCGCCTGATGGCTGCCACGCCCTACGAAATCCTCACCTTCACCGGCCGCGGCACGTCCTTGCGCGACTATCAGCGCCTGAAGGCTGCGCTCGACCGCCTCCAGTCCACCACGGTCTCCACCACCATCCGCCAACCCGCGGAAGGGCGGCGCCATCGTTTCTCCTGGATCAATGAGTGGCAGGAGCGCACCGATCGTTCCGGCCGTCCCGACGGCCTCGAACTGATCGTGCCGGACTGGTTCTATCGCGCCGTCCTCGACGATGCGCTCGTGCTGACCATCGACCGGGCCTATTTCGACCTGACGGGCGGGCTGGACCGCTGGCTTTACCGGATCGTCCGGAAGCATGGCGGCCGCCAGCGCGGTGGCTGGCGCTTCGATTTCCGTCACCTCCACCAGAAATCCGGCAGCCTGTCGCCGTTCAAGCGCTTCGCATTCGAGCTGCGCGACATCATCCGTCGCCAGCCGCTGCCGGGCTACACGCTGTTCCTCGAGACGGAGATCGGCGGCCGCACGCTGCTCGCGTTCGAGCCGTCCGCGCCCTGTGGACAGGCTGTGGATAGCCTCGTGCTATCGGGAACCCGAACTATCGTGCCATCGGGAACCCGAGGCTCGTGCTATCAGGAACCCAAACCGGGTGTAAGCCGAGGAAACAAAAAGCGGAATCGCGCCCTTAACTTAGATTCTAACAAAGAATCTAACCTTGAAGAGCGCGCGCGCGATGTGGAAAACCTCATCCGGAGCACTGCGAAGAGCCTCAGTGTAACCGCTAGGAAGGGCGGAAACGGCTCGAAACCAGACCATAAGAGCACATCGTCTTTCCGTAAAGATGGCTTTACGGATGCCGAACCTTCGCATGCCCTGCGCCTGCCTTTCGACGATCGCTCGGGAGGCCGCTCATGATCGTGGCGCTCCTCAACCAGAAGGGCGGTGTCGGCAAGACGACGCTGGCGTTGAATCTGGCGGGCGCGTGGGCGCGGCAGGGAAAGCGCGTCACGCTGATCGACGCGGACCCACAGGGCTCGGCGCTCGATTGGTCTGAGCAACGCAGTCGCGAGGGCCTCGCCCGTGCGTTCGGCGTCCTGGGCCTCGCCCGAGACACGCTGCACCGGGAAGCGCCGGAACTGGCTCGTGACACCGATTATATCGTGATCGACGGGCCGCCGCGCGTTGCCGCCCTGATGCGCTCGGCATTGCTCGCCGCCGATCTGGTGTTGATCCCGGTGCAGCCGTCGCCGCTCGACGGTTGGGCTTCAGCCGAGATGCTGGCACTTCTCACCGAAGCACGCATCTACCGGCCGGAATTGGCCGCTCGCTTCGTCCTCAACCGTTGCGGCGCTCGCACCGTGCTCGCCCGCGAAACGGCCGAGACACTCGCCGATCACGATCCGCCGGTGCTCGCCACGACCATCGGCCAGCGCATTGCCTTCGCCGCTGCCGCGCAATCAGGCCGGCTGGTGTCTGAGCTGGACCACGACACGCCCGCCGCGCGCGAGATCGCGGCGCTGGCGGACGAAATCGATCGGCTCCGCATCGGGAGGGCCGCGCGATGAGCGAGCGCCCGACCCGAAAGAAGTTCGCTGCAAGGCCGGCCGATCCCGAACGCTGGATCAAGGCGCCGGAGGCGCCAGCCCGCGACGGTGAGGCCGCCGGCTTCACCGCGCGGCTCACCATCGACGTGACGCCCGAGCTGCGCGGCCGGATCAAGATCGCCGCGTTCCGGCGCGGCGTCACCGTCGCCGACATGTTGCGCGACCTGCTCGCCCGCGAATTCCCCCAAACCGAAGGAGATACCCCATGACCGGCACCGCGGCTCCCCGCGCGCGCGGCGGCTCCGTGCCGCTCGCGCGTCCCATCGACAACCTCACGCATGTCGAACTGACGCATATCGAGAAGCGGATCGAGAACTGGATCAGATTCGGCCGAGAAGCACACGAGCAGGTGCTCGACCGCAAGCGGCGCCTCTTCTCCTACCGGCCCGGCAGCGTTTTCGCCTTCGTCCGCTGGGCGGCCAATGACTTCGGCACGATCATCTCGCGCATCGACATCGTGCGGCCTGTCGAGCCGGGTGAAGCCTATCAGACGCTGCCCTTCGTGCGGCCCGGTGGCGACATCCTGCTGAAGATCGAAGGCTGGCCCAAGGTCGAACAGGTGCTTCGCCACATCGACGCGGTGGAGGCCGTCGGCATCGATGCTTGCGACGTCGCTCCCGATCACTGGCGGCATGTCGCGAACCGGATGAGCGTCGGCCAGGAGCCGCGTCCCTACACGATGGAACGCCATCAAGCATGGCTCAAGCGGCGGGAGATCGGGCAATGACCCGCTTCGGCTATGTCATGGTGACGTATTTTTCCGTGATGGGCGTCGCCATCGCAGCGTTCATCCCGACGCCGCTGCGCCTCGTCTGGAACGCCTCCGCCAGCGTGCCGATCGGCTTCTATGATCTCGATCCGCCGCGCCATCTGGAAATCGGCGATCTGGTCGCCGTCATGCCCGATCAGCCGCTCGCCGACTTCATGGTGGAACGCGGCTATATCGGCCGCGGCGTACCGCTGATGAAGCGGGTCATGGGGCTTCCCGGTCAACAGGTCTGCCGCACCGGCGGCTCCATCACCGTCGATGCCGTGCCGCTCGGCGAGGCCCTCGACCGCGACCGGGTTGGCCGCGAATTGCCAGTCTGGCGGGGCTGCCGACGCATCGCGGACGGCGCAATCTTCCTCATGAATCCTGATGTCCGTGACAGCCTGGACGGCCGCTACTTCGGCCCGATCCCGACGCGCACCGTCATCGGCAAGGCGACGCCGCTCTACACCGAAGAGGACGGCGACGGCCGCTTCGTCTGGCGCGCCGCCACACGCTGACCGCTTGTCCCCGGCGAGGGCGGTGCTCGCCGGCGGCATCCCCAACGCCACCGCCACGGAGATACCCATGCCACAGATCGGTCAATTCACCCGCGAGCAATCCGGCTTCACCGGACGCATCGAGACGCTGACGCTCTTCCGCGACATCGTTCTCGTTCCGGCCGAACCGTCCGACGCCGAGAACGCACCGGACTATCGCATCCACGCCAGCGACGACGGCGGTGCCGAACCCGGCCCGGAGATCGGTGCGGGCTGGAAACGCACCGGAGAACGAGCCGGCGAGTATATCGCGCTCGCCATCGACGATCCCGCCTTGGCGCAGCCGATCCGCGCCAACCTGTTCCGCGACGATGATGCCGGCAGCGCATGGTCGCTGCACTGGAGCCGCCCTTCGGCTCGCGGCGGGAAGGACTGACGCCATGCGCAGCACCGTCCTCCTTCTGCTTACCGGCCTGTCGCTCTCCGCCTTGACGACGCCGGTGGCCTGGGCACAGCCGGAGCCGGCCCAGCGACCGACGGCGAGCGATCCCTACGCCGCTCATATTGCGGAAGCCTCGCAGCGCTTCGGCGTGCCGGTGACATGGATCAGGGCGGTGCTTCGCGTCGAAAGTGCTGGTGATCCGCGCGCGATCTCCTCGGCCGGTGCAATGGGCCTGATGCAGATCATGCCAGACACCTGGGGCGATCTGCGCGCGCGCCACCAACTCGGCGGCAACGCTTACGACCCCCGCGACAACATTCTTGCGGGCACGGCCTATCTGCGTGAGCTGCACGACCGATACGGGAGCATCACCGCGATGCTGGCAGCTTATAATGCTGGTCCCGGTCGCTACGAAGCCTCGCTTTCCGGTCGCCCGCTGCCCGCCGAAACGCGGGCCTATGTCGCCGCGATCGCGCCGATCATCGACGGCGGGACTGTCAATTCACTCGTGGTTGCAGCGGCCGATCCGCTCGCCTGGACCCGTGCGCCGCTGTTTGCGGTACAGCAGACAAGCCCGACTGCTGCCGATGCCGCGCCGACCGAACGCGCCTCGAGCGACGCGCCCGCTGCAACGCCGGTGCGCGACGTTTCCGCGATCGTGCCGCCGTCCGCCGGTCTGTTCGTCGCACGGGCGGCGGAGAGGCCAAGGCCATGATCCTCGCAACCGTCTTTCGCACATCATCGGGCTCTGGCGCAGCATGGAGGATGCAGGGGGCAGAGACAGGCACCACGACCGTATCCGTCCGGGCGCTGCACTGATGTCAGCTATTGACAGGATTTCCCGCTTTCCATGCCCATGGCAGGAGCTCGTCGAGCCGGTTGACGGGGTGACCGTCCGCCATGCGCTGGAGAACGTCGGCGATATAGGCGTAGGGCTC
>JAFKFV010000024.1 GCA_017307955.1 Allobosea sp. | reverse complement strand
TTTGATCGGCGTTTTCTGGAACGGTTCAGTCCGGTGTTTTCGACCAAGCCATGGGCCTGTTCCATGTCGGAGATCGACTGGGCGGCTGAAGGGTTCGAAGGCACCAAGCTCTCCTACCTCGCGATGGCTTTGGGTTTCTTTTACGATCGGCATCGCGCCGCGAATGACTGCCTTGCCGCCATTGAGATCCTCGCACGAGAACTGCCGAGGGCGCGCATCCCGGCCCTTGTCAGGCTGCTTGATCGTGCGCGTCTGCCAACCTGGCGGATCTGGGCCGAAAACTCGCCATTCGAATTCAAAGATCTCTTGAAGGCGCGGGGGTATCGTTGGAACGGCGAGGGGAACGGGAAGCCGCGGTCCTGGTATTTCGATGCTGCTGACGCTGAAAAGGATGCCGAAATATCCTACCTTCTGCGTGAAATATATCGATACGAAGCAGATATTAGAACTGTTCGCGTCACTGCTTATGATCGCTTTTCTAGCAGAGTTTAGGCGATGTTTCTTCTCGATTTCATATTAACATGAGCGTTTCCTGATGAGTCTGAGCGCGAACTGGCAGTGAGCTAAATCTATTTTTGTTGGGGGTATTTGTGACTAATCCAGCCGTTAGGCTTTCTCAGTTGCACGCTTGGCGTCATGAAACCGAATTGCGCAGTTTACAGCCTCGGCTCGATGCTTATTGGGCCGTCGATAGTAATAGGCCGGACGGTGCCGACGCCGAGCGGGAAAACTATTACCGGCAAGTGGTGGCGCCTCACGAAGACGCCTTTCTCGCGGATTTCCCTCAAGGCGTGCCGGAAAGAACCGCCTGGGAGGTTATCTTGCGCGAGGAGAATTGGCGCTCCGTGCTCAGAAGTTGGCGCCACGATGGGCAACAAATATTTGAGTTTGCGCCCGACCTGTTGGCAATGCTGGCCGATACGGACGTGAATGAGTTGCCCGTTCAGAACCTGCGGATGCCGTACGATACGTACTATGTCGCTCTCGCACCGGGACATTTTTTGCCCGACTACAATCGCGACTGGGTGGTCGATGGGTTCTATGTCACGGCTGAAACCTGCCTGGTTGACTCTCTTCGGCTGAGGCCCCGCCCTCCGAACGAACTGATCGCTGAGCAGAGAAAGCAATGGTCGGATCTTGAGCGTATCCCAGGCGCTCTGGAGAGTCTGCGCGAGGGCGGCTCCGAAAGATTTGCAAGCTTTGATAGTTACGTTGCGAAGTTGTTGACCGAAAATGCGGCTGCCCAACAGCTTTACGACCGATACCTGCTAGATTCCGATGCGGTGATGGATGAAATCGCAGCCAAGGTGGATATCCGCGGCTCGGGCGAGTGGCGATCATACTTGATGTTTAGTGTGGATTTCACGTTCCGTCGGCGAGATCATGCGCCGGTGTCGCTTTCATTGACCGATCTTTTGGGCCAGCCAACGCTCCGCGCGCACTACGATTTTGTCTCGCACCGCAATACGGTTACAGATGGCATCGAACGCGGTCGCCGATCGGCGATTCCAATGGATACCTTTCGAGAAGAAGACGGCCACCCTGATGATCTTCGCAATGTGATTTCCGACCCGACGGTTATCGAGGAGGTCACGCGACTGGTGTTCAACCTGGTCTGCTATTTGAATTATCCCGAGCGCGATCAGGAAAAACGACTAAGCGATCCGCGGGTCCATGAAAAGGTCAGGCGAGCCAAAGGAAAAGCTCGAAAAATGGCCGAAGCGCGAGCACGCCAGGATGGCTGTCGCTGGATCAATTTCTGCGGCTATCGAACGACATTCGATAGGCGAAAGATGCTCGGCGGGACGGCCGTTGGCCATTGGCGCCGGGGCCATTGGCGGAATCAACGGTTTGGGAAGGCGCTGGCAGAGAGCAGGTTGCTTTGGATTCGGCCAACGATGGTTGGGGCCGACAAGGATATCATTGATAGCCGTCCGACGGTTTACGGGGCGTCCCAGTAGCCGACGACGCGGTCCCAAAGCGACGGCCTTTTGCTGTGTAGGGCCGATCGGGTCTCAACCTGACGGCGCGATAAGCACCGCACGGAGAGGTTTGTTGGTTCAATCGGCTTGAACCGGGATGAAATCGTTAGAATGCGGTCGATGGGGATGGTTTGTCACGATGGCAGGAAAGCAATTCAAGAGGACACTTAAAAGAGCCATCGACCTGGAAACGATGCTTACGATCTCAAGCGATGCGTTGATGGGGATGCCCAAAGACGAATACCAGGTTGTCAGGCGGCTTGCGACCAGAGCCCGGCTGGAACGTCGACCGCGTTACGTTTGCGGCTTATGTGGGCATGCGGTCTACGCTCCACGTGAACGTCGAACCGGGCAGCCATATTGGAAGCATCATCCGGGTGCTCCTGAAGACTGCTCATGGTGGACCGGGATGCCATCCGGGGTGGACGCAGTCAGCGGGCGGCAGTTTGACGGCGCTCAAGAGAGTCCGTTGCATGCGAAGATCAAAAATATCGTTGGTGAACTCCTCGCGGCGGATCGCCGGACCAAGCCGGAAAGCGTGGTCGTCGATGCCTATCTCATCACCGAAGGAGGCCGCCGACGCCCCGACGTGCGCGCAGTTTACGATGAAGCGCCGGTTGTCGTCGAAGTTCAGCTCGCGACGACCCAGATCCCGATCATCATCCAGCGCGAAGACTTCTATGACAGCGAGGCGTATCGGCTTCTGTGGCTGACGTGGAATTTTGAGCCGCCGGCGACAAACGGACGGCTTCTCAGTTCATTCGAAGACATTTTCTATTCGCACAATAAGAACCTGATCTCGATGGACAACGAGACCGTTCGGCTCTCACGGCAACGGAACGAGGTCATTCTTCGCGCTTTCTGGATCCGGGAGAATTTGTGGCAATCCAAGCTCGTCGGTCTTCATGAACTGAATTGGCTTTCGAGCGGCCGTGCTTTTGCTGTGGCGCCTGAGCCCCATTGGCACGAGGACTTCCGGGCTCGTTGGCGTGCGGCAACTGGTGAGCATGGTACTCCGCGGCCGGAACGAGGGACGCTTCTTGCTGAATTGGCTGACAAGCTATCGCTCATCGATGTCGACGACCGCACACTCGAGGAGGCCGATATGGACTCCTTGATCAATTGCCTACTCTCCCTGCTTGATGGCCGCCCGGTAGGGTCTCGTCAGAAGAACCTCGTGGAGGTGTTGAATACATTTCTCAACGTAGAGCGGCGGCATCGCTTTGCGCGCCTCATCCGTCGATTTGCCGAGCTTGCGGGCAGCAAAGACCTTCTGGAAACAAAGAGCGTTCGGAGCAAGCTGGCGATTGCGCTCAAGGCGGAGCAAGACGATCCAAAGAGCTTGACGGGGCGTATTGCTCTGGCGCTCTTTCCAGAAGCGTTCGCTTCGAGGCATAAAATGACGGAGCGAAGGTGACTTCGATTCTATAAGCAAAAGAGAGTATCGAAGTGTCCTTTGAAGAACATCGTGGCCATGTATTTTTCAGTGAACAGCGTTTCGGCGCGGCGCTCCGGCTGATCAACAATCGCCTTCGCCTTGAAGTGTCCGATCCGGAAGGAAATTTCCGAGGTGTCATCCCGGAGAAGTTGGATTTGGTTCATTTTCGAACCAATAGCAGCTATTTTTCTCTGCTACATCTCCGTCGAATAAGCTCGAAAACTAGGCTCGGCGTTAGCGGGGTGAGCATGTTCAGCGTGTCCCTGGCATTGGAAGAGGCTCTGTTTCCGACACTTGATGATGTTCGTTCTGATTGCTGGTGCGTGTATGTCGAGGATGTCGCGAAGATTCACCATGTCACGGGCCTGCAGCACTCGATCATGCTGTTGCCGGACAATCGGGTTGCATTGAATTGGACTTTCAATCCAGCCAAGCCGATCGAACTCGACTGTTCTGAAGCGAAGCTCAAAGTAGAGCTTGGCCAAGACATGAAGACCAACGGCGACCTCGTTGGAGGTCCATCGCTTGCCTTTAGGTATCCTGTCAAATTACGCTTTGAGGCGCCTGTCGATTTGGACACTGCGCTGGAAAAGATGAACCGGGTGAGGCAGTTTTTCTCGCTGCTCATGGGGCGGATTTTAGGTATCAACGAGGCCTACCTTCGGCTAACCGAAGATGATCGCCCCCATGACGTCGGTATCCACGGTCTCCGAGCGACGCAGCTTTCTGATAAGCCGGCCAACAGGATCGTGAGCTTTGACGATCCTGTTGAGCTGGCGGCGCTTCTCGACCGTTGGCTGGTTCGGGCAGATGGACTGGCAGATGCAGTCAGTCTGCACTTCCAGGGTTTAGAGCAACGAGATCTGGAACCGGCACTACGATTCCAGCTTTTTGTTCAGGCGATCGAGGCAGCTCATCGTCGGACGGCACCTCTGTCAGCAAGCCCAATTATCGCAGAACCTATCTTGGATACTCTCCGGACAGCGGGCATTTCCGACGATGTCGTTGATCGGGTTGGCGGCGTATTGGCTCATGCGCACGAGCCGGGGCTTCGCCAGCGGCTAAAATACTACTGGGAGCTATTCGCGGCAGAGATCAAGGTACTTCGCCCTGACCTGAAACAGAAAGCGGCTATTTCGCAACTGGCTGCCACGCGGAACTTCTACGCACATCGGACGGACAAGACCTCGCAGATTCTTGAGGGCGCGAGGCTTTGGGACGCCACGGA
Source organism: Allobosea sp. (assembly GCA_017307955.1). Taxonomy (GTDB): domain Bacteria; phylum Pseudomonadota; class Alphaproteobacteria; order Rhizobiales; family Kaistiaceae; genus Kaistia. The sequence goes on along the minus strand of JAFKFV010000024.1, from coordinate 78,458 downwards.
GCTTATGAAGGCGATTTCCCATATGGCGATTTTGCGTGAGATTGAAGCGCAAACGGTTGGCATTGGTCAGTCCATGCTGGACAACGGGTTTGCGCAGTTCTCAGTGTGAGCGGCGCTGTCATGATCTATCAAAGGCTTGGTGGGCGCTTTTCGGACTGACTACTATATGCCAGCGCATGTCCTGCCGATGATGGCGGGCGCAGTTTGAAGACGCTGCCTGCCATGGTTGGTCGATATTACTCGCAACGGCCGAGCAGCCCGGATGTGACAAATCGAACGGGCTAGGGCGAGAGTCATGCGGCGGCCTTCAGGCGCTTCTTCGCTAGCATGGCGCGGACGAACTTGTCCCATTTCGCCATTCCCGCGCGCTTCTCGACCATGTAGTGCCAGCGGTCGTAATGCTTGGAGCTGACATCCTGCAGAGCGTGGTTCTGGAGGCGGTCGCGGATTTCCTTCGATAAGCCCGCCTTGCCGGCGAGGGTCTTGAAGGTTCGGCGCAGGTCGCGGTTCGTCGCGTAGGGGATCACGCCGCGATCCCGCTGACGCCAGACGAAGCTATAGAGCGTTCCGTGGCTGACGGGCTTCTTCGGGTCTTTGGCCGATGGGAAGTACCAGCCCCATTCGTTCGGTGTAATCGACTCGATCAATTCGGCGGCGAGTAGGGGCACTGGAACGGCGTGAGGTTGGTCGTTCTTGGTCTTCGACCAGTCGATGATCCGCTCCTTGGCGTCCCACTGATCGACATGGAGGCGCGCGATCTCCTCGACGCGCTGGCCGGTCAGCATGATGATCTGCACGGCGCGCGGATAGGAAGGATGGACTGGCGTGTCAGGGCATTCGAGCCAACGATAGAGCTGGACGAATTCATCCTCGTCGAGCCAGCGCGTGCCCTGAACCTTGGGCTCGGTCGGAATTCCGGTCGCTGGATTGAAGGGGAGGCGGAAGCGACGAGAGGATTGCTGCCGATAGTCATTGTCGGACTTCATGCCCCAGCTAAAAGCGGCATGGAGATAGGACCGCACATGGTCTGCCATCGACTTCGCGCCGCGCTCGTAGATCGGGCGGATCAGTTCGATGATTTCCTCGGCCTCGATCTCGCGGGCTAGGCGATTGCGTCCGAGCGTATCGGCGATCTTGTTCAGACCCTTTTCGGTCTCCTTCCAGGAGGGTTTGCCCGCGTCCTTGAGGGCGGCGACATAGCCCTCGAACAAATCGGCGACAGTGCCCGGGCGGGTGTCGGTGGCGACCTTGATGCTTCTGCCTTTCTGAATAACGTCGGCAAAGTCGCGCTTGTAGATCCCGCGAGCTTGGGCGAGCGTCATTGAGGGATAGGCGCCGATCTTCTTCTTTGTGCGCTTGCCGTCACGCCATTGCTGCGCCATCCAATCGGCAGTGACACGCTTCGGCATGGGCTTGAGAACGAGGACGAGACGGCCCGTGCCGCGTCCTTCGCCATCAGCAAGATTTTCTTGCTTCTGGCTCAACTCAACGCGCTTCAGCGCATGTCGGATCGAGGTGTCGGTTAGAGCGGGCACGGCGTTTCTTCCTTTCCGGAGCAGGGATCGGTCGGGGAGAAACAGGGATCGCTAGTTGGGAGCGGAAGGCCGTTTACTACCCCTCTTACCGCCCCCAGTTTGCCAAAACCGCCCCCACTACGCAATGTTAAAAATGCACGATATTCCCAGTGTTTCAGCGGTATTGAGCGTGATTCGGCGTGATCAAAATGAGCAAGTGGGGTGATTGTGCACGAGCACGATCGCCGTCGCCGAAAGCTCGAGCGCGCGCTTCACGACCTCGCGCGGATAGACGGGCGTGTGGTCGACGGTGCCGGTCTGCTGCACCTCGTCGGCGATGAGGGCGTTCTTCTTGTCGAGGAAGAGGATGCGGAACTGCTCCTTTTCCTCATAGGCCATGGCGACGCGGCAATAATCGATCACCGCGCTCCAGGAGCCGAGCAGCGGCCGCTCGCGGGCGGCGCCGCGCGCCTGCCGCTTCGCCGCCGCATGCACGATCTTCAGATGCAGCGCCACCGAGGCGCCGACGCCCGGCACTTCCATGAGGCGGGCTTCCGGCGCGGCAAGGACTTCCGTGAAGGTGCCGAACCGGGCGATCAGCGCCTTGGCGATCGGCTTGGTGTCGCGCCGCGGCACGCCGGCGAAGAGGATCAGTTCGAGCAGCTCATAGTCGGCCAGCCCATCGCCGCCATGCTCGCGGAAGCGCGCCTTCAGGCGCTCGCGATGGCCGACGAAGTGCGGAACGTCGGGTCCGTCCCCGAAGCCGTCGCTCATGCCGCAATCGGATAGGGCGGACAGGTATGGCCGCGCGGCGAGAGCGTGAAGATCTCGCAGCCCGTTTCCGTCACGCCGACCGTGTGCTCGAACTGCGCCGAGAGCGAGCGGTCGCGCGTCACCGCCGTCCAGCCGTCGGAAAGCACCTTCACATGCGGACGGCCGAGATTGATCATCGGCTCGATGGTGAAGATCATGCCGGGCCGCAGCTCGATGCCCTCGCCGGGATTGCCGTAATGCAGGATGTTGGGCGTGTCGTGGAACAGGCGCCCGACGCCGTGGCCGCAGAAATCGCGCACGACGCTGCAGCGCTCGCCTTCCGCGAAGGACTGGATGGCATGGCCGATATCGCCGGTCGTGGCGCCCGACTTCACCGCCGCGATGCCGCGCATCAGCGACTCGTAGGTGACCTCGACCAGCCGCTCGGCCGCGCGCTTCACCTCGCCGACATTGTACATGCGGCTCGAGTCGCCATACCAGCCGTCGAGGATGAAGGTCACGTCGACATTGACGATGTCGCCGTCGCGCAGCGGCTTCTCGTTCGGAATGCCGTGGCAGACGACATGGTTGATCGAGGTGCAGGTCGAGCGCGTATAGCCGCGATAGCCGAGCGTCGCCGGCAGCGCGCCGTGATCGGCGCCGAACTCGTAGACATAGCGATCGATGACATCGGTCGGCACGCCCGGCTTCACGATATCTGCGAGGCCGTCGAGGCATTCGGCGGCGAGGCGGCCGGCGCGGTGCATCGCCGCGAAGGCGTCCGGCCCGTAGAGGCGGATCTGGCCCGTATTCTTCAAGGGCGCGGCATCGGCATCGACATAGCTGACCATGGGTGGCTCCGGCTGCGGCGAGCCGGAGAGCGTCCGGCCGGCGGCACAAGCAAGGGTCGTCGGGATTGTTAACCCCGATTTGGCGTATCGGGCGGGGCGTTGCAAGGCTCTTCTGGCGCCACATGTCCTTGAACGGGCTCGCCAATGACGGTGCAGGCCTTCCAGCCGGCCGGGAAAGGCTCTAAATCCGTCCTCGGCCCGAGCGAGGGCGCGACGGAGTGAACGAATGACCGCGAGCGGCGCTGCAACCCACCGGATCGTCACCGCTGCCATCCTGGTGATCGGCGACGAGATCCTGTCCGGCCGGACCAAGGACAAGAATATCGGCTACATCGCCGAATACTGCACGGCGATCGGCATCGATATCCGCGAAGTCCGCATCGTGCCGGATATCGAAGAAGAGATCGTCGCCGCCGTCCGCGCTCTCTCGGCGCGCTACGAGCACGTCTTCTCCACCGGCGGCATCGGCCCGACCCATGACGACATCACCGCTGATGCCATGGCCAAGGCGTTCGGCGTCACCATCGACCACGACCCGCGCGCCGTCGCGATCCTGACCGAGCATTACGGCGAGGCGAACCTCAACGAGGCGCGGCTGCGCATGGCGCGCATCCCGGCCGGCGCCGCGCTCATCGACAATCCCGTCTCCAGGGCGCCGGGCTTCACCATCCGCAATGTGCATGTCATGGCCGGCGTCCCGGTCATCATGCAGGCGATGCTCGACGCGGTGACGGCGACGATCCCGACCGGCGCCAAGATGCTCTCGGCGACCGTTCCCGCCTCGATGGGCGAGGGCCGCATCGCCGCCGGGCTCGGCGCGATCCAGAAGGACTTTCCGGACGTCTCGATCGGCAGCTACCCCAAGATGCTCGACGGCGGCTTCGCGACCGACATCGTGCTGCGCTCGCGCGACGAAGTCCGCCTCGCCGAGGCCGTCCGCGCGGTCGAGCAGCTGATCGCCTCGCTGTTGACTGGTCCGCGCTAACGATCGCTCCGCCTGCGGAGAGGGCCCTTCGCCCGCAAAAGACGCCGCGCCCCACTTTCCTGTGGAGCGCGACCTCTGGCAGATTGCGCGTGGCGGCGGCTCGCTTCATGGCTCGTCGATCAGGTCATGCGGGGAGACGGGCTATGGCAGATGCGCGCAGCGACAAGGCGTTTCCGGTTTCCTGGGACCAGTTCCACCGCGACGCGCGCGCGCTGACCTGGCGCCTTTCCGGCGACAAGAAGTGGGAAGCGATCGTCTGCGTGACGCGCGGCGGCCTCGTGCCGGCGGCGGTGGTCGCCCGCGAGCTCGGCATCCGCGTCGTCGAGACAGTCTGCGTCGCCTCCTATCACGACTATCAGGAGCAGGGCTCGCTCAAGGTCCTGAAAGGTGTCAGCCAGGCGGTGATCGATCTCGCCGGCGGCGAGGGCAACGGCATCCTGGTGATCGACGACCTCGTCGATACCGGCAAGACGGCGCGGCTGGTGCGCGACATGCTGCCGAAGGCGCATTATGCGACGCTCTATGCCAAGCCGCTCGGCCGCCCCGTGGTCGACACATTCATCACGGAAGTGTCGCAGGATACGTGGATCTATTTCCCGTGGGACATGGGATTGACGTTTCAACCGCCGATCGTCGGCTGAGGAGAACAGCATGAGCGACCCCAACCAGCCGACCGAGGATGCCGAATTCGAGGCCTTCGCCGAGGAATATGAGGAGCATCGCAGCGCGCTGTTCGAGATCGTCTCGGACTATGCGGACGAGCAGGAGCTGGACGACGGCCTCCTGGTCGCGCTGCTGCTCGACCTCGCCGTGACCGCGCGCATGATTTCCTATGCCGACGGCACCGAGAAGCCCTCCGCCACCGGCCTCAAGCTCGAGCTCGATCGCTTCCTCAAGGACGCGGGCGACCATGTGCGCGAGGTGAAGCAGGGTGCCGAGGAATTCATCGCCGACATCAAGCAGGCGCGCGAAGAAGAGAACTGATCGCCGCGCGCGAGCAGGGCAGCCATCAAGCGGCGCCGGCGTCACAGCCGGCGCCGTTTTCGTTTCGGCCTCAGGCGGGGACGCCGGCTTCCGCGAAGGCCGATGCCGGGCCCGACACTGTGAGGCCGATCGGCCGGCCCTCGGCATCCTCCGCCGCGAGCGTCACGCGCGCTCCCTCGGTGTTCCGCCGCCACGCGCCGACCGCGCCGGCGGAGAGATGCAGGTGCATGTCGCTCTGGATGAGGTTCACATAGGAGTGGCCGAGCCGGACGGCCTCGACGGTGCCGGTATGGCTCTGCTCGGCGCCGGGCCGAACGGCGACGAGCGTCACCGTCTCGCCGCTCGCCACCGCGGCTCGGAAGGGCAGGGCGCCCGGATCGTTCTGGTCGACGGGAATGGTCGTGCGCGGCAGCGGCGGCACATAGGGGAGCGGGTCCCGCGGCAGGCCGTCCAACGCCGCTTCGAGCAGTTCCGGACCGTCCAGCGCCGTCACCTTCACGATCGAGGCCCCGTCCGCATCGAGGAAATCGACATAGGTCAGCAGCGTGTCATGCGGCGTCTCGCTGACATCGGTGACGATGGATGCGACGGCGGCCGGATCGATGGCCGTGCGGCCGCTGGCATTTTCCGAGACCAGCCAGCCATCGCCCCGCTCCACGACCGGATCGAACGGCCCGATCCGCTCCAAGAGCGCGCCGGGCGCGCGCACGCCGACGAGAACGCGGCCCATGCGGGCGGCGCGCAGAAGGATGCCGCGCGGGTCGAGCGGCAGGGCGAAGCGGCGGGAGGCGGGCGTCGTGTCAGGGCTGGTCATGGCTGGCTCCACAAGGCGGATCGCGGGCGGCTCGGGCGCCGATCCGGGCGAAGCGGCAATCGCTCCGCGCGCAGACGCTGCGCGAGACGCCCCATCCGGGACGGATCGATGAGCAAGCCGCCGTGGTGCCACGATTCACTCGCGCCCCGTCTAGCAGCCTTTGCCGCCGCGAGGAAAGGCGTCTCTCATCCGTCGGCGCGCGATCGCAGTGGGGGGCGAGCGTCAGCCGCGCCCGTGGCGTTTCGGTCTGCCGTCTCTTCGGCTGGGCGCGATCGTCGCGCGGGGGGGCGAACAGAGGCGGGAGCGGAAATGTCGTGGTTACGTCACAACCGCAGGCTTCCGCCCTATCGCACCCGTCCGGAAAATGGCAGAAAGCCGCCGTCGCGGGCGTGGCGAAACTGGTAGACGCAAGGGACTTAAAATCCCTCGGCCTCGGCCATGCGGGTTCGATCCCCGCCGCCCGCACCAGATTGAAATCAATGCGCAAATTGCGTTTTGCCAGGCTGCGCCTGCGAGCCCGCAAAAGCGTCAGGGTAGCCGTGAGGGTATCCCTAGACATGCGAAGGCCGCGCGAGATGTCCCGCGCGGCCTGTGTCGCCAACTTGGCGAGACGATCACTCGACGCCGAAGCGCCGTTCCACGCGGGCTAGTGTGCTGCGGTAGAGCCGCCGCGCGAACCGCAACAACGCGAGGTCGAGACGGAATAGGATGGGGCAACCAAAGGGAGCATCGCCTAGATATTTCCTGAAAGCCGCGGCAGAGTAGGCGTGCGGCTTGCAGACATTTGGCTATGGTGGGCATCAGCCCGCGCCGCGGGAGAGTCCTGTTGTAGCAGGAGGACCGATGATGGAACGACACGGGGACTTTGCGCTTCAGAAGCGCAATCTACCGCCACCACACCAAGACGAGTTCTTCTTTGAGATCGGCTACTTCCCGGAAGATGCTCAAAGCGTCGTTTGGGAAAAAGATGTTACCTACCCGAGCCGAAAAGCCGCTATCGAGGCTATTGACCGCAGGATTAGAGTCGCGAAGTAAGTAGTTATTAGATCAGATCCGATCAGCATCGGCGAATGCGATTTCTGCGATCTACTACGTCCGCAAAGTCGACGGCGCTGTCGGCTGGGGGCGGCGGAGGGGTGTTGGGAGAATGCGCTAAAGCGAAGGCGACGGAAGTAGCTTGCGCCTGGCATGGTTGCGAGGCAGTGTAGGCATTCGCCTTTAGCCAATCTGCGTTTTGATTTCGGGAAAGCATAATGCCAGAACCGTCAGATACAGGACTCCCCACCGATTCCAATCCTCGTGCAGTGCACTTACAGGATACCCCTAGCTACTTGATCGATGGCCTGTTCATTACCTATCAAAATAGGAGCCTGTACCGGTTTTCGGCTTTTAGGGACGATCAACTGTTCGATTCGACGGGGACCTGGCTTGAATCCACTCGAACGTTCACTTTCAACGTTGAAATGGAACCGACGGTCTTGCTGGGCGTATCGTCCCTTCTCAACAGAATAGTCCGGCTTACTTACGAGAATGGCGACTTGACAGAAGACGCATTTAAGCTCTGGCAATCAAACAGCGAGATAAAGAAAAGTGGGGCAAATGAGCCCGCAATTCCGTAGCGCCGAATTGTTCGCGCAGTACACAGATCCCGCATCGGACATTCTGGAGTGGGCTAACGAGGTGGGCAGGCCTCGTGAAGTTGGCTTGAGCGGGCGCGTCTTTCCCAAAGGGGAGCAAGCTACAGCCCGTGAATGGCAGAAGGGGCTATCAACCCCCATTTCGGTTTTACGCGCAGAGAATGTACGGTCACGTTCTGCGCAGCGGGAACAGACGAAAATGGCGGACATTTCCCGAGAAGAGATCGATGCCAAGATTGCGGTCAGCGAGGCCAGAGGCGACACGAAATTTGCGGAGCTTCTAGGCGAGATAAAAGCTATGCGCGCTGACATAACTGGACAGTTCGGCGTGTTAACCGCGCGCGTCGAGCATGTTGAGCGCAGCACCAGCGGGCTGAAGGCGATTATCGTAGGGACTGGTATCGCGGCTGTGGGTGTCGTGATCGCGGTTTTGGCATTTGGCGATCAGTTGTTCGGACTGGGGATAGGGGCATCAGACATCGCCAACGCAGCCGCCCAAAAAGCTATTCAGCTGCAGAGCGTGTCGCAACCGCCATCATCGGCCGGGAAGTAAATCGCACGTTCCTTCACGAGCAGATGCATAATTGGGCAACAAAATCGTCCAGGCAGCTGAGTGGCGCGCAGCCGGAATCCCGATCAGCATTGTCTCAGAAGAGCACTGGCAAGCGCATCTCTAGTCGCGTTGCCTTTGCGTTCCCCAGCCCAGGCCGCTCGCGCAGCCTGAGCCGGGAGCCTACTCCCCTCAGAGATCCACCGGATCCTCGCCCTTCGAGGTGACGCTTTTCGCGGCTTCGAGGAGGATGGAGGCGATGCGGCGCTGTTCGTCCTCGCCGGCGTGGAGGGCGGACTTGATGGCGTGCTTCAGGGCGCGGCGCGCCTCGTTCAGCTCCGGCACCGCGCCTTCGAGGTCGCGGTCGGGGCCGCGGCGGTCGCCGTCCTCGCGGCCGAGCCAGGCGCGGGCCTCGGCCATGCGGCGGCCGATGCGCTCCAGATGCTCCATCACCGCGTCGACGCCGGCGCGGTTGGCCTCGAGATGCGCCTTGCCGGCCTCGGTGATCGAATAGACCTTCTTGTTGCCCTCGCTGGCCGAGGCGACGTGGCCGCCTTCCTCGAGGAAGGTGAGGGTCGGGTAGATGACGCCGGGGCTCGGGCTGTAGCTGCCGCTGGTCAGTTCCTCGATCGCCTTGATGACGTCATAGCCGTGCCGCGGCTGCTTCTCGAGCAGCGACAGCACGATGAGGCGCAGATCGCCGTCGGCGACCATGCGGCCCATGCGGAAGCCGTCGCCGCCGCGGCCGCCCATCGGGCCCTTGCCGCCGAAGGGGCCGCCGCCGAACGGCCCGCCGCGCCGCGACATGAAGGCGAGGAAGCCGGCGAAGCCCTCGGGGCCGTGCTCGCTTCCGCGGAAGCCGCCACCGTGACGGCCGAAGCCGTGATGGCCACCGCCGTGATGGCGGGAATGATGATCGTGATGACAGTGTCTCATGGGTGTGTTCCTCATTGCGATATATCTTACGTACGATCGGACGGCGCCGCTGTCAAGATATATCTTACGAGCTATCGCGCTTGGCATCCGAGGGTCGCGTCTGTGACCGCCGTCATAGTAGAGTGGTGTTCGGTGGCGATGATCCCGCCGCCGGTTGCGATGGGGAGGTCGCGGCCGGCTCACCCGATCCCGCTCGAGGCCGCTTCATGGACATGCCGACCGCCACGCCCAGCCCCGCGACGGCCGCCATCCCGCTCGATCCGCGGCGATGGAAGAAGACGCTCTTCTCCATGCTGCTCGATTCGCGCGCCCGCTTCGGCGGCAGCCGGCCGGTGATCGAGGATACGACGCGCAAGCCCCTCACTTATGACCGCGTCGTGCTCGGCGCGATGGTGCTCGGCCGCGCCTTCGCGAAGCTGACGAAGCCGCGCGAGCGGGTCGGCATCCTGCTCCCCAATGTCGCGACGGTGGCGCCGGTCTTCTTCGGCCTTTCCGCCTTCGGCCGCGTGCCGGCGATGCTGAATTTCACGGCCGGGCCGAAGAACATCGCCTCGGCCTGCGTCACGGGCGAGATCCGCGTCGTCGTCACCTCGCGCCGCTTCATCAGCGAGGGCAAGCTCGAGGATCTGATCGCGGCGCTGGAAAAGACGGTCACGATCGTGTGGCTGGAGGATGTCGGAAAGCGCCTCTCGCGCTTCGACAAGCTCGCCGGCGTCGTCTCGGCCTGGTTCGCCCGTGCAATCCATGCGCGGACGGGGGCGAAACCTGAGGATGTCGGCGTCCTGCTCTTCACCTCGGGCTCGGAGGGCGTGCCGAAGGGCGTCGCGCTCAGCCACGAGAACATCCTCTGCAATGTCGAGCAGTTCCTGCGCACGCTGGCGTTGTCGCCGGAGGATTCGCTATTCAACCCGCTGCCGGTCTTCCATTCCTATGGCATGACCGTCGGCCTGGTGGCCCCGTTCTCGATCGGCATGCGCGTCTTCTTCTATCCGACGCCGCTGCACTACAAGCAGATCCCGGCGCTCATCAAGGATTCGCAATCGACGATCCTGATCGGCACCGACACCTTCGCCGCCGGCTGGGGACGGCAGGCGGACGACGATCATTTCGCGAGCCTCCGCCTCGTCGTGCTCGGCGCCGAGCGCATCAAGCCGGCCACCCGCACGCTCTGGCGCGACCGCTTCGGCATCGAATTGTTCGAGGGCTATGGCGCCACGGAAGCGGCGCCGGTCATCGCCGCCAACACGCCGCTCTATCATCGTGACGGGACCGTCGGGCGGCTCTTGCCGGGCATGTCCTACCGGCTGGAGCCGGTGCCCGGGCTCGACGAGGGCGGCCGGCTCTGGATCACCGGGCCGAATGTGATGATGGGCTATATCCGCGTCGAAAAGCCGGGCGTGCTCGAAGCGACGGCCGATGGCTGGCACGATACCGGCGACATCGTCGAGGTCGACGCCGAGGGCTACATCACCATCCGCGGCCGCGCCAAGCGCTTCGCCAAGATCGGCGGCGAGATGATCTCGCTCGCCGCGGCCGAGGCTTATGTCGCGCAGGTCTGGCCGGACGAGGCCCATGCCATGGTCGCGGTCCCGGACGAGAAGAAGGGCGAGCAGCTCGTGCTCGTCACGGAGCGGGCAGGGGCGAGCCGCGATGCGCTGGTCGAGGCGGCGCGCCTGCATGGCGTCGCCGAGATCATGCTGCCGCGCCGCATCGTGCATGTCGAGGCGCTGCCGATGCTCGGCACCGGCAAGACCGACTACCCGGCCATCGCGGAAATCGCCAAGGGCCGGTGACGGCCGAGGCGCTGGTCAGCGCAGGACCTTGTCGAAGAGGATCGCCTTGAAGCGCTCGATCGGCGCCGTGTCGCGGCTGATCTTGGCGAGCAGATTGGCGCCCTGCACCGAGGCGACGATATAGGCGGCGGTCCCCTCGACATCGAGATCGCGCGGCACCTCGTCCGCCTCGACGGCCGCCCTCAGGCAATAAGCGATCGAGCCGGTGATATCGGCGAAGGCGGCGTCCAGCTTCTGGCGCATCGGCTCGCTGTCCTGGCTCGCCTCCGCGGCGAGATTGCCGAGCAGGCAGCCGTCGCGCATGCCGTTGCAGGCGAGCTTCTCCTTGCCGCGATCGAGGAATTCCGCCAGCCGAATGAGCGGCGAGCGCGTGTCGTCGAGCAGCGTCTCGGCGACGATATCGCGGCTGCCGTCGCAATAGCGGTCGATGATCTCGAGCCCGAAGGCTTCCTTCGAGCCGAAATGATTGGTGAAGGAGCCTTGCGGCACGCCGGCCGCCTGCACGATGTCGCGCACGCTCGCTCCCGCGAAGCCGTGCGCATGCACGACCTCGAGGCCGCTCGCCAGGATCTTCTCTCGGTTCGATGGTCTCGCCATGTGCGCAATATGGGCGTCCATAGTGCGTCGTCAAGCGCCTTTTCGCACCGCACAAGAAAAATGTACGTACGTCCATATTGAGGCTTGCGATCCAATATGACCGTCCATATTCAAGGGCGACCCGGCGCTCCGCCGGAGAGATCGCAGGAGTTCATCATGAGCCAACAGGTCGTCGTCATCACGGGCGCGCTCGCCGGCATCGGCCGCGCCACGGCGCTCGCCTTCGCGGATGAAGGCGCGCAGGTCGTCGTTTCGGGACGCCGCGAGGAGGCGGGCACCGCGCTCGCCGAAGAACTGCGCAGCCGCGGCGCCGAGGCGGAGTTCGTCCGCGCCGATGTCCGCCGCGACGAGGAGATGCGCAATCTCATCGATGTCGCCGTACAGCGCTTCGGCCATGTCGATGTCGTGGTCAACAATGCCGGCACGGAAGGCCAGCAGGGACCGCTGACCGAGCAGACCGACGAGAGCGTCGCCGAGGTGTTCGATGCCAATGTGCTCGGCACCGTGTTCGGCATGAAGCATGCGCTGCGCGTGATGCTGCCGCGCGGCAAGGGCAGCATCGTCAATGTCTCGTCTCTGCTCGGCCATCGCGGCATGGCCGGGGTCTCGATCTACACGGCGAGCAAGCACGCTGTCGAAGGCCTCACCAAGGCCGGGGCGCTGGAGGCGGCGGGCTCGGGTGTGCGCGTCAACGCGGTGGCGCCGGGTCCGGTGGAGACCGACATGATGAACCGGGTCGTCGGTGGCAATGACGACGCGAGGACCGCCTTCGCCGCCAGCGTGCCGCTGAAGCGCTTCGGCGCGCCGGAAGAAATCGCCCAGGCCATCGTCTTCCTCGGCTCGGAGAAGTCGTCCTATGTCACCGGCGCCGTCCTTGACGCCGATGGCGGTTTCGGCGCGCGCTGAAGGCCTCTCCCCGTCAGGCCAGATCGCCAGGCGGTGACTTGATGGCCTGCAGCGTCTGGGCGAGCCGGTCGGGTCGACCGAGGAAATAGCCCTGGCCTTTGGCGACTCCGAGTTCGACCAGCGTCTCGAATTCGCCACGCGTTTCGATGCCCTCGGCGATGAGAACCGCCCCGGTTTCGCGCGCGAACAGCACCATCGCCAAGACAAGGGCGCGGCGCGCAGGATTGGTATCGACCGACCGTGTCAGGCTCATGTCGAGCTTGATGCGGTCGGGAGCGAGCTGCAGGATGTGCTGGAGCGTCGAATAGCCGGCGCCGGCATCGTCTATGGCGACGCGGATGCCGGACCGGCGCAGCGGCGCGAGCGCTTCGGTGAGATCGTCGTAACTGTCGACGATCGCGTGCTCGGTGATCTCGAGAATGATGCGTTCGGGCTGCGCTGAAGCCAGCAGTTCGGCGAGCCGGCCGCTGAGGACGAGCGCCGGCGAGGCGTTCAGCGAGAGATAGAGGTCGGGCGGCATGACCTCGAGTGCATTCATCGCGCGCCGCATCACCTCGACCTCGAGATCGACCGCGATGCCGGTGGCTTCCGCATCGGCGAACCACTCGTTGGGAGGCCGGTAGGGCTTCGGGAGAAAGCGGACAAGCGCCTCGAGCCCGACCGGTCTCGCGGTCTTCAGATCCCAGATCGGCTGGTAGACGCAGGAGAACGCGCGCTCCTCCAACGCCTGTCTCACGAGAAGGGACCGATCGCCGAGCTCGCGTTCGTCACGGTACTGCTCGGAAACCTGGCGGCCGATCATGTCCGCGAGGATGCGGATGAAGCCGAGGTCGCGATCCGAGAGATCGGCGCGCGGCCTCGCGCTCAGGCAGCAGAACATGCCGACCGCCATTCCGTCGTCGTCGCGGACCGGCACGCTGATATGGGAACCGATTGGAACCGCCGCGGTAATGGGCATTTCAAGGGCCAGCGGAATGAGGCTCGTGTCGGGAATGAGCTCGGGCAGGCGGCCTTCGAGGATATGCCGGCAATAGACATCATCGAGTGAGCGAATGTCGCCGGGCTTCACCAGATGCTCAAGGCCAGGCGCGTCGACCTTCTTGAAAATCGTAAGGTCGCCATGTATTTGCGAGATATAGGCGACATCCATCCCAAGATGCTGGCGTACGGCCGATAGGGCGCGATCGATCATGACTTCGGACGATTGCCCCGACATGCTTTCTTTCGCCCCCCGCCCGATGTTTGCGCGCCGGTCATCGGCGAGCAGGTCTTGAAATGTCCACTGGTGGACACACACAATATAGGGCGAAGGGCCGCCGGCGGCTACGCCTGCGCTTCAGAGAACTGTTTTTTGATCGCGAGCGACGCCGTCTCAGCCGTTCTGGCGCCAGCCATAGAGCCAGTCATAGCGGGCGAGCAGCCTTTCGCCGCCGAGAGCCTTCATCGTCGCGTCGCGGAACGGGGCGGCGAGGGGGCTCATATGGTAGATCGCGCCGCTCTGCCGGGCCGCGTCCGAGACGCGCGCGGCGCGCGGCCTCCGCTCGTCGACATAGCGCTCGAGCGCAATTTCGGCCGGCAGGTCGGGCCGCAACAACTGTCGGGTCAGCACCGCGGCATCCTCGATCGCCATGGCCGCGCCCTGGGCGAGGAAGGGCAGCATGGCATGGGCGGCATCGCCGATCAGAGCCACCCGACCGCGCTGCCAGGGGCCGCGGGCGTCGACGCCTGAGAGGCACCAGCGCGTCCAGTTCTGTCCCCTCGCGATCAGCGCCGCGAGATCGTCGGCGGCGCCGCGGAAATGCTGCGCGAGATGGCGGGCGTCGCCCGGTTCGCTCCAGCCTTCGCCGCGCCAGCCTTCCTCGATGATCGCGACGACATTGATCTCCTTGCCCGCGCGCACCGGATAGATCACGACATGCTGGCGGTCGCCGAGAAAGACGGTGACGCGGTCGCGCGCGATTGTAGCTGGCGCCTCGCCGGCGGGAATCGTGATGCGCCAGGCGGTTCGCCCCGTCGGCTCGGCCGGGCCGCCGCCGACAAGGGCGCGGATGCGCGAGCGGACGCCGTCGGCGCCGATCAGGACGTCAAACCGGCGCTCCGTGCCGCCGGCCGTGATGCGGACACCGTCGGCATCCTCGCCGATCAGCGCTACGTCCGCTCCGGCCTCGATGGTGATGGCCGGATCGGCCTCGGCCGCCTCGACGAGGATCGCCTGCAGGTCGGCCCTGTGCAGCAGACGGTAGGGCGCGCCATGACGCTGCGCCGCCAATGCCAGCGGCAGCGCGACGATGGTCCGCCCGCTCTGCACGCCGCGCATCTCGATGGCGGTCGGCCGCGTCGCGACGGCATCCAGCGCCGCGCCGAGCCCGAGATTGTCGAGGATGCGGCCGGCATTCGGCGAGATCTGCAGCCCGGCGCCGACTTCCGAGAAGGAGCCGCTGCGCTCGAAGACGGTGACCTTGAAGCCCGCGCGCGAGAGCAGCAGCGCCGCCGTCAGCCCGGCGATGCCGCCTCCCGCGATCGCGATGTCGGACGTCACAGCGATCCGTCAGGCCGCCATAGGCTCGACGAAGAGATGGCCGGGCGGCAGCGTATCGGTGCCGTGCAGGCTCGGATTGAAACGGTAGAGCGTCGAGCAATAGGGGCAGACGCGCTCGTCGCCTGCGCCGAGATCGATATAGATATGCGGGTGGTCGAAGGGCGGCTTGGCGCCGACGCACATGAATTCCTTCACGCCGATCTCGATCAGCGCGACGCCGGAATCGTTGTGAAAATGCGGGATGACGTGCTCGGCCATGGCGGATTCCGCTCGTTCGACGACAGTTGCCGCGACACTAGAGCCTCGCGCCGCCGATGAACAGACCGTGATGCCGCGAGGGGCGGCGACACCTTGGCGCGGCGGTCCGCTTCCGCCATAAGGGCGCACCTTTCCGCTGCCGCCGGTTCCACCCATGCTCTCCTTCACGTCCAACGGCCAGACCATCGCCTTTCTCGACGAGGGCGAGGGCAAGCCGATCCTGCTCATCCACGGCTTCGCCTCGAATGCGCGCACCAACTGGGTCAATCCGGGCTGGGTCGACACGCTGGTCAAGGCCGGCCGGCGGGTGATCGCGCTCGACAATCGCGGCCATGGCGCCAGCGACAAGCCGCACAGCGTCGACGCCTATCGCCCGGCCGTCATGGCCGACGACGCCCGCAATCTCCTCGCGCATCTCGGCATCGCCCGCGCCGATGTCATGGGCTATTCCATGGGCGCGCGCATCGCCGCCTTCCTCGCGCTCGCCCATCCCGAAATGATCCGCACGCTCGTCTTCGGCGGCCTCGGCTACGGTATCGTCACCGGCGTCGGCCCCTGGGGGCCGGTGGTGGATGCGCTCGAGACCGATCATCCCGAGGCGCTCACTGATCCCGTCGGCATCATGTTCCGCAAATTCGCCGACCAGACCAAGAGCGACCGCGTGGCGCTCGCCGCCTGCATGCGCGCGACCCGCCAGCCGATCCCGGCCGACGACCTCGCATCGCTGCGCGTTCCGCTCCTCATCGCGGTCGGCGAGAAGGACGACATCGCAGGCTCGGCCACCGCGCTCGCCGATCTCATTCCCGGCGCCGAGGTGCTCGATATCCCCAAGCGCGACCACATGCTGGCCGTCGGCGACAAGGTCTACAAGGCCGGCGTGCTCGATTTTCTCGCCCACCGCGGCCGTGACTGAGGGCGGCCTCGCAACCGAGGCGGCCTGAACGGATTTACCCCCATCGAGCCATTTTGTGGCATCGCAGCCTCATGATAAGGTCCCGCGCGAAAAGAGCCGGGACGAAGAGCCCGGCAGGGAGACGCCATGTCGTTCGTCACTTCTCGTCTCGGCAGCGAAGGCCTCGCGAGCTTCGATCCCCTCTGGTCGCGCATGCGCGCCGAGGCGGAGGAGATCATGCGCGCCGAACCGGCCCTGTCGACCTTCATCTATGGTTCGATCCTGTCGCATGACCGGCTCGAATCGGCCGTCGCGCATCGCATCGCCGGGCGTCTCGACCATCCCGATCTTTCCGCCGACCTGATCGCGCAGGCCTTCGAGGAGGCCTTTGACGGCGATGTCGCGCTTCCCGCTGCCGTCCGCGTCGACATCCAGGCGGTCGTCGACCGCGACCCCGCCTGCAACCGCGCCATCGAGCCGGTGCTCTATTTCAAGGGCTTCCACGCCATCCAGACGCATCGGCTTGCCCATTATCTGTGGCGCCGCGGCCGGCGTGACTTCGCCTATTACCTGCAGAGCCGCTCGTCCGCCGTGTTCCAGGTCGACATCAACCCGGCCGTGCCGATGGGCAAGGGCATCTTCTTCGATCACGCCACCGATATCGTCATCGGCGAGACGGCGGTGATCGAGGACGACGTCTCGATCCTGCAGGGCGTGACGCTCGGCGGCACCGGCAAGGAAATCGGCGACCGCCATCCTAAGGTCCGCCATGGCGTCCTGATCGGCGCCGGCGCCAAGGTGCTCGGCAATATCGAGATCGGCCATTGCTCGCGGGTCGCCGCGGGATCGGTCGTCCTGCATGCCGTCCCGCCCAACACGACGGTCGCCGGCGTGCCGGCCAAGGTGGTGGGCCGCGCGCCCTGCGCCGAACCGTCGCGCAGCATGGACCAACTTCTGTCCGGTCAGGGCGAGTAGAAGCAGTCCTTCATCAGGTGCCGGAGGCGTCGCACGGGGCGGCGTACCGGATCGACGCCGCGTTAGCGCGCGGCGCAGCCGTTCCGTTTCCCCGATCATGGAGAACATTGTGGATCGCAAGGAGATCCAGAAGCTCGAGAGCTTCTTCCGCCGCCGTTTCAACATGAAGGACATCACCGTCCGCCAGCGTCCGCGCAAGGACGATTCCGCCGAGGTCTATTTCGGCGAGGAGTTCGTGGGCGTTCTGTTCCGCGACGACGAGGAGGGCGAGCTCTCCTACAACTTCACGATGGCGATCCTCGACATCGACCTCGAAGAGGCGTGAGCGGCGTCCCAAAACCGGTCACAATTCGTTAACCCTGTCCCTTAACGGAACAGTAACCATAACGCCGCGGCGCCAGATGCCGCGGCGTGGCGCGGGAATGGCGGATATCCGCCTTTCCTGGCCCATGGCAGCCCCGGCACGCGGCTTGCCATGCGAGCCTTGATGTGGCGACCGCCACCAGGCTTCGCAGGGGTGCCGATGCCGCTTTCCGTGCAGTTCATCCTTCTCGGCTTCTGCATCGCCACCGGCTTCGTCAGCGCGGGGCTCGCCGGCAGCTTCTACCAGCTGGTGACCTCCGAGCCGGCGCGCTTCCGCCTGCTCGGCCCCTCCGTTCCCGCCGTCTTCCTCACTTTCCTCTTCTGCGCCGTCTCCGGACCGTTCATCATCATGCGAAACGCGATCGCGATGGCGCAGAAGGAGCGCGGCATGCTGGCCTGGCTCGCCGGCAGCGCCGCGATCGCCGGGATGTGGAGCGCCTGCTCGGGGCTGCTGCTGCTCGATTTCGTGCTGGCGGCGCGCGCGGGCCTGTAGAAGAGGAGACCGCGGCATGGCCGTTCATACGCTCGATGGCATCGCGCCGACGCTTCCGGCCGAGGGCAACTATTGGATCGCGCCCGACGCCCGCGTCATCGGCAATGTCGTGATCGGCGAGGATGTCGGCATCTGGTTCGACGCCGTGCTGCGTGGCGACAACGAGCCGATCACCGTCGGCGCCGCGACCAATATCCAGGAACATTCGGTCCTGCACACCGATATGGGCTTCCCGCTCACGATCGGCCGCGGCTGCACGATCGGCCACCGCGCGATCCTGCATGGCTGCACGGTCGGCGACAACAGCCTGATCGGCATGGGCGCCATCGTGCTCAACGGCGCGCGGATCGGCGCCAATTCGCTGGTGGGGGCAGGGGCTCTGGTGCCGGAGGGGAAGCACTATCCCGACGGATCGCTGATCATCGGGACGCCCGGCCGCGTGGTGCGCACCCTCACCGAGGACCAGATCGGGCGGCTGCGCCAGTCGGCGTTGAGCTATGTCGACAACTGGAAGCGCTTCGCGCGCGGCTTCGCCTGAGAGTGTGGCGAGGCCTTTGGCTGATCAGCGCTTGATCGAGCCGACCATCACGGCGCGGTCGTCCTCGATCGACACCCAGCGGCCGCTGTCGGTGTCGGACTGGCGCTTCACGAACTGGTAGTCGGTCTGCGTCCAGAGCTTGATGCGGCCGTCGAGATTGTCGAGCACGAGGTCGCCGCGATCGGTGCGGACCGTGAGGACCGCATGGCCGTCGCCATTGGTCTGGCGCACGACGGTGATGAGCAGCGCGCCGGCCGGCCAGCCCTTCTGCATCAGTTCCTTGCGCTTCAAGAGGACGAAGTCCTCGCAGTCGCCCTTGCCGGCGTCCGGATAGGTCCAGACTTCCTCGCGGCCGTAGATGTCCTTGTCGGTGTCGGGCTCGATGGCGGTGTTGACGTTGTCGTTGACCGCGATGAGCTGGTTCCACAGCGCCGGGGTCAGCTGGACGGGGCGGGCATCGGCGGTGCGCTCGCGGCACTCGGCGGGCAGGCGCGCGCAGAGGTCATGATGACCGATCGGCTGCGTGGTCTTGCCAAGCACCTGCATGAAAGCCGTCTGGCCCTGGGCGTTCGCCGCGGCGATGGAGCCGACTGCGAGAAGAGCAAACGCCAGAACAGAGGCCGCATAGCGAACGCAATACATAATCGCCAATTCCCCTGACACTCATTTGACCATGACGCCGGAGTTTTTCCGTTCGTCTAATCAGCGAGCGCGAATTCAAATCCAACACAATTCGAATTCGTCGAAAGGTTTAGTCTTCGTGTTAACCTTTCGTTAAAGACTATGGCGGTAACGCGTCCGTCCGGCAAGCGTAACCTTTTGTTAAGGTTAACTTCCGCGGCTATTTCCGGAGCAGGATCGGGGTCGACGAGGACGTCCAGGGAGCGGGGAAGGGGGCGAGGTCGACCGGGAAGAGGCGTGGATTGGATCGCCATCCGGCTCCGCCGGTGTGCTCGGCCGCTCCCGCCTGTGATTGCCAGGCCTGACCCGGCAATCCAGTCCTTCTCCTGAATCATCAAGCCGAGCCGAAGCGCGAAGGTCGATCCGTCAGCGGAAGCGGGTCGTTCGCATCCGATCAGGCGCGCGCCAACGCCGCCGGGGAAGCGCGGCGGCAGGCGCGACCGGGCGGGGTTCTATCCTGCGATGGAGACGATCAGGCGCCTGCGCGCAGGGCAGGCGAGCGGGTGCCGCGCGATGCGGGGACCCGGCTTGCCGCTCAGAACAGGGCGCGCAGCGTGCTTTCGCTCTGGACCGCGTTGAAGACGAGCGCGATTCCGTCTTCGGTGTGGCGGACGACACGTCCGCCGAGCCGCCCAAGCGCCACGGGCGTGCCGACCGCCGGCCGCGAGTCGGTCGTGAGCGCGGCGCCGGTGATCGAGAGGTCGACGACACGGCAGCGCTGATGCGTCCCGTTCGGCAGCGTCAGCTGCGAGAAGGGATTGCGCGGCACGATGCGGGTGCCGTTGCGCTCGTCGATGCCGCGCGAAAGCTGCCGCTCGGCGAGCCAGTCGAGCGTCGCGGCGAGCTTGTCGCGCTTCCTGAGCGTCGCGGTGATCGAAAGCCCGAAGCCCTGCTCGGTCTGGCGCGTGACTTCGCCCTCGATGCGGCCGAGCTGGTCGATATAGGCGATGATCCTTTCGCCGACGGCGCCGGCGACGGGGGCGGCGAGGGAGAGGCTGTCGGTCGAGACGTCGATGGTGCGGCAGGGATATTCGCGCCGCGATTCGAGCATGTAGCGGCCGAGCAGCACGACCTCGTAGCGCCGGTAGCGGCGACGGTCGTAATTGTCGAGGGTCGGCCGATGCGCCGTCGCCAGTTCGATCATAGTCTTGCCCCCGCAAAGATCGTCCCGGGAGACTAGCGCATCTCTCTTAACGAGTGGTAGGGCCGCTTGCCCGCGGCGATGCCTGCGGCGCCGCCGTCAGGGCAGGCCTTTGGGCGTCTCGATGTCCTCGGCCTCCGCGCTGCCGTTCTCATCGGCCGCGATCGGATCTTCCGGGCGCGCGTCGTTGCCGCCCAGCTTCCCGAGCACATCCATGATGCCGATCGTATCGGCACCACCCTCGTCCGCGACCTCGTCGGTCCCGGGTATCGTCACCGGCTGTTTCGGCATGGCTGGCTCCTCCAAAGAGGGCCAACGGCATCGGCCGGGCCGGGTTCCTCAGGCGACCCGACCGCCGGGATCGCCGGTCAGTTCTTGCCGCCGTCGAAGACCACGAGGTGGTGATGGCGGCGGCCGCCCGTGAGCGCGCCGGCCGGCATGTCCGGCAGCGCGTCCTCGTGCCGCGATTTGCGCAGGATGGGTGCGCCGGGAGCGGGGATCGACGGGTGCAGCAGCACCGGCCGCTCGTCGGGCCAGATCAGGCGCAGGCTGGTGATCGACTGGCGGATGACCGGGTGGATATCGAGCCAGTAAGGCCGCTCCAGCGGCGCCATCAGGCCGAGAATGCGGTCATAGAGCTTGCCGCCGCGCGAGAGCGGCAGCACCACCATCTCCCAGGGCGCCGTCTGGCCGCGATCATTGAGCGTCTCGACGCCGATCACCGCCGCCGCGGCATCGACGCAGACGGCCGTCAGAAGTGTGTCGATCGCCTCGATATCCTCGTCGCCCCAGAGCGTCAGGAAATTGCGGCCCTTGAGCTCGCGGCCGAAATGCGAGCAGAGCCGCGTGCCGGCGAGGCGGAAGGGATATTGCGTGGGGCCTGCGCTCTCCAGGATGAAGGTGTCGCCGAGCAGGCCATGAATCTCGGCAGGCTCGATCGCGCCGCGCTGCGGCGCGGCGTTGGGCCCGCGCAGGCGCGTCCAGTAGTCGTAGAGCTCTCTTGTATTGCGATGCTTCATTCCGCCCTTCGACGTCTGGTCCGGTTTCGGGGCGGCAACGACCGTCACCGCGCCGATGTGTGCGGTAGCGGGACAGTTGGCCCCCCGCCAACATGGTAAATGCAGGGTTTGCACATGCCGTGCCAACCGGCGCCCGACGATCAACAGGACCGACTCACGCGCGCCTCGGTGACATGGTTGCGAATTCGTTTGCCGCATGGCAATCCTGTCGCGTTCACGGGGCGTCTTTGACCGGGGGGTAAAGACGGGGCGTGACTGGGGCCGTTTGTGTGCGCCGCTCGCGGCCGCGCCGGACGGCCCCAGGTTTTCGAGGCCTTTCGGCCTGCCGCGCGCGATCGGCCCACCCCGGGCGAGGCAAGGTGTCGCCATTGGCCGCTCGCGGCGCCCGCGCCTTGTGCCGGCCCCGGTGCCCCGCTATCTCCGTCTCATGCTGCAACGATCTCCCCAGACGGCGCGCGAGCCCGTGTTCAACCTGCCGCCGGTCATCGTGGGATCGGTCGTGGTGCTGCTCGCCATCCATGCCATCCGCGTCTACCTGCTCTCGGACGACTGGAACGGCTGGGTCATCGCCGCCTTCTCCTTCGTGCCGCTGCGCATCACCATGCCCGGCGGCGTCGATTTCGACTGGCCGGGCGGCATCGCCGGCGATGTCTGGACCTTCGTCACCTATGCCTTCCTGCATGCCGACTGGATGCATGTCGGCGTCAACGTCCTCTGGCTGACCGCCTTCGGCGCCCCGCTGGCGCGCCGCTTCGGCACGCTGCGTTTCATCGGCTTCTCGCTGCTCGGCGCCGCGGCCGGCGCCTCGGCGCATCTCATGCTGGCGCCGACTGATATCTCCCCGCTGGTCGGCGCTTCGGCCGCGGTTTCGGCGCAGATGGCCGCCGCGGCGCGGTTCCAGTTCTCGCCGGGCGGCCGGCTCGGCGGCGGTGGGGCCTTCAATCCCGAGGCCGATCACCGGCCCGCGCTGACCATTCCCGAAATGATACGCAACGGCCGCGTGATGAGCTTCCTGCTCGTCTGGTTCGCGTTCAACTTCGTCTTCGGCCTCCTCTTCACGCCGCCCGGCGTGCAGTCGAGCCAGATCGCCTGGGACGCGCATCTCGGCGGCTTCGTGATCGGCCTCCTGTTCTTCCCGATCTTCGACCCGGTCGCCCGCCGCGCCGCCTGAGGCGGCATGGGCTCGGGCCGCCTGAGGCGGCAACGGCTCGGCTTGCATTGGCCCGCTACGAGGCTCATCATTCTCGTCTGAGGTGCCCGGACCGGTCCACCTTCTAGAGAGCGGCTGGCGCCTCGCTTGAAGGGAGCCGACGCCATGACCGTAGCCGCCATCCTCGCCCGCAAGGGGCGGGACGTGCTGACCGTCCGCAAGGAAACCCCCATCGCCGATGTCGTCCGCCTGCTCGGCGAGCGGCGGATCGGTGCCGTCGTCGTCTCGGACGACTTCCACCGTATCATCGGCATCGTCTCGGAACGGGACATCGTGCGCGTGCTCGCGCGAAGCGGCCCCGCCGGGCTCGAGGGCGCCGTCGAGGCCATCATGACGCAGAAGGTCGTGACCTGCGCCGACCAGGACACGCTGCATGAGGTCATGGAGCGGATGACGCATGGCCGCTTCCGCCACCTGCCGGTGGTCGAGGATGGCCGCCTCGCCGGCATCGTCTCGATCGGCGACGTCGTGAAGGCCCGCATCGAGCAGGTCGAGCGCGAGGCCGACGAGATGCGGGCCTACATCGCCATGGCGTGACGCCGGCGGCGGCTGTCAGCCGCCATAGACCGCCTTCGGATCGAAGAGAGGCTCATCGCCCGTCGGCTCGAGCAGGGCCGGCGCGCCTTCGGCCTGGCCGAGCGGGATGCGGCGGTAGAAGCAGCTCTTGCGCCCGGTATGGCAGTTGGCGCCGGTGCCGGCCGTCCTGACGCGGAGCACGACCGCGTCCTGGTCGCAGTCGATGCGAAGGTCGGTGACCGTCTGCACATGGCCGCTGGTGGCGCCCTTGTGCCAGAGTTCCTTCCGCGAGCGGCTCCAGTACCAGCCTTCGCCGGTGGCGATGGTGCGGGCCAGCGCCTCGGCATTCATCCAGGCCACCATCACGACCTCGCTCGTCTCGTCGTCGACGGCGATGGCGGCCATCAACCCGTCGCCGTCGAAGCGCGGCGTCAGCACGAGGCCTTCCTCGATCTCCTCATGGCTGCCCGGCGCGGGAAAGGCGGCGGTCATGCGCTTGCTCCCTCGCTGAGCCTCAGGCCGACGCCGAGCGAGGCGAGGGCGTCCCAATAGGCCGGGTAGGTCTTCCCCGTGCAGTCGGGGTCGAGGATGGTGATGCCGCCGATCTTGAGCCCGGCCAACGCGAAGCTCATGGCGATGCGGTGGTCGGAATAGGTCTCGATGCTGGTCGGCAGCGTCTGGCCGGCGAGCGCGGGGTCTGAGGCGACGACGAGGTCGTCGCCCTCTTCATGCGCGAGGCCGGAGCGGATGCGCGAAAGCTCGGTCGAGAGCGCGCGGATGCGGTCGCATTCCTTGACGCGGAGATTGGCGATGCCCGTGAAGCGCACCGGCGTCTCGTTGAACGCCGCGAGCACTGCGAGCGTCGGCACGGCGTCCTGCATCTGCGAGCCGTCGATCTCGGCGGGGAGATGCGGGAAGCTCGCAATGATCGCCGCTGCCTTGGCGTCGGGCTGCGTGAAGGCGTCGGGCGCCGTCCCGAGGTCGATCTCGCCACCGGTCAGCACCGCCGCCGCCCAGAGATAGGTGGCCGCGGATGCGTCCGGCTCGACATGGATGTCGGCGGCGCGATAGCCGGTCGGCTCGATCCGCCAGGTGGCATCATCCGTCTTCTCGACCTTGGCGCCGAAGGAGCGCATCGCCGCGACGGTCAAATCGACATAGCCGCGCGCGCCGATCTCGCTGCCCGTGAGCGCGACCTCGACCGGGCCGGAGCCACAGGCCGCCGCCATCAACAGCGCCGAGACATATTGGCTGGAGAGGCTGCCGTCGATCTCGATGCGGCCGCTGCCGAAGCGGCCGGTGCCATGCACCGTCACCGGCGGATAGCCGCCGGCATCCGAGCAGTCGATGCCGACCGAGCGAAGCGCGGCGACCAGCGGGCCGATCGGCCGCTTGCGCATGTGATCGTCGCCATCGACGACGACCGTGCCCTCGACCAGCGTCACCGCCGCCGTCAGGAAGCGCATCGCCGTCCCGGCATTGCCGAGATAAAGCGGCCCGGCCGGCGGCATAAGCCGGCCGGTCGAGGTGACGACGAAGCTGGTCGCGTCGGGCTCGTCGACCGTGACGCCCATGGCGCGCAGCGCCTCGGCCATCAGCTTGGTGTCGAGGCTCTTCAGCGCGCCGGTGATGCGGCTGGTGCCCTCGGCGAGCGCCGCCAGCAGCAGTACGCGGTTGGTGATCGACTTCGAGCCGGGCGGCGCGACGTGACCGTAAAGCGGAGCGTCCACCGGCGTGATCGTGACGGCTTTCATGTTCGGACGGGCATCGGTCATGGTCGGGCTCGGCTCTCGCAAGGTGAGGAGAGCGGCTTAGTCAATGTGGACGCCCGCGACAAGGGCGGCGGCGTCAGCGCCGGCCCTCCGCAAGCGCGATGAAGCGGGCGCGCTCGTCGCGGTCGGTCTTGAAGAGGCCGGTGAAGGCGGTGGTGACGGTCGAGACGCCGGCCTTGCGCGCGCCGCGCATGGAGACGCAGTGATGCTCGGCCTCCAGCATGACGGCGACGCCGCGGGCCTCGAGCCCCTCCTGGATGGCGTTGGCGATCTGCTGCGTCAGCCGCTCCTGCATCTGCAGCCGCCGCGCATAGGCGTCGACCAGCCGCGCCAGCTTGGAGAGGCCGACGACGCCGTCCTTCGGGTAATAGGCGATGTGCGCCTTGCCGATGAACGGCACCATGTGGTGCTCGCAATGCGAATGGAACGGGATGTCGCGCAGGAGCACGAGGTCGTCATAACCGCCGGCCTCGTCGAAGACGCGGTCGAGGATCGCGGCGGGATCCTCCTCATATCCGGCATAGAATTCGCGGAACGCCTTGGCGACGCGGGCCGGCGTCTCGATCAGCCCCTCGCGCGCCGGATCGTCGCCGGCATAGGCGATCAAGGTGCGGACCGCCGCCTCGGCCTCGGCCGCGCTCGGCCGCTCCAGCGTGCGCGGCGCATATTTCAGGTGGGGCGGGGTCTTTGCATCCATCGTCATCAATCCAGGCTCGGGTGGGAGGAGCGCTCGGGCCTTGTATCTGGATCGGAGCAGCGCGACTTTCTATAGAGGGATGTCACGGAGGCGCCGATGATCGACGATATCTACAGCCAGCGCATCCTCGCCCTCGCCGCGAATATCGAGCGCATAGGCCGCCTCGCGCAGCCGGATGCGAGCGCGCGGGCGCATTCGCGGCTCTGCGGCTCGACGGTGACGGTCGACCTCGTGATGGATGGCGATGTCGTCGCCGACTTCGCCCATGACGTGAAGGCCTGCGCACTCGGCCAGGCCTCGTCCTCGGTCATGGCGCGTACGGTCGTCGGCTCCAGCGCCGCCGAGCTCCGGGCGCTGCGCCAGACCATGCTCGCAATGCTCAAGGAGAACGGTCCGCCGCCCGAGGGCCGTTTCGCCGAGCTTCGCTATCTCGAGCCCGTGCGCGACTATCGGGCGCGCCACGCCTCGACCATGCTGACCTTCGACGCGGTGGTCGACGCGCTCGACCAGATCGAGGCCGCCAAGGCGGCCGCGGAATAGGAGGCATCGATGGGTTTCGACCATGTCGGCTTCAATGTCGGGAATTACCTCGCGAGCCGGGACTTCTATGTGAGCCTCCTGGCGCCGCTCGATATCGGCGTCGTACACGAGACGGCCGACTGGGCGATGTTCGGCGAGAACGGGCAGGGCCTCTTCTGGATCGGCAGCTATGGCTCGCCGCCGGGGCCGATCCATTTCGCCTTCCGCGCCCGCGACCGCGCGGCGGTCAATGCCTTCCATGCCGCCGGGCTCGCGGCGGGCGGCCGCGACAACGGCGCGCCGGGCCTCCGTCCGCAGTACCATCCCGGCTATTATGCGGCCTTCGTGATCGATCCCGACGGGCACAATGTCGAGGCGGTGGTCCATGAGAAGGCTTAGCATCCCGGCCCTGGCAGCCGCGCTTCTCGTCGCCGGTCTCACGCCCGCGTCGGCGCTGTCGCAGGATGCGCAGACGATCGTCGACCGCCTGAAGGCGACGATCCCGGACCTGAAGCCGGTCTGCTCGGATCGCGACAAGCTGACGGCGGCGGTGACGAGCGCGACCATCGCGCTGGCGACGGCCAAGAAGATCAATGGCGACCACGCAGTGGCGCGCAAGGCAGGCACGGAGGCCGGGTACTATCTGTACTTCCACTGCCCACCGTCATGACGGTCCGGCCGAGCACCGCGATCCGCCGAAGGGCGGGCGGCTCAGCCTGCCGGCGCTCGGCGGCATCGCGCTGATCCGCGCCTACAAGCTGCTGCTCTCGCCCTTCATCGGCCAGTCCTGCCGCTACCTCCCGACCTGCTCGTCCTATGGCGAGGAGGCGATCGGCCGCTACGGGCTCTGGGCCGGCGGCTGGATGACGCTCGCCCGCCTGCAGCGCTGCGGCCCGCTCGGCGCCTCGGGCTTCGACCCGGTCCCCGAAACCCTCCGCCCCGACGCAAGCTGGTACCTCCCCTGGCGGTATGGCCGCTGGACGGGACGCCACATCGATCCGAAGACACGGCTGGATCGGTAGGTCAGTTCGTGTCGGAGGTCTCGGCATAGGGCTGAGACGCGGCGTGGATCCAGGCGTGGAAGGATCGCATGCCGGGCGTCATGGCGGCGGATTTCAGCCAGGTCAGCCAATAGCTGCCCTGCGTGATCGTCGTTGTGAATGGCTGCTGGACGACGCCAGCCGCGAGCTGGCGTTCGAACATCAGCGGCGGCGCGAGGGCGACGCCGGCGCCGAGGATTGCCGCCTCGACCATCGTTCGTGAGGAATCGAAGACCGGCCCCTTGATCGTCGGCACAGGCGCTCCGGCCGCCGCGAACCAGCTCGGCCATTCATCGGCCCGATAGGATCGCAGCAAGGTCTCGCGGTGGAGATCGGCCGGCTCCCGGAGGCGCTCGGCGATCTCGGGAATGCAGAGGACCGAGAGCGGTGCCGCGAACAGCCGTTCGGCGTCCGTGCCATGCCAGGCGCCGTCGCCGAAGCGGATCGCGAAATCCAGCCCCTCGGCGGCGATGTCGACGCGGTTGTTGTTGGTCGAAAGGCGAAGATCGACGAAGGGGTTGGCGCGCTGGAATTCGGGCAGGCGCTCGATCAACCAGCCGACGACGAAGGTGCCGACACCGCCGACCGTGAGGACCTCGCGGACATGGCCGCCCTCGAACTGCTCCAGCACGCCCGCGATCCGGTCGAATGAATCCCGCAGGGCCGGCAGCAGCGCCTGGCCCTCGTCGGTCAGCGCCAGCCCGCGTGGCAGTCGGCGGAAGAGTGTCGAGCCGAGCCGCTCTTCCAGCGATTTCACCTGATGGCTCACGGCCGCCTGCGTCACCGCGAGTTCGATGGCGGCGCGGGTGAAGCTCAGATGTCGGGCCGAAGCTTCAAAGGCTCTGAGAGCGTTGAGCGGCAGATGCGGACGAACCATCCCAGCCTCTAGTTTTTCTCATGGCTCGCCGGAGATATCATCCTTTGTCCGGTCTCCGCGAGCACCGTATCAAGACGGCGTTCCAACGGATCGGGATGACAGGAATGATGGACAGGCGTCAGTTTACGGCCGGTTTCGCGCTCACCATGGGAGCAACTCTGCTCAATCGCCCAGCTTTGGCCGCGCCGGCGATATCAGAGAAATTCACATGTACGGTCATGGCGGATGTCGCGACTGGCCAGACGATTGTCAGGGACGGGCCTTCCGATCGGCGCTTCACGCCCTGTTCGAGCTTCAAGTTTCCTCTCGCCGTGATGGGCTTTGATTCCGGCGTGCTCGTCGATCCGCATCATCCGCGCTGGGACTATCGTCCCGAGTTCGAGGCGACGATGGAATCGCAGAAGAAGGCCGCCGATCCGACCATCTGGCTTGCGGACTCGATCGTCTGGTATTCGCAGGAGCTCACCCGCGCGCTTGGGGCGGCCCGGTTCCGCGGCTATGTCGAGCGCTTCGGCTATGGCAACGAGGATGTCTCCGGCAATGCGGGCAAGGACGACGGGCTGACACAGGCATGGCTGATGTCGTCGCTGGCGATCTCTCCTGACGAGCAGGTGGGCTTCGTTCTTCGCTTTCTCGGCCGGAAGCTCGGGGTTTCCGACCATGCCTATGAGGCGACGCGCGCGAGCCTGGCGCGCTATCCGGCCAGCGATGGCTGGACGCTGCATGGCAAGACGGGCAGCGGCTTTCTGCGCAACGCGGCCGGCGCAACTGACCGCAGCCGCCCGCTCGGCTGGTTCGTCGGCTGGGGCGAGAAGGACGGACGGCAGGTCGCCTTCGCCCGGTTCAATCTCGGCAACCAGCGCTCCAAGACCTATGGCGGCATGATCGCGCGCGCCGCGATGATGGAGGATTTCGCCGATCTCGTCGCACGCTGACGGCATCTGAACGGCGGGCCCGGCCGTTCCGCGCCGGGTCCGCTCGTCTTTGTCTCTTCCCGGTCGATCGGCTTGAACGCCACGATGCCATCGTATAGCCGTCTGGCACCGGCCTGATCGGCCGGCGAGGCGAGGTCCGGATCTCGCTTCCCTTTCAGCCAACCGCTTACCCGCGCTCGTCTGCGGGAGTGAGCAGGAGACAGATGATGATCCATGTGACGTTCCCCGACGGCTCCGTCCGCGACTTCGCCCCCGGCACGACCGGGCGCGCGATCGCCGAGGGCATCTCGAAATCGCTGGCCAAGAAGGCCGTGGCGATGACCCTCGACGGGACGCTGGCCGACCTTTCCGACCCGATCACCGCCGATGCGCGGCTCGAGATCGTCACCCGCGACGATCCGCGGGCGCTCGAGCTGATCCGCCACGACGCGGCGCATGTGATGGCGGAGGCCGTGCAGGAACTCTATCCGGGAACCCAGGTCACCATCGGCCCGGTGATCGAGAACGGCTTCTTCTACGATTTCTATCGCGAGGAGCCGTTCACGACCGACGATCTGCCGAAGATCGAGACCAAGATGCGCGAGATCATCACGCGCAACGCCCACTTCACCAAGGAGATCTGGACCCGCGACGAGGCCAGGCAGGTGTTCGCCGCCAAGGGCGAGGCCTTCAAGGTCGAGCTCGTCGACGCGATCCCGGAAGACCAGACGATCCGCATCTACAAGCAGGGCCAGTGGTTCGACCTCTGCCGCGGCCCGCACATGGCCTCGACCGGCCAGATCGGCTCTGCCTTCAAGCTGATGAAGGTGGCCGGCGCCTATTGGCGCGGCGACAGCAACAACCCGATGCTGACCCGCATCTATGGCACCGCCTGGCACGACCAGGTGCAGCTCGACGCCTATCTCCACATGCTGGAGGAGGCGGAGAAGCGCGATCATCGCAAGCTCGGCCGCGAGATGGATCTCTTCCATTTCCAGGAGGAGGGGCCCGGCGTCGTGTTCTGGCACGCCAAGGGCTGGTCGATGTTCCAGGAGCTGATCGCCTATATGCGGCGGCGCCTGCGCCCGCTCGGCTATCAGGAAGTCAACGCGCCGCAGCTGCTCGACAAGTCGCTGTGGGAGACCTCCGGTCACTGGGGCTGGTACAAGGAGAACATGTTCGCTGCGCAGTCGGCCGGCGACGACACCGAGGACGAGCGCGTCTTCGCGATCAAGCCGATGAACTGCCCCGGCCATGTGCAGATATTCAAGCACGGCCTCAAGTCCTATCGCGACCTGCCGCTGCGCCTCGCCGAATTCGGCGCGGTGCATCGCTACGAACCCTCGGGCGCGCTGCACGGGCTGATGCGCGTGCGCGGCTTCACGCAGGACGACGCGCATATCTTCTGCACCGAGGAGCAGATGGCCGCCGAGTGCCTGAAGATCAACGACCTGATCCTCTCGACCTATGCCGATTTCGGCTTCGAGGAGATCGTCGTGAAGCTCTCGACCAGGCCCGAGAAGCGCGTCGGCTCCGACGAGGTGTGGGATCACGCCGAGGAGGTGATGACCCGCGTGCTGGAGACGATCGCCGAGCAGTCTGGCGGGCGCATCAAGACCGGCATCCTGCCGGGCGAGGGCGCCTTCTACGGTCCGAAGTTCGAATACACGCTGCGCGATGCGATCGGCCGCGAGTGGCAGTGCGGCACCACGCAGGTCGACTTCAACCTGCCGGAGCGGTTCGGCGCCTTCTATGTCGACAGCGACGGCGCGAAGAAGACGCCGGTGATGATCCATCGCGCCATCTGCGGCTCGATGGAGCGTTTCCTCGGCATCCTGATCGAGCATTTCGCCGGACATTTCCCGCTCTGGCTGGCGCCGGTGCAGGTGGTGGTCACCACGATCACTTCCGAGGCCGATGCCTATGCCGAGCGGGTCGCCGAGACGCTGCGCTCGGCCGGCATGCGGGTCGATACCGACCTTCGCAACGAGAAGATCAACTACAAGGTGCGCGAACACTCGCTCGCCAAGGTCCCGGTGATCCTCGTCTGCGGCAAGCGGGAGGCGGAGGAGGGGACGGTGAACATCCGCCGCCTCGGCTCGCGCGACCAGGTCTCCGCCACCCTCGAGGCGACCGTCGCCGATCTCCTCGCCGAGGCGACCCCACCCGACGTCAAGCGCAAGCAGGCCGCCGCCGCGGCCTGACCGCCACTGGCATCGCAACAAAGCGGAGCGTGGCGGATGCCGCGCTCCGCAGCGAATCAGGACCCCGTCGAGGGTTTCCATCGCCGAAGCGGCATCTGGCGCCGGGCCGCCATCGTCCCTTCCGCCGGGCAGGCTTGCCGCCGCCGCTCGAATTGAACCGCCGCTGAAAATTCGGGTGCGTCATACGGGCGGTTGGCTGCAATGGTTGTGGCATCTCGGTCACACTCGTCAGACAACCGCCCAACATTCCGATCGCTCAGAAAAGTGGCACTTCTGCGTTTGCGATTTGCAGCGATAGCCTCACCAATGGTGGGGGCAGCCTTACCATCAATGCGTCCATGATCCGCGCTCTGCCAAAGCGAAGCTCTGGCGGGGCCGGGTTAGTGTGGACGGGGCATGAGGGAGGTCGAAGTGGTGTCGATTGCACGTGCGGGAAATGCTGAGTGGGCTAACGAATCAGGCCGCCCGCCGCTTTCCGAGTTCCGGTCGCGGCTGCTGTGCTCGACAGGGATCGCCACCACCCTCGCGCTGGCCCTGATCGTCGGTGCAGCCGCGCCGGCGCGTGCCGACAAGACCTATAGCAGCAACACCGTCACCACGACGAACAACCGGCTCACGACCCCGGGCCTGCAGCTCAGCCCCGTCACCGTCACCGTCAAGAGCGGCGTCAGCGTGACCGGCGCCGGCGCCGGCGTGAAGGGCGGTGGTGCCGCCCAGAACGCGGTGTTCAACAACAACGGTTCCGTCACGAGCACGATCTCGGGGCAGAACGGCGTCGACGTGCTTGGCGGGCCGGTGCTCGGCTCTGCCACCTATACCGGAGGCTCGGGCTCCACGGTAACCGGCGCCAATTCCGGCATTAATGCCGTCGGACTCAATGCGACCGTTACCGTCAACGGCGCGTTGGGCGACGGTACGGCCGTCAAGGGCAATAATGGCGACGGCATCATCGTGGACGCCACGGTCACGGCGAAGGTCACCACGACGAATACAACTGTGACCGGTTCGAACAATGGCATCCGGCTCGACGGTGCCAACAATGTCGCGAATCTGACCGGCGGATCCGTCGAGGGCACGAATGGCGACGGCATCCTTTCGGATGGCGGCGCCACGGACCTCACGACCTCGATCACCACCAACGGTACCGACGTCACCGGCGGGCAGAACGGCATCAGCGCGCTCAGCGCGTCGAATACGCTCAATCTGACCGACGGCACGATCAAGGGCATATCCGGCGACGGCATCGCGACCAGCGGTCTCGTCAATTCCATCACCACGTCCGGCACGACCGTCATCGGCGGCGACAACGGCATCGCCGCCTCGGGCGGCATCACGACGATCGACCTGACGGGCGGCTCGGTCGAGGGCATCGCCGGCAACGGCATCGACGTGAACGGCGTCTCCGGCAACATCACCACCGACGGCACCACCGTCACCGGCGGCGACACCGGCATCAATGTCATGACGCTCGGCGGCGTCGGCGAGGTCAATGTCGAGAATGGTTCGGTCACCGGAAATTCCGGCGACGGTATTGCTGTCGTCTCGACCGGCGCGCTCGGGCTTGGCGGGGTTGCCGAGGTCAATACCAGCGGCACCGCGACGGTCGTTGGCGCCGAAAACGGCATCAGCGCGACGGCGCTCGGCCTCAACATGGATACGCTCGCGAGCGTCGATGCCGATGGCGCCTCGGTGACCGGCACCAACGGCTTCGGCGTCGCCGCAATCGCGGCGGCCGGCAGCCTCGGCGGCACGCCCGGCGAGGCCAAGGCGGAGGTGACGGGCTCGGCGGACATCACCGGCGGCGATATCGGCGTGCTCGCCGCGGCCGGCAGCATCTCCGGCGATCCGTCGAGCTTCGACCTCTCCTCGATCGACCTTTCCGACCCGTCCAGCCTGCCGCTCGGCGAGGGCAAGGCGGTGGTCAATGTCGACACCAGCGGCGACATCACGGGAACGAATGGCAGCGGCGTGATCGCGCTCGCCCTCGGCAATGGCGGCAACGCGGTCAATGTCGACACGACCGGCGGCGCCGTCACCGGCAATAACGGCTTCGGCGTCCTGGCCGGCTCGCTTTCGACCGGCGGAACGCCCGGCACGGTCGATGTCACCACCGGCGATGTGAGCGGCAGCCTTGCCGGCGTCGTCGGCTTCAACACGTTCGGCGATGCCAATGTCACCGCCAATGGCAAGGTCTCGGGCGGCCTCGTCGGCGTCGCCGCCATCGCCAACGAGGGCGACGCCACGGCGACCCTCAATGGCAATATCGACCCGCCGCTGATCGGCCTCGCCTCGCTGGCGATCGGCAATGGCACGGCGACCAGCACCGCGACGACGGGCAGCTCCGTCGATGCCGACGTGATCGGCGTCATCGCGGCGAATGTCGGCGATGGCCGCGCGGTCGCCGAGAACAACGGCACCGTCACGTCCGGCTCGCCGACGGCGCTCCTCGGCGTCGGCGCGGTCAAGGTCGGCGATGCCAGCCTCTCGGGCCTCCCGGATGTCGATGTCTATAATGGCGGATCGATCGACAGCTATCTGATCGGCATGGGCGGGCTCGCCGTCGGCGACGACAACGAGATCTCCATCCTCAATGACGGCAGCGTCTCGGCCGGCCTGGTTGGCATGGGCGGGGTCGCGGTCGGCGACGGAAACTCGGCGACGGTGCTGAACAGCGGCAGCGGCACGGTGGATTCCGGCCTCGTCGGCATGCTCGGTGTGGCGGTCGGCGACGACAATTCCATGATCGTCAGCAGCAATGGCGACGTGACGGCGGGTCTCGTCGGCATCGGCTCGCTGGCTGTCGGCGACGACAACTTCGTCAGTTCCGGAAACGGCGGGCTCGTCCAGGCCGGGGTGGCCGGCCTTGTCAGCGTCGGCGTCGGCGATCGCAACGACGTCCGCGCCAACAATGGCGGCGTGGTCCAGGCCGGCCTGATCGGCATGGGCGGCCTCGCCTATGGCGATGACAGCGGGGTCGGCGTCTTCAACACCGCTTCGGGCTCGGTGGATGCCGGTCTTGCCGGCATGGTCGGTGCCGCGATCGGCGACCGCAATGTCGTGAATGTCGATAACCAGGGCGAGGTGACGGCCGGTCTCGTCGGCATTGGCGGTCTTGTCTATGGCGACGACGGCTCGGTGCTCGTCGAGAACGGCGACACCGGTTCGGTCGACGCCGGGCTTGCCGGCATGGTCGGTGTCGCCATCGGCGACCGCAACATCGTCAATACGAGCAATGACGGCAGCGTGACCGCCGGTCTGGCCGGTGTCGCCAGCGTCGGCGTGGGCGACGGCAATACGATCCTGGCGCTGAACGACGGCACCGGTACGGTCGATGCCGGTCTGGCCGGGATGCTCGCGATCGGCATCGGCGACGGCAACACGGTGATTGGGAGCAGCAATGGCGAGGTCAATTCCGATGTGATCGGTATCGGGTCGCTCGTGGTCGGTGACGGAAACCTCGTCAGTGCCGGGAATGCCGGTCTGGTCGAGGCCGGTGTCGCCGGCCTTGTGGGCGTCGGCATTGGCGACGAGAACATCGTCCGCGCCAGCAACGGTGGCGTGGTCGAGGCCGGATTGATCGGCCTCGGCGGTCTCGCCTATGGCAACGACAGTTCGGTCACGATCAGCAATTTGAGCACGGGCACGGTGAACGCCGGCCTTGTGGGCCTCCTCGGCGTCGCGGTCGGCGACGACAACAAGATCGAAGTGGCCAGCGATGGCGACGTAACGGCGGGCCTTGTCGGTCTCGGCGGTCTCGCTTACGGCGACGGCAACGATGTTCTGGTCCGTAACAATGCCACGGGGACGACGAGCGCCGGTTTGGCAGGAGTGCTTGGCGTTGCCATCGGCGACGGCAACGCCGTTAGCGCGGCCAATGAAGGCGGCGTCTCCGCCGGCCTGGTGGGCGTTGGTGGCCTCGCCGTCGGCAATGACAACTCGGTGACGGTCTTCAACGATGGCACCGGCACGGTCAATGCCGGCCTCGCGGGTCTCATCGGCGTCGGCGTCGGCGACGACAACGGCGTTTCCGTCACCAACAATGGCGATGTCTTTGCCGGCCTCATCGGCGCGGGCGGTCTCGCCGTCGGCGACAACAACACCGTCGATGTCGCGAATGCCGGGCTGATCGAAGCGATCGGCGCCGGCGTCGTCGGCGTCGGTGTCGGCGATCTCAACGCGGTTTCGGCCAGCAATAGCGGCGTGGTCAACGCGGGCGCCATCGGCGTCGGCGGCCTCGCTTATGGCGTCGACAATGAAGTCACCGTCTCGAACACCAGCACCGGCTCCGTCAGTGCCGGCCTCGCAGGTCTGCTGGGCATCGGCATCGGCGACGCCAACAGCGTCACCGTGACGAATGACGGCGACGTGTCGGCGGCCCTTGTCGGCGTCGGCGGTCTCGTCTCGGGCAATGACGGCACTGTCTCGGTCTCGAACGGCGTCGATGGCGTCGTCGGTGGCGGTCTTGCCGGCATGATCGGTGTCGCCATCGGCAACGGCAACACGGTGTCGGCGACCAACGAAGGCGGGGTCAGCGCCGGGGTCGTCGGGGTCGGCGGTCTCGTCGTCGGCGACGGCAGTTCGGTCACGATCCTCAACGACGGCACCGGCACGGTGAATGCCGGCCTTGCGGGCCTCATGGGCGTCGGCATCGGCGAAGGCGCTCATGTCGACCTGACCAACAATGGCGACGCCACGGCCGCGCTGGTCGGCATGGGCGGCCTGGGCGTCGGGGACGGCACCTGGACCACCTTGACCAATTCCGGCGTCGTGGACGCGGATGGCGCCGGCATGCTCGGCCTCGGCTTCGGTAACGGGGCCGCGGTGCGCACGACCAACAACGGCGTCGTGATGGCCGGCCTCGTGGGAATGGGCGGCGTCGCCGTCGGCGATGATGGCTCGGTGCTGGCCAGCAACAGCGTCACGGGCTCGATCGATGCGGACGTGGCCGGCATGGTCGCCGTGGGCGTCGGCGACATGTCCTTCGTTTCCGCGTCCAATTACGGCGAGGTGCAGGCCGGCCTGATCGGGATCGGTTCCGTCGGCGTGGGTGATGGCGGTCCCGCCATGGCCAACAATTACGGCCTGGTGAACGCGGGCGTCGCAGGCGTCGTTGCCGTCAGCGTGGGCAATGGCGCTGCCGCCACGTCTGACAATACCAGCACGGTCACCGCCGGAGCGCTCGGCCTCGGATCGCTCGCGGTAGGCGACGGCAATCGGGTCAATGTCTTCAACAGCGGCACGGTGAACGCCGGTCTCGCCGGCATGCTCGGTATCGGTGTCGGCGACGGCAATGAGCTTTCGGTCAAGAACTCGGGCTCCGTGACGACCGATGGCATCGGCGCTGCCGGGCTTCAGTTCGGCGATGGCGGCTCGGTCCAGGTTCTCAACACCGACACCGGAATGATCGACGCCGGCTTCGCCGGTCTCGTCGGCGTCGCGGTCGGCGACGGCAACATGGTCGGCATCGGCAACAGCGGCACGGTCGACGCCGGTCAGATCGGCCTCGGCGGTCTCGCCGTCGGCAATGGCAACGTCGTCAACGCGATCAATTACGGCGTCGTGGATCCCGACATCGCCGGTGTCATCAGCATCGGTGTGGGTAACGGCAACACCGTCGCCGCGGCCAACAACGGAAGCGTGACGGCCGGCCTCCTCGGCGTCGGGGCGCTCGC
Source organism: Allobosea sp. (assembly GCA_017307955.1). Taxonomy (GTDB): domain Bacteria; phylum Pseudomonadota; class Alphaproteobacteria; order Rhizobiales; family Kaistiaceae; genus Kaistia. Next base: position 41,818 of record JAFKFV010000024.1, on the reverse strand, counting down.
CTTCGGCGACGACAATCAGGTCTCGGCCACGAACAGCGGCACGATTTCGGCGAATGGCGCCGGTCTCGTCGGGGGCGCGGTCGGCAACGACAACACCGTGACCATCGACAACAGCGGCGTGATCGCGGCGGGCGTGCTCGGAATCGGCGGCCTCGCCTATGGCGACGGCAACAGCGTCGCCGTCACCACCTCGGGGACCGTCGCGGCGGATTCGATCGGCGTTGCTGCCGCGAGCTTCGGCAGCGGCGATATCACGGTCGACGTGCTCGGGGAGGTCCAGTCCGACGGTGTCGGCGTCTACGCCCTCAACAGCGGCTCGGGCGATACGATCGTGACGGTCGAGGGACCGGTCGGCGGCCGCACCGGCTCCGCGACCGGCGATGACGGCGTCGCGGCGGTGAGCATCGGCGGCACTGGTCTCGTTCAGGTGACGACGACCGCGAGCGGCACGATCACGGCGGGCGGCGACGGCATCGCGGTCAACAAGTTCTATGGCGATGCCGATGGCACCACGGCGCTCGTCGTCGACGCCGCCGGCGACATCAATGCCGGTCTCAACGGCATCAGCGCCGACCAGGTGACCAGCAACGGCGATATCCAGGTGACGGCCTCCGGCTCGATCATGGCCGGTGCCGCCGGTATCAACGTGACCAAGTCCGACGGATCCGGCGACATCGTCGTCGCGGCCAATGGGGCGATCTCCGCCACGGACGGCATCCTCGTCTCGGCGGAAAACCAGACCGGCGACATCGACATCACCACCGGCGAGGGCGTTTCCCTCTCGGCATCGGCGACCGGCATCGGCGCAACGAAGGAGCCGGGCGGGTCGGGCGACATCACCGTCACCACCGGCTCGGGCAGCGCCATCCTCGCCGGCGGGGTCGGCATCTCGGCGGACAACAGCGTCGGCGGGGGTTCCGACGACGTCTCGGTCTCCGTCGGAAGCGATGCGATCGTCTCCGCCGGTGCTGACGCCGTCTCGATCTCCAGCACTGACAGTGCCAGCGTCTCGGCCGGCAGTGGCAGCTATCTGCGCGGCGACAGCGGCGAGACCGGCGCGGGCAGTGCCATCGCCGCCGCCAGCGGTGCCGTCACCTCGGTGACGGTCGGTTCGGACGCGGTGATCTCCGGTGCCGGCACCGACTCGGCCAATGCGGTCATCTCGATCATCAGCGGCACCGCCGCGACGATCGACATCGGCAGCGGCGCGCTGGTCACGGCCTGGTCCTATGACGGCAGCACGCCGGAGAACGACGATCTGGCGGCGGCTGCGAGCAGCTTTGCCATCAGTTCGACCGGCGGCGGCACGACGATCACCAATGACGGCACGCTGGTCGGCCGCATCGGTCTCAGCGACAACGCCGATATCTTCGACAACAACAGCTCCAACAGCTGGATCGTCGTCGGAGACAATGATTTCGGCGGCGGCTCGGACACGCTGAACAATCCCGGCCGCATCCAGACGGCGCTGAACGGCGCGGTCGCGGAGACGACCAATCTCTCCGCCCTGGAGAGCTTCGTGAACGGCGACCCGTCCAATGTCGGCGTCGGCCTCGTCACCATGAGCGACGAGACCGCCGGGCAGCTGGCCTACAATGCCAGCCGCGACGTGACCTATACGAGCGGCACCTTCACCGGCGTCGGCAACAGCACGCTCGCCGTCGATGCCTATCTCGGCGGGCCGGGCTCGACCTCCGACACGCTGGTCGTGGGCGGCCTCGACGTGAACGGCAATCCGATCAGCGGCCTGTCGACCTACGGCACGACGAAGATCCTGGTGAACGACGTCAACAACGCCCCGGGTGCCTTCAACCCGACCGGTATCGCGGTCGTGGAGACGCAGAACGGCACGACGACGTCGAGCGGCAACTTCGTGATCGATCCGAATTCGGCCAACTATTCCAGCCGCTTCGGAGGCATCATCGACAAGGGCCTCTTCTTCTACGATCTCGAGGCCGTGCCGACCTCGACCGGTGCTTCGCAGGTGCTTGTCGGCCTTCCGGATCAGGAAGCCTTCGAGTTCCCGTCCTTCATCACCGGCGCGCAGACGATCTGGTACGAGACCAGCGGCCTCTGGCTCGATCGTCAGGCGGATCTGCGCTCCTACTTCCTCAATCCGCCGGCGGCTCCGGGCGCCGGCACGTCCAAGCTCGACGACGGGGCTGCGGCTGCCGCGCAGAAGAGCCTCACGCCCGGCGTCTGGGCGAAGGCTGTCGGCAGCTGGATGGACCGGGATAGCAATGGCGGCTACAGCGCGCTCGGCCGGAGCTTCGATTTCGACACGTCCTACAGCCAGAACACCTATGGCTTCATGGCCGGCGCCGATATCGGGGGCAACGTCACCGACAAGTCGGCGCTCATCTTCGGCGTCCTCGGCGGCTACATCACCTCGCAGCTCGACTTCGACCAGTCTCCGACGTCGGGCGACTACAGCGGCGGCACGGTTGGCGTCTACGGCACCTACATCAATGGCGGGTTCTTCCTGGACGGCCTCGTCAAGGCCGACTTCCTGAACCTCGACTACACGGCCCCGACGCTCACGGGCTTCGGCGGCGCCAGCCAGTCCACTGATGCGACCTCGGTCGGCTTCGTGCTCGACACGGGTTACCGGATCCCGTGGACGCCGCAGATGTATTTCGAGCCGGTCGCGACGCTCGCCTATGTCAACGCCAATCTCGACAGCATGGCCAGCGTTCCGGGCAGCCTCGTCGACTATACGGATGGCGAAAGCTGGCGCGGCGCGATCGGCGGGCGCTTCGGCGGCCGCGTCTACGACGCCGAGAGCTACTGGATCGAGGCCTCGGCCGTCGGTCGCCTGTGGTACGAGTTCGCCGGCGACAACGCGGCGACGATCCTGAATGCCGGTGCGCCCTTCACGGCCACCGACGATTTCGGCGGCGCGTTCGGCGAACTCGGCGGCAGCGTCAATGTCTTCGGCCGCAACAATGGCTGGAGCGGCTTCCTCAATGCCAATGTGAAGTTCGGCGACGACTTCACCTCGGGCACGACGCTGACCGGCATTCGCTACAACTGGTAAGGCGCCGACGAGAGACCAGGCGGGCCCGTCTTCGGACGGGCCCGCTTCCCGTTTTCCAAGAGAGTCCGCAGCGGCCGGTGTTCCCGGCGCTGCTGAGGGAAGGACGCCGATATGCAGGCCGAGCCTCGTTCCGTTCGCACCATCCGGTCGGCCGCCGCGGCGATCGTCGCCGGCATTCTCCTCGCGGGCGCTTCCGCCGAGGCGCAGACGCCGGCCCCCAAGCCGGCACCGAAGGCCGAGGCCAGCGCGCCGCGCCGGACGGAGACCGTCGTCTATGACAACTGGACGGTGACCTGCCGCGATGGCGCGACCAAGAATGCCGCGCGCAGCTGCTCGGCCATTCTGCGCGTCATCAACAACAAGACGCAGCAGAATCTCGTCGTCTGGGAAATCGGCAACGACGCCACCGGCAAGCCGGCCGTCGCGCTGCGCGTGCCGCTGGGCGTACTGACGCGGCCCGGCGTCGTGCTCACAGTCGGGTCGGGCAAGCCGCACAAGTTCGATTACGTGCTCTGCGACCGGCTGGGCTGCGAGGCGGCGGGTCCCTTCGACAATGCGCTCGCCCGCGAGCTCGGCGCCGCGTCGGATGCGAGCGTGACGATCGTCGCGACCAATGGCCAGCCCATCGCCTTCAAGGTGCCGCTGAAGGGTATCGCTCAGGCGGTGCCGGCGCTCCGCAACTGACGGGGCGCGTCGCTACTTCGCCAGCACCTCGACCTCGCGGTCGCGTCCGGCTTCGACGGTGAAGTTGCGCTCGTGGATCTGGTTGTCGTGCTTGGCGACCGCCGTGTAGTCGCCGATCGCGAGCACGACATCCGGGAAGGCGCCGACGCTGTCGAAGACGCTGTCGCCGCCCGGCGTCAGCACCGACCATGACGTGTTGGCCAGCGCCTCGCCGCCCGTCTCCGAGACGAGCTTCAGCGTGATGCGCGCCGCCTGCTGGAACAGCGTCGCCTCGGTCAGCTTGCCGGCCTCGACCTTGATGTCGGCGCGCACGGCGGCGTTGGCGTCGCCATAGCGGCTGACGATGTGATAGGTGCCGGCGGCGAGGCGGATCATCTCCTCCGGCGCAATGTCGGTCGCGATCGGGTTGGTCTCCTGGTCCTGCTCGTCGCTGCCGGGATAGATGTCGAACCGGCAGAGGCCGGTCGCGATCGGCTGGTCCTTGCCCACCACCGCCGAGAGCTTGAGCCCGCCGGCATTGAGCACGAAGGTGTCGCGGCCACCCTCGCCGGTGACGGAGAGCGGGCGCGAGATCGATGCCCGGCCATAGGCGGCGTTCACGATGTAATTACCCGGCGGCAGATCGAGCCGGAAGCTGCCGCCGCGCTGCTCGCGCAGCAGCGGCAGCCTTCCATCGGCGCCGCGCTTCTCCGAGAAGACACGCCAGATCATGCCGCTCGAGATCGGCTGGCCGTCGCCGGTGAGCTTCGCCTCGAGCTCGAACCCATGCGGCTGCGGCGCGCGCGCCGGCGGCACGACGGGGCCGGCAGGGCCGATGCCGCCCTTCAGCAGCGTGCCGGGGTCGATCGGGCTCGGCAGCACCGGCGCCAGCGGCAGCGGCGCTGCGTCGACGGGCGGGGCGGGCAGGGAAGGGATATCGGCGGGCGGCACCGGGTCGGCCTCTTGCGCCGCTACGGGCTGGGCAGAGAGCGTCGCGCCGAGAAGCGCCGCCGCCAGCAGCCATGCCGTGATGCCTCGCATGTCGCGAACCGTTCCCTCGATGCTGAATCCGGCGGCGCGAAGCCATGCGCCGATCATGAGGTTAGAGCCGAGAAAGGGTGGCGATTTCAAGACCGGAGGCGAGGAGCGCCGCGTCGGGCTTGCGTTGGCGCCGCTTTCGTCGGATCAGACGGCCACACCACGCCCCCTGACATGGCGCCCGCCGATGGCGCCGCAGATGACGGACGACCGATGACCGATACGATCACGCTCTTGAAGACCCGCCGCTCGATCCCCGCCGTCAACATCGTCGAGCCCGGCCCCAGCGAGGCCGAGATCGAGGACATGCTGACCATCGCCGCGCGGGTTCCCGATCACGGCAAGCTGACGCCCTGGCGCTTCATCCTCTTCACCGGCGAGGCACGCGCCGCTGCCGGCGAAGCGACCGCGGCGCTGCTCAAGACGAGGCGGCCGGAGATCGACGAGAAGTCGCTTCAGGCCGAGCGCAACCGCTTCACCCGCTCGCCGCTCGTCGTCGCCGTCGTCAGCCGCGCGGCGCCGCATGTGAAGATCCAGGAATGGGAGCAGCTCCTCTCCGGCGCCGCGGCGGCGATGAACCTCGTCATCGCGGCCAATGCCATGGGCTATTCCACGCAGTGGCTCACCGAATGGGTGACCTATGACGCCGATGCCCGCGCGATTCTCGGCCTTGCGCCGGACGAGCGGCTGATCGGGCTCATCCATATCGGCACCGCCGATATCCCGCCCTTCGAGCGGCCGCGCCCGGCGCTCGCCGATATCGTCACCCGCTGGGCTCCCCCGGCCTGAGTTCTTCACGATCCGTTAGGGTTGACGGATCGTTAATCCATTCATGATCGGATCGGCGATGCGGCCGGGGGAAGGCCGCATTGCCGTGGGGCCGTCATGAATCTCCTTCAGTTCCTGGAATGGCTGGACACCGCGCCGGCCGAGCGGCGCGCCGAGGCCGCGCATGCCATGGCGCGGGCCTATCTCTATTCCGACCTCGACGCCGCGGCGCGCGACGACATGGAAGCGTCGCTGACGGTGCTGCTCGACGATCCCGCCGCCGAGGTGCGCCATGCGCTCGCCGATGCGCTGGCGGTCGACCCGAAGGCGCCCCGCCACATCATCCTGGCGCTCGCCGCCGATCTTCTCGATATCGCCGGCCTGGTGCTGACCTGCTCGCCGGTCTTCATCGATCCCGAGCTCGTCGACATCGTCGCCGCCGCCGATGGCCCGCGCCAGGCGGCGGTCGCGGCGCGGATGCCGGTCAGCGCCGGCGTCGCGGCGGCGATCGCCGAGGTCGGCGAGCACGAAGCCTGCGCCGTTCTCCTCGACAATCCCGACGCCACGATCGCGGCGATCAGCCTCGCGCGCCTCGCCGATCGCTTCGGCGACGAGGCCGCCATCCGCGACCGGCTGCTGTCGCGCGACGATCTTCCCGCCGACATCCGCCAGATGCTGATCCGCCGCCTCGGTGACCGGCTCGGCGCCTTCGTCTCGGCCAAGGCCTGGATGGCGCCGGAGCGGGCGCGCACCGTGACCCGCGAGGCCTGCGAGCGGGCGACGATCGCCATCGCCGCCGAATCGGAGACGCACGATCTGGCCGCGCTGGTCGAGCATCTGCGCGTCACCGGCCAGCTCACCACGGCGCTTTTGCTCCGCGCCGTCTGCGCCGGCAATTTGAGCCTCTTCGAATCGGCGCTGACCGTGCTGGCGCGCATGCCGGAGGGCCGCGTTTCTGGCCTTGTCCGCTCGGGCCGGGTCGGTGCGCTGCGGGCCATCTACGAGAAGGCCGGCCTGCCGCCGAGCGCCTTTGACGCCTTCGCCGCCGCGATCGAGACGGCGCGGGAGTCCGAGCGCGAGGAAACGCCCGCCGGTCGCCACGCCTTCGCGCGGCGCATGGTCGAGCGCGTCATGTCGCGCTACAGCGCCATCACCGACGGCGAGGCCAACGAGCTCGTCGCCATGTTGCGCCGCTTCGCCGCCGAGGAGGCGCGCGAGAGCGCACGGGCAGCAGCGCGCGACGTGCGCTCGGCGGCCTGATCCCGGCGCCTCAGCGCGCCGGCATGACCTTCTCGAAGCGGAACATCTCGTCGCCGCCCGGAACTTCGCCGAGCTCCGGCATCTCCGGGTCGCGGTGGTCGCCGTGAGTGAACTCGACGATCTTGAAGCCGCATTTGTTCAGGTAGAAATGGATGTTGCGCTTCTCGAAATAGGGCGTGTGGGTCACCCACACCCGCGTCTCAGGAAACATCGCCTCGATGGCGCGCCACGCCTCGAGGCCGAGACCGCGCCCCTCTTCCCCCACCTTGATGAAGAAGAAGCCGAGTTCGTTCTCCTGCGTCTCCTCGTCGATCGTGAGCACCGCGCCGCCGATCCTCTGCCCCTCCCGGAGGATTTCGAGGATAACGGTGCCGGGCGCGGCGAAGGACTCCTCGATATCCTCGTCCGAGGGGATCGGCCCATCCGTGAGCGGACCGAACGTCTCGATGACAGCCGCGCCGAACGCGTCCTGCAATTCCCGCTTGAAGGCAGGCAGATGGCCCGGTTCAGCCCGTGCGAGCGTTATCATCATGCCTCCGTCGTCGTTGGGCGGCCAAGCGACAGGCCAGGTCTCCATCCGGCTCGTCCTTGCGATCGGCCGCCCCGCCTGTCATTGCCGGGCTTGACCCGGCAATCCAGTTCTTTCCTTCAGCAGGTGTAGCCGCAGCCAGCCGGTAGAAGAAAGACTGGGTTGCCGGATCAAGCCCGGCAACGACAGTTCTGGACTAGCGGCTGAGCAAAGCGTGACTGTCGATCCGTCCTAATACCGGAACTGCTCGGTGAGGATGCGTTCGTCCCAGCTGTGACCCGGATCGAACAGGATCAGGCTGCGGGCGCGGCGGTCCTGGCGGATGCTGATGCGGAGCACCGACTTGATTTCCGTGTAGTCGGCGACTGCGTTCACCGGCCGCTTCTCCGGCTCGATGACGTCGAGCGTCACGCGCACGCGGTCCGGAATGAGCGCCCCGCGCCAGAGCCGGGGCCGGAAGGCGCTGATCGGCGTCAGCGCCAGAAGCGGCGCGTGGATCGGCAGGATCGGGCCATGGGCGGAGAGGTTGTAGGCGGTCGAGCCGGCCGGCGTCGCCACCAGCACGCCGTCGCCGGTCAGTTCCTCGAGCCGCACGCGGTCGTCGATCGAGATGCGGAGCTTCGCCGTCTGGTAGGACTGGCGGAACAGCGAGACCTCGTTGATCGCATAGGCGCGATGCTCGTTGCCGGCCTTGTCGAGCGCGTCCATCTGCAGCGGATGCAGGATGGTGGCGAGCGAGGCGGCCACCCGCTCGCGCAGGCCCTCCTCGCGGAACTCGTTCATCAGGAAGCCGACCGAGCCCCGGTTCATGCCGTAGATCGGCTTGCCGGAATTCATGAAGCGGTGGAGCGTCTGCAGCATGAAGCCGTCGCCGCCGAGCGCGACCACGACATCGGCCTGCTCGGGATCGACATTCTCGTAGAGCGACTTCAGCCGCGTCTCCGCCGCGACGGCATCCGGCGTGCCGCTCGAGATGAAGGCGAGGGCGCCGCCGCGCAGCGCCTCGGCGAGGCCGGAAGGTTGAGGATCGACCATGCGGCTCTCCCCCTTCAGACGATGGTGACCGCGATCGATCCGACCGACTCGATGGAGCCTTCGACGAAATCGCCGCGCACCAGCGTGCCGACGCCGGCCGGTGTTCCTGTGAAGATGAGGTCGCCGGCGGCGAGATCGAACCAGCGCGACAGATGGGCGATGATCCCGGCCACCGGCCAGATCATCTCGGCGAGGTCGCCCTCCTGGCGGACCGCGCCGCCGACCGAGGCGCGGATGGCGCCCGAAGCCGGATGGCCGATGAGACTGGCCGGGCGGATGCTGCCGACCGGCGCCGACTGCGCGAAGGACTTCGCCGTCGACCAGGGCCGCGACAGCTTCTTCGCCTCCGCCTGGACGTCGCGGCGGGTCAGGTCGAGCCCGACGGCATAGCCATAGACGAGCGGCAGCGCGTCTTCTTCCAGGATGTCGGTGCCGCCGCCGCCGAGCGCGACGACGAGCTCGATCTCATGGTGGAAGTCGGCGGTGCCGGCGGGGTAGGCGATGCGGCCGCCGGCGGCGGCGATGTCCACCACATCCTCGCGATTCTTGATGAAGAAGAAGGGCGGGTCGCGGTCCGGGTCATGGCCCATCTCGCGGGCGTGGGCGGCATAGTTGCGCCCGACGCAGAAGACGCGCCGCACCGGGAAGCGTGATGGAAGACCCTCGATCGGCAGCGAGACGACGGGGGGCGGGGGAAACACGTAGGTTTCGGCGGACATCGGCGGTTCCGGGGGCTCGCGCCAGGATGGCGGAGCGGCACTTTCGGCGAGCCGGGCCGTGGATGCAAGGCGGGAGCGGGTCGATGCGCGGCCGCGTCGCAAGCGCCGTGCCTTGCGGCCGGTCGCATCGGCCGCTAGGTAGTCGACCCGAACCCACCCTATCCGAGGCTGAATTCATGCCGGCCGAGCCCGCCCGCTTCGTGCTCACTCTTTCCTGCGGCGACCGCCGCGGCATCGTCGCCGCGGTGGCGAACTCGATCGCCTCGCAGGACTGCAACATCGTCGAGAGCGCGCAATATGGCGATCCGGACAGCGGCCGCTTCTTCATGCGCGTCGCCTTCGCAGCGCCGCCGAGCGTCACGCGCGAGAGCTTCGTTTCCGGCTTCACTCCCGTTGCGACCGGCTATGGCTTCGACTGGCAGGTGCACGACCTCGCGGTGAAGCCGCGGGTGATGATCCTTGTCTCCAAGATGGGCCATTGCCTCAACGATCTGCTCTACCGCAATTCGATCGGGCAGCTGCCGATGGAGCTCGTCTCCGTCGCCTCCAATCACGAGACCATGCGCCGCCGCGTCGAGAGCGAGGGGCTGCCGTTCCACTTCGTCCCCGTCGAGGGCCGCAGCAAGGCGGAGCAGGAGGCGGAGATCCTCGGCCTCGTCGAGGGCGAGCGGATCGATCTCGTCGTGCTCGCCCGCTATATGCAGGTTCTCTCCGACGAGATGTCGGCGAAGCTGGCCGGACGGGTGATCAACATCCACCACTCCTTCCTGCCGAGCTTCAAGGGCGCCAAGCCCTATCACCGCGCCCATGAGCGCGGCGTCAAGCTGATCGGCGCCACGGCGCATTACGTGACGGCCGAACTCGACGAGGGTCCGATCATCGAGCAGGATGTCGGGCGCGTCGATCATTCGATGTCGGCCGAGGAGATGATCGCCATCGGCCGCGACATCGAGAACACCGTGCTGGCGCGCGCCATCAAGTTCCATCTCGAACATCGGGTGCTTCTGAATGGATCGCGCACCGTCGTCTTCCGCTGACATGCCGCAGGCTGCCCGCATCATTGACGGCAAGGCCGTCGCCGCCGAGGTCACGGACGCCATTGCCGCAATGGTCTCCGCGCGCGGGGTGAAGCCCGGTCTCGCCGTGGTTCTCGTCGGCGATGATGCCGCGAGCCAGGTCTATGTCGGCGCCAAGGGCAGGAAGGCGGCCGAGCTCGGCTTCCATTCCGTGCAGCACACCCTTCCCGCCGAGACCAGCGAAGCCGATCTTCTGGCGCTCGTCGCGTCCCTCAACGCCGATCCGGCGATCCACGGCATTCTCGTGCAGCTGCCGCTGCCGGCCCATATCGATGCGACCAAGGTCCTTGAGACGATCGATCCGGCCAAGGATGTCGACGGCTTCCATCCGATCAATGTCGGCCGCCTCGCCATCGGCGAGCGCGAGCGGGCGCTGGTCTCCTGCACGCCGGCCGGTTCGCTGCTGCTGATCAAGCGGGCGCTGGACCGGCCGCTCGCCGGCCTCGACGCGCTGGTCATCGGCCGCTCCAACATCGTCGGCAAGCCGATGGCGCAATTGCTGCTTCAGGAAAGCTGCACCGTCACCATCGCCCATTCGCGCAGCCGCGATCTGCCGGCGCTCGCCCGCCGCGCCGACATCCTCGTCGCCGCGGTTGGTCGTCCGGAAATGGTTCGCGGCGATTGGGTGAAGGAGGGCGCCGTCGTCATCGATGTCGGGATGAACCGCATCCCGGCGCCGGAGCGCGGCGAGGGCAAGACCCGCCTCGTCGGCGATGTCGCCTATGCCGAGGCCGCCGCCCGCGCCGGCGCGATCACGCCGGTTCCCGGCGGCGTCGGGCCGATGACCATCGCCATGCTCATGGCCAATACGCTCACCGCCGCCTGCCGCGTCGCGGGCCTGCCCGATCCGGAATTCTAGGAGGAGGGGAGGGCAGGGGCCGCGTTGCGCGACCCCGCCCCGTGAGCGGTCATCAGATGCGGCGCAGCATCTGGCAGAGCGCGACCAGCCCGTCGTCATAGATGGCCGGCGCGGCCAGGATCGAGCCGCACTTCTTCTTCATCTCGGCCTGCTGCGCCGAGCCGAGGCCGGAATAATAGAGCAGAACCTGCTTGGGTACCGCCGGCTGGAAGATTCCCGGGCGGCCGTCATTGCCCTTGCCGCCACCCTTGCCGCCGGCTCCGCCATTCCCGAGCCCGCCGCCATTGCCGAGGCCGCCGCCGTTCGACGCCGAGCCGCCGCCCGATCCGCCGCCATTGCCGGACCCGCCGCCCGAGCCGCCACCGGACCCGCCGCCGAGACCGCCGATGCCGAGCGACGCATTGACATTGGTGTTGCCGCCCAAGGCGCCGGTATTGGCATTGGCGCCCGCATTGACCCCGCCGCCCCCGATGCTCGCCGTCACATTGGCATTCGTGCCGCCGAGCGCCGGCGTCGCGGCGTTCACATTGGCCTTGGCGCCGCCGCTGCCGACATTGGCATTGGCCTTTGCCGTGGTGGTGCCGCCGAGTGCTCCGGTGGCCGCGTTGGCATTGGCCTTGGCGACATTGCCGCCGCCACCGCCCACCGTCGCGTTGGCGTTGACATTGGTGTTGGCGATGGTGTTGACGCCTGCGCTGACGCCGAGGCCACCATTCTGGGCCTGGCCGATGCTGGCCTTGACCCCCGCCACGCCCACGTCGAGGGCGAAAGCGGAGGCGGTCGAGAGGCAAAGGATTGCCGCGATTGGCGCGATTCTTCTCATGATCTTCTCCCATTGTCAGGCTGAACTTGCTGAAAGCTCACCCCGGTCGCGGGAGCGGCCGGTGAAAATGCAACCGCCTGTGACGAAATCGGTTGCCGGCTAAGGGCAGGCGAGGGTGAATATTTTCTCGCCGCGATCGATCAAGTCTTACCCGGCCGTTGGCGCGGCCGAGGTCGTCGTCCGGTCCGCGTTCCGGGACGCGTCGCAGCCGCCGCTGGCATGGCGTTGCCGCGCGTTGATTCCGGCGCCGCTTCTGTTGAATTTTGTCGAAAACTGTCGGCCGACAACAAGCGGCTATGCCCGCCTGATCGCCGGTCCTAGCCGCCGCTGAACTGCGGCGCCCGGCGGCTGCGCAGCCGCTCGCGCTGCATGATGTAGAGCCCGCTCGCCACGACGATCGCCGCGCCGGTCACGACCAAGGGGTCGATCGAGGTGCCGAACAGCAGATAACCGTAGGACAGCGCCCAGATCATCATGGAATATTGCATGGGTGCGACCACGGACGCCGGCGCGAGTTTGAGCGAGCGGACGATCAGGAACTGGCCGACGCCGATCAGCATGCCCCCGGTCGCGAACAGCGTCAGGTCGTGCAGGGTCGGCATGCGGAAGGTCCAGATCATGCCGGGCAGGCTCACCGTGATGAGCCCCGTGACGACCGCGATCACCATCACCGCCGGATGCTCCTCGCGGGCGATCCGCCGCATCAGAAGCACCGTGAAAGCGCCGGTTATGGCCGAAACCATCGCCGCCGCATGGCCGAGATGCAGGCTGACGAAGCCCGGACGGACCATCACGATGATGCCGACCAGCCCGACCAGAACCGCCGCCCAGCGGTGAATTCCCACCTTCTCGCCGAGGATCGGCACCGAAAGGATCGTGACGAGGATCGGCGTGCAGAAGAAGATCGAATAGGTCTCGGCGAGCGGAAGCTGGGAAAAGCTGAAGAATCCGAAGATCGTACCGGTTCCGGCGAGCAGGCCGCGCAGCAGGATCAGCTTGGGATTTTTGACCCGCATCCCCGCGAAGCCGCCCTCATAGAGGATCATGCCGAAGATCGGGATCAGCGCGAAGCTCGCCTGCGTGACGATGAGTTGGAACACCGAGTAGTGCGCCGACAGCACCTTCACGATCGCATCGCTGGACGCGAACATGAAATTGCCGGTCAGCGCCGCCGCGAGCCCCAGCAGCGAGCGCTCGGCCTCGCCCTGGCGAAGGTCCATGACGGCGGTCATCGCGCAGCCCCCCGCTCATCGGACAGGCACGGACATGCGGCTTCGATCCGTCTGGCGACGGCGCGGACGCGCAAGGCGACGGGAGCAGGCACGACGACCTCGGAAGGGAACTTGCGGAGAGGGCGACGCGGCGGCTTGACCGGGGCGTCGTCCCTATCGATGACTGCTGCATTGCGGCAGCGTCAAGGCGGATGCAGGGGCCGAGTCGGCCGCGCAGGCGCGTTGCGCTGCACTGTGGCAAGAAAGCCGCGTCGGCGCAGCGCCCAAGGAGAATCATGTCGGAATTCGCCGTCGATCCCCGCATCCTCGCCGACAGCGTCGCGGTGGGCGACCTCGCACTCTGCCATGTCCGCCTGATGGACGATGCGCGATTTCCCTGGCTGCTGCTCCTCCCACGCCGGGCGGGCCTGACGGAACTCACCGACCTGCCGGCGCCTGATCTGGCCAGGGCCATGGAGGAGGTCCGTCTCGCGGCCGATGCGCTGAAGGCCGCGCTGCCCTTCGCCAAGCTCAACGTCGCCGCGATCGGCAATGTCGTCAGCCAGCTGCACATTCATGTCATCGGCCGCAGCCCGGGCGACGCCGCCTGGCCCGACCCCGTCTGGACCTATCGCCCACGTCAGCCGCGCACAGAGGGCGAGAGTGCACGCATCGCGGGATTGCTGCGCCGCAGCATCGGCAGTGCGGCGTAGCATTCTTCATTCATCCTTACCGCTTCGTGAACGAAAACAGGGGCATGGTAACTCGGCATTAACCATGCCCCGACGACTCTGCCAGCAGGAGGACGATCAGATTCCAATGGCTTGTGGGCCTTCGGAGGACGTCCGATCGGTGTTGCGGCGATGGGTCAGGCGATGCAGTGGACGGTGTCCGAAGGGCGGCGGCAGGTGGAGCGGGGCAACAGCCGCGCAGCCATCGCGGCTGTCTGCCTCGGCGCTCTCGCGCTCGTCGGCTGCGCGGCCAAGCCGCAGGAGATCATCACCAGTTCCCAGGCCAGCCGCGCCTCGGTGGAGCGCTCCTTCATCGACATGCCGGCCGGTGGCCCCGCGATCCTCGGCATCGTCGAACGCAACTATGCCAATGCGACGACGCAGGAGATCACGCTCGAGAACCACGCCCGCGTCGTCGGCGAGAACAAGTTCTGGGTGACGATGATCGGGCCGGTGGTCCAGACGACGGCGCCCCAGAACCGCATGGGCAACGATCCTCTGACGCTTCTGAATGTCAGCCGCGAATTCGGCTGGTATCTGCCGGGCGTCAAGATGAGCGTTTCGAACTACTACACGCAGAACCGCTACGGTCCCTTCGGCTATGCGACGGGCCGATCCGGCGGCGACACCTGCATCTATGCCTGGCAGCGCATCCAGGCCAACAATGTCAACGGTAACTGGTTCAGCCGGCAGGGTGCCATCCTCATCCGCTTGCGCTTCTGCGCGCCGGCGTCGCGGGAGACGGACCTGCTGACGCTGATGACCAGCTTCAACATCAACTCCTATTTCCTTTCTGGCCGGTGGAATCCCTATAACGGCATACCGCCGGTGCCGGAGGATCTGGGCCGGCCGGGCGTGTCGATCCTGCCTCCGCCGACTGTCTACACGACCGGTTCCGTCGAGCCGGCCACCAGGACGGTTCGCAGGGCGGCGACGGTCCAGCCGGTGGTCGCGACACCGCCGCCCGTCGAGGTGATACGGGAAGGGGCGGCCGTCGTTCCGCTCGATACGGGCGTGACCGCGGCAGACCTGACGGCGTCGGTGAAGACGGGAGCGGCGGCCACGCCACCGGCGGAGGCGACGCCCCTCGAAGGCTATCCCGTTGTGCCGCCGCCGTGACGATTGGCGACAATCCGAGCGATCGCGCTGACGGAATGTTCACCAAGAACTGAGAGAAGGTGAGAAAGCGAGGTTTACGAGCATTCGAATCCGGCTCGGATAGGGCGCCGGGATTCGGACTGCGCCGGGGACGTGGACCGCGAGCGGATCGAGCGAGGCTGAGGAAAGCGCATGGCGCGGATAGTTTATGCCCTTGTCTGGGCACTCGCGGCCGTCGTGATGACGATCCTGATCACGCTGCCGATCAATCTGCAGGCGCATCTTGTCGCAGGCGCCGTTGTCGTCGGCGCGATGATCCTCCTGAAGCTGTTCACGCGGCAGGGCGTCTGGCGTCAGATCGCCCTCGCGCTGGGCACGTCGATCGTGCTGCGCTACGCCTATTGGCGCACGACGAGCACGCTGCCGCCGCTCAACCAGCCGGAGGACTTCATCCCCGGCCTCCTCGTCTATCTCGCCGAAATGTACAGCATTTTCATGCTGTTCCTGTCGCTGTTCGTCGTCATGCGGCCGATGGCGCCGCGGACGCTGAAGGTCTCGTCGTCCGATCCAGACCTGCCGACCGTCGACGTCTTCGTGCCGACCTACAACGAGGAGCCGGCGCTCCTCGCGACCACGCTGGCTTCCGCCAAGGCGATGGACTATCCAGCCGACAAGCTGACCGTGTGGCTGCTCGACGACGGCGGCACCGTCCAGAAGCGCAATTCTGAGAATATTGAGGCGGCTCAGGAAGCCGAGGATCGCTATATCGAGTTGCAGAAACTCGCTGCCGATCTCGGCTGCCGTTACCTGACGCGCGAGAAGAACGAGCACGCCAAGGCCGGCAACATGAACAACGGCCTCAAGGTCTCGACCGGCGATCTCGTTGCCGTGTTCGACGCCGACCACGCGCCGGCGCGCGACTTCCTCACTTATACGGTCGGCTATTTCCAGCAGATCCCGAAGCTCTTTCTCGTCCAGACGCCGCACTTTTTCCTCAATCCTGATCCGATCGAGCGCAACCTCCGCACCTTCGAGACGATGCCCTCTGAGAACGAGATGTTCTACGGCATCATCCAGCGCGGCCTCGACAAATGGGACGCGTCGTTCTTCTGCGGCTCGGCCGCTGTGCTGAAGCGCGAGGCGCTCGACCAGACGGGCGGCTTTTCGGGCATCAGCATCACCGAGGACGCCGAGACGGCGCTTGAACTGCATGCGACTGGCTGGAGCAGCGTCTATGTCGACCGGCCGCTAATCGCCGGCCTGCAGCCCGCTACCTTCACGTCCTTCATCGGCCAGCGCAGCCGCTGGGCGCAGGGCATGATGCAGATCCTCCGCTTCCGCTTCCCGCCGGGGAAGCGCGGCCTCTCGATCCCGCAGCGCCTTTGCTACATGTCGTCGACGCTGTTCTGGCTGTTCCCGATCACGCGCTGGATCTTCCTGCTGGCGCCGCTCTGCTATCTGTTCCTCGACCTTGAGATCTTCACGGCATCGGGTGGCGAGTTCATCGCCTATACCTCGTCCTACATGCTCGTGAACCTCATGATGCAGAACTACCTCTATGGCCGCTTCCGATGGCCATGGATCTCGGAGCTCTATGAGTTCGTGCAGGGCGTCTATCTGCTGCCGGCGCTCATCTCGGTGATCCTCAATCCGAGCAAGCCGACCTTCAAGGTAACGGCCAAGAACGAGTCGCTCGACAGGGCGCGGCTCTCGGAACTGGCGCGGCCGTTCTACATCATCTTCTTCGTGCTGCTCGCCGGCGTGTTCATGACGATCTGGCGCATCTATGCCGAACCCTACAAGGCCGATGTCGCGCTCGTCGTTGGCGGCTGGAACCTTCTCAACATCCTCATCGCGGGCTGCGCGCTGGGCGTGATCTCGGAGCGTCAGGAGAACCGCCAGAGCCGCCGCATCGACGTGCGCCGGCGCTGCGAGGTGATCATCGGCGACCGCGTCGTTCAGGGCACCGTCGAGGATGCGTCGGTCGGTGGTGCGCGCCTCAATGTCAACGGGCTGACGCCTAAGGATGTCGAGCGCGGCATGACGGCTTCGTTGCGCTTCAAGACGAGCGTCGATATCCCGACTCGTGACCTCCCCATCACGGTGCGCACGATCGCGCCGGGTGCGAAGGGCGTCATTCTCGGCTGCCGCTACGAGCCGACGATCGCCGATCACTACCGGCTGATCTCGGACCTCATCTTCTCGAGCTCGGACCAGTGGTCGAAGTTCCAGTGGAACCGCCGCGTCAATATCGGAATCCTGCGCGGCACGATCTGGTTCGTGGGCCTCTCGGTCTACCAGACCGGCCGCGGGCTCGGCTATCTGATCCAGTCGCTGCGCCGCGAGCGCGGCGGCGCGGTCGCGGCGGAGAAGCGTGCAGCATGAGATTCGCCGCTTCCTCGTTGGCTCTTCTCGCGGCGCTGATGATGGCGCTGCCGGCGGTCGCACAGGCGCCGCAGCCCTTCAACATGGGCGCGGAACAGGGCGAACTGCCGGCGCGGCCCGATGTCTTCGCCCCATCGCAGCCGAGCGCGCCGATGCCGCAGGGCTATGTCGCGCCGCTGCAGATCCAGCCGTCCGGCGAGGTGGCCCAGCCGATGCCGCCGATGCCGGGTGCGGCGCCGTCATCGCGCTTCACGGTGCCGACCATGGTGCCGTCGATCCGCGGGCCGGCCTCGGCAGGGGGCGTCGACATCCCCTCGATCCCGATCACGCCGGTTGTGCCGCCCGCCGCGGCGAGCGCCATCCAGGTCGCGCCGGCTGCCCCTTCCGCATCGACGCCCGCAACATCGGCTGCTCCCGTTACAACCCCAGCGGCGACGCCGGCACCGGAGAGCGCCGACCTCGTTCGCTACATCGTTCCGCAGCGGACGCTCCGTCTCGCCGGCGAGAACGACCAGCGCTCGTGGTCGGTCTTCCTGACGGCCAACGAGGCGGCACAGCAGGCCGAACTTTCGGTTGCCTACAAAAACGCGATTGTCGTGATGCCGGAGGCGTCGCGCCTGCGTGTCGTCATCAACAATGCCGTCGTGCTCGAGACGCCGCTGTCCTCGTCCGACGATTTCAAGACCGTCTCGATGGCGCTGCCCGCCGGGCTTCTGCGCGCCGGCGGCAATGTGCTGCGCATGCAGGCCTTCCAGCGCCACCGGACCGACTGCTCCGTCCAGTCGACCTATGAGCTCTGGACCGACATCGATCCTTCCAAGACGCTGCTGACCTTCCAGGGCGGCGGATCAACGAGCCTGCTGCAGTCGCTCCAGGATCTGCCGGCCGTCGGCTATGGACCCGATGGCACCACCCGTATCCGCATCGTCGCCCCCGCCACCGCCCAGGGTGCGGCGATCGAGAATGTGCTGAAGCTCTCGCAGGCGATCGGTGTGCTCGGCGCCTATCCCAATCCGGACGTTCAGGTGCTCGACCGGGTACCGACCGACGACGCGCCAGGAACGCTGACCGTGCTGCTCGGGACAGGCGCCGACATCAATCCGCTGATCTCTTCCCCGATCACGGCGGCCGCGACACAGCCGGTCGTGAACTTTCTGCAGGAGCCGTCGATTGGCGCCAATGTGCTCGCGATCACCGGCGCCAACTGGGGCCAGGTCGGCGCGGCGGTCGAGGCGATCGCAGGCCAGGCGGACCGCCCGGCCAACACCCCGCGCAACACGTTGAATACCGCCGCCTGGCTCTCGCCGGACGTGCGGCTCTTCACCGGTCCAGAGTCGGTGTCGCTCGCCAGCCTCGGTGTCACGACACAGCAGTTCTCCGGCCGCCGCTTCCGGACCTATTTCTCCGTCGCCGTGCCTTCGGATTTCTACGCCGAGGCCTATGGCGAGGCCATCGTCCTGCTCGACGCCGCCTACACCTCCGAGGTGCTGCCCGCGAGCCATATCGACCTCTATGTCAACGGCCAGATCGCGGCGACGACGCGGATCGTGAACCGGACGGGCGGCATCTTCCGCCATCTGCCCGTACAGATCCCGTTCCGCCATTTCCGGCCCGGCGTGAACACGATCATGATCGAGGCGGTGCTGAACACGGCTGCCGACGCCGCCTGCGCCCCCGGTGGCTCGATCGCAGGTTCGGACCGCTTCGTGCTGTTCGACACCTCGGAATTCTCGATGCCGCAATTCGCCCGCATCGCGCGGCGGCCAAACCTCGCCGCGATGGCCGGCACCGGCGCGCCCTACAACACCGCTCCCTCCGCGTCGTCGATCGTCCTCGGGCGGAGCGATGCGGAGACCGTTTCTGCTGCGGCGACCTTCGTGAACCGCCTCGCCACGCAGGCCGGCCGCGTCGTTCCGCTGGCGCTGACGGCTCCGGCAAACGTCGGCGACCAGAATGCGATCTTCGTCGGCGTCGCATCGCAGTTCACAGACGGCATGCTGTCGAGGCTCGGGATCGCAGAATCGGTTCGGGTCAACTGGCGGCCGGAACTCAATGTCGCGCCGAGCGATGCCGGTGCCGGAGCGAGCGTGACGCTGCCCGGAACCAATCTGCCGGATACGACGGTCTCGCCGAACGGTCCACCGGAGAGCACCGATGCCGTGTTCGACCGCTGGCGCACGGCCCTCTCAGGTGGGGGCGGCTGGCGCGGGCAGGTCTCGTCCTTCGAGGACTGGATGAAGCGCAACTTCGATATCTCCTTCTCGGCGCTGCGCATCGGCCCGGCACAGGAGGTCGCCTTCGAGCCCAAGGCGCGGTCGACGCTTCTGATTGCCCAGGCCGTCAGCCCCGGCGGCGGCGGCACCTGGACGATGATGACGGCGCCCTCGTCGGCCGATCTTGTCGAAGGCGCGACGGCGATCGCCGCCATCGAGACCTGGTCGGATGTCCGCGGCCAGTTCAGCTGGTTCAGCCCGCAGACCGGGCGGCTGGAGACTCAGCCGGTCGCCAATTATCAGTTCGTCGTGACGCAGCCGCTTTCGATCCAGAATTTGCGCCTCATCGCCGCCAACTGGTTCTCGAGCAATATCGTGTTCTATGCGTTCTGCCTGATCGGTCTCTGCTTCGTGCTCGGCATCATCACCTCCGGCCTTCTCTTCCGCCTCGGGAGGCCGTCGTGAACGGCGCCGCCCTTATCCTCGCATCCTTCATGGCGTTCTTCGGCGTTTCGGCCGCGCAGGCCGAAACCGTGCCGCTGCGCATCCAGGGCACGATCAGTCCGGCCGTCTGGCAGGCCTATGCCGCGCGCTTCGTCGACGTGTCGGGCCGCGTCATCGACGATGCCAATGGTTCGATCAGCCACAGCGAAGGGCAGGGCTATGGGCTGCTCCTCGCGCTCGCCGGCGACGACCGCGCCAGCTTCGAGCGCATCTGGTCGTTCACCCAGACGCAGATGCTGTTGCGGAGCGACGGGTTGTCGGTGTGGATGTGGCGACCGAGCGACCCGCACGTGCCCGACATCAACAATGCGAGCGACGGCGACATCCTCATCGCCTATGCGCTCGCGATGGCCGGCCGCGCCTGGGAGATTCCGCGCTACACCGCAGCAGCCGCCGCGCTCGCCGAGGCAGTCGGCAAGACCTCGGTTATCGAGCATGACGGCAACCTGATCCTCCTGCCCGGCGTCAACGGCTTCACCGCGGCCGACCGGCCGGACGACGGGCCGGTCATCAATCTTTCCTACTGGGTCTTCGAGGCACTGCCCGTCCTGCAGCAGCTGGCGCCGCAAACCGATTGGCAGCGGCTCGCCAAATCCGGCCTCGACCTCACCGCCGCGTCGCGCTTCGGCCAATCCGAGCTGCCCAGCGAGTGGATCTCGCTGCATGACAGCGCGCCGAAGCCGGCCGCGGGCTTCGATCCGCTTTTCGGCTACAATGCGATTCGAATTCCGCTTTATCTCATCCGGGCCGGCATCACCGACAAGACATGGCTCGGACCCTTCGAGTCGGCTTGGCGGGGTGCCCAGATGCGCGGCCTGCCGCTCATCAATGTCGAGACCAACCAGACGGCCGCGACGCTGAGCGAGCCGGGCTATCGCATGCTCGCGGCGCTCGTCGCCTGCGTCGATGATGGCACGCCGATCCCCGCCGATCTGCGGCTCTTCACGCCGACGCATTACTATCCGGCGACGCTCTATCTGCTGTCGGTCTCCTATCTCGCGGAGAGGCAGTCGAAATGCCTGTGAGGGGGATCTTTCTCGTCATCGGCTCGGTCGCGATCGTCGGCATTCTCGGTGCCGTCTTCGTGCGCCAGGCGGCGACGCGGACGGACGATCTCTCGCAGGTGATGCGGTCGAACGGATCCAGTTCGTCGGCGGCGACCGCCGGCATGTTCCTGCAAACCGCCGACGCGGCCTCGGCCATTCCCGTCGCCGACGACGTCTTCGGCGCGAACCGTATGGCACAGTCGCAGCAGCTGCAGGCGTCGCCGCCGGTGGTGCTGCCGGGCGCTCAGACGCCGGCCGGGGGAGGGGGCGTCCAGCTTCCCGGCGCCAACACGATCGTCCGGCCGGGCGCGACCGCTCCGGCAGCGCCGGCCGCCACGGCACCGGCTCAGGCGCCCGCCGCGCAGCCTGCGCCGTCGGCACCCGCCGCAGCGCAGCCCGTCCAGCCGCAGCCGGCCCAGGGGACCGCGGCGGCTCCGCAGTCCGGCACTGGCGCAGCGCCTGCCTCGGGCATGCCCGCCGTCGACGAGACGGCGCTTCGCTATTTTGCGCGCCAGGGCGACACCCGCCGCCTCAACGCCGAGATCGCCCGGCTGCGCGCGCTTTATCCGAGCTGGTATCCGCCGGCCGACATGACCGCGCCGATCCCGGTGGTCGATACGCTGCTCGACAACATGTGGCAGCTCTACAGCCAGGGAAACTACGCCGCCGTCCGAGCCGCGATTGCCGATCGTGTCGCGTCTCAGCCGGGCTGGACGCCGCCGGCCGATCTCCTTGCCCGCCTCGATGTCGGTGAGCAGCGCGAGCGGCTGGTCAACGCCTCGAACGCCAAGCAATGGGAGACCGTGGTGCAGATCGCCGCGGCGACGCCCAGCCTGCTCACCTGCGCCGATGTCGATGTGCTGTGGCGGCTCGCGGAGGCCTTTGCCCGCAGCGACCGTGCGGGCCGCGCCCGCGACGTCGATGTCTATGTGCTGACGAACTGCCAGGATCCCAAGGAGCGCCTCGCCACCGTCCAGAAGGCCATGGCCTATCTCGGCGATGCCGAGCTTGCCGATCTCCTGGCGCTCGAGCGTGTCGGACCCGACGGCAAGGGCGAGTTCGCCCCGGTCAAGGGCGATATCGCGCGCCGCCGGATAGGCTCTGCGGCGAAGGACGCCAGCCGCACGGCGCCTGCCGAGGATCTCGCGCTGCTCGGCGAGATCGCCAGGGCGAGCAACAAGCCGGATGACGCTGTTCTTCTCGCCTCCTACCTCTTCACGCATAACGACGCCGAGAGCTCGGCGATGTGGTGGGCGCTCGCCAAGACGCGGGCCGACACGCCGCAGATCGCCCAGGGCCTCGCCTATGCGCTGAACGCGCTGGACCGGCCCGCCGAAGCCGAGGCCGCGGCCTATCGCTGGCGCGACGCGAGCCCGGAAAACAAGGAAGCCTATCTCGTCGTGGCGACGGCGCTGCTCGCGCTCGACCCGCCGGCGAAGATCGAGCCGGAGGTCATGGCCCGCATGGCCAAGGTCATCGGCGACGCGAAATATGCGCCCGGCGCCCAGGATCTCGGCTGGTATGCCTACAACACCGGCCAGACGGTGGCGGCGGCGCGCTGGTTCTCGGCGGCGCTCACCTGGAAGCCGGATCTCGAGCCCGCGGCTTTCGGTCTTGCGCTCGCCGCCCAGAAGCTCGGCGACCGCGCGGCGCTGGCGCAGATCATCAAGGTCTGGGGGCAACGCTCGCAGCGAATAGCCGATCTGATCGATCCTGCGCGGCAGCGCGCCGCGGCGCAGAAGGCCCTGCGCGGCTTCGATCTGCCGCCGAGCATCGCGGCGCCGGGATCGCAGCCGCTGCCGGCGCAGGGCACGGACCTTGCGCCTGCGACGGCGCGGGCGACATCGACGGCCTATGTCGTTCCCGATCCGAACGGAAACTATGTCGAGCCGGTGGCTGCCGCCGAGCCGGCCGCCCAGCCGGTTCGCCGGACGACGGCGTCGTCGGGTGGTGGCGGAGGCGGCGGGAGCGATTGCCGCCGTTATGTCCCGCCGGGCGACCTGCGCGGGCAGGCCGCTCTCAATCGCGGCTGGTGCCTGATGGGCTACAATCGCCCGATCGAGGCTGCGGACGCCTTCGACGCTGCCATGCGCACGACGACTGGCAAGTCGCGGCAGGACGCCGCCTATGGCAAATCGCTCGCGGCGCTGCGGGCCGGACTGACCGACACCGCCGCCGTTTCCGCCGCCTCGGCACCGCAGAGCCCGAAGCGGGCCGAGGAGCTCAATCGCGAAATCCTCACGCAGCGCGCGCTCGCGGCATATTCCGACAATCGCTGGCTGGAAGCGCTGATGTTCCTTGACCAGCGCTCGCAACTGGCGCCGGAGCAGAAGGACCTGCTCATGATCCGCGCCTGGTCCTATTTCCATCTTGGCCGGGTGCGCGAGGCGAAGCGCATCCTGACGGCCGTGGCCGGAACCGGCTCGCGCGAAGCGGCGAAGGCGTTGGTCTCGATGACCGACGCCAACAAGCCGATGTATGACGCGGACGATATCGATCGGCGTTGAGCGCGTTCGGTGGCGACGCCGGCGTCAGCGCGCCGGGCGCAGGCTCGCGAGAATGGACTTCAGCCCCGGCTCCTCGACGAGTTCGGCGGCCGCTTCGACCGGAAACCACATCACGTAGCGTTGTCCGGCTTCCTTCCAGGTTGGAAGCTGCTCCTTGACCCGCATCTCGTAGACCGCGACCTCGACGAGGTCGAGCTGCGCCGTGCGGCGCTTCCAGTAGAGGAAGCTGCCGATCGGCGCCTTGCCGACCTTGCCGACAAGGCCGCCCTCCTGGCGTGCCTCGATGGCGGCGGCCTGACGGTCGGTCTTGCTCTTCATCGGCCAGCCTTTGGGAATCGTCCAGCGCCGCGTCTCGCGCGTCGTGACGAGGCAGACCTCCAGTCCCGCCGCGCCGCGTCGAAGCGGCAGCGCGCCGACTTGGTGCATGGCACCAACGGCGTCCGTCGGCTCCGCCTGTGCGGGCTTGAGGGTCTGTTGCATGAAGGGTCCAGTGAACTGAAACCGGCGCCGGGGCCGAATCGACTCAGGTACCAGTCAGATGGTGACTGGTTCTCGTCGTAGGTACCGAAACTTTTACCAGATCGTTTCGTTCCGCAACCCTGAGAGGCGAGAATGTCACAGCCCTCGGCGAAAAGTGGTCGCCCGCTCCGCCCGATTGTGCGCTGCGATGCAACTGCTACGCTCCAGCTGGGTCTAGGCAGCCGTCTTGGGCACGGGGGTTGTCGATGGAACTTCGCCGGATCGAGCGGGCTTTCCCCCGCCGTATTCGTGAGTGGCTGGCGGCGATCGATCGGGTCAGGGCGATGTATCGGGCCCATAGCGGGCGCGAGCCCTCGATCTTCCGGCCGGGCCGCTTCAGCGAAAAGATGCAGTGGCGCAAGCTGTTCGATCTCAATCCGCTCTTCGCCGTCTTCTGCGACAAATATGAATCGCATCGCTATGTCGAAGAGCGCCTCGGGCCCGACATGCAGGCGAAGATCTATTTCATCGGCGACGATCCCGAGGCGGTGCCGTTCGATACGCTGCCGCGCCCCTTCGTTTTGAAGAGCACGCATGCCTGCGAGCACGTCGTCGTGGTCAAGCCGGGCGATGTGATCGACCAGGCCGCGCTGCGCGGCAAGATGCGGGAATGGCTTTCGGTCAATCACGGCTCGAAGATGATGGAGCCAGGCTATGAGAACATCCGCCGGAGGCTGATCGTCGAGGCGTTTCTCGGCGATCCCGATGGCACGCCCTTCCAGGAGCGCAAGATCTTCTGCTTCGACGGCAAGGCGCGCTTTGTCGAGTCTGTCGTGGTCACGGGACCGGAGCGCGAGCGGCGGACGCAGTTCCATACCGCCGACTGGACGCGCCTCTACTGGAAGACCTCGCGCGATCCTTATGCCGGTGTCCTGGATCGGCCGCCGAGGCTGGCAGACATGATCGCCACGGCGGAGGGACTCGCCACCGGTCTCGATTATCTGCGCGTCGATTTCTATGACGGTGGCGACCGCTTCTGGGTCGGCGAGGTCACGCCCTATTCCTGGTCGGGCCTCGTCAATTTCACTCCCGACGAGGCCGATACCGTCCTCGGCTGCGCCTGGCGGTTGAGGGCAAAGCACTACCGGGCGGCATTCGCGATCCTGTTCCGCCACCGCCGTATCCTGCCGCCCGCGCGCGCTGAAGCCTCCGCGAGAGCCGTTCCCACGCCCGTTACGACCGCGGTCGCGGCGAACTGACCACAATTGGGGAAAAGTGGTGCCGGTTGAGGGGATTGAACCCCCGACCTTCGGTTTACAAAACCGCTGCTCTACCGCTGAGCTAAACCGGCGCCTGTCGCATATTTCGCTGCCGGATCAAGCATTTGACGCCTTGGCGGCACACACGAAACCGATTGTCGTGTGCCGTTTTTCGTGACAGCGGCGTCAGGCCCGGGCCGGGCGAACGGACGCGGTCTCTTCGCCGATGGCCGCCTCGGCGTCAAGCGCCTTCCTGCCGCCGCGCTTGGCCGCTTCGGCCTCTTCCGGGGTCAGGAAGTCGAGATAGATCTCCGTCGTCTTGACGGAGGAATGGCGCAAATGCTGCGACAGCGTGTAGATGTCGCCGCCGCCCTGGAGGAATTCGACGGCGTAGAGATGGCGCATGTCATGGAAGCGGAAGCCCCGGAACGGGAGCCCGGCCTTCTGTGCCGCCTTCTGTGCCGCCCGCCGCGCCCGCGAATAGACGAAGGCCGCCTGGCCGATCGGCTTGCCGCCATGGTGAAAGATCGTCTCGCATTTGAGCGCCGCCGGCTGCCGCGACAGGATCTCGACCGCCTCGGCCGAGAGCTCGATCGTGCGCTGCTTGCGACCCTTGCCCATCAGCAACAGGCTCTTGCGGACGGGGTCGAAGTCCTTCCGCCGCGCGGTCGCCAGCTCGGCCTGGCGCATGCCCGTTGCCCGCGCCGCCCTCAGCATGTCGGCATGCGCCGGCGCAAGCCGCGACAGCACGAAGGCGATATCGGCCTCGTCGGGCAACGTGATCGGATCGCGATGTTCCTTCAGGCGGCGCATCTTGTCGCGCGCCGGGTTGCCCTCGCGCCAGCCTTCATCCTCCGCGAAGTCCAGCAATGACGAGATCGCCTGCAGGTCGCGGCGGATGGTGGCGTTGCTCACGCCGCCGGCGCGGCGCGCCGTCACGAAGGCGTTGACGTGATCCTTGCCGAGATCAGCGATCGGTCGGCCGGCGAAATGCGGCGTCGCGATCGACAGCGAATCGGCATAGCGCTTCACCGTGCGCGGCGAGCCGACCTGTCCGGCGATGTACCGCGCCCACGCCGTGCCGGCGTCTTCCCAGCTGACGACATGCTCGCCGAACTTGGCGCGGCCGATGGCCTTGTCCCTCAGGGCGGCGACTCGCCGCGCCGCAATGCCTGGAGAGCCTGTCTGAAGGCTTTCGCGGACTTCTCGGCCTGCAACGGTAAAGCGGCACCAGAGCGTGTCGCCCCGCCAGTAAGTGTGCTTCGGTGCCCGCGGCTTGTCGGGCCTTGGTTTGTCGGGCCTTGGTTTGTCGGGCCTTGGTTTGTCGGCCATGAGGAACGCTCCCTGATCCATTGACGCAGCGCGAGCTCGTCGAACGTCCAGAGGCGGCCGATCATCGCCGCGCCCGGCAGTTCGCCCCGCGCAGCCAGAGATTGCACCGTGCGCACCTTCACGCCAAGGATGGCGGCGGCCTCGTCGGCGCGGATGCGCTCGGGCGCGCGAGCCGGGGGTTTTACGCGGGGCATCAGTCGGCCACCCTCGACGATGCGCCATCATCCGGATTAGCGATCTCGAGCAGCACGGCGGCATGACAGCAGTCCGGCTGGCCGGGCTCTGGCGGGGGGCACCAGCAGGCAAGGTTCTTGCCGCGCAGCTCGGCACGCGCGGCGGTCACGAGCTGCTCATTATGGGGCGCGTGCCCCTGAAAAAGGCGCCACGCATGGCGGCGATCCTCGACCTTCCTGCCGGGGAAAAACGGGTTATCGCTCCCGGGGATGAAGATGTTCCCCCACTTCGTGGAGCGATCGACCTTCACCGTGTTCTCGGGCATGCGCCAGCCCTTGGTGCGGCGCAGCTGGATGCGGACGGGGCGGTTAGGCATCGATCCCTCCCGCAGCCTCGATTGCGGCCGACTTGCAGGCGTCGAACGCTTGTGTCACGCGAACATAGACCGCCGGGTTAGGCTCAATGCCATCAGCCGCCCGCCGATCGGCTTTGGCCGCCTCGTGCCATGCAGCGTTGTATTCGACCCGCAGGGCGCGCGGGATCGAGCGAAAATGCGGATCGCAAATCCACTCTTCCCCCTGCTCATTGCCCCGCCTGGTGCGATTGCAGAAAGGCACGATGCAGCGGAGGCGGTCAGGCATCGGGCTTCTCCGAAAGGATCAGCCGCAGCTGGTCGGCCTTCGCGATCGTGTCGCGCGAGATCAGGCCGCCATTGCCGCCGCGCCCGCCGGCGCCGCTGTCGTCATAGGTGAGCGCGTTCAGGAGGTCGCGAGAGGCGGTCTCAAGACGCTCGGCGCGGGAGGCTGTCATGGCGTGGCCTTTTCCGACAGCGCAGCCTGCCCCTCGAGCGTTAGCTTCCAGCCATAGCCGTAAAGGCCGATGGCATAGGACGATTGCTTGATCAGAGAGAGGCTCGCCAGTTCCATCAGACGCCGCCGCACGGCGGTGCTGGACGGAATTGGCGCCGAGCGGTCGTGCAGAACCTCGCGGATCAGCGCGTGCCGGATATAGTTGGAATGGGTCCATCCGCCGTTGGCAGACGGACTCTTGGCGACGACCTCAAGGAGGTGCAGTTGCTCGGCAGTGATCATGAGAGCGCCTCGTCGGCTTGCTCGAAAATCTGCCGCAGCGAGCGCCGCGCCACCTCTTGCTTGCCATCCTTCCCGATGGCCGACACGGCGACGATGGTGTCGTCGGGATCAAGGTCGATCTTCTCGACGACGATGCCAAACCATGCCCGCATGGCTGCCAGCGCCTCGCGAACTTTGCCGGCATCGGCCGCAACCGCGCCACCATCATCCGGTGCCGCGTAGCCCGGATACTCGGCCGGATCGTAGGGCTCGCCGGTCGGCAACGGCTCGTCGGCGCCGATCGGCTCGCCGGTGTCGAGGTTCACGAAGCTGTCGCGATCGTCGCCGTAGCAGGCGCGGTGGCCGAGGCCTTCGGTGATGTCCTGGAGGACCATCTCGCCAGCGCGGAACCGCTTCGCGCAGATGAAGCACTTATGGAGCGGCTTGATGCCGAGCTGCTCGGCGACCTCTCTCACCCAGAACACGACATCGAAGGGCAAACGGCCCTCGATGTCGGGCTCAACGCCGCTCATGCGCGCCAGCTTCGCGGCGGCGATGGGATTCGGCGCCAGCAGCGCGTTGAGCATGTCGCGCCGGCCGCGCTCGTAGCCGCCCGCGACCTTGGCCTCGGCCGCCCGCCAAGCCTTGCGCTCGGCCTCCAGCGCGGCGGCGAGGTCGAAATGGCCGGCGCAGCGCAGGTCGTGCATCTCGATCGCGTGGCGATCGTCTGGGAGAGGGTCAACCATGGCCGCTTCGCTCACTCTCCGGCGCCCGCGTGGGGCTGTTCCATTCGGCGATGCCGCCGGGCAAGCCGGCCTCCATGACCTTGCGCATCAGGGCCATGAAGTCGTTCTTGATCTCGTTGCTCGCTTTCGCCGAGGCGATGGGGATCGCCCCGATAAGAAAGGCGCCCTTCATCGTGTCCATTGGCGCCACGTAGGCGTTCCACCAATGGCCCTCGACCCGAAGGGCGAGACGAAGCGCTGGGGTGTTCTCAGACATGCTCCGCCCTCGCTCCGAAGTTCAGGCGGGCGTCGACCTCGCCGGGGGTGTAGCCGAGGCCGCGCAGGGCGGCGGCCATGGCGGCGTCGTCGACGATCAGGCGCGGCCTTTTGTCGATCAGCCGGCGCATGTCGCTCAGCATCACGTCGGCGACCACGCCGAGACGGCGGGCCGTGTCGAGGGGATGCTCCTTGTGGTGTTCCTGCATGATGAGGATCTCCGATCCGATGATTGGCGCAGGATGGGGCGCGCGCGGACGCGCGCCCCGGCGTCTTCAGCCGTCGCCGTAGCCGCCGCCGTCGCCGTCGCCGTCGCCGTAGCCGTAGCCGTCGCCGTAGCCGTCGCCGTAGCCGTCGCCGTAGCCGTCGCCGTAGCCGTCGCCGTAGCCGTAGCCGTAGCCGTCGCCGTCGCCGTCGCCGTAGCCGTCGCCGTAGCCGTCGCCGTCGCCGTAGCCGTCGCCGTCGCCGTAGCCGTCGCCGTCGCCGTAGCCGCTGAGCGTGAGGACCCGGTTGCTGGAAGATGTCGTGGCGGGGATGGGTACCCGCTCGGCCGAAGCCGCCTCCGACTGCCCGCCTAGGCCGCCCATTTCGACGGCTCGCAGTCGATCAGGTAGATGAGCGACTTGAGCGGCGCGGTGATGAGCGGCGTCGGGTCGAGCCGCGTGTTCGGCTGCGGGCCTTCGCTCGCCAGCTGGCCGAGGCCGCGCTCGGTGCCCCAGCGGCGGACGTTCTTCGCGTCCTCGATCACGAGGTCGTCGCCCTGCCGGCTCACCTTGCCGACATAGACGAAGCCCCGATCGAGCACGGCAATCTGCAGTTTGCTCATGGATTGACCTTTCGGTTTCGGACAGGATCGTCCGGTGATCGCCGCCACGGGGAGGGCGTGGCGGCGACTGCGAGACGGTCCGGGAGGTCAGGCCGCCTCGTGGACGAGGCGGAGCGCCGCCTGGCGGGCTTCCATGCCGTGGGTGTCGATCTCGGCCTGCCTGAAGCCGGCCATCTTCAAGTCGAGATCCGTGCAGTCGCCTTTCAGCGAGCGCTTCTCGATCATGATGCGGGCCATCAGCGCGACCATCGGCCCGGGCTTGCCGGTCATCCGCGCCTTGTCGACGGGCGTCAGCTGCCTCAAGGGCGGCAGGGCCTTGAAGCCGGCGAAGGGATCGATCTCGTGATTGCTGCGGCGCATGCGGGGCCTCCGTCGAGCGGGTGAAGAGAGCTCGACGCGGCCGAGGGCTGCGCTGGGGGAAGCTGTCCGGGATTGGACCCCACCGACCGCGTCGAGTGGGATCATAAAAGTCCAAATCGGAATGTTATGTCAATGCCAATTTGGCATGAATGCGAAAGTCAGTTGGCCGAGAACTTTCCGATGTAGCGGCCAAGGACGTAGACTTCCGCGAGCGGCAGAACCCGCGCGGCGTGTCGGGGGTTGTCCGAGCCGACACTGACGAGGACCTCGTCGTCGCTTGGCTTGGAGACGACCTCAAGCCGCTTGAACATGACGCCGCCGAACTGATCGGCGAGCGCATAGATGCCAGGCGGCGACGGCACGCGGTGGCGTAGATCGATGAAGCCGACCTCGCCCGCCATGAGCGTAGGTTCCATCGAGTCGCCCTGCATTGGGAATGCCGCAGCGTGCTCCGGCTTCACGCCCAGCCGGGCCAGCATCCATGCGGGTAGCACCCAATAGTCGCGGATAACTTCAGCGGCGAATCGGGCGCCTCGTGGCGACGTCGCCTCAGAGATCATCGTGATGCCGCCGGCGCCTAGTCCGGCGGTCACGCTTACCTCGGCGATGCCGTTCTTTGGGATTCCTTGACGCCCTGTTTCATTGCCGATCGTCGGCAATTGATCAAAGTCAGGGTCGGGCGGGAACTCCTCCCCTGCAGGAACACGGACATAGTCCTCCGGAATGGTCTCGTCGGGCCCTTCGCCGAACAATAGCTCCTGCGGCTTCACTCCAAGAGGCCCGGATAGCCTCTGAGCCCAACCTTTGCTGAGAGCTCGCTTGCCGCTTTCGAGCTTGGCGATCTGCGCCTGCGACGTCCCGACCGCCTCGCCCAGTTGGGCCTGCGTCAGTCCGCGCCTCTCTCGAAGGTCCTTCATCCTGCTCATGCCAAAACGGTATTGCAACCGGTGTGGCATAGCTAAGTTCAGGTTGGCATTTTTCGCTTGCGCAAGTAATGCCAATTCGGCATGTTCGGCCATCATGAAACTGTCCGACTATCTCGAGGCCCAGAAGATCACGCACTCGGCGTTCGCTGAGCGGATTGGCGTGTCACAGGGCGCGGTGACCCGGTACGCGAACGGAGCGCGGCTCCCGCGCCCGGCCGTGATGTCGCGAATCCGTCAGGTCACGGATGGGCAGGTCAGCTATCGAGACTTTCTCGAGGCAACGGAGGCTGCGGAATGACCGACTTCGAAACCTTCAAGAGCCGCTATCCCGGCTTTGCAGCGCATCACGAGGCGTTCGCCGCGCGCCAGCAGCGTCGCGGTTCCTTCCAGATTTCCGAGGTGCGGCATGGCTAATTCCTTCTATGGCTGCTGCCCGGATTGCGGGCGTTCGTTCTCGCTGCTCGATCTTCGGATCATGGCCGTCGGCGACGGCTGGGATCGTCATGTCGTGCTTGATGCCAATAGGGCGACCGGGGTCGCGACCATCGCGGAGTTCGACGAGCTGACCTTCCTCGGCAACGCTTTCGACTTCGCCGCGCATCCGGACTTCTCGCTTTCCGCCGTCATGCGCCGCCGCGATGACGGCCGGTTCGAACTCCTGCCGCGCGAGGCCGCCGAATGAGCGATTTCGAGACTTTCAAGAGCCGGTACCCCGGCTTTGCCGCGCATCACGAGGCGTTCGCGACGCGCCAGTGGACGCTGCTCTCCGACGCCCAGCGCGCCGCGGCCATCGCCGGGATCGACGCCTTCTTCGAGGGCCTCAAGGTCAAGGGGCGGCGATTCGCACCGTCGCCCGGCAGTTATCTCCTCAACTGCCATCTTCCACGAGTACCGCGTGGGGTTGCAGTCTCGCAGCACAATCCCGATAGGCGCGAACCAGGTGCGCCATCGTCGGATCCTCTTCCGGCGCAATCTCCCCGGCCGACGCCTGCGCTTCATCAGAGCGGCGCAGAAGGAAGCGCGTGATGTCGTCGTCGCTCCAGCCCGCGATGTCGGCGAGGGTCTTTGCGAAAGCGAGGGCGAGCGCCGCCATGGCGTGGTCGGAGAGGCGCAGCCGCTCGAAGGCTTCCTCGCTGTCGTTGAGGGAGCGTTCACTCGTCTCGGCCAGCTCCTCGGAGAGGCGCAGCGCCGCCTCGTCGAGCCGGTCGATGTCGCCCTCATGCATGTCGACGTCGAGCCTGATGGCCTTGACCATCGCTTCCAGGGTCTCGACGCGCTTTCGCAGCGCGGCAGCTTCGTCCATGGCACTCTCCATCCCTTCGCGGCCGCCCATCGGCCGCGATGCGGGTCGCCACCGGCGGGACGGGTTTGCGACGCCCGTCCTAGAAGGCGAATTCGAGCTGGCCCGGCCAGCTTCGGAAATGGGCACAGACGTGCTCCATCCGACCGAAGCGACGCCGGACATAGGCCCGAACGCGCACAAGCCGTTTCGACGTTCTCACGGCGAAACCTCCTTGCGACTTCCAAGCGGCGTGGTGCCGCTGCCCCAGCCCTGCCAGATACAGGGCCGTTCCCCGCGGTGGGCGCAGCCGGACGGCTGCCGGACGTCTCAAGGGCCGGTGGCGACCCGCTTGCATGATCGCGCCGATTCGCGGGGCGGTCGAGGCATTGGCTCATACCCGCGCCTCGGCATGGCCTCGGCAAGGCCCTCACCCCAGCCCTCTCCCATGGGGAGAGGGGGAAGAGCGGCGCCCTCTCCCACAAGGGGAGAGGGAGGGGCGGGTTGCCACCGGCACGCGGGGTTGCCCCCCGCGTCAGAACGCGAATGCGAGCTGATCGGGATGCCTTCGCCAATGGGCGCGTACCTGCTCCCAGCGGCGGAAACGGAACCTCCGATAGGCCCGCACGCGCACTCTCGGTTTCGACACTTGCATGTCGAGACCTCCATATGCTTCCCAGGCGAGACGAGCTCGCCGCTCCAGCCCTGCCGGATACAGGGCCGTTGCCCGCGTCGAGCACAGCCTGTCGGCTGCCGGGAAGCATCTGGGCCGGTGGCGACCCGCTTGCATGATCGCGCCGATTCGCGCGGCGGTCGAGTGGACCGTTCACGCCCGGGCCTCGGCGAGGAAGCGTGCCAGCCGATCGGCGGCGCTGCGATAGACCGCCGCCGTCGCCTCGTCGGCGCCGGCATTCGCAGCGCCGCGCGAGATGCTCGCGACCGCCGCCAGCTCGACGGCGGCGAGCTTGTCATTCGTGGCGCCCATCGCGCGGGCCGCTTCGGCCATGCCGGCATAGGCCCGGGCGATTCCCGCCATGACCAGCGTCGCCCGCAAGCGCTCGGCAGCGCCGCCGTCGTCGGCGCCGAAGGCCTCGATCCCCTTCCGGCTTCGGCCGGTCAGAGAAGCGCGCCCACTCCCTGCGGGCGCGTGACTGCCGACCTCATCGGTCGTTTCCTCCCTGACCTTGCCGGGCGGCGTCACCTGACTGCGCCGCCCGGCCTTTTCGTGATCGTTCATCTGCGCGGTCCCCCGTGAGTGCATGGGCGAAGCGGCACCGAGCCCTTCGCTGCGACGCAAACTGACAGCCCATCCCCGTTCCCACGACGGGAAACGCAGCCGCGATTTCCCGGAACGGGAAAGCCTTGTCCGGAGAACCGATATGCCCCGCCCGATATCCGATGCCTGGTTCCATCGTGTGAAATCCGCGACGCGCGACCTTGTGCAGGCCTGCGGCGGCGTGGTCCGCTCCGGCGAACTGGCGCATGTCTCGAAAACCGAGGTCTCGCGCTGGCAGACGGCCACCGACGAGGCCATCATTCCGCTTCCGGCCGTGCTGGTGCTGGAGGCCGATTGCCGTCTGCCTCTCGTCACCACGGTCATGGCCGATCTCGGCGGGCGGCGGCTTTCGGAGCCGGGACCCGAAGCCGGCGCCGCCGCCGTGCTCGGACCTTACTCGTCGATGATGCGCTCGGCATCTGAGCTGCTGGCATCGACGGCCTCGGCGCTCGCCGACGGCAAGTTCACCGGCGCCGAACTCGAGATCATGGACCGCAATGCCGGGCAGCTCGAGCGTGACGCGGCGACGCTGCGCCTCGGCATCGCGGCGGCCAAGGGCGGACCGGCCCTCAAGGTCGTGGGTGACGCATGACCCGCCGCGACCCGCTCGACCTCTTCACCTCGCCGCCGGCGTTCGCCGTCTTCTGCGCCGTACTGCTGCTGCTCTGGGCCGGGGTGCTGATCGTCCCGGCCTATCTCGTCGGGCTCATGCATCAGCCCGAGATCATCACTCCGGAACAGGCGAGGGCGCGCTGATGGGTAGCCAGTCATGGTCCAGCTTTGAATGGACGGACGAGAGGATCGCGCGGCTACGGCTGCTCTGGGAGGGCGGGCACTCGCAGGGCGATATCGCCGCGACGCTCGGCTGCACCCGCAGCGCGGTCGGCGGCAAGGTGATGCGGCTCGGGCTCACCCGCTCGGCCGACGTCGCGGAACGCAATTCGCAGCGGGCGCGCGACGCCAGCGCCAAGCGGCTCGGCAGCGCGGCGACCAAGGCGCGGAAGCTGCAGGCGGCGCGCGACAGGGCCGCGAGAGAGGCCGAGGCGCCGGCCGGAAAGGCCGGCAGGGTGCGGCCCATGCGGCGGATCGCTGCTGCGCCGGTTGCGGTCGCCAGTCCGTCCGGGCCGGTGCCGATCGACGATCGCCGGCCCGGCCGCTGCTGCTGGCCGCTCTGGGGGCATGTTCCGGTCGCCAGCCTGCCGGCTGAAGAGCGGCTCGTCTGTCATGACCCCGTCGGCACGCGCGCCGGCCCGCATGGCCAGCGGATTCCGGACAGCTACTGCCCGGCGCATCGCGCGCTGGCAAGCGGCGCCGGCACGGCGAGCGAGCGGGAGGCGGCGTGATGGCTGATCACTCGCATATCGAATGGACCGACGCGACCTGGAACCCGATCACGGGCTGTTCGGTCGTCTCGCCCGGCTGCACGAACTGCTACGCCATGGGCCTCGCCGGCACGCGGCTGAAGCATCATCCCTCCCGCGCCGGGCTGACGCGCGAGACGAAGGCCGGGCCGGTCTGGACAGGCGAGGTTCGGCTCAATGAGCAATGGCTGACGCAGCCGCTCAGCTGGCGGAAGCCGCGCATGATCTTCGTCTGCGCGCATGGCGACCTCTTCCACGAGAGCGTGCCTGACGAATGGATCGACCGCGTCTTCGCCGTCATGGCGCTGGCGCCGCAGCACACGTTCCAGGTGCTGACCAAGCGGTCGGCGCGGATGCGGGCGTATCTTGCCGAGCGTGGCTCACGGCGGCGCGATCGGGCAGACGCTGTAAACGTCGCTGCCGCGAACATGATCATGGAAGGGCTGATAGCGCCCTGCAAAGCGGTCGCGTGGCCACTTCCTAATGTCTGGCTCGGCGTCTCGGCTGAGGATCAGCGGCACGCCGACGAGCGCGTGCCGGATCTGCTGGCGTCGCCGGCGGCCGTGCGCTTCGTCTCGGCCGAGCCGCTGCTCGGGCCGATCGATTTCCGGGCGATCGACATTGGCGGGGATGAGGAAGTGCTTCCGCTCGGCGGGACATGGCTCGGCAGGCCCGAATACGAAGACGAGTACGGCGGACAGCGCCTCGACTGGATCATCGTCGGCGGCGAGAGCGGCCGGCGGCCTATGCATCCAGACTGGGCGCGGTGGATCCGCGACCAATGCGACGGCGCTGGTGTCCCGTTTTTCTTCAAGCAGTGGGGGACTTGGGCTGTTTCGACGATCGAGGCGGGCGGGCGGCTCAATCCGCCACTTCCCGTCGCTGGCGCAAAACGCTGGCGGCGCTGGGACGGCATGTCCTTCCGCAGCTTCGGCAAAGATGAGCTCGTCGAGTCGTTCTTTGCGCCTGGAGTGATCGCCGCGCCAGTCGGCAAGAAGGCAGCCGGACGGCTCCTAGACGGGCGCGAGCACAACGCCTTGCCGGTGCGGCCATGAGCAAGCCGGACCTCGTTTATCTCGACGTCTTCCTGCACAGCCGCACGCCCAAGGGGCTGCATCTCTCGCGGACGGGCGACCTGCGCCATGCCGGCTGGGTCGCCGAGAGCCTCTGCACGCTCGCCATGCGCGGCGAGGTCCAGGCGCTCGCCACCATGCCTCGCTGGGCCGCGCTGCAGGCCGGCCTCATCCAGACACGCGCCGGCGAGGAACAGCCCGGCCTTTTCGAGGGGTGCTGACCATGGCGAAGAATGTCGCAGGTGAGGATCTGCGCCGGTTCATCGACCGGATCGAGGATCGGCGAGCGGCCAAGAAGGAAATCGCCGAAGAGGAAAAACTGATCTTCGCCGAACTCAAGGCGGCGGGCTTCTCGCCGGCGCGGGTGCGCGACGTGCTCAAGATCCGCGCCACCAAACCGGCGGACTATGCCGAGGCCGAGGCGATGCTCGACATGTATCGCTCGGCGCTCGGCATGCTCGCCGAGACGCCGCTGTTCCGCCATGTCGGACTGATGTCGGTGGACATCACGGCGCGCGAGAGTGTGATCGAGGCATTCAAGGCGCTGGTGCCGGCGAACGGCGACATCACCATCAATATGGGCGCAGGCCCGTCCGTCTTTGGCGTGACGAAACCGGGGCAGCGCGGGCAGAGGATGTGATCGAAAGGCCGGCACCGCTCCCGGCCGAGGGCGAGCCCGCCGCCCGGGCGAAGCGAGATGTGCCGGATGTCGATCTCGCTGGTGCCGAGGTGCTCGGAGCCGAGGCGGGCAAGGCCAACAAGCCCGTCATCACCAATCCGTTCCCGTTTGGCGATCCGCGCCGGGCCGGTTGGGATCTCGGCTGGCGCAAGGCGACCGGCTCGGACGGCATGGGACGTGACGACTGATGGCGCGCCTCACGGGTGGCAAGCTCGGCAAACTGCTGATGCCGGACGAGGCGGAGGAGCCGATCCTCGGCCGGCCGGTGCGTGCGGCGCTGCTCGAATGGCTGACCGAGATCTGGGCCGAGGATGAACTCACGGCCGTCGGCCTCGCTGCGCGGCGGCGCGCGATCTTCCATGGCGCGCCGGGTACCGGCAAGACGACGCTCGCCCATCATCTCGCCGCCCGGCTCGGCCTGCCGCTCGCGATCATCAGGCCAGACGACGTCGTGGGCCGGTTCATGGGTACCGGCATCACCAATGTCGCGAACATCTTCAACGCGATCGAGCAGCAGGAAGAGCCGCTCGTCGTCTTCTTCGACGAGTTCGAGACGATTGCGCAGAAGCGCATGACGACCGGCGTCAACGAGGCCGTAGAGCATGATCACAACGCGATGATCAATGCGCTGCTCGCGCGGCTCGACGCCTATTCCGGCTTCATCATCGCCGCGACCAATCATGCCAAGCTCATCGACCCGGCCATCTGGCGGCGCTTCGAGATCCAGATCGAGCTTGCCGTGCCTGGCCAAGGCGAGCGGGAACGGATCCTCGCCCGTTATCTGGCGCCGTTCGCGCTGCCAAAGCGTGAGCTGGCGGGCCTTGCCGAGGCACTTGAGACCGCTGCGCCGTCACTGATGCGCCAGTTGGCCGAGGGGCTCAAACGGCAGATCGTCGTCGGGCCAAAGGCGGATTGGCCGATGGACCGCGACAGCGTGTTCGCCCGGGTGATCGCGGCCAGCGAACCGCATCCCGACCTCGGCAAACCGCGGCTGTGGAGCCTTGGTGCCGAGGATAAGGCGGTGAAGGCAATCACCTGGCCGCTTCGGCGCGCCGCCGACCTTCCGGCCGAGATCGATTTGCCGCCGACGCCGGTTGATCCGTCCGGCGTCATTCCCTTCCGAAAAGCGCGTTTGACGGAGAGTGCAGGATGAGCGCCATCGGCGATGTCATCACCATGCTGGAAGGCGTGCGCGCCGAGATCGCCGGCGAGCGCGGGGCGGTCGATACCGAGATCGCGCGCATCCGCGAGGAAGCCGAGCAGCAGGTCGCGCGGCTCGTCGCCGATATCCGCGATCTCGAGACGCGCGACCGCATGCTCGTCTCGGCGATCGCGACGCTGCACGACGTCGCCGCGCGCGGGCGGAAGGCGAGCGGCGCGGGGGAGGGAGACCCCTCACCCCGGCCCTCTCCCGCAAGGGGAGAGGGGGAAGGGGCGCTGTCGCCGGATGAGCGGACGGTGCGGGCCATTGCGCGGGCGATCGCGAAGCCGGGGCCCGCGCCTGTCGAGGCCGAGCCCGTCGATCTGCCGCCGCCAGCGCCGCCGCGGCCGGTGCCGGCCTATGAGGGGGTTGGCGTCAAGGCGCCGGGTCACGGGGTGGCTATGGCGGGCGATGTCGTGCAGGTCCCGCTCGTCGACGATCGGCCTGGTGCACCGTATGTCTCGGAAGGCAAACGGCTGGCTGATCGGATCTATGCCGATCTCGATATCCTCATGGCGGACTTCCCCGAAGGCCCGACCGTCCGCCAGCTCTGCGAGCGCTATGAGGCGCCGTCGTCGCGGGTGCGCGACGCGATGCGCAAGCTGCAGGACGCGCGTCGCGCCAGCGTGCATAGCCGCCGCACCACGGGCTTCCAGCATCTCATGCGCTTCGGTGAGCGGCCATGAGCCCAACTCAATCCAACACGAGGAAAATCGCTATGTCGAAGCTCGATCTGTTGAGCCCTGTCGTATTGCCTGGCCAGTCGCTTGAGGCATTCGTCGCATGGTTCGCGCAGCAGCGCCGCGCCGCCGAGCGGCTTGGTCCCGGCGAGCTGATGTCGAGATCCGTTGCCATATCGCCGGCCGCGGCGCGATGGCTGCTCGATAATTGCAACGCCGGCAACCGCCCTGTCCGTCAGGCGAAGGTTAGCGAATTCGCGGCGAAGATCAGGGCGGGCCGCTGGAGGCTCACCTCGCAGGGGATTTCGATCTCGAAGTCGGGGCGCCTCAACAATGGCCAGCACCGATTGTTGGCCATCATCGACGCTGATGTCGGTGTCGATCTCTACGTGACGTTCAACGAGGACCCGACTGCTTTCGATGTGCTCGACACGGGCTCGCCGAGGGGATCGGGCGATGTGCTCCACATCATCGGCCACAAGAACGCGAACTATCTTGCGTCGTCGGCACGACTGCTCCTCAACATCGAGGGCACCCTGACGGCCAACGCGCGCATCCCCAATGACGACATCGCGACTTTCGTCGCACAGCGTCCGCTGCTTACCGATGCTGTCCTTGTCGGAAAGCGGGTCGCTACAAAATTCCAGTGCTCGGCGGCGGCCCCGATTGTTGCGGTCTATCTCATCACGATGGGTTCGTCGCGCGTGGGCAGGCTGACGGAATTCGTCGATCGGCTGATCGACGGGGCAGGGCTCAGCGCACGGAACCCGATCCTCGTCCTGCGGGACGAACTGCAGAAGAAGGGCATCGACGCGCACATCCGCGGCGGAAATATGCGTCAGGTCGCCACTGCAGCGGCGATGATCAACGCATGGAACACATGGGTTCACGGTCGTAAGGCGAGCGGCGCGAGCATCCGCTGGAATCTGGGCGACACCTTCCCGGACGTGGAGTAGCCCCATGCTCCCCGGCCCGTCCCTCGTCGAGCATATCCGCATCGCCGATATCTTCGTCGTCGGCGAGCGGCGCCCTGTCGATCCAGCCAAGGTTACGCTAATCGCGCGGTCGATCGGCGATATCGGGCTGCGCACGCCGATCACGATCCGGATCGTCGACCGGATTGTCGACCCGGTCGAGGGCGAGATCCACGGCGCCTATGCGCTGGTGGCGGGGCATCACCGGCTTCAGGCGGCGCGCCATCTCGGCTGGGAGCGAATCGACTGCATCGTCATGGGTGGCGATGCGGTGGATGCCGAGCTCTGGGAGATCGCGGAGAACCTGCACCGTGCCGACCTGACCGCGCTGGAACGCGATGAGCAGGTCGCGCGGTGGATCGAGTTGACGGAAAAGAAAGCGGTTCAATTTTCGCAAACTGCGAAAATTGAGAGCAAGCGAGACGATGGGAAAGGGCACCGAGCTGAAGGTGGGGTGAGCGCGGCAGCGCGCGATCTTGGCGTCGATAAGGACGACGCTTACCGAGCCGTGAAGGTGGCCGCGCTCTCGCCCGAAGCCAAAGCAGCCGCACGCGAGCGCGGCCTGGACGACAACCGATCAGCCTTGCTGGAGGCTGCCAGGGTGCCGGCGGCGGAACAGGCGAAAGCCATCCTCGAAATTGCCGACCGCAAGGCCCTTGCGATCGTCGGTAAAGCGATCCGGAAGGAGCAGCAGGACGGGAAAAAGCGGGCGCGCGAGGCGAAGGAACGTGGGCTCGCGGCGCGGCAGAGGCTGCTGCCCGACAAGCGCTATGGCGTCATCTATGCCGACCCGGAATGGCGCTTCGAGCCCTATTCCCGCGAGAGCGGCATGGACCGAGCGGCCGACAATCACTACCCGACCTCGGAGACCTCCGACATCGTGCTGCGCCCCGTCGGCGACATCGCCGACAAGGATTGCGTCCTCTTCCTTTGGGCCACAGCGCCGATGCTGCCCGCTGCGCTTCGCGTCATGGCCGGCTGGGGCTTCGCCTACAAGTCGCAGCTGATCTGGAACAAGGACCGGACGGGCACCGGCTACTGGTTTCGCAACAAGCATGAGCTGCTGCTCGTCGGCACGCGCGGCGATGTCCCGGCGCCGGCGATGGGCGACCAATGGCCGTCCGTCGTCGATGCGCCGGTCGATGTGCATTCCGCGAAGCCGGAAGTATTCGCCAAGATGATCGAAGAGTATTTCCCGAACCTCCCCAAGATCGAGCTCAACGCCCGCCGCGCGCGGCCGGGCTGGGACGTCTGGGGGCTGGAAGCGCCGGAGGGCAGCGATGCGTAGAGAGATCGAGCGCGTCGAGACCGTCAGCGGGCCACTCATCGTCGGGCGCCACTATCTCGTGCCTACTGTCGAGGGTACCTGGTATGGCGAGCGCCGAGCTTGGCCTGTCATCGGGCCGCTGCATGCCGACGTCGAATTCTTCAACTTCGAAAAGGACCACTATCACCTCGACCGCCGCTTCCTGACCGCGAAGCTCCTGCGGCGATACAGCTGGTTTCGGGGTGGTGTCGAGCGTAGTTCGGCAGAGGCCGCGCCGCTCCACGCGCACCGTGGCGAGCCGCCATTGCCGGCGCCCGTCTGGCGAAGCCTTCGCTGCAACCGGTCGGAAATCGGGTTCTCTTTCACTGATCAACCGGCCGTCCAGGCCCTTCAGGCAGCTTTTGCTGGCCAGTCGTGCAAGCGGGGCCGCGCGGGGCTGATCTGCCCGCACAGGCAGGCGCCGCTCGGCTCAGTGCCGGTCATCCATGGCGTCGTCACCTGCCCGCTGCACGGCTTGATGATCGATGCCACGAGCGGGCGCGTGATCGATACAAAGGCGGGGAGCGGTGCGTGAACTCCTACCTCTATGTCCCGGTCGATGACGAGGATCTGCGGGCGCTGGCGGCGACGGCGGCGGAAGAGGGCGTCGATATCGCGGAACAGGCGCGGCGCGTCCTGAAGGCAGCCGTGGTCGTCTGGCGCGTCGAGGATCGCGACGGCTTGCCCGCCGGGCCGATGGGGCCGGCCGTGCGGCCGAAGCGCTTCACGCCGCGCCGCGTGCGCCCGGCGCCG
This sequence comes from Allobosea sp., assembly GCA_017307955.1. GTDB lineage: Bacteria > Pseudomonadota > Alphaproteobacteria > Rhizobiales > Kaistiaceae > Kaistia. The sequence goes on along the minus strand of JAFKFV010000024.1, from coordinate 327 downwards.
CCTCTCCCCGGTGACGGGCTGCCGCCAGCGCCGGTGTCGCTCGGCGACCCGGAGCCCGGCCGCTCGGCCCTCGACCACAAGCGACTGCAGGAAGCGACATGAGCGGGCCGCGATTCTCGATCATCCCGCGCGACGCGATCCTCGACGATCGGCTCGAGGGGCAGGATCTGCGCGTGCTCGCCCTGCTCGGCAGCCATACCGACAATGCCGGCTGGTGCTGCCGTTCGCAGGTGAAGATGGCGCGCGAACTGAAATGCGCGCGCTCGACCGTCCAGCGCGCGCTCGGCAGACTGATCGAGTGCGGCTATCTGGAACAGCGCGCCCTCG
>JAFKFV010000008.1 GCA_017307955.1 Allobosea sp. | reverse complement strand
GGTGTCGATCGCGACGGCCGCGATCGCGGCATGGCCGGCGGCCGTCTTCGTCCACTGGGACGGCGACGACAACGGCTTCGCTGCCGACATCGCGGATGACCTGGCCAACTACACCACGATGGTCAACGCGGTGCTCGCCAACGGCCATGAGCGTTACGTCATCGTGGCCCCCATGCCGCGCGGCGGTCAGTCGGCGGCTCAGCGCCAGCGCTGCCGCGACCTCTACACCGCACTCGCGGCGGCCTATCCGGGCCATGTCGTCGACCCGCTGCCGATCGTGCTGACCCTCGCCGATCCGGTCGCGGATGCCGCCGACATCGCCGCCAACCAGTGTCCGTCGAGCCAGATGCAGGACGGCGTCCATCTCGTTCAGAACGCGATGGACCTCGTCGCGACGACCGGCGTGCTGCCGATCATCGATGCCGGCGGCTGGATGCCGGCGGAGTAGGCGTCACGAGCAATGGCTGAGCGGCCGGCGGGGGTTCGCCCCTGCCGGCCGTCTCGCATGCAATTCAGCTCTTGGAATGGTCGCGCCGGCCGAAATCCGGCTCGGCGGTGTCCTGGCCGATGGCGACGATCGAGCGGCGGATGGCCCGCGTGCGCGTGAAAAGGTCGAACAGGGTGTCGCCGTCGCCGTTGCGGATCGCACGGGTCAGCGTCGACAGATCCTCGTTGAAGCGGCCGAGCATCTCCAGCACCGCCTCCTTGTTGGCGAGGAAGATGTCGCGCCACATGGTCGGGTCGGACGCCGCGATGCGCGTGAAGTCGCGGAAGCCCGAGGCCGAGAATTTCAGCACCTCGGAGCGGATGCCGGATTCGAGGTCCGAGGCCGTGCCGACAATGTTGTAGGCGATGAGATGCGGCAGATGGCTGGTGATGGCGAGCACGAGGTCGTGGTGCTCGGCCGACATGGTCTCGACATTGGCGCCCATCGCGCGCCAGAAGCGGGCGAGCTTGTCGGTGGCCTCCGCATCGACGCCGTGAGCCGGCGTCAGCACGCACCAGCGGTTCTGGTAGAGCTCGGCGAAGCCGGCATCGGGGCCGGAATGCTCCGTGCCGGCGATCGGATGGCCGGGCACGAAATTCACATGCGCCGGCAGATGCGGCGCCATGGCGCGGACGACCGCCGCCTTGACGGATCCGACATCGGAGACGACGCAGCCCGGCTTCAGATGCGGGCCGATCGCCTCTGCGACCGCGCCGCAGGCCCCGACCGGGACGCAGACGATGACGCAGTCCGCATCGCGCACCGCCTCGGCCGGATCGGCGAAATAGGCGTCGCCGAGCCCGAGTTCCTCGGCGCGCTTCAGCGTCGCCGGGCTTCGGGTGGAGATCGCGATCTGGCCGACCGTGCCGGCCTTCCTGCTCGCCAGCGCGATCGAGGCGCCGATGAGGCCGATGCCGATCAGCGCGAGACGGGGAAAGATGATGCCGGTCATGCGTGCCCGCCGTGCTTGCCGCCGCTCATGAACGCCTTCAGCCCGGCGATCGCCGCCTCGTTGGCCTCGGCCGAGCCGATGGTCATCCTGAGCGCGTTGCGAAGGCCGTAGCCCGCGACGCCGCGGAGCACGACACCGCGCTCCAGCAGGAAGAGTTCCGCCTCGGCGGCCGTGAGCCCCGGCGTCGCCGGGAAGTGGATCAGCACGAAATTCGTGACGCTCGGCGTCACCTCGAGGCCAAGCGTCTCGAGCGCATGGCTGACGCGCAGCATCCATTCGTCGTTATGCGCGACCGAGGCCTCGACATGGGCGCGGTCGCCAAGCGCCGCGACGCCCGCCTTGATCGCCGGCACCGAAATGTTGAAGGGCCCGCGGATGCGGTTGAGCGCGTCGACGATCGCCTCCGGCCCATACAGCCAGCCGATGCGCAGCGAGGCGAGGCCGTGGATCTTCGAAAAGGTCCGCGTCATCACGACGTTCTGCGACTGGCCGACCAGCTCGATGCCGCTCTCATAGTCGTTGCGGCGGACATATTCGGCATAGGCCGCGTCGAGCACCAGCAGCACATGCGGCGGCAGCGCGGCATGCAGGCGGCGGATCTCGCTGAACGGCACATAGGTGCCGGTCGGATTGTTGGGATTGGCGAGGAAGACGGCCTTGGTGCGCGGCGTCAGGCAGTCGAGGATGCCGTCGACATAGGTCGTGTAGCCCTTCTCGGGCGCCGCCACCGGGCTCGCGCCCGCGGCGCGGATGGCGATCGGATAGATGAGGAAGCCATATTCTGTATGGATCGCCTCGTCGCCCGGGCCGAGATAGGCGCGCGCCACCATGGCCAGAAGCTCGTCCGAGCCGTTGCCGCAGACGATGCGTGACGGCAGGATGCCATGCGCGGCGCCGATCGCCTCGCGCAACTCCGGCGCAGAGGCGTCGGGATAGATCTCGAGCCCGTCGCGGCTGGCGAGGAAGGCGGCGGCCGCCGCCGGGCTCGGGCCGAGCGGCGTCTCGTTGGCGGCGAGCTTGTAGAGCTTCGTCCCGCCGGTCGCGGTCGTGCGGCCCGGATCATAGGCGGCGATGTCCATGATGCCCGGCCGCGGCTGCGGACGGTCACCCGGCTTCGAGATGTCGGGATCGCGCTTGGTCATCCCCTCAGTCTCCGTTCGCGGCCCGGTACAGCACGGGATCGGCATCGGCGCCTCCGACGGCAATGCCCCGCGACAGCGCGCCGACGCGGGCGACATCCTCGAACCCGGCATGCGCCGCAAGGCTCGCCACCGCCGTCTCGGCCGGCAGCGCGACCAGGAGTTCGCGTCCCGAAGCCGCAAGCACGGCGCCGGCAGCCGTGCGGATGGCGCGTTCCGTCTCGCCGCCGATCGCGGTCACGGCGAAAAGATCGAGATCGGGCGGCGTCGGATCGGCGAGCTCGGGCGCGAGCACCAGCGCCGGCGTCTCGGCCGGCCGCCCGGCGACGATGATGAAGGGCGACAGCGCGATGATGCGCGGGCCGGAGGGGCGACCGAGCGCCCGCCACCAGGCACCGGCTTCCGTCGGCTGGGCGAGCGCGACCACGCCGAGATCGGTGCCGCTCTCGCGGATATGATTGACCGTATCGAGCGCGCCTTGCTGGCGGTGCAGCGCGACGGTGAAGCCGAACAGGAAGCGGGCGACGTCGCGCATGGCGTCGGCATCGCCGCCGGCGTCATAGGCGACGTCGAACGGCGCCTGCATGCGGGTGAAGGTCGTGATGATCTCGCGCCAGATATGCTCGACGGTCCAGAGCGGCAGCGCGCCTGCATGGCGGCCGACGAGGCGTCGCATCATGTCGGCCTCGCGGCCGGGCCGGAAGGCGGCGCCGGGGCGGCTGGTGCCCTTGACCTTGATGAGGGTGCCGATCGCCGTGCCACGCTCGATCAGCCTTTGATGCATCTCGGCATCGAGCCGGTCGATCGTGGCGCGGATCGCGGCGAGATCCGCGGCGTCCTTTTCGGTTACGCTTGTCGTGTCGGGGCCGGCCATCGGAGAGGGATTCTTCATGCGCGGGAATGCGGCGCGAGGACGGCCGCGGACGGGGGCCGATTCATAGGCAAGCGTCTGAACGAAAGCAAAGAAAACATTGACAGCGCCCGAGCCCGGACCCTAGCTAGGCGCCTCTTACCTTGCGGTCGCGAACCGAACCATGGCCTCTTCCAGGCACAGTCTTCCCGCCGGCGCCGGCGCCGCGCGCGGCGAAGCCGACACCCCTTCCAGCCATGTGATGCGCTTCGGGCTCGACCAGCCCTTGCGGCTCGATTCGGGCCAGAGCATCGCGCCGCTGCAGATCGCCTACCAGACCTACGGCACGCTGAACGCGGACAAGTCGAACGCCATCCTCGTCTGCCACGCCCTGACTGGCGACCAGCATGTCGCGAGCGAGAACCCGGTGACCGGCAAGCCCGGCTGGTGGGAGACGGTGGTCGGACCCGGCAAGCCGATCGACACCGACCGCTTCTTCGTCATCTGCTCCAATGTCGTCGGCGGCTGCATGGGCTCGACGGGCCCCGCCTCGACCAATCCGGCGACGGGGCAGCCCTATGGGCTCGACCTGCCGCTCATCACCATTCCCGACATGGTGCGGGCGCAGGCGATGCTCGTCGACGCGCTCGGGATCGACCAGCTCTTCTGCGTCGCCGGCGGCTCGATGGGCGGCATGCAGGTTCTGCAATGGGCCGTCGCCTATCCCGAGCGTGTGTTCACCGCGCTGCCGATCGCGACCGGGCCGCGCCACTCCTCGCAGAACATCGCCTTCCACGAGGTCGGCCGCCAGGCGATCATGGCCGATCCCGACTGGCGCGGCGGCCGCTACCTCGCCGAGGGCACGAGCCCGCGCAAGGGGCTCGCAGTGGCGCGCATGGCCGCGCACATCACCTATATGTCCGACGAAGGCCTGCACCGGAAATTCGGGCGCGCGCTACAGGATCGCGAGCGCGTCGCCTTCGGCTTCGACGCCGATTTCCAGGTCGAATCCTATCTGCGCCACCAGGGCCTTTCCTTCGTCGAGCGCTTCGACGCCAATTCCTATCTCTATGTCACGCGGGCGATGGATTATTTCGACATCGCAGCCGACTATGGCGGCCGGCTCGCCAACGCCTTCCAGGGGTCGCGCACCCGGTTCTGCGTCGCCTCCTTCACCTCGGACTGGCTGTTCCCGACCATCGAGAGCAAGACGGTCGTCCGCGCGCTCAATGCCAGCGGCGCCTCGGTCAGCTTCGTCGAGATCGAGACCGATCGCGGCCATGACGCCTTCCTGCTCGACGAGCCGGTCCTTTTCGCCACCATCCGCGGCTTCTTGACCTCCGCCGCCGCGGCGCGCTGGGCCTGACATGACGCCGCTCGATATCCATTCCCGCGACGTGAAGCGCATCGACCTTCTGGTCATCGCCGGTCTCGTCGCGCCGGGCAGCCGCGTGCTCGATGTCGGCTGCGGCGACGGCGAGTTGCTCGCCCTCCTCCAGAAGGAGCGCCGCGTCGAGGGACGCGGCATCGAATTGTCGCAGGCCGGCGTCAACGAGAGCCTCGCCCGCGGTCTTTCGGTGATCCAGGGCGACGCCGATACCGACCTCGTCGACTATCCGGACGCCTGTGTCGACTATGTGATCCTCTCCGACACCATCCAGGCCATGGTCCGCCCGAAGCAGGTGCTGACCGAGATGCTGCGCATCGGGCGCAAGGCGATCGTCTCCTTCCCGAATTTCGGCCACTGGACGGTGCGCGCCTCGCTCGGCTTCAAGGGCCGCATGCCGGTCACCGAAAACCTGCCCTATAGCTGGTACGACACGCCCAACATCCATTTCTGCACGCTGCGCGATTTCACCGGGCTTTGCGCCGAGGTCGGCGCCAAGATCGAGACGCCGGTCGTCCTCGATTCCGGCGGACGGCGGATGACGAGCGCGCCTTGGTGGTTCTGGAACCTGTTCGGCCAGCAGGCCGTGTTCCTGCTGTCGCGGTGAACCGCGTCGCAGGCCGTCGCCGCCCAATGCTATAGTCTTCGCCGCAAGCGGGCTTCGACCGCGGGAGGAGGAGCCGATGCGTCGCCTTCGCCGAGCCGGTGTTGCAGCCGTCGTGGCAGGGATTCTGGCCGGAGTGCCGGTCTCCGCGCAGGCCGTCCTCGCGCCGCGTCCGGAGATGAAATCGGCGAAGACGGAGGAGCGGGCGCGGGCGATCGCCGCCGCCCTCGCGGCTTGCGAGACCGGTGCGTCCTTCCCGTTTGATCGCTGGGCCGTGGCCCCCGCCATCGAGTTTCCCGAGCTTCTGCCGGCCGATTTCAATCTCGCCCCGCTCGACGAACTGATCCGGGCCTGCGCCACCGCCCGCGACGCCCATCCCGATGACGACCGGCTGCGGCTGATGGCGATCCGCGCCGAGGCCGCGAATTTCGAGACCCGTCTCGATCGGCTCGTCCCGTCAATCCGCGCGCTGTCGCTCAAGGGCTTCGCCGAGGCCGACTATCTTCTCTATGCGCTTTATCGCTCCCCGCTTCGCGACGGCGAACCGGAGGGGCACGGCATCGCCCGCGAGGAGGCGGTGGCCGCTCTCCGCCGTGCGGCCGCGGCCGGGCATCAAGAGGCCCTGACCGATCTCCTCGAAGAACAACGCCATGGCCCGCTCATCCGCCGCGATCCGGCCGGCGCCATCGCCACGGCGCGCGCTTTGGCGACGCTGCCGCCGCAGGGGCCGAAGGGCGGTGTCACCGAGGCCGCTGCCCGCGACCTCGGCACCAGCCTCCTCGCGACGCTCATCCTGACGACGCCCGGCCTCGATGCGCCGACCTATGCCGAGGGCTATCGACGGCTGGCGGCGATCCGCACCGCCGAGTCCGACGCGCTCGAATGGCCGCTCGCCGCCGCACTTCGATACGGGCGCGGCACCGACAAGGACCCCGCCGGCGCGCGCCGCCTGCTCGAAGCCGCGGTCGCGGCGGGGCGCTTCGAGGGCGCCGGCATGCTCGGCGAGATGCTCGTCGCCGGCGAGGGCGGCCCGGCCGACGGCAAGCGGGCGATCGCACTCCTCTCCGATCCGAGGGCGCGCCTGTCGCCGGGCGCCGCCACGCTGCTCGCGACCCTGCTCACCGACAACCGCTTCGTGGGGCCGGACCCCAACCGCGCCGCGGCTGTGCTGGCCGGCTCGGGCGACATCGACGCTGCGATCCGCGCCGTGCCGCTGCTGGCCGATTACCGAACACCGCTGCCGCGCGGCGCCGTCTATCTGCGCCACCTCGAGGACGCCACTGCTGCCGGCGAGCCCGGCGCATCCCGAGCGCTGGCGGAACTGCGGCTTTCCGGCCATCCGGCCTTCCGCGACGAGGCGGCTGGCCGCGCCATGCTGATCCGTCTCGCCGCATCGGGCGACGGCGACGCCGAATGGCGCGTCGCCGAGACGCAATATGTCAATCTCGACGGCGGCAGCGGACGGCCCTTCCGCCGCGACGACGGCGGCCCGTCCGACGACGCCATTCGCGCGCTGATCGACAGGGGCGCCGCCGCGAACGACCCGCGCGCCTATCTCCTCCATGCGAAGCTGGTCCGGCGCGGCGCGATCTATCGGCAGGACGACAAGGCCGCGACCACCGCGCTCATCAGCGCCGCCAATCTCGGCAGCGTCGAGGCGATGGTCCTCCTCGGCGATGCCTATGACCAGGGCCTCGGCATCGCCAGGGATCCGCGCGAGCGGCTCCGGGCCTGGCGCGAAGCGGCCAAGCTCGGCTCGCTGGCGGCGCGCGAGAAGATCGCCTCGGCCTTCACCTTCGACACATTCGACAAGCTGATCACGCTGCGCGAAGGCGTCTCCGAGCGCGTCGCGCTGCACAACAACGATCTCTCCGGCCAGTTGCCCGGCTTCTCGGCGCCCATGGCCTTTGCCGGCCTGTTCTCGGGCGGCCGCGCCGCCGATGCGGGACCCGCCGCGCTGGCCGGCGCGGTGCTCGACGGGTTCCGCCTCGCGCCGGCCGGCCTCGAGGAGGACGCGCTGGTCGAGACGATGCGGGCGTTGCCCGAGGAGATCCGCCTCGCAATGGAGGCGGCGCTGGTGCAGCAGGGCTTCCTGAAGCGGGCCGCCGACGGCAGTTTCGGCCCCGACGCCCGCGATGCGCTCCGCGCCTTTGTCGAGGCGAAGGGACCGCTCACCGACACGGTCGCCCCGCCTGCCGCCGCCTCGGCCGGTGCCGACGGCCTCGACCCCGCGACGCTGGCACGCGCCCGCGAGCGCATCTATGCCGCCGTCAAATCCGTGAAGTCGAAAGAGGAGCGCACCGCCGCGATCCGGGGCCTCAGCAGCCTCGCCCGCTATGGCGACGCCGCGGCGCGCTGGGCGCTCCTTGTCAACTATGACGAGGCCGACTTCGTCCGCAACAATGTGACGCCGGCCGAGCTGACCCGCTACGGCCTCGACATCCTTGTGGCGCGGCCGGCCGGCATGGAGAAGCCGGATTTCGAGTTCGTCTTCGCCCTCGGCATGATGCTCTCGGCGGACGAGATGGGAAGCTTCGGTGCTGCCACGCTCGATGCGATCCGCGACGATCCGCGGCTTCAGGATCCGCTCGCGCTCGGCGGCGTGCTGCAGGCGCTGGTCTTCGCGCCGGGCGCCTGCGACGCCATTCTCGAAGCCGCGCGAATATCTCAGGTGGCCGGGCTCGGCGCGGAAGGCTGCGACGAGGCGACCAAGGCGGCGCTGATCGGCTTCGCCCATGTCGCAGGACCCTCCGGCGTCGCGGGCGCCGAGAAGCGGGCCGGCGCCGCCGAGCTCACGGCCATCGCCGATAAGCCTTAGCCGTCAGGAGGACGGATCGGCCGCCCGCGCTTCGAGGCTCGACCGCCGGCTGCCCGCCGGCAGCAGCGCCGGGGCGAGCACGGGCATGCGGCGCCCCGTGCGCCGCGCCGGCACTCCCTGATAGACCAGCTTGACCGCCTCGACGATCAGGACGCCGGGAAAGGCCGGCCAGAGCAGCCGGCCGAGTTGGTCCCAGCCGCGGCCGGAGCCGAGGAACAGCCGGCGCGAGGAGGGCGGCGCGAACAGCGCGCCCGACCAGGCAACCTCGCTGAACTGCGTCTCGCGGAGGAGGCTCGCGATCTGCCCGCGCGAGAAGGGCCGGCCATAGCCGAAGGGCGTGCGCTCGACGCGGGCCCAGATGCCGCGCCGGTTCGGCACCGCGATGATCAGCCGTCCGCCCGGCGCCAGCACGCGCCAGAGCTCGCGCAGGAGGTCGCGCACATTGGCCGTCGTCTCGAGGCAGTGGATGGCGAGAATCCGGTCCATCGAGGCGTCGGTGAGCGGCAGCATGTCCTCATGCACCAGCGCCGCGACATTGCCTCCATCGGCGGACCAGTTGATGACGCCCTGCGCGGCCGGCATGAAGGCGAGCACCCGCTCCGCGCCGCGCGCGCAATGGCCGAGATAGGGCGTCGCATAGCCGATGCCGAGCACGCGGTCGCCGCTCGCATTCGGCCACAGCGCCTCGATGCGGGAAGCGATCAGGCCGCGCGCCACGATGCCGAGCCGCTCGCCATAGAAGCTGCGCAGATCGATGATGTCGGGCGAGATTGTCTGGCCTTCTTCCACGCGGCGCTCCCTTCTGAACGGCCTTGAAACTAGGCCAACCGGCTGCCGCGCGCCACCTTCGGGCGACAGGACCGATGCGCGCTTTGCAACACCCTCGCCAGTGTCTAGTTAGGGAAAGACCCAACAAGCGAATGGCGGAGCGTTTCATGGCCCTCTCGATCGTGCAGTTCCCTTGCCTCAGCGACAATTACGGCGTGCTGATCCATGACGAGGCCACGGGCCGCACCGCATCCATCGACGCGCCCGAGGCGGCGCCCGTCCTCGCGGCGCTGAGCGCGCAGGGCTGGAAGCTCTCCGACATCTTCACGACGCATCACCATCCCGACCATGTCGATGGCAATCTGGAGCTGAAGCAAGCGACCGGCTGCACCATCACCGGCCCGCGCGACGAGGCGGACCGCATCCCCGGCATCGATATCCTGGTCGCGGATGGCGACAGCTTCGACTTCGCCGGCCACACCGTCCGCGTCATCGCGACGCCGGGCCACACGCTCGGCCACATCATCTATCACCTGCCCGAGGATAAGGTCGCCTTTGTCGGCGACACGCTGTTCGCGCTCGGCTGCGGCCGCGTGCTGGAGGGGACGCTCGAGCAGATGTTCGAATCCGTCGAGAAGGTCGGCGACCTGCCCGAGGACACCGTCCTCTATTGCGGCCATGAATATACCGAGGCCAACTGGCGCTTCGCCATCACCCGCGATCCGGACAATGCCAGGCTGATCGCGCGTGGCGACGAGATCCGCCGCCTGCGCGCCGAGGGCCGCCCGACGCTGCCGACCACGGTCGCGATCGAGCTCGAGACCAACCCCTATCTCCGCACCCGCACGCCGCAGCTCGCCGTCTCGGCCGGTCTCCCCGCCGGCACGCCCGCCGAGATCTTCGCCGCCACGCGCCGCGCCAAGGACGTCTTCAAGGGATGACACCGCCCGCCATGCTTTCGGCTGAGGCCGTCATCGACATGCTCGGCCTCGCGCCGCATCCCGAAGGCGGCCACTATCGCCAGACCTTCTCCGACAGCCTGCTCGTCGATGGCCGTCCGGCCTCGACGGCGATCTATTATCTCCTCGCGGCCGGCGAGCGCTCGCACTGGCACAGGGTCGATGCCGTCGAGATCTGGCATCACCATGCCGGAGCCCCGCTCGAACTGTCGCTCTCCGAGGATGGCGTCAGGAGCGAGACGCTGACGCTCGGGCCGGACCTTGGCGCCGGCGAGCGGCCGCAGGGCATCGTGCCGCGCGACTGGTGGCAGTCCGCCGTCTCGCGCGGCGCCTGGACGCTGGTCTCCTGCACGGTCGCGCCCGGCTTCCGCTTCGAAGGCTTCGAGCTGGCCCCGCCCGGATGGTCACCTGGGGGCTGAACAGCGACCTTTTCTGCGCTTTCGGCTGGACTTTCGCGACCTGATCGGCTAAGTGCCCGCAGCCGTCCGGGGATAGTCGAAGGGCGGCGACCCAACTGAAAACAGCGCACCGAAACGCTCGCGCGACCGGAAAGGTCGCGCATCGGCAGGAGTTGAGACCATGGCAAACATCATCGACGAGCTCGATCGCGAGCAGATCGAGAAGATCACCGCGCTTCGCGCCGTTCCGGATTTCGCCCCCGGCGATACCGTGAAGGTCAATGTGAAGGTGGTTGAAGGCACGCGCAGCCGCGTCCAGGCCTATGAGGGCGTCGTGATCGCCCGCGCCGGCGGCGGCCTTTCCGAGAATTTCACCGTCCGCAAGATTTCCTATGGCGAAGGCGTCGAGCGCGTCTTCCCGGTCTATTCGCCGCTGATCGATTCGATCGAGGTGGTGCGCCGCGGCAAGGTCCGTCGCGCCAAGCTCTATTACCTCCGCGATCGCCGCGGCAAGTCGGCCCGCATCGTCGAGAAGACCGAGCCGCGCAAGGACAAGGCGAAGGTCTGACCCTTCTGCCGCCACACGGCCGGGATATTTCGGGGCGGACCACAGGGTCCGCCCTTTTTCGTTTCGGGATCGTCGATCATGGACGCCTTCAAGCTCAGCAACCGGCAGAACTGGGACGAGCGCGCGGACATCCACGCCGCCGACCGCACCGGCTTCTATGCCGTCGATGCCTTCCTCGCCGGCGAGGACACGCTCTATCCGATCGAGCAGGCCGAGATCGGCGATGTCGCCGGCGCGCGGCTCGCCCATTTCCAGTGCCATATCGGCATCGACACACTCTGCCTCGCCCGCCGCGGTGCCACCGTGACCGGCATCGACTTCTCCTCTCGCGCCATCGCCCATGCGCAGAGCCTCGCCGCGCGCGCCGGCCTTGCGGCCAGTTTCGTCGAGGGCGAGGTCTATGACGCGCCGGAGCTCACGGGCGGCGGCTTCGATATCGTCTACACGACCTGGGGCACCATTACCTGGCTGGACGATATCCGCGCCTGGGCGCGCGCGATCGCCGGCACCTTGAAGATCGGCGGCCGCTTCTATTTCGCCGACACCCATCCGGCCGCGGCCGTGATGGAGGATCGCGACGGCATCCTCGTGCCCGCCTATGACTGGCGATCGGCGAAGGACACGCCCCAGCGCTTCGATGCGCCCTTCACCTATACCGGCGACGCCACGCCGCTCGCGACCGGCCACAATTTCGAATGGATGCGCGGGCTCTCCGACGTGATCGGCGCGCTGCTCGAAGCCGGTCTCCGGCTCGACTTCCTGCACGAGCACGAGCTGCTGCCCTACAAGCACTTCTCCATCATGGTCCCTGCCGGCCGGCGCATGTTCGCGCTGCCGCCCGGCCTGCCGCGCATGCCGCTCGCCGTCTCGCTGCAGGCGACGCGCACGCGCTGACGAGACCGGCCCATGCGGCGGAGGATTGTCGTCTTCCGCCGCCGCTGCTATCTAGAACAGTTATGAACGCCGCCCGACCCAGCATGGAGCATTGCCCGACGACCGCGGATTTCGCGTCGATGGACGATCATGCGCGTCTGCCCTGGCGGTTCTTCGCGCGTCTCCAGGCGACCGAGGACCGCGGCCGACTTTGACGGGGCGGGCGCGTGCCCGGCCGGCTCGAGCCCATCCTCGCCCCTCTTTTGCGCCGCATCCCACTCCCTTCTGCCAGGAATGACGTCATGACCGCGTCCGAAAAGCCCCGCACTCTCTATGACAAGATCTGGGACGACCACGTCGTCGAGGAGACGCCGGACGGCACCGCGATCCTCTATATCGACCGCCACCTCGTTCACGAGGTGACGAGCCCGCAGGCCTTCGAGGGCCTGCGCATCGCCGGCCGCAAGGTCCACCAGCCGAAGAAGACGCTGGCCGTCGTCGATCACAACGTGCCGACGACCGACCGCTCGCACGGCATCGCCAATCCGGAATCGGCGCTGCAGGTGGCGACGCTCGCCGAGAACGCCGCCGATTTCGGCGTCGAATATTACTCCGAGCGCGACCATCGCCAGGGCATCGTGCATATCGTCGGCCCCGAGCAGGGCTTCACGCTGCCCGGCATGACGATCGTCTGCGGCGACAGCCACACCTCGACGCATGGCGCCTTCGGCGCGCTCGCCCATGGCATCGGCACCTCCGAGGTCGAGCATGTGCTCGCCACGCAGACGCTGATCCAGAAGAAGGCGAAGAACATGCGCATCACCGTCGACGGGAAGGCTCCCGCCGGCGTGACCGCCAAGGACATCATCCTCGCCATCATCGGCGAGATCGGCACCGCCGGCGGCACGGGCCATGTCATGGAATATGCCGGCGAGGCCATCCGCGCCCTCTCGATGGAAGGCCGGATGACGGTCTGCAACATGTCGATCGAAGGCGGCGCGCGCGCCGGCCTGATCGCGCCGGACGAGACCACCTTCGCCTATATCAAGGGCCGTCCGAAGGCGCCGACCGGCGCCACATTGGACCAGGCCCTCGCCTACTGGCAGACTCTGGTCTCCGACGAGGGCGCGCATTTCGACAAGGAAATCCGGCTCGACGCGGCCAATCTGCCGCCGATCGTGACCTGGGGTTCCTCGCCGGAGGACGTCATCGCCATCACCGGCGTCGTGCCCGATCCCGATGCGATCGCCGACGAGAACAAGCGCACCTCCAAGTGGCGCGCGCTCGACTATATGGGCCTGAAGCCGGGAACGCGGATGGTCGACATCCCGATCGACCGCGTCTTCATCGGCTCCTGCACCAATGGCCGCATCGAGGACCTGCGCGCCGCCGCCTCCATGATCGGCGGCAAGAAGGTGCGCGAGGGCGTCAACGCGATGGTCGTGCCGGGCTCCGGGCTCGTCAAGGAGCAGGCGGAGGCCGAGGGCCTCGACGCCATCTTCAAGGCCGCCGGCTTCGAATGGCGCGAGCCGGGCTGCTCCATGTGCCTCGCGATGAACGAGGACCGCCTGAAGCCGGGCGAGCGCTGCGCCTCGACCTCGAACCGCAATTTCGAGGGCCGCCAGGGCTTCAAGGGCCGCACGCATCTCGTTTCGCCGCAGATGGCGGCAGCGGCGGCGATCGCCGGCCACTTCGTCGACATCCGCGACTGGCATTGATCCGCGGCCGGCCCGGATGAACCCTCATCCGGGCCGGAGGCGATCACCAGTGGCGCGGGCCGACGAAATGGCAGCGCTTGCCGACGCTGACGCGCTTGAAATGCCAGCCATGACGGCCATGCACCTTCACGGTCTTGTAGACCGGGGTGCAGACGCGGCGCGGGCCGTGGAAGACGGGGCCACGATGCGGCCCGGCCGCCATCCGCGTCTCGACCGTCGTCGTGGTGGTCACGGTGCGATGCGGCGCGGCGGAGGCCGGCGCGGCCGAGAATCCGGCAAGACCGGCGGCGAGGGTGGCGGCGACGAGGAGAGGCTTCAGCATGACGGTGTCTCCGGGGTTCGGCGGGAGCGAAATCCCCCGCCAGCACAGCCATCAAAGCCGATGCCGGCTGAACCGGCTCTGAGACCGTCATTCATCTGGCATTCATATCGACGCCGCGCTTCGAGAACACTGAATGCGTTGATAGAGAAAGGGTTTCAAACATTGTCTCCCTTATCGTTTGAAACGTTGAAGGCCCCTTCGCTGGATGATCTCGCCGCCATGGGCAACGCGGCGCTGGCGGCCCTGCCCGCGGAGTTTCGCACCCTTGTCGGGACGGTCGAGATCCGCGTCGATGATTTTCCGACCGACGAGGTGCTCGAGGATCTCGGCATCGAATCGGAATTCGACCTGCTCGGCCTCTTCCATGGCGTCGGCCTCGCCCATGCCGAGGCGGTGGCAGGGACCGGCACGATGCCGAACCGGGTCTGGCTCTATCGCCGCCCGATCCTCGACTACTGGGCCGAGCATGACGAGACGCTGGGCGCGATCGTCACGCATGTGCTCGTGCACGAGATCGGCCACCATTTCGGCCTTTCCGACGACGACATGGAAGCGATCGAGGAAGCCGCTGATTGACCGGTGCGCCCGGGCGGCGCATCACTTTTTTCAACAAGCCTCAGGACAGACCGAGGAACCGCCGATGGACAAGTTCACAACGCTGACCGGTGTCGCAGCGCCGCTGCATCTGATCAATATCGACACCGACATGATCATCCCGAAGGACTATCTGAAGACGATCAAGCGCACCGGCCTCGGAAAGGGCCTGTTCGCCGAGATGCGCTACAAGGATGACGGCAGCGAGAACCCGGACTTCGTGCTGAACAAGCCCGCCTACCGGCATGCCTCGATCATCGTCGCCGGCGACAATTTCGGCTGCGGCTCGTCGCGCGAGCATGCCCCCTGGGCGCTGCTCGACTACGGCATCCGCTGCGTGATCTCCACGTCCTTCGCCGACATCTTCTACAACAACTGCTTCAACAACGGCATCCTGCCGATCCGCGTCTCGAAGGAAGACCTCGAGAAGCTGTTCGACGATGCCGAGCGCGGCGAGAATGCCCGCCTCACGGTCGACCTCGCGGCGCAGGAGATCCGCGGCCCCGACGGCGGCGTCGTCACCTTCGAGATCGATCCCGAACGCAAGGAGAAACTCCTGAACGGGCTCGACGATATCGGCCTCACCATGGTGAAGCAGCCCGAGATCGCCACCTTCGAGGCGAAGTCCTTCGAGGCGCGGCCCTG
This sequence comes from Allobosea sp., assembly GCA_017307955.1. Taxonomy (GTDB): domain Bacteria; phylum Pseudomonadota; class Alphaproteobacteria; order Rhizobiales; family Kaistiaceae; genus Kaistia. The sequence goes on along the minus strand of JAFKFV010000008.1, from coordinate 373,072 downwards.
GGCCTGAGACTGCCGACCACAGACAGAAACGGCGTCCGGTCTTGCGACCGGACGCCGTTTTGGGACTGACCGGAGGAAGTCAGTTCTTAGTTGACGTCGCCGTCACGCTGGGCCGGATGCGGATCGAAGGCACCGATGCCCTGCGAACCGTTGGCCGTTACGCCGACTTCCTGGCCCGGCAGGAGACCGTAAAGCACGGTGCCGTTGACGAACTGGAAGCTCTGACCCGACTTCAGGGTGAGCGTGCCGGCGGCCGGGTTGACCGTCTCGACGGTGCCCTGGAACTGCTCGGCGGCGAAAGCTGAGGCACCCGAGGCGAGGAAGGCGACCGAAGCCGCAGCAATGGCAAACTTGCGCATGATGATTGTCCTTGAGTTTTCGTATGTGGGGATCAGGGCCGAGGCTTAGTTGACGTCGCCGTCACGCTGGGCCGGATGCGGATCGAAGGCGCCGATGCCCTGGGTGCCGTTGGCGGTCACGCCGACTTCCTGGCCCGGGAGCAGACCGTAAAGAACGGTGCCGTTGGCGAACTGGAACGACTGACCCGACTTCAGGGTGAGCGTGCCGGCGGCGGGGTTCACCGTCTCGACGGTGCCCTGATACTGCTCGGCGGCGAGAGCCGCGGCGCCCGAAGCGAGGAAGGCGACCGAAGCGGCGGCGAGTGCAAACTTACGCATGATGAATGTCCTTATCTGTCGATTTTTGTTGAGCGGAAGCGCGACTTAGTTGACGTCGCCGTCGCGCTGGGCCGGATGGGGATCGAAGGCGCCGATGCCCTGGGTGCCGTTGGCCGTCACGCCGACTTCCTGGCCCGGGAGCAGACCGTAAAGAACGGTGCCGTTGGCGAACTGGAAGCTCTGACCCGACTTCAGGGTGAGCGTGCCGGCGGCGGGGTTCACCGTCTCGACGGTGCCCTGATACTGCTCGGCGGCGAGAGCCGCGGCGCCCGAAGCGAGGAAGGCGACCGAAGCGGCGGCGAGTGCAAACTTACGCATGATGTTAGTCCCGTATGTCTCTGTTTCCTGGCGGCGCTCGTCGGGTTCTTTTCGAAGCCCGTCGGCTCGTCGCCGGTGACGCTGATATGGGGCTGCCAGCGGTCGCCGCAATTCACGCGATTGTGTGATAGCGCCATCTTGAAGCGTGATGACGCACGATCTTTCTAAGAGGAGCGACGCAAGGCCCTGATACTCGGGAATGCAGGGCCATTTCTTAGACTAAAATACTCACGCGGTGCGGCATTGTTCACCGTTTTCGCGTCGTCTGTTTATGAAATAGCGACGCTTATCATAAGCCTTTGATATTTTCTGTAATCAGATGTCTCGCGTGACCGCTTCCGTGCGCGCCGCGATCGCCCTCGCACGCGCGAGAAGACGGCCCGCCGCCTCCGCATGCAGCCGCTCGACCATCCGTCCCTCATGCGCGACGACACCGCGATCGCGATTCTCGGGCCTGTCGAAGAGGCCGGCGATCGCCTCCGCCGCAGCGATCGCGTCGTTGGACGGCGCAAAGGCGTGGTTGGCGGCATCGATCTGCGCGGGGTGGATCAGCGTCTTGCCGTCGAAGCCGCAATCGGCGGCGAAAAGGCACTCCTCCGCGAACCCCTCCGCGTCGGCAATGTCGTTGTAGACGGCATCGATCACGTCGATCTCGCCGGCCCTTGCCGCCGCGAGCACGCCCATCATCAGCGGCAGGAAGGCCGCCCGCCCCGGCCGAAGCCGCGTTCCGAGCGCGACCGAGAGATCGTTGAGGCCGAGCACGAGCGCGGTGAGCGGCAGTATTTGATCCTGCGCGAGCGCGATGGCGAGCGGATCGGCGACGGCGCGGGCGGTCTCGATCATCGCCCAGAGCGCCGCGCCGGTCTCGGGACACTCGGCCCGGGCAAACGCACGGAGGACGGCGAGATCGTGCGGAACGGCGACCTTGGGCAGCAGGATGCCGTCCGGCGCCGCCGGCAGGACGGCGGCGAGATCGGCCTCGCCCTCGCCATCGGCGAGCGCATTGATCCGCACCACGAGTTCGGGGCCGTCGTCGCGTCGCGGCATGGCGAGCAGCGCTACCACCCGCTCGCGCGCCGCCGCCTTCATCTGCGGCGCGACCGAATCCTCGAGGTCGAGGATCACGACATCGGCGGCGAGGCCCGGCAGCTTGGCCAGCGCCCGCTCGTTGACGCCGGGAACATAGAGCACCGAACGACGGGGGCGGCTGGACGGCACGGCATCACCTCCTGGAAGCGCGGACCTGTTCAAGCAAGGGGTCTCACAGTAGGGTCCGCGCCGTCCCAGCGAGGGTAGCAGCCGATGCCGACCGAACAGAAGCCCGCGATGCTCGTCGCAACCTCCGAAGTCGTGCGCGGTGCCGTCGGCGGCCGCGCGGCCGGCTTCGCGCTGGAGCGGCTGGGATTCCCGCTCTGGACGATCCACACGGTCACGCTTCCCTGGCATCCCGGTCATGGCCGCGCCAGCCGCATCGTGCCCGACGAGGCCGCCTTCGCGGCGCTGGTCGACGACCTGATCCGCGCGCCCTGGCTCGGCGAGATCGGCGGCGTCCTGACCGGCTATCTCGGCACCGCGTCGCAGGCGCCGGCGCTCGCGCGCCTCATCGATGCGATCCGGGCCGTGCGGCCCGACATGGTCTATCTCTGCGATCCCGTCATGGGCGACAATGGCGCGCTCTATGTGCCCGAGGCGACGGCGGCGGCGATCCGCGAGCACCTCGCCCCGCGCGCCGATATCCTGACGCCCAACTTGACCGAGCTCGGCTATCTCGCCGGCACCGCCCCTGCCACTCGCGACGCGATCATCGCCGCGGCCCGCGCCCTCCCCGCCGGCAAGGTCGCCGTGACCTCGGCGCTCCGCGCCGGCGGCGAAACCGAGACGCTGCTGGTGACGGCGGAGCGCGTGCTCGCGGCCCGGCATCTCCTCGTGGACGGGCGGGTGCCGAACGGAACGGGCGATCTCTTTGCGGCGCTGCTGCTCGGCCGCCTCGCCGCCGGCGCTGGCGACGGAGAGGCGCTGCAGCGCGCGACGGCGACGTTGGTCGACCTTCTCGGCGACGCGCGCCGGCTCGGCAGCGACGAACTCCCGATCGCCGCGATGCAGGCGAGCATCGTGACGCCGGAGGCGCGGGTGGCGCTGCTCGAAGAGGCGAGCCTCGCGCCGTGACCGTGGTCCTCGGCATCGATGGGTGCCGCGCCGGTTGGATCGGCGTGCTGCTGCCTGAGGCCGCCGCGCCGCTCGCGCTCGTAACGCCCGCGCTCGAAGCGCTGCTCGACCATCCGGCGGCACCTTCGGTTGTCGCCATCGACATGCCGATCGGCCTGCCGGAGCGTGTCGGCCCCGGCGGCCGCGGGCCGGAGCGGCATGTCCGCGCCGTCCTCGGCGCCCGCCAGTCCTCCGTCTTCTCCATTCCCTCGCGTGCGGCGGTCATGGCCGCGGACTATGGCGAAGCCTGCCGGCTGGCGCTCGAAACCTCGGAGCCGCCGCGCAAGGTCTCGCGCCAGGCTTTCGGTCTTTTTCCGAAGATCCGCGTCCTCGACTCGCTGATGACGCCCGATCTCGAAGACCGGATCTTCGAGAGCCATCCCGAACTCGCCTTCCGGCAATTCAACGGCGGCGCGCCGATGAGCCTGCCGAAGAAGGTGAAGAACGTTCCGCACCCGCCGGGCCTCGACGAGCGGCGCGCGCTGCTCGTCCGCCATGGCTATCCGCCCGCCTTCCTCGAACGCCCGCCGCGCGGCGCCGGTATGGACGATCTCCTCGACGCCGCCGTCCTGGCGCTGGTCGCGCGGCGCATCGCGAGCGGCGAAGCGGAGTGCTTCCCGCCCGTGCCGGACCGGGACGGACGCGGACTGCGCATGGCGATCTTCGCCTGAGCCTTTCACGGCTTGACCGCGACCCCGCCGCCGCGCCAATGATCGTCGCCGGAGGCGGCAGGCAGAGCGTGCCCCGTCCGCCCGCACCACACGCCAGAGGACGTCAGCATCGCCATGAGCAGAGTGAAGATCACCGCCGGTCCCTACACCTTCTTCGGCCGTTTCGAGGAAGAGGCTGCGCCGAAGACCGTCGCGGTGTTCAAGAAGCTGCTGCCCTATCGCGAGAAGATCATCCATGTCCGCTGGAGCGGCGAAGGCTGCTGGATCCCGCTCGGCGACCTCGATCTCGGCCTCTCCTACGAGAACCACACCTCCTATCCGGCGCCGGGTCAGTTCATCCTCTATCCGGGCGGCATCAGCGAGACCGAAATCCTGCTCGCCTATGGCGGCGTTCACTTCGCCTCCAAGCTCGGCCAGCTCGCCGGCAACCACTTCCTGACCATCACCGAGGGGCTCGAAAACCTGGTGCCGCTCGGCAAGGCGACGCTCTGGAAGGGCGCGCAGGACATCCTGTTCGAGATGGTCGACTGATCGGAAGCGGGAGGAGACAGCCATGACCGACGATGCAACGCTGCTCGAGACTTTGCTCGAGCAGGAGCGGCGGCTCGTCTTCGACCGCTTCGACAACGACACCGCCATCGCGCTCGGCCAGAAGATCCTGGAGCGGGCGCGCGCCAACCGCCAGCAGATCGTCGTCGACATCTCGCGCGGCGATCAGCGGCTCTTCTACGCGGCGCTGGCCGGGACCTCGGCGGATAACGAGTTCTGGGTGGCCGGCAAGATCGCGGTGGTGAAGCGCTTCGGCCATTCCTCCTTCTATGTCGGCCAGAAGGCGCGGCTGAAGGGCGTCGATTTCGCCGATGGCGCGCTCGTCGACCGCACGACGTTCCGCGCGCATGGCGGCTCGTTCCCGATCATCGTCGCCGGCGTCGGCATGGTCGGAACGGCGACGGTCTCGGGCCTGCCGCAGGCCGAGGATCATGCGCTGGTCGTGGCCGTGATCGAGGAATTCCTCGCCGAGACAGGCATGGGCGGCGGGCGGCCCGAAGTCTGGACCGCCTGAGCCCAGCCGTCAGTCCGCGACGATCTTGACCTTCTGGCCGGCAGCCGGCAGCGGCCCGTTGGCCGGGATATCGTTCAGGATGCGGAAGAGGTCCTCCGGCCGGTCGACGCCGCGCATGCGCGCCGACATCGAAGCGACGGTGTCGCCCGCCCCCACTGTCACGATGCGGATACGGAGGGGCTGCAGCGAGGCGGCCTCCTGCGGCGTCAGGCGGCGGAAGCTGGTAATCGTGGCCTCGGCGGCCCGCTGCAGGCCGGGCGTGTCGCTCTCATTGGCGAAGATGAAGCGATAGGTGGCGTTGTCGCCCGCCCGCACCACGGCGATGCGGAACACCCAGCCCTTGGCCTCGGCCCGCGCCGAGGCCGCTTCGAGGCCGTTGATCGAGAAGGTCTTGATCGACGACGTGTCGAGGCCGTTCACCCAGCCCGAATCAAGATAGGCGGCGAGCGACGAGCCCGACGGCAGGTTGGCGCCGTCGAAGCGCAGCGCCGTGCCGTCCGGTCCCGTTGCCAGTACTGCGTCCGACGTATTGTCGAGCACGAAGCCGTCCGGCACCGTGAAAGCGACGCCGAGGCTCGGATGCAGGAAGGTGCGCCCGCGCACGAAGCCCTGCGAGGGATCGTCGCCATAGACGATGCCGTTGATGCCGGCGAGATAGCGGTCGCGGTCGACCTCGCCGAGGCCGGGCGCCCCGAACTGGCGCGCGGCGCGGATCGCGAATTCGACGCGCTGCGGCGTCGCCGGATGGCTGGCGAGGAAATCGGGCCGCTTGTCCTGCACGCTGCCGGCCGACTTGTAGGCGGCATAGCGACCCATCAGCTGCAGGAAACGGGCGGCGGCGAAGGGGTCGTAGCCGGCCTTGCCGATGGTGCGCACGCCGATGGCATCGGCTTCCAATTCCTGCTGCTGCGAGAAGGCGGCGAGCGTCCGCTGGCTGGAGGCGAGCGCCAGCTTGCCGGCCTCGCCATCCTGAAGCACGTCGCTCACGACACGGCTGACCAGCACCGCCGTCTGCGCCTTGTTCTGGCGCTGCATGGCATGGTTGGCGGTCACATGGCCCATCTCATGGGCGATGACGGCGGCGACCTCGGAGGAGTCGTTCGCGAGCGCCAGCAGGCCGCGCGTCACATAGAGATAGCCGCCCGGCAGCGCGAAGGCGTTGACCGAAGGACTGTTCAGGATGGTGATCCGGTAGGATTGCGACGGATCGTCGGAGGCGGCGACGATGCGGCCGACGATGCGGGCCAGCGTCTGCTCCAGCTTGTCGTCGTGATAGACGCCACCATAGCTCGCGACGATGCGCGGATGCTGCTCCGCGCCGATCCGCGCCTGCTCGGGATCGACGGGCGGCGGGGCCGCGGCGCCGGCCACGGTGGGGGTCGGGCCATAGGTGCCCTCGAGCGAGGAGGTCGTGCAGCCGGCGAGCAGAAGCGCGGCCACGAGCGCCGCAGCGATGCCGCGCTTCCGTCCGTCTCCCGCCGATGCAGCGCCCGCCTTGATCTCAGCCATCAACCATCGTCGTCCAACAATTCGAGCTGGCCTGGATCGGTGATCCTGAGGCTCGGCCCGTTATTCTGCTCGATCCATCCGCGCAGCCGCACGCGCCGGCCCTCGAGCGAGGATACCGGAACGCCGCGCGCGGCGAGCGCCTCGCCCGCCGGACCGCTGACCACCGCCGTGAAGTCGGTGCGCCAGTCGCGGCCGAAATCGAGATAGGCGGTCGGCCCGCGTTCACCGACGGAAAGGACGCGTCCCTCCACCAGATCGTAGGCGTCTTCGCGTTCGGCAAGGGCGGGATCGCGCGCGGCGCGGATGGCGTAATACGGTTCGGCCCAAAGGCCAAGCCGGTTTTCGCGCGCCTCGCGTTCCCGTGAAAAGAGCGCCGCGAGGCAGGAGGGCGCCTCCCCGGCCGGCATCGCCCGCGCGAGACCGACCGCGACCATCGCCTCGGAGAGCGATGCCGGACCGTCCATGACGCCGACAAAGGCGACGGCGCGGCCATAGCGATCGATGCCGACCGGCGTGGTGGCGACGCTGACCACACGTCCGAGCGCCATGGTTTCGAGCGCTGTCCGCGCGGCCCTCGCGAGCGGCCAGTCCTCGGCATTACGGCCGAGCGGCGGCGACGGCGCGAGGAGGCCGGCCAGGCGGACGATGCGGCCACCGGCGAGTTCCAGCGTTGCGCCATCGACGACGGCAGTGACCGAGGCCTGCTCCACAGAAGGCCCGGCGCAGGCATCGGTCGCCGCGGCGCCATGCGGCATCGCTGCGACGAACGCCAGGCGGGCACAGAGGCCGAGAATGCGGCGAGGAAGAACGGTTTCGCGCATGGAGGAAGTCTCGCACGCGCATCGCGCGAATTGAACCGCGCCCGCCGCGCTGCGGCATTGCGCGCAACGCAGGGCGGGAGCCGGCTTCGCGACGAAAGGGGTGCACGAGCCGCCGCGAGCATGATAGAGAATCGCGCCGCGAATAAGCGCCCGCGTCCCGGTAGCTCAGCAGGATAGAGCAACGGTTTCCTAAACCGTAGGTCAGGGGTTCGAATCCCTTCCGGGACGCCATTTCCCCATTGGCTGTGCGCGGAATGTTGCGCTGGGGCCACCCATCGCCCGTAAGCAAGCCTGATCATCCCTCGGGCCTCGCTTTATCGCGCTATCTGGTTGACAGCGGCCGCCTCTTTTTTGACCATCCTGCCGGGATTCGCCGCCGAGACCACGGGTCTCGGCTTTTCTTGTCGGGCTTGGGGGCCGACTTTGGCTGGTCTGGGAGGACCGGCGCGGATCGTATCCGCAATGGAGTTGGATCAGTGCACGGGGCTCGCATCTTGGTGGCAGCGGTTGCCGCCGCTCTCTCTCTTCAGGGTATCGTCGAGGCCGAGGCGCAATCGGCGGCCGATTTCAGGACCAGGGAGTATTACGCCGGCGGCTTCCTCACACCGCTCGACTTCGCCTCGGTTTATGCGCAGGGCATCACGGGGCAAGGCGTCATGGTCGGCGTGGTCGATTCCGGCATCGACGCCAGCCATCCGGAGTTGATCGACCGGATCGCCTATGGCTGGGACTTCAACCACGATGTCCCGATCCGGCCGGGCGAGAACCACGCCCTCGGCGATCACGGCACGCATGTGAACGGCATCATCGGCGCCGAGCGCAACGGCTACGGCATGCATGGCGTCGCTTTTGGCGCGACTCTCGTCCCGACCCTCTATTATGACGTCGAGAACTATGCCGACGTCGACCTGCTCGCCTACCGGAACTGGCATTATCTGGCCGATCTCGGCGTGCCGATCATCAACAACTCGATCGGCTACGACAATTGCGACAAGATTCCGGGCATTCGCTGCAACGTGACCGAGTTCACGGCCGCCGATGCCGAGGCGCTCTGGCCACGCACGCTGGAAGCATTTCGCTACGTCACCGAGCGCGACGTGCTGATGGTGATGGCTGCCGGCAATGCTTCGCAGCCAAGCACCGGAGTGATCGCAGGAATTCCGTATCTGTTCCCGGAATTCGAGCGCAACTGGCTCGCCGTGGCGGCGCTGGACGTGATGGGCTTCCTCGCGGACTACTCGAACCGCTGCGGCGTCTCGATGGATTGGTGCGTCTCGGCGCCCGGCTTCGCCTGGTCGACCATCCCGGTCGATCTCGATCCTGCGCGCCCCTACGCCGTGATGGAGGGGACCTCCATGGCCGCGCCCGTCGTCTCGGGCGTGGCGGCGCTGGTGAAGGAGGTCTATCCCTGGTTCACCGCGCATGACCTGCAGCAGACGATCCTCACGACCGCGATCGATGTCGGCCCCGAAGGCGTCGATCCCTATTATGGCTGGGGCATCGTCAATCCCGGTCGTGCCGTGCAGGGTTACGGCATGTTCGTCGAGACGACATTTCTCGACACGCGCGGATATGATTCTACATTTTCCAACGATATTTCCGGTTCCGGCGGGCTGGTGAAGCTCGGCGAGGGCACGCTGTCGCTCACCGGGGACAGCGTCTATCTCGGCACCACCTTCGTCGAGGAAGGCGGGCTGGCCGTCCAGGGCTCGATCACGAGCGAGGTCGTCGTCGAGCGTTCCGGAACGCTGAGCGGCAACGGAGAGGTCGGCCCGACCTGGATCGGCGCCGGCGGCACCATCGCGCCGGGCAACTCGGTCGGCGTGCTGACGGTCGCGGGCGACTATGTCCAGCAGGCGGGCGGCACCTATGAATTCGAGTTCGACGCGGGATCGGGCGACCAGATCCGCGTCGGCGGCAGGGCCTTTCTGGACGGCACGCTCGCAATGGTCGCGCTCGACCGCGATTTCAGCCTCGGCACGGAATATGACCTGCTGCTCGCCGATGCCGGCATCACCGGCGGCTTCTCGGAAATCGTCGGTCCCTCCGCTTTCCTCGGCGGCGATGTCGCCTATGGGCCGGGTGGTGCGACGCTGACGCTCGTCCAGTCACGCTCCTTCGCCGATGCCGCCGCCACCCGCAACGAGGCATCGGTCGGCCGCGCGCTCGACACGCTCGCCGCGGGCGAGATCCAGAACGACTTCCTGCTGCTCCCGACCCTTGATGCGGCGTCGGCGGTACTGGGTGCGCTGTCCGGGGAGATCAACCCGTCCGCCAAGACGGTGATGATCAATGACAGCACGCTGGTGCGCGATGCCGTGTTCGGCCGGCTGACCAGCGCTGCGAGCTCGCCGGTCCGCTCGGGCGCGACGCTTGCCGGCATCGGCGAGGCGACGGTCTTCGCGCAGGGCTTCGGCGCCTGGGGTTCGATCTCGGGCGACGGCAATGCCGCCGGGCTCGACAGCGATACAGGCGGCTTCCTCATCGGCGCCGATGCCGAGTTGCAGCCGGCCTGGCGTCTCGGCCTTCTCGGCGGCTATAGCCGCACGACGTTCGAGAGCGACAGCGCGGCCGGCTCGGGCAACACCAGCACCGTCCATCTCGCCCTCTATTCGGGCGGCGTGGTCGGCCCGGTGCGGCTGCGCGGCGGCGCGGCCTATGGCTGGAGCAGCGTCGAGACGGCGCGCTCGGTGGTCTTCCCCGAAATGGCGGGCTCCTCGGCCTCCTATGACGCGACGACCGGCCAGCTCTTCGGCGAGGTCGGCTATGGCATCGCCGCCGGCAAGGCGGAGCTCGAGCCCTTCGCGGGCCTCGCCTATGTCAGCCTCAACACCGACGGCTTCACCGAACAAAGCGGGCCGATGGCGCTTTCGGCCGAGAGCGGCGACACCGATACCGGCTTCACGACGCTGGGGCTCCGCGCCTCGTCCGCCTTCGATCTCGGCACGGCCAAGGCGGGCGTGAAGGGCATGCTCGGCTGGCGTCACGCCTTCAACGATATCGTGCCGACCACGACCTACCAGTTCGTCGCAGGCAGCGCCGGCTTCGAGGTGGCCGGTCTTCCGGTTGCAGAGGATGCGCTGGTGCTCGATCTCGGCCTCGGCGTCGGGCTCGCCAAGGCGGCGCGGCTCGACGTCTCCTATTCCGGCCAGTATGGCGACGGCGTCGCGGCGCAGGCGCTGAAGGGGAGCCTCGGCTGGTCGTTCTGACCAGCCGAACAGTGTCAGGAGAAGCGGCCGCCGAAGCCCGAGATCGCGAGGGGATTTTCGGCCAGCGTCTCGGCATCGGCGCGGTCGATCGCCGGCAGGCCGGCAAAACCCTCGGTGATCGCCCGTTCCGCGGCCTCGCTCATGTCGTGGACGATGAGCACCAGCCGCGAGCGATGGTCGTCGCTCGGCCAGGCGTCGAGGCGGGCCGGCGGATGGAAGATGGTCTGCGCCGCCTGCACCACCAGCGGGTGCGCCTCGTCGCCGGCAATGCGGACCAGGCCCTTGACGCGCAGGAGCGCCGGCCCGTGCTCGCGGGCCAGCCGATCGAGGAAATGGTCCACCGCCGCGCGGCCGATCGGCCGCTCGCGGATCGCCGTGAAGCTGCGGATGCGCGCGTCGTGGCGGCTGATGTCGTGATGATGGTGGTGGTGACCACCGTGATCATGATGATGATCGTGGTCGTGGTGGTCAGCATGGGCTTCCGCCGACAGCCAGGCCTCGACATCGGCGATCTTGCCCTCCGTCGAGAAGGGCTGGCTGTCGAAGAGACGCGGCGCCGCGGCCTCGCCCGCGGCGGCGTCGAGGATCGGCGCCGCGGGCGCGAGGGCGCGGATCGCGGCCCGCGCCGCCGAGGCCCCCGCCGGCGCGGCGAGATCGGTCTTGGTCAGCACGATCCGGTCGGCGACCGCCACCTGCCGCGCCGCCTCCCAATGGGCGGCGAGCGTCTTCGGCCCGTTGACCGCATCGACCACCGTGACCACGCCGTCGAGCCGGTAGCGGAGCGAGAGATAGGGGTGCAGCAGGATGCTCTGCAGCACCGGCGCCGGATCGGCGAGCCCGGTCGTCTCGACGACGACCCGGTCGAGCCGCGCAATGCGATGATTGTCGAGCGCGCGCAGGAGATTTTCGAGCGTCGTCGCGAGCTGGCCGCGGATAGTGCAGCAGAGGCAGCCCGAGGAGAGCTCGACGATCCCGTCCTCGGACGCGCCGACGAGGAGATGATCGAGCCCGACCGCGCCGAACTCGTTGATGATGACCGCCGTTCCGGCCAGCGCCGGATCGGTGAGGAGGGAATTCAGGAGCGTCGTCTTGCCGGCGCCGAGAAAGCCGGTCAGGACGGTGAGCGGGATCCGCGGCCGCCTTGCCTTCGGCCCCGCCGCCGCGTCGCTCAATGCAGCCCGCCCGGTTCGGGGAGCGGCGCGATCTCGGTCGAATCGAAGGGAACGCCGACTTCGAGCTTCGCCGGCGACTTGCCTGCCTTGGTGCCGCTCGCCGGCAGCACCGTCGCGGCCGGATCATCGGCACCGGGCACCGGATCGGCGGGCTTCTTCGTCTTCTTGGCGGTCTTGGTGGTTTTCTTGACCGGCTCCGCCTTGTCGGCGGCCACCTTGGCGGCGGACTTCTTGGTCTTGGTGGCGGCCGGGGCGTCGGCAACGTCGGCGGCCGCCTTGATCGAGCCGTCCGGCTTCACGACGCCGAGCGTCGTCACGACGATCGGATCCATGAGCTTGAACTTCGGCACCAGCGCGCTGACCTGCTCCTCGTCATCGCCGGTCTCGTGCTCGCCGCGATCCTTCTTCATGCAGATCTCGGGCTTCATGTCGATGACATAGGGGGCCGGCGAATTGCCCTGGAGGCCGGCCAGCGTCGGACCTGGCCGCGCCCGCCCCGCGAAACCATCATTGAAGAGCCGCGCCGCGAGCTCGGCCCGCTCCAGCGCGCTCGGCATGCCGAGCACGACCGCCAGCAGCATGCGGTCGCCCCGCTGCGCCAGCGCCACGACATTGAAGCCCGACGAGCAGATGAAGCCCGTCTTCATGCCGAGCGTGCCGGGATAGCGCTCGAGCAGATTGTTGGCCGATTTCAGCACCCGCTTGCCGGATTTGATCGCCGTGATGCGATAGATCGGCCGCCACTCCGGAAACTCCTTCCAGAGCGCCTGGCCGAGCACCGCGAGATCGCGCGCCGTCGTGTACTGCCCGGCGCCCGGCAGGCCGTTCGGATTGACGAAATGCGTCGAGCCCATGCCGAGCCGCGCCGCCTCGGCGTTCATCCGCGCGACGAAGGCCGCCTCGCTGCCGCCGACCGTCTCCGCGACCGCCACCGCGATGTCGTTCGAGGAATGGACGAGCATCATCTTGATGGCGTTGTCGAGATCGATCGCGGTGCCGACCTTGAAGCCCATCTTGCTCGGCGGCTCGGCGAGCGCGTTCTTCGAGACAACCACCCGGGTCGCCAGCGAAACCTCGCCGGACCGGATCGCCTTGAAGGTCACATAGGCGTTCATCAGCTTGGTGACCGAGGCGGGATACCAGAGCTGGTTGGCGTTGCGGTCGGCCAGCACGCGGCCGCTGCCAAGATCGAGCACGACATAGGGCGTCTCGACAGCCCGGGCCGCCAGCGCCCCCGTCAGCGTGAAAAGGAAAGCGACGAAAAGGCGGGCGAGACAACGCGTCACGGGCGGAATCCTGGTTGTTCGGGCAAGCAGGCAGAGCAAGCGCGAAGGGCAATCGGCCAAGGGTCTTCAGGCCCGGGGCGGCCACGTTCCCGCCCTACATAGACCAGAAAGGCGGCGATTGGCAAAAAAGCACGCCACCGCCGCCGAGACGCGGCGCTTGCGCGGCCCCGGCCGGCATGAAATCCTCATGGAAATTCATTCCCTTCGCGGCTCAAAAGGCAGATCGCCGCGCGAGGCGGAGGCGATCACGACCATGGACGGCGAGACCTTGCCGAGAGCGCATCGCGCGGAGCCCGCCGCGGCGCCGGGGCGCATGCAGCGCGCCGAAGGGCGCGCGAGGATCGGCTTTCGCCGTGACGGTCCGCATGTCCGCCTCACGGAATTCGTGCAGCAGGGCTGCTGCAAGATCCGCCTGCCCCGCCCCGAGCCGGGCATGCCGCCCGATGCCGTGCTGCTCAACACCGCCGGCGGCATCACCAGCGGCGACGTGCTGACCTATGAGGCGGCGATCGGCGACGGCGTCGACGCCACCGTGACCACACAGGCGGCCGAGCGCATCTATCGCGCCGTGCCGGGCGCGGCGCCGGCCCGCGTGGCGAACAGCGTCAGCGTCGGCGCCGGCGGCCATGTCGACTGGCTGCCGCAGGAGACGATCCTGTTCGACCGCTCGGCGATCAGCCGCTCGCTCGATGTCGATCTCGCCGAAGATGCGACGGCGCTGCTCTTGGAAGCCTATGTGTTCGGACGGACAGCGATGGGCGAGCGCGCGACGACGCTCACCCTCGCCGACCGCTGGCGCGTCCGCCGCGCCGGCCGCCTCGTCTATGCCGACGGCATCGCCCTCGACGGCGATGTCGCGTCGCTGATGGCGCGCGGCGCGACCGCCGGCGGCCAGGTGGCGATCGCAAGCCTCGTCCTCGTCGCGCCGGGCGCCGAGGAGCGGCTCGGCACGGTGCGCGAGAGGCTCGAGACCTGCATTGGCGAGGTCGGGGCCAGTGCCCTTCGCGGACTGCTCAGTCTGCGCTTCCTCGCCCCATCGGGTCAGGCCTTGCGGCGCGATCTCGAAAGCGTGATCTTGGCCTTGCGCGGGCGGCCGATGCCGCGCGTCTGGTCGTGCTGACCGGGAAAGGGATGCTGGAGGCTTTGGACCGATGAATCTGACACCGCGCGAGAAGGACAAGCTTTTCATCGCCATGGCCGCGATCGTCGCACGCAAGCGGCTGGAGCGCGGCGTCAAGCTGAACCACCCCGAGGCAATCGCCCTCATCACCGACTATGTCGTCGAGGGCGCGCGCGACGGACGCAGCGTCGCCGACCTCATGGAGGCGGGCGCCCATGTCATCACCCGGGCGCAGGTCATGGACGGCATCGCCGACATGATCCACGACGTGCAGGTCGAGGCGACCTTCCCCGACGGCACCAAGCTCGTCACCGTCCACCAGCCGATAAGGTAGCGGCGATGCTCGAGCTCAGGCCCAATTGCGAATGCTGCGACCGCGACCTGCCGCCCGCGGCGGACGCGATGATCTGCAGCTTCGAATGCACATTCTGCCCGGACTGCGCGGCTTCCGTCTTCGGCGGCCTCTGTCCCAATTGCGGCGGCGAACTGCTGCGGCGGCCGGTGCGCCCGGCCGGTAAGCTCGCAGCCAACCCGCCTTCGGCACGGCGCGTGCTGGGCGACGATGCGCGCTGCGCGGAGCGGCGCAGCCTGACCAGGCGCGGCCTCGCGGCCTGACGGAACAAGGGGGAACGACATCATGATCCCAGGCGAGATCATCACCGCCCACGGCGACATCGAGGTAAATGCCGGCCTTGCGACCGTCACGCTCGACGTCTCCAACACCGGCGACCGGCCGATCCAGGTCGGCAGCCACTATCATTTCTTCGAGACCAACAACGCGCTCGCCTTCGATCGCGACAAGACGCGCGGCATGCGGCTTGACATTGCGGCCGGCACGGCGGTTCGCTTCGAGCCGGGCCAGACGCGCACGGTGACGCTCGTGCCCTATGGCGGCACGCGCACCGTCTACGGCTTCCAGCAGAAGATCATGGGCCCCCTGGGCTGACGGAGACGGTTCATGGCCAAGATTTCCCGCCACGCCTATGCGCACATGTTCGGACCGACCGTCGGCGACAAGGTCCGCCTCGCCGACACCGACCTCGTCATCGAGGTCGAGCGCGACCTCACCACCTATGGCGAGGAAGTGAAGTTCGGCGGCGGCAAGGTCATTCGCGACGGAATGGGCCAGAGCCAGGTGACGCGGGCCGGCGGCGCCGTCGACACCGTCTTCACCAATGCGCTGATCCTCGACCACTGGGGGATCATCAAGGCCGATGTCGCGCTCAAGGACGGCCGCATCGCCGCCATCGGCAAGGCGGGCAATCCCGACGTGCAGTCGGGCGTCGACATCATCATCGGCCCCGGCACCGAGGTGATCGCGGCCGAGGGCAAGATCCTCACCGCCGGCGGCATCGACAGCCATATCCACTTCATCTGCCCGCAGCAGATCGAGGAGGCGCTGATGTCGGGCGTCACCACCATGGTCGGTGGCGGCACCGGCCCCGCCCATGGCACGCTCGCCACCACCTGCACGCCCGGCCCCTGGCACATCGCGCGCATGATCCAGGCGATGGACGCCTTCCCGATGAACATCGCCATCGCCGCCAAGGGCAACGCCTCGCGGCCCGAGGCGCTGGTCGAGATGATCGAGGCCGGCGCCTCGTCGATGAAGCTGCACGAGGACTGGGGCACGACGCCGGCGGCGATCGACTGCTGCCTGTCGGTCGCCGACGATCACGACGTGCAGGTGATGATCCACACGGATACGCTCAACGAGAGCGGCTTCGTCGAAGACACGATCGCCGCCTTCAAGGGCCGCACCATCCACGCCTTCCATACCGAGGGCGCCGGCGGCGGCCATGCGCCGGACATCATCCGCGTCGTCGGCCTGCCCAACGTCATCCCGTCCTCGACCAATCCGACGCGGCCCTATACGCGCAACACGCTCGAAGAGCATCTCGACATGCTCATGGTCTGCCACCACCTCGATCCGTCGATCCCCGAGGACGTGGCCTTCGCCGAAAGCCGCATCCGCAAGGAGACGATCGCCGCCGAGGACATCCTGCACGATCTCGGCGCCTTCTCCATCATGTCCTCGGACAGCCAGGCCATGGGCCGCGTCGGCGAGGTGCCGCTCCGGACCTGGCAGACGGCGCACAAGATGAAGGTGCAGCGCGGCCGCCTCGCCTCCGAGACGGGCGACAACGACAATGAGCGCGTGAAGCGCTACATCGCCAAATACACGATCAACCCGGCCATCGCGCAGGGCCTCGCCCGCGAGATCGGCTCGATCGAGGTCGGCAAGCGCGCCGATCTCGTGCTCTGGTCGCCGGCCTTTTTCGGCGTGAAGCCGGACTATGTGCTGCTGGGCGGCATGATCGCCGCGGCGCCGATGGGCGATCCCAACGCCTCGATCCCGACCCCGCAGCCGGTGCATTACCGTCCGATGTTCGGCGCCTTCGGCAAGGCGCTGACCGCGTCCTCGGTGACCTTCGTCTCCAAGGCGGCGGTAGCGAATGGCCTCCGCGACAGGCTCGGCGTCGCCAAGGACCTCGTCGCGGTCGAGAACACCCGCGGCGGCATCGGCAAGGCCGCGATGATCCGCAACAATGCGACGCCGGATATCGAGGTCGACCCCGAGACCTACGAGGTGAGGGCCGACGGCGAACTGCTCACCTGCGAGCCCGCCGACGTGCTGCCGATGGCCCAGCGCTACTTCCTGTTCTAGATTGGGACGATGAGCACGCGCACAGCGACCAACCCTGCCCCCGGGTATGAGGACGACTTCTACGCCTGGACGCAGGACCAGGCGGAGAAGCTGAGGGCACGGCGCCATAATGAGGTCGACTGGAACAACGTCGCTGAGGAAATCGACAGCGTGGGCGGATCGCAGAAGTCGGAAGTTCGGAGCCGCCTTCTGGTCCTGCTGCAGCATCTGCTTAAGTGGCAATACCAGCCAGAGAAGCGCTGTCACTCCTGGCAATCGAGCATCAGCGAGCAGCGAATACACATCGACGGTGTCCTGACTGCCAGCCCAAGCCTAAAACGGCTCCCGGAGGAAGCCTTGGATTGGGCATATGAAAGGGCTCGGCGTTGGGCTTCTGACGAGACCGGGCTTCCGATTGCGACTTTTCCGCAGAGTTGTCCCTACGCCGCGAGCGACGCGCTGAATTTCGGCTTTATGCCCGGAAGCCCTTGGCATCCCGACGATCTCATAAGGGACTGACATGATCCGCGCCGTCTCCGTCTATCCCGCCGGCCTGTGGTCCAAGGCGGCCGTCGATACCGTCATCCTCGATTTCGACGCCCGCCATCGCCGGCGGGTCGCGATGTCGGCGCAGGGTGGGACCTCCTTCCTGCTCGACCTGCCGGGCGCGGTGGCGCTGCGCCATGGCGACGGGCTGCTGCTCGAGGACGGCCGTATCGTCGCCGTCGAGGCGGCACCGGAGGCGCTGGCCGAGGTCACGGCGCGCGACGCTGCCCATCTCGTGCGGGTCGCCTGGCATCTCGGCAACCGCCACCTCCCGACCGAACTCCTCGGCGAGAAGCTGCGCATCCGCCGCGACCATGTCATCGAGACCATGCTGGAAGGGCTCGGCGCCACGGTCACGCCCGTCGAGGCCGCGTTCAACCCGGAAGGCGGCGCCTATGGTCACGGGCGCGTCCATGGCCATGATCATGGACACGATCACTCCGGGGATCATGGGCACGGCCATGAGGATCACGGCCACCGGCATGATCATGCCCACGATCATCATGACCACGAGCATCATCGTGACCATGGTCACGAGCATCATCATGGTCACGCACATCGACGGGATCACCCGTGACGCCGCCCGCCGCTGAGACATCCGGCCACGTCGATCCGGCGGCGCTGCACCGGCTGCTCGCCTGGCTGTCGCCCTCCTTTCCGGTCGGCGCCTTCAGCTACAGCCACGGCCTCGAATGGGCGATCGAGGACGGAACGGTGAGCGACGCGCCGGGGCTCGAAGCCTGGATCGCCGATATCCTCCTGCATGGCGCCGGGCGCTCCGACGCGATCCTCTTCGCCCATGCCGCCGAGGCGCTCGACGATCCTGCGCGCCTGGCGGAAGTTGCAGAGCTCGCGGGCGCGCTGGCGCCGGGCGCCGAGCGGCGCCTCGAATCGCTGGCGCAGGGCCGTGCCTTCATGATCGCGGTGACCGCCGCCTGGCCGAACGCCGCGCTGGCGCGCGCGGCAGAGGTGCTCGCAGGCGACGAGGGTCCGGCCTATCCGGTGGCGGTCGCCGTGGCCGCGGCGGCGCATGGCGTGCCCCGCCGGCCGGCCGCCGAGGCCTATCTGCACGCCTTCGCCGCCAATATCGTCTCGGCCGGTCTCCGGGCCGTCCCGCTCGGCCAGACCGACGGGCAGAAGATCATCGCGCGCCTGTCGCCCGTCGTCACCCGCGCGGTGGAGCGGGCGGAAGGCCAGCCGCTCGAGGCGGTCGGCGGCGCGGTGTTCCGCGCCGACATCGCCAGCATGAAACACGAAACGCAGTATACGAGGCTGTTCCGCTCATGACCCGCTCTCCCAACGGCCCCCTGCGCGTCGGCGTCGGCGGCCCCGTCGGCTCCGGCAAGACCGCGCTCATGGATGCGCTCTGCAAGCGGCTGCGCGAGCGCTACGACATCGCGGCGATCACCAACGACATCTATACCAAGGAGGACGCCGAGTTCCTGACGCGCTCCGGCGCGCTGGCACCCGACCGCATCCTCGGCGTCGAGACCGGCGGCTGCCCGCATACCGCGATCCGCGAGGACGCCTCGATCAACCTCGCCGCGGTCGCCGATCTGAACCGCCGCTTCCCGCGCCTCGACGTGATCCTGATCGAATCCGGCGGCGACAATCTCGCGGCGACCTTCTCGCCCGAACTCGCCGACATCACGATCTACGTCATCGACGTCTCGGCGGGCGACAAGATCCCGAGGAAGGGTGGCCCCGGCATCACCCGCTCCGATCTCCTCGTCATCAACAAGATCGACCTCGCGCCGATGGTCGGCGCCTCGCTGGAGGTGATGGACCGCGATTCGAGGAAGATGCGCGGCCAGCGGCCCTTCGTCTTCACCAATGTCAGGGCCGGGCAGAATGTCGACGAGGTCGTCGCCTTCATCGAGCGCGCCGGCGGGCTGCAAGCGGTGGCGTGATTTTCTGCTGCAGTGCAGCTAGAGTGTCTCTTTAGGACGCTCCGGAGTGCCCGATGCCGATCATCAACCGCCTCGCCGAGTTCCAGCAGGACATCGTCGCCTGGCGGCATGACCTGCACCGCCATCCCGAACTGCTCTACGAGGTGCATCGCACCGCCGCGACCGTGGCCGGCCTGCTGCGCGATTTCGGCGTCGATGCGGTCGAGACGGGGATCGGCCGCACCGGCGTCGTGGGCGTGATCAAGGGCGCCAAGGGTGACGGCCGCGTCATCGGCCTCAGGGCCGACATGGACGCGCTGCCGATCCTCGAGACGACCGGCAAGGACTATGCCTCGACCGAGCCCGGCAAGATGCATGCCTGCGGCCATGACGGCCACACGGCCATGCTGCTCGGCGCCGCCCGCTATCTCGCCGAGACGCGTAATTTCGCCGGCACGGCGGTGGTCATCTTCCAGCCGGCGGAGGAAGGCGGCGGCGGCGGCCGGGCGATGGTCGAGGACGGTCTGATGGAGCGCTTCGGCATCGACGAGGTCTATGGGCTGCACAACATGCCCGGCCTCGATATCGGCCGCTTCGCCATCCGCCCCGGCCCGATCATGGCCGCGACCGACGAATTCTCGATCGAGATCACCGGCCATGGCGGCCATGCCGCCAAGCCGCATGTCACCATCGACCCGATCGTCATCGGCGCGCAGTTGGTGACGGCATTGCAGACGATCGTCTCGCGCGGCGTCGACCCGATCGAATCCGTCGTCGTCTCGGTGACGCGCTTCAATGCCGGCCACGCCCACAACATCATTCCCGGCTCGGCGCGGCTCGGCGGCACGGTCCGCACGCTCAAGTCGGAGCTGCGCGACTTCGCCGAGGAGCGCATCATGCGCATCGCCTCCGGCATCGCGCTCGCGACCGGCGCCACCATCGCGGTCGACTATGACCGCAACTATCCGGTGACTGTGAACCACGCGGCGCAGACGGATTTCGCGGCCATGGTGGCCGGCGAGGTGGCGGGCGCCGCCAATGTCGACACCGATGTCGCGCCGATGATGGGGGGCGAGGACTTCTCCTATATGCTGGAGAAGCGGCCCGGCGCCTTCATTTTCCTCGGCAATGGCGACACGGCCGGCCTGCACAATTCCGATTACGACTTCAACGACGAGGCGATCCCGGTCGGCTCGTCCTATCTCGCGCGGCTGGTCGAGCGGGCGCTCGACCCCGCCTGAGCGCCGCCCGGAGGCTTCGCCCCGGACGACCATCCCGCACCACTCCTCAGCGTGACGGCCGTCCCGTGACCGGCACGGCCGTTCTGTCGCTCTGCGTCAGGAGCCGGCCTTGAGGTCGTGGCCGGCGGCCGCGGCGTCTTCCGACCGCGTGCGCCAGAGCGACACGATCACGCCGCCGCCGAGCAGGCCGACCGTCAGGCCGAGCGAGACGAGCGAATCCACCGGCCCGATGAGATGCGACCAGTAGATCTTCGCGCCGACGACGATCAGCACCAGCGCCAGGGCATATTTCAGGTAATGGAAGCGGTGCACCGCGGCGGCGAGCGCGAAATAGAGGGCGCGCAGGCCGAGGATCGCGAAGATATTGCTCGTATAGACGATGAACGGATCCTGCGTGATGGCGAAGACCGCCGGCACGCTGTCGACCGCGAAGACGATATCGATGATCTCGATCGTCACCAGCGCCAGGAAGAGCGGCGTCGCCGTCCAGACCAGCCGGCCGGTGCGCTGGCTCGGCGCCTTCACGAAGAAGCGATGGCCGTGCAGCTCGTTGGTAACCGGAATGAACTTCCGTACGAGGCGCACGACGCGGTTCTTCTCGATGTCCGGCTCCTCGTCGCCGGCCATGAGCATCTTGATGCCGGTGAGCACGAGGAAGGCGCCGAAGACATAGAGGATCCAGCCGAACTGGCTGATGAGCGCCGCGCCGAGGCCGATCATGATCGCGCGCAGCACAACGACGCCGACGATGCCCCAGAACAGCACCCGATGCTGATAGGCGCGCGGCACCGCGAAGGCGGTGAAGATCAGCGAGATGACGAAGATGTTGTCGAGCGCGAGGCTCTTCTCGACGACGAAGCCGGTCAGATAATCCATGCCGGACTTCGGCCCCATCGACCACCAGACATAGCCGCCGAAGATCAGCGCGATGGCGATGTAGAGGGCGGAGAAAGCGAGGCTGCGGCGGATGCCGATCTCATGATCGCCCTTGTTGGCGAAGCCGAGATCGAAGGCGAGCAGCGCGACGATGATGACGAGGAAGGCCAGCCAGACCGCGACGGTCTGGCCGAGGAAATCGGAAAACAGGAATACGGATAGGGCTTCCATGAACGAGCCGCAGGTCGCCGTGCCTCATGGCCTAAGGGTCCGACATCGCGGTGGGCGACACACCGCCAGAGGGGCCCGGACCCCGCTCGTTAGCGGAAACATGGCGGCGTCCCGAAAGGCTTTCAAGAGGGTCCGCGCGGCCATTTTCACTCGACAGCCATCGTATTCTGGTGCAACGAAACTATCTTCCCGGTCGCGGCCCGCACCACCGGCCGCCGAGATGGTCCCCACGGGAACCCTGTTCGTCACGCGAGGTCTCCATGCCTGCCTATCGCTCCCGCACCACCACCCACGGCCGCAACATGGCCGGCGCCCGCGGCCTCTGGCGCGCGACGGGCATGAAGGACGGCGACTTCGGCAAGCCGATCATTGCGGTGGTGAATTCCTTCACGCAGTTCGTGCCCGGCCATGTCCATCTCAAGGATCTCGGCCAGCTGGTTGCGCGCGAGATCGAGCAGGCCGGCGGCGTCGCCAAGGAATTCAACACGATCGCCGTCGATGACGGCATCGCGATGGGCCATGACGGCATGCTCTATTCGCTACCCTCGCGCGAGATCATCGCCGACAGCGTCGAATACATGGTCAACGCGCATTGCGCCGATGCGATGGTCTGCATCTCCAATTGCGACAAGATCACGCCCGGCATGCTGATGGCGGCGCTCCGGCTCAACATCCCGGCCGTCTTCGTCTCCGGCGGGCCGATGGAGGCCGGCAAGGTCGTGATGCACGGCAAGAAGGTGGCGCTCGATCTCGTCGACGCGATGGTCGCCGCCGCCGACGAGCGCACCTCGGACGAGGACGTCGCCACCATCGAGCGCGCCGCCTGCCCGACCTGCGGCTCATGTTCGGGCATGTTCACGGCGAACTCGATGAACTGCCTGACCGAGGCGCTCGGCCTGTCGCTGCCCGGCAACGGCTCGACGCTCGCCACCCATTCCGACCGCAAGCGCCTCTTCGTCGAGGCCGGTCATCTCATCGTCGATCTCGCGCGCCGCTACTACGAGCAGGAAGACGAGAGCGTGCTGCCGCGCAATGTCGCCGGCTTCGGCGCCTTCGAGAACGCCATGACGCTCGACATCGCGATGGGCGGCTCGACCAACACCGTGCTGCATATCCTCGCCGCCGCGCATGAGGCGGGCCTCGACTTCGGCCTCGACGACATCGATCGCCTGTCGCGCCGCGTGCCGGTGCTCTCCAAGGTCGCGCCGGCCAAGCAGGATGTCCATATGGAGGATGTCCATCGCGCCGGCGGCATCATGGCCATCCTCGGCGAGCTGGCGCGGGGCGATCTGCTCAATCTCGACATGCCGACCGTGCATTCGGCGACCCTTGGCGAGGCGATCCAGCGCTGGGATATCCGCCAGACCAATTCGGAGAGCGTGCGCGAATTCTTCCGCGCCGCGCCGGGCGGCGTTGCGACCCAGGTCGCGTTCAGCCAGTCCTCGCGCTGGGAAGAGCTCGACATCGACCGCGAGGCCGGCGCCATCCGCGACATCCCGCATGCCTTCTCGAAGGATGGCGGCCTTGCCGTGCTGAAGGGCAATCTCGCGCCGAACGGCGCCGTCGTGAAGACGGCCGGCGTCGACGAGTCGATCCTGAAATTCACCGGCCCGGCCGTGAT
Organism: Allobosea sp.; assembly: GCA_017307955.1. Taxonomy (GTDB): domain Bacteria; phylum Pseudomonadota; class Alphaproteobacteria; order Rhizobiales; family Kaistiaceae; genus Kaistia. The sequence goes on along the minus strand of JAFKFV010000008.1, from coordinate 349,970 downwards.
CTTCGAGAGCCAGGACGATGCCGTGCACGGCATCCTCAACAAGAAGGTCAAGGAAGGCGATGTCGTCGTCATCCGCTACGAGGGTCCGAAGGGCGGCCCCGGCATGCAGGAGATGCTCTATCCGACGAGCTATCTGAAGTCGCGCGGCCTCGGCAAGGCCTGCGCGCTCGTCACCGACGGCCGCTTCTCGGGCGGCACCTCGGGCCTTTCGATCGGCCATGTCGCGCCGGAAGCGGCCTCGGGCGGCGCCATAGCGCTGGTGGAGCCGGGCGACATGATCGAGATCGACATCCCGAACCGCAGCATGCGGATCGTGATCTCGGACGAGGAACTGGCCCGCCGCCGCGCGGCGATGGACGCCAAGGGCAAGGCCGGCTGGAAGCCCGCGGCACCGCGCAAGCGCGCTGTTTCCACGGCGTTGCGCGCCTATGCCGCCATGGCGACCAGCGCCGACCGCGGCGCCGTCCGCGACGTCACGCAGATCGAATAGGCCACGGCCTTCGGGCCATAGAAAAGGGGCGCGGCTTCGACGGCCGCGCCCCTTCTGGTTTTTGATGATCGTTTCAGAGCGGCCGGGCTTCGGCACCGTGCTCGCGCAGCAGCGCCGCCTTCAGCTTCTCCATCGCGCGGCTCTCGATCTGGCGGACGCGCTCCTTGGAGATGCCGAGCGACGCGCCCAGTTCCTCCAGCGTCGCGCTCTCCTCGCTGAGGCGTCGCGCCTTGAGAATGCGGATCTCGCGCGGGTTGAGCGCGCCCATCGCCTCATGCAGCCATGTCGACCAGCGGGCGCCGTCGATCACCTCGCCGACCCGCTCGTCGGGAAGCGGCGTATCGTCGACGAGGAAGTCCTGCCGATCGGAGGCCGAGGCATCGCCCTCGCCGACGGGCGCGTTGAGCGAGGTGTCGGAGCCGGAGAGGCGCGCATCCATCATCGCGACATCGTCGGTCGAGACGCCGATGGTGGTCGCGATCTGCTGGTAGATCTCGCGATTGCTGACGCCCTCCTGCGTCCGGGCGAGGCGCGCACGCAGCCGGCGGAGGTTGAAGAAGAGGGCCTTCTGCGTCGAGGAGGTGCCGCCCCGGACAATCGACCAGTTGCGCAGGACATAGTCCTGGATCGCGGCGCGGATCCACCAGGTGGCATAGGTGGAGAAGCGGATGTCGCGCTCGGGCTCGAAGCGGGCAGCGGCCTCGAGCAGGCCGACATTGCCCTCCTGGATGAGATCGTTCATCGGCAAGCCGAAATGCCGGAAGCGGGCGGCGATGGCGATGACGAGGCGCATATGCGCCTGGGTCAGCTGGTGCAGCGCCGCCGCATCACTCTCGCCACGCCATTTCTCGGCGAGCGACTTCTCTTGCCCGCGTTCGAGATAAGGGGCCTGCATGGCCGCCCGCACGAACTGACGGCCGGAATTCGTCGACATCGCCATGGCGCTGCTCCCGTCCTTGGATCCGCTTGCTGTCCTTCGTCATACGGACGGGCTCGTCGGTTGGTTGCCCCGCCCGCGCACACATCGGCGTGATCAGGGTCTTGAAAAAGCGAACGCCCGACCTTGCGGCCGGGCGTTCTCATTCAGCAGTGACCACCGCGCGAGAGGGCGCGGCCAGGCGGCTCAGGCCGCCTCGTCATGCGTCTCGTCGTGATCGTCCTCGGGCTCGGCCTCGCCGGTCGCGTCATCGGCCTTGCCGCCGCGGCGCGGGCTCTTGGCGAGGTTCTGCTCGATCTGGCGCACGGCCTCGGTCTCCGAGATCTCGCTCACCGCCGCGATCTCGCGCGACATGCGGTCGAGAGCAGCCTCGTAGAGCTGGCGCTCGGAATAGGACTGCTCCGGCTGGCTCTCGGAGCGGAACAGGTCGCGCACGACCTCGGAAATGGCGATGAGGTCGCCGGAATTGATCTTCGCCTCATATTCCTGGGCGCGGCGGCTCCACATCGTGCGCTTGACGCGCGCGCGGCCGCGGATCGTCTCGAGCGCCTTCTTGACCGTCGCGGCATCCGAGAGCTTGCGCATGCCGACGGCCGTCGCCTTGGCGACCGGGACGCGCAGCTTCATCTTGTCCTTCTCGAAGGCGATGACGAACAGTTCGAGCTTCATGCCGGCCACTTCCTGTTCCTCGAGACCGACGATCTCGCCGACGCCATGCGCCGGATAGACGATGCGCTCGCTCGTCTTGAAATCGGAACGATGAGTGGTCTTCTTGATTGCGGCCATACTCGTCTCAACTCCTTGCGGTTACGGTCCCGGCTCGCCAGACCGGAGGCCGGGCCGGGCGCACCCGCGCCAGGCCCATCGCTCCATGCGACCGGGCGGCTGCCGGGAAAGCCTGTCCCGGCGGCGAACCACCCGGATCCGCCTCTCACACCTGTCAGCCGATGGAAAAAATCGCTGGCCCGCCGAAAGGCAGCTGGCGCCACGCGCAAAGGGTCGCGGATTCCCGCCGGCGGCGCGGGAGGCACCGCCAGAGGGTCATCCACTACCGAAGGCGGGGGCTTACCACCAACCAAACACCGATCTGGTGCGGCAACGCCGAAGGTTTTTACCGACTGTGTTGGTTATATATCACAAAACGGCGGAAAAACAAAGCTTTAACGCGCGGCTTCTCTCCCCGCGCGCCCTCGCACGGCGAATCGGTCGCAGCCTGCACGCGCCAGCGGCGCGTCGATCAATCGCCTTCGCCGGGCTTCTCGGAGAAGTACTTCTCGAGCTTGCCCTCGACGCCGTCGAAGGTCGCCGCGTCGGCCGGCGGCTCCTTGCGCAGCGTGATGTTCGGCCACTTCTCGGCATATTCGGCGTTGAGCTTCAGCCACTTGTCGAGGCCCGGCTCGGTATCCGGCTTGATCGCCTCGGCCGGGCATTCCGGCTCGCACACGCCGCAGTCGATGCACTCGTCGGGATGGATGACCAGCATGTTGTCGCCCTCGTAGAAACAGTCCACGGGGCAGACCTCGACGCAGTCGGTGTATTTGCAGCGAATGCAGTTATCGGTCACGACATAGGGCACGGCGATCTCCTCGCCCGCGGCGCTCCAGCCCAAAAGGCTGGGGTCTCGCAGGCAGGGTTTGGGTAAACAATTTGATCGGACGGTGCAAGGACGCCCCGGTGCGCCGGGACGCCGCGCCGGGAAAAGAACGTCTAGTCTTCGCCCGCCTCGACGACGGGCATTCCAGGAAAGCCCTCGCCGGCGCCATGCAGCGCATCGAGCGCCCGCCGGTCGCGTTTCGTCGGCCTCGGACCACCGCCGGTCCGGGCGACCGGCGCCGGCGGCGTCACCTCCTCATAGAGCTCCTGCGCCTCGCTAGCCGGACCGCGCCGCTCGCCGCTCGAGAGCACCCGCACGACGCGGATCTGATGCTCCAGCGAGACCGTGAGCACGTCGCCCGGCTTCACCAGCCGGCTGGCGCTGTCCACCCGCTCGCGATTGACGCGGACCGAACCCGCGGCCACCAGCTTCTGGGCGAGCGTGCGCGTCCGCGCGAAGCGTGCGAACCACAGCCACTTGTCGATGCGCTGCCGCTCCTGAGCCTCGGACATGACCCTCCCGTGTCGCTGCCCTGCCGCCGGTTCACGGCGATTCGCCGGCCCGACGCGGCGATGGTCGAGCCGCTCCTGCGAAAAGTCCAGCGTGGGCTCAGCCGTGGGAGAGGACGACGCGCGGCGCGCCATGCAGCGTATTGCTGACGGTGCAGAGTTCTTCCGCCCGCGCGGCGATGCGCGCGCGCTCGCCGGCGTCGAGATCGCCGGAAATGCCGATTTCGACATGGAAGGTGGCGATCCGGGATGGGCCGTCCGCGGCCTTCTCGCCGTGCACGCGGGCCGACGCGGCATCGAAACGCTCGAGCAAGCCGAGTTCGCCGGCCGCGCTGCGGGCGCTGACGACGAGGCACCCGGCGAGCGCGGCATAGAGCAGGTCGAGCGGACTGAAGCCCGCTTCCGACGGCCGTGTGGCCATCGCCAGCTCGCCGCCGGTGACGCTCGTCACGCGCGGCGAACCCTGCCGGCCGACTTCGGCGTCGGCACCGGTTTCCCTCGTCCTGATCCTGCCGGGCACGCTGCCGCCCTCGATGAAGCGCGGCTCAGCCGCCGCGCTCAGTTACCGCGTTTCTTGGCCTCGAGATCCGCCTTCAGCGCCGCGAGCGCCGCGAAGGGCGAATTGGGATCGATGGGCCGCTCGCGGCGCGGATCGTCGCGGCGCTGCTGCTGCGGCGCCGGACCACGACGCTGATCACGCTCGCCATGACGCTCGCCGTGGCGCTCGCCATGACGGCGATCGGGACGCTCGCCCTCGGCCTCGGGGCCACGCTCGTTGCGCCGGTCAGGACGCGGACCGCGATCCTCGCGGCGCGGGCCCTTGTGCTCGCCGCCGCGATTTTCGGGACGGCGGCCCTCGGCGGGCGCACCCTCGCCGCGCGGCTGGCCGTGCTGCGGGCGTCCGTCGCGACGCTGCTGACCGCCCTCGCGGCGCTGCTCGCCACCTTCGCCGGCGGCACCCTGCTGCTGCGGCCCGCGATGGCGCTGGCCGCCGCGACGCTCGTTCTGCTCGCGTGGCGGACGGCGATCGAAGCGGCCGGGCCGCCAGATCTCGATCATCGCCGGCTCTTCCGGAGCGGCCGCCACGGCCTCCTCTGAGGGCGTTGCCGCGACCTCGACGGGCGCTTCAACCGGGGCCTCAGTGGCAGCCTCGGTTGCCTCGGTCTCGGCAGCAGGTGCCTCCGCCGCCTCGTCCTGGGCAGCGGCTTCGGCGGGCGCCTCGGCCGGCGCCGCCGCAGCCTCGGCAATGGCGGGTTCGCTCTCGGCCGCCACGGCGGCCTCGGTCACCGCGTCCGCGGCGGGAGCCTCTTCAGCCGCTTCTGCGGACACGGGCGACGCCTCGGTGGCTGTCTCGGCAGGAGCCTCGCTATGGGCAGCCGGAGCCTCGACGGCGGCCGTGGCCTCGGCAGGTGCGGGAGCAGCCGGCTTCGGCGGCGCCGGGCGGCGTTCCATCCGGTAGCCGAGCGATTTCAGCACGCCGGCGAAATCCTCGCCCGAGCAGCCGAGCAACGACATCATCGAGACGGTCACGGTGAAGCCGTTGCCGTCGACGGCGCCGTCCGGCGGCACGAGATTGTCGGGCGTCGGCTTCCAGGCGATCAGCGGGCGGATGATGTCGGCGAGGCGCTCGAGAATATCGAGACGCACCGCGCGGTTGCCGGCGATGCGATAGCCGACGACCTTGTAGAGCGGCCGCGCGAAGGTGGGATCGACAAGGATCGTCGTGCGGCCCGAGGAGGAGAGCTGCGGCAGCTCGGCGAGGCCGGGCGTGTCGAGGCCCTGGTTCTTCAGCGCCCAGAGCAGCGCGTTGAGCGCGCTCGGCGCCGGCTTCAGGAGCGCCGGCACATAGACGTGATAGGCGCCGAAGCGCACGCCGAGCTTGCGGAGGCCGGCGCGCGACTCCTGGTCGAGCGCCTTCAGGTCCTCGGCGATCTCGGACCGGTCGAGCACGCCCTGCCCTTCGGCGAGGCGGAAGGCAATGCCGCGGGCGGGAGCGGTGAGCTCGGCGCCGGCGAGAAGATCGAAGAGCGGCTTCAAGAGCGTCTCGACATGGCTCTTCAGCCAGAGATCGACGCGGTCCTGCACGCGCTCGCGCGCCGGGCCGGTCAGGCCCTCGTCGGCGAGCAGCAGGAGGCGCGGCTTCAGCACATCGTCGGTCGCGAGGATCTTCGCCACCGGCGCACCCAGCCAGCGCAGCGTGCCGTCAGTCGAGAGGGCGAACTCGGGATTGGGCGCCCGGCCGACCTTCTCGGCCCGGCGTTCCAGTTCGCCGGCGAGCGCCCGGTGCGCGACCGCAGCGATCGCCTTGGCGTCGGGTCCATCGGCCTTCGGGTCCGGCGTGAAGCGGAATCCCTGCAGGCTTCCGACATGCTGCCCCTCCACCAGCACGTCGCCGGACGAGGTGATTTCTGCTTCGAGCATCGCGTTTTCTCTCAGCCGCTTCATGAGGACGCTGGTGCGCCGGTCGACAAAACGCTGCGTCAATCGCTCGTGCAGCGCATCGGAAAGACGATCCTCTATCGCGCGCGTGCGCTCCTGCCAATGCCGAGGATCACGAAGCCAGTTCGGACGGTTGGCCGCGAAGGTCCAGGTCCGGATATGGGCGATGCGATTGGCGAGGGTATCGATGTCGCCGTCGGTGCGATCGGCGAAGGCGACCTGGCGGGCGAACCAGTCGTCCGGCACCGCGCCGTCGCGCGCCACGAAGCCGAAAATCTCGGTCACCAGTTCGGCATGATTGGCCGGCGCAATGCGCCGATAATCGGGAATCTGGCAGATATCCCAAAGGAGTTGCACCCGCTCGCGCCGGTCGGCCAGCGCCTTGACCTCGGCATCGCGCGCGACCCGCTCCAGCACGCCGACATCGACGGAAGGCGGCGCCTTGGAAAGCCCCTCCATGGCCGGCGGCTTTTCGAGGCTGATGCGCAGCGCGTCGAGCGTGCGGAAATCGAGCGTGCGGTTGCGCCATTGCAGCGTGCGCACCGCCTGGAACTGGTGATTCTCCAGCGCCTCGACGAGATCGTCGTCGAGCGGATCGACCTGGCCGGTGACGCCGAAGGTGCCGTCGCGGGTGTGGCGGCCGGCCCGGCCGGCGATCTGTCCGAACTCGGACGCCGTCAGCCGGCGATACTGGTAGCCGTCGAACTTCCGTTCCTGCGCGAAGGCGACATGATCGACATCGAGATTGAGGCCCATGCCGATCGCGTCGGTTGCGACGAGGAACTCGACATCGCCGTTCTGGAAGAGCTCGACCTGGGCGTTGCGGGTGCGCGGCGAGAGCGAGCCGAGCACGACGGCGGCGCCACCGCGCTGGCGGCGGATCAACTCGGCCACCGCGTAGACCTCGTCGGAGGAGAAGGCGACGATCGCCGAGCGGCGCGGCAGGCGCGTGATCTTCTTCGAGCCGGAATAGGTCAAAAGCGACATGCGCGGCCGCGTGATCACCGTCACGCCGGGAAGAAGCTTCTCGATGATGCCCCGCATGGTGGCGGCGCCGAGCAGCAGCGTCTCGTCGCGGCCGCGCAGATTGAGGATGCGGTCGGTGAAGACATGGCCGCGCTCGAGATCGCCGGCGAGCTGGATCTCGTCGATGGCGAGGAAGGAGGCGTCGGTTTCCGACGGCAGCGCCTCGACCGTGCAGACACGGTAGCGCGGATGGGCCGGGATGATCTTCTCTTCGCCCGTGATGAGCGCCACCGCCTCGGTGCCGACACGCGCGGCGATGCGGCCATAGACCTCGCGCGCGAGCAGCCTCAGCGGCAGACCGATGACGCCGCTCGAATGGGCGAGCATGCGCTCGATCGCGAAATGGGTCTTGCCGGTATTGGTCGGTCCGAGAACGGCCGTAACGCCGCGGCCGCCGGCTCCGGCGCCCGTGGCTCTGATGCTGTCCGTCATGGGGCGGGTGGTCTCACCTCGGCATTGGGCGGCAGGATCGTCTCCTTGCCCGAAGGCAGGACCTCCTCCGCCGCTACGAACAACTCAGGAACAAAAGCGGCCCGAATCGCTGACCGGCACGGCTTCCCGTTCTGTTCCCGCCGCGACACAATCGAGTATATGGGGAGTGCTGCGCCGCAATCTACCGCCAAACGGGCACAGGCGGAAAAAAGCCGGACCCGTGCTCCGGCGCCCGAAGGTTAAGGAAGGATGATCCGGATCGCGACGAATTGAGCGATCGGCCTTAACCTTCGGTCCGCATCGGGAACGGAGCGCGGACGAATCGGTGGGAACCCGGGTTTCGCGGTTCGTTCCTCCGATATCTGGCATCTCGACTTTCGCCGGACACCAGATGTCGCGTCGGGCAGGCTGGGCGCACCGGAACGCGGAAACGCGAACGCCGGCCGCGCGTTCACGAAGCACGGCCGGCGTCCCGAAATCGGACAGGTTCTAGTTGGAAGCGGCGCGTCGCTCGTCGCGGTCGTTCGCCGCGAAGCGCGAGGCGTGAATGGTGAGCACGCCGGCCTCGGTGCCGATCTGCATCCGGTAGGGCAGCATGACCCCGACCTCGACGGCCGGCGCCAGCCAGACCTCGAGATTGGTGTTGCGCTCCATGAACTTCACCGCCTCGCGGCTCGGCCGATGGCCGGCGACCGGCACATAGCGGGCGCTGCAGACATAGACCGTGCCCGAATAGGAGCCATTCTCGCCCTTTACCTCGGCGGTGGACTTGTAGGTGAGGCGGATGTCGAAGCGCTGCCAGCCGTCGAAGACGGGAATGGTGCGGTTGCAGGCGCGCGCCATATTGGCCGGATAGAGCGGCGCGATCATCGCGGAGAGCGGATCGACGATCTGATGCTTGTGCTGCGGCAGGAGCGGCACGCGGTCGGCCTTGATCGGCAGCGGCGGCAGCGCCGTCGCCGAGACGATGGTGCCCTGGCGCATGCGCATGTCGACGATGCTCGACGTGGCGCCGTTCTCGGTCGTGTCGAGATAATAGCTCGCCGGCAGGATGGCGCCGCCGGAAAGGCGGCCGCTGCTCTTGAGGAGCCCGGTGCCGTCGGAGACGAGGCGCGAGATGCCGCTCGTCGTGCCCTTGATGGTGATCGCATAGTTCGGCTGGTCGACGGTGGCGTCGAGCTTGAAGCGGCCGATCGTGATGCCGTTGAGCCCCATCGTATAGGTCGCGGAGACAGAGCCGCTGCGCGGCGCCGCGATCCCGTTCTTCAGCGCCGTCTTCGGCGAGGCGGCGTCTGCGGGCGACAGCGCAGGCGCGCCGCCGGCCAGCATTGCCGCGGCGAGGAATGCGCCCGCCGCGACCTTGCGGCCGCTCTTCCGCCGGTCGGCCGGCTTCGCCTCGTCCGTCCTCGCCATCGGGGTCATGCTTGCTGCTCCACGCTTCAACACGCGCGCCGCAGCCGCGGCCCGCCATCCATGCTCGCATCACTTCATTAACCATGATGCGCGCAAAGTTCTGACCAAAGTGTTAGCCTTCGCGTATCCGGGACCGATCGACGCGAGGAGCGCCGATATCGCGCCGATACCCGGCAAAGCTTGACGGACGCGGCTTCCCTCTCTATGAGAAGCGCCACTTTCAAGAGAACTTGCCGTGTTGGATGCCGAGGCCGGCGCGCGCGGTGGATGAGAAGGATTTTCGTGATGTCGCGAGTTTGCGAGCTGACCGGCAAGGCCGTGATGACCGGCAATACGGTCAGCCATGCCAACAACAAGAGCCGCCGCCGCTATCTGCCCAATCTCGTCAATGTGACGCTGATGAGCGATGCGCTGGGCCAGAGCTTCAAGCTGCGCGTTTCGGCCCATGGCCTGCGCTCGGTCGAGCATCGTGGCGGCCTCGACGCTTTCCTGGCCAAGGCCAGCGAGAGCGAGCTTTCGGATCGCGCCCGCATCCTGAAGCGCAAGATCGCCGACAAGCAGTCGGCCGCTGCCGCCGCCTGATCGGCCGGCACATCAGATTTCGGAAGGGCCGCCGCGAGGCGGCCTTTTTGTTTGGCCGTCAGTTGAGCGCGGCGGACGGACCGAGCCAGACGAATTCGAGCAGCAGCGTGCGCTGGAAGACGTTCTGGTTGTCGTCGGAGACGATCGTGACGCGCATGCGGCCATCGGCGTCGGTCGAAACCGCGAGCCCCTCCATATTGTCGATCTGGTCGGCCATCGAGGCTTCCAGCATCACCGGGCCGTCGACGAGCGCGCCGGGTCGGATCGCGCCGGCCGCAATGCGGCGGAGCCGCATATTGACGCCGACCGGCAGCGCGGTGATGCGCCGCTCGAGCAGCAGGAGATCGCCGTCCGGCATGAAGGCGCCGTCGGTGACGTCGTAATCATCGCTGCGGACGACCGAGAAGGCGCCAGCGCGCGGGCCACGCACCACCCAGGCGCGATGATTGCCCGCCGCGTCCAGCGACTGCTCCGAGACGATGACCGGCGAGCCCGCGAGCGGCCCCTCTGCGGGCGCGATCGCCACCGTCTCCAGACCCTGGTTCGGCACCATGCCACGCGCGCTCTTCGGCAGCGCGACGGGCGTCGCGCGGGCGAGCGAGGGATCGGTCGTGAAGCGGTAGAATTTGAGGCTGTTGCTCTGCTCGAAGGTGACATAGGCGCCGCTGCCGTCCGGCGCCAGGCGCACCGCCTCGGCATCGGCCGCCACGCGGCGGAGCAGCGGCCGTCCCTTGGCGTCGAGCATGACGCCGGTCTTGGTATCCCCGACGCCGACGAGATGGCCGCTTGCACGCACCAGCCGCCCCGTCAGCCAGCGGCCGGTATCGGCGACCGCGATGAAGCTCTTGCCGTCCGGGCTGATATCGAGGCCGGAGAAACTGCCGAAACGGCGATTGTTGGACGACAGGATCAGCCCGCCGCGGAACTCGAACTCGCCGAAGCGGGTGGCGTCGCCCGTGCGCTGGAAACGCTCGATCGGCTCGGCATGGACGGCGACGGGCCGCATGCCGGGCTTCTGGTCGCTCGCAGCCAACGCCGGCGCGGCGGGCGCGAGCGCCAGCGGCGCCGCGAGCGCGGCCGCGAGGGCTAGAGCGAGGGCGGCGCGAAGCGTCTGCCTCACGCGGCCCGCCTCCCCCGGCCTTGCTGGGCGGCGCCGGTCCCCTTCTCGTCGAAGAGCTCGGCGAGCTTCTCGGTCATCGCGCCGGCGAGTTCCTCGGCATCGACGATGGTGACGGCGCGCTTGTAATAGCGCGTGACGTCGTGGCCGATGCCGATGGCGATCAGTTCGACCGGCGAGCGGTTCTCGATCTCGTCGATGACGAAGCGCAGATGCCGCTCGAGATAGTTGCCGGTGTTCACCGACAGCGTCGAATCGTCGACCGGGGCGCCGTCCGAGATCATCATCAGGATGCGCCGCTGCTCGGAGCGCACCAGGAGGCGCTTGTGCGCCCAGTCGAGCGCCTCGCCGTCGATGTTCTCCTTGAGCAGCCCCTCGCGCATCATGAGACCGAGATTGCGCCGCGCGCGACGCCAGGGCGCGTCCGCCGCCTTGTAGATGATATGGCGCAGATCGTTGAGACGGCCGGGCGAGGCGGGCTTGCCCGCCTGCAGCCAGGCCTCGCGCGACTGGCCGCCCTTCCAGGCGCGGGTCGTGAAGCCGAGGATCTCGACCTTGACGCCGCAGCGCTCCAGCGTGCGGGCGAGGATGTCGGCGCAGGTCGCGGCAACCGTGATCGGCCGGCCGCGCATCGAGCCGGAATTGTCGATCAGGAGCGTCACGACCGTGTCGCGGAAATCGGTGTCCTTCTCGATCTTGAACGAGAGCGGCTGCATGGGATCGGTCACGACGCGGTGCAGCCGCGCCGGATCGAGGATGCCTTCCTCGCGGTCGAAATCCCAGGACCGGTTCTGCTGCGCCATCAGCCGGCGCTGCAGCCGGTTGGCGAGGCGGCCGACCGCGCCCTGGAGATTGGCGAGCTGCTTGTCGAGGAAGCCGCGCAGCCGGTCGAGCTCGGCGGAATCGCAGAGATCCTCGGCCTTGATCGTCTCGTCGAAGCGGGTCGTGAAGGCCTTGTAGTCGGTCGAGGGCTGCGGGCGCGTCAGCGGCGGGTCGGGCCGGCGCTCCTCGCCGGCGTCGCGCGCGTCCTCCGATTCTTCGCCCTCGGTATCTTCCTCGGTCGAGCTCTCGGTGGTCTCGGTATCGCCGGCATCGGTCTCGTCGCCGGTCGCCTCCGATTCCTCGGCGGCCTCGCTCTCGGCCTGCTCGGCCTGTTCCGAGGCGCTTTCCTGCTCGGCGCCGGAATCGTCGCTCGCCTCGCCGTTCTGCTCGTTCTCGTCCTCGCCGCCCTCGCCGAGCTCGTCGCCCATTTCGAGCGAGGCCAGCAGCGAGCGGACGGCCGAGGCGAAGCGCTTCTGGTCGCCGACCGTGTTCTCCAGCCGGTCGAAGCCGTCGCCGGCCTTGTCCTCGATCCAGTCGCGCCAGAGATCGACGATCTTCCGGCTCGATTCCGGCGGCGCGAGGCCGGTCAGCTTCTCGCGGACGAGGAGCGCGACGGCATCCTCCAGCGGCGCCTCGGAGCGCTCGGTGATGTCCTGGAAATTGCCGCGGTGGTAGCGGTCCTCCAGCATCGCCGAGAGATTGCTGGCGACGCCGTCCATCCGCCGCGCGCCGATCGCCTCGACGCGGGCCTGCTCGACGGCGTCGAACACCGCACGGGCATTCTTGCCCTCCGGCGCGACGACGCGGTGCAGCGCCTGGTCGTGGCAGGCGAGCCGCAGCGCCATCGAATCGCCGAGGCCGCGCGTCACCGCGATCTCGCGCGCCGTCGGCTTGCGGCCGGGCTCGGGCAACCGCGCCCGAAGCCCGGTCAGCGCCGGACGGTCGTTCGAATAGGTGACCTCGAGATCGGCCTTGCCGGAGATGGCGCGCACGCAGCCGGCGACGGCCCGCTTCAGCGGCTCCGTCACAGGCTCGCCGGCCTTGCCCTTGGCGTCGATGTTGGATCCGCTCATCGCGACCCCAATCTTACGAAAGGACGACGTTCGCCGCCGATTCCGCCAGCTCCTCGCCAAAGGCGCGCTGGTAGAACTCGGCCACCAGCGTGCGCTCCAGCTCGTCGCACTTGTTGAGGAAGGTCACGCGGAACGCGAAGCCGATATCGCCGAAGATCTCGGCATTCTCGGCCCAGGTGATGACCGTGCGCGGGCTCATGACCGTCGAGAGATCGCCATTCATGAAGGCGGAGCGGGTCATGTCGGCGAGACGGACCATGCGGCCGACCAGCGCCCGGCCCTTCGGATCGGCGAAATGCTTCGCCTTCGAAAGGACGATCCCGACCTCGTTGTCATGCGGCAGGTAGTTGAGCGTCGTGACGATCGACCAGCGGTCCATCTGCGCCTGGTTGATCTGCTGCGTGCCGTGATAGAGGCCCGACGTATCGCCGAGGCCGACCGTGTTGGCGGTGGCGAACAGGCGGAAGGCCGGATGCGGGCGGATGACGCGGTTCTGGTCGAGCAGGGTCAGGCGGCCCGAGCTTTCCAGCACGCGCTGGATCACGAACATGACGTCGGGGCGGCCGGCGTCATATTCGTCGAACACGAGCGCGACATTGTGCTGATAGGCCCAGGGAAGGATGCCGTCGCGGAATTCCGTGACCTGCTTGCCTTCCTTGATGACGATCGCGTCCTTGCCGATCAGATCGATGCGGCTGATATGGCTGTCGAGATTGACGCGGATGCACGGCCAGTTGAGGCGGGCGGCGACCTGCTCGATATGCGTCGATTTGCCCGTGCCGTGATAGCCGGTCACCATCACGCGGCGGTTGCGCGCGAAGCCGGCGAGGATCGCCAACGTGGTGGCGCGGTCGAACAGATAGTCCGGATCGGCATCCGGCACATGCTCGTTCGGCGCCGAGAAGGCGGGAACGACAAGCTCGCTCTCGAAGCCGAACAGATCCTTGACCGACACCTTGGTATCGGGAAGGGCGGCGCGGTCGCTCGTGGTCTCAGTCATATTGGCTCCGTCGCGCCCGGCGGACGCTTCAGGTCGGTTCTTCGCGAGGGGAGAAACCGGGGATTAAGGGAGGCCTGCAAGGCCATCATGGCGTTCTAGCAGAAGCCTGCGGCCTTGAGGAAGTTGTAAGCCTGGATGATTTCTCGAAGGCGGTCTTCCGAGGAGCGGTCGCCGCCATTGGCATCCGGGTGGTAGAGCTTCACGAGGCTCTTGTAGCGGGCCTTGATCGCCTCCGCCGTTTCCGACCCTTCCAGGTCGAGCGTGTCGAAGGATTTCTTCTCCAGCGTCTTCAGCCGCCGCTTCGGCACCGCCTCGGCGGCCGGATCGGGCTTGAAGCCGCGCTCGAACATGTCGAACGGATCGCGCAGCCCGCCCGTCCAGTCGCGGGTCGAGGCGCGGCGCACATTCTCGCGCTGCTCGCCGGCCGAATTGACGCCCATGGTCCATGTCGGCCGGTGGCCGGTGATCGAATCCTTCTGGTAGGCGGCGATGTCGTCGTCGCCCATGCCGGAGAAGTAGTTGTAGGACTTGTTGTAGAGGCGGACGTGGTCGATGCAGAAATGGTGATACTGCCCCTCGCGGCCGCGGCCCTTGGGCGCCTTGTGCGTGCCCGCGGCATCGCAGCCCTCCCAGCCGCAGCGGAAGGCCGACTCGCGCGGCATCGCATCGCCGGGAGGCTTGATGCGGATGCGGTCGAAGATTTTTGAATCGAGCTTCATCGGTCGATTATGCTGGCCGCGCATTAGCCCGACAAGGCGATGCAGGCGATTGAGGTGAACGGAGCGTCGGATGGATACGCGCGAGAGGATCGCGAGGCGGCTGGAGGAATCCCTGCAGCCGGAGACCCTAGATGTGATCGACGAGTCGCATCTGCACAAGGGCCATCATGGCGCGCGGCCGGGCGGCGAGACACATTACCGCGTCCGCGTCACCGCCTCGGCCTTCAAGGGCAAGAGCCGCATCGAGATGCACCGCATGATCAACGCGCTGCTCGCCGACGAGCTGGCGGCCGGCGTGCATGCCCTCGCCATCGAGGCGAAAGCCGGCTGAGCTAGCGGGCGGCGCGTGTCCTGGCGCGGTTGGAGGCGAGGAGCTTTCGCGCCAGCGCCGCGCCGATGGCATGGTAGACGCCGGCCGCGAGGCGCGGATCGGCCTCCCCCGCCGCCTTGAGCTGCCCGGCATCGAGCGCGATCACCTGCAAGGGCGTCAGCGCGCGGACGGTCGCCGTCGCCCGGGCGCCGGCAAGGAAGGCGACCTCGCCGATGAAGGCGCCGCGGCCGAGGCGGGCGAGCCGCGTGCCGTTCGCCGCGACGACTTCCGCCTCGCCGGTTACCACCAGATAGACGGCGCCGACCGGGTCGCCCTCGGCTACCAGCGGCGCGCCGGGATCGAGATCGACCAGTTCGCCGAATTCGACGATCCGCGCCAGTTCCTCGTCGTCGAGTTCGGTGAGGCTGTCCCGCAGCAGCGTGCCGCCGCTCACCTGGTCGACGAGCCGCCGAGCCGCAACGAGCGTCCAGAGGCGATAGAGATTGATGAGGATGAACAGCGTGTTCCAGGCGATGCCAGTATAGAGCGGCACCGGCGCCAGCGCGTAATAGAGGATGAGGCAGGCGAAGGAGAGGATCAGCAGCACCCGCAGCCACACCATATTGGTGAGGAACAGCGAGATGGCCATCAACAGGAAGCCGGCATGGCCCGGCAGGTCGAGCGCATTGCCGAAGAAGAGGCTGAGCACGTCGAGCATCGCCTCTCTCCCCCGTCAGAGCGTGTCGGCGAGGAAGGCCCGCACGGCGGATGGCGGCACGTCCTTCGCGATGAAGGCCTGGCCGACGCCGCGCGTCAGGATGAAGGTCAGCGTGCCGCGCGACACCTTCTTGTCCTGCGCGATCAGCGCCATCAGCCCATCGGCATCGGGAAGATCGCCCGGGATCTCGGACAGCTCGGTCGGCAGGCCGACGTCGCGGAGATGCTGTGTCACGCGGACCGCGTCGTCCGGCGAGCACAGATTCATCAGTGCCGAGAAGCGGTGCGCCAGCACCATGCCGATCGCGACGCCCTCGCCATGCACGAGACGCTGCGAATAGCCGGTCGCCGCTTCGAGCGCATGGCCGAAGGTGTGGCCGAGATTGAGAAGGGCGCGGTCGCCGGTCTCGGTCTCGTCGGCGCCGACGACCTTCGCCTTGGCACGGCAGCTGGTCGCCACCGCCTCCTCTCGCTCGGGACCGCCGGAAAAGACGCCGCGCCAGTTCCCCTCCAGCCAGGCGAAGAAGGCCGGGTCGTCGATCAGCCCGTATTTCGCGACCTCGGCATAGCCAGCGCGGAATTCGCGCGGGCTGAGCGTATCGAGGAGCGCCGTATCGGCGATGACGAGGCTCGGCTGGTGAAAGGCGCCGACGAGGTTCTTGCCTTCCGGCGTGTTGATGCCGGTCTTGCCGCCGACGGATGAGTCGACCTGCGCCAGCAGCGAGGTCGGCACCTGCACGAAGCGCATGCCGCGGCGCGTGATCGCGGCGGCGAAGCCGGAGAGATCGCCGATCACGCCGCCGCCGAGCGCCACGACGATGTCGCCGCGCTCGAGGCGGGCGGCGAGGATGCCGCGCACGACGCTTTCGAGAATGGCGAAGTTCTTGGAGCCCTCGCCGGCCGGCACGTCGATGCCCACCGAGGCAATGCCGGCCGCATCGAGCGCGTCGGCGAGGCGCTGGCGATAGAGCGGCCCGACATGCGCGTCGGCGACGATGGCGGCGCGCACCTTGGGCAGGCGCTCTGCGATCTCGCGGCCCGCCGCGTCGATCAGGCCGCGGCCGATCAGGATGTCATAGGAACGCGCGCCGAGGTCGACGCCGACGCGGATGGCGGCGGCGGAGGATGCCGGATGGGTCACGGGGAGGCTCTTTCGGAAGGGGCGGCGTCCGCTGGCGGCACGGCGAGGAAGCCGGCGAGCGCGCTCACCACCTCTTCCGCCACCACGTCATGCGGCACGTCGCGCGAGAGAATATGGATATCGGCACCGGCATAGACCGGATAGCGCTCGTCCATCAGCCGCCGCATGGTCGCCTCGGGATCGGCGGTCTGCAGCAGCGGCCGGTTGGAGCGCTTGCGGACCCGCGCCATCAGGATGTCGAGCTCGGCCCGGAGCCAGACCGAGACGCCGCCCGCCGCGATCGCCGTCCGCGTCTCGGCATTCATGAAGGCGCCGCCGCCGGTCGCGAGCACCTTCGGCCGCCCGTCGAGCAGGCGGCGGATGACGCGCCGCTCGCCGTCGCGGAAATAGGCCTCGCCATGACGGGCGAAGATCTCGGGTATCGTGGCGTCGGCCGCCTTCTCGATCTCGGCATCGGCATCGACGAAGGGCAGATGCAGCCGCGCGGCCAGCCGCTTGCCGACCGAGGTCTTGCCGGCGCCCATCAGCCCGACCAGGACGATCGACCGGCCGCCGAGGCCCTCGACGAGCGCGCTCTCGGCCGTCACCCCGCCCCTGTTCGCGTCCTGCTGCATCCGTCCCCGCCATCAAAGTCCCGTGCGGACGCCTCTGGTAGAGCGGCAGCGGCGGAGCCTGTCAAGCGAGCGCGACCCTCCGCTCTTGTCAGCGGCGCCGCGCCTGTCCTATCGAGAAGCTGCCCCCGAGGAATCCCGCAGCCATGCCGACGCTGACGCGCTTCGTCCTGCTTCTCGTGCTGGTCGCCCTCGCGCTCTATGGCGCGGTGTTCGCGCTCGCGACATTCATCGAGCCTAAACCACGCGAGATCACTATCCGGGTTCCGACGGACAGACTGCTGAAGGATTGACCATGGCCGCGATGGAGCCCGCCCCGACAAAGGAGGCCGGGCATGCGCCGCTCCGGGGCTCGTTCGGCACCGATCTCGAAGCCTTTCTCGAGATGATGAGCGCCGAGCGCGGCGCCTCGCCGAACACGCTCGACTCCTACCGGCGCGACGTCGAGGATTATGGCGGCTTCCTCGCCCGGCGCCGGACGAGCCTCCGCACCGCCTCGCCCGAGGATGTCCGCGCCTATATGGCCGAGCTCGAGGCGCGCGGCTATGCCGCCTCCTCGGCCGCCCGGCGCCTGTCGGCGCTTCGCCAATTGCACCGCTTCCTCTTCGCGGAAGGGATCCGCAAGGACGATCCGACCGGCATCATCGCCGGGCCGAAGCGCAAGCCGCCGCTGCCGAAGATCATGTCCGAAGCCGAGGTGGAGCGGCTGCTCGGCGAGGCCGAGGCCGCCATCGCGCGCGCCGAGACGCCGGCGGCGCGGCTCCGGGCGGCGCGGCTCGCGGCGCTGCTCGAGACGCTCTATGCCTCGGGGCTCCGCGTCTCGGAGCTCGTCGCCCTGCCGGCCAGCGCGGCGCGGCCGGACCTCCGCATGCTGATGATCCGCGGCAAGGGCAGCAAGGAACGCATCGTGCCGCTCACCGAGCGCTCGCGCGCCGCCATCGGCCGCTTCATGGCGCTACGGCGCGAGGCGGAGGGCGAGAAGCCGGCCGGTCCCTGGCTCTTCCCGGCGCTGAGCGAGAGCGGCACGCTGACGCGCCAGGCCTTCGCCCGCGAATTGAAGGCGCTCGCCGCCAGCGTCGGCATCGCGCCGGCCCGCGTCTCGCCGCATGTGCTGCGCCATGCCTTTGCGAGCCACCTGCTGCAGAACGGCGCCGATCTCCGCATCGTGCAGCAGCTGCTGGGCCATGCCGATATCTCGACGACGCAAATCTATACGCATGTGCTGGAGGAGCGGCTGAAGTCGCTCGTCGCCGATCATCATCCGCTGGCGCGCGCCGCGGCCGAGTGAATCACCAGGCGAGCAGGCGGCGGCCGATCAGGGCACCGGCCGCGGTGACGGCGGCGATGCCGATGCCGTACCAGACGAGCACGAAGAGCGGCGAATCGTCGGTGCAGTGAAAGGCATAGAGCGTGGCGCCGATGCCGCCGGCCGCGAGGCCCGCCACGGCGCCGGCGAGCGCCGGCCGCGTCGGCGCCCCCTGGCGGAGCGCGACAAGCATCGCGGCGAGGACGGGCGCCGCCATCAGCGGCACCAGCACGACGCAGTAGCGCGCATTGTGGCCGATCAGCCCCGGCATCCAGCTGTCCGGCGCCGTCGCGCCCAGTTCGCCGGCGATGCCGAGCGCCAGGATGCCGAGTGGCAGGAAGAGCGCGACCGCGCGCGGCGCCGAGCGTTGGCCGGGCCGCACCATCGCCAGCACCACGGCCATGGCGGCGAGCGCCAGCGAGACGGTGAAGCCGAACTTCACCATGAGCCGCGGCGTCATCATCACAGCCGCGAGGTCGGGACGGACGCGGAGGCAGAGGACGAAGAGCAGGGCCGCGGCGGCAAGACCGGCGGGAAGCAGCAGCGCCACCGCCTTTCCGGGCGGGCGGGCGCGACGCTCGTCCGCCGCCATCGCCGTGATGAGATCGTCCGTCCTCATGATGCGGTCCTCATTCTCCTTCCGCGGCGCGCAGCCGCGCGGCGAGGCCGGCAAAGGCCCGGTGCAGCGTCACCCGCACGGCGCCCGGCGTCATGCCCTCGCGCTCCGCGGTCTCGCCGACCGAGGCGCCATCGACTGCCAGCGCCTTCAGCACCGCGCGCTGCTTCTCCGGCAGCAAAGCGAGATGACGCTCGACCTCGGCCGAATCGGCACCCGGCCGCTCCTCGGCCGCCGGGATGACCTCGGCGAAATCCTCGATCGGCAGCTCGACGCGCCGGCCGCGCCGCCGCACATGATCGACGAGCTTGTTGCGCGCGACCGTATAGAGCCACGGGCCGAACGGATCGGACGGCCGCCAGGTGTGGCGCTTGAGATGGATCGCGAGCAGCGTTTCCTGCACGATATCCTCGCTTTCGGACGCGGAGAGGCCCATGGCGGCAAGCCGTCGCCGCGCCGTCGCCCGCAGGACCGGCGCAATCTCGGCGAGGAGACGGCGATAGGCGGCCTGGTCGCCGGCGAGCGCTTCGCGCATCAGCCGGGCCCATGCCTCGTCGCGTCGATCGGCTGCTGCCCGTCCCGTCATGCACTGCGTCCGACATTCATTTCGCTGCCGAGACCGGGAACGTTACAGGCCCCGCGCGATTTCGGCGATGACATCGCGCAAACAGCATAAGGCGACGGCCGCCGGTCGTCGCGGATCGTTTGGCGCCGCTCGGCATTGAGAGCGTTGCGCGGCGCTCAGGCCGCGTTCTGCCGTGGGGGCGCCGTCCGATGTCCGATCCGATCGTCAAGTTCGAGGTGCCGACCACCGAGACGGAACCGCTGGAGGCGCCCGACCTCACGCAACCGGAAGGGCCGCTTCCCGCCGACCCGATCGTGACGATGCTGGCGCTCTTGCTCGTCATCGCGATCCTCACCGTCTGCTACTTCGCCTCGTCGATCATCCTGCCGATCATCCTCGCGGTGGTGCTGAAGATGCTGCTGCAGCCCGGCATGCGGCTGTTCGATCGGCTGCGGGTGCCGCGCAGCATCGGCGCGCTGCTGCTCATCATCGGCGTCTTCGCCGTGATCGTCGGCTTCGGCGCGGCGATGTCCGGCCAGGCCGCCGGCTGGGCGGCGCGGCTGCCCGAAGGCATGTCGCGGATCGAGGAGCGTCTCGCCTTCCTCGCCCGGCCGCTGCAGACGCTGCAGACCTTCCTGCACCAGTTCGACGGCGGCTCCGGCGGCAGCGACGGCCCGTCGCTCTCGACGACGCTGATGAAGGGCACGCAGCATTTCGCCAGCGGCTTCTTCGAGACGCTGCTGATCCTCTATTTCCTGCTCATCTCCGGCGACACCTTCCTGCGCCGCCTGGTCGAGATCGTGCCGAGCTTCCGCGACAAGCGCCGCGTCGTCGAGATGTCGCAGCAGATCGAGGACAATGTCTCGGCCTATCTGACGACGATCACGCTGATGAATGCGCTGGTCGGCGTCGCGACGGGCGTCGCGATGTGGGCCTGCGGCCTCGGCGATCCGCTTCTCTGGGGCTTCGTCGCCTTCGCGCTCAATTATGTGCCGATCATGGGGCCGGCGCTCGGCGTGGTGCTGTTCCTGATGGCGGGGCTTCTCACCATCGACCCGCTATTCCAGGCGCTGCTGCCGGCCGGGCTCTATCTCCTGATCCATGTCATCGAGGGCGAATCGGTGACGCCGCTGCTGCTCGCGCGGCGTTTCACGCTCAACCCCGTGCTGGTGATCGTCTCGCTGATCTTCTGGTTCTGGATGTGGGGCGTGCCGGGCGCCGTGCTCGCCGTGCCGATGCTCGCCATCGCCAAGATCATCTGCGACGGCGTCCGCCCGCTGAATGCGCTCGGGAGATTCCTCGAAGGGTAGCGGCGGCGCCTACCAGCTCGCGCCGGCCTTCTCGACATGGGCGGCGCCGATGATGGCGCCGGGGCCGCCGCCGGCCGCCTCTTCCTGCAGGAACACGGCACAGCCGTCGGTGCCGGTCTCGCGATATTCGGCCATCGGCAGATCGACCTTGAGCGGCTCGCCGCGCCAGACCGCGATCGGGCGGAGGCGGCGCACGACATTGTAATAGGAGAGCGTGCGGCCGCGGTTCTCGCCGCGCTCGATCGGCACCTTCACATGCCGCTCATAGAGCGCGAGGACGAGGGTCGCCTTTTTCGGCCCGTCCTTGCCCGCCGCGCCGACCGAGACGCGGATCGCATCGCCCATCATGCCGACCGAAATCGGCACCGACGGCGCCGGGCCCTTGGCGATGGCCTTCTCGATCGCCGCCTCGTCGCTGCCGACGACATGGACGCGGCCATTGACGATCATCTGCGGCGTGTAGACCTGCCGGTCGCCGCGGGCGTTCGCGTAGTCCTTCTGCCGGCTGGTGAAGGCATGCTCGGCGAGCGTGTCCTTCCAGCCCTGATAGTCCCAATAGTCGACGGAGAGCGAGAGCGCGACGATGTCGGGACGCTTGGCGAATTCCTCCAGCGCCTCGTCGGCCGGGGGGCAGGAGGCGCAGCCCTGGCTGGTGAAGAGTTCCAGCACCGCCGTCACCTTCTCGTCCTCGGCACCGGCGGAACCGGCGGCGAGGCTCGAAAGGACGATGAAGGCCATGGCGGCGGGAATGCGGGACATACGCCTGATCGTTGCTGGGGAGCACGGTCGCGACCGAACGGGACGGATGATCCCATACGTCCGCGACCGATCGCGAACCAGTCAATTCCGGGTGACCGGCGCGGGCGCGCCGGCCACGCTCAAGCTTGGCTCAGGCGACGAGCGCGCGCAGCACATATTGCAGGATGCCGCCGTTCTTGAAGTAGTCGAGCTCGTCCAGCGTATCGATGCGGCAGAGCAGCGGCACCACCTTCTGCGAGCCGTCCGCGAAAGTGATCTCAGCGTCGAGCATCTGGCGCGGCTTGAGATCGCCGGCGATGCCGCGGATGGTCACCGTCTCGTCGCCCTTGAGGCCGAGCGTCTGCCAGGAGGTTCCCTCCTCGAAGACGAGCGGCACGACGCCCATGCCGACCAGGTTCGAACGGTGGATGCGCTCGAAGGACTGCGCGATCACGGCGCGGACGCCGAGCAGGTTGGTGCCCTTCGCCGCCCAATCGCGCGACGAGCCGGTGCCATATTCGCGGCCGGCGAAGATGACCAGCGGCGTGCCCTCGGCCTTGTACTTCATCGCCGCGTCATAGATCGGCATCTCGACGCCGTCCGGCTCATGCAGCGTGAAGCCGCCTTCCTTGCCACCCAGCATCTGGTTCTTGATGCGGATATTGGCGAAGGTGCCGCGCATCATCACTTCGTGATTGCCGCGGCGCGTGCCGTACTGGTTGAAGTCGACCACGGCGACGCCGTTGTCGGTCAGGTACTTGCCCGCCGGCGAGGCCGGCTTGATCGATCCGGCCGGCGAGATGTGGTCGGTCGTGATCGAATCGAGGAAGAGGCCGAGCACGCGCGCGCCGACGATGTCGGTCACTGCGCGCGGCTGCTTCTGCATGCCGACGAAATAAGGCGGGTTCTGCACATAGGTCGAGTGGTTGTCCCAGGCATAGGTCTCGCCCTTCGGCGCCTGGATCTTCTGCCAGTTCTCGTCGCCCTTAAAGACGTCGGCATATTTCGCCTTGAACATCGCCTGCGTGATGTTGGCGGCGATGAAGTCGGCGATCTCCTTGGACGATGGCCAGATGTCCTTGAGATAGACGGGCTGGCCGTCCTTGCCGGTGCCGAGCGGCTCCGAGGTCAGGTCGATCTGCAGCGAGCCGGCCAGCGCATAGGCGACGACGAGCGGCGGCGAGGCGAGATAGTTCGCCTTGACGTCCGGATTGACGCGGCCCTCGAAATTGCGGTTGCCCGAAAGGACGGCCGCCGCGACGAGGTCATGCTCGTTGATCGTGCGAGAGATATCGGCCGGCAGCGGGCCGGAATTGCCGATGCAGGTGGTGCAGCCAAACCCGACCAGGTTGAACCCGAGCGCATCGAGATCGGTCTGCAGGCCGGACTTCGCCAGATATTCGGCGACGACCTGGCTTCCGGGCGCGAGCGAGGTCTTGACCCACGGCTTGGTCGAAAGCCCCTTCTCCAGCGCGTTGCGCGCGAGGAGGCCGGCGCCGATCAGCACCGAGGGGTTCGAGGTGTTGGTGCAGGAGGTGATGGCGGCGATGGTCACCGCGCCATGGCCGAGCTCGAAGTCCTTGCCGGTAACGGCGGCGCGCTTGCCGGCCTCGCCGGGCTTCTTGAACTCTCCCTCCAGAGCGGCGAGGAAGCCCGACTTGGCATCGGAGAGCAGCACGCGGTCCTGCGGACGCTTCGGGCCGGCGAGCGAGGGCATCACCGTGCCGATATCGAGTTCCAGCGTATCGGTGAACACCGGATCGGCGGCGGCGCCGTCATGCCAGAGGCCCTGCGCCTTCGAATAGGCCTCGACCAGCGCGATGCGCTCGTCGGCGCGGCCGGTCTCGGTCAGATAGTCGATCGTCTCGTCGTCGACCGGGAAGAAGCCGCAGGTCGCGCCATATTCCGGCGCCATATTGGCGATGGTCGCGCGGTCGGCGAGCGAGAGATGGCTGATGCCCTCGCCATAGAACTCGACGAACTTGCCGACGACGCCCTTCTTGCGCAGCATCTGCGTGACGGTGAGCACGAGGTCGGTGGCGGTGATGCCCTCGCGCAGACGGCCCGTCAGCTTGAAGCCGACGACCTCGGGGAGGAGCATCGAGATCGGCTGGCCGAGCATGGCCGCCTCGGCCTCGATGCCGCCGACGCCCCAGCCGAGCACGCCGAGGCCGTTCACCATCGTCGTATGGCTGTCGGTGCCGACCAGCGTGTCGGGATAGGCGATCTCGGCGCCGTCCTCGCTCTTCGTCCAGACCGTCTGGGCGAGATATTCGAGATTGACCTGATGGCAGATGCCGGTGCCCGGCGGAACCACGCGGAAATTCGAGAAGGCCGACTGGCCCCATTTCAGGAAGCGGTAGCGCTCCTGGTTCTGCTCATATTCGCGATCGACATTCTGCTTCAGCGCCGAGGCGTTGCCGAAGAAATCGACGACGACCGAATGGTCGATGACGAGATCGACCGGCACGAGCGGGTTGATCTTCTCCGGATTGCCGCCGAGCGACTTCATCGCGTCGCGCATCGCGGCGAGATCGACCACCGCCGGCACGCCCGTGAAGTCCTGCATCAAGACGCGGGCCGGGCGGAAGGCGATCTCGCGATTGCTCTTGCGCGTCACCAGCCATTCGGCGACGGCACGGATGTCGTCGGCCGTCACGCTGCGGCCGTCCTCGCTGCGCAGGAGATTCTCGAGCAGCACCTTCAGCGAGAAGGGCAGCGAGGCAATCCCGGGCAGTCCGTTCTTCTCGGCATCCGGCAGGCTGAAATAGACATAGTCACGGGCGCCGACCTTGAGGGTCTTGCGGGATTTGAAGCTGTCGGGATGCTCGATGCTCACGATGGATCTCGTCCTCGGTTCGATCGCGTAGGAAGCCTGACCGAAGAGGATGCACGTTCCATGCCCGCCCTCGGTCCGGCAAGACCGGCGGGCGCCAGCGCCACGCTGCGGCGGCCGGTAGGCGTCGGTCCGGACGGCTCGTCCTGGCCGCGGCGCGGCCCCCGCGCCGGGTTGCAGGGCTTATAATGAATTTCGTAAGGAGAAGCCATAACGAGCGAACTCGCCATGGCTGGAACGGTTCTCGAATCCGAGACGCGGCCGTCCTGACCGCTCTCACCGGGGGTATCGTGGCGCGTCTCGAGGTAAGCGGCCTTAAGGTGAAGCGGGGCGGACGCGCCGTGCTGGACGGCATCGGCTTCACGCTGGAGCCCGGCGAGGCGCTGGCGGTCACGGGCCGCAACGGGGCCGGCAAATCGACGCTTCTGCGCGCCGTCGCGGGCCTCGTGCCGCGCGAGGCGGGGCGCGTCGACTGGACGGGCGAGGACGCGCCGCTCGTCGAGGCGACGCATTATTTCGGCCATCTCGACGCCCTGAAGCCGACCCTTTCGACGGCCGACAACCTCGCTCTGTGGTCAAAAGTCGCAGGCCTTCCCGGCCTTTCCGCGATCGAGGCACTGGAGGCGGTCGGCCTCGATCACCTCGAGGATCTTCCCGCCGCCTATCTTTCGGCCGGCCAGCGCCGCCGCGTCGCCTTCGCCCGCCTTCTCCTCGTCCGCCGGCCGCTCTGGCTGCTCGACGAGCCGACGGCGGCCCTCGACACCGCCGCCGAGGCGACCTTCGGCGCGCTGCTCGCAGATCACATCGCCGCCGGCGGCCTGGCGCTCGTCGCGACCCACCGTCCGCTGCCCGTCGCCGCGCGCATGCTTGCGATCGGAGCAGGCTGAATGGGCTTCCTCCTCGCCCTCGCCGGCCGCACGGCGCGGCTCTCGCTCGGCGCCGGCGGCGGCGCCTTCACCGGCCTCGTCTTCTTTCTCTCCGTCGTCGCCGTCGTGCCGTTTGGCGTCGGCCCCGATTTGCCGCTTCTGTCGCGCATCGCGCCAGCCATGCTGTGGATCGCGGCGCTGCTGGCGACGCTGCTCGGCCTCGACCGCCTCTTCCAGGACGACCGCGACGACGGCAGCCTCGACCAGCTGCTGCTCTCGGGCCAGCCGCTGGAGCTCATCGTGCTCGCCAAGGCGGCGGGGCACTGGCTGGCGACCGGACTGCCGCTCGTGATCGGCGCGCCGCTGTTCGGGTTGATGCTCGGCGCCGGCGGCGAGGCGATCGCGCTGGTGACGCTGACGCTCCTCATCGGCACGCCGGCGCTGACCTTCATCGGCGCCATCGGCGCGGCGCTCATCACCGCGATGCGGCGCGGCGGGCTGATCGTCGCGGTGCTGGTGCTGCCCTTCACGATCCCGGTGCTCATATTCGGCGTCAGCGCCGTCGGGGCCGCCGCGAGCGGGCTGGGCGCCGCGACGCCTTTGATGATCCTCGCCGCGCTGACGCTGGCGAGCAGCGTCGCCGGCCCGATCGCCGCCGCAGCCGCACTGCGCGCCGCGCTCGACTGAGGCGCGATCAGCCGATCGACATCAGGCTGGCATTGCCGCCGGCCGCGGCCGTGTTGACGCTCACCGCAACCTCCTCGACGAGACCGTCGGCGTAGAAGGCCTCGCGGCCGCTGGCGAGCCCTTCGCTCGACACCGAATGCACGGCGATGATCGGGCCGTCGATGGAGGCAACGCGCTGCGAGAGCGCGGCGAGGCGATCGGCGTCACCCTCGTGCAGCACGGCATCCACCCGGATCGGCTCGTCTAGCGCCAATAGCACGATGCGCCCTGCGATGGACGCCGGCAGCGCCGCGAGGAAGGCCTCGGCCTCCGCGGAACGGGGCAGCACGATGCTGTTGCCGGCCGCGAGCGCGACGCCGACCGCCACGGCGCGTCCGAACGGTGTCTGCGCCTCGACGAGTACGCGGCCGCGCGGCTTCAGGCGATAGCTGTCGCGCTGGCCGACCGGGCCGGCCAGCACCGCCTCGCCGCCGATGGCGATCCGCGCCGCCACCTGCTCGATGCGGCGCGCCGCTTCCTCCTCGCCTGCCCCGGCAAGGAAGCGCGCGAAGTCGCTCGCCGCCGGATCCGGTGCACCAGCTTCGATCCCCGCGCCGCCGATGCCCGGCAGCGGCTGCACCAGTCGGCCGAGATAGAGCGGACCGCCGGCCTTGGGACCGGTTCCGGAGAGCCCGTTGCCGCCGAAGGGCTGCACGCCGACCACCGCGCCGACGATGTTGCGGTTCACATAGACATTGCCGGCACCGATCCGCGCCGTGACGGCGGCGATCGTCTCGTCGATGCGGGTGTGGAGGCCGAAGGTCAGGCCGTAGCCGGTGGCGTTGATCGCGTCGACGAGCTTGTCGAGCCCGTCGCGGCGATAGCGCAGCACATGCAGCACCGGGCCGAACACCTCGCCGGGCAGATCCTCGACGGCGCCGATCTCGATGAGCGTCGGCGCGACGAAGCTGCCATGATGGGCCGCCTCGGGCGCTTCGAGGCGATGGACGGCGAAGCCGCGGGCGCGCATCGCCGCGACATGCGCTTCGAGCCGCTCGGCGGCTTCCTGAGTGATCACCGGGCCGACATCGGTCGAAAGCAACGCCGGATCGCCGATCGCCAGCTCCTTCATGGCGCCGCGCAGCATGGCGAGCGTTCGCTCGGCGACATCTTCCTGGATGCAGATGAGACGCAGCGCCGAGCAGCGCTGGCCGGCGCTGTCGAAGGCCGAGGCGATGGCATCGGCCGTCACCTGCTCGGCCAGCGCCGAGGAATCGACGATCATCGCGTTGACACCGCCGGTCTCGGCGATGAGCGGGATCGTGCGCCCTTCCGGGCTCAGCCGGCCGGCAAGCGCGCGGTTGATCAGCCGCGCGACCTCCGTCGAGCCGGTGAATACGACGCCGCGGACGCGCGGATCGGCGACGAGGGCCGCGCCGACATCGCCGGCGCCGGGAAGAAGCTGCACGGCGGCCTCCGGCACGCCGGCCTCGCGGAGGATGCGCACCGCCTCGGCGGCGACGAGCGGCGTCTCCTCGGCCGGCTTGGCCAGCACCGGATTGCCGGCGGCGAGCGCCGCCGCAACCTGGCCGGTGAAGATGGCGAGGGGGAAGTTCCACGGGCTGATGGCGACGACCGGGCCGAGCGGGCGATGCGTGTCGGCCGCGAAGCGCCCTCGCGCCTCGGAGGCGTAGTAGCGCAGGAAATCGACCGCCTCGCGCACTTCCGAGACGGCATTGCCGATCGTGCGCCCCGCCTCGCGGACGATGAGCCCGACCAGCACGGGAAGCCGCGTCTCAAGCGCATCCGCCGCCCGCTCCAGCGCCGCCGCGCGCTCGTCCGCCGGCGTCGCGCCCCAGATCGGCGCGACCGCCACCGCTTCCGTGAAAGCGGTGTCGATGGCCTCCGCCGAAGCGGCGGTCACGCTCCCGACGCGGTCGCGCCGGTCGGCCGGATTGACGATCTCCGACATATCACCGGTGAACGATCCGCCGGCCACCATGGGCTCGGCCCGCCACGCCGCGGCGCCGCTTGCGACCAGCGACACGGCGAGCGCGGAAAGCCGCTGCTCGCTCGCGAGGTCGAGCCCGGACGAATTGAGCCGCCCCTCGCCATAGAGATGGCGCGGATGGGCGATCCGCGGATGCGGCGCGCCGACCGGACCGAGCGAGAGGGCCTCGGCGACGGGATCGGCGATCAGCGTCTCGACCGGCACGGCGGGATCGGCGATGCGGTTGACGAAGGAAGTGTTGGCGCCGTTCTCGAGCAGGCGGCGCACCAGATAGGCGAGCAGCGTGTCATGCGTGCCGACCGGCGCATAGATGCGGCAGGGCCGGCCGAGCTTCTCCTCTCCGACCACTTCCTCATAGAGCGGCTCGCCCATGCCGTGCAGGCACTGGAACTCGTACTGGCCGGCATAATAGTTCGGCCCCGCCATCTCCATGACGGCGGAGAGCGTCTGCGCATTGTGGGTCGCGAATTGCGGGAAGATCGCGTCCGGCGCCGCCAGCAGCTTCCGCGCGCAGGCGAGATAGGAGACGTCGGTGTGGATCTTGCGTGTGAAGACGGGGAAATCCTCCAGCCCCGCCTCCTGGGCGCGCTTGATCTCACTGTCCCAATAGGCGCCCTTGACGAGCCGCACCATCAGCCGACGACGGCTGCGCCTGGCAAGATCGACGAGATAGTCGATGACGAACGGGCAGCGCTTGCCATAGGCCTGGATGACGAAGCCGATGCCGTTCCAGCCGGCAAGGTCGCCGTCGAAGGCGAGCGCTTCCAGGAGGTCGAGCGAGATCTCCAGCCGATCCGCTTCCTCGGCATCGATGTTGAGGCCGATATCATAGCGCCGCGCGAGGAGCGCCAGATGCTTCAGCCGCGGCAGCAGCTCGGCCATGACGCGGGCGCGCTGGGCCCGTGAATAGCGGGGATGAAGCGCCGAAAGCTTCACCGAGATGCCCGGCCCCTCATAGATGCCGCGCCCGGCCGCCGCCTTGCCGATGGCGTGGATCGCCTGCTCGTAGTCGGCGAGATAGCGCGCGGCGTCCTCGGCGGTCATCGCCGCCTCGCCAAGCATGTCATAGGAATAGCGGAAGCCTTTCCCCTCCATGCGCCGGGCATTGGCGAGCGCCTCCCCGATCGTCTGGCCGGTCACGAACTGCTCGCCGAGCAGCCGCATGGCGATCTCGACGCCCTTGCGGATCAGCGGCTCGCCGCCCTTGCCGATCAGCCGCGTCAGCGCCGAGGAGAGGCCGCGCTCGCTGTTGGTGGTGCTGAGCGTGCCGGTCACCACGAGGCCCCAGGTGGCGGCGTTCACGAACAGCGACGGGCTGTGGCCGATATGGGCGCGCCAGTCGCCGGCCGCGATCTTGTCGCGGATCAGCGCCTCGCGGGTCGGCCGGTCGGGAATGCGCAGCAGCGCCTCGGCAAGGCACATCAGAGCGACGCCCTCCTGCGTGGAGAGCGCATATTCGCGCACCAGACCATCGACGCGTCCGGCCGGCTCCTTGGCCCGCAACGCCTCGACCAATGTGCGAGCGCGTGAGCGCGCCCGTTCAGCCTGCTCCGGGGGAAGGCTGGCGCCGGCGATCAGCAGCGGCACGCATTCCGTCTCGGGCATCCGCGTCGCGGCCGTGATGCGCCCGCGCAGCGCGCTCTGGGGCGCGAGATCGCGGACGAAGCCGAGAAACGGCCCCTCGGCGGTCGGGGCCGCCGCGCCCTCGCCATCAGCCTCCTCGAAGCGGTCACCGCGCTCCGCGCGTTCGATCGCCGCGATGACGCCCTGCCGCGCCAGCCAGTGCGGCGTCCGCCCCACCTGCGCCGCGGCGCCCTTCAGCCGCGCCCGCAGCGTTTCGTCGATCTTGATCGCGATGGTGCCGTTCATGCTGATCCCCCGGGATGACGGATCGGTATTACCATGTGGCAAGATAGGTGTCACCTATCAGCGCGGCTTGGCTGCCCTCTGGTGATACCACCGGGCGCATCGGAAACGCGCTCCCCACGCCGCCATCGGTACGGTTTTCGCGGCGCCTCGCGAGTTGCGATGGTGCCGATGCTGTGCTAACGACAGCGCGGCTTTCGGGCGGGCCTTTCTCGACGGCTTGCAGTCGTCTCGACAAAATCCAATCCGTTCAGTGTGTTGCGGCAATGCGACCGGAGCGGGGCGAAGGCCCGGTGGTGGCGGCTTTAAGCGAGGATCAGGTGGCGGAAGAGAAAAGCATCGTCTCAGGGGTGTCCGGGCGCTACGCCACGGCCCTTTTCGAGCTTTCCCAGGACAGCGGCCAGCTCGACGCCGTCGAGGCCGACCTTTCCCGTTTCACCGCCATGCTCGCCGAGAGCGAAGACCTGACCCGCCTCGTGCGGAGCCCCGTCTTCGCCGCCGACGACCAGGTGAAGGCGGTCACCGCCATTCTCCAGGCGGCCGGCATCGGCGGCCTCGTTGCCAATTTCATCAAGGTCGCGGCCGGCAATCGTCGCCTGTTCGCCGTGCCTGCCATGATCGCCGACTTCCGCCGCCTCGCCGCCGCGCATCGCGGCGAGACGGCCGCCGAGGTGACCAGCGCCGAGCCGCTCAGCGCCGCCGCAGAAGCCGCCCTCAGGGACGCGCTCAAGGCGAAGCTCGGCAAGGACGTCACCCTGTCGTCCAAGGTCGACCCGTCCCTGATCGGCGGCCTCGTCGTCAAGGTCGGCAGCCGGATGGTCGATACCTCGCTGCGCACCAAACTCAATTCACTCAAGATCGCCATGAAAGAGGTCGGCTGATGGACATCCGCGCCGCTGAAATCTCCGCAATCCTCAAGGAGCAGATCAAGAATTTCGGCTCCGAGGCTCAGGTTTCCGAAGTCGGACAGGTCCTGTCGGTCGGCGACGGCATCGCCCGCATCTACGGCCTCGACAATGTCCAGGCCGGCGAGATGGTCGAGTTCCCGGGCGGCACGCGCGGCATGGCGCTGAACCTCGAGACCGACAATGTCGGCGTCGTGATCTTCGGCTCCGACCGCGACATCTCCGAGGGCGAGACGGTGAAGCGCACCGGCGCCATCGTGGACGTGCCGGTCGGCAAGGGCCTGCTCGGCCGCGTCGTCGACGCGCTTGGCAACCCGATCGACGGCAAGGGCCCGATCGAGGCGACCGAGCGCCGCCGCGTCGACGTCAAGGCGCCGGGCATCATCCCGCGCAAGTCCGTGCATGAGCCTATGCAGACCGGCCTCAAGGCGATCGACGCCCTGATCCCCGTCGGCCGCGGCCAGCGCGAGCTCATCATCGGCGACCGCCAGACCGGCAAGACCGCCGTGGCGCTCGACACGATCCTGAACCAGAAGTCGGTGAACGACACCGGCGACGAGTCGAAGAAGCTCTACTGCGTCTACGTCGCCATCGGCCAGAAGCGCTCGACCGTCGCGCAGTTCGTGAAGGTGCTCGAGGAGCGCGGCGCGCTCGAATATTCGATCGTCGTCGCCGCGACAGCGTCCGACCCGGCCCCGATGCAGTATCTGGCGCCCTTCGCCGGCTGCGCCATGGGCGAGTTCTTCCGCGACAACGGCATGCATGCCCTGATCGTCTATGACGATCTCTCCAAGCAGGCCGTCGCCTACCGCCAGATGTCGCTGCTGCTCCGCCGCCCGCCGGGCCGCGAAGCCTATCCGGGCGACGTGTTCTACCTGCATTCCCGCCTGCTCGAGCGCGCGGCCAAGCTCAACGACGACAACGGCAACGGTTCTCTGACCGCCCTGCCGATCATCGAGACGCAGGCCAACGACGTGTCGGCCTATATCCCGACCAACGTCATCTCGATCACGGATGGCCAGATCTTCCTCGAGACCGACCTGTTCTACCAGGGCATCCGCCCGGCGGTTAATGTCGGCATCTCGGTGTCGCGCGTCGGCTCTTCGGCCCAGATCAAGGCGATGAAGCAGGTCGCCGGCCCGATCAAGGGCGAGCTGTCGCAGTATCGCGAGATGGCCGCGTTCGCGCAGTTCGGCTCCGATCTCGACGCCACGACGCAGCGCCTGCTGAACCGCGGCGCCCGTCTGACCGAGCTCCTGAAGCAGCCGCAGTTCTCGCCGCTCCGCGTCGAGGAGCAAGTGGCGGTGATCTTCGCCGGCGTGAACGGCTATCTCGACAAGCTGCAGGTCAGCCAGGTGAGCGCCTTCGAGCAGGGCCTCCTGGCGCTGCTGCGCACCGAGCACAAGGGCCTGCTCGAGACGATCCGCGACAAGCGCGAGCTCAACGACGAGACCCGCGGCAAGCTGAAGAGCGTCATCGACGCCTTCGCGAAGACCTTCGCCTGAACCCACGGTCGGGCCGGCCCGCGATGAGCAGGCCGGCCCTCATTCCGCTCGACAGGGACGCTCATGCCGAGCCTCAAGGACCTACGCAACCGCATCGCCTCCGTTAAGGCGACGCAGAAGATCACCAAGGCGATGCAGATGGTCGCCGCGGCGAAGCTTCGCCGCGCCCAGGCTGCCGCCGAGGCGGCGCGTCCCTATGCGGAGCGCATGACGACCGTGCTCGCCAATGTCGCCGCCGGCGTCGCCGGCCAGGCTGACGGGCCGCGGCTTCTCGCCGGCACGGGCGCCAACCAGACCCATCTCATGATCGTCTGCACGGCCGAACGCGGCCTCTGCGGCGCCTTCAACTCGTCGATCGCCCGCCTGGCGCGCGACCATGCGCTGGCGCTGAAGCGCGAGGGCAAGACGGTCAAGATCCTCTGCGTCGGCAAGAAGGGCTACGACCTTCTCCGCCGCCAGTTCGCCGCCGACATCATCGAGCTGATCGAGCTGCGCTCGGTCCGCCAGATCGGTTTCACCGAGGCCGACGCGATCGGCCGCAAGGTGCTCGCGCTGTTCGCCGAGGGCGGCTTCGACGTCGCGACGCTGTTCTATGCGAAGTTCCGCTCGGTCATCCAGCAGATCCCGACCGCGCAGCAGATCATCCCGGCCGAGGTTCCGGCCCGCGCCGCCGACGCTCCGTCGGTGATCTACGAATACGAGCCCGACGAGGCCGCGATCCTCGACGATCTCCTGCCGCGCAATGTCTCGGTGCAGATCCTCTCGGCGCTGCTCGAGAACGTCGCTTCCGAGATGGGCGCCAAGATGTCCGCGATGGACAACGCGACGCGCAACGCCGGCGAGATGATCAAGAAGTACACGCTGCGCTACAACCGCACCCGCCAGGCGATGATCACCAAGGAACTCATCGAGATCATTTCGGGCGCCGAGGCGCTCTGACCGGATATTGGGAAGGCAAGACATCATGGCGAACACCAATCAGCAGACCGGTCATTCGGGCCGCATCACCCAGGTCATCGGCGCCGTCGTCGACGTTCAGTTCGAGGGTCACCTGCCGGCCATCCTGAACGCTCTCGAGACCACCAACAACGGCAACCGCCTCGTGCTCGAGGTCGCCCAGCATCTCGGCGAATCCACCGTCCGCTGCATCGCGATGGACGTGTCGGAAGGCCTGGTGCGCGGCCAGGAAGTGCGCGACACGGGCCTGCCGATCGAGGTTCCGGTCGGCATAGGCACGCTCGGCCGCATCATGAACGTCATCGGCGCGCCGATCGACGAGGCCGGCCCGATCGAGGCCGAGGGCCTGCGTCCGATCCACGCTCCGGCCCCGTCCTATTCCGAGCAGTCGACCGAGGCGCAGATCCTCGTCACCGGCATCAAGGTCGTGGACCTGCTCGCTCCCTACGCCAAGGGCGGCAAGATCGGCCTGTTTGGCGGCGCCGGCGTGGGCAAGACCGTGCTCATCCAGGAGCTCATCAACAACGTCGCCAAGACCCATGGCGGCTACTCGGTGTTCGCCGGCGTCGGCGAGCGCACCCGCGAGGGCAACGACCTCTATCACGAGTTCATCGATTCCAAGGTGAACGCCGATCCGCATGACAAGGACTCGAACGTCAAGTCCAAGTGCGCGCTGGTGTTCGGCCAGATGAACGAGCCGCCGGGCGCCCGTGCCCGCGTCGCGCTGACCGGCCTCACCGTCGCCGAGCATTTCCGCGACCAGGGTCAGGACGTGCTGTTCTTCGTCGACAACATCTTCCGCTTCACCCAGGCGGGTTCGGAAGTGTCGGCGCTGCTCGGCCGCATCCCCTCCGCGGTGGGCTACCAGCCGACGCTGGCCACCGACATGGGCGCGCTGCAGGAGCGCATCACCACCACGACCAAGGGCTCGATCACCTCGGTGCAGGCCATCTACGTGCCGGCCGACGACCTGACCGACCCGGCGCCGGCCACCTCCTTCGCCCATCTCGACGCCACGACAGTTCTGTCGCGCGCCATCTCCGAGAAGGGCATCTATCCGGCCGTGGATCCGCTCGACTCAACCTCGCGCATGCTGACGCCGACCGTTGTCGGCGAGGAGCACTACGCCGTCGCCCGCCGTGTGCAGCAGATCCTGCAGCGCTACAAGGCGCTCCAGGACATCATCGCGATCCTCGGCATGGACGAGCTCTCGGAAGAGGACAAGCTCACCGTCGCCCGCGCCCGCAAGATCGAGCGCTTCCTCTCGCAGCCCTTCGACGTCGCCGAGGCCTTCACGGGTTCGCCGGGCGTCCAGGTCCGCATCGAGGACACGATCAAGGGCTTCAAGGGCCTCTGCAACGGCGACTACGACCATCTGCCGGAGGCGGCCTTCTACATGGTCGGCACGATCGAGGAAGCCGTCGCCAAGGCCAAGAAGCTCGCGGCTGCCGCCTGATTTCCTGCTGACGACGCTGGAGCACGCCGAACATGGCTGAATCCTTCAACTTCGAGCTCGTCTCGCCCGAGCGCCTGCTCCTTTCGGAACAGGTGGCCCAGGTGGTCGTGCCCGGCGCCGAGGGCGAGTTCACCGTCCTCAAGAACCACGCGCCCTTCATGTCGACGATCAAGCCGGGGGTGGTCACCGTCACTCCGGCCTCGGGCGCGCCGCAGCGCTATTTCGTGCGCGGCGGCTTCGCCGATGTGAGCGAGAGCGGGCTGACGATCCTCGCCGAGCAGGCCGTCCCGGTGGACAGCCTCGACGGCGCGATGATCGCGCAGCAGATCCGCAATGCCGAGGAGGATCTCGCCGACGCGCGCGACGACGCCTCGCGCACTGCCGCGGCCACCAAGCTGGCGCAGCTCAGGGACGTCGCGGCCGCGCTCGGCCACTGACCTGTCCTCGATCGCAGAATCGAAAAGGCCGCCTCCGGGCGGCCTTTTTGTTTTCGGGCGGTGATGAGGGTCGTTGATCGAGAGGAAGGCCCTCACCCTATCCTCTCCCGGAGGGCGAGGGCGCGCCCTTCCGGAGACGATTTCTGGGCAATGAAAACCGGGGGCAGACGCGCCACGCTTCTCTTCCCCCTCTCCCCATGGGAGAGGGCTGGGGTGAGGGCCTTCGGCCTCTCCGCCAGCGCTCAGGCCGCCAGATGGCTGAAGGCGCGGACGACCTGCTCGTAGACCCTGCGCTTGAAGGGCACGATCAGCGCCGGCAACGCGTCCAGCCGCTCCCAGCGCCAGGTGATGAACTCGGCCTCGTGCTTGCCGCCGCCCGGCGCCAGCACGTCGATCTCGCTTTCCTCGCCCTCGAAGCGGAAGGCGAACCATTTCTGCCGCTGGCCGCGATACTTGCCCTTGAGCGCGATGCCGACGAGGTCTGCCGGCAGGTCATAGTCGAACCAGCCTTCGGCTTCCTCCAGCAGCGTCACCGAGCGGATGCTCGTCTCCTCATAGAGCTCCCGCAGCGCGGCCGGGAGCGGCGCCTCGCCCTCGTCGATGCCGCCCTGCGGCAGCTGCCAGACGGGATCGCCGGGCACCAGCTCGGCATTTGGCGCCCGCTCACCGATGAAGACGAGGCCGGCGCGGTTGAACACCACGGTGCCGACGCAGGGACGATAGGGCAGCGTTGCCGGATCGACCGGCTTCTTCTTCGACATGGGAATCTCCTTCGCCTCGGAGGCTAGGGCCGCGACTTGACACGAGCGCGACGGCGGCCGTCAGGGATCGCGGATGATGATCTCGCCATTCGGATCGTCGGGCGGCAGGTCGGACGGCGGCGGGTTCGCGTCGACCGCGGCGACCGGCGGCGGGGCAGGCGGCAGGTCGACGACCACGCTGGGCCGGCCGCCGCCGGGATCGGGCGACAGCACCGCCCAGAGCAGCAGCGCCACGACGAGCAGCAGGCTCGGGCCGAACAGGAACGGCCAGATCAGCAGGCCTCGCCGCGGCGGTCCGGACCGGTCGAGGCCGAGAGGGGCGCTGTAGTCGTCTTTCACGGGCGGACTCGGCGGCGGATGGGAGAACGGCGCCCGCGGGCGCCGTTCAGGGATGGTCTCAGTTCGGCACCGCCGCCTTGGGGTTCGGCGGGAAGGCGGCATTGGCGATCTTGCCATCGAGGAGGCCGATCGCCTCCTGCAGCTGCTTGTCGTCCTTCGCCTCCGGCGGGACATAGGCCTGCGAGCCCTTGCCCTCGTCGCCGCCGGCCTCGTTGGTCAGATGGCCCTTGAGCGAGGCTTCGCCCTGCGTCGAGGTCACCTGATCCTTCAGCTCCGGCGGCAGGTCCTGCACCACCTCGATATCCGGATCGATACCCTTGGCCTGGATCGAGCGCCCCGCCGGCGTGTAGTAGCGGGCCGTCGTCAGGCGGATGGCGCCGTTCGAGCCGAGCGGGATGATCGTCTGCACCGAGCCCTTGCCGAAGGAGCGCGTACCGAGGATCGTCGCGCGCTTCTGGTCCTGCAGGGCGCCGGCGACGATCTCGGACGCCGAGGCCGAGCCGCCATTGATGAGCACGATCACCGGCTTCCGGTCCGTCAGGTCGCCGTCGCGCGCGTCGTAACGGGCGTTCTGGTCGGAATGCCGGCCGCGGGTAGCAACGATCTCGCCCTGGTCGAGGAAGGCGTCGCCGACCGCAACCGCCTGGTCGAGCAGGCCGCCGGGATTGTTGCGCAGATCGAGGATGTAGCCCTTGATCTTGTCCGCGCCGATCTCCTTGTCGAGCTTGGCGATCGCGGCCTTGAGCCCATCGAAGGTCTGCTCGTTGAAGCTCGAGATGCGGATATAGCCGACATCGCCCTCGGCGCGCGACTTGACCGACTGGATGCGGATGACGTCGCGGACGACCTTGACGTCGAACGGCTTCGCCGTGCCCTTGCGCTCGATCTGCAGCGTGATCGGCGTGTTGACCGCGCCGCGCATCTTCTCGACCGCCTGGTTGAGCGTCAGGTTCTGCACCGGCTCGCCGTCGATCGCGACGATGAGATCGCCCGCCTGGATGCCCGCCTTGGCCGCCGGCGTGTCATCGATCGGCGACACGACCTTGACGACGCCGTCCTCCATGGTCACCTCGATCCCGAGCCCGCCGAACTCGCCGCGGGTCTGGACCTGCATGTCCTTGAAGTCTTTGGGATTCATGTAGCTCGAATGCGGATCGAGCGAGGTCAGCATGCCGTTGACGGCCGCCTCGATCAGCGCGGAATCATCCGGCTTCTCGACATAGTCGGCGCGGATGCGCTCGAACACGTCGCCAAACAGATTGAGCTGCCGATACGTATCGGATGCGGCGGCATAAGCCACGCCGGGGACCAGGCTGGGGACCTGGGAGACCGTGATGGCCGCCGTTGCGCCGATGATCGTACCGGCGAGGAGCAGGGAAGCATTGCGAATCATCCGCCAACCTTTTCGTCGCTGGACCGCGCCCACCATGGGGCCGGGTCGATCGAAGTTCCGTCTTTTCTGAATTCGACATAGAGCAGGGGCTGCTGGGCGCCTGTCCCCTCGGCGCCGACGCTCGCGAGCTGGCGGTTGCCCATGACGCCGACCGGCTCGCCCGCGAGAACGAATTGCCCCAGTTCGACGTTGATCCGCTCCATGCCTGCCAAGAGCACATGATACCCGCCCCCGGCATTGATGATCAAGAGTTGCCCGTAGGAGCGGAAGGGTCCGGCATAGACCACCCAGCCATCGCTGGGCGATGAAACGCCGGCGCCGCCGCGCGTCGCGATCTGGATGCCCGCCGTGGTGCCGCCGAGCCCGTCATCCTCGCCGAAGCCCTTCACCTCGGCGCCGTTGACCGGCCGCGGCAAGAGGCCCCTGGTATCGGCGAAGGCCACGGCCGGCTCGATGCGGTTCGCGGCGCCGAGATTGTCCGGCCGGCGCGGCGCGGTGCCGGAATCGACCGCCGCCTGGTTCTTCGCCTCGGCCGCCTTGGCAGCGGCGGCGGCGTCGGCCGACGCCGTCACCTGCTTCTCGAGCGTATCGATGAGATCCTGCAGGCTGGAGGCCTGCGCCGCCAGCGCCTCGGCGCGCTTCTGCTCCTCGGAGAGCTGCTGCTCGGACTCCGTCCGCGCCTTCTTCTTCTCCGCGACGAGAAGCTCGATGCGCGTCCGCTCCTCGGCGAGCGCCGTGGCATCGGCGCGCACGCGGTCGCGCTCGCGCGCCTTCTCTTCCTTGAGAGCCAGGAGATGCTTCAGGTCTTCCGAAAGCGCATCCGCCTCGGTGCGCAGCTCGGGAACGACGGCACCGAGCAGCATCGCGCTGCGCACGGCCGCCAGCGCATCCTCGGGCCGCACGACGATCGCCGGCGGCGGCTTGCGACCCATGCGCTGCAGCGCGGCGAGCACATTGGCGAGCACGTTGCGGCGGGTGGCGAGCGAGGCACGCACGCCGCTTTCCTCGTCGAGGAGCCCGCCCATCCGCGCCTCGGCCTCGTCGAGCTGCTTTTCGAGCGCCGCCGCCCGTTCGCCGGTCTCGACCATGCTTTGCGTCAGCGAGGCGCTGTCCTTGTCGAGCTTGTCGATCTCGGCCTTCAGCGCATCCTGCCGCTCGCGGGTGACCTCGATGTCATGGGTGATCGCGTCGAGCTCGGCGCGGCGCTTGCTGCGCTCGTCCTGCTCGGCCGAAGCCGTGGCGCTGATCGCCGCGGCCGCATCCGGCGCTTGCGACTGCGCGCGCAGCGGCGCAGGCCGGCTTGCGAGACCGGCAACCGTCAGGACGGCGACGAGCACGATGTGGAGCGGAAGCGGCAGCGTTCGGATCAAGAGAGGGCCGGGAAGCGGACACCGGGAACGGCGACACAGGCGCCGGAAACAGGTTGCATGCTGCGCGCCAATTGCGGCCGAAGCTGGACGCGGCCGACCGCGTCAGGCGCGGTGATAGGGGTGGCCGGAAAGAATGGTCGTCGCCCGGTAGACCTGCTCGGCGAGCAGGATGCGCACCAATTGATGCGGCCAGGTCATGGCGCCGAAGGCGAGAAGGCGATCGGCGCGGCTCCGCACCGCTGCGCCATGGCCGTCGGCGCCGCCGATCGCGAGCACGATCTCGCGCTGGCCAGCATCGCGCTCGCGGCCGAGCCAGGTAGCAAAGGCATCGCTCGTCATCGTGTCGCCGCGCTCGTCGAGGGCGAGCAGTCTCGCCCCGTCCGGCACGAGTTCGAGCAGAGCCGCTGCTTCCTGCGCCATGCGCTCGTCGGCGCGCTGCGCCCGGCTCTCGGCGAGCTCGCGCAGGCGCAGGGTCAGGCCGAGCGAGCGGCCGCTCTGGCCGGCGCGCTCGATATAGCGGTCGAAAAGCTCGCGCTCGGGACCGGCCTTGAGCCGGCCCACGGCGGCGATGGTGATCTGCATCGCTCTCCGGAGGCTCAGGCCTCCGGCGCCTCGCGCACGGGCTGCGGCGCCTTCATCAGCGCCGGACGGCCGCTCTCGCCTGCCTCGGCGGACCACATCTTCTCCAGATTGTAGAAGCTGCGGACTTCCGGGCGGAAGACATGCACGATCACGTCGCCCGCATCGATCAGCACCCAGTCGCAATGGGGCATGCCCTCGATGCTGCCGACACGACCGCCGGCCGCCACGATGTCACGGTCGAGATGATCCGCGATGGCGCCGACATGACGCTGCGAGCGGCCGGTGGCGACGACCATGAAGTCCGCCAGAGCCGATTTGCCCGCGATGTCGATCGATACGATGTCCTCGGCCTTCGAGTCGTCGAGGCTCTCGAGGATGGCTTTGAGAACGTCGTCCGCCGCAATCTGCCGGCGAACCGCCGCCTTTTGAGGCATGCGATCAGTCGCGGCCTCGGTTTGGATTGCCGTCGTCAGTGGTTGGTCCTTTCGCCAGATGGCGCGCCTGCCCCGATCATGGGCTGATACGGTCTCGCTCCCCGCGGCTCAGCAAGCCGCATGCATTCAAGATAGGCATGAGCGGGTGACGCTTTCAAGACTTCGTGCTTCCGCCGGCGCGGAGCGCGGTCGAGGAAAGCGACACCAGCGGCCCATGCAGAAACACCCAGGCGGGTGGCCTTGTTCCCGGCAAGAGCGCCGCATCGCGCTCGTCCAGCCGGTAGCGCGCCAATGCCCGCGCCGCCGGCGACGCGATGGCGCGAAGCGTGCTGCCCGGCCGGTCATACACGGCGAAGGGCATGGTCGCTGCGATGCGGCGCCAGTCGCGCCAGCGGTCGAACTGCACCAGATTGTCGGCGCCCATCAGCCAGACGAGGTCGACACCCGGCAGCCGCGCCGAGAGAAGCGACAGCGTGTCGGCGGTGTAGCGCGTGTGCAGCGCCGCCTCGACCGCCGTCACCACGATGCGCGGATCGCGCGCCATCGCCTTCGCCGCCGCGATCCGCCGCGCGAGCGCGCCTGGCTGATGGCCCTTCAGCGGATTGCCCGGTGTCACCAGCCACCAGACGGCGTCGAGCCGAAGCCGCGTCAGCGCCATCCGGCTCAGCATCAGATGGCCGCGATGCGGCGGATCGAAGGAGCCGCCGAAAAGGCCGATGCGCTGGCCGCGCATGGCAAAGGGCAGGCGGAGCGCCGAGGCCGGCAGTCGCTCCGCGATGTCAGCCTCGGTCACGGCCGCATCTGCCCGCGTCCATGCACCCGATATTTGAACGAGGTGAGCTGCTCCGTGCCGACCGGACCGCGGGCATGCATGCGGCCCGTGGCGATGCCGATCTCGCCGCCGAAGCCGAACTCGCCGCCATCGGCAAACTGCGTCGAAGCGTTATGCATCACGATCGCCGAGTCGACCTCGGCGAGGAAGCGCGCCGCGGCAGCCTCGTCCTCGGTCAGGATGCAGTCGGTATGATGCGAGCCGTAGCGCTCGATATGGTCGATCGCCTCATCGAGGCCGTTGACGATCCGGACCGCGATGATGCTGTCGAGATATTCCGTCGACCAGTCGGCTTCCGACGCCGGCTCGGCACCCGGCAGCAGCGCGCGCGCCTCGGCATCGGCGCGGAGCGTGCAGCCGGCGGCGACAAGCGCTTCGGCGATCGCCGGCAGGTAAGCAGGCGCGACGGCGCGGTCGACGAGCAGCGTCTCGGCGGCGCCGCAGACGCCGGTCCGCCGCATCTTGGCATTGACGATCAGCGGGATCGCCATGGAAAGCTCCGCCTTCTCATGCACATAGATGTGCACGATGCCCTCGAGATGCGCGAAGACCGGCACCCGCGCCTCATCCTGGACGCGGGCGACGAGGCTCTTGCCGCCGCGCGGCACGATGACGTCGATGGCGCCGGAAAGGCCGGAGAGCATGGCCCCGACGGCGGCGCGGTCGGCGGTCGGCACCATCTGGATGGCATCGGCCGGCAGGCCGGCCTCGGCGAGCCCGCGCTGCAGGGCGGCATGGATGGCGCGCGAGGAGCGGAAGGAATCCGAGCCGCCGCGCAGGATCGAGGCATTGCCGGCCTTCAGCGACAGCGCGCCGGCATCGGCGGTGACGTTCGGCCGGCTCTCATAGATGATGCCGATGACGCCGAGCGGCGTCGAGACGCGCTCCAGCCAGAGCCCGTTCGGCCGCTCCCAGCGCGCGCTGACGACGCCGACGGGATCGGCGAGCGCCGCGATCTCCTCGATGCCGGCCGCCATCGCCTCGATGCGCTTTTGATCGAGCGTCAGCCGGTCGACGAAGGAGGGCAGCGCGCCGGACACCTTCACATCGGCGACATCGAGCGCATTGACCGCCAGGATCGACGCCGCATCGGCACGCAGCGCCGCAGCCATCGCCATCAGCGCGGCGTTCTTCTGCTCCGGCGGGGCGAGGGCGAGGCGGCGGGCGGCGGCGCGGGCGCGCCGTCCGAGATCGTTCATCATCGCCGGCACGTCCTCGGCCTGCTCGTCGCCGGACACTGCCCTCTCGATCGCCGTCACGCTCATCATCGGCTCCTGCCGTCTTCGCTATTCGCCCCGGAGGACCATGTCGTCGCGATGCACCATCGCGGCGCGCCCGGCATAGCCGAGGATCGCCTCGATGGCGCTCGAATTGCGGCCTGCGATCCGCTCCGCATCGGCCGCGTCATAGGCGACGAGGCCGCGGCCGATCTCCTCGCCCGCCGGGCCGAGGATCACGATCGTGTCGCCGCGCTGGAAGCGGCCCTCGACGCGCCGCACCCCGGCCGGCAGCAGGCTCTTGCCCGCCCTGAGCGCCCGCACCGCGCCTTCGTCGATGGCAAGCGTGCCGCGCGGCTCCAGATGGCCGGAAATCCATTTCTTGCGCGCCGTGACGGGATTGGCCTCGGCGAGGAACCAGGTGGCGGGGGCACCCTCGCTGATCCGCTTCAAGGGGTTCTGCGGCTTGCCGAGCGAGATCACCATGGTGCAGCCCGCGACGGTCGCGATCTTGCCGGCCTCGACCTTGGTGCGCATGCCGCCGCGAGAATATTCCGACGCCGCGCCGCCGGCCATCGCCTCGATCTCCGGCGTGATCCGCTCGACGACCGGGATCAGCCGCGCCGACGGATCGGTGTGCGGCGGCGCGGTGTAGAGCCCGTCTATGTCGGAAAGCAGCACCAGGAGATCGGCGCTCATCATGGAGGCGACGCGCGCCGCGAGGCGGTCATTGTCGCCATAGCGGATCTCGCTGGTCGCCACCGTGTCGTTCTCGTTGATGACCGGGATGGCGCCCATGCGCAGCAGCGTGGTGATCGTCGAGCGGGCGTTCAGATAGCGGCGCCGCTCCTCGGTATCGCCGAGCGTGAGCAGGATCTGGCCGGCGGTGATGCCATGCGCGCCGAGCATTTCGGAATAGGCGCGGGCGAGCGCGATCTGGCCGACCGCCGCCGCCGCCTGGCTCTCCTCGAGCTTCAGCACGCCGGCGGGGAGCCCGAGCACGCCGCGACCGAGCGCGATGGCGCCCGACGAGACGATCAGCACCTCGCGGCCACCTGAAGCGAGCGCCGCGACATCGTCGACGAAGGCGGCGAGCCAGTCCTGCCGCAGCGCACCCTTCGCGCGGTCGACAAGCAGCGCCGAGCCGATCTTGATGACGATGCAACGGAAATTCTCTGGCCGCAGCATCGACCGCCCGTCGGCGCCCGTCAGCGCGGCGGTGAGAGGCAGTTCGGGCTCACGGATCGTGGCGGTCATGGCGGCGACGCTTCTAGCGGACGGTCAATCGGAGAACGGCGAGGGTCAGGGATGCCAGGCGTCCGGGCGCGGCGACGGCACATCGTTCGGATCGGCGATACGCCCCTCGTCGATGACGCGGCCGAGCGCCCGGAGCGCGCTGTCGACGCCCTGGCGGGTCGCCGCCGAAAGGACGAGCGGCACCTGTCCGCAGACCCGCTGCAAAGCCTTGCGCTTGCCCTCGAGTTCCTCCTCGGGAATGGCATCGGCCTTGGACAGTGCAACGATCTCGCGCTTCTCGGGGAGGCCGGCGCCATAGGCGTCGAGCTCGCCGCGCACGATGCGATAGGCCTCGGCGGGATCGTCCTGCGTGCCGTCCACGAGATGCAGCAACACGCGGCAGCGCTCGACATGGCCGAGGAAGCGGTCGCCGAGGCCGACGCCTTCATGCGCGCCCTCGATCAGGCCCGGAATGTCCGCGAGCACGAATTCGCGCCCGTCGCTGCGCACGACGCCGAGGCCGGGATGCAGCGTGGTGAAGGGATAGTCGGCGATCTTGGGCTTCGCGGCCGTCACCGTCGCGAGGAAGGTCGACTTGCCGGCATTGGGGAGGCCGACGAGGCCGGCATCGGCGATCAGCTTCAACCGGAGCCAGATCCAGCGTTCGAGACCCTCGAGGCCGGGATTGGCGCGGCGCGGCGCCTGGTTGGTCGAGGTC
Source organism: Allobosea sp. (assembly GCA_017307955.1). Lineage (GTDB taxonomy): Bacteria > Pseudomonadota > Alphaproteobacteria > Rhizobiales > Kaistiaceae > Kaistia. Next base: position 306,116 of record JAFKFV010000008.1, on the reverse strand, counting down.
TTGAAATGAGCGTTGCCGAAGCCGCCATTGCCGCCCTTGGCGAGCAGGATCCGCTCGCCGACCCGCGTCAGGTCGGCGATCATCGTCTCGCCATCCTCGTCCAGGATCTGCGTGCCGACGGGAACCTTCAGCGTGACGTCGTCGCCCTTGCCGCCGGCCATGTTGCGGCCCATGCCATGCGTACCGGTCTTGGCCTTGAAATGCTGCTGGTAGCGATAGTCGATGAGCGTGTTCAGCCCCTCGACGCATTCGACCCAGACATCGCCACCGCGGCCGCCATCGCCGCCGTCCGGCCCGCCGAACTCGATGAACTTCTCGCGCCGGAACGAGACGCAGCCCGCTCCGCCGTCGCCCGAGCGGATATAGACCTTGGCCTCGTCGAGGAATTTCATCGCTTTTGCTCTTTGTGACGCGCGCGCGTCAGATGGGTGTCGATATGCGCAAGATCGCGGCCGAGCGCAAGGTTATGCACAATGGAACGGCCCGAAACGACGAAGCCGTAGCGCCTCTGGATGGCCAGCGACCGCTCGTTGCCCTCGAAGACGCCGGACCGGACGCCGCTGACCAGCGGATCGGCGAAGGCGATGTCGAGGATCGGGCCGACCGCCTCGGTCATCAGCCCCTTGCCCCAGTGGCGCCGCGCCAGCCAGTAGCCGAGCACCGGCTCGCCGGCGCGGCCGCGCAGCGAGACGATGCCCGCGAGGTCGCCGTCATGCTCGATCGCGACCACGCGTTCCTCGCCCTCGTGGCGGACGCTGCGCTCCCAGACGATGAAGCGCCGAGCCTCGGCAAGCGTATAGGGAAAGGGAACGCGCGACAGCCATCGCGCGACCTCGAAATCGCCGAGCCCGGCAACCAGCGCCGGAGCGTCGCGATCCTCGACGGTCCGCAGCGTCAGCCGCGCCGTCCGCATCTGGCCGTCAGGCAGCATCGCTCGTCTGTCCCTCCACGCCGGCAGCCTCACGGCCCGGATTGTCGCGTCCCCAGGCCTTGAGGCTGGTCCAGACCCGCCGCTCCAGCACGAAGCGCTCGACCGGAACGGTGCCGCGCGTCGCGAGGGAGCGGACGAGGCCCGTATCGCGGAACTGGAAGCCGCACTTCTCCGCCACCCGCCGCGCCGGCCCCGAGGTGACGCGGATGGCGCACCAGAGCCGCTCCGCCCCGCCGCGCTCGAAGGCGTCGTCGATGACGGCATGCGCGATCTCGGTGCCGAAGCCGCGGCCCCAGAACGGCTCCGCGACCCAGAAGGAGAGTTCGAAGCCGTCCGGCCAGGCATCGCTCGGCCGGTGGAAACCCGCGCCGACCAGCGCCGCGTCGCAATGGCGGAAGGCGACAAGCGTCGTGCCGGGCGAGCGGCTCGGCACCCGCGCCCGCTCGATCCACCCTTCCGCATCGGCATGGCCATAGGGATAGGGCACGTCGAAAAGGCTCATCGCGACGCGGGGGTTGCCGACCGCGATCGCCAGCGCCGCCGCATCGCGCTGCCGCGGCATCCGCAATGCCAGCCGGCCGGTCATGTGAACCGGCCTCTCGTCTTCGCTCGTCTCGTCCGCTTCAAGCATCGGTGCCTCCCGATCAGGCAAAGAAAAAGGGGAGATGGTGTCCCATCTCCCCCTCGTTCTCTGACCGTTCACGGTCCACCGGGTCGATGCGACACCGGCGTTCCATGGGAATGGCCGGTTATTCTGCAGCCTCCATCGCCGCCGGGGCGACGGATACGTAGGTGCGGCCATTGGCTTTGCGGCGGAACTCAACCTTCCCGTCCGCAATGGCGAAGATCGTGTGATCCTTGCCAAGGCCGACACCCGTACCCGGATGCCACTGCGTACCGCGCTGGCGCAGAATGATGTTGCCGGCGACGACAGCCTCGCCACCGAACTTCTTCACGCCCAGACGACGGCCGGCCGAGTCACGGCCGTTGCGCGACGAGCCGCCTGCCTTTTTGTGTGCCATGATCTTCTCCAGTCTCTCTTCGATCGCCCGCTCGGGCGACGGCTCATGTGCCGGTAACGGTCACGGAGCCGATGAATCTCTGCCCACGGACGAAACGTCCGTCAGGCGGCCTCGATCCCGGTGATCTTCACCACCGTCAGCGACTGACGGTGACCGCGGCTGCGCTTCGAATTCTGGCGCCGGCGCTTCTTGAACACGAGGATCGTGCGGGTGCGGATCTGCTCGACGATCTCGGCCTGGACGCGCGCGCCGGCAACCGTCGGGGCACCGACCTTCACGCCGGCGTCGTCGCCGACGAGCAGCACTTCGTCGAAGGAAACCGAATCGCCGGCCTCACCGGCCAGCAGCTCGACCTTGAGCTTCTCATTGGGGGCAACGCGGTACTGCTTGCCACCCGTCTTGATGACTGCGAACATTGTTCTTTCCAGTTGTTCAGCCGCGCCTCAAAGGGCGAGCTTCTTCAGTCAGGTTTGCGAATGAAAACGGCGCGGGATCGGGAGACCGCGCCGGATCGGTCGCTTTATAGGCCGGGAGGCGCCGCTGTCAAGGCAAAACCGGCTCTGAGCAAGCGTTTCGGTTGGTCCCGGAAGCGCTGCACCGGCTCAGCGGTCGAGGAGATCGGGGCGGCGCAGGCGGGTGATCCGCTCCGCCTCGGCGCGCCGCCAGCGCGCGATCGCCGCGTGATCGCCGGAGAGCAGAACCTCGGGAATCGTCCGCCCTTCCCATTCGCGCGGACGCGTATAATGCGGATACTCGAGGAGCCCGCTCTCGAAGCTTTCCTCGGTGCCGGAATCGGTCGCGCCCATGACACCGGGGAGCAGGCGCACGACGGCATCGACGAGCACCATGGCTGCGAGTTCGCCGCCGGAAAGCACATAGTCGCCGATCGAGACCTCTTCCAGCGATCGGCCTTCGATGACCCGCTCGTCGACGCCCTCGAAGCGGCCGCAAAGAATGACGACGCCCTCGCCCTCGACGAGCGCGCGCACGCGCCTCTGGTCGAGCGGCTTGCCGCGCGGGCTCATGAAGAGACGCGGCCGCGTGTCGCCCTCCGGCGCCACGGCGTCGATCGCGCGGCCGAGTACGTCGGCGCGCATGACCATGCCCGGACCGCCGCCGGCCGGGGTGTCGTCGACATTGCGATGCTTCGAGGTGGCATGGGCGCGGATGTCATGCGCTTCGAGCGACCAGAGCCCCTCGCCAAGGGCCCGGCCGGCGAGCGAGGCGCCGAGCGGACCGGGAAACATTTCGGGATAGAGCGTGAGGATGCTGGCCCGGAAGCGCGGCGGCGCGGCGCCGGTCACGGCGCGTCCTCCGCCCCGCCGTCGCCGTCAGCCTCTTCGCCGGCCTCGATCTCGGGCGGCGGCGCCACGACGACGCGGCCGCCCTTGATGTCGACAAGCGGGACGACGGCGCGGGTGAAGGCGAGATAGACCGTGCGTCCGCCCTCGGCGGCACGGATCTCGAGAAGATCGCCCGCTCCGAAATTCTGAACGGCGATCACGCTGCCGAAGGGCGAACCGTCCTCGAGCTCGGCCCTGAGGCCGACGAGATCGGCATGATAGAAATCGTCTTCCTCCTCCTCGAGCGCGGGAAGGGCATCCCGGTCGACGGAGAAACGGCGGTTGCGCAGGAGTTCGGCGGCGTTGCGGTCGGCGATGCCCTTGACGCGGGCGACGACGCCGTCGCCCTGCGGCCGCACCGAGACGAACTCGACGATGCGGCCATCGTCAAGCGTCACCGGGCCGTAATCGGCGACGGCTAGCGGGTCCTCGGTATAGGCGAGCACCTTCACCTCGCCGCGGATGCCATGCGCGGCGCCGAAATGGCCGAGCACGATGCGATCTTCGTCAGCCATGTCTCGTCATATCTTCCGGCCCCGAGGGCCGAGCCCCACCTTGGGCCAAAGACCCTCACCCTAGCCCTCTCCCAGGGGGAGAGGGGACTGGGCAGTGCCAGTCGCGGACGGCCCTCGTCTGCGACATCCATCCGTGCGATCGCTCCCTCTCCCGCTGGCGGGAGAGGGTCGGGGTGAGGGCTCTTCGCCCTACTCGGCGGCCGCGGCGGCGGCCTCGGCCTTCTTGGCCTTCTCGGCGGCGCGCTCCTGGGCCTTCTTGCCCGGCACGGCCTTCTCGGGATTGTTCTTCGGAGCGCGCTTCAGCAGGCCGGCCTCGTCAAAGAAGCGCTCGACGCGATCGGTCGCCTGGGCGCCGACCGAGAGCCAGTGCTTGGCGCGCTCGAGATCGATCACGACGCGGCCGGCATTGTCCTTGGCCAGCATCGGATCGAACGAGCCGATGCGCTCGATGAAGCGGCCGTCGCGCGGGGCGCGGGCGTCGGCGACGACGATGCGGTAGAACGGACGCTTCTTGGCGCCGGCGCGGGCGAGGCGGATCTTGAGGGACATTTTCTTCTTCCTTTCGATTCAAACTGGTCTTGTGTCGATTGAACTGGATCGGCTGCGCAAGGCGGCGGGAGACCCCGCCGCCGCACGCGACTATTTCTTCTTGCCGGGATAGGGCGGCAGGCCACCGCCGCCGCCGAGACCCGGAAGCCGGCCGCCGCCGAGGCCGGGCAGGCCACCGGGAAGGCCGGGAATTCCCTTGGGGAGCGCGCCCGGCATGCCGCCGGCGCCGCCCATCTGCTTGCTGAGCCGCTCGAGCTCGGCCGGATCGATATTGGGCATGCCGCCCATGCCGCCGCCGCCCAGCGCACCCATCATCTTGCCGAGGAAGCCGCCGCCCTTCTGCTTGCCCATGGCCTTCATCATGTCGGCCATCTGGCGGTGCATCTTGAGCAGGCGGTTGACCTCCTCCACCTTGGTGCCCGAGCCGGCGGCGATGCGCTTCTTGCGGCTGGCCTTCAGGATGTCGGGATTGCGGCGCTCTTCCCTGGTCATCGACGAGATGATGGCGATCTGGCGCTTCATCATCCCGTCGCCGAGATTGGCACCCTCGATCTGCTTCTTGATCTTGCCGACGCCGGGCATCATGCCGAGCATGCCCTGCATGCCGCCGATCTTCTCCATCTGGCGGAACTGATCCGCGAGATCGTCGAGATCGAAGATGCCCTTGCGCATCTTCTCGGCCGCCTTGGCGGCCTGTTCCATGTCGATATTCTGCGCCGCCTTCTCGACGAGCGAGACGATGTCGCCCATGCCGAGGATGCGGTTGGCGACGCGGCCGGGATGGAAATCCTCCAGCGCGTCCGACTTCTCGCCCGTGCCGAGCAGCTTGATCGGCTTGCCGGTGACGGCGCGCATCGAGAGCGCGGCGCCGCCGCGGCCGTCGCCATCGGCGCGCGTGAGCACGATGCCGGTGATGCCGACCCGCTCGTCGAAGGAACGGGCGAGATTGACGGCGTCCTGGCCGGTGAGGCTGTCGGCGACGAGCAGGATCTCGTGCGGCTTCGCGATGGCCTTGATCTCGGCCATCTCGATCATGAGCGGCTCGTCGATATGCGTGCGGCCGGCGGTGTCGAGGATGACGACGTCATAGCCGCCGAGCTTCGCCGCCTGCAGCGCGCGGGTCGCGATGGCGGTCGGCGACTGGCCGGCGACGATCGGCAGCGTGTCGATGCCGTTCTGCTCGCCGAGCACGCGCAGCTGCTCCTGCGCGGCCGGACGGCGCACATCGAGCGAGGCCATCAGGACCTTGCGCTTCTGCTGCTGCGTCAGGCGGCGGGCGATCTTGGCCGAGGTCGTCGTCTTGCCCGAGCCCTGCAGGCCGACCATCATGATCGGCACCGGCGCCGGGGCGTTGAGATCGATCGGCTCGGCCTCCGAGCCCAGCATCTCGACGAGCTGGTCGTGGACGATCTTGACGACCATCTGGCCGGGCGTCACCGAGCGGATCACGTCGGCACCGACAGCGCGGCTGCGCACCTTGTCGGTGAAGGAGCGCACCACATCGAGCGCGACGTCGGCCTCGATCAGGGCGCGGCGCACCTCGCGCATCGCTTCCGTGACATCGGCCTCCGACAGCGCACCGCGGCGGGTGAGCTTGTCGAAGATGCCGGAAAGGCGCTCGGACAGGGTGTCGAACATCGGACCTTCTTCCTCAAAGGGTTCGCGACCGATCCGCCGCGGCAAATGCCATCGGCGCCCGCGGGCGCAACGCGCTGGCGGACGTGGACCTCCGGACTCTCGGTCCGGTCGGCGGCTCGGAGGAAACCTCTTCGCGAATATCCGCGGCTTCTACGTGGAAGCCGCGGCAAAGTCAATCAAGGCCCGGGATCCGGCCGATCGCGTCGGCCGGATCGGATGCGAGCCGGTCAGCCGCCCGCCACGGGGCAGTTCTTGGCCACCGCGTCGAGCGAGGCGGAGATGCCCGAGAGGGAATAGGTATCGGTCGTGTTGGTGCCGCGGCGCGACGTGCCCGAGACCGACATCGCCCGGCCCTTGCGCAGCGCGGCGAGCAGCGCCGTCTCCTCGGCGGCGTTCTCCACCCAGGCGCCATCCTCCTTGGTGAACATCGCGAATTTCTGCCCATCGACGTCGATCGTCACCTTCGAGCCTTCCTTGAACGGATAGCCGATGATGACCGAAACCTCGCCCCTCACATTCTCGGATGGACGGGCCGTGATCATGAAATAGGTCGGGTCGCGGTTCAGCCCGTCCGGCTTCTGGCTCTTCGGCTGCGACGCCGCGTAGCATACCTTGCCCTTCTTGTCGGCATAGGCATAGGCGCTCCAGTCCTTGAAGGTCCCGACCCGGTTCGGGGTCTGCGCCTCGGCGACGCCGATCGTGCCGGCAGCGACGAGCACGGCGGTCGTGATCCTCAATGCTTTCATGTCGTCTCTTCCACCCAATGACCAGCCGCCCCGCGCCGGGCCGTATGCCTGACGCTCCCGTGCATCAAACTGCGAATTCGATCTTAACATCGCGTGAACCAATAAGCATCGAACCGCGATCGAGCCCGGAAAGAGCGGGATTCCCTTGGCAATGGGGCGAGACTATGGCCTCGCGGGCCCCTCTTCGCCCCCGGCAAGGGCACGGCGGGCGGCCTCGCGGTGATGCGGCTTCAGATGAGCGCCGAGCATGGTCAGCGCCGTCATGAGCACGGTTGCGTCGTCGGCGAAGCCGAGGCCGACCAGGAAGTCGGGCACGGCATCGACCGGCATCACGAAATAGGCCAGCGCGCCGATCAGCATCGCGCGGACGCGGAACGGCGTCGCGGTGTCGAAGGCGCAGTAATAGGCGGCGACCGCGTCCTCGGCGAACGGGATCCGCTTCGCGCCGCGCCTCAGAACCTTCCAGAAATCGCGCCGCACGCGTTCGGCCCGCGCATCGTGGTCGCGGCCCGCCGGATCGTCCTTGCCGAGTATCTCGCCGTCCAGAGGACGCACCATCGCCGTCATCCCCTCAAAGCCGCGCCAACCAACGGACGCGCGCGGGAATGATATGGGATGCATGGCGGCGCGGCACAACGCCGGCCCGTCGCGGGCCGGACCCCACCGCCTCGACGGCTCGTGCTCAGCCCTTGCTGCCGGCCAGCTGGTCGATCTTCTTCTGCATCTCGTCGAGCTGGCGCTTCAGCGTGTCGAAATCGCCGTCGGGCCGGAGCTCCGCCTTCGGCTCGGCGCGCGGCGCCGCCGGCGGCGCAGCCGCGACATCGCCACGGCCGCCGCTGAACGGCAGGAACATGCGCATCGCCTGCTCGAACATCTCGGTGTTGCGGCGCACCGTCTCCTCGATCGCCGTGAAGGCGCTCGGCCCGAAGGCGTTGGCCATCTGGCTGCGCAGCTTGTCCTGGTCGCGCGTCAGGCTGTCGATCGAGAAGTCGAGATAGGTCGGCACCAGATTCTGCATCGAATCGCCATAGAAGCGGATCAGCTGACGCAGGAAGGTGATCGGGAGCAGGTTCTGCCCCTTGTTCTCCTGCTCGAAGATGATCTGCGTCAGGACCGAGCGGGTGATATCCTCGCCCGTCTTGGCGTCGTAGACGACGAAGTCTTCGCCCGTCTTCACCATGACGGCGAGATCTTCGAGCGTCACATAGGTCGATGTGCCGGTATTGTAGAGACGACGATTCGCATACTTCTTGATCGTCGTCGGTTCCTGTTCCTTGGCCATACCCGCTCCCGATGTCGCCGCCGGCCCGACCGGCCCGGCCAGGCAGGACCGGCCCCCGGCCGGTCTGGCGGAATTCCTCCCCGCAACCAGCAAGATAGGGACTTTTTTGCACCACCGCCAACGTTTTGTGCGACGCATTGCTGCAGCTTTGCTGCGCACACGATGCGGCGCAGCACGGCGGCCCGCCGCGCTTCGGTTGACAAGCCTCGCGAGGCCGGGCTTGGATCGGCGGCAAGACAGCGCCGCATCGGGGGATGAGGCGATTGGCCGGAAGGCCGCAGGCATCCGCCCGGCCGGAAGGCCGCAGCCATCAAGGAGAAGGCCATGGCTCTTTCCAACGACATCGTCATCGCCGCGGCTGGCCGCACGGCCGTCGGCGCCTTCAATGGCGGCTTCGCTGCGACGCCGGCCCATCAGCTGGGCGCGACCGTCATCAAGGGCGTGCTGGAGCGCGCCGGCGTCGACGCCGCCGAGGTCGACGAGGTGATCCTCGGCCAGGTCCTCACCGCCGCGCAGGGTCAGAACCCGGCCCGCCAGGCCTCGATCGCCGCCGGCCTGCCGATCGCCACCACCGCCTGGGGCCTCAACCAGGTCTGCGGCTCGGGGCTCCGGGCCGTGGCGCTCGGCATGCAGCAGATCGCTTCCGGCGACGCCGCGATCATCGTCGCGGGCGGCCAGGAGTCCATGTCGCTGTCGCCGCATGCGGCGCATCTGCGCTCCGGCACCAAGTTCGGCGACATGAACTTCATCGACACGATGATCAAGGACGGGCTCTGGGACGCCTTCAACGGCTACCACATGGGCGTCACGGCCGAGAACGTCGCACGCGAGTTCCAGATCAGCCGCGACGACCAGGACAGTTTCGCCGTCGCCTCGCAGAACAAGGCGGAGGCGGCACAGAAGGCCGGGCGGTTCAAGGACGAGATCATCCCGGTCGTCATCCCCGGCAAGAAGGGCGACACGATCGTCGACACCGACGAGCATATCCGCGCCGGCACCACGATCGAGGCGCTCGCCAAGCTGCGCCCCGCCTTCGCCAAGGACGGCTCGGTGACGGCCGGCAACGCGTCGGGCCTCAATGACGGCGCCGCCGCGCTGGTGCTGATGACCGCCGAGGAGGCCGCGAGGCGGGGCATCACGCCGCTGGCGCGCATCGCCTCCTGGGCGACAGCCGGCGTCGACCCGAGCGTGATGGGCACCGGCCCGATCCCGGCCTCGAAGAAGGCGCTGGAAAAGGCCGGCTGGTCGAGGGACGACCTCGACCTCGTCGAGGCCAACGAGGCCTTCGCGGCGCAGGCCTGCGCCGTCAACAAGGGTCTTGGCTGGGACCCCGCCAAGGTCAATGTCAATGGCGGCGCCATCGCCATCGGCCATCCGATCGGCGCGTCCGGCGCGCGCATCCTCGTGACGCTCTTGCACGAGATGGCGCGGCGCGACGCCAAGAAGGGCCTCGCCACGCTGTGCATCGGCGGCGGCATGGGCATCGCGCTCACCGTCGAGCGCTGAGAGAAACCGCCGGCAAAGACCGGCAGCGTCTGCAGGGGGAGGATCCATGAGCAGAGTTGCGCTCGTCACAGGTGGCACGCGCGGTATCGGCGCGGCCATCGCCACCGCGCTCAAGGCGGGCGGCTACACCGTCGCCGCGACCTTCGCCGGCAATGTCGAGAAGGCGAATGCCTTCAAGGCGGAGACCGGCATCGCGGTGTTCCAGTGGGACGTGGCCGATCCCGCCGCCTGCGAGAGCGGCATCGCCGCAGTGACGGCCGAGCTCGGCCCGGTCGACATCCTCGTCAACAATGCCGGCATCACCCGCGACGGCTGGTTCCACAAGATGGACCATGCCGCCTGGAAGGCCGTCCTCTCGACCAATCTCGATTCGATGTTCACGATGTCGCGGCCGGTGATCGAGGGCATGCGCGAGCGCGGGTTCGGCCGCATCATCAACATCTCGTCGATCAACGGACAGAAGGGCCAGCTCGGCCAGGTGAACTACGCGACCGCCAAGGCGGGCGTCATCGGCTTCACCAAGGCGCTGGCGCTCGAGAACGCGCGCAAGGGCGTGACGGTCAACTGCATCTGCCCCGGCTATATCGACACCGACATGGTCGCCGCCGTGCCGGAGAAGGTGCTGGAAGGGATCATCGCGCAGATCCCGGTCGGCCGGCTCGGCAAGGCCGAGGAGATCGCCGCGGCGGTGCTCTATCTCGCCTCCGACGCCAGTGCCTTCATGACCGGCGCCGTGCTCACCATCAATGGCGGCCAATACATGGCCAATGGCTGATTGAGCCGCGAGCCGGGCGGCGCGGCGCGCCGTCCCGGGCTCCGGAAGCCTATTTGCGGTTCTCGCTGAGGCTCGCGAGGATGCGCTTGAAGTCGAGGTCGAGATCGCTGTCCGAATCCTCGGCCGCCTTCGGCGCCTCGGCACCGGCGCGCGCCGGCTTGATCTCCTCGGTGATCGCCGCGAGCAGCGACAATTCGAACGGATCGAGCTCGGCCTCGGTGGCCGGCACCGGCTTCGGCGGCGCCGGGCGGGCGACAGGCGGACGCACCGCAGGCGCGACGCGGGCCGGCGGCGTCTCGTCGGCATCGGCCGTCTCGTCGCCGTCCTCGGCATCGGCGAGCGCGCGAAGCTCTTCCTCGGTCTCGGGCACCGGCTCCGGCGCCACGGCGGCAACCGTCACGGCAACGGCCTCGACGGTCTCGGCGGTGTCCACCGCCACGGCCTCGACCGCCACCACCTCCGCCACTTCGGCGGGCGGCACCACGTCCGTCTCCGCCGCGAGCACGGGCTCGGCCGGAGCCTCGGCCGCGCTCTCCGGCGCTGCCGGGATCGACGGCGCCGGCTCGGCGACCGTCTCGGCCTCCAGCGGACCGGCGATGATCTCGGCCGCCTCGGCAACCGGCTCTGCAGGCGCGTCGTCCGCGACGACCGACTCAGGCCGAACGACCTCAGGCGCCGCCTCGGCGGTCTTCGACGGGGCCGGCTCGGCACCGGAAACGCCGCCGGCGATCCAGGCGCCGATCTGCCGCTCGACGCGCGGATCGATGGCGATGCCGGCCTGGCGCGCGAGATAGACCACCTGCTCGCGGAAGACGTCGGCGAGCTTCTCCGGCGTATCACCGTCCGAGAAGACATGGCCCTTCAGCGCCAGGCCCTTCACCACGAAGGCGATCTGCCGGCGCGAGGCGCGGCGGCCGGAGGCGATCAGCCGCGCGGCGACATTCTCGGCCGTGGAGAGGAAATGATAGCCGTTCTCCGCGATCTCGTCCTTGAGCGCCCGGAAGAGCTCGGCATAGACCTTGGGCGGAAAGAGCGGGACATTGGTGGCGGCATGGACACGCCGCGCCAGCGCCGCGAGGTCCTCGCGCGCCGGCAGCGCCTTCGGCGCCTCCTCGTCCTCGGCCTCGCCGGCATCGGGGATGTCGAGCCCCTGCAGCAGCGTGACGAGCGCCTGCTCCTCGATGATGCCATCGGCGATGGCGCGGTAGCCGGAAGCGGTCTGCCCCGGCGCGAAGATCGTGGCGGCGCGGTTATGCGCCTTCAAGCGATAGATCAGCGGCGAGAAATCGGACTCAGCCGCGAGAAGGATGAATTCGTCGAAAGCCGTCGGATGGCCGAGCGCGTCGATCGTGTCGAGCGTGATCTGCACTTCGGCCGAATTGCGCTCGCGGCCGGCAAGGGTCGGGCAATCGACGATCTGGAAGCCCTGCATGACGAAGGCGTCGCGGCCACGACCGATCAGCCGCGGATCGGCATAGCAGCGGCGCATGAGCACGCGGCGGCGCTGATTGCCGAGCGACCCCGACCCGACCAGCGCGCCGGCCTCGATGGCATCGAGCAGCGCGCCGGGCCGCGCGGCCAGCCGCCGCGCGAGCTGCGGATCGCGGGCATGCAAAGCGAGATGCAGGCTGTCATAGTCGATGAAGAGGACGCTCTTCAGAATTTCGGTCATGAAGTCTCCCCGGGGACTGCCGGCGATACGCACTGGGACTCGTCCGGCGGGGGATGCCGGCGGGCGGCGCCCGCGGCTCGCTGGGGAGCCGCGGGTCGGGTCGGAACCTTGGTCCGCTTGGCCGGCAGCGTCAATGCCGGAAATGGCGCATGCCGGTGAAGACCATGGCGAGCCCGGCCTCGTCGGCGGCGGCGATCACGAGATCGTCGCGCATCGAGCCGCCCGGCTGGATCACCGCCGTCGCACCCGCCGCCGCTGCCGCGAGCAGGCCATCGGCGAAGGGGAAGAACGCATCGGAGGCGACCACGGAGCCGATGGCGAGGCTCTCGGGAAGACCCGCCGCCGTCGCCGCCTCGGCGGCCTTGCGCGCCGCGATGGTGGAGGAATCGACTCGGCTCATCTGGCCGGCGCCGATGCCGACGGTGGCGCCGTCCTTCGCATAGACGATGGCATTCGACTTCACATGCTTGGCGACGCGGAAGGCGAAGAGGAGATCGTCGAGTTCGGCCGCGCTCGGCTGCCGCTTGGTGACGACCTTCAGATCGGCCCGGGCGACATGGCCGGCATCGCGGTCCTGCACCAGCATGCCGCCCGAGACGGAGCGGAAGGAAAGGCCGCCCGCGGTCGGGTCCGGCAATCCGCCGGTGACGAGCAGGCGAAGGTTCTTCTTGGCGGCAACGATCGCGACGGCTTCGTCCGTGGCGTCGGGGGCGATGATGACCTCGGTGAAGATCTCGACGATCTTCCGCGCCGCTTCCGCGTCGAGCGTCCGGTTCAGCGCCACGATGCCACCGAAGGCCGAAACGGGATCGCAGCGAAGCGCCCGCTCATAGGCCTCGACGAGGCTGGAGCCGGTGGCGACGCCGCAGGGATTGGCGTGCTTGATGATCGCGACGGCCGGCGCCGCCGCCGGGTCGAACTCCGCCACCAGCTCGAAGGCGGCGTCGGTGTCGTTGATGTTGTTGTAGGAGAGCTGCTTGCCCTGCAGCTGGCGCGCGGTGGCGACGCCGGGCCGCTGCTCGCCTGTCACGTAGAAGGCGGCGCGCTGGTGCGGGTTCTCGCCGTAGCGGAGGCTTTCCGCGAGCTTGCCGCCGAGGGCACGCCAGGCCGGGGCCGGCTCGTCGAGCGCGGCGGCGAACCAGGTCGAGACGGCGGCGTCATAGGCGGCGGTGCGCGCGAAGGCCTTGGCGGCGAGGCGGCGGCGATAGGCGAGCGTCGTCGCGCCGTCATGCGCCGCGAGTTCGGCGAGCAGCCCGTCATAATCCGCCGGATCGACGAGGATCGAGACGAAGCCGTGGTTCTTGGCGGCGGCGCGCGTCATGGCCGGGCCGCCGATGTCGATATTCTCGACAATGGTCGGCAGGTCGCTGGTGGAGGCGATCGTCTTCTCGAACGGATAGAGATTGGAGACGACGAGGTCGAAGGGCTCGATGCCATGCTCGACGAGTTCGGCGGCATGCACGGGATCGTTGCGCAGCGCCAGGAGGCCGCCATGCACCTTCGGATGCAGCGTCTTCACCCGCCCGCCGAGGATCTCCGGAAAGCCGATCAGGTCGGCGATGTTCATGACTGGCAGGCCGACGGAGACGATCGCCTTCGCCGTGGAGCCGGTCGCGAACAGGCGCACCCCGGCGGCGTGCAGCGCACGCGCGAGATCGATCGCCCCGGTCGTATCGAACACCGAGAACAGCGCGCGCTGCATGGGAACGCGATCGGGCAGGTCGACCTTCGGCGGGGGAACGGCCATCTTCACCTCTGGGCAGGACGTCGGAGCGGAAACGGGACGGGCGCGCGATAGCACGATTTCCCGCCGCCCGCACCCCCGCTCACGCCTGCGGCGTCGCCTCGCCCTCGACGTCCTCGGCGAGCTCCATCTCGGAGAAGGGCGAGGCTTCCCCATCGCCCTCGCCAGGCTCGCCGGCAATGGTGTCAGGCTCTTCCGGCCCAGCGTCTTCCTCCGGCCAGGCATCGGCGACATAGTGGCCGGGACCGGCCACCTGCTCGAAATGCCAGCGCACGGCGGGGAACTGCATGGCCCGTCCATGCACGACGATCTGCTCGGCGCGCCGGTTGCCGCGGATATCGGAGAGGCGGATGCTCTCCTCGATCATCACGTCATGGCCCGGCGCCTCGAAGACGAAGCCGGAGCCGTCCGGCAGGATGAGCAGAACGCCCTCTCCCGTCTCCAGCCGGCTCGCCTCGACGGAGGGATGGAGATGGAAGCGGATCGCGAAGGCGTCCTTGCCGCCGAGCGCCAGCGGTGCGCCCGAGGGATTGGTGAAGCTGTCCTTGCCGTCGAGCCGGAGCCCGTCCGGCCGCATGGCGAGGCGGCGCTCGTGGCGGATGCCGTAGCGCTCGACATAGCCGTCATGGGCGGCGGTGATGCGGGTGTGCCGCTTCTCGTCGAGCCGCGTCAACTCGACCTTGCCGGGTCCGGCGACGATGACCTCGCCGAGGCGGTTCGCCAGCACGCCGCCGGTGAGGAAGCGGCAGGACGAGGCGTCGTTGAAGGTGACGGTGGAATGCGCGGCGGTGGCGCGGGCGAGGCGGCGGAGCGCGGCGGCGCCCGGGCCGGGAATGCCGCAATTGACGACGATCGGCTGGCGGCCGACGCTCATCTCGAAGGCAAGGCAGCCGGCATGCGCCTCGCGCGACAGAGCGGGCGGCGGCGGCGGGCCGGTATCGGCGATGAGCACGGTGTCGCCGGCATCGATGCGCTGGTAGCCGGAATGCGGGGCGTTGCGGACCGGGGCGCCGCGCGCATCGTCATAGGCGAGGACGGCGGCGAGGAGGCCGAGCTCGGTCTCGCCCATGCCGTTGAACTTGGCGAAGGCGCCGTCGCCGAGGCGGAAGAAGCGCAGCATCGGCATCATCCGGTCGATCGCCCCGAGCAGGGCCGGCGAAGGCTGCATGCCCCGCGCGGTGAAGGCCTGCCTGAGCGGCAGGAGATCGACGAGGATGTCGAGCACGGCGCCGGGATTGCGGCTGACATGACCGCCATCGGGCAGGATCTGCCGCGCCAGTTCATGATCGACGAAGCGCGCCGCCTGCCGCACGAAGCGGTTCTGGTCGGCGAGCGACAGCGCGGCGGCGGCGAGCGCCAGGGCGACGGAGAGGCGCGGCCGCCCGGGCGGCACGTCATGCGCTACGCGGCGGAGCGAGCGCACCTGCCGCGTCAGCGATCGCATGAAGCGGCGATAGAAGCCGTGGTCGCAGCCTTCCAGCACCAGCGGCGTCTGCGCCAGCCAGGAGGAGATGCGCCGCGCCATCACGACAGGGTCGGTGGCGATGCGGTCATGGCTCTTCTGGAAGCGGATCCACTCGTCGATCAGCGCCCGCGCATTCTGACGCGAGACCGCGAGATCGGAGGCGCGCAGGTGCCGCAGCCAGCCGAAGCCGTGCAGCCCCGCCGCCCAGGCCCGCGACGGCGGCTCGACCTCGAACACGGAGAAGCCGGAAACGTCGACGGCCTCGCCGGCGAAGACATAGCGGCCGGCATAGATGTCGTGCGCGATCGTCGGATCGGCGGTCCGGAGGTCGGTCGGCGCGATGACGAGACGGTCGGGCGCCGGGCCGAGATAGCGCCAGCCATAGAGCGGACCGGCATGGAAGGCGTAGCGCGAGCGGCGCCAGGCCGAAGCCAGCGCGAAGCGGACGACCCGCCCCTGCCCTGCCCGTCTTCCAAACGCCATGCCGCTGGATTCCTTTCCGCCGCTCGAATCATTCCCCCGCGGGGCCGCGCCAATCTATCGGCGGCGACAGGCGAATTGAACCGCCTTGCCCGTCACCGACCGGACGCCGCTCGAGCAGCCGGATTTTCCGTCAATTTTTCACGAAGCGGGCCGCAAAGAAACCGTCGAGGCCCGAAAGTCGCGGCTCATCCGACGGAAGATCGGAGGGAAGGCTGCGCAGAAAGCCGCCGCGGCAGAGCGCGGAGAGGCCGCCGATCTCCGTTGGCTGCACGGGGATTGGCGAAAGCGGCAGCGTGCCGAGCGCCCACGCGGCCTGCGCCTCGCCCTCTTCCCGCTCCAGCGAGCAGGTCGAATAGACGAGAACACCGCCCGGCCTGAGCAGCGAGACGGCGCGCGCGAGGAGCTTCTTCTGCAACTCGGCCAGCGACGCGACATCGGCGGGGCGCTTCAGGAGCGCCACGTCGGGATGGCGGCGGATGGTTCCCGTCGCAGAGCAGGGCGCATCGAGAAGGACGGCGTCGTAGAGCTCGCCCGGATCGAAGGCCAAGGCGTCGGCGGCGACGAGACGGGCCTCAAGCCCGGTACGGGCGAGATTCTGCTCGACGCGCTTCAGCCGCTCGGCCGAGTGATCGACGGCGGTGACGAGCGCGCCGGCGGCCGCGAGCTGCAATGTCTTGCCGCCCGGCGCGGCACAGAGATCGGCGACGGCCTTGCCTGCGACATCGCCGAGCAGAAGGGCCGGCAGCGCCGCCGCCGCGTCCTGGACCCAGAAGGCCCCTTCCGCGAAACCGTCCAGCGCGTCGATCGCGCCGCCGGGCATGAGGCGCACCGTGCCGGTGGGCAACAGCAGCCCGCCCAGCCGTTCGGCGAGCGCAGCGGGATCGTCGCGAGCCGAGAGGTCGAGCGGCGCCTCTTCGAGACGGGCGAGCGCAATGGCGCGTGCCGTCTCCGCCCCATAGGCCTTCGCCCAGTTGGCGGCGAGCCAGCGCGGCGCGTTGAGCACCGCCTCGTCCTGGTCGGCGAGGATCGCATCGCGCGCCTCTGCGAGCCGCCTCAGAACGGCGTTGGCAAGACCCTTGAAGTGCTGGGCGTCGCGATCCTGGCTTGCGAGGTCGACGGCGATCGACACGGCGGCATGGTCGGCGACATCCATGAACAGGATCTGCGCCGCCGCGACCTCGAGGATCGAGCCGAGCGGGCCGGATTTCTTCGGCAAAGCCTTGTCGAGGAAGCGGCCGAGCGCGTCGCGGATCTGGCCATGCCGGCGGAGCGCGATGCCGAGAATGGCGCGGGCGAGGGCTCGCTCGCGCGGCTCCAGCGTCGCGAATGGGCCGGACGGATCGTCCAGAACGGTATCGGCGGGCCGGTGATCGGCCGTCACGGCATGGAGCGCGGCGACGGCGGCGATGCGGGCGGCAACGCCCGGCGCGGGTTTCGGCGGCCGGCGCGGACCGCGTGGACGCTGACGGTTGGAGGCGGGCCCCCTCGCCGCCGGCCCGTTCAACCCCAGGGTCCCCGGCGCGGCGCGGCGGAGGCCGCGGCCGGGCGGGAGCCGAAGCCGCCGGGAAGGCCGACGCCGCGGCCGGCCGGCGCGGAGCCGCGCCGGTTCATGTCGCGGTCGAGTTCCATCAGCGCCGCGATGCGGTTCTCCGTCGCCGGATGGGTGGAGAACAGATTGTCCATGCGCTGGCCCGACAACGGATTGATGATGAAGAGATGCGCCGTGGCGGGGTTCGCCTCGGCGGCGGGATTGGGAACCTGATGCGCCGCGCCGGCGATCTTGGCAAGCGCCGAGGCGAGCGCCCGCGGATTGCCGCAGATCTCGGCGCCCGTGCGGTCGGCCGAATATTCGCGCGTCCGGCTCACCGCCATCTGCACCATCATGGCGGCGATCGGCGCCAGCAGCGCCGCGGCGATGGCGCCGAAGGCCCCGAACGGACTGCGCTCGTCGCGATGGCCGCCGAAGAAGAAGGCGAAATTAGCCAGCATCGAGATTGCGCCCGCGA
Source organism: Allobosea sp. (assembly GCA_017307955.1). Lineage (GTDB taxonomy): Bacteria > Pseudomonadota > Alphaproteobacteria > Rhizobiales > Kaistiaceae > Kaistia. Next base: position 288,439 of record JAFKFV010000008.1, on the reverse strand, counting down.
TGGTCGCGGTGATGGTCATGGTCAGCGTGTCGTGATGCTTCACATGCGCCAGTTCATGCGCCATCACGCCGGCGACCTCCTCGGCCGTCAGCGCCTGCAACAGGCCGGTCGAGGCGGCGACCGCGGCGTTCTGGGGATTGCGGCCGGTGGCGAAGGCGTTCGGCTGCGGCGAGTCGATGATATAGACCTTGGGCATCGGCAGCCCTGCGCGCGCCGCGAGCTCGCGCACCGTCGCATAGTAGCGCGGCGCCGTCGCTTCGTTCACCTCGCGCGCGCCATACATGGACAGCACCATGCGGTCGGCGTTCCAATAGGTGAACAGGTTCATGCCCGCCGCGAAGAGCAGCGCGATCAGCATGCCGGACTGGCCGCCGACCAGATAGCCGACGCCCATGAAGAGTGCGGTGAGGACCGCGATCAGGACGGCGGTCCGCATCATGTTCATGCGACAGAGCCGCCCGACGGGCGGCCTCCCTCTTGTGCCTCGCCCATATGATGGTAGTGCATACCGCCCTGAGCAAGCCTCGCTGGGGGGCCTGCGGCGCCAAGCGGGGGCTTCATGAGCGGACGGACGGCGGGCGGACGGACGGAGCGTTTCGCGGCGCTGATCGCCCATATCCGCGACGTGATGGGCATCTCGATGGCGTTCCGCCTGTGGGACGGCACGCGCATCCCGGCGGACGCCTCCGACGACGCGCTCACCATCGTCATCGCCGACGAGGGCGCGGTCTCCGGCCTCTTCCGCAGCCCGAAGATCGACACGCTCATCAATCTCTATGTGTCGAAGCGGATCGACCTGTTGAACGGCACGCTGTTCGACCTCGTCGCCGAGCGGCCGAAGGTGCGCTCGCGCGAGGTGCGGCGGCTGCTCGACAAGAAGCTGCTGCTGCGCTCCTTCACCGATTTCGTGTTCTCGCCGCGCGGCGGTCCCTGGCCGTTGGAACAGATCCGCGGCGACCGTGCCCAGCGCGACGGCTCGGAGACGGCCAACAAGGAGAACGTCCACTACCACTACGACGTCTCCAACGCCTTCTACGCGCTCTGGCTCGATCCGGAGATGGTCTATACCTGCGCCTATTTCCGCGACTGGGACAACGACATCGCGACCGCCCAGCGCGACAAGCTCGACATGATCTGCCGCAAGCTCCGCCTGAAGCCAGGCGAGACGCTGCTCGACATCGGCTCGGGCTGGGGCGCGCTCGTCTGCCATGCCGCGCAGCATTACGGCGTCAACGCCGTCGGCGTGACGCTCGCCGACGAGCAATATGTCTTCGCCCGGGAGAAGGTTGCCCGGCTCGGGCTGCAGGACCGCATCCGCTTCGAGCTCAAGGACTACACACAGGTCCAGGGCCAGTTCGACAAGATCGCCTCGATCGGCATGTTCGAGCAGGTCGGCATCCCGAACTATCCGACCTATTTCCGGACGGTGCACCGCCTCCTGAAGCCCGGCGGCCTCTATCTGCACCATGCCATCGCCCGCCCGGCCAAGATGACCGAGAAGGCGTTCCGCCGCACCAATCCGGAATATGCCGCCATCCGCCGCTACATCTTCCCGGGCGGCGAACTCGACCATCTCGGCATGTCGGTCGCCAATCTCGAGCGCTACGGCTTCGAGGTGCATGACGTCGAAGGCTGGCGCGAGCATTACCGCATGACGCTGCGCCACTGGCATGACCGGCTGCTCGCCCGCTACGACGAGGCGGTGAAGGAGGTCGGCGAGGTGAAGACGCGGCTCTGGCTCGCCTATATCGCCGGCTGCTCCGTCGCCTTCGAGCGCAACTCGGTGACGATCAACCAGACGCTCGCCTCGCGCCGCCAGCGCGGCCCCTCCGGCCTGCCGCCGACCCGCGAGGACATCTATCGCGACTGGCCGGCCGCGCCCGAGTCTTGAGCCGGAAAGGCTTGACGCATGGCGAAGGCGGGCCACATCAGCGCCGATGGACAAGCCGGGAACCGATGCGATGAGCGAGAGTGAAACGCCTGCCGAGACGCCGCCGCGGCAATTGAGCCCCGCGGCGCAGCGCGCGCTCGACGAGGCGAAAGCCCGTCGGGCCGAGATCGACGCGGCGGCCGAGCTGCCGCGCGAGATCCTCGGCCGCGCCGGCCCGGAGCCGGTCCGCTATGGCGACTGGGAAAACAAGGGCATCGCCAGCGATTTCTGAGGCGGGCGAACGCCTGCTCAACCTGCACGGCCGAACTCCCTCTCCCGCTTGCGGGAGAGGGCCGAGGTGAGGGTTGTCAGACCGCTTCCTTGCGGCGGTTCTGGCGGTTGGCGATCAGGTCCTCGACCACCGCCGGATCGGCGAGGGTCGAGATGTCGCCGAGCGCCGAGAACTCGTCTTCGGCGATCTTCCGCAGGATGCGGCGCATGATCTTGCCCGAGCGAGTCTTGGGCAGGCCCGGCGCGAACTGGATGAGGTCGGGCGAGGCGATCGGCCCGATCTCCTTGCGCACCCAGCCGACGAGTTCCTTGCGCAGCGCGTCCGTCGGCTGCACGCCGGCCATCAGCGTGACATAGGCATAGATGCCCTGCCCCTTGATGTCGTGCGGATAGCCGACCACGGCCGCCTCCGACACGTTCTGATGCGCGACCAGCGCGCTCTCCACCTCGGCGGTGCCCATGCGGTGGCCGGAGACGTTGATGACATCGTCCACGCGGCCGGTGATCCAGTAATAGCCGTCTGCGTCGCGCCGGCAGCCGTCGCCGGTGAAATACATGTTCTTGTAGGCCGAGAAATAGGTCTGCTCGAAGCGCTCGTGATCGCCATAGACGGTGCGCATCTGGCCCGGCCAGGAATCGAGGATCACAAGATTGCCCTCGCAGGCGCCCTCCAGCAGCCGCCCCTCCGAATCGACGATGCCCGGCTGCACGCCGAAGAACGGCCAGGAGGCCGAGCCCGGCTTCAGCGGCGTCGCGCCGGGGAGCGGCGTGATCAGCACGCCGCCGGTCTCGGTCTGCCACCAGGTGTCGACGATCGGGCAGCGATTGTCGCCGACGACGCGGTGATACCACTCCCACGCCTCGGGATTGATCGGCTCGCCGACCGAGCCCAGGAGGCGCAGCGAGGCGCGCGAAGCCGCCTTGACCGGCGCGTCGCCGGCCTGCATCAGCGCGCGGATCGCCGTCGGCGCCGTGTGGAAGATCGTGACCTTGTGCTTGTCGACGACCTGCCAGAAGCGGCTGTTGCTCGGATAGTTCGGCACGCCCTCGAACATCACCGAGGTGGCGCCGTTGGCGAGGGGGCCATAGACGATATAGGTGTGGCCGGTGACCCAGCCGACATCGGCGGTGCACCAGAAGATGTCGTCTTCCTTCAGGTCGAAGACGATCTCATGCGTCATCGCCGCATGCAGCAGATAGCCCGCCGTCGTGTGCAGCACGCCTTTCGGCCGGCCAGTCGAGCCGGACGTGTAGAGGATGAACAGCGGGTCCTCCGCGTTCATCTCGGCCGGCGGGCAATCGGCGGAAACCTCGGCGGATATCTCGTGATACCAGTAGTCGCGGCCGGCATGCATGGCCACTTCGGCGCCGGTGCGGCGGATGACCAGCACCTTCTCGTCGCCGATCGTCTTGGCGAGGGCGAGGTCGGTGTTGTGCTTCAGCGGCACCTTCTTGCCGCCGCGCAGGCCCTCGTCGGCCGTGATCACCAGCGTCGAATGGCAGTCGCCGATACGGCCGGCGAGGCTGTCGGGCGAGAAGCCGCCGAACACCACCGAATGGATGGCGCCGATGCGCGCGCAGGCGAGCATCGCCATCGCCGCCTCGGGAATCATCGGCAGATAGATGGTGACGCGGTCGCCCTTCTCGACGCCGAGCTTCTTCAAGACATTGGCGAAGCGGCAGACCTCGGCATGAAGCTCGCGATAGGTGATGGCGCGGCTCTCGGAGGGATCGTCTCCCTCCCAGAGAATGGCCACCTTGTCGCCGCGCGTCTCGACATGCCGGTCGAGGCAGTTGGCCGCGACATTCAGCGTGCCGTCCTCGAACCACTTGATCGATACCGCGCCGGGCGCAAACGAGGTGTTCTTGACCACCGCGAACGGCTTGATCCAGTCGAGCCGCTTCGCCTGCTCGGCCCAGAACCCGGCCGGGTCCTCGACGGACTGGCGGTAAAGGCTGCGATAGGCATCGATATCGACATGCGCCGAGGCGGCCCAGTCCTGCGGGACCGCGTGAACGATCTCGTGCATTCAATCCTCCCTCATCCCCATCCGCGCACGCCTGCGGATGCGGCAACCTCCATCGGTCACTTAATCCGTTCTGATGCCGCCCCGCAACATGGCCGCCGGCCGCCGCCACGCTCTGTCGCACCCTTGCGCCGGCTCAATGCGCGTCGATGGCGAGGATCCGCACGCGCTTCTCGAGCGCATCCTCGAGCGCCGGCTCGGTCGGAACCGTGAGCGTCGAGAGGACGCGGGTGCCGTCTTCGGGGCAATAGCGCCGCCCCGGATCGCCGACGAGAACCTCCGCCCCGTCCGTAGCGAGCGTTCGCAGCCAGGGCAGCACATGCGCGGTCATGGCGCGGTCATAGAAGATGTCGCCCGAGAGCACGAGATCGGCGCCGGCGGCGCTCCCGACTCGATCGGCACAGGCAGCCCGCACCGCGAAGCCATTAGCCTCGGCATTGAGCCGGCAGGCCGTGACGGCGAAGGGATCGATGTCGACGGCCTCGACGGACGCCGCGCCGGCCCGCGCCGCCGCGATCGCCACCAGCCCGGACCCGGTCGCAAAATCGAGCACGCGCCTGCCACGCACGAGATGGGGCCGGTCGAGGATGAAACGGGCGAGGCCCCTGCCGCCGGCCCAGGCGAAGGCCCAGAACGGCAGCGGCGCGCCGGCCGCCCCGAGTTCCGCCTCCGCGCGCGACCAGAGCGCCGTCGCGTCGTCGGCGAGATGGAGGCTGATCTCGGGCAGCGACGGCACCGCCATCAGGCGCGTCTCGGCGATGACGAAGCGCCGCCGGGCCGCTTCGGCGGTCTCGCCGGTCAGGGATCGACGCCCGTCAGCTCGCAGACGATCGCCCATTCGGCATCTGTCACCGGCTGCACGGAAAGGCGCGAATTGGAGACGAGCGCCATGCCCTTCAGCCGGGGCTCGGCCTTGGCCTCGGCCAGCGTCAGCGGGCGGGGGACCGGGCGCACGGCGCGGATGTCGACGCATTCCCAGGTGCCGCTGTCGTCGGTCGAATCGGGATGCACCTCGCGCACCACCTCGACGATGCCGACGATCTCCTTGCCCTCGTTGGAATGATAGAAGAAGCCGCGATCGCCGCGCTTCATGGCGCGCATGTGGTTGCGCGCCTGATAGTTGCGGACGCCGTCCCATTCCTGCCCGGCCTCGCCCTTCGCGGCGAGGTCGTCATAGGAGAAGACGTCCGGTTCGGACTTGTAGAGCCAGTGCGCCACGCTCCGCTCCTCAGGCCGGCTTGCCCCAGCCCCAGCGCCACGCCCGCAGATCGAGCGACTTGAAGAGCCCGGCCTTGGCGAACGGATCCTCGGCGAGGATGGCACGCGCTGCCGCCTCGTCCTCGGCCTCGATGATGACCATGGTGCCGATCATGTCGCCCTTCTCGTCAAGGAACGGGCCGGCGATCGGGATCGGCGCCGTCTTCAGCCATTCGAGATGCGCCGGCCGGTGCGCCATGCGAACGGGAAGGGCGCCGTCGTGATCGGCGAGAAGGGCAACGAAATGCATGGGAAATCCTCCGAAGGTCGGCCGGAGGTTAGGTCGCCCGCGCGCGGCCGTAAAGCCTCGACGAGGCTCCGCGATCAGTCCGTCTCGTGTTTGAGCGGCCGGCTCATCAGAGCCGCCATGGCGCCCTCGATATCGGTCTCGCCCTCGACGATGGCGGCGACCTGCGCGGTGATCGGCATCTCGACGCCGAGCCTTTCCGCCAGCATGCGCGCGACGCCCGCCGTCGCCGCCCCCTCGACGAGAACCGCGGCCGGCGCGGTGCCGCGGCCGAGCGCGACGCCATAGGAGAAATTGCGCGACTGCGGCGAGGCACAGGTGAGCACGAGATCGCCGAGGCCCGACAGTCCCATCAGCGTATCCGGCCGCGCCCCGAGAGCGGCACCGATCCGGCGGAGTTCCGCGAAGCCGCGCGCCGTCAGCGCCGCGGCGGCGCTGGCGCCGAGACCGCGGCCGGCGACGATGCCGACCGCGATGGCGAGTACGTTCTTGAACGCGCCGCCGACCTCGACGCCGATCATGTCGGTCTCAGCATAGGGACGGAAGCTCGCCGAGCCCAGCGCTTGGCAGAGCCGCATCGCGAGCGGCGCCTCGGCCGCTGCAATGGTCACGGCCGTCGGCAGGCCGGCGGCGACATCGGCGGCGAAGCTCGGGCCGGAGAGCACGACCGGCGCGGCCGGCGGCAGCGCCTCTGCCAGCACCTCGGTCGGGCGCAGCCCCGTGCCGCGCTCGAGCCCCTTGGCGCAGAGCACCACCGGCGTGTCGTCGGCGATGCCGCCGAGCAGCGAGGCGACGGCGCGGATGGTCTGCGTCGGCGTCACGACGAGGATCGCGTCGGCACCGACGACATCGGCGAGCCGGTCGGTGACGGCGATGGTCTCGGGGATCCGGATACCCGGCAGATAGCCAACGTTCTCGCGGCTGACGGCAATGGCTGCGACGTCTCGGCCAAAGAGTGTCACGCGTCGCCCGGCCCGCTCGGCGGCGAGCGCGAGCGCCGTTCCCCAGGCGCCGGCGCCGACGACGGCGATATGCTCGACGCTCATGTCCGCCCTCTGATGTCGAGGCCGAGGCGGCGGTAGAGCTCGGGGAACAGCGCATCGAGCCGCCCGAACAGGACCGGCACCGGATCGAGCGGCACGAAGGCATGGCGCATCAGGATCGGCCCGCCGCCGCCATCCGGGGTCTCTTCGGTCCAGTCCCACGGAGCCGCCGGAGCCTCGTCGAGCACGACATGGAAGAAGCTGCGATGATGCTGGAAGCGCACCGCGCCGGCCTCGAAGCTTTCGGAGCGGAAGACATAGGTCATCTCGCCGAGCGGCGTGAACGCGCCCGCAGGCGTCAGCCCCGTCTCCTCGGCGAGTTCGCGGCGCGCCGCCGCCTCGAGATCCTCGCCCTCCTCTACGGTCCCACCAGGCACCTGCATGCCGGCCTCCGGGTGGTGGGGCTCGATGAAGGTGAGCAGCGAAGCGCCATGCGTCGCATAGATCACGACCTTGCGGCGGAAACGGACGGGCTCGCGGGTCATGGTCATGCCTTCCTCACGCCTTGGCGCCCTTCATGCCCGAGCCGATCATCGGCGCCGCGATCTGGTCGAGCGGCCAACGCGGGCGGGCCGGCGCGTCGAGGCCGTCGACGAGGCCGAGCGCAAGCCGCTCGGCACCCGCCCAGGCGATCATGGCACCATTGTCCGTGCAGAGCTTCAGCGGCGGCGCCACCAGCTGGAACCCCGCCGTCGCCGCCGTTTCCGCGAGCGACGCCCGCAGCCGGCGATTGGCGGCGACACCTCCGGCGACGACGAGCGCCGGCGCGGCGATCGCGGGAAACTCGGCGCGGAAGCGTGCGAAGGCATGCGCCATGCGGTCCGCAACGACCGCGGTGACGGTCTCCTCGAATGCGGCACAGAGATCGGCGACGTCCTGGTCCGACAAGGGCGCCACCGCCTCGGCCTGCTGGCGCAGCGCCGTCTTGAGGCCGGAGAAGGAAAAGTCCGAGCCCGGCCGCCCGATCATCGGGCGTGGCAGCACGAATCGGGCCGGGTCGCCGGTCGCCGCCGCCCGCTCCACGGCGGGTCCGCCGGGATAGGGGAGCCCGAGCAGCTTGGCGGTCTTGTCGAAGGCCTCGCCGAGCGCGTCGTCGATGGTCGTGCCCCAGCGCTCATAGGCGCCGACGCCGGAGACGAGCAGGATCTGCGTATGGCCGCCGGAGACGAGCAGCAGCAGATAGGGGAAGGCGAGGCCGTCGGTGAGCCGCGCCGTGAGCGCATGGCCTTCGAGATGATTGACCGCGATCAGCGGCAGGCCGGCGGCGAGCGCGATCGCCTTGGCCGTGGTGAGGCCGACGATGACACCGCCGATGAGGCCGGGACCCGCCGTCGCCGCCACGGCGTCGAGGTCGGCGAACTCCGCCCCCGCCTCGGCGAGCGCCGCCGCGACGACCTCGTCCAGCGCCTCGACATGGGCGCGCGCAGCGATCTCCGGCACGACGCCGCCGAAGGCCGCATGATCGGCGATCTGCGACAGGACGACATTGGAGAGGATCGTGCCGCGGCCGTCCGCATCGCGTGCCACGACCGAGGCGGCCGTCTCGTCGCAGCTCGTCTCGATGCCGAGCACCAACTGTCGGACTGTCACGGAAACCTGCCTTTCGCAGCGCGGACCGGGGGCGGCGCGCAGAAGGATTGCCGCAGCCCCTTCCATCGACGGGGCGAGCGACTAGACTGCGCCGCTTCATCGTCCCCTAACACCCAGAGCCGATCGCGTGCAATCCGCTACTCCCGCCCCCGTCCTGGTCATCGGCACGCGTGGCTCGCCCCTCGCCCTCGCCCAGGCGAACGAGACGCGGGACCGCATCGCCAGCGCGAACGGGCTCGACCGCGCCGCCATCGCGATCTCCGTCATCCGCACCTCGGGCGACCGCATCCAGGACCGGCCGCTTTCGGAAGCCGGCGGCAAGGGCCTGTTCACGAAGGAGATCGAGGAAGCGCTGGTCGCCGGCCGCATCGATCTCGCGGTCCATTCCTCGAAGGACATGCCGACGCTGCTGCCGGAAGGGCTGGAACTCTCCGCCTTCCTGCCGCGCGAGGATGTGCGCGACGCCTTCCTCTCGCCGGTCGCGGCCAGTCTCGCCGACCTGCCGGAAGGCGCGGTGCTCGGCACCTCTTCGCTCCGCCGCCGTGCCATGGCGCTCCGCCTTCGTCCCGACCTCAAGACCGTCGAGTTCCGCGGCAATGTCGAGACGCGCCTGCGCAAGCTTTCGGAGGGCGTTGCGCATGCGACGCTGCTGGCGATGGCGGGGCTGAACCGGCTCGGCCTGTCCGGCCATGCCACCGCCGTCATCGCAACGGACGACTTCCTGCCCGCGGCCGGCCAGGGCGCCGTGGCGATCGAGACGCGCATGCATGACGAGCGCGTGCTCCGCCTCGTGCGCGACATCGATCATGCCCCGACATCGACCGCGCTCCACGCCGAACGTGCGTTCCTCGCCCGGCTCGACGGCTCCTGCCGCACGCCGATCGGCGGTCTCGCGACGATCGAGGATGGCACGATGACCTTCCGCGGCATGGTGCTCTCGCATGACGGACGCCGCTTCGAACAGGTCCGCCTCGAAGGACCCGTCGCCGAAGCGACCGCGATCGGCGTCGCGGCCGCCGAGGCGCTGCTGGCGCGCGGCGTCGCCGACTATTTCCGCGACGGACCGGCGGGGTGAGACTTCTCGTGACGCGCCCGCAGCCGGAGGCGGAACGGACCGCCGCCGAACTCGTGCGGCGCGGCCATGAACCCGTCCTGGCGCCGCTGCTCGTGACGGAGCTGCTGCCAGCCCCCGCCTTCTCGACCCCGGCGGCGCTGCTCTTCACCAGCGCCAATGGCGTCCGGGCCGTCGCCTCCTGGCCGGCTGAACGTGTCGCCCGCTCAGTTCCGGCGCTCTGCGTCGGCGAGCGCACGGCCGCGGCCGCGCGGGCGGCCGGCTTCGCCGATGTGCGCTCGGCCGATGGCGACGGCGAGGATCTCGCGCGGCTGGCGCGGACGGTGCTCGATCCGCGCGCCGGCCCCCTGCTCCATCCGACCGTCGCAAGCCCGGCACGCGATCTGGCGGCCCTGCTCGGCGGCGGCGGCTTCACGGTCGAGACCGTCGAGGCCTATCGGATGAGCGAGGCCGAGGCCCTGCCGGCCGCGATCGGCACGGCGCTGCGGGCCGGCACCATCGACGGGGTCCTGCTCTATTCGCGGCGCACGGCCGAGACCTTCGCGCGGCTGACGGAAGCGCTGCGGCCGCATCTTGCCGCAATGCCGCTTTATTGCCTTTCTGCCGAGGTGGCGGCCGGCGCGGGCAGCGGGAAAAGGCTGGTCGCCGACGCGCCGAACGAAGCCGCGCTGCTGGCGCTTGTCGGGGACGGAACATCGGCCGCAGGCATCCATTGACGGATTGTTCTATAGTCGGGTTCGCTTGAAACGAGATCGAGGGTCATGGCCGCAGAGGACGACAACCCATCCGCCACCGAATCGCCGGCCGCTCAGCGCCAGAAGCGGCCGCCGGTGACGATCGACCTCGAGGCGGAGACCGTGCCGCCCCCGGCCGATGCCGAGCCGCAGCCGGCCCCGGCGGCGGAAGAGCCTCCATCCGAGCGGCCGGCCGATCCGCCGGCGAGCGCCGCGCGCAGCCTGCTGCCGCTTGCCGCCGCCGCGATCGCAGGTGGCGTCGTCGGAGGCATCGTCGCCGCGTTCCTGTTTGCCCCGCCGAACGACACGGTGACTGACGCCAGCACCGACAGCCGATTCGCGACCGTTGCCAGCCGGCTCGACGCGCTGGAGGCGAAGGTGTCCCAAGCGCCGACCGCAGCGACGCCGGCGATCGATCCCGCGCGGCTGGACGCGCTCGAAAAGAGCGTCGCCGCGCTGCAGGCCTCACCGTCCGCCACCACGTCGTCCGGCCCCCCCGACCTCGCACCGATCGAGCAGCGGCTCACGGCGCTCGAGAACCGGCCGGTCGCCGAACCGGCACCGGCCGTGGACCTCGCGCCGCTGGAACAGCGGCTGGAGCAGATGGCGGCGCGCGTCGCCGATATCGAGGCCAATCCGCCGTCCGACCCCGCCACCGAGGCCGCGGCGCGCACCATCGCGCTGACGGCGCTTCGCCAGGCGGCGGCGAGCGAGAAGCCCTTCGCGCCCGAGCTCGACGCCGTGCGCACGCTCGGCAGCAACGAGCCGGCACTGGCCGCGCTGGCGCCCTTCGCCGGCCAGGCGACGCCCTCGGCCGCGGCCCTTCAGGCCTCGTTCCCGGATTTCGCGGAGCGCATGCGAGTCGCCAGCACGCAGGTCGATCCCGAAGCCGGCATTCTCGACCGGCTCGGCGCCTCGGCCTCGGCGCTTGTTTCGGTCAAGCCGTCCGGCCCCGTCGCCGGCACCTCGACCACCGCCATCGTTTCGCGCATGGAGGCCGCCGTCGCCAAGGGCGACCTTTCGGCTGCGCTCGCCGAGAGCGAGGCGCTGGATGCGCCGGCCAAGTCGGTTCTCGCGCCCTGGGCCGAGGCGGCGAAACGGCGCGTCGCCATCGATGCGGCGCTGGCGACGCTCGGCAGCGGCGCCGCCGCGCCCAGCAAGTGACGGAGCGCGCATGATCCGTATCCTCGTCTATCTCGCGCTCATCTTCGCCGCAGCGGCGGGCTTCGCCTGGCTCGCCGACCGCCCGGGCGAGATCAGCCTCGTCTGGCAGGGCTATGAGATCACGACCAGCCTGATGGTCGGCGCGGTGGCGCTGGCGGCGCTGTTCGTGCTGCTCGCGATCCTGCTCTCGGTCCTGATGGCGGTTCTGAGGGCGCCGCGTCTGCTCGACGGCTGGATCACCGGCCGCCGCCGCGACCGCGGCTACCGGGCGCTGTCGCGCGGCATGATCGCGATCGGCGTCGGCGATGTGAAGAAGGCGAAGCGCAACGCCTCGGAAGCCGCCAAGCTGCTCGATCACGAGCCGTTGACGCTGCTGCTCGAAGCGCAGACGGCACAGGCGACCGGCGACGGCGCCGGCGCACGCGCCGCCTTCGAGGCCATGCTGCCGAAGCAGGAGACGAAGCTGCTCGGCCTGCGCGGCCTCTATGTCGAGGCGGAGCGGGCCGGCGAGCACGAAGCCGCACGGCATTTCGCCGAGGAAGCCGCCAAGGCCTCACCCGGCCTTCCCTGGGCCGGCGAAGCGCTGTTCGCCTATCAATCCTCGGCCGGCGAATGGCAGGGCGCCCTGCAGACGCTCGGTTCCAACCTGCAGGCCAAGCTCATCGACCGCGCGGCCGCGCATCGGCTGCGCGCCGTGCTGCTCACCGCCCGCGGCCTCGAACTCGAGACCGGCAGCCCGGAGGAGGCGCTGGCCGCGGCGCTCGAGGCAGTCCGCCTCGCGCCGACCCTCGTGCCGGCCGCGACCCTCGCGGCGCGGCTTGCCGCGCGCCAGGGCGACGTCAAGCGGGCGATGAAGATCAGCGAGGCCGCCTGGAAGCAGGGACCGCATCCCGAACTCGCCGAAACCTATCTTTCCGTTCGCCCGGGCGACGCCGCCGGCGACCGGCTGAAGCGCGCGCAGCGCCTTGCCGACCTTGCTCCGTTGCATCCCGAAAGCCATTTCGCCGTCGCCCGCGCCGCCATCGACGCCCGCGAATATACCGAGGCGCGGCGTGCGCTTTCCGGCATCGCAGAGGCGGCGAAGACGGAGCGATACTGGCTGTTGATGGCCGAGATCGAGGACGGCGCCGAGGGCGACCGCGGCCGCGTGCGCGAATATCTCGGCCGCGCCGTCCGCGCACCGCGCGATCCCGTCTGGATGGCCGACGGCTACGCCTTCACGGCCTGGGCGCCGCGTTCGCCCGTCAGCGGCAAGCTCGACGCCTTCGAATGGCGCACCCCGAGCATGGCGCTCGCGGACGATCCGCGCCCGCTGCTGAACCTCGATCTCTCACCCGCTGCCGACACGGCCGCGACGCCGGCCGCCGAGCCCGCGCGGCCCGTCGCGCTGGAACTCGCGGCGGCGCCCGCGCCTGCGGCGCCGGTCAGCGAGCCATCGCCCGTCGCCTCGAACGGCGCGGCGGCGAAGGCAGAGGTGAAGGCCGCGGCCGAGCCGCCGATCCCCGACGATCCGGGCGTCGACGATGGCGCCGCGCCGCGCATCGACCGCATGCGCCTGCAATAGTCCGCGCCGGGGCGACGGCGGATCGGCACTGCCGGCCGTCTTCTCCCCTGCTTCGATCGCCGTGATGGCCGAGCCGCTTGCAACGCTCGGCGATTCTGGCTATCAACGCGCCGTTCCGGCCGGGCACCGCCCGGTCCGGCGGATGCCGCTTTAGCTCAGCTGGTAGAGCACATCATTCGTAATGATGGGGTCACAGGTTCGAATCCTGTAAGCGGCACCACCCCTCTCCTCCTTCGATTTCCATAGCCACAGCGCCCGATTTCTCAGGCCGTCAGCGTTTCGCATCTGCGCTCGCGACGCAGGCCCTCCTGTCCGGACCGACGCCGACGGCCGGCGCTCGCATGCTCCTCCGCGCGTCTGCCCTCCGGCTGCCCCCGCCGCGGCTGATCCCCTCTGGCTAAGGCAAACGAATCCGGCTATCGTCATTTCAATATTTCTTGAAGGATAGGATCGAGCGATGAACCCGGCAGATGCCGTCGCCGCTTTCGCCGCGCTGTCGCAGGAGACGCGCCTCGCCATGGTGCGCGCGCTGGTGCGGGCCGGTCCTGACGGACTGGCGGCGGGCGCCATCGCCGAAGCGGTCTCCGTCGCGGCCTCCAGCGCCTCGTTTCATCTCGCCAGCCTGGAGCGCGCCGGTCTCGTTCAGTCGCGCCGCGAATCCCGCTCGATCATCTACAGCGCGAGCTACGACACGCTCTCGAACCTCGTCGATTTCCTGATGCGCGACTGCTGCCAGGGGCATCCGGAGATCTGCGCGCCCGCGATGGACGCGCTCAATGCTGCTCCCTGTTGTCCTCCCAAGGAAATCGGCCATGGTTGATCGCGTCTTCAACGTCCTCTTCCTCTGCACCGGCAATTCAGCCCGCTCGATCCTGGCCGAGGGCATCCTGGCCAAGGACGGTCAGGGCCGTTTCCGGGCCTTCTCGGCTGGCAGCAATCCCAAGGGCGCCGTCCATCCGCTCGCCCTCAAGACGCTGGCGCATTTCGGCTATCCGAATGAAGGCTTCCGTTCAAAGCCCTGGGACGAGTTTGCCGCCCCCGGTGCACCAGTCATGGATTTCGTGTTCACGGTCTGCGACAACGCAGCCGGTGAGGCCTGCCCGGTCTGGCCTGGGCAGCCGATGACGGCCCATTGGGGTATCGAGGATCCAGCGGCCGTCGAAGGGTCCGACTTTGAGCGCGAGGCCGCCTTTGTCGCGGCGTTCCGCTACATGAAGAACCGGATTTCGATCTTCTCGGCCCTGCCCCTCCGAAAGCTCGATACCGTCGCCCTCGGTAGCAAGCTTAAGGAAATCGGCCAGATGGACGGCGCCAGTTCGCCTCGGTCGAGCCTGGCCTGAGGACCGCCGTTCCATGACCCTTTTCGAACGCTATCTCACCCTTTGGGTGGCGCTGTGCATCGCCGCCGGCGTCGCACTCGGCCATCTGATACCCGGCTTGTTCCACGCGATCGGCGCGGCGGAAATTGCCAAGGTCAACCTGCCGATGGCAGTCCTGATCTGGCTGATGATCATCCCGATGCTGCTCAAGATCGATTTCGCGGCATTGGCGCAGGTCGGGCGACACTGGCGCGGCATCAGCGTGACGCTTCTCGTCAACTGGGCGGTAAAGCCATTCTCGATGGCGTTGCTCGGCTGGCTGTTCGTCGGCTGGCTGTTCCGTCCCCTGCTGCCGGCCGACCAGATCGACAGCTACATCGCCGGCCTCATCCTTCTCGCCGCCGCGCCCTGCACGGCGATGGTGTTCGTCTGGTCCAACCTCATCAAGGGCGAGCCGCATTTCACGCTGAGCCAGGTGGCGCTCAACGACGTCATCATGGTGGTGGCGTTCGCGCCCATCGTCGGCCTGCTGCTCGGCCTCTCGGCCATCACCGTGCCGTGGAACACGCTCGTCCTCTCGGTGGGGCTCTACATCGTGGTGCCCGTCGTCATCGCCCAGCTCTGGCGCCGCCGGGTCATGGCGCGAGGCGGACAGGCCGCGCTGGCCGGTCTGCTGAAGAGGCTCGGGCCGCTTTCGCTCGTGGCGCTCTTGGCAACCCTCGTGCTGCTGTTTGGCTTCCAGGGCGAGCAGATCATCGCCCAGCCGCTCATCATCGCCCTTCTGGCCGTGCCGATCCTGATCCAGGTCTATTTCAATGCCGGCCTCGCCTATATCCTCAACCGCATGTCCGGCGAGGAGCACTGCGTGGCGGGACCCTCGGCGCTGATCGGCGCGAGCAATTTCTTCGAGCTGGCGGTGGCGGCCGCCATCAGCCTGTTCGGCTTCCAGTCGGGTGCGGCTCTCGCCACCGTCGTCGGTGTCCTGATCGAGGTTCCAGTCATGCTGTCGGTGGTCTGGATCGTGCAACGCTCCAAGGGCTGGTACGAACGCGGCGGCGCCGTCCGCTCACTTTCTGCCAGGGAAGGGCATGCGCGATGACCGTCACGATCTATCACAACCCGGACTGCGGCACGTCGCGGAACACGCTGGCCATGATCCGGGCCAGCGGCGAGGAGCCGGTCGTCATCGAATATCTGAAGACGCCGCCGAGCCGGGAAAGGCTGGTAGCGCTCATCGCCGCCATGGGCATTCCGGTCCGCGCCCTGCTGCGCGAGAAGGGGACACCCTATGCCGAACTCGGCCTTGCCGACCCGAAATGGAGCGATGACGAACTCATCGACCAGATGCTGGCGCATCCGATCCTGATCAACAGGCCGATCGTCGAGACGGAAAAGGGCACGGTGCTGGCGCGCCCCTCCGAACGTGTCCTCGAGGTGCTGCCGAACTCGAATATCGGCCGTTTCGTGAAGGAGGACGGCGAGATCGTGGAGACCGGCACGTCGGCGTGAGCAGGGCGCGCAATCGTCTGCCCGTCATCTCGGCGCTCGGCATCATCCAGATTTTCGCCTGGGGCTCGTCCTATTATCTGCCGGCGATCCTCTCGAAACCGATCGCCGCCGATACGGGCTGGGGCCCGCCGCTCGTCTCGGCCGGATTGTCGCTGGCCCTGCTCGCCTCCGCCCTGCTGGCGCCGCGCGTCGGGCGGCTGATCCGCGACCGCGGCGGACGCGACCCGGTCATCGGCGGCCTGGCGCTGCTCGCGGCGGGTCTCGTCCTGCTCGGGTCGGCATCGACGATCCCGGTCTATGCTCTCGCCTGGATCGCCATCGGCGCCGGCATGTCGGGCACGCTCTACGACGCCGCCTTCAGCACGCTCGGCCGCTACTATGGCTACGACGCGCGCAGCGCGATCACGACGCTGACGCTGTTCGGCGGCTTCGCCTCGACCATCTGCTGGCCGCTTTCCGCCGCGCTGCTCGATCATGCCGGCTGGCGCGCCGTCTGCTTCGCCTTCGCGGCGCTGCATCTCATCCTCTGCATCCCGCTGGCGCTGCGCTTCCTGCCGCCCGTCGACAGTCCGGCCGCCGCGACCGGCGAGGCTGCATCGGCGCCCCGCAAGACGCGGCTCTCGGAACCCGAAAGACGCGCTTTCCTGCTGCTGGCCGTCATCATCACCACCGGCGGCACGCTCGCGACCGTCGTCTCGGTTCATCTGATCCAGATCCTGCAGGCGCGCGATGTCTCGCTCGCGGCCGCGGTCTCGTTCGGTGCGCTGATCGGCCCTTCCCAGGTGGCCGCCCGCGTCGTCGATATGGTGATCGGCCGCCGGCTTCCCGCGGTCATGACGCTCGTGACGGCATCGGCGCTCATCGCGGCCGGCATCGTTGCGCTCGCCAGCGGCTATCACGTCGTCGCGCTCGCGCTCGTCCTCTACGGTGCCGGCAATGGCATCTGGTCGATCGCACGCGGGGCGGTGCCGCTCGCCTTGTTCGGTCCCGAGCGCTTTCCCGTGCTCATGGGCGGGCTCGCAACACCGAATCTCGTCGCGCAGAGCCTGGCGCCACCGCTGAGCGCGGCGATCATGCAGGGCTCCGGCGCCGAGCGGATCATCCAGCTTCTCGCCGCTGCCGCGCTCGCCAATGTCGCGCTGGCGCTTCTCCTGGCCTTTCTCGCGATGCGGCCGCGCGGCGCTGTCGCCGCCTGAACGGTTTTGCCAGGGAACGCAAGCGCCCCGCTGGCCGTTGTCGCGCGATATCTCCGATCCTCCGGGAGGACTCGATGGCGCCGCGCAGCTTCTGGAAAGGCTATCTGAAGCTCTCGCTCGTCACCTGCGCCGTTTCGATGACGCCGGCGACCGGAGAGGGCGGCAAGATCCGCTTCCACACGCTGAACCGAGCCACGCATAATCGCGTCGAAAGCCGCTATGTCGACGCCGTCAGCGGCAAGCGCGTCGATGACGACGACATTGCGCGGGGCTATCCGCGCGGCGAGGACGACTATGTGCTGCTCGAGGACGAGGAGCTCGATGCCGTCGCGCTCGACAGCACCCGCACCATCGATATCGAGACCTTCGTCCCCGCCGACTCGATCGCTTGGATCTGGCACGACAAGCCGCATTACCTCGCCCCCGACGACGAGGTCGGCGAGGAAGCCTTCTCCGTCATCCGCGCCGCGATGGAAGCGACGGAGACCGTCGGCATCGCCCGCGTGGTGCTCTATCGCCGCGAGCGCGCCGTGATGCTGGAGCCGCGTGGCAAGGGCATCGTGCTGTGGACGCTGCGCTATGGCGACGAGGTGCGGCCATCGGACGACTTTTTTTCCGCCATCCCCAAGGAGAAGCCCGAGCGCGACGAACTCGCGCTGGTGAAGAAGCTCATCGCCGCGCGCAAGCAGGACTTCGACCCCGAGCGCCTGCAGGACCCTGTCGAGGAGCGTCTGCACGAGATGATCGCCGCGCGCAGCAAGGGACGGAAGAAAAAGAAGGTCGCCGAGCCGAAGGCCGAGCCGGCGGGCGACAATGTCGTGAACATCATGGACGCGCTGCGCCGCAGCCTCGAGGCCGAGGCGAAGCCCGCGGCGCGGAAACGCTGATCCGCCTTATTTCTTGCGTCGCGACGGCGCGGCCAGCGGGGCGGCTGCGGCCGCGAAATCGGCAAACGGATCGGCGGCGCGGGCGGCGATGTGGCCGGGCGTGTTGTCGACCGTGAAGCGGGCCGGGCCGAGATCGGGACCGAGGTCTTCCCACTCGACCGGCATCGAGACGGGTGCGCCCGGCCGCGCGCGGGTCGAATAGGCGGCGACGGCGGTGGCGCCGCGCTGGTTGCGCAGATAGTCGACGAGGATCTTGCCGCCGCGCTTCGCCTTGCTGATCGTCGCGACATAGAGATCCGGGCTGTCGGACGCCATCGCCTCGGCGAGGCCCTTGGTGAACGCCTTGGCGGCGGTCCAGTCGGCGGCCGGCTTCAGCGGCGCCATCACATGCAGGCCCTTGCCGCCCGAGGTCTTCACGAAAGCGGCGAGGCCCGCCTCCTCCAGCCGCGCCTTGATCTCGCGCGCGGCGTCGATCACTGCGCTCCAGGCGACGCCTTCGCCAGGGTCGAGATCGAGGATGATGCGGTCGGGCCGTTCCCAATCGGCAAGCGTCGAGCCCCAGGGGTGGATCTCGAGCGTCGCCGCCTGCACGAGCCCGAGAAGCCCGTCGAGGCTGTCGATCGCGACGAGCGGCGGCTCCTTCTTCTCCTTAGGGTCGGGCACCAGCCGGATCGCGGGGTTCATGCCCTTCCAGGCATGCTTCTGGAAGAAGCGCTCGCCCTCGATGCCCTCGGGACAGCGCACCAGCGCCAGCGGCCGGCCGACGATATGGGGGCCAATCTCGCGCCAGACCTCTGAATAGTAGTCGGCAAGTCCGGCCTTGGTGAGCCCGGTATCGGGCCAGTAGATGCGGTCGGGATGGGTGAGCTTCACCGACCGGCGCGCCGGCTTCGGCGCATCCGCTTTCGCGTCAGGCGACGGCTTGCCCTTCGGGATCTCGCGCACGATCTCGGACGCCGGCTTGTCCTCGCGCAGGCCCCGGAACGAGGCGTGGCGCAGGTGATTGTCGCCGGTCCAGGCTCGGAATTCCACTTCCGCGACGAGTTCGGGCTTCACGAATATCGCGCCGCGCCGCTCCTCGGCCGTGAGCTTGCCGGCAAAGGGGCTGCCATCCGCCAGGAGCGGCTGCAGGCGCCGATAGAGATCGCGGGCGACGGCGGCCGAGAAGCCGGTGCCGACGCGGCCGACATGGCGCAGCCCGTCAGCCTCGTTGACGCCCAGCACCAGCGAGCCGATCGCATCCTTGATCGCCGTCGACGGCACATAGCCGCCGATGACGAATTCCTGGCGGGCGGAGCATTTCGACTTCACCCACAACCGGCCGCGGCCGCCGCGATAGGGCGAATCGGCGCGTTTCGAGACGATGCCTTCGAGGCTGAGACGGCAGGCATGGCGCAGCACCATGCTGCCGCTCTCGCGGAAATGGCTGCTGTAGCGGATTGCTTCGGGGGCCGCGCCGAGGACCTCTTCCAACTGCTGCTTGCGCTCGGTCAGCGGCAGCTTGGTGAGATCGCGGCCGTCGCGATGGAGGAGGTCGAAGGCATAGAAGGTGAAGCGGTCGTCGCGTCCGGCGGAGAGATCGGCCTGCAGCGCCGAGAAATCGGACGCACCGGCCGAACCTTCGACGACCAGTTCGCCGTCGATGATGCCTGTCTCAAGCGGCAGCGCCGCCAGCGCCTCCGGAACGGTGGTGCCGAACTTCGCCGTCCAGTCGAGTCCGCTGCGGGTGAGGAGGCGCACCGTGCCGTGATCGATCCGCGCCAGCAGGCGGTAGCCGTCGAATTTGATCTCGTGCAGCCAGTCGGACCCCGCAGGCGCGGTGGAGACCAGCGTCGCCAGCATCGGCTCCACGAAATCCGGCAGCGATGCCTTCCGTCCCGAGGAGCGAGCCTCACCTGCCTCCGCCTTCGCCTTCGCGGCCGATCGACGCTCTTTCGCCGGCTTCGTTTCAGGCGCCGACTGATCGATGCGGCCCGTCTTCGACGACCAGCCAGGCGCTTCGCCCGCGACCTCCGCCATCTCGCGGCCGGTCGCGACCGAGCGCGTCTCGGCGAGGATGTCCGGGGCATCCTCGGCGCGGGCATAGCGGTCGTCGCCCTTGATCAGCAGCCAGTTCTCGCGCTTTTCGCGCGGCCGCCCATGCATGCGGACGAGATGCCAGCGGCCCTTCAGCCGTTCGCCGTGAAGTTCGAATTCGAGATGGCCCTTGGCGTATCCCTTTTCGGGATCGCCGATCGGCGACCAGGTGCCGCGATCCCAGACGATGACCGTGCCGCCGCCATATTCGCCTTTCGGGATCGTGCCCTCGAACCTGCCATAGTCGAGCGGGTGGTCCTCGACATGGACCGCGAGGCGCTTCTCGGTCGGCACGAAGCTCGGCCCCTTGGTCACCGCCCAGCTCTTGAGAACCCCGTCCATCTCCAGGCGGAAGTCGTAGTGGAGACGCGTCGCGTCATGCTTCTGCACGACGAAACTGTTGCCGCCCGCCGCCCCGGCCTCGCCTTGCGGCTCCGGTGTCGCATCGAAATTGCGCTTGCTGCGATAGGTTTCGAGCGCCATGGCGGCGATCCTCATCCGGCCTTTTGGCGTGCTGCCGTCCCGCGCGCCTTGCGCTCGGGCGTTCCCCTGGCCGCCGTTCGGCCCTTGGCCGATCCGCGCCTCGGCTTGCCGCCGGCGCCGGCGCTCTCACGCAGCGCCGCGAGAAGATCGGACGATTTCGTGCGCTCGACCGGCTTCGGCTTCGGCAGTTCGCGGCCCTCGATCTTCGCCTTCACCAGTTCGGCAAGCGCCGCGTCGTAGCGGTCGTCGAACGCCGCGGGATCGAAGCGGCCTGCCTTGGACTGGATGATGTGCTCCGCGAGTTCCAGCATCTCGCCCTCGATGCTGCGCTCGGGAATGCCCTCGAAGGCCTCCGCGGCCGAGCGCATCTCATAGGCGAAGCGCAGCGTGCTGGCGATCATCCCCTCCCCTTCGGGGCGGATGAGCAGCAGGCGGGCGCGCCGGAACAGTACCGCATGGGCGAAGGCCGCGACCTTTTCGGCGCGCATTCCCTCGCGGAGCAGCGCGAAGGCCTCCTCGGCATGACGGTCGGCGGGCGCGAGGTAGTAGCTGCCGTCGAGATAGATGTCGTCGATCTGCGCGCAGGGCACGAAGGCGTCGACGGCGATCGTCTTGTCGCTCTCGGGCATCGCCGCCGCGATCTCTTCCGGCTCGAACACGATCGGATCACCGCCGGTTTCGTAGCCCTTCACCTGATCGTCGCGTTCCACGGGCTTTCCCGTCTCGCTGTCGACGAAATGACGCTCGATCCGGTGGCCGGTCTTGCGGTTGATCATGTTGAAGGAGACGCGCTCGGATGTCGTCGCGGCCGAATAGAGCGCGACCGCGGCGGTCAGCTCGCCGAGCTTCAGATGGCCCTTCCAGTTCGCTCGTGGCGCCACGCGTCGACTCCGCTTCGTCGGAGCCGTCAATGCCGGGCCGCGCGCTTCGTTCCGGAACAGGGCGCGTCAACCATCATTGGGAGATCGCGGATGGAGGACAGACCATGACCATGCGAACCGGCGGCTGCCTGTGCGGCCGCGTGCGCTACCGCCTCGAGGGCGAGCCTTTCCTGATCGGCACCTGCCATTGCACCGATCGCCGCAAGGAGAGCGGCAGCGTCTTCGTCAGCTATGCCAAATGGCCGATCGAGGCGTTCCGCTGCGAAGGCAGCTACGCGACACATAAGGGACGAAGCTTCTGTCCCGACTGCGGCGGAAGGCTGTTTTCGCTGCATGAGCACGATGTCGAGCTCAGATTCGGCAGCCTCGACGAGGCGCCGACCACGATCGGCGCGCCTCAGCATGAAGGCTGGATCAAGCGGCGCGAAGCCTGGCTGGCGCCGGTTCCCGGCGCGACGCAAAACAGCGGGGATCCGCCGCCGAGCTGATCAGGAGGCGATCTGCGTATCGTCGGGTCGCCAGATGCGGATGCGATCGCGGCCGGCGAGCTTGGCGGCATAGAGCGCGGTATCGGCGCGCGCGAACAAAGTGACAGGGCTGTCGCCGGCGTTGGCCGCGGTCAGGCCAGCCGAAAACGTATAGGTGAGGTCGGGCCGGTCGGGCAGCGGATGCGTCATGCGGATGAGGCTCGCCATGCGCTCCAGGATGAGCACGCCCTGTTCGAGGCCGGTATGCGGCAGGACGAGGACGAACTCCTCGCCGCCGAAACGGCCGAAGCAGTCGGTCCGCCGCACCTGCGTCTGGATGCGGCGCGCGAAATCCTTGAGGATCGCGTCGCCGGTGGCATGGCCGAAGCGGTCGTTGATGACCTTGAAATGATCGAGGTCGATCAGCGCGACGCAGCCGGCAGGCCGCCCCGGCTCCGAGGCCTCCATCATCTCCTCGATACGTCCCGAGACGAACCGGCGATTGGCGATGCCGGTCAGTTCATCGGTGAACGAGGCCTTGATCGCGAAGTCGCGGTCCTGCCGCACGGCGCGCTCGTCCGGGCGCAGCGAGGTGACGTCGGAAGCGATGCAGAGCATCCAGCCATCCGACTCCACCGTCTCCGTCATCCAGAGCCAGCGGCCGTCGTGGAGATCCGTCTCGAACGCGCGGAAGCCGACCTTGCCGCGCCGCGACTGCGTTCCGACCAGCCATTCCTCGAAATCGGGCGCCCGGATCACCGTACCACGCCGCGAGGCGAAGTTGCGCCTCATGATCTCCGACCAGAGCGGCTCCTCGCGCTCTTCGATGAAGAAGGCCGAGCGAAAGGCGGCATTGGCGTAGCGGAGGCGATCGAAACCATCATAGGCGGCGACGAGAACCGGCGTCGAACCGGTGAGCCCCGACAGTCTCTTCAGCAGGTCGTTCATGAACGGCGCTGCTCCCCCTCCCAGGTATGCGGACCCGTATCCGGCCGAATCGCTGGTTTGGCGAAGTGTGCCATGACCGCCGGCATTCTCAAGCATGCCGGCGAACGGCTCAACTCGTGGATCGCGGCGGCAATCCGGCCTTGACCAGTTCCTCCGGGATATCATCGAACGAGGCGTAGTTCATGCTGTAAAGGCGGGCATAGAGCCCGTTCTTGCGCATCAGCGCCTCGTGATTGCCGCTTTCAAGCAGCGATCCGCTCTGCAGGACGATGATCCGGTCCGCGCCGCGGATCGTCGCCAGCCGATGGGCGATGACGAGGCCGGTCCGGCCTTGGAGCAGCACCGCCAGTGCCCGCTGGATCTGCCGCTCGGTATAGCTGTCGATATTGGCCGTCGCCTCGTCGAGCACCAGGATCTTCGCATCGGCGACCAGCGCACGGGCGAAGCTGATCAGCTGGCGCTGCCCCTGTGAGAGGTTGCTGCCGCGCTGCTCGAGATCGGTGTCGTAGCCCTTGGCGAGCCGCATGATGAACTCATGCGCACCCACCGCCTTCGCCGCCGCGACGACCTCGGCGCGTGTCGCCTCGGTCTTGTGATAGCGGATATTGTCGAAGATCGTGCCGCTGAACAGGAACGGCTCCTGCAGCACCATGGCGATGTGGCGGCCGAGCGACACCTGCGTCACGTCGCGCACGTCCCGCCCGCCGACCATCACCGAGCCGTCCCAGACATCGTAGAAGCGGTGCACCAGCGCCATGGCGCTGGTCTTGCCGGAGCCGGTCGGCCCGACCAGCGCGACGGTCTCGCCCGGATTGACGCGGAAGGAGACGTCCTTCAGCACCGGCAGGCCGGGGCGGTAGCCGAAGGTGACGCCGCGGAACTCGACCGACCCGTCCATGTCGTCCGGCAGCGGCGCGGCATCGACCTTGTCGGTGACGTCGACCGGCACATCGAGCACTTCGGAGATGCGCTGGCCCGACGCCATCGCGCGCTGCATGACGCTGTATTGCAGCGTCAGGGAGCGGATCGGATCGAAGAAGCGCTGGATATAGAAGAGGAAGGCGACCATGACGCCGATATCGAGCGTCCGGCCGAGCACCATCGAGCCGCCGACGACGATGACCGTCGCCATGGCGATGCCGGTCAGCGTGTCGACGATCGGCACCATCACCTGCGCATATCGCGCCGCCTTGAGATTGGCATTGAGATGCGCGCGCACCTTCTCGTCATAGAGTTCGAAATTGACGCGCTGGCGGCTCATGTTCTGCACCGTGCGCACGCCATGGATGCCCTCGGCGAGCGCGCCATTGGCGATCGAGCTCGTCTCGTGCGCCTCCATGAAGGACTGCTTGGCGAGCGGTAGCCAGAAAAGCCGCACGATGAAGAGGAGCGGCATGGTCGCCATGGTCAAAAGGCCGAGGCGCGGATCGAGCCAGAGCAGAACGCCGACAATGCCGACGAGCAGCGCGATATCGCCGATCGAGAGCACCGAGGTCTCCATGAACTCCTGCATCGAGTTCACGTCCCCCTGCAGACGCGACATCAGCCGCCCGACCTCGGTCTTGTCCATGAAGGAGAGCGACACCCGCTGCAGATGGCTGAACATCGCCCGGCGCATGTCGAACAGCACATGCTCTGCGGCGATGCCGACCACCGTCTCCTGCACATAGCTGGCGCCGTAGTTGACGAGGATGGTGACGGCGAAGGTGGCGGCGCACCAGACGAGGACGCGGTGATCGGCGACGCCGCCGGCCATGCCGCTGTCGATGGCGGTGCGGATGATGAGCGGGATCGCGAGCTGCGTCGCCGTGAAGATCAGCACGGCGATGACCGAGATGACCACCTGGCGGCGATAGGGCGCGACGAAGCTCCAGATGCGGCGGACGATCTTCGGGTCGTAGACCGCGCCGAAAATCTCCTCCTTCTCGCGATGCGAGCCGACGACCGCGCGGGCCGGACGCGGCGCGCCGGCGATCACGGTCTTTTCCGAGCGAAGGCTCATTCGGCCGCTCCCTGAAGCGCGTCCTCGGCCGGCCGCAATTGCAGATCGTAGAGCGCGCGATAGCGCCCGCCGGCGGCGACGAGCGCGTCATGCGTGCCGCGCTCGACGACACGTCCGTCCTCGATGAACAGGATCTGGTCGGCATGCATCAGCGAGGAGAGGCGATGCGAGATCACGATGGTGACGCGATCGGCGGCATGGACGCGCAGCGCGCTTCGGATGCGCTGCTCGGTCGCCGCATCGACGGCGGCGGTCGAATCATCGAGCACCAGCACGTTCTGATGCAGCATAAGGCTGCGGGCGATGGTGAGGCGCTGACGCTGGCCGCCCGAGAGCGAGGCGCCCCGCTCGCCGACCACGGTCTCGTAGCCGGAGGGCAGGCCGACAATGTAGTCGTGCAGCTGCGCCGATTCCGCCGCGCGCTCGATGCGGTGCTCCTCTGCCCAGGGATCGCCATAGGCGACATTGTTCTCGATCGTCGTCGTGAACAGGAACGCGTCCTGCTGCACGACGCCGGCAGCCCGGCGCAGCGAGTCGACGGTCACGTCGCGGATATCCTGACCGTCGATCGTGATGCGACCCGAGCTCACGTCGTAGAATCGCGGGATGAGATGGGCGAGAGTCGACTTGCCGCTGCCGGGCGGGCCGACGATGCCGATCGTCTCGCCGCGGCGGGCGGTGAAGCTGATGCCGGAAAGGGCCGGTTTGTCGGTGCCCGGATAGGCGAAGCCGACATTCTCGAAGGCGAGCGTGCCATCGGTGACCACGAGCGGCTTCGCGCCGGGCCGGTCGGCGATCGTCACCTCCTGGTCGAGCAGCTCGAAGAGCCGCCTTCCGCAGGTCGAGGCGCGGGCGAAGGAGTTGACCATGAGGCCGAGCTGGCGGACCGGCATCTGCAGGATGGTCATGAAGGTGAGGAAGGAGGCGAGCGTGCCGACCGTCATCGTGCCGCTCGCGACCCGGCCGCCACCGACCCACAGCACCAGCCCCATCGCGGCGAAGAAGGAGAAGTTCATCGCGCTCGTGTTGCGCACGCGGATCAGCACCCGGTCATGGGCAAGCTGCAGCGCCTCGGCCGAGATGCGGTCGAACTTCGTCATCTCGAAGGCCTGGGCCGAGAAGGCGCGGACGACGCGGATGCCGCCGAGATTCTCGTCCATGACGCGGGTCAGCACCGCGAGCTTCTCCTGGACGGTCAGCCAGGTCGAGCGCAGCAGCAACTGTGTCACCGACGAGCGCCAGGCGACGAAGGGCACGAAGGAGAGGCTGAGCAGGCCGAGGAGCGGGTCGGTCGAGATCAGCATGAAGGCGCCGAAGCCGATCAGGATCGTCAGCAGCACCATGCGCACGAGGCCGGTGTTGAAGAACATCCTGACGCCCTCGATGTCGAGGATGCCGAGCGTGATCAGATCGCCCGTATGGACGCGGTCGTGGAAGGAAAAAGAGAGCTGCTGCAGCTTCTCATAGGTGGCGAGGCGCAGCTCGTAGCCGAGATTGTGGCCGACGGCGTCGCCGTAATAATTCTGCGCCATGGTGAAGACGCCTCGCAGGATGCTGACGGCGAGCAGCGTTCCCGCCGTGACCAGCAGCGCGTGCTGCGCCGCCGCCGCTGTGTCGGCGCTGAGGATGCCCTGCGCCTCATCGACGGCGCGACCGAGCAGCCGCGGGATGATGAGCTGGAAGGTGCAGGCGATGATGGTCGACAGAATGGCGATGCCGGCCTGCCAGGGATGACGCATCGTCAGCCGGGTGATCCGGTAGAGCGTCCCGAGGCCCTTCCCCCATTCCGCCGCCTTCACATGGGCGAACGGATTATCGCGCCGTTCTGCGCGCGTTGCAGCACTGAGTGTCACCGGAGTCTGTCCAGACTGACGTTTCGGATGGTCCCCACGAGACGGGCGGAGGACGGAGACGTCGGCTTCGAACCGCTGGCGCGGTCCGGGGTCGGCGGGTTGGATTCTGCGCCCTTCGATCGCTCAATCCAAGATCGCTAAGGCTCACGATTGAAATCGTGAGCGCGATTCGTGTCAGCTTGAGGGCAGGCGTGTCATCGATGCCACAAAACGTGCGCGGGCGAGCGGATCAGGCGATTTGGCGAAGGGACTCCAGCGCGGCAGAGGGGGAACGGCCGGGTTGGAGCACATGCTTCCGAAAAAGTCGCTCAATGTCATACACAAAGAAGTCCCGACCATATCGAGCGCGCAGGATCGCCGTAGCGCTTCTCATCGCGCTTATACGCGACTCGTCCCTTGCGATACGCGTCAACTGTCTTGGCAACTGCCGTATCGATTCGCGATCCGTGTCGAGTGTCAGCATTGCGTCGGACCAAAGTCTTCCGTCGCCGGGCGGCTGATAGTGAGGGGAAAGGACGACGGGGAGCGAGCCTCCCTCGATCGCCTCCCAAAGACGAATGCTGTTCGGACCCGTCCCGCTCGGACAAAGAGTGAATAGGCTCTCGGCCATCGTCGTGCGATACTCAACGGCTTCGGGGTTCTCGAGCGGGTCCTCGATGCACTGGGCGTTGCGATAGATTTGTTGGCCATACACCGCACGGAAGAAGTGCCAGTCATCCCGCTCCCGAATATAGGCCTCCGGAACGCCGCTCAATTCGTCGAAAATGAGCTGCCGGGCGTTGTCGAGATAGAGATCGTTCGGACGCGCGCCTACAAAACTCATCAAAAACCGGCGGCTCGGCCCGCTGGCCGGTGCCACTGGAGGATTGACCGGATAGAGCGGAAAGGGTGCGATCGTAATCTGGGAGAAGTCGTCAGGCGAACCGTCGTTCCGCGCATGTGACCAGAATATGTCCGTAACGCCGGAATCATGGAACAAGTCGGCGAAATCTCCCAGGAAGATATGTTGGCAAGTAGTGACAACGCGGTCGAAGCCACGAGCCTCATGGGCGATTTTCTTTAGGGCTGTCCGAAGATCGGAGCTGTCCTGCTTGTGTACGATCAGGTCGATTAGTGTCGCCCAAGGAAATGCCAAGTAAACAAAATCTCGCGCTGGTGGCAGGACGAGTTTAGCTTGACGAAAAGCGTGCTGCTCGGTGATCGCCGGAAATTGCCAATCGGCATCATGCGCTACAAACGACGCGCCAAGCCTACCCTTCGTCAGCATGCCAGTCCTCCAACCTGAGGGCGCATCTGGCGAAATGGTCACGACGGCCCACGTGCCCCCGAGCACGCCGAATCACTTTAGCCGACGTTGGATCGGACTCAAGGAACTTTAGACCGTGTCCAGTTTTAACGCATTGCGATCACCGCATCATTTGCGTTTCGCGGGGTTTTGTTCGGAAATCCCGGCGATGTCGGGCGCCGGCAGATCGCCTTCCAGGATTGCTTCCTCGCGGGCCTTGCGCTCTTTGGCGGCTCGCTCGCTGTCCGGCTGCGGCGCGTTGACCTCTTCGGCGTCGTTGTCGTGGGGAATGACGACGGGCGGAATGACGGGGTTCGACATGGTGGGCCTCCTTGGCTGACCGCGTGGGATGCGGCGCTTCGAAGAGAACGGGCTGCGGAGGCCGGGGTTCCCCGCCGGGGGCCGCGGCATGCTTAACCGCTTCTCAACTGCTGCCGTGTCATTGTCGCCTTGTGGACGCGTTCCGTGTGTTTTTCCGGCTGTCCATGATGATCAAGGCAGCCATCCCGGCGAAGGTCGGGATGGCTGTCCTGTTTTCAGGCGACGAAGCCGGGACCTGCCGTCAGCCGGCGAGGCGCACAATCACAGGCACATGGTCCGAGGGGCGGTTCCAGCCGCGGGCCTCGCGCTTGACCTCGATGCCGAGCAGCCGGCCGCCGAGCGGCGGCGTCACCCAGACATGATCGAGCCGTCGGCCGCGGTCGGAGGCTTGCCAGTCCTGCGCGCGGTAGCTCCACCAGGTGTAGAGCTTCCGGTCCTCGGGGACGAAGTGGCGCATGGCATCGATCCAGCCGCCCGAGGCGATCACCGCCTTGAGGAGATCGGTCTCGACGGGCGTATGACTGACGACGCCGAGCATCTGCTTGTGCGACCAGACATCGTTTTCCAGCGGCGCCACATTGAGATCGCCGACGAGTACGGACGGCCCCAGCGTCTCGGCGCCGGTCAGCCAGTCGCGCATCTCGCCGAGAAAGGCGAGCTTGTGCGCGAACTTCTCGTTCACCGCCGGATCGGGCTCGTCGCCGCCGGCGGGAACGTAGAAATTGTGCAGCGTCAGCGGCAGCCCGCCCGCCTCGAGGCTGACCGCGACATGGCGCGCATCATCCTTGCCGCAGAACCCGCGCCGCACATGCTCGCGGATCGGCACCCGCGAGACCGTGGCGACGCCGTGATAGCCCTTCTGCCCGTGCACGATCTGGTGGTGGTAGCCGAGCTTGCGGAACGCGGCCGCCGGGAAATTGGCCTCGATGCACTTGATTTCCTGCAGGCACAGGATGTCCGGCCGCTCAGCCTCGAGAAAGGCGGCGACGAGATCGATCCTGAGGCGGACGGAGTTGATGTTCCAGGTGGCGATGGAGAGAGGCATGGGGGCTTCCGGAGGCGGGACGGCCAAGCAGTAAGCCGAACGCCGCCCGGTGCCAACCATCGCTCATGACGGAAAGGAAACGCCCAGCCCCGGGGGGAGGCTGGGCGTTGCGCTTCTCAGCGCCTGCGCCGTCGCGGCGTGAACCTGCGGCGCTCGGGCGGGGCCATCTCGGCGAGACGGGGGGCACTGCCGGGACGATGGCTTGCCGCTCGCCCCATGAAATGGCCATTGCCGATCGCGATTCAAGGCCCTCGTCAGGCTGCCTTAGCGTTGCTCCTTCACAAGCGCGCGAGCGACGCCGGTGCTCACTTCGAGTTGGGCAGGTAGTAGTCGATCTTGAAGTTCTTCGGATTGGCGGGCTTGCCGGTCTCGACCTCGTAGATGGCGACCGACGTGTCGAGCCCCTGCGAATCGGTGACGATCCACTGCTTCAGCGCCAGGCTCTGGCGGTCGAAGATCAGCTTCAGGCTGCCGTCGCCGAAGGCGGAGCTCTGCGTCAAGAGCAGCGTGACGAGATCGGGCTCGACGCCGAGCCCACGCACGATATTGGCCGAGGTCAGGTCGATCTGGTCGGCGAGCAGGTAGCGCAGCGGCGTCTTCGACAGCGGATAGAGGTCCTGCGTCATCACCTTGGCATCGACGATGGCCACCTGGTTGCCGTCGCAGATCACGTCCATCTTCACCGGCGGGCTATAGTGGAAACGCAGCTTGCCGGGCCGGCTGATGAAGAAGACGCCTTCCGACTGCTCGCCATTCGGCCCGTACTGGATGAAGCGCCCCTGCATGGTGCGGATGGCGTTGAAGCTGGCGCTGATCTTTGAGAGCAGCGCCGCCTGCTCGGCCGTGAAGGCGGCAAGCGCGGGCCGCGTCAGCGCTCCGGTGGCGAGCGCCGCGGCACCGGCGAGGAAGAGGCGTCGGGAAAGGCGATGGGGCCTGGCGAGCATCACGTCGTCATGTCCTTCTTGTGGGGCCGCTGAGAGCGGCCAGCTTCCCGTCCTCACCCGCAGCTAGGGGCGCAGCATGGCGATTTCGCGGCGCGGCCGGCGGAGATGGCCCTAGAAGCGCTCGTCCGCGCCCTCAACCAGGATCTCGCGCTTGCCGGCGTGGTTGGCCGGCCCGACGAGCCCCTCCTTCTCCATCCGCTCGATGAGCGAGGCGGCACGATTGTAGCCGATGGCGAGCCGCCGCTGGATGTAGGAGGTCGAGGCCTTCTTGTCGCGCAGCACCACGGCGACGGCCTTGTCGTAGAGATCATTCGATTCCTCGCCGCCGAAGCCGCCCGCGCCGGCGTCGCCGCCCGCCTCGCCATCCTCGCCATCGTCCTCGGTGATCGAATCGAGATAGTCCGGCCGGCCCTGCGCCTTCAGGTGGGCGACGATCTTCTCGACCTCCTCATCGGAAACGAAGGGACCGTGCACGCGCTGGATGCGGCCGCCGCCGGCCATGTAGAGCATGTCGCCCTGGCCGAGCAGCTGCTCGGCGCCCTGCTCGCCGAGAATGGTGCGGCTGTCGATCTTCGACGTGACCTGGAAGGAGATGCGCGTCGGGAAATTGGCCTTGATCGTGCCGGTGATGACATCGACCGAGGGGCGCTGGGTCGCCATGATGACATGGATGCCGGCGGCGCGCGCCATCTGGGCGAGGCGCTGCACGGCGCCCTCGATATCCTTGCCGGCGACCATCATCAGGTCGGCCATTTCGTCGATGATGACGACGATGGTCGGGATCGGATCGAGCGGCAGCGTCTCCTGCTCGTAGATCGCCTCGCCGGTCTGCTTGTCGAAGCCGGTCTGGATGGTGCGCGTCAGCACCTCGCCCTCGGCGCGGGCCTGGCCGACACGCGCATTGTAGCCGTCGATGTTGCGCACGCCGAGCTTCGACATCTTGCGGTAGCGGTCTTCCATCTCGCGCACGGTCCATTTGAGCGCGACGACCGCCTTTTTCGGGTCGGTGACGACCGGCGTCAAAAGATGCGGGATGCCGTCATAGATCGAGAGTTCCAGCATCTTCGGGTCGATCATGATCAACCGGCACTCCTGCGGCGTGAGCCGGTAGAGCAGCGACAGGATCATGGTGTTGATGGCGACCGACTTGCCCGAGCCGGTGGTGCCGGCGACGAGGAGATGCGGCATACGGGCGAGATCGACGATGACGGGTTCGCCGCCGATCGTCTTGCCGAGACCGATCGGCAGCCGCGCCTTGGAAGCGACGAAATCCTCAGAGGCCAGCATCTCGCGGAGCGCGACAAGCTCGCGGCGCTGGTTGGGCAGCTCGATGCCGATGGCATTCTTGCCGGGGATCACCGCGACGCGGGCGGCGACGGCGCTCATCGAGCGGGCGATGTCGTCGGCGAGGCCGATGACGCGCGACGACTTGATGCCAGGCGCCGGCTCCAGCTCGTAAAGCGTCACCACCGGGCCGGGGCGGACATTCACGATCTCGCCGCGGATGCCGAAATCGTCGAGCACGCCTTCGAGGACGCGTGCGTTCTGGTCGAGCGCCTCGGTGTTGAGCTTGGTGCGCGGATCGGGAAGGCGGGGCTCGCTGAGAAGGGCGAGCGGCGGCAGCTCGAAGCCGCCATCGCGCAAGGCTGCAGCCGGCGCCGCGGCGCGGCGGCCGCCGCGTCCGCGCGGCGAGCGGGCGGTCGGGCCCGGCGCGATGTCGATGTCGTCATCCTCCACGCCGGCGTCGAGATCGGCCGGATCGAGATCGCGGTCCGCGGCAAGGCGTGGCTCGACGCGGCGGCGCCTCGTGGGCGCGGAGGCGGCGGGTGTGGGCTCGGCCGGGCCGCGGCCGACGAGCCGCGCGAGGCTGGCGCGGGCCGAGAAGCCGAAATGAGCCAGAGCGCCGAGCGGCACCGCCAGGAAGCCGCCGCCCTCGTCGGCGTCCGCGGCGAAGGCATCGACCGCGGGCGCGGCGCGGCGGCCGCGCGGCGGCGCTTCCGCTTCGATCTCCTCGGGACGGCGCCGCCGGCGCAGGAATCCGGCGGCGTGAACGAGAAGCAGCCCGGCGAGGATCACATAGCCCGTCTGCGCAATGGTCGCGGCGCGGTCCTTGGGCGGTGCGCCGAGGATCTCGGCCGGCAGGCGCGCGACGATATCGCCGAGGACGCCGCCCATGCCGGAGGGCAGCGGCCAATGCGCGGTGACCGGGACGAAGGCAAGCGCGCCGGAGACGGCCAGCGCTCCGAACAGCCAGCTCGCCAGCATGGTCTTGGCAAACCGGCGGCCGCCGAAGACGAGCCGCCAGCCCCAGAACACGACCGGCAGCAGCAGCGCGATGGCGCCGAGCCCGAAGAATTGCATCAGGAGGTCGGCGACGATCGCGCCGGGGAAGCCGAGGATATTGGCGACGGGCTTCGCGGCGGAATAGGAGAGCGACGGATCGTCGACCGTCCAGGTCGCGAGGCTGGCCGCAACTGCCGCGACGGCCGCGAGCAGCGCCAGCCCGAGAACCACGCCGATCTGGCGCCCGACGAGGCGGTGCATCGCGCTGCCTTCGGAAGCGGGCATCGGCAGGGTGGCGGTTCGGTTGGCACGCATGCGGATCAGTCTTCCTCGATGTCAGCCGAGCACGCGCGCCATGCGGCGCAACGCCTCGGTGGTGGTCTCGATGTCCTGCACCATGGCGACGCGCAGATAGGGCCGGCCGGGATTGTCGCCCCCCGCCGAGGGGAGGCAGAGATAGGCGCCGGGAATGGTGCGCACGCCCGCCTCGCGCCAGAGTCGGACCGCCGCCTCTTCGCCGTCGCCCACATTCAGCCAGAGGAAGAAGCCGCCTTCCGGCTCCTCCGCGCCGAGCATCTCGCGCGCGAGCGCGAATTTCGCGTTGTAGAGCGCCCGGTTCTCC
Organism: Allobosea sp.; assembly: GCA_017307955.1. Lineage (GTDB taxonomy): Bacteria > Pseudomonadota > Alphaproteobacteria > Rhizobiales > Kaistiaceae > Kaistia. Next base: position 255,459 of record JAFKFV010000008.1, on the reverse strand, counting down.
GCGACATGCGCCTCGTCGCCATAGGCCGCCACCGCCACGGCCTGGATCGGCCCCGGCACCTGCGGCGCCGCCATGTTGCGCAGCCGCGTCCAGGCGGCGATGAAGGCGGGATCGCCGGCGACGAAGCCGGCGCGGAGGCCCGGCAGGTTCGACCGCTTCGACAGCGAATGGAAGGTCAGGATATTGGCGAAGCCGGCCCCGATCGCGGCGGCAGCCTCCAGCACGCCCGGCGGCGGTACCGAGCGGTAGATTTCGCTGTAGCACTCGTCGGCGAAGATCATGAAGTCGTGACGCCGGGCCGCCTGGATGAGCGCCGTCCAGTCGGCAAGCCTTGCCACACCGCCCTGCGGATTGGTCGGCGAGGCGACATAGAGCGCAACTGTCCGGGCAAGGATCTCCGGCGCGACCAGACCGAGATCCGGCATGAAGCGCGTTTCCGGCCCCGCATCGAGCAGCACGATCTCGAGCCCCGCGGCTTCGGCGCCGGCCGCATAGGCCTGGTAGAACGGATTGGGCAGGAGCACCACCGGCCGCTCGATCCCGGTCGCGCGTTCCCTCGCGCCAAATCGTTCCCGCGCACCGAGCGCGGCGAAGAACAGCCCCTCGCGCGAGCCGTTGAGCGGCAGGACCATGGTCTCCGGGTCGATCGGCGAGGCCGCGAGGCCGTAGCGGCGGTCGAGCCAGGCCGCGACCGTGCTACGGAAGGCGTCCGTGCCGCGAATGGCCGGGTAGCGCCCGAAGAGATCGAGATTGGCGGCGATGACCGGCCCGACGAAGGACGGGATCGGATGCTGCGGCTCGCCGAGGCCGAGATTGACCGGCGCCGCGCCCGGCGCGATCCCGGCGAGTCGGTCATTCAGCTTCTGAAACGGCGAGATCGCCTTGGCGGCGCTCGTCGGCGCACCCATGCGGCGCCCTTCCCTTTGATTGATCGTTCGGCAGCGAGCCTAGGCCGGGGCTGGTTAAAGGCGCTTTAACCATCCGTCCACGCCGCCGGCTCCGGCAAAGACAGACAAAAAAGAAGGGCCCCGAAGGGCCCCGCAGTCTTGGGAGGAAGAAACAATGCCTCGGAGGAGAACCCCGTCCGCGGAGGCGCCCTGCCTTCGCAGGTCGAGGGCGGAGAGAGGCCGGCGCCCGCGGGGGCGCCGGCCAACCGGATCAGCTGTGATAGGCGCGCTCGCCATGCTCCACGATGTCGAGACCTTCGCTCTCGACTTCCGGACGCACCCGGAGGCCGACGATGATGTCGACGATCTTGTAGAGGATCAGCGAGCCGACGCCCGACCAGACCAGCGTGGTCAGCACGGCCTGGATCTGCACCCAGACCTGGTGGCCCATCGCATAGTCCGCGACGCCGACGCCGCCGAGGGCCGGCGCGACGAGCACGCCGGTGCCGATGGCACCGACGATGCCGCCGACGCCATGGACGCCGAACACGTCGAGGCTGTCGTCATAGCCGAACGCGCTCTTCACCGTGGTCACGAAGAAGAAGCAGATGATCGCCGCGATGAAGCCGAGAACGATCGCACCGACCGGCCCGATCAGGCCGGCGGCCGGCGTCACGGCGACGAGGCCGGCGACGACGCCCGAGATCGCGCCGAGCATCGAGGGCTTGCCGCGAGAGATCCACTCGACGAGCGACCAGCCGATCGCCGCGGCGGCGGTGGCGACGAAGGTGTTCATCATGGCGAGCGCAGCGCCGCCATTGGCCTCGAGCGCCGAACCGGCGTTGAAGCCGAACCAGCCGACCCACAGCAGCGAGGCGCCGATCATGGAGTTGGTCAGCGAGTGGGGCGGCATCAGATCCTTGCCGAGGCCCTGGCGCTTTCCGAGCATGATGGCGCCGACGAGACCCGCCACACCGGCGTTGATATGGACCACGGTGCCGCCGGCGAAATCGAGCGCGCCAGCCGCGAACAGCCAGCCGGTCGACTGCCAGACCATGTGAGCGATCGGGAAATAGACGAACGTGACCCAGAGGATCATGAACAGCAGCACGGCCGAGAACTTCATGCGCTCGGCGAAGGCGCCGACGATCAGCGCCGGCGTGATGGCCGCGAAGGTCATCTGGAAGGCGATGAACACATATTCCGGGATCTCGTAGCCGGCCGAGAACGTCGCGGCGCGGCTGTCCGGCGTCACGCCGGCGAGGAAGGCCTTGGAGAGGCCGCCGATGATGCCCGAGCCGTCGGTGAAGGCGAGCGAATAGCCGTAGAACACCCAGATGATCATGACCACCGAAGCGGTCATCAGCACCTGCATCAGCACCGACAGCATGTTCTTGGCGCGCACGAGGCCGCCATAGAAGAGCGCGAGGCCCGGCACGATCATGAGCATGACGAGCACGGTCGAGATCATCATCCAGGCCGTGTCGCCCTTGTCGACCACGGCGGTGGACGCGGCGGCCGCTGCATCCGCCGCGGGGGCCGCGGCGTCCTGGGCGTAAGCGAACGCCGTCAGCGAGAACAGCGCGGCGGCTGCCCCCAGAAGAGAGTATTTGGCACTACGCAGATTCATCAGACCTCTCCTGTCGGACCGCCCATCCGGTCGACCCTTCCCGTCGGCGATGGGTCGACCCATCCCGCTGCTCGATGCTGGAAACTGGCTTGCGTTCGTCATCGTTCGCTCCGCCCCGTGATCCTGACCCGCGCGCTCAGAGCGCATCGGTGTCGGTTTCGCCCGTGCGGATGCGGACCGCCTGGTCGATCGAATAGACGAAGATCTTGCCGTCGCCGATCTGGCCGGTCTTGGCGGCGCCGGAAATGGCGTCCACGACCTTCTCGACCGTCTCGGACGGCACGGCGACCTCGATCTTGAGCTTCGGCAGGAAGCTCACGGCATATTCGGTGCCGCGATAGATCTCGGTATGGCCCTTCTGCCGGCCGTAGCCCTTGACCTCGGTGACGGTCAGTCCCTGCACGCCGATCGCCGTCAGTGCGTCGCGGACCTCGTCGAGTTTGAATGGCTTGATGATCGCCATCACGATTTTCATGTCTCAGATCCCGTCTCTTGCCGCGGCCGGGGGAGACCGAGGCGAACGATAGGTCGACCGGCAAGCCGCCCGATTGACGCCATTGCGCCGGGCTCTTGGAATCAAATGCCGTGCCAACTTTAGCCGCGCGGGATCGGAGGCCAAAAATCGCGCAATCCGCAGCCTTTCGAGTCGCGAAAGGCGAAGCGGTACGCCCCTCACGACAGTCGCCGGGCGAGATTTGCCTAATTCGTGTGCATTTGACTGCACGCGAAGCGTCAGGACGTCACAATCGCGTCACTTTTCTGCCCGTCGCGCGAGCCGGACGAGTCCTTCCTGGGCGACGGAGGCGACGAGGCGGCCAGAGCGGTCATAGAGGCTGCCGCGATTGAAGCCGCGCGCGCCGCCGGCGAAGGGGCTGTCACAGACATAGAGCAGCCAGTCGTCGAAGCGGGTGGGCCGGTGGAACCACATCGCGTGGTCGAGGCTGGTCACCATCAGCCCCTTGTCGAACACCCAGCGGCCGGCGGCGATGAGCGTCGTGTCGAGAAGCGTCAGGTCGGAGGCATAGGCGAGCACCGCGCTCGCGACGATCGCATCCTCCGGCATCGCCATGCGCGGGCGGATCCAGCTCGCCTGGCTGCGATGCGCGCCGGTGCGGCCGAGAAAGGCTTCGGCATCGACGGGCCTGACCTCGATCGCACGCGGGCTGCGCCAGAAGCGCAATGCCGCTGCCGGTGCGCGTTCCTCGATGGCGGCCAGCAGCGCCGCCTCGTCGGGCAGCGCCTCGGGCGCCGGGACGTCGGGCATCGGGGCCTGATGCTCGAAGCCCGGCTCCTCGGCATGGAACGAGGCGGACATGGCGAAGATCGGCTCGCCATCCTGCCGTCCGAGGACGCGGCGGGTCGAGAAGCTGCCGCCGTCGCGGATCTGCTCCACGTCGTAGACGATCGACTGCTCGGGATCGCCGGGGCGCAGGAAATAGGCGTGCAGCGAATGGACCCGTCGCGCCGGATCGACCGTGCGCGAGGCGGCGACGAGCGCCTGACCGATGACCTGTCCGCCGAACACGCGCTGCCAGCCCGGATCGGTGCTGCGACCCCGGAAGCGGTTGATTTCGAGAGCCTCGAGTTCAAGTATCCCGATGAGATCGTCGGTCACGCGTCTGGCTCCCCGCCGCGGCGTGCGGCAGGCCGGAGTTGGGAAGGCGGAGGGACGGCTGTCAAGCCGCCCGCCCGCGACGGAGTGAGAACCATGCAGAACCCGAGCCTGAAAGACGGCGCCCAATCCGGCGAGAGCCTCGACGTCCTGGTCGCGGGCGGCGGTTATGTCGGCCTGTCGCTGGCGCTGGCGCTGAAGCGCGGCGCGCCGCAGCTCTCCGTCGCGGTGGCGGACCCCGCCCCGGCCGACGCCGCGGGCCGCGACAGCCGCGCCTCGGCCATCGCGGCAGCCGCCCGCGAGATGCTGACGGCGCTCGGCGTCTGGGATGAGATCGCGCCGACGGCCGAGCCGATCAGCGAGATGATCGTCACCGACAGCCGCACCCGCGATCCGGTCCGCCCCGTCTTCCTCACCTTCGCCCGCGAAGGCGACGGCCCCTTCGCCCATATGGTGCCGAACGGCGCGCTGGTCGGCGCCCTCTCGAAGGCTGCCGACGCGGCCGGCGTCGCGCGCATCCAGGGCACGGGCGTCAGCGACTTCTCGGCCAGCGCCTCGCATGTCGCGGTCACGCTCGGGGACGGATCGCGGCGCACCGCGCGGCTGCTCGTCGCCGCCGATGGCGCCAGGTCACGCCTCCGCGCGCTGGCCGGCATCCCGACGGTCGGCTGGACCTATGGCCAGTCCGGCATCGTCGTCACGGTCGCACATGAGCGGCCGCATCATGGGCGAGCGGAGGAGCATTTCCTGCCCGCCGGCCCGTTCGCGATTCTGCCGCTGCCGGGCAACCGCTCCTCGCTGGTCTGGACGGAGCGCACCGAGGCGGCCGAGCGGCTCATCGCCGCCGATTCGTTCACCTTCGCCATCGAGCTGGAGCGCCGCTTCGGCCACCATCTCGGCAAGATCGAGGCCGTCGACCGGCCGCGCGCCTTTCCGCTCGGGCTCATGATCGCCCGCCGCTTCGTCGGGCCACGCTTCGCGCTCTGCGGCGACGCCGCGCATGCGATCCACCCCATCGCGGGCCAGGGTCTCAATCTCGGCTTCAAGGACGCGGCGGCGCTGGCGGAGAGCGTTGTCGAGGCGGCGCGGCTGGGGCTCGATCCCGGCGATGGTGACGCGCTGGACCGTTATGAGCGCTGGCGGCGTTTCGACACCGTCCAGATGGGCATGGTCACGGACGGGCTGAACCGCCTCTTCTCCAACGACAATCCGGCGCTCCGCATCCTCCGCGATGTCGGGCTCGGCATCGTCGACCGGCTGCCGCCCCTGAAGCGCCATTTCATCGGCGCCGCCTCCGACGCCGGCCGCACGGCGCCGCGTCTCCTGCGAGGCGAGGCGATCTAGGGCATTTTCGTGCGAAGTGGGCCCCGGTTCGCGTGACGAAAATGCGCAAAAAGAACAGCTAGATCGTTCCGGTGAAGCCGGATGATCTAGATCGGCTCGCCGACCCCGCGAAAACTCTTGCCGCGGTAGAAGACCAGCGGCTCGCCGTCGCCGGCGGTCGCGGCGAGAACGCGACCGATCACGATCGTGACCTCGCCCTGCTCGATCACCTGATCGACGGCGCAGTCGAAGGCGCCGAGCGCGGTAGCGAGCACCGGCGCGCCGCTCGCGAGCGTCACCCAGTCACGACCTTCGAATCGCGCGGCGCCGGTGACGCCGGCCCTGCCGCCGAAGATGTCGACCAGCGCGGCATCGCTGGCCGGGAGGAAATTGACCGCGAAATGCCGGGCTACGAGGACCGTGGCGAGCGCCGCCGTCTTGCGGTCGATGGAAACGAGCATCGTCGCCGGATCGGCGGAGACATGCGCGGCCGACAGCGCAACGAGGCCCGCCGGACCGACCTCGTCGCGGGCAGTGACGATGGTCATGCCCATCGCCCGCTGGCCGAGCACGCGCCAGAAGGTCCGCGCATCGATGCCGGGCGCGGATTCGTTGTCGTTCATGATGAGGCCTTCCTTCGGGGAGACGAGCCGCCGACGCGGATCGCGTCGCGCCGGCCGAGCCGCGCGAGCAGCAGGCGCATCGTTGGCCGCGTGACGGCGATGCAGCCCTCGGTGGGCCGGAAGCCGGGCCGCGCGAGATGCAGGAAGATCGCGCTGCCGCGCCCCTGCAGCCGGCGGCGATAGTTCCAGTCGAGCACGACCACCATGTCGTAGAGCGCGTCGGCGCGCGCCATGACCTCGTGGCTCCTGGCATAGGGAAGGCTAACCGGCCGATTGTAGTTGGCGTCGAAGCCGGCGTCGCACCAGCCGTCGCGCGGGCCGATCGGGTGGAGGGGCAGCCGCGTCGCCGGCGGCGGGCCGCGATCCGGCCGCCAGAGGACGGCGACGGGCGCCAGCCGCCCGACCGGCGTCGCTCCGTCGCCCTCGCGTTTCGAGCTCCTGATGCCGGAACGGCCGATGGCGCAGGGGAGCGCCCGTCCGCTCATGATGAGGACGCCTTGCGAAGCGCTGCCCGGACGCCTATTCAGCGTCAGCGTGGCGCCGCGCCCCCCGGCGGCGCCCGTCCGCGCGCGCGGGAGGGCTTGCTTGCGCGCGGTGCCGGTTGCGGTCACAATCCGCGCGATCCGGTTTTGACGCATTCCTTCAAGATCAGGACGTGAGCGGGCTGGGGTTCCCGCAAAGCGAAAAGGCTGCATTGGATGGCTGTACGACGAATCCTCGTTGTTGACGACGACGATTTGCTGCGCGAGAGCCTCGTAGAACAATTGTCGCTCTACGAGGAGTTCGAGCTCCTCGAAGAGCCAACCGCGGCAAAAGGTATATCGCGCGCCCGCGCCGAACCTGTCGACCTGATGATCATGGATGTCGGCCTCCCCGACATGGACGGCCGCGAGGCGGTGAAGCTGCTGCGCAAGGGCGGCTTCAAGGCGCCGATCATCATGCTCACGGGCCATGATTCGGAATCCGACACCATTCTCGGGCTCGAATCGGGCGCCAACGACTATGTGACGAAACCCTTCCGCTTCGCCGTCCTGCTGGCGCGCCTTCGCGCGCAGCTGCGGCAGTTCGAGCAGAGCGAGGACGCGACCTTCACGATCGGCCGCTACACCTTCCGCCCCAGCGCCAAGCTGCTCCTCGACGAGCGCGGGCAGAAGATCCGCCTGACCGAGAAGGAAACCTCGATCCTCAAATTCCTCTATCGCGCCGGTGAGAAGGTCGTCGGGCGCGACGTGCTGCTGCACGAGGTATGGGGCTACAATTCAGGCGTCACGACGCACACGCTCGAGACGCATATCTATCGCCTGAGACAGAAGATCGAGCGCGAGCCCTCCGTGGCCGAGCTGCTGATCACCGAGGCCGGCGGCTACAAGCTGGTCCCGTGACAAAGCGGATGGAACGATGACGCTCGCGGAAGACATTTCGCTCCTGATCAAGGTGCCGCTGTTCTCCGACCTGTCGAGCGATCATCTTCGGCTGCTCGCCTTCTCCTCGATCCGCCTCGATCTGCCGGCCGGCCGCGTGCTGTTCCGCAAGGACGCCCCGGCCGCCTCGGGCTTCGTGGTCATGTCGGGTGAGATCGTGCTCGGCGACAATGTCGACGCCGAGGCGCCGCTCGGCCGCTTCGGCCCTGGCGCGCTGCTCGGCGAGACGGCGCTGTTCATCGCCAACCGCCGCCCGGCCACGGCCACGGCGGCGGTCGACAGCGAGGTGGTCGAGATCGACCGCACACTGATGCGCCGCATGCTCGATGAATATCCCGAGGTCGCCGCCCGGCTGCATGCACGCCTGGTCGACAAGCTGGCGAGCACGGTCTCCGAGGTGAGCCGCGTGAAGACGCGGCTCGACGCCATCAGCTATCCGCTGCGCGCAGACTGAGCTCAGCGGCGGAAGCCACCGCCGAAACGCCCCCCTCCGAAGTCGCCGCCGCCAAAGCCGCCACCGAACCGGCCACCGCCGAAATCACCGCCGCCGAACCGGTCGCCCCCGAAGTCGCCGCCGAAGCTGCCTCCGAAGCGATCGCCGCCGTCGAAGCCGCCGCGCGAGGCGAAGTCGTCGACGCGCTGCTGTCCGAAATCCTGGAAGCTCCGCTGGTTGTCGAGATCGCTGATCGTGTCGCGGTCGGTATCGGCGCTCCAGCCGTTCGACGTGTGCTGCTGCCAGCCGCCGTCGTCGCTGTACTGGTGCACATTGCCATCATGGTCGGTGTAGATGTTGCCGTTGTTCCAGGCGACGCCGTTGCCGGTCTTCACATTGCCGGCGACGCCGCGGCTGTCGACATCGACATGGCCGTCATCGACGCTGACGCCGGTCTCGCTGGCATGGCCGCGGCCGGTATAGGGATTGAAGCTTGCCGACTGGCGGCCCGCCGCGCCGTTGCCGGTATAGGGATTGTAGACCGCGCCCGAGCGATTGGCGAAGTCCGTACCCCACCCGGTCGTGCCATAGGCCGAGCGGCCGGCGAAGGCGTTGCCGGTCCAGGGATTGTAGCCCCAGGCATGGTCGGCCGTCGCCCAGCCGCCCCAGCGGCCATAGATGTTGGTGGCGTTGACGTTGACATGGGTCCAGGCCCCGCCCCACGGGCCGACGCCCCAGTAGGGGCCCCACCAGGGCGAGGCGGCGCCGATCGCCCAGCCGGTCGCGAAGCCGAAGGCAAAGCCCGCCGCCGTGTCGAGGGCGAAATCGGCGCCATAGCCATAGGTCACCGGGCAGCCATACCAGATCGTGCCGACATAGCCCGTGCAGCTGTAGCCGGTGCCATAGACGACCAGCCCGTCGCTGAGCGCGACGCCGAAATAGCCCGGCGTATAGCCGACGGTGACCGCGTCCGCCGTCGCGGCATAGACATGGACATAGGTGACGTAGTGGACCGGCGAGGAGACAGGGATCGTGTAGATGACGTCCGGCACCACGTCGGCGACGCGCCACGGGCCGAAGGGCGAGGCCGCCGTGAACCAGACGCCGTTCGCGACCGCATAGAAGGCGCCCGCATCGAGTTCGATCACCGGCGTCGCGGTGTTGACCGCATAGGAGAGCTGCGTGCCCTTGATCGCCTCGAAGCGCGGCGCGCCGTCATAGACGACATTGAGCGCCGTCGAGCGGCTCACGGTCGCCGTCTGCGGGATCGTCGCGGCGATGGCGGCTTCCTTGGCCTGCGGCGTTCCCGGCACCGAGACCAGCACCGATGCCTTCGGATCGTTCGGCGAGATCTTCGCGAAATCGGCGGGCAGGCTGGACGGCGGCACGAAGGCCCAGGGCCCCTTGAGATCGCCTGCCTTGAACCAGCGTCCGGAGATCAGGACGTAATACTGGTTGCCGTTCGGATCCATGAAGACGGCATGATCGGCATTGGTCATGGTGAGCAGGCTGGTGCCGGCGACCGGCTGCAGCTCGGCCGTGCCCTTGGTCTGGATTAGCTCGGTCGGCGTCGTGGCGATCATGATCGCCGGCGGGCTGGCCGGGCGCTTGCCATCCTCCGGCAGCATGGCATCGGGCGCATCCTCGCGCTCCGCTGCCTTCGCCGCATCGACGACCGAGGACGGCACGCTGCCGATCTCGGCGAAGCTGCCGCCGAGGCGGTCGGCGCGATACCAGTAGCCCGTGGCTTCAAGGAAGGCGGCGCCGTCGCGATCGACGAGGATCAGCGCGCGGCTGTTCATGACGCGCTGGAAGTCCGGCGCGCCGGCGACGGGCTTCAGCACCGGATCGCCGGAGACCAGCACGAGCAGCGTCGGCGTCGATGTAAAGATGATCGCCGGCGGCGTGTTGTCGACCGGCTGGTTGAGCTCGGCGCTGAGCTCCTTGGCCGCGGCATAGCTCGTCTGCAGCTGGTCGAGAGCGACCGTGATGCCGGCCGATGGAATGCGCGACTGAAGGGCGCTCTTGAGGCGCCCCGCCTGCGAGGGGTCGGAGGGCACGTCGACGCGGTCGACGCTGATCGGCCCGAGCCGCGCCTGGCGCGAGGGCTTGTCGACGGCGACCCGGGCCGAGAAGCGCGCGGTGCCGTAGACCGGCGTGCCGTCCTTCGGCCCGAGCGCGATCGCCGCGCGGCCGGACACCTGGTCGCCAGACCAGTTCTCGATCAGCGGCTGGTAGACCTGGAGGGTGTCGGTGCCGACATCATAGCTTTTCGGCCAAGAGGGCGCCGGCTGCGTGGCGGGCTGGGCGGACGCCGGCTGGGCAGCGTCCTGCGCCCATGCGGCGGGTGCCGCAAGACCAACCGGAGAAAGGGCGGTCGCGGCAAGGGCGAGAGCCAGAAGAGTGCGAAGTGGCGACATTCGATTTCCCCCGTGTGACGCGGCGTTCGCCGGCAGTGGGGGGAGGCTATCGCCTGTGCGGCGGTCCGGCCAGCCTCCACATGCCGTGTCGCTGCGATCAGCGACCCTCGGCGATCCGCATGGCGGAAGCGTGACGATCGCCGAGCTGGATCAGCCTCAGGAAGGCCGTATCGTCATTGTCGAGGCCAATACGCTGCAATTCGATATAATCGAGCGATTCCGCGCGGTTGAGGCCGCGGAAGCACTCGACGCCGGACGCATCATAGGCAAAGTCGGCGCTCGCATAGTGGCGCCGCTCGGCATCGGTGAGCGGCAACGGCACCATGGCGGTCGGACGCGCGCGCTCGCGCAGGCGGAACAGCGCCGCGGCGCGGCCGGCGATGGCCGGCCCACCCCTCGCCGCCTTGAGGACGGCGGCGCCGTCCCGTTCGAACTCGACTTCCCGCATGGTGTCCGCATCTCCACCTGGACCGACGGACCCATTCCTAGCCGGGGAACCTTTACGAATGCCGAATCGGTCAGGCCGTGAGGGTGCGCCGGACGGCATCCCGCCAGCCGGCGATGCGCCGCGCCCGCTCGTCCTTCTCCATGCCCGCCTCGAAGCGATGCTCGCGGCGCCACGAGGCCGCGAAGCCCTCTTCGCCCGGCCAGACGCCGGTCTGCCGCCCGGCGAGCCATGCGGCGCCGAGGGCGGTCGTCTCCAGAACGATCGGGCGGTCGACCGGCGCGTCGAGAATGTCGGCGAGGCGCTGCATGGTCCAGTCGCTGGCGACCATGCCGCCATCGACGCGCAGCACCGTGTCCTCCGCGCCCTGCCAGTCGCGCTTCATCGCATCGAGGAGGTCCAGCGTCTGGAAGCAGACCGCCTCGAGCGCCGCCTTGACGATCTCGCGCGGGCCGGTGCCGCGGGTGAGCCCGAACAGCGCGCCGCGGGCATGGGCATCCCACCAGGGCGCACCGAGTCCGGTGAAGGCCGGTACGAGATAGACGTCCTGATGCGGGTCCGCCTCGGCGGCCATCGGGCCGGACGCCTCCGCGCGGTCGATGAGATGCAGCCCGTCGCGCAGCCACTGCACCGCCGAGCCCGCGACGAAGATCGAGCCTTCCAGCGCATAGGTCGTGCGCCCGTCGAGACGGTAGGCGATGGTGCTGAGCAGCCGGTTCGACGACGGCACCCGCTCCGCGCCGGTGTTGAGCAGCGCGAAGCAGCCGGTGCCATAGGTCGATTTCATCATGCCGGGCGCGAAGCAGGCCTGGCCGAGCGTCGCGGCATGCTGGTCGCCCGCGATGCCGGCAATCGGGATCGCGGCGCCGAACAGGGCGGGGTCCGTGGTCCCGAAGGCGAAGGCGCAGTCCTCGACGCGCGGCAAGAGGGCGCGCGGCACGCGGAAGAGACGCAGCAACTCGTCGTCCCATTCACCGGTCCCGATATCGAAGAGCAGCGTCCGCGCGGCGTTGGTCGCGTCGGTGGCGTGGACGGCGCCGCCGGTGAGCCGCCAGAGCAGGAAGCTGTCGATGGTGCCGAAGGCGAGTTCGCCCCGCTCGGCCTTCGCGCGGGCACCCTCCACGTGATCGAGCAGCCAGGCGATCTTTGTTCCCGAGAAATAGGGATCGAGCAGCAGCCCGGTCTTCGCCGTGACCATCGGCTCGGCGCCCTCTCCCTTGAGGCGGGCGCAGAGATCGGCGGTGCGGCGGTCCTGCCAGACGATGACCTTGTGGATGGGCTTGCCCGTCGCGCGGTCCCAGATCACCACCGTCTCGCGCTGGTTGGTGATGCCGATGCCGGCGATGTCGGTGGCGGAGAGCTTCGCATTGGAGAGCGCGAAGCGGATCGTGTGAACGACCGAATCCCAGATTTCCTCGCCGTCATGCTCGACCCAGCCGGAGCGCGGGAAGTGCTGGCGGAACTCCTGCTGGCCGACGCCGACGATGCGCCCGCCACCGTCGAAGACGATCGCCCGCGTCGATGTGGTGCCCTGGTCGATCGCCAGAATGAATCCGCTCACGTCGTTCCTCCCTTGCTGCGGCGGCCGTGCCGCGCGGTCTCGCGCTCACGGCGATTTGAGACCGCCTTCGCCGCCTTCTCGCCACGCCAACGGTTGCAGGGTCGGGGCCGGCGCGGCAAGTGCCGAAACGCAGCGCTCCGCGAACGCCTGCGATTGAGCGGGACTTTGCCGTGAGCTTAGCTATTCTCTGTCGCCCATGCCGGGCCGAGGGGACCGATGACGGAACGAATCGAGCCAAGCCGCGAGGCACCAGGCGACGACACGGCCGAGGAGCGCCCGAGCGAGACGGCCGAACTCATCCGGCAGTTCTCGGATTTCGTCCTGGCCCTCTGGCGTTCGTCCGGGCGCAGCACCTTCATCCTGCTCACCGTCGGCATCGTCACGGTGATTCTCGCCACCAACGCGATGCAGGTGGCGCTCAACGCGTGGAACAAGCCGTTCTATGACGCGATCGAGCAGAAGAATATCCGCTCCTTCATCACCTATCTGATGGTGTTCGGCGGCATCGCCGGCGTGCTGCTCGCCCTCAACGTCGCGCAGACCTGGCTCGACCAGATGATCAAGCTGCAGTCGCGCAAATGGCTGACGCGCGACCTGATCGAGCAATGGCTGGCGCCCCGCCGCCTCGTCATGATCCGCAATGCCGGCGAGATCGGCGTCAATCCCGACCAGCGCGTGCACGAAGACGCCCGCCATCTCGCCGAGCTTTCGGCCGGCCTCGGCATCGGCCTCTTCCAGTCCTCGCTGCTGCTCGCCTCGTTCATCGGCGTGCTCTGGGTGCTGTCCAGCGGCATCGCGCTCTCCTTCAACGGCACCTCGGTCGTCATTCCGGGCTACATGGTCTGGTGCGCGCTGATCTATGCCGCGACGGGCTCCTGGCTCTCCTGGCAGGTCGGCCGGCCGTTGATCGGCATCGGCATCGAGCGCTATGCCCGCGAGGCGGATCTCCGCTTCGCCATGGTGCAGGTCTCCGAGAACGCCAACGGCATCGCCCTCAATGCCGGCGAGGCCGACGAGAAGAATCGGCTCGGCGAGGAACTGGAACGGGTGCTCGCCGTCATGCGCCAGCTGGTCGGCGCCATCGCGCGGCTCACCTGGGTGACGGCCGGCTATGGCTGGGTCGGCATCGTGGCGCCGATCGTCATCGCCGCGCCCGGCTATTTCGGCGGCCAGCTCACCTTCGGCCAGCTCATGATGGTGGTGGGAGCCTTCAACCAGGTGCAGGGCTCGCTGCGCTGGTTCGTCGACAATTTCAGCGCCATTGCCGACTGGCGGGCGACGCTCTCGCGCGTGATGACCTTCCGCGAGGCGCTGACCTCGCTGGAGGCGCGCGGCCATACCGGGGAGCACATCGCCTACGCGAATGACGGCGACCATCTCGCCCTCGACAATGTCCGCATCACATGGACCGACACCGGCGCCGAGCTGGAGCCGAAGACGGTGGACGTCAAGCCCGGCGACCGGCTGCAGATCATCGACGGGACCGGCCGCGGGCGCGGCGCCTTCTTCTCGGCTCTGGCCGGCCTCTGGCCGTTCGGCTCCGGCAGGATCAGCCTCCCGGCCGGCGCGCGGACCATGTTCTTGCCCGAGCGACCCTATATGCCCGACGGCACACTGCGCGCCGCGATCACCTATCCGGCCTCGCCTTCCGATTTCAGCGACGAGCAGCTCAACGCGGCGCTGGCGCGGGTCGACCTGACCCGCCTCGCCGCCTCGCTCGACCGGCGCTCGCGCTGGTCGCGCGAACTCTCCTATGACGACGAGGCCCGGCTGACCTTCGCGCGGCTCCTGCTGCTGAAGCCCGACTGGATCTTCACCGAGCAATCGATCGATACGCTCGACGAACGGCAGCGGCGGATTTTCCGCTCGATCCTCGACGACGAACTGAAGCAGGCGGCCCTCGTGACGGTCGCCGGACGCGCTTCGACGAGCGATTTCTACAAGCGGACGGCCGACCTGGTGGCGCTGCCGCCGGTCGAGACGGACAAGGAGGTTCCGGCGTGAGCGTGCGGCGGGTGAGAGTAGCGGGCCGGCTTTCCGACGAGGCACTCCTCGACGATGTCCAGCGACGGACCTTCCACTATTTCTGGGATTTCGCCGATCCCGGCTCGGGCATGGCGCGCGACCGCTTCGGCGGCAATGACGGCTGGCTGGTCAGCGGCGGCTCCGGCATGGGCGCCATGGCGATCGTCACCGCTGTCACGCGCGGCTGGATCACCCGCGCCGAGGCGGTCGAGAGGTTGCACCGCATGCTGCGCTTCCTCGAGCGGGCCGACAGTTTCCATGGCGCCTTCCCGCATTTCCTGACGCCCGAGGGCCGCGCCATCCGCTTCGGCCGCAAGGACGACGGCGCCGATATCGTCGAGACGGCGCTTCTGATGCAGGGATTGATCGCGGCACGCGCGTTTTTCGATAGCGGTGACAACAGCGAACCCTGGCTGCGCGGCCGCATCGACGGCCTCTTCGACACGGTCGAGTGGAACTGGTTCACCCGCGAGGGCCGCGAGGCCTATTACTGGCACTGGAGCCCCAATCACGGCTTCGCCATGAACCACGAAATCCTCGGCTGGAACGAGTGCCTCATCGCGCTGGTTCTGGCCGCGGGCTCAGCGCGCGATCCGATCGCGCCGGCCGTCTATCACAACGGCTACACCCAGAGCCGCACCTTCCTGAACGGCCGACAGCATGCGGTGAACGAACATATCCTGCTGCCGCTCGGACCGGATGGCGGCGGGCCGCTGTTCTTCGCCCACTATTCCTTCCTCGGTCTCGACCCGCGCGGGCTTCGCGACCCCTATGCCGACTATTTCGCGCAGAACGAGGCGCATGTGCGGATCAACCGGGCCTATTGCGTCCGCAACCCCAAGGGTTACGCCGGCTATGGGCCGGATTGCTGGGGCCTGACCGCGAGCGACAATCACGAGGGCTATTCGGCCCACGCGCCCGACAACGATCTCGGCGTGATCGCGCCGACCGCGGCGATTGCCAGCCTGCCCTATGCGCCTGACCTCGTGATGCCGGCGCTCCATCATTTCCACGACGATCTCGGCGATCGAATCTATGGCGAGCTCGGCTTCGTCGACGCTTTCAACGAGACGGTCGGCTGGGCGGCGAAGACCCATCTTGCGATCGACCAGGGGCCGATCGTCGTGATGATCGAGAACCACCGCACCAGCCTCATCTGGGACCTCGTGATGAGTGACGAGCGGGTGCGCCGCGGCCTCGTCCGCCTCGGCTTCACCAGCCCGCATCTCGCGACCGCCTGAGCTCACCCGTCGGCGGCCATCGCCGCGGCGAAATAGGCTTCCGGATCGTCGCAGTCGACGAGGCGGCCGCGGACGACTTGCCAGAAGCGGTTGCCGACCGTCTCCACGAAGCGGCGGTCATGCGAGACGATCAACGCCGCCGCCTCGCCACGCGTCAGCTCGGCCTCCAGCATTTCCTGCCCCTCGATGTCGAGATGGTTGGTCGGCTCGTCCAGCACATGGAAGGCCGGCTTCTCGAGCCTGAGGACCAGCATCGCCAGCCGTGCCCGCTGGCCGCCCGAAAGCACCGCGACACGGTCGCCGTGACGCTCGACCGCAAAGCCGGCGCCGGCGAGCAGGGCTCGTGCCCGCTGATCGCCGACGGGGAAACGCGAGACGATCGCACCCTGCAGCGTTTCGTCGGCGGCGAGATGGCTCAGTTGCTGGTCGACGACGCCCGCGACGAGCGACGGATTGGCTTTTATGCCTGTCACCATCTCGCCGCGCAGCGTGCGGATCACCCCATTGAGGAAACGCGACTTGCCGGCGCCGTTCGGCGCGAGCAGCACGATGCGCTCGCCCGGCCGGATCCAGCGGTTTCCGGTCGAGAACAGTCGCCGCCCGTCCGGGGTTACAACCACGAGATCCTCGAAGGCGAGCAGCACCTTGGCCTCGCTGCCGCGCTCGTCGAGCCGGATGCGGCCGGCCGATTCTTCGAGATGCGGCGGCTTCGCGGCCCCTTCGATCCGTTCCGCCCGTTCTCTCAACTGCTTGGTCTTGACGGTCAGCAGGTCGGAACCTGAATTGACGCCGAGATTGTGCAGCTTCGCGGCCTGGCGGCGCAGCTTAGCCGCCTGTTTGAGATCGGTCTCGTAGCGCCGCGCCGCCGCCTCGTCGGCGGTATCGAGGCTCGCCCTCGCGGCACCATAGGACGCTGCGTAGACCGCCGAGCCGGTCGAGCGCAGGAACAGCGTGCGGTTGGTGACGCTGTCGAGGAAGGCGCGGTCATGGCTCGCGACGAGGATAGCCGTCTCGCGCGGCAGGCCGGAAATGAAGCGCTCCAGCGTGCCGATGCGCGCGAGATCGAGATGATTGGTCGGCTCGTCGAGAAGCAGGAGGTCGGGTTCGGCCAGCGTCGCGGCGGCGAGCATGGCCATGCGTTGCCAGCCGCCGCTGAGCGCGGCGAGGGGACGCTCGCGGAGATCGGCAGGAACGCCAAGGACATCGAGCGCGACATCGATGCGCCACGCCTCCCATTCGCGCGTTTCGGGAGGCAGAGCATCGGCGAGGATGGCGCGGAGTGGCATCGCCTGCTGCTCCTGCGTCGGATCCTGCTGCATCATGGCGATGCGCGCGCCGCGGGCCGTTGTGATCGCGCCATCGGCCGGCTCGAGCAGGCCGGCAAGTGCCCGCAGCAGCGAGGATTTTCCGCGTCCATTCGCGGCGACGAGACCGATGCGGTCGCCCTTCTGGATGGAAAGGTCGAGGCCGGTGAACAGAGGGGCGCCAAGCGTCAGGCCGAGCGCGCGGAGGGTGACAAGGGACATGGGATCGTCTTCGTCCGGAACGGCCTTTGGCGCGGCAAGGCGCGCATGGCCGAGGCTTTCGGGGTGAGCCGACCGGAGGAAGACCGTGGGGTCCGTTCCCTGATCAGCCCTGCAAACGCGTCTGCAGGGCCGGGACAGGGCCATAGGTCAGGTGTGGATTCGGATGGATCACAGGAGCCTCCCACTGTCCGGGTTGAACGACGGATGAAAGTATAGCCGAAGCTTCGACGCTAGACCAGCACCGGCTGCCTGGCCTTTGCGTCATGGCCGAAGACACGGCGATAGCGCTCGACTTCATCAGCGGGGCCGGTCGCCTTGTTGGCATTGTCCGAGAGCTTCACCGCCGGCCTGCCATTGGCTTCCACGACCTTGCAGACCAGCGAGATCGACTCGAGCCGGTCGTCCTTGCCATCTGGGGCGCAGTCGCGGAAGTCGTTGGTCACATTGGTGCCCCAGCCGATCGAGAGGTTGACCCGGCCGCGGAGGGCGCGGGAGGCCTCCTCGATCGTGTCGATATCCATGCCGTCGGAAAGGACGATCAGCTTGTCGCGGGGATCGCGGCCATGCGCCGTCCACCAGGCGATGGCTTCTTCGGCGCCTTCGATGGGCGGCTTCGAATCCGGTCGGATGCCCTTCCAGTCGAGGATCCAGTCCGGCGCATCGCGCAGGAAATTGGTCGTGCCATAAGTATCGGGAAGGATGACGAGCAGATTGCCGTCATACATCTTGGCCCAGTCCTTCAGGACCTTGTAAGGCGCGGCATGCAGTTCTTCGTCGTTGCGGGCAAGGGCGGCGTAGACCATCGGCAATTCATGCGCATTGGTGCCAATCGCTTCGAGGCCGGCATCCATCGCCATCTTGACATTGGAGGTGCCGACGAAATTCTCGCCGAGACCTTCCTGCAATGCCTCGACGCACCATTTCTGCCACAGGAAACCATGGCGGCGGCGGGTGCCGAAATCGGCGACCTTGAGCGGTCCTTCGCGGCCCAGAATCCGCAGCCGCTCGATCTTTCCCCAGAGCTTGGCCTTGGCTTTGGCATAGAGAACGTCGAGCTCGAAGCGGCTCATGCCCTTCATCGCCGCGCGGGCACGCAGCTCGCAAACGATTGCCAGCGCAGGCACTTCCCAGAGCGTCGTGTGCGACCAGGGTCCCTCGAAGAGGAGTTCGTACTGCCCGTCGGCGGTGCGGTGCAGGTCATATTCGGGCAGCTGGAAATCCTCGAGCCATTCGAGGAAGTCCGGCTTGAAGATCTGCTTCACGCCGTAGAACGTGTTGCCGGCCAGCCAGATCAGCTCGTTCTTCTGGAAGCGCAGGGTGCGGGCATGGTCGAGCTGATCGCGCAGTTCGCGCTCGTCGATGACGTCGGCGAGGCGCACCGATTTCGTCCGGTTGATCAGCCCGAAGGTCGCGTGGACGTCGGGCGAAGTGTGCCGGATCATCTGCAACATCAGGAACTTGTAGAAATCGGTATCGAGCAGCGTCCGCACGATCGGGTCGATGCGGAAGCCGTGATTGTAGACGCGGGTCGCGATATCGAGCGTCATGTCAAAGTCCAATGGGCGGCGATCGGAGAGGGCGGGGGCGGCCCCGGGATGGGTGATCGCCTGTTGGCCGGCTCCCTCCGGCCGCCGCGACGCGGCGGGTTGTAACGTTTCACGCGAGAAGAGCAGGCTCTGCCCCGGCCCGCAAGCGGCAGGCGTCGGGCTTTGTCGCGCCGTTGTCCGGGCCTCGCATTTGTCGACGTTTTTCGCCATATAGATACAGAATTCAACATCGCGGCGGCGCCGGAGCCGCCCATCCGGTCCCGACATGCCCGCATCCCCCGCCAGCCCCGTGCCCTTCGCCAAGATGAACGGCATCGGCAACGAGATCACCGTCGTCGATTTCCGCTCGGCCCCCTGGCGTCTCGACGCGGAGAAGGCACGCGCGGTCGCGGCCGATGGCGCGACCGCCTTCGACCAGCTGATGGCGCTCGAGCCGCCGCGGACCCCGGGCACAGACGCCTTCATGCGCATCTTCAACACCGACGGCTCGCTCTCGGGCGCCTGCGGCAACGGCACCCGCTGCGTCGCCCTGGTGCTGGCGCGGGAAACGGGGCGAAAGAGCTTCCTGCTCGAGACCTCGGCCGGGCTGCTCACCGCCGAAGTCGAGGACGCCGACCGCATCACCGTCGACATGGGCACGCCCCGTTTCGGCTGGCGCGAGATTCCGCTCGCCGAGGAATTCGCCGATACCCGCGCCATCGAACTGCAGATCGGGCCGATCGATGCGCCGATCCTGCATTCGCCCTCGGCGGTCAATGTCGGCAATCCCCACGCGATCTTCTGGGTCAAGGATGTCGCGGCCTATGATCTCGGCCGCATCGGACCGATGCTGGAGAACCATCCGATCTTTCCGGAGCGAGCCAATATCTCGCTGGCCCATGTGACCTCGCGCTCGTCGCTGACGCTCGCCGTCTGGGAGCGCGGTGCTGGGCTGACGCGCGCCTGCGGATCGGCGGCCTGCGCAGCGGCGGTCGCGGCCGCCCGCACCGGCCGGACAGGGCGCACCGTCGACGTCACGCTGCCGGGCGGCACGCTCCGCATCGACTGGCGCACCGACGACCATATCCTGATGACGGGCGCCGCCGCATTCGAGCATGAAGGCCTGCTCGGCTTCGACGACAACGACGCGCTGGCGCTGGAGCGGCTCGGCGCGGCCGCATGAGGGTGGCCTTTGGCGGCGCCTTCCGGCATAGAGGGCGAACCGCCACGAAAGCCCGCGACGCCTTCTGACGCATGAGCCTCGACACCCTCTCCTTCGGCTGCCGGCTGAACCTCCTCGAGAGCGAGGTGATGCGCGCCAATGCCCGCGCGGCCGGCTTCGAGGACGCGGTGCTCATCAACACCTGCGCGGTGACGGGGGAAGCGGTGCGGCAGGCGCGGCAGGCGATCCGCAAGGCGCGGCGCGAGCGCCCCGGCGCGCGGATCGTCGTTTCCGGCTGCGCGGTGCAGACCGATCCCGAAGCCTTCGCGGCGATGGAAGAGGTCGATCTCGTGCTCGGCAATGCCGAGAAGCTCGCCCCGGAAGCCTGGCGCGGCGGCGAACGCGTTCGCGTCGCCGATGCCGGCGCGGCGGGACCGGCCGCCGGCGAGGCGGTGACCGGCATCGAGGGCCATACCCGCGCCTTCGTCGCCGTGCAGAACGGCTGCGACCATCGCTGCACCTTCTGCATCATCCCCTATGGCCGCGGGCCGTCGCGCTCGGTGCCGATGGGCGGCGTGGTCGAGACGATCCGCGGCCTCGTCGCGCGCGGCTTCGGCGAAGTCGTGCTGACCGGGGTCGACCTGACCGCCTATGGCGCCGACCTGCCGGGACGACCGACGCTGGGGAAACTGGTGGCGACGATCCTGAAGCTGGTGCCTGACCTGCCGCGGCTTCGTCTGTCCTCGCTCGATACGATCGAGGTCGACGCGGCGCTGATGGCGGCGATCGCCGGCGAGGAACGGCTGATGCCGCATTTCCATCTCTCGCTGCAGGCCGGGGACGACATGATCCTGAAGCGCATGAAGCGGCGGCATCTTCGCGACGACGCGATCCGCTTCTGCGCCGAGGTCCGCGCGCTGCGCCCCGACGCGGTGTTCGGCGCCGATCTCATCGCCGGCTTCCCGACCGAGACGGAGGCGATGTTCGAGAACAGCCTCGCACTGGTCGATGACTGCGGGCTGACCCATCTCCATGTCTTTCCGTTCTCGGCCCGGCCGGGAACGCCGGCGGCGCGCATGCCGCAGCTGCCGCACGACACCGTCAAGGCACGGGCGGCGGCGCTGCGCGCGCTCGGCCGCCGGCGGCTCGACGCCTTCCTCGATGGCGAGATCGGCCACAGGAGGCGCGTGCTCGTCGAGCGCGGCGGTCGCGGCCGGACGGAGCATTTCACCGATGTCGCGATCGACGGCCCGGCGCCGGGCTCGATCGTCGATGTCCGCATCACCGGGCGCGCCGAAAGCCGGCTGCTCGCCACGCCGATCGCAGGAGCCGCCTGAACCATGACCGAGGAGAAGAAGGGCTTCTTCCAGCGCATCTTCGGCCGCGGCGGCGCCCTCGCCGAGCCGCAGCCGGCCGAAGACGAAGCGCTGCCGCCCATCCGCTCGTTCACGCCGATCGCCGCCGAAGAGCCCTCGTCCGGCGTGACGACGGCCGAACAGGCGCAAGCCGAACTGCCGGCACCCGCAACCGCCGAACCCGAGACCGCCGAACCCGAGGCCGCCGCGACGGAGACGGCCGAGCCCGTTGATCCCGCGATTTCGGCGGAAGCCGCCGGCGTTCCCGACATGCCGGCCTTTGTCTTCAAGAAGGATCGGGCCGCACGCCCGGCCGAGGAGTCGCCGCCGCCGACCGAGACGGCCGAGGAACCGCCGGCCGCGATCGAGCCGCCGCGCCCCTCGCTCTTCGCTCGGCCCGCGCCGCCCGAACCGGCCGCAGCGCCGGAGCCGCCGCGCGTCTCCTGGTTCCAGCGCCTGAAGGCCGGCCTCTCGCGCTCCTCCAACGCGATCTCGCAGGGCATCGCCTCGGTCTTCACCAAGCGCAAGCTCGATGCCGAGACGCTGGAGGAATTCGAGGACGTGCTGATCCAGGCCGATCTCGGCCTGCCGGCGGCAACGGCGATCACCGCCGCGATCGCCAAGGGCCGCTTCGACAAGGAGATCGAGGGCAGCGAGGTCAAGGCGATCCTTGCCGAGGAGGTCGCCAAGATCCTGACCCCGGTGGCGAAGCCGCTGGTGCTCGACCCAGCCCTGAAGCCGCATGTCATCCTCGTCGTCGGCGTCAACGGCACCGGCAAGACGACGACGATCGGCAAGCTCTCGGCGAAGCTCCGCGCCGAGGGCCGCTCGGTCATGCTGGCCGCCGGCGACACCTTCCGCGCCGCCGCCGTCGAGCAATTGAAGATCTGGGGCGAGCGCACCGGCGCCAAGGTCATCTCCCGGGCAATCGGCGCCGACGCGGCCGGCCTCGCTTTCGATGCCCTGAAGGAGGCCGAGGCGGCCGGCACCGAGGTGCTCATCATCGACACCGCCGGTCGGCTGCAGAACCGGGCCGAGCTGATGGCCGAGCTCGAAAAGATCATTCGCGTCATCAAGAAGCAGGACCCGGCCGCGCCCCATACCGTGCTGATGACGCTCGATGCGACCACGGGCCAGAACGCGCTCAGCCAGGTCGAGATCTTCGGCCGCACGGCCGGCGTCACCGGCCTCGTGATGACCAAGCTGGACGGCACGGCGCGCGGCGGTATCCTCGTCGCCATCGCCGAGAAATACCGCCTGCCCATCCATTTCATCGGCGTCGGCGAGGGCGTCGACGATCTCGAACCCTTCGAGGCCGAGGATTTCGCCCGCGCCATCGCCGGCCTTGCCGGCTGAGCGCCGCCTCCAGCGTCCGGAAAGAACGATCGATGCCGAGCCTCTTTGAACGCGCGCCCAACGACCCGAAGCACAAGGACCTGAACCCGGTGCTGAAGCTCGCGCTCGAGCTCGGTCCGCTCGGCGTCTTCTTCGTGATGAACGGGCGCAGCGGCATCTACATGGCGACCGGCGCCTTCATGGTGGCGACGCTGCTGGCGCTCGCCATCTCCTATGCGCTGACCCGCCGCCTGCCCATCATGCCCGTCGTCACCGGCGTCATCGTGGTCGTGTTCGGCGGCCTGACGCTCTGGCTGCACGACGACACCTTCATCAAGATGAAGCCGACCATCGTCAACGCGCTGTTCGGCCTGACGCTGCTCGGCGGCCTCGCCTTCGGCAAGCCGCTGCTCGGCTATGTGTTCGATTCGGTGTTTCACCTCACCGACGAGGGCTGGCGCACGCTGACCTTCCGCTGGGGCCTCTTCTTCCTGGCGCTGGCGATCCTCAACGAGGTGATCTGGCGCGGCGCCGGCCATTTCATCGCCGATCCGACGGCCGCCACCGATCTCTGGGTCAAGTTCAAGGTGTTCGGCATCATGCCGCTCACCTTCCTCTTCACGCTCTCGCAGCTGCCGCTGATCCAGCGCACGACCGTTCCGGACGGGACCAAGGACGGCGCGGCGGGACGCGACTGAGCCGTCGCCACGCTCTTGGACGGCAGGCTAGGGGGCGCCATGCAGGAAGTGCTTCTGATCGTCGCCTGCCTGGTGATCGGCATCGTGCTGCGCCGATCGGGGCGGCTGCCGGAAAACGCGACCAAGGTGCTCGGCGGCTGGGTGATCAATGTCGCGCTGCCGGCCGCGGCGCTGAAGAGCCTCGACCATCTGGCGATCGATGGCGGCTGGTGGTTCGCCGCCGCGACGCCCTGGCTCGGCGCGCTGGCGGCGATCGCGATCCTCGTTCCCGTCTGCCGCGCGCTCGGCTGGTCGCGCCAACGCACCGGCGCGCTGCTGCTCGGCGCCGGCTGGGGCAACACCTCCTTTGTCGGCCTGCCGATGATCGCCGCCTTCGCCGGGCAGCAATGGCTCGGCCTCGGCATCGTCATCGACCTCTTCGGCTCCTATCTGGCGCTCTCGACGCTCGGCCTCGCCATCGCCGCCGTCGCGAGCTCAGGAAAGCTCGACTGGCGCGAAGTGGGACGGCGGATCGTCACCTTCCCGCCTTTCATCGCCATCGTGGTGGCGCTCGTCATCAACGATCTCGACCGCCCGCTCTGGCTGACCGCACTGCTCGATGCGCTGGCCGGCACGCTGACGCCGATCGCGCTTGCCGCCGTCGGCTGCGCGCTGCGCTTCGACCGGCTGAAAGGCCACGCGGCGCCGATTGCGCTCGGCCTCGCGCATCGGCTCATCCTGGCGCCGCTGCTGCTCGTCGGGCTCTATCTGCTTTTGGGACAGGCCGGCGATCCGGTCGCCAAGGTCGCGATGCTGGAAATGGCAATGCCGCCGATGCTCGGCGCCAGCATCATCGCGCTCGACCACGATCTCGAGCCCGATCTCGGCGCGCTCCTGATCGGCATCGGCGTCCCGCTCTCGATGGTGACGGCCTGGGCCTGGTGGACGATCATCGCCGCGCTGTGAGGCCTGCCGGCGCTATCCGCCCTTCGCGATCTTCTCGAGCTCGGGGACGAGCTGCGCCGCGACGGCCTCTTCGGTGAGCGGGCCGATGAACTTGAAGCGGATCACGCCCTTGCCGTCGACGAGGAAGCTCTCCGGCACGCCATAGACGCCCCAGTCGATCGCCGTGCGGCCATTCTGGTCGGCGCCAATGCGGGCATAGGGATTGCCGAACTGACCGAGAAAGGCCCGGGCGTTGTCCGGCTTGTCCTTGTAGTTGATGCCGACGACGGTGAGGCGCGGATCGGTCGCCAGCTTCTCCAGCACCGGATGCTCCTCGCGGCAGGGCGCGCACCACGAGGCCCAGACATTGACGAGCATCGGCTTGCCGGTCGAGAGGTCGGCGCTGGCGAGGCCCGGAACGTCGAGGCCCTCCACCGGCGGCAGCGCGGTCGCCGGCGCTTCCTTGCCGATCAGCACCGAGGGCACCAGCGAGGGGTCGCCGCCCTGTTCGAGGCGGACGAGGAAGAGCACCGCGAGCGCGGCGAACACGACGAGCGGCGCGATGATAGCGATGCGGCGGCCGAGCCGGCGCGGCGGCTTCGGATCGGAACTCATGCACGGCCCTCCCCGGCCTTGCCATCATTCCGGCGCGAACGGCGGCGGATGCCGCGCGCCTCGAGATCGGCGAGGCGGCGGCGCTGCGTGCGGCCGTCCACCACCACCCAGACGACGAGCGCGACGACGATCAGCGCCGAAATTCCATAGGCGGCGAGGATGAAGCCGGCATGATCGCCCAGCATGGTCAGGCCGCCCCGACCGGCTGGCTGGCGGCGACGAGGCGGAGCGCGCGGATGCGGCGGCGCAGGATCTCGTTCTTCATCGCCATGAGCACGAGCGCGAGGAAGACGAGCGTCGCGCCGACGGCCGAGATCAAGAGCGGGTAGAGCATGCTGGCATCGATGGTCGAGCCGCCCATGCGGAAGACGCTCGCGCCCTGATGCAGCGTGTTCCACCAATCGACCGAGAACTTGATGATCGGGATGTTCACGGAGCCGACCAGGATCAGCACGGCGGCGACGCGGCCGGCCTTGTTCGGATCGTCGATGGCGTTCCAGAGCGCGATGAGGCCCAAATACATGAGGAAGAGCACCAGCACCGAGGTCAGCCGCGCATCCCATTCCCACCAGGTGCCCCACATCGGCTTGCCCCAGAGCGAGCCGGTGACGAGGGCGATCAGCGTGAAGGCGGCGCCTATCGGCGCGATCGCGCGCGCGGCGACATCGGCGAGGGGATGGCGCCAGACCAGCGTTCCGAGCGCCGAGGCGGCCATCAGTCCGTAGCCGAACATCGACAGCCAGGCGGCGGGCACATGGATGAACATGATGCGCACCGTCTCGCCCTGCTGGTAATCCGGCGGCGCGACGAAGAGGCCGAGATAAAGGCCGACGCCCAAGACCAGCACCGCCACGACCCAGAGGATCGGCAGCACGCGGTCGGCGAGCGCGATGAAGCGGGTCGGATTGGCGAGGTCGACGAGCGGCATGACCTTCTCATAGGGGCGCCGCCGCGGAGCCGCAACGGCGCCGATCCGCCCGCCGATCAAAAATCCGCGCCCCGCCCGCGAGGCGGGGCCGCGATGTTCGTTCGGCTGCGCCGTGCAGTCAGTTCGGCTGCGCCGCCTTGGTCACGATGACGTTGAACGAGGCGGGCTTCAGCTTGACGCGGACGGTCTCGCCCTCGATCGCGACATCGGCATTGGTCTTCGGCGCGACCGTGTTCGGCGCGTCCTTTGTGTTGACCGCCTTGAGGTTGGCATGATGGATCTCGGTCGCGGCGACGAGGCTGCGCTCGGCGCCGAGACCGCGCAGCTCGATGTCGACCTCGAGATTATCCGAGAGGCTGCGGTTGAGCGCGATGACCGTCGTCGTGCCGTCGGCCGGATTGTCGATCACCGTCGCATAGAGATAGGGGATCTCCGGGAAGGTCTTGGCCGAATAGCTCGGCGAATCCGACACCGTGCGCAGCACGCGGCCATGGCCGTATTTCGAGGCCAGCGCGAAGGGATGGAAGATCGTCTGCCGCCAGGCGGCGCCGCCGGTCTCGGTCATGATCGGGCCGATGACGTTGACGAGCTGCGCGAGGCAAGCGGTCTTCACGCGGTCAGCATTGTTGAGGATGGCGATGAGGGCGCCGCCGACGATCAGCGCGTCCTCGGCATTGTAGACTTCCTCGATCAGCGGCGGCGCCTCGGGCCAGCCGGGCTTCCTCATATGCTCGATCTTGTGGGTCTTGTACCAGACGTTCCACTCGTCGAGCGACAGCATGATCTTCTTGTAGGAGCGGCGCTTGGCGCCGACCGCGTCGCAGATCGCAGCGACTTCCTTGATGAAGGCGTCGAGCAGCTCGATGACGCCGAAATATTCCGACGCCGAGTCGGCATTGTTGTTGAAATAGGTGTGCAGCGAGATGAAGTCGACCTCGTCATAGCAATGATCGAGGACTTCATATTCCCAGGAGCCGTAAGTCGGCATGTTGCGATGCGAGGAGCCGCAGGCCGCGAGCTGGATGGTCGGATCGACCCAGCGCATCACCTTTGCGGTCTCGAGCGCGACGCGGCCATATTCCTCGGCGGTCTTGTGGCAGATCTGCCAGGGACCGTCCATCTCGTTGCCGAGGCACCAGAACTTGATGTCGTGCGGCTTCTCGTAGCCATGCTCGCGGCGAAGGTCGGACAGTTCCGAGCCGCCGGAATGGTTGCAATATTCGAGGAAGCGGCGCGCCTCGTCGGGGCCCTTGGTGCCGAGATTGACGCCGAACATCGGCTCGATGCCGGCCTTCTTCGACCAGTCCATGAATTCGTTGGTGCCGAACTGGTTGGTCTCGGTCGAGAACCAGGCGAGGTCGCGGCGCACCGGCCGCTCCTCGCGCGGACCGACGCCGTCCTCCCAGTTGTAGCCGGAGAGGAAATTGCCGCCCGGATAGCGGATGATCGTCGCGCCGAGCTCGCGCGTCAGCTCCAGCACGTCGCCGCGGAAGCCCTGCTCGTCGGCGGTCGGATGGCCCGGTTCGTAGATGCCGCCATAGACGCAGCGGCCCATATGCTCGACGAAGGCGCCGAAGACGCGGCGGTCGATGTCGGAGAGAACGAAGTCGCGGTCGACGACGAGGCGGGCTTTCAGCATGGCGGACCTCTGGCGGGTGATGCGAAGGCGGACCCGGCGATGGCGGCCGGATCCGCAGGATGGGGCCTATCCCTTGATGCCGGCCGACAGCATGATCGCCTGCGTCACGCGGCGCTGGAAGATGAGATAGGCGAGCGCGACAGGCAGCGCGGCGAGCACCGCGCCGGAGAGATTGCGGGCATAGGCGAGGCCGAAGGCATCGTCGACCTGGGTGATGCCGACCGTCACGTTCATCTTGGCCTGCTGCGTCACCGCGATGAACGGCCACATGAAGTTGTTCCAGGCGCCGATGAAGGTGATGATCGCCAGCGCGGTCGTGATGCCCCAGTTCATGCGGATGAAGACATGCCAGAAGATCTGGTATTCCTTCGCCCCGTCGATGAGCGCCACCTCGCGGTAGTCCTTCGGGATCGAGTCGAAGAACTGCTTGTAGACGATGATGGTGACCGGGACGATCAGCTGCGGCAGCACGACGCCGGCCAGGGTGTTGATGAGGCCGAAATCGTTCATCAGCACGAAATGCGTGACGATCAGCGTCTGCGTCGGCACCATGAAGCTGGCGAGGATGGCCAGCCACAGCACCGTGCGGCCGGTGAATCGGAGCTGCGAGATCGCATAGCCGCAGCTCGCGCTGAGGATGAGCACCAGCACCGTCACCGAGACGGAGGTGATGATCGAGTTCATGTACCAGCGGGCGATGTTCGTGTTGAGCAGCACGAAGGCATAGCCGGCGATGGTCCAGATCCGCGGGATCAGCCCGAAGCCGGACTGCACCACCTCGTCCTCGGGCTTCAGCGTCGTGACGGCGGCCCAGTAGAGCGGGAAGGCCCAGACGACGGCGCAGAGCACGGTGAAGACGGAGATCAGTCCGCCGGCGATGTTGAGACGCCTGATCATTTCTGGCCTCGCGAGCGCAGCACCTGATATTGCAGCACGGACAGGACGACGATCAGCGCGAACAGCGCCAGCGACACCGTCGCGGCATAGCCGCCCTTGTTGAGCTGGAAGGCCTGCTTGTAGATGTACTGCACCATGACATAGGTGGCATTGGCCGGGCCGCCCTGCGTCAACAGATAGACCTGGTCGAAGATCTTCAGCTGCAGGATGAGCTGGATGGTCAGCACCAGCGCCGTGACCGGCCAGATCAGCGGCAGCGTGATATAGACGAACTGCTTGAAGCGGCCGGCGCCGTCGAGCGCGGCG
This sequence comes from Allobosea sp., assembly GCA_017307955.1. Classification (GTDB taxonomy): domain Bacteria; phylum Pseudomonadota; class Alphaproteobacteria; order Rhizobiales; family Kaistiaceae; genus Kaistia. Next base: position 226,927 of record JAFKFV010000008.1, on the reverse strand, counting down.
GCGTCGTAGTAGTCCTGCGAGATGTTGCGCAGGCCCGCGATGAACAGCAAGAGGTTGAAGCCGTTGGTCCACCAGATGGTGATGAAGGCGACCATGGGCATCGCCCAGTAGCGGTCGCGGAACACGGCCACCGGCTTGCCGGTGAAATAGCTGATGATCGGCTGCGCGATGCCGAACTGCGTGTCGAGCACCCACTGCCAGATCAGGATGACCACCGAGACCGGCAGGATATAGGGCAGGAAGAAGCAGGCGAGGATGATGCTCTGGAACCAGCCGCTGAGGCGGTTGACCATGAGCGCCAGCGCCAGCCCGATGATCGTCGTCGGGATGACCGTCAGCAGGACGAAGTAGAAGGTATTGAACGTCGACTTCCACATCTGGCCGTCGTTCCACAGCCGGATGTAGTTCTTGAAGCCGATCCAGGCGCCCGGTCCGATCAGGGGAGCATCCGTGAAGGAGAGATGCACCAGCTGGATCGTCGGATAGATGAAGATCACCAGATAGGCGACGATGAACGGCCCGGTGAAGAGAAGGGCCGTCAGGTTCTGTTTACGGTCCATGCGATCGTCCCGCTCGTTCAGCGCGAAACCGGCCGGCTCCGTGACGGGAGCCGGCCGGCAGCGAGGTCGGGAAAGACTACTCGATCAGGCCCTGCAGCTCGTCCTTGAGGCTCTTGACCGCCTCTTCCGGATCGAGCTGGCCGTTCACGGCCGGCACGAAGTAGTTCTGCATGCCTTCATAGATCGGCGAAGCGACGCCGGCGATCGTCGAGGACGGATCGAACACCGCCGTATCGGCCAGCACCGCATAGGTGGCGTTCGGCTGCATCGTCTTGAACTCCTCGCTGTCGCGAGCCGGCAGATAGGCCGGAAGGTGACCGGCGGTCGCCCAGAACAGCGAGTTCTTGTTCATCCAGTCGATGACGGTGAGGACGGCCTTCAGCTTCTCCGGGCTGATTTCCTTGCCCTTGTTGTTCGGGATGGCGAAGGAATGGCTGTCCGCCCAGGTGGCCGGATGGTTGTAGAGGACCGGGATGCGGACCGCGCCCCATTCGAAGCCGAGCTTGCCGTCCTTGGCGAGGTCGGTGAAGGTCGGGACTTCCCAGACGCCGTTGATGTGCATCGCCGCCTTGCCCGAGGTAAAGAGGGCGATCGAGGCGGGATATTCGACATTGGCCGGCGTGTAGCCGTCGGCGACCCAGCTCGCCATCTCCTTCAGCGTGTCGACGGCCTTCTGCTCGTCGCCGCCGTCGAGGACCTTGCCGTCCTTGAGGAAGGGCACGTCCTGCTGGCCGAGCAGCGAATAGAAGATGCGCCACTGCGAGTCGCCGGCCGCGGTATGGGTCGAGAGCGGAACCTCGACGCCGTCATCCTTGAGCTTCTTCAGCGCGGCATTGAAGTTCTCGACGCCGTCGAGACCCTTCGGCAGGCCGTCGTCACCGAGGAGGCCCGACTTCTTCAGGAGGTCCTTGTTGTAGTAGAGGACAACCGAATGGATGTCGAAGGGAACGGCATACTGCTTGCCGTCGACCTGGGCGGCTTCCCAGTTGGCCGGCGTGAAGTTCTTGGCGTCGATGCCGGCGGCCTTGAGCTCGTCCGGCGTGATCTCGCGCAGCGTTCCCGTGGAGACGCCGAGCGGCAGGCGCGACAGGTGATAGGTCATGATGTCCGGGCCCTCGCCGACGGCGGCCGAGGTCTGGACCTTGGTGTAGAAGGGAACGCCCCATTCGAGGGTCGTCGCCTGGATCTCGATGTCGGGATTTTCCTTGTTGAACTTCTCGAGCAGCGCCTTCATGCGCACGCCGTCGCCGCCGCCGAGGAAGTCCCACCAGACCACGGTCTCCTTGGCCTGGGCGCCCATCGTCAGCGCCAGCAGCGCGGCGGTCGCCAGCGCCTTGGTCATCAGTCCACGCATCTTCGTCTCCTCCGTCCTTTGTCGCACTTAAAGGCCCGAAACAGGCCCGTCCTCCGGCGACATGCCTCCTTCGGCGCGGCGGAACCCTCGTCCTCCGACGCCGTCGCAAAGACGCGCAACGGCCAGAGGCCATGCACGCTATCCTCCCCTCCGGCGGAGCCCGCCGGCGGATATCCATCAAAGCCGAGGTTCAGGTGCTTGTCGCGGGCAAGAATGAATTTCCTCGCCGGCCCCTCCCCATCGCCTCCCCAATGGTATTATCATATGCGGCGATCATCCTGATGATCCGCAGCTTTGTCAACCGGATCGTTTGGCCGCCGAGGGAGGGTGGCCCGCATCGGTTTGGTGTGGCCGGCTCAAGAAAAACCGCGTAGGGGAAGAGACGGTGTCGGGAGAGCGCGGGATGCTGGAGCGCGAGCTTCTATCGGTCGGAACGATGAGCGCGCAGGTTGCCAATCACATCGGCAGCCGCATCGTCTCGGGCGAATTCCTGCCCGGCGCCGCGCTGCCGATCGAGAGCGAACTCTGTGAATATTACGGCGTCAGCCGCACGACCGTGCGCGAGGCGGTGAAGAGCCTCGCCGGCAAGCGCCTCGTCGAGGTGTCGCCGAAGGTCGGAACGCGCGTGCTGCCCTTCAACGAGTGGAACCTGCTCGACCGCGACGTGCTCGCCTGGCGGCTGCAGACCCAGTTCGACGCCAAGATCGTCGAGGACATCTTCGAGATGCGCTTCTGCTTCGAGCCGCGCGCCTCGTTCCTTGCCGCCCGCGACGGCACCGACGAGGACCTCGCGCAGATCGAGCATTATTTCCGCGAGCTGGCGGCGGCGCAGCTGGAAGGCCTGCCGATCAAGACGATCTCCGAGGCGGCACTGGAATTCCACCTCGCCATCATCAACGCCTCGCATAACGGCCTGTTCGTCACGATCGGCAGCGCGGTGAAATCGGCGCTGCGCGTCTCGTCCGAAATGCTGCAGCGGCACACCAAGCGGCCGAGCGAGGACGTGGCGCTTCATGACGCGGTGCGCTCGGCGATCGTCGGGCGCCGCCCGGCCGAAGCGGCCAAGGCGATGGAGCATCTCCTCGCCGCCTCGCGCGAGCGGCTGCTTCCGCTCACCGTCGACGCCGCCTGAACGTCAGCGGACGACCGGCCGGCCGTCGGCGACCCAGGCCTTGATGCCGCCGGCGAGATGACGGCCGCCATCGACGCCGGCCGCCACCGCCGCTTCGGCGGCGCGCGCCGAACGGACGCCGCCGGCGCACTGGAAGACGATCGTCCGGCCTTCGGGATCGGGAAGCGCGGCGGGATCGAAGGTCGAGAGCGGGAACGACACCGCGCCTTCGATATGGCCGCTTTCGAACTCGGCCGGCTCGCGCACATCGACGAGCAGGATGCGGTCCTCGGCGAGGCCGGCCGCGATCGCCGCGGGATCGAGATCTTCGAGCATTCCGGCAGTCATCCGTCATCCCTCCTCGGCGGCGCCGCCGCGCGGCATCCTCACGCCAGAGCTAGCGATCCGACGAACGGCTTTCAATCCGTCGCCCCTTGACTCACCGGCGCCCGCACCGATACTTAACCACATGCTTAAGTATTCGGGTGACCTCGACCGGACCTATCAGGCGCTCGCCGACCCTACGCGGCGGGCGCTCGTGGAGCGCCTCGCACGAGGCAGTGCCAGCGTCAGCGAACTGGCCGAACCCTTCGCGATGTCGCTGCCGGCGATCGTGCAGCACCTGAAGCTGCTCGAGGCGAGCGGGCTGGTGCGGTCAGAGAAGACCGGCCGCGTCCGCACCTGCACGCTCGACACCACCGTCCTCAGCGAGGCGGAACGGTGGATCGCGGAGCGGCGCGCGCTGTGGGATCAGCGGCTCGACCGGCTGGACGCACTGCTCGCCGCGACGCAGCCCGCATCGGACAAGGAGGAGGACTGATGACTGCTGTAATCGACGATGAAAGAACCGTCCTTGCCGGCGGAGGGGCGCGGCCGCCCCGCTCCGTGGTGCATGCCAGCTTCACCATCACCCGAGCCTTCGATGCGCGGCCGGCCCGCGTCTTCGCCGCCTTCGCCGATCCGGCGCTGAAGGATCTCTGGTTCTTCGGGCCGCCGGAATGGGGACCGCCGGAGCGGACCTCCGACTTCCGCATCGGCGGCATCGAGACCAGCCGCACCGGCCCGAAGGGCGGCCCGATGCACATCTTCCGCGCCGTCTACCAGGACATCGTTCCGGACGAGCGCATCGTCTACAGCTACGAGATGCATCTTGGCGAGCGGCGGATCTCGGTTTCGCTCGCCACCATCGAGCTCTTTGCCGACAGGCGCGGCACGCGGCTGAAGCTCACCGAGCAGGGCGCCTTCCTCGACGGCCATGACGATGCCGCCAGCCGCGAGCATGGCACCCGCGCCCTCATGGAACAGCTCGCAGCCTCGCTGGAGAAGGACCCGACGCCATGACCGCTTTCGACCCCGCCGCTATCGCTCAGGCCTATTTCGCGGCCTTCCAGACCGCCGACCGCGCCGCGATAGAAGCGCTGCTCGCGCCGGACTTCGCCTTCACCAGCCCGTTCGACGACGCTATCGACCGCGCGGCCTGGTTCGAGCGCTGCTGGCCCTTTTCGGGAAGCTTCCGCTTCGCCGCGCTGCGCGTCCATGCCGGCGAGGACGAGGTGGTCGTGCTCTACGAGACCGCCGACAAGCCGGGCGGCACCTTTCGCAATGCCGAGTGCTTCCGCTTCGACACCGAGGGCCGCATCCGCTCGATCGATGTCTATTTCGGCTTCCTGCCGGCGCCGATGATCGCGGCGATGCAGCGCGCCGCCGGCTGACCGCGCAGCTTTACTCGCGCGCCCGCTGCCTGTATCGGAACCCGCGCGCGGGCCTTTCGCCCACGCGGAAGCGAAGGGCCGAGGCGCTCGATGGATGAACGGCCGGTGGACGGTGGCGGCGCGCCCGAGCTCACGGTCGTGGTGCCCACCTTCAACGAGCGCGGCAATGTCGCGGTCCTCGCCGGCCGGCTCGCCGCGGCGCTCGCGGGCCGGCGCTGGGAAGCCATCTTCGTCGACGACGATTCCCCCGACGGCACGGCCGAGGCGGTGCGGGCGCTGGCAAGCGGCGATCCGCGCATCCGCTGCATCCGCCGCATCGGCCGCCGCGGCCTCGCCGGCGCCTGCATCGAGGGCATGCTGGCGGCGCAGGCGCCCGTCGTCGCGGTGATCGACGCCGACCTGCAGCATGACGAGACGGTGCTCCCCGCCATGCTGGCGCGGATCGACGGCGGTGCCGACATCGTCGTCGCGACCCGCTATGCCGGCGGCGGCGACGCCTCCTCCTTCGATGCCGCGCGCGGCGCCATGAGCCGGGCCGCCACCATGGCGGCGCGGCTGCTGCTCAAGGTGCCGTCCAGCGATCCGATGAGCGGCTTCTTCATGCTGCGCCGGTCGGTTGTCGAATCCGTCGCGCCGAAGCTCTCGACGCAGGGCTTCAAGATCCTGCTCGACATCCTCGCCAGCGTGCCGCCGGGGCTCACGGTCGCCGAGGTGCCCTATTCCTTCGGCGTCAGGACGAGCGGCGCCAGCAAGCTCGACAACCGCGTGATGGTCGATTTCCTCGGCCTGCTGCTCTCCAAGGCGACCGGCGGCGCGATCTCGATGCGCTTCGTCTCCTTCGCGGCGGTCGGCGGGCTCGGCCTCGTCGTGCATCTCGCCGCGCTGCGCCTCGCGCTCGGCGCCGGCTCGCCCTTCACGACGGCGCAGACGCTGGCGACCGTCATCGCCATGACCTTCAACTTCTTCATGAACAACGCGCTGACCTATCGCGACCGCCGCCTCTCCGGCTGGCGGCTGATCCCGGGCCTTCTCACCTTCTATGTCGTGTGCGGCTTCGGCGCCTTCGCCAATATCGGCGTCGGCAGCTGGGTGTTCATCGAGACCGACCGCTGGTGGGTGGCGGGCCTCGCGGGCTCCGTGGTCGGCGCGGTCTGGAACTATCTTTCCAGCACCACGCTCGTCTGGAGGACGCGCCCGTGACGGAGGGCGCGCCGGCAGCAGGCCGCCCTGCCCTCGCGCCGCTCGAGCGGCTGCCGATCGCGCTCGGGCTCATCGCGCTGACGATCCTCGCGCGGCTGCTCCTCGCCGCGCTGGTGCCGCTCGTTCCCGACGAAGCCTATTACGCGCTGTGGTCGACCCGGCTTTCGGCCGGCTATTTCGATCATCCGCCGATGATCGCCTGGTTCATCCGGCCGGGCACCATGCTGCTCGGCGACACGGCGCTCGGCGTCCGCCTGTTTCCGGTGCTCTCGGCCCTCCCCGCGACGTTCTTCATCTGGCGGGCGGCAAGGCACCTCGTCGCCGACCCCCGCGCCGGGGCGCTGGCCGCGGTTCTCTTCAACCTGACGCTGCTCGGCTTCTTCGGCCTCGCGGTGGCGACGCCGGATGCGCCGCTGATCCTCTTCTCCGCCGCGATGCTCTATGCCGCCGCGCGGCTGCTCGACGACGAGCGCCCGTTCTGGTGGCTCGCGGTCGGCGTCGCGACCGGCCTGGCGCTGCTCTCGAAATACTCGGCAGCGCTCGGCGCGGCCGGCTTCGGCATCGCGGTGCTGCTCGTCCCGGGATGGCGGCGACGGCTGCTCTCGCCCTGGCCCTGGGCGGCGCTCCTCGCCGCGCTCATCGTCTTTTCGCCGAACCTCATCTGGAACGCGCTCAATGGCTGGGCGACGGTGATGAAGCAGGGCGGGCGGACGACCGAGGCGTGGCAGTTCCAGCCGCAATATCTTGTCGAATTCTTCGGCGCGCAGATCGGCCTCGCGACGCCGCTCGTCTTCCTCTTCGCCGTTCTCGGCCTCCTGCCGCGCTTCCGCACGGCCTGGCAGGCGAATGGCGCGATGCGGCTGGTGCTGGCGCTCGTCCTGGTGCCGACGGCCTATTTCCTGTTCCATGCGCTGCGAAGCCGGGTCGAGGGCAACTGGCCGGGCTTCCTCTATCCGGCGCTGGCGGTCGCAGCGGCGGCGGCGCTGACGCTCGTTCCAGCCGATACCGGCAGCCGCTTCTCGAGGCTCCGGCGCGCGACGGTTCCCGTCGCGCTCGGCTTTCTCGGCTTCGCCTTCATCTATGCGCTGGTCGTGCCGGTGACGCTGCTGGGGAGCCGCGACCCGATCCTCCGGCTGACGCGCGGCTGGGAAGGCCTCGGCGAGGTGGTGGACACCATCCGCCGCGAGACCGGCGCCCGCTATATCCTGACCTATGACTACCAGCTGAATGCCGAGCTCGCCTGGCTGCTGCCCGATGTGCCGGTCGTGCAGGCCAATGAGAGCCAGCGCTACGACTTTCTCGGCCATGACGGCGACGCGTTTGTCGGCCCCGGCATCGTCGTGACGCGCGACCCGATCGAACAGGAACTCGCCGGTCTCTTCGGCAGCGCCGAACGCATCGCCGTCGTGCCGCGCCGCTTCCGCGGCGTCACCATCGCCGACTATTACATCGTCCGCATCGACCGCCCGACCGCCGGCCCGCTGCCGCAGTGACGACACCAAAACGTCAATTTCGATCAGAAAGCTGATTGACTGCGATCATCCGCTATGGATTGATTGAGCGGTTCCGGCATTTTGCCGGGGCACTTTCTCGACAGCGGCGGCACGGATGGCGCATGGCGGCGGCATGAAGGTGGGGCGGCTCGACGCGATCCGCAGCCATCTCTACGCGAACGGCCCCTCGACGATCCAGGCGATCGCCGACGCGGTCGGCGCCTCGCTCGCCACCATCCGCCGCGACCTGCAGGTGCTCGAGGACGAGGGCGCGATCGACCGCGTCCATGGCGGCGCGCGGATCGCCGAGGGCTCCAGCGTCGAGGTCGCCTTCCAGCAGCGCGCCAAGCAGAATCTCGCGGCGAAGCGCGCGCTGGCCGCGGCCTGCTACGCGGCGCTGAAGCCGCATGGCAGCGTGTTTCTCGATGCCGGCACGACGGTCTTGCAGCTGGCGCGGCTGCTCAAGGTCAACCCGCTGCCGCTGCGCGTCTTCACCAACGGCCTCGCGGTCGCGCAGGAACTCATCGACGTGCCGAAGCTGCAGGTCGTGATGCTGGGCGGCCAGCTTCGCAGCGAGAACGCCTCGCTGGTCGGCCCGCTCGCCGAGGCGATGCTGGACGGCATCTGGCTCGACCAGCTCTTTCTCGGCGCCAGCGCCATCGGCCCCGACGCGGCGATCTACAGCATCGACGCCGCCGAGGCGTCGCTCAACGCCCATATGCTGACTCGCGCCGCCGAGCGCTATGTCGTCGCCGATTCCTCGAAATACGGCACGCTTTCCACGTGGAAGGTGGCGCCGCTGGCGAGCGCCGGCCGCGTGGTGACCGATGGGGGACTCTCCGCCGAATGGCGCCGCCGGCTCGTCGAGCTCGGCGTCGAGGCGATCATCGCCGAACCGGCGGGGGACGCGGCATGACGGGCTCGCTGGTGCTCGGCATCGATGGCGGCGGTTCCAAGACGTTGATCGCGCTCGCGGATCGCGACGGCACGGTCGTCGCCACCAGCGGCGGCTCCGGCATCAATCCGATGGACCGGCCCGACTGGCGCGGCGCGCTCGATGCGATGCTCGCGCCATACCGCGAGCGGCTGCCCGAGATCGGCGCCGTGGTGGCGGGCCTGCCGGCCTATGGCGAATTGCCGCCGCTCTCCGCCGAGCAGGAGCGGGCGATCGCCGATTTCTTCGGCGAAAGGCCGCAGCGGGTCGTCAACGATGTCGAGGCCGCGCATATCGGTGCCTTCGCCGGCGGCCCCGGCGTGCTGATCCTCTCCGGCACCGGCTCCATGGCCTGGGCGCGCGACGCCGCCGGCCATTCGCTGCGCGTCGGCGGCTTCGGCGAGGCCATCGGCGACGAGGGCAGCGCACACTGGATCGGCATCACGGCGATCGCCTGCGCCAGCCGCGCCATGGACGGCCGCATCGACGCGCCGGATTTCCTCGCCGCCTTCATCGCCCATCTCGGCCTCGATCCCGCCTCGCCGCAGGACGGCCTCATCGCCTGGCGCGCCTCGGTCGAGCATGCCCGCTCCGAGATCGCCGCCCTCGCCCGCCTCGTCGACACGCTCGCCGAACGCGGCGAGCCGACGGCACTCGCCATTCTCGACAGCGCCGCCGCCCATCTCGCCACCCATGTGGAGGCAGCGCGGCGGCGGATCGGCGATCCCGCCCTTCCCTGGAGCACGGCCGGCGGCACATTCGCCAGCCGCCTGCTCCGCGAGCGGACCGCGGCCCGCATCGGCTCGGAGCCGCTGCCGCCAAGGCTCCCTCCCATCGGTGGCGCCCTCCTGGGTGCCGCTCGAGACCTCGACTGGCCCGTGGACGAAGCATGGATCGGGCGGTTGGCCGCCTCGATCGAGAACAATGCGATCCACGCGAGGAACGGCCGCACACCTTCACCAAGACGGGATGATCAGTGATGAACAAGCTGCTTCGAACGACCGTCGCCCTCGCGGCGCTCGCCCTCGCTATGCCTGCCCTCGCCGATGACGCCAAGCCCCTTGCCGGGCAGAGCATCACCGTGCTGCTGCCCTCGGGCCAGTCGCCCAACATCGCCTCGGATTTCGAGAAGGAGACCGGCATCAAGGTCGATCTCCAGATGCTGTCCTGGGACGATATCCGTCCCAAGCTCATCACCGGCCTCATTGCCGGTACGCCGCCGGCCGACGTGACGGAGTTCGACTGGTCGTGGACCGGCCAGTTCGGCGCCGCCGGCTGGTACGAGGACCTGACGCCGCTCATCGACGCGGAGTCGATCAAGGACATGCCGACCGCCTCGATCTTCACGGTCGACGGCAAGCTGCTCGGCGTGCCCTATGCCAACGATTTCCGCATCCTGATCGCCAACAAGGACCATCTCGCCAAGGCGGGCATCACCAAGATGCCGACGACGATCGACGAGCTCATCGCCGACGCCAAGCTGATCAAGGAGAAGGGCATCGCCGAATATCCGCTCGGCGTGCCGCTCTCGCCCTCGGAAGGCACCTCGACGCTCTGGTACCTGATGACCTTCGCCTTTGGCGGCGATCTCTTCGACAAGGACTGGAAGCCGCTGTTCACGAGCCCCGATTCCGGCGGCTACAAGGCGCTGCAGTTCTATGTCGACATGCTGAAGGCCGGCCTCATCGATCCGGCCTCGACGGGTCTCAAGGATTCCGACGTCCACCAGATGTTCATGGACGGCAAGGTCACCTTCGACCTCGGCGTCGGTCCGGGCTGGGTCGGGGCCTTCGAGGACAAGACCAAGTCCAAGATCGCCGGCTCGACGACGCTCGGCCTCGTGCCGACCGAAAGCGGCAAGACCGTCAGCTACGGCCTGCCCGAGGCGCTCGGCATTCCGGCCGCTTCCGAGAAGAAGGAAGCCGCGCTCGCCTTCGTGAAGTGGATGACCTCCAAGGACGAGCAGATCAAGCTCGCCGCCGAGCAGGGCCTCCTCGCCACGCGCACCTCGGCCTTCGAGGAATTGAACAAGCAGGGCAAGATCCTCGACGGCGACGTCGTGATCGAGCAGGCCGGCACGGTCGGTCCGCTGTTCAAGCAGGGCACGCCCACCTGGTATCCGCAGTTCTCCAGCGCGGTGAACAATGCGATCAACCAGGCCGCCAAGGGCGAGATCAGCGTCGCCGACGCGATGAAGTCGATCGCCGACGAAACCGCCAAGGCGCAGCAGCAGTGAGCCTCAGCGCCGTCCTTCCGGCACGGCGCTCCCGCGAGAAGGGCATCGACGGCACCGCCGATGCTCTTCTCGGGCTGCTCCTCGCCGCCCCCATCGTCATCGCGATGGTCGCGCTGGTGCTGTTCCCCGTCGCCTCGACGCTGTGGGACAGCCTGCACCGGGTCAATCCGATGCAGGCCGGCACGCCCTTCATCGGGCTGCAGCACTACCAGGACCTCCTGAAGGACCCGATCGTCAACGAAGCGTGGCGCAACACCTTCATCTATGTGGTGATCTGCGTCGTGCTCGAGACCGCCGGAGGGATCGGCGCCGCCCTGCTCATCAACCAGGCCGGCCGCTGGCGCCGTTTCGTGCTGGCGGCCGTCATCCTTCCCTGGGCCCTGCCCGGCGTCGTCAACGCCGTGGTCTGGCAGTGGATCTACAACCCGGCCTTCGGCCTCCTCAACGGCCTGCTCGTCGCCGCCGGGCTCGATTTCGAGAAATATGTCTGGTTCAACGACCGCACCGTGGCGCTGTTCGCCGTGTCGCTGGTGCATGTCTGGCGCATGCTGCCGCTGACGGCGGTGATCGTCCTCGCCGCTCTGCAGTCGATCCCGGCTGATCTCTATGAGGCAGCGCGCATCGACGGCGCCAGCCGGCCGAAGATGTTCACCAACATCACGCTGCCGCTGATCCGCGGCGGCGTCGCCATCGCCATGACGCAGTCGACGGTGGCGGCGTTCAACTTCTTCGACGAGGCCTGGATCCTCACCGGTTCCTCGCGCGGGACACGGCCGATCCTGGTGCAGGTCTATCTCGAGGCGTTCCAGAACCTGCATTTCTCCTATGGCATGGCGCTCAGCGTGCTCGTGATGTTCGCCTCGCTCGCCGTCTCGCTCGTCTATGTCCTGCGCGTCCAGCGCGTCACGAGGTTGGACTGATGGAGCTCAGACTTTCCCAGCGCATCCTGCTCGGCATCGGCTTCACCGTGCTGATCCTGTGGTCGATCGGCCCGATCTACTGGGCGATCGCCACCAGCCTGACGCCGACGCCCGATCTGATGTCGCAGCCGATCCATTTCTTCCCGCAGCGGCTGACGGCCTATCATTATGAGCGCCTGGCCGGCTTCGGCTATATCGCCTCCAACGACGTCACCGTCGCGCTGCAGTTCCGCAACGCGCTGGTGAACTCGATCATCACCTCGGTCCTCGCCACCGTCATCTCCGTCTTCCTGGCGACGCTCGGCGGCTATGCCTTCGCGCGGCTGACTTTCCCCGGACGGACGGTGATCTTCTTCGTCGTCATCGCCACCATCGCCATCCCGGGCTACACGGTGCTGATCCCGCTCTACCGGATCATGATCGGCGCGAAACTCCTCGACACCTATACCGGCGTCACGCTGATCTATCTCTCGGCCTTCCTGCCGCTGGCGCTGTGGCTGATGCGCAGCGTCTTCCAGCAATTGCCGCTCTCGATCGAGGAAGCGGCGCGCATCGACGGCGCCGGACGGCTGACGATCCTCTTCCGGATCGTCATGCCGCTCGCGGCGCCCGGCCTCGTCGCCGCCTCGATCATCACCTTCCTCGGCGCTTGGGGCCAGTACATGGTTCCGCTCATCTTCTCGCCGAACAAGACCAAGCCGCTCACCGTGCTGATACCGGAATTCTCGACCAAGAACTTCGTCGATTACGGGCTCATCAATGCCGGCGGCACCATCGCGATGATCGTGCCGATCCTGATCGTGATCTTCCTCAACCGCTATCTCGTGAGCGGGCTGACGGCCGGTTCCGTCAAGTAGCTCCCGCTTTCCAACGACAAGAGACCAAAATGGGCATCACCGAACAGACGATCGTCGAGCAGTTCCCCTTCTGGCGGGCCGCGCTCGTGCCCCGGGAGCGGCTGCCTTCGGCGCCCGTCACCGTCTTCGTCGGCTGCGGCACCTCCTATAATCTCGCGCTTGCGCTCGCCGCGTCCGCCAATGGCGCCGGCATCGCCGCCATCGCCGTCCCGGCGCGCGAATGGCTCGACCGGCCGGCCGCCTATTGGCCGCGCTGGCAGGAAGCCGCGGTGGTGGTGCTCTCGCGCAGCGGCGAGACGACCGAGACCGTCGCCGCCGCCGCCGCGAGCCGCGCCGCCGGCATTCATGTCACGGGCATCACCTGCGCCGAGGGCTCCAGCCTCGCCGCCGCTTCGGACCGCGTCGTCTATGCCGAGACGCATCCGAAGGAGGGCATCGTCATGACCTCGTCGGCGAGCCTCATGCTGCTGATGGGGCTGCAGATCATCGGCATCACCGTCGGCGAGGACGTCGTCGCGGCGGCGGAAGCCGCGCTTCAGGCGACCGACAACGCTGCCGACGCGCTGATCGCCGGCCGCTCGCATTTCGTCTATCTCGGCGGCGGCGCGCTCTATGGCGTGGCGCTCGAAGGTGCGCTGAAGCTGCTCGAGATGAGCCAGACCTATGCGCAGGCCTTCCACCCGCTAGAATATCGCCATGGCCCGATCAGCCTCATGGACGAGCGCACGGTCGCGGTCATGCTCTATGGCGACGCGCGGCCGGACGACGAGGCGGTGCTCGTTGGCGAAATGCAGCAGAAGGGCGCCCGCGTCCTCGGTTTCGGCGGGCCGGGGGACGTCTCGGTGCCGCTCGGCGTCGCGCCGGCGCTGGCCGGCCTCGCCGCTTTGCCGGCGCTGCAGCTCCTCGGCGAGCGGGTCGCCGGCGCCAAGGGTCTCGACACGGTTGCGCCGCGCCATCTGACCAAGGTGGTGATGCTCGCCAGCGCCTGAACGGAGTGTCTTCGATCGCGGCGGTGTCCTGTGACAGGCGTTTGGGATAGGACGGTGCGCTGACCCGCCGCCGCGATTCGATTTTTCGCTGCGGCGAGCGAAGGAGCGATCCGATGTCCGAAGCGCCGATGATCGCGATCGAAGGCCTTTCCAAGACCTACGCATCCGGCTTCACCGCACTCAAGAATGTCTCGCTGACCATCGACCGCGGCGAGATCTTCGCCCTGCTCGGCCCGAACGGCGCCGGCAAGACGACGCTGATCAGCATCGTCTGCGGCCTCGCGCGGGCGAGCGGCGGCCGCGTCACGGTCGGCGGCCACGACGTCGTCACCGACTATCGCGCGGCGCGCAGCCTGATCGGCCTCGTGCCGCAGGAACTGACCACCGACGCCTTCGAGACGGTGTTCGACACGACGAGCTTCTCGCGCGGCTTGTTCGGCAAGCCGCCGAACCCGGCCTATATCGAGAAGGTGCTGACCGACCTCTCGCTGATCGACAAGCGCGACAGCCGCATCATGACGCTTTCCGGCGGCATGAAGCGGCGTGTGCTGATCGCCAAGGCGCTCTCGCACGAGCCGGCCGTGCTCTTCCTCGACGAGCCGACGGCCGGCGTCGATGTCGAGCTTCGGCGCGACATGTGGCGCGTCGTGCGGCAGCTGCGCGATGCCGGCACCACCATCATCCTGACGACGCATTATCTCGAGGAAGCCGAGGAGATGGCCGACCGGATCGGCGTCATCAACCGCGGCGAACTGATGCTCGTCGAGGAGAAGACGACGCTGATGCGGCGGCTCGGCGGCAAGCGGCTGACGATCGAGCTTGCCGAGCCCGTCGCGGCGGTGCCGGACATGCTGGCACCCTACGGCTTCGAGATTTCCGCCGACGGCCGCAAGCTGGTGCACAGCTATGACGCGTCGGGCGAGGGCAGCGCGATCGCGCCGATCCTCGCCGCGCTCGCCGGCACCGGCCTCGCGGTCAAGGATCTCGGCACCGAGGAATCGACGCTGGAGGAGATCTTCGTCGGTCTCGTCGGAGGCAAGTCATGAACGCGCTCTCGCTCAACATCCACGCGATCCGCGCCATCTACCGCTTCGAGATGGCGCGCACGCGGCGGACGCTCTTGCAGAGCATCGTCTCGCCGGTGCTCTCGACTTCGCTCTATTTCGTCGTCTTCGGATCGGCGATCGGCCCGCATATGAACGAGATCGCCGGCGTCAGCTACGGCGCCTTCCTCGTGCCGGGGCTCATCATGCTCGGCCTCCTGACGCAGTCGATCTCCAACGCCTCGTTCGGCATCTATTTCCCGCGCTTCGTCGGCACGATCTACGAGCTGCTCTCGGCGCCGGTCTCGCCGCTCGAGACGGTCATCGCCTATGTCGGCGCGGCGGCGACGAAATCGACGCTGCTCGCGCTCATCACGCTCGGCACCGCGGCGCTCTTCGTCGATCTTCGCATCGACCATCCCTTCTGGATGGTCGCCTTCCTGCTTTTGACCGCCGTCACCTTCAGCCTCACCGGCTTCATCATCGGCATCTGGGCGGATAATTTCGAGAAGCTGCAGCTGGTGCCGCTGCTCATCGTGACGCCGCTGACCTTTCTCGGCGGCAGCTTCTATTCGATCGACATGCTGCCGCCCTTCTGGCGGACGGTGACGTTGTTCAACCCGGTCGTCTATCTCGTCTCGGGCTTCCGATGGAGCTTCTACGGCCATTCCGACGTGCCGGTCGGCATCAGCCTCGGCATGACCTTCGTCTTCATGCTGATCTGCCTCGCCGTGATCTCCTGGATCTTCAGGACCGGCTACCGGCTGAAACGCTGAGCCGCTTGCGCCGTCGACCGTCGAGCGTCTAGCTAGAGGACGCTCGACCGGGAGAGGAACGATCGCAGCCTTTCGCTTCATCCATGCGGCGGACATCCATCTCGATTCGCCGCTGCGCTCGCTGGCGCTGCGCGACGCTGATCTCGCGGCGCTGATCGGCGACGCCACGCGCCGGGCGCTGACATCGATCGTCGACCTGGCGCTCGCCGAGCGCGTCGACGCGCTGCTCATCGCCGGCGATCTCTATGACGGCGACCAGACCTCGATGAAGACGGCGCGCTTCCTCGCCACCGAGTTGAAGCGGCTCGACGAGGCCGGCATCCGCGTCTTCATCATCCGCGGCAATCACGACGCGCTGTCGAAGATCACCGCCGAGCTGATCCTGCCAGACGGCGTGAAGCTCTTCCGCGGCCGCGCCGAGGCAGTGGAGATCGCCCGCGCGCCCGGCGAGCGGCCGGTCGTCGTGCATGGGCTCAGCTTCCAGAAGCCGCTGGCGCCGGAAAGCCTCCTCCCCTCCTACCGCCCGCCGGTCGAAGGCGCGGTCAATATCGGCCTCATGCATACGAGCCTCGACGGCGCCGCCGGCCACGACGTCTATGCGCCCTGCCGGCTCGCCGATCTCGACGCCGCGGGCTTCCGCTACTGGGCGCTCGGTCATGTCCACCAGCGGGTCGTGCATGAGGGTGCGGCGACCGTGGTGATGGCCGGCATCCCGCAGGGCCGCGACATCAACGAGGCCGGCGCGAAATCGGTCAGCCTCGTCACGGTGCGCGACGACGGCGCGATCACCGTCGAGGAGCGGATGACCGGCATCGCCGAATTCCGCCGCGTCACGCTCGACGCGACGGGCATCACCGAATGGACGGAGCTCGTCGCGGCGCTCGGAAGACGGCTCGGCGAGGAACGGGCGCTGACGCAGACGCCGCATCTCGTGGCGCGCGTCGCGATCACCGGCGCGACGCCGCTTGCCTGGCGCATCCGGCGCGACTCCGATCTCTTGAAAGCCGAGGCCGACCAGGCGGCGACGGCGCTCGGCCGCGCCCATGTCGAGAAGCTGGAGCTTTCCATCGGACCGGCCGCCGGCGCGGCGCCGATCGCCGGCGATGCGCTCGGCGAGCTGGCGCGGCTGGTGGCCGAGGACGTGCTGCCGTCGGAGAGCTTCCGCTCCACCGTCACGGGCGCGGCGGCGCAGCTGCGCGGCCTCCTGCCGGCCGAATTGCGCGATCTCCTCGGCGCCGACGAAGCCGCTTCCGAGGCGCTGCTCGCAAGGCTGGCCGCCGAGGGCAGCGAGGAGGTGCTGGCGCGCATCGAGGCGGATGCCGGCAGCGGGGAGGGCGGCTGACATGCGCATCGAGCGGCTCGGCCTCACCCGCTACGGGCGCTTCACCGACCACGCCCTCGATTTCGGGCCGAAGCCGGCGGGCGCCGATTTCCATCTCGTCTATGGCCCGAACGAAGCCGGCAAGTCGACGACGCTCGCCGCCTGGCTCGACCTTCTCTACGGGATCGGGACGCAGAGCCCGTACAGCTTCCTGCATCCCTATGCGACGATGCGCATCGATGCGGTGCTGGAGATGGGCGGCGCCGAGCGGCGCTTCGCGCGCATCAAGCGGCCGCAGGCGAGCCTTCTCGACGGGGCCGACCAGCCGCTGCCCGACGCGGCGATCCTCGCCGAACTCGGCGGCATCGGCCGCGACGCCTACAAGGCGATGTTCTCGCTCGACGAGGAGACGCTGGTCGCCGGCGGCGAGAGCATCCTTGCGAGCCGCGGCGATCTCGGGCAACTGCTCTTTTCCGCCAGCGCCGGCCTCGCCGCCCTCACCCGCCGCCTCGATGCGCTGAAGGCGAGCGCCGAGACGTTCCACAAGCCGCGCGCCCACAAGACCGGGCTCGCCGAACTGAAGGGCCGCCTCGCCACGCTGCGTGACGAGCGCGCCGCCATCGACACGCTCGCCGCCGATCATCACCGCCTCACCGCCGAGGAGGCCGCAGCCGACGCCGCCTATCGCGAGGCGGTGGCGAAGCGCGGCGAGGTCAAGGCGCGGCTGGAGCGCGTCCTCCGCATCCTGGCGGCGCTGCCGCGGCGCGACGCCATGGCCGAACTCGTCGCGCGGCGGGCCGGCCTGCCCGCGCCCGCAATGCTGCCGGCCGGCCTTGCCGAGGAGCTGCCGCGGCTGCAGGCGCTCGAAGTGGAACTGGCGACACGCAGCGCGGCGCTCGCCGAAGAGGCCGAGACGCTGGCTTCGGAGCGCGCCGCGATCGTGGAGGACCCGGCGGCGCTGGCGCTCGCCGACCGCTTCGACGCGCTGCAGGAGACGCTCGGATCACGCGAGCGCTCCGCCGCGCTCGATCTGCCCGACCGGCGCCAGCAGCTTTCCGACGCCGGCCATGCCGTCGCGACCTTGCTGCGTCGGCTCGGCAGACAGGATGAGGAACGGCCCGGGGCGCTTCTCATCGACACCGCCCGCGCGGCCCGTCTCGACGCGCTCATTGATGCGCGCTCCGGCATCGAGGCGCAGCTGGAAGCGGCGCGAGCGGAAGAGGGCGCTTCGGCGGCGCGGCTCGCCGAGGCCGAGGGGGCGCTCGCGGCGAGCGCCGGCAATGCCGCGCCGCTCGATGCCGCGGCGGCGGCCGAGTTGCGGACAATCCTCGCGATGATCCGCAGCGACGACCCGGAAGGCGCGCTGGCGCGCGCGACGGCCGAGGCGCGGCGCTCGGAGACGCGGCTCGGCGACGCGATGGCGCTGCTCGCCCCTTTTCCCGGCGACGCCGCGGCGCTCGCCGCGCTGATCACCCCGTCGCCGGCGATGATTGCCGACTGGCGCTCCCGCCGCCAACGCGCCGAGGCGGCGCTCGTCCAGTATTCGGCTGATGCCGTCCGGCTCGCCAACGAGATCGCGCGGCTGCAAGCGGAGGCGGAGGCGCTTGCGGCCCGCAGCAGCGCCCGCGCCGAGGCGGAGGCCGAGGCGGCGCGGATCGCCCGTGATGCCGCCTGGACGGCGCATCGCGAACGGCTCGATCTGGCAAGCGCCGACAGCTTCGAAGCCGCGCTGCGCCGCGACGATGCGGCCATGCTGGCCCGGCTCGCCCATGTCGGCGACGCCGCGCGCCGCGCCGAGATCGCCACCACGCTGGCGGTGACGCGCGCCGAGGCCGAACGAGCCGCCGCGTTGCGCGCGGAGGCCGAGGCGGAGCTTCGCGCGATCGACGAAGTGATCCGAGCGGCTGGCGACGCCTTGGCACCTGGGCTCGTCGCGCGTGCCGGGCTGGACGGGCTGGAGGAATGGCTGCGCCGCCGCGAGCAGGTGCTGGAAGCCTTCGCCGCTGCCAAGGAGGCGAGGGGGGCGGTGGCAATGGCCGAAGCTGCGATCCGCTCGGCGACGGCGCGGCTCGGCGACGCGCTGGCCCGGACCGGCGACAAGGCCGAAGAGTTGAGTCTGGGCGCGCTCGCCGCCCATGCCGAGGACCGGCTCACCCGCTGGTCCGGGCAGATCGCCGATCGCCAGCGGCTCGACGAGCGGCGGCGCGATCAGGGTGAGCGGCTGGCCGCGCTGAAGGCAGCGGAAGCACGCGATGCGGCGTGGCAGGCGGAGTGGCGGGCGGCGCTCGCCACGACCTGGCTCGGCGGGGACAGTGTGCCGCCGACGCCGCGGATCGTCCGCGACAGCCTCGCGGTGCTCGGCGAGCTTGGGAAGGCCGCCGAGAAGGCCGCGGCGCTCGCCGACCGCATCCGCAAGATGGAGGACGATCGCAGCGCCTATGCGGCACAGATCCGCGCCATCGCCGAGGAACTCGGCCTCGCGACCGACGGCGATATTGGCCCGCTCGCAATGCGGATCGGGTCGCGCATCGAGGCCGCCGGCGCGAATGCGAGAAAGCGAGCCGAACTCGACGCGCGCCTTGCCCGCCACGGCGAGGCAGCCGGCCGGCTCACGCTGCAACAGGAGTCGTTTAGCCGGCAAAGAGATACGATGACCGAGACGCTCGGCGTCGCGACGCTGGCGGAGGGGGCGGCGCTTCTCGGCCGGCTCGCCGAGCGGGGACGGCTGGAGGCCGATATCGAGGCCGCGCGGCGTGACATCCGCAAGGGACTTGAGGCCACTTCCTTCGACGAGGCGGAGGCGGTGCTGGCCTCGGTCGATCGCGACGCCCTCGCCGCCGAGCGGCTGGCGCTGGAGCAGGAGAGCGAGGATCTCGACCAGCGCTGCCGGGAACTCTTCGCGGCGAAGTCGAAGGCCGAGGACAGGCTCGCCGCGGTCGGCGGCGACGGACGCGTGGCGGCGATCGAGGCGGCGCGGCGCACGGTGCTGGTCGAGATCGAGGAGGGCGCCCTCGCCTTCCTGCGCCTCACCGCCGGCATCACCGCGGCGGAGACGGCGATCCGCCTTTATCGCGAGCGCCATCGCAGCCAGATGATGATGCGCGCATCCGACGCGTTCCGCACCATCAGCCGCGGCGCCTATGCCGGCCTCACCGCCGAGCCGGCCAAGGACGGCGAGCGGCTGATCGCGCGCATCGCCGGCGGCGGCTCGCGCGAGGCGAGCGAGCTTTCCAAGGGCACCCGTTTCCAGCTCTATCTGGCGCTCCGCGTCGCCGGGTATCATGAATTCGCCGCCGGTGGCCGTTCGGTGCCGTTCATCGCCGACGACATCATGGAGAGCTTCGACGACTTCCGCGCCGAGGAGGCCTTCCGCCTCTTCGCCGGCATGGCGGCGGTAGGACAGGTGATCTACCTGACGCATCACCGCCACCTGATCCCGATCGCTGAAAGCGTCTGCCCCGAGGTCCGCATCCACCGGCTCGATCGCACCGAGACTGGCGAGGTTGTTGACGCTCTAGCGTCGTGATAGGTTTCCGTTCGTCTTTCGTTCACGGAGCGGGCCGATGACCCGACGCGCGGGAAGTGCCGACCTGCCGCTGCATGGCGGCCGCGTCCCGGCCTGGCTCGGCCAGCGCATGGCGCGGCTCGGCGCCGTGATCACCGAGGCGATCGTGCTGCATTACGGCCGCGAGGAATTCCTGCGCCGCCTCGCCCATCCCTTCTGGTTCCAGTCCTTCGGCGCCGTCATGGGCATGGACTGGCACTCTTCCGGCATCACGACCAGCGTCATCGGCGCGCTGAAGCGCGGGCTCGGCCCGCTCGGGGGCGAACTCGGGCTCACGGTCTGCGGCGGACGCGGCGCGCAGTCGCGCAAGACGCCCGGCGAACTCATCGCCGCCGGCCTGCGCACCGGCTTCGACGGCGCAGCGCTCGCGGCGGCGAGCCGGCTGGTCGCCAAGGTCGACAGCGCCGCCGTCCAGGACGGGTTCGATCTCTATCTGCACGGCTTCATCGTCGCCGATGACGGGCAATGGGTCGTCGTCCAGCAGGGCATGAACGAGGCGACTCGCACCGCGCGTCGCTATCACTGGCAGTCGGAGGGGCTGACGAGTTTCGTCGATGCGCCGCATGCCGCGATCGACGGCCGCAATCGCGGCACGATCGTCAACCTGACCGACCACCGCGCCGAAGCCTCGCGGCGCGGCCAGCTCGCCCTGCTTGCCGACTTCGGGCCCGACGGCATCGTGCGCGAACTTGCGGCGGCGACCGGCCGCGACGCGGCGCCGAAGCCGCCCGAGGCGCCGCTGCTGCCGCATCTCGTGATGCCGGCGCATCACGATGTCCGTCCGAAGGACGTCATGCTGCGCCGCCTGCATGGCGCGCTCGCGGCCGCCAGCGAAAGCGGGCCGCGCGACTTCGCCGATCTGTTGATGGTGCCGGGCGTCGGCGCGCGCACGGTCGAGGCGCTGGCACTGGTCGCCGAGGTCGTCCATGGCGCACCTTGCCGCTTTGCCGACCCGGCGCGGTTCTCGCTCGCCCATGGCGGCAAGGACCGCCATCCCTATCCGGTGCCGCTCAAGGTCTATGACGAGACGATTGGCGTCATGAAATCGGCCGTCGCCAAGGCGAGGCTCGGCAATGACGAGCGGCTCGACGCCATCCGCCGGCTCGACGAAGCGTCGCGGCGGCTGGAGCAGACCGCGAAGGGACCGAGCTTCGAGGCCTTCGTCGCCCGGGAGCGGGGAGCGTCGCATGCCTATGGCGGCATGAGCGTGTTCGGCCCCGAGCCGCCTGCGGATGATCTCTTTGCCGGCTTTGCATCGCCGCCGTCGGGCCGCACCCGATGACGAGCGGCGAAGGCATGTCGGACCCATTCGGCCTGCAGCGCTTTCGCGATGCGCAGGCGCCGGTCATCGCCCGCGTCGAAGCCGAACTCGCCGCCGGACGGAAGCGCAGCCACTGGATGTGGTTCATCTTCCCGCAGCTTCGCGCGCTCGGCCGGTCGGAGACGGCGCTCTTCTACGGCATCGGCTCGCTCGACGAGGCGCGCGCCTATCTCGCCGATCCGCGGCTCGGCGGCCGGCTCCGCCGCGTGACGGAGCTCGCCATCGCGGCCGAGGCACCATCGCTGACGGCGCTGTTCGGCACGCCGGACGATCTCAAATTCCGCTCCTCGATGACGCTGTTTGCGCTCGCCGACGGCACGGCGGGCAATCTCTTCGAGCGGGCGCTGGAGCGCTGGTGCGGCGGCGAGCGGGACGAAGCGACGCTCGATCTGCTGCACGCCGACTGAGGCTTCAGGCCGCCGTCGCCCTGACACGCTCGGCGCGCTGCTCGGCCATGAAGGCGTCAATGGCGGCGATCTCCTCGGTGGAGAGATGCAGCCCGAGCTTGGTCCGCCGCCAGACGACATCGACGGCCTGATGCGCGAATTCATGCGTCATGAGCCAGCAAAGTTCGGCCTCGGTGAGCGTCGCGCCGAAGGCGCGGCCGAGATCGGCCTCGGTCTTCGCCGCGCCGAGGATCTCGCGTGCCTCGGTGCCGTAGCCGCGCACGAGCCGGGTCGCCCAGCGCGCATCGAGGAACGGATAATCGCGCAGGAGCCCGGCGATGAGATCGGCGACGCCGTCATGCGGGAAATTGCCGCCCGGCAGCGGCACGCGCGCCGTCCAGGCCGGACGCGGCGCGCCGAGCTCGCGGCAGAGCTCGTCCACCGCATGCTCCGACAGGCGGCGATAGGTTGTGATCTTGCCGCCGAAGATATTGAGGAGCGGTGCGCCGTCGCGATCGAAGCGCAGCACATAGTCGCGCGTCGCCGCCGTCGCCGAGCTGGCGCCGTCGTCATAGAGCGGGCGGACGCCGGAATAGGTCCAGACGACATCCTGGGGCGTCACCGGCCGCTTGAAATAGCGGCTGGCGAAATCGCAGAGATAGTCGCGTTCCTCGTCGGTACAGCGCGCCTCCGATGGCGCGCCGTGATGATCCTTGTCGGTCGTCCCGATCAGCGTGAAATCCTGCTCATAGGGGATCGCGAAGATGATGCGTCCGTCGGTCCCCTGGAAGAAATAGCAGCGGTCATGGTCATAGAGGCGGCGGGTCACGATATGGCTGCCGCGCACGAGACGGACACCCTCGCGGGTGGCGATCTTCGTCACGTCATGGATGACCTCGCCGACCCAGGGACCGCCGGCATTGACCAGCGCGCGGGCCGAGAAGGTCTCCTCGCCGGCCGGGCCGGAGACGTCGATCCGCCACAGATCTCCCTCGCGCCGCGCCGCGACGACCCGCGTCTGCGTCAGGATATGGGCGCCGCGCTCCTTGGCGTCGCGCGCATTCAGCGCCACCAGCCGGGAATCCTGCACCCAGCAATCGGAGTATTCGAAGGCGTGGCGGAAACCCTCCTGAAGTGGGACGCCGGCGGGATCGCGCGCGAGGTCGAGCGTCCGCGTCGCCGGCAGGATCTTGCGGCCGCCGAGCGTGTCGTAGAGGAAGAGGCCGAGCCGGATCAGCCAGGCCGGCCGCCGTCCCTTCATCCAGGGCATCAGCCGCGCCAGCAGCTTCGAGGTCGGCGTCTCCGCCTCGAAGCGCATGTCGGAGCGCCAGGGCAGCACGAAACGCATCGGCCAGGAGATGTGCGGCATGGCGACGAGCAGCGTCTCGCGCTCCTCCAGCGCCTCGCGCACCAGGCGGAACTCGAAATATTCGAGATAGCGCAGCCCGCCATGGAAGAGCTTGGTCGAGGCCGAGGAGGTGCCCTGCGCGAGATCGCCCTGCTCGGCCAGCGCGACCGACAGCCCGCGGCCGACCGCGTCACGCGCGATGCCGCAGCCATTCACGCCGCCGCCGATGATGAAGAGATCGAAAACCGCCACGGTCGCTCGCCTCCGGCCAGCCGGGCTCGCGGGTTCGGGACCCTCGCCCAGCGTCCGAACCCTGCGGCCGATGCGCGCTTCTGTCAACGCCGATTTTCGCTTTTCTTCGTTTTCGCCCCATGCGAACATCGATGCATCCCAGTCGATCATCCGTGAGAGAAGCGCGTCCGTGGCACTCAGCATCCGTCAGGCCGACATTCTCGATCTCGCGCGCAGCGAGGGCCGCGTCGCGGTGGAAGACCTTGCGCGGCGCTTCGATGTCACGGTGCAGACCATCCGCCGCGACCTGACCGAACTGTCCGATGCCGGGCTGCTCGACCGCGTCCATGGCGGCGCGGTTCTGAGGACCGGCGTCGCCAATCTCGGCTATGACGAGCGCCGGCGCATGAACGAGGCTGGCAAGGCGGCGATCGCCGGCGCCGCGGCCGCCGCGATCCCCGACAATTCCTCGCTGATCCTCAATATCGGCACCACGACGGAAGCCGTCGCCCGCGCGCTGCTCGGCCATCGCAACCTGACCGTCGTCACCAACAACATGAATGTCGCCAATATCCTCGCGTCCAATCCGTCCTCGGAGGTCGTGGTGGCGGGCGGCGTCCTCCGCCGCAGCGATGGCGGCCTCGTCGGCGAATTGACGACGCATGTCTTCGAGCAGTTCAAGGTCGACATCGCGGTGATCGGCTGTTCGGCGCTGGACGAGGAGGGCGACATCCTCGATTTCGACCTCGCCGAGGTGCGGGTGTCGAAGGCGATCCTGCGCCAGGCGCGGCGCGCCTTCCTGGTCGCGGACGCTTCCAAGCTCGGGCGGCCGGCGCCGGCCCGGCTCGCCTCGCTCTGCGAGATCGACGCCCTCTTCACCGATGCGCCGCTGCCGGAGACACTCGCGGAGCGCTGCCGGGCCTGGGACACCGATGTCGTCGTGGCGGCTCCGGCGCTATAAGGATCCGGCCGGCGGCGAGGGAGGATGGCATGGGTTCGGGCGAAGCGGCTTCGGAGGCGACGACGGCGGTCATCGATCTCGACGGGCTCGTGCGGCTGATGGCGTCGCAGCCGCGTGACAGGCGCACCATCCTCGCCATCGCCGGTCCGCCGGGCGGCGGCAAGTCGACCATCGCCGAGGCGCTGGTCGAGCGGCTGAATGCCGATGAGCCGGGCGTTGCCGCGCTGCTGCCGATGGACGGCTATCATTATGACGACCTTCATCTCGTGCCGGCCGGCCTCCGCCCGCGCAAGGGCTCGCCGGAGACCTTCGATGTCGGCGGGCTGCGCGCCATGCTGGAACGGCTCGCCCGCGACGACGAGGATTTCGTGGCGGTGCCGGTCTTCGATCGCGCCATCGAGATCGCCCGCGCCGGCGCGCGGCTGGTCCCGCGTTCCGCGCGCATCATCGTCGCCGAGGGCAATTACCTGCTGCTGCGCGACGCACCCTGGGACAGCCTCGCGCCGTTCTTCGATATCACCGTGATGATCGAGGTTCCGGAGGGAGAGCTCCGCCGCCGCCTCACCGAGCGTTGGGAGCACTATCGCCTGACGCCGGACGAGATCGCCTTCAAGCTCGACGTGAACGACCTCCCGAACGGCCGCTTCGTGGCCGCGGCCAGCCGCGCCGCCGACTATCGCCTGCTGAACGGCCGCGACGAGGTCTAGCCGGAGCGGGGGAGCAGGCGGAAGACGCAAGGGCCGGGGCCGGCGGAGCGATTCGTCGGTGTTCCGCGAAGAATGTGATGACGCCCGCGAACCTTCGCGCGCCTGGATAGTTCAGGGAAGAGCCGCCACGAGGCGCGCCGCTCCGCTGAGAACAGAGCCGGTGCGCTCGGCACTCAGCGGAGCAAAACAATGGCCATGTCCCCTGCACTCCCTCGCCTGGATGGTCTGGCGCTGCCGGCCCTCCATCCCTTTCTCGCTTCCATCGTCGCGACCTGTCTGGTGAGCGGTCTCCTGACCGACATCGCCTATGCCTCGACGGCCGTGATCATGTGGGCCGACTTCTCGGCATGGGTGATCAGTGCCGGCACCATTCTCGCGTGGCTGTTCGCCATCGCCGGCGTCATCGAATATGCCGCGCGGCCATGGCTTCGCCATCGACGCGGCCTCGGTCTCTACGCGCTCGGCTATCTGGTCGTGCTGGTGCTGGCGACCTTCAACATGCTGATCCACACCCGTGACGCCTGGACGTCGGTCGTGCCGACGGGACTGGCTCTCTCGATTGCGACCACGCTCGCGGTCCTGGTCGCCGCCTGGCTCGCGCTTCCCCTCGTGTCCACCGCCAGGAAGGAGGTTGTCCTGCCATGACCGGCCGCACCTCTGATTTCGCCAAGATCCTCGCCGCCGCCGCTTTGGTCCTGCTTGCCGTCCCGCCGAGCCTGCACGCGCAGCAGGCGCCCACGGACGATCCCCAGGTCGGACCCAACCCGCCCTTGCCCGAACCGCGGCAGTCGCTGTTCCCGACCATGCATCTTGCCGATGTCATCGGCTGGAAGGAAGGCGAGACCCCGAAGGTGCCGCAGGGCCTCAAGGTCGCTGCGCTCGCGACCGGCCTGCAACACCCGCGCTCGCTCTATGTGCTGCCGAACGGCGACGTCCTCGTCGTCGAATCGAAGGCGCCTGGCGGAGAGCCGGTCAAGCGACCGAAGGACATCGTCATGGGCTGGATCGAGTCCTGGGTGACCTCGGGCGGCGACAGCGGGCCAAGTAACCGCATCACGCTGCTCCGCGACGCCGACGGCGACGGCGTGCCCGAGACGCGCAGCGTCTTCCTCGACCATCTCAATTCGCCCTTCGGCGTCGCCCTCGTCGGCAGCGATCTCTATGTCGCGAACACGGATGCGATCGTCCGCTATCCTTACACGGACGGCGAGACGAGCATCACGGCCGCCGGAACCGTCCTGACCCCGCTGCCGGGCGGCCCGATCGACCACCACTGGACCAAGAGCCTCGTCGCCACCCCCGACGGCAGCAAGCTCTATGTCGGCGTCGGCTCGAACAGCAACATCACCGAGAACGGCCTTCAGGCCGAGAAGAACCGCGCCGCTATCCTCGAGGTCGACCGCGCGAGCGGCCGCTGGCGCATCTTCGCGAGCGGCCTTCGCAATCCGAACGGGCTCAGCTGGGAGCCGGTCACAGGCGCGCTCTGGGCGGTCGTGAACGAGCGCGACGAACTCGGCCCGGATCTCGTTCCGGACTACCTGACCTCGGTGCGGGACGGCGCCTTCTATGGCTGGCCCTACAGCTACTGGGGCCAGCATGTCGACCCGCGGGTCAAGCCGCAGCGCCCCGATCTCGTGAAATCGGCGATCCTGCCCGACTATTCCCTCGGCTCGCATGTCGCGCCGCTGGGCCTTGCCTTCTACACCGCCGACGCGCTGCCCGCGCATTACCGCGGCGGCGCCTTCGTCGGCGAGCATGGCAGCTGGAACCGCGACCACTTCAATGGCTACAAGGTCGTGTTCGTGCCGTTCGCGAACGGCATGCCGAGCGGCAAGGCCGAGGATGTGGTCACCGGCTTCCTGACCGGCCAGGGCGAGGCTCACGGCCGGCCGGTCGGCCTCGCCGTCGACAGGACCGGCGCGCTTCTCGTCGCGGACGATGTCGGCAACACGGTCTGGCGCGTCACCGGGTCGCCCCAGCAGGTCGGCGCGGCCGGAGACTGACGAGTCGAGTTTCCAGAAACGCAAAAGGCCGCGGGAAACCGCGGCCTTTTCGCAATCCGGTGGGTGCCGGAAAATTGGAGCGGGCGAAGGGATTCGAACCCTCGACCCTAACCTTGGCAAGGTTATGCTCTACCCCTGAGCTACACCCGCATCCGTGCCCGGCAGCGCCGGACGGCCGCGTTATGGCGCAAGGTTCGGAGGATTGCAACAGGCAATTTGCCGGCGATCCACAGGGGGCCGGGGCAGGCCGCCCCGCGGCTCGCTTGCGGGCCGCGGACGCCTTGCCTCCCGCCCGCTTATGGCGCATTCGCTTGGCCTCTCGCCTCGACAGGGACCGCGGCGCCATGCCGATGACACGTGACGATCTCCTCGCTTTTCTCGAAACGCTCGGCATCGCGACCGAGACGGTGGAGCATCCGCCGCTCTTCACCGTCGCCGAGAGCAAGGAACTGCGCGGCGCGCTCACCGGCCTGCACAGCAAGAACCTCTTCGTGAAGGACAAGAAGGGGCGGCTCTTCCTCGTCGTCGCCGTCGAGGACAGTGTCATCGACCTGAAGCGGCTGCATGAACTGATCGGCGCCTCGGGCCGGCTCTCCTTCGGCTCGGCCGAGCTTCTCCTCGAGGTGCTCGGCGTCACGCCAGGGTCGGTCACGCCCTTCGCGCTCGTCAATGACGCGCCGCCGCGCGTGACGCTGGTGCTCGACCGGCGCATCGCGGAGGGCGCGGAGGCGAATTTCCACCCGCTCGTCAACACGGCGACGACGCGGATTGCCGTCGCCGATCTCCTCGCCTTCGCGAAGGCGACCGGACATCCGCCGCTCGTCGTCGCTTTCGGGACGCCGGCGGGCGAAGCGGATTTGTAAATCCGCGCCGGACGATCCATCTTCAGCAGCGAAACGGCGCCGGCCTGACCGGCGCGACAGCCATTCAGAGGCGGACGCTCATGAACCAGCCCAGCTACAGCTTCGGATCCTCCTATCAGCCGACGGCGGAGCCGGCCGGCGGCGGCGCGGACGATCTCATCCGCGACACGACCACCCAGGCCTTCGCCCGCGACGTCATCGAGGCCTCGCAGAAGCAGCCCGTCCTCGTCGATTTCTGGGCGCCCTGGTGCGGCCCGTGCAAGCAGCTGACCCCGGTGCTCGAAAAGGTCGTCAAGGCGGCCAAGGGTGCCGTGAAGCTCGTGAAGATGAACATCGACGATCATCCGTCGATCGCCGGCCAGCTCGGCATCCAGTCGATCCCGGCCGTGATCGCCTTTGTCGGTGGCCGGCCCGTCGACGGCTTCATGGGCGCCCTGCCCGAGGGCCAGGTGAAGCAGTTCATCGAGCGGCTCGGGGGCGCCGGCGGCGCCGACGAGATCGAGGCGGCGCTCGCCGAGGCCGAGCAGCTGGTGGCGGGCGGCGCGCTCGCCGAGGCTGCGCAGCTCTATGCCGCGATCCTCGCCGCCGAGCCGGAGAATCTGAAGGCGCTGGCCGGGCTCGCTTCCTGCCATGTCGCCGCCGGCCAGATCGAGGAAGCCAAGGCGCTCATCGCCGGCGTTCCCGAGGCCAAGGTCGCCGACCCGGCGCTCGCCGCCGTGCGCGCCCAGCTGGCGCTGATCGAACAGACCGCCGATCTCGGCGAGGAGGGCGAACTGCGCGGGCGCATCGCCGCCAACCGCAAGGATTTCGCCGCGCTCTTCGACCTCGCGCTGCTCCGCAACGGCAAGGGCGATCGCGAGGAAGCGACCGATCTCCTCCTTGAAATCGTCCGCGCCGACCGCAATTGGGAGGAGGACAAGGCCCGCAAGCAGCTGGTGCAGCTGTTCGAGGCCTGGGGACCGACCGACGAGGCCACGCTGAGCGGCCGCCGTCGCCTGTCCTCGATCCTGTTCTCCTGAGGCGTCGTCGCCGACGAAAGCGTTCATGAAGGCTGGCAAGGCCACTTATCAGGGTCCGCGCGACCTGCCGGACAGCATCCCGGTCTTTCCCTTGACCGGGGCGCTGCTGCTGCCGCGCGGGCAGCTGCCGCTCAACATCTTCGAGCCGCGCTATCTTGCGATGGTCGACATGGCCATGGCCGGCGACCGGCTGATCGGCATGATCCAGCCGGCCGGCTCTTCCGGCGAGGATGGGGAGCCGGCGCTCTCCGCGATCGGCTGCGTCGGCCGCATCACCTCCTATGCCGAGACCGAGGACGGCCGCACCATGATCGTCCTCACCGGCATCGCCCGCTTCCGCGTCGTCGAGGAGATCGAGGGGCGGAGCGGCTTCCGCGTCTGCCGCATCGCGACGGGCGACTTCATCGATGATTTCGCGGAGAATGCCGGCGCCGAAGCCGTCGATCGCGCACGGCTGCTCGACGTGTTCCGCGCCTATCTCGACGCCAACCGCCTCGAGGCTGACTGGGACAATATCGGCCGCACCTCCAACGAGACGCTGGTCAACGCGCTGTCGATGATGAGCCCCTATGGTCCGGCCGAGAAGCAGGCGCTGCTCGAGGCGGCGGATCTGCGCACGCGCGCCGAGACGCTGATCGCGCTCACCGAGATGACGCTGGCGCGTGGCGGCGACAGCGCCGCCTCGCCGCTTCTGCAATAGGTGCGCGATGGCGCCGCTCGACCGCCCCGCCGCCCGCATCGACGTCAAGCTCTTGGAAATGCTCGTCTGCCCGGTGACGAAGACGGCGCTCGCCTATGACGAGGCCCGGCAGGAACTGGTGAGCCGCGCCGCCCGCCTCGCCTATCCGATCCGCGACGGCATCCCGATCATGCTGCCCGACGAGGCAAGGCCGCTGGTCGACGACTGACGTCGCCTCTGTTGCAGCGCAGCATCGCCGGCGTCATAGTCGCCGCAGCGCCGATGATGCGGCGCGCCGCATCTCGGAGCCCCCATGCGCCTCAAGGTCTATCTCGCCGGTCCGGAGGTCTTCCTGCCCGATGCCCGCGCCCAGCAGGACCGCAAGATCGCACTGACGCGCGCGGCTGGCCTCGTGCCGCTGGCCCCGGGCGACCTCGCCATCCCGCCGCAGCCCTCGAAGCGAGCGCTCGGCCATGCCATCAGCGCAATCGACGAGCGGCTCATGGAAGAGGCGGATGCCATCATTGCCAATCTGACGCCCTATCACGGCGTCTCGGCCGATACCGGCACCTGCTTCGAGCTCGGCTATATGTGCGCACGCGGCAAGCTCGCCTATGGCTACACCAATGTCGCGGCCGACATGCGCAGCCGCTCGGTGGCGCATTACGGCGGCGATGTCCATGTCGACGCGGCCGGCCGGTTGCGCGGCGCCGACGGGCTGATGATCGAGGATGTCGACATGGCCGACAACCTCATGATGCAGGGCGGCATCGAGCGGCGCGGCGGCAAGGTCGTCGTCCATCAGGCGGCGCCGGAGGCGCTCTATACCGACACGACGGCGTTCGAGATCTGCCTCGCGCTGCTCGCCGAGCGCGCCGGGCTCAGGCCGCGGGTTCTGGCGGCCGGGTAAGCGGCGTCCGGCCGCCAAAGATCGCCGAGCCGACGCGGACATGCGTGGCGCCGAAGGCGATGGCGGTTTCGAAATCGCCACTCATGCCCATCGACAGCGCGCGCACGCCAATCTCACGGGCGAGTTTCGCCAGGAGTGCGAAATGCGGGCCGGGCGATTCCTCGGCCGGCGGAATGCACATCAGACCCTCGATGGCGAGCCCATGCACCGCGCGGCAGCGCTCGACGAAGGCGGCCGCCTCGCGCGGCGCGATGCCGGCCTTCTGCGGCTCGAGGCCGGTGTTCACCTGGACGAAGAGGCGAGGGCGCCGGCCCTGCCTGGTCATCTCGGCGGCGAGCGCGGCGGCTATCTTCTCGCGGTCGACCGTGTGAATGACGTCGAACAGCGCCACGGCCTCGCGCGCCTTGTTGGATTGCAGCGGCCCGATGAGATGCAGCTCGATATCGGGATGATCGGCGACGAGCGCCGGCCATTTCCCTTCCGCCTCCTGGACGCGGTTCTCGCCAAAGAGGCGCTGGCCGGCCGCGAGCGCCGGCCGCATGTCCTCGGCGGGAAAGGTCTTCGACACGGCGACGAGCGCCGCCGACCCGGTCGGACGGCCGGCCTCCTGCTCGGCGCTGGCGATCCGGGCGCGGATGGAAGCGAGACGTTCGGCGACGGTGTCGGTCATCGGCGGATCCTCGATTGTCCCTGATGGCTGCGCCTAGCACGGCCGCCGCGCCTGCTCAACGCATCCGCCCACCTCAAAGGTTGACCGCAGAGCACCTTTCTGGTGATGGTCGCAACCTCTCACAGCGCCGCAATTCGGCGCCGTTTCTCCCGCATATCAAAGACGACCATGGCGACAGAACGTTACAACCCGCGCGAGGCAGAACCCCGCTGGCAGCGCGAGTGGGCCGAGCGCGGCATCTTCGAGGCGAAGAACGGCGATCCGCGGCCGAAATACTATGTCCTCGAGATGTTCCCCTATCCCTCGGGGCGCATCCATATCGGCCATGGCCGCAACTATGTCATGGGCGACGTGGTCGCGCGCTTCAAGCGGATGAAGGGGTTCAACGTCCTGCATCCGATGGGGTGGGACGCCTTCGGCCTGCCGGCCGAGAACGCCGCCATCGAGCGTAACTCGCACCCGAAGATCTGGACCTACGAGAATATCGAGACGATGAAGGCGCAGCTGAAGCTGCTCGGCCTCTCGCTCGACTGGAGCCGCGAGATCGCGACCTGCGATCCCTCCTATTATGCCGAGCAGCAGCGCATCTTCGTCGACCTGCATGAGCGCGGCCTTGCCTATCGCAAGGAGAGCGAGGTCAACTGGGACCCCGTCGACAACACCGTGCTCGCCAACGAGCAGGTGATCGAGGGGCGCGGCTGGCGCTCGGGCGCGCTGGTCGAACGGCGCAAGCTCTCGCAGTGGTTCTTCCGCATCACCGAATTCGCCGACGAGCTGCTCTCGGCGCTCGACGAACTGGAGCGCTGGCCGGACAAGGTCCGGCTGATGCAGCGCAACTGGATCGGCCGCTCCGAAGGCCTGTCGCTGCGCTTCGCGCTCGATCCGGCCACGGCGCCGGCCGGCACCAGCGAGCTCGAGGTCTATACGACCCGGCGCGACACGCTCTATGGCGCGTCCTTCCTCGCCATCGCCGCCAATCACCCGCTCGCCGAAGCACTCGGCGCGGCGAACCCGGCGCTGGCCGAATTCCTGACCGAATGCCGCCGCGGCGGCACTTCGGCCGAGGCGATCGAGACGCAGGAAAAGAAGGGCTTCGATACCGGCCTCCGCGCCGAGCACCCGCTGGTGCCCGGCTGGATGCTGCCCGTCTACGTCGCCAATTTCATCCTGATGGACTACGGCACCGGCGCCATTTTCGGCTGCCCGGCGCATGACCAGCGCGATCTCGACTTCGCCCGGAAATACGGCCTGCCGGTCAAGGCGGTGGTGCTGCCGGACGGCGAGGATCCCGCCACCTTCGATGTCGGCGACATCGCGTTCGACGGCATCGGCCATCTGTTCCATTCCGACTTCCTCGACGGCCTCTCGATCCCCGCCGCCAAGGAAGCAGTCACCCGCCGTCTCGAGGCGCAGGATCTCGCCGGCAAGCCGCAGGGCCGCCGGCAGGTCAATTTCCGCCTGCGCGACTGGGGCATCTCGCGCCAGCGCTACTGGGGCTGCCCGATCCCGATCATCCATTGCCCGTCCTGCGGCCCGGTCGCGGTGCCGAAGGCCGACCTGCCGGTGCTGCTGCCGGACGACGTCACCTTCGACAAGCCCGGCAATCCGCTCGACCGCCATCCGACCTGGAAGCACGTCGCCTGCCCGCGCTGTGGCACGGCGGCGGTGCGCGAGACGGACACGATGGACACCTTCGTCGACTCGTCCTGGTACTTCGCCCGCTTCACCGCGGCGCCTGGCGAGCCGCCGCTGACCCGCGAGGCGGCCGATCACTGGCTGCCGGTCGACCAGTATATTGGCGGCATCGAACACGCGATCCTGCACCTCCTCTATGCGCGCTTCTTCACCCGCGCGCTCCGCAGCGCCGGCCGCATCTCGGTCGCCGAGCCCTTCGCGGGCCTCTTCACGCAGGGCATGATCGTCCACGAGACCTACAAGGACACGGCCGGCAAGTGGCTGTTCCCCGAGGAGGTCGAGCAGCGCGACGGCGGCGCGTTCCGGATCGGCACCGACGAGCCGGTGACGGTCGGTCCGCCCGAGAAGATGTCGAAATCGAAGCGCAATGTCGTGCCGCCGGAGATCGTCGCCGACACCTATGGCGTCGATTGCGCGCGCTGGTTCATGCTTTCCGATACGCCACCCGAGCGCGACAGCGAATGGACCGCCGCCGGCATCGAAGGCGCCTGGCGCTTCACGCAGCGGCTGTGGCGCCTCGTCGGCGAGGCGGCGGAACTGGCGGGCAAGCCCGACCATCCGCTTTCTTTCGGACCCGAATCGACCGCGCTCCGCCGCGCCGCGCATCGCCTGATCGCGCAGGTCGAGGAGGATTTCGACCGGCTGCGCTTCAACGTCGCCGTGGCGCGCGTGCATGCCTTCGCCAATGTCTTCGGCGAGGCCGTCGCCGCGGCGCGGTCGGCGGCCAGCATCGCGCCCGACATGGCCTTTGCGCTCGACGAGGCTGCGGGCTTCCTCGTCGCCGCGGTCGGCCCGATGGTGCCGCATCTCGCCGAGGAATGCTGGACCGTGCTCGGCCGCTCGGGCATCGCCGCCGAGGCAGCCTGGCCGCATGTCGACCCCGCGCTTCTCGTCGATGACGAGATCACGCTGCCGATCCAGATCAACGGCAAGAAGCGCGCCGAGATCACGGTCTCGGCAAGCGCCGACCAAGCTGCTATCGAGAAGGCGGTGTTGGAGCTCGACAGCGTCGTCCGCGCGCTCGAAGGCCGCGCGCCGAAGAAGATCGTCGTGGTGCCGAAAAGGATCGTCAATGTCGTCGTCTGACCCGAAGGGTCGCGCGCGCCCGTTGCTCGGCGTGGCCGCGGCCGTCCTGATCGGCCTCACCCTCGGCGCCTGCACCGTGCGGCCCGTCTATATGGCGACGACGCCCGGCCAGGCGCCGGCCGCGGATCTCTCGGCGATCTCGGTCGCCGATGTCGGCGACCGCGTGGCGCAGCAGGTGCGCAACAATCTCGTCTTCGCCTTCACCG
Source organism: Allobosea sp. (assembly GCA_017307955.1). Classification (GTDB taxonomy): domain Bacteria; phylum Pseudomonadota; class Alphaproteobacteria; order Rhizobiales; family Kaistiaceae; genus Kaistia. The sequence continues at coordinate 192,771 of JAFKFV010000008.1, read as the reverse complement.
GCGGGAAGACGGCGCCGCCGCCGCGCTATGACCTCTCGATCAATGTCTCCAGCTCCGAGGCACGGCTCGGCTTCGAGAAGGACGAGACGGCGCCGGCCTATCAGGTCACCGTCGCGGTGAAGTTCCAGCTCACCGAGCGCGGCAGCGGCCGCGTCATCCTGCGCTCCGCCTCGAACGGCATCGCCAGCTACGACCGGTCGAACCAGAACTTCGCCAATGTCCGCGCGCGCATCGATGCCGAGAACCGCGCCGCGCAGGCCGTCGCCGACCAGATGCAGCTCCGCCTCGCCATCGCGCTCGCCAAGGAGGCGAAGGTGACGGTGGCGCCGGTCTATGCGCCGCCGAAGGTCGACGCCCCGGGCATCATCGGGGGCGGCACCTAGGCGCGCGCCGCCGGGCCCGTACCGGTTCGGCGCGGCGCCCGATCGGGAGGCGACGAACCATGGTCCAGATCCGGCCGCAGGAGGCCGAGCGCTTTCTGGCGAAGCCCGATCCCGCGGTGCGGGTCGTGCTCATCTATGGCAGCGATACCGGCCTCGTCTCCGAGCGCGCCGCCGCCTTCGCGCAGCGCATCATCGAGGGCAGCAGCGACCCCTTCGCGCTGGTCCGACTCGATTCATCCGATATCGCCTCCGATCCCGGCCGCCTCGCCGATGAGGCGCGCACCATTGGCCTTTTCGGCGGCAACCGCGCGATCCGCGTCCGCATTGCCGGCAACCGGACGATCCAGCCCTCCGTCGAAGCCGTGCTGGCCGATCCGCCGAGCGACGCCTGGATCATCCTCGAGGGCGGCGACATCAAGAAGGGCACCGGCCTCCGCAAGCTCTGCGAGGGCGCCCGCGGCGCAGCGGCGATCGCCTGCTATGCCGACAGCGCGGCGATGCTGGATGGCCTGATCCAGACCGAGATCGTCGGCGCCGGCCTCGGGCTCGACGCCGAGGCGCGCGACATCCTGAAAGCCTCACTCGGGGCCGACCGTCTCGCCAGCCGTTCGGAATTGCAGAAGCTCGCGCTCTATGCCGACGGGATGGGGACGGTCACCGCCGAGGCTGTGCGCGCCATCGTCGGAGATGCCGGCGCCTCCGCCGTCGACGATGCGGTCGACGCGGTGGCTGGCGGCGATCCCGGCGCCTTCGACCGCAGCTTCCGCCGGCTGGTCGCGAGCGGCACCCCGGCCTTCGTCATCGCCGCGGCGGCGCTCCGCCATCTGCAAGTGATGCACCGCGTCGCCGCCGAGATGGGCGAGGGGAGGCCGGCCGAGGCGGCGATCGATACCGTCGGCGGCCCGATGTTCCCGCAGCGCAAGGCGAAGCTCGCCGGCCAGATGCGTCTCTGGAGCGCCGACCGGCTGTTCGAGATGTGTGGCAGGTTGGAGCGGGCGATCTTCGAAAGCCGGACCAAGCCGGCGCTCGGCGACGCCGCGATCGAGAAGACGCTGACCGGCATCGCGCTCGCGGCCCGCCAGCGCCGCCGCTGACGGACGCTGGCCTCGGACCGCGCCGCCGAGCCTATTCGCGCTTCAGAAGCCGGCAGACCTCGTCGAGCTGTTCGAGGCTCGTATAGCGGATCGACAGCTGGCCGGCGCCGTCGCCCTTGTGGTCGATCTTGATCGCGAGGCCGAGGCTGTCGCCGAGCAACTTTTCCAGCGCGCGCGTGTCGGCATCCTTCTCGCGGCGCGGCTTGGCAGAAGGGCGCTCCGCCTTCTCGGTCTGCGTGATCGCTTCCGCCTCGCGCACCGTCAGCCCGCCTTCGACGATCCGCTGTGCCACCGCTTCGGGATCGTCGACCGTCACCAGCGCGCGCGCATGGCCGGCGGTCAGCTTGCCCTCGCGGACATAGGCCTGAACCTTCTCGGGCAGCTTCAGGAGCCGCAGCGTGTTGGCGACATGCGGGCGGCTCTTGCCGATGACATCGGCCAACGCCGTCTGGCTATAGGCGAACTCGTCGATGAGCTGCTGATAGCCGAGCGCCTCCTCCAGCGCGTTGAGATCGCTGCGCTGGACATTCTCGATGATCGCGAGTTCCAGCGCCTCCTGGTCGGAGACATTGTTGATGAGGACGGGCACGTCATGCAGCCCGGCGCGCTGCGCCGCCCGCCAGCGCCGCTCGCCGGCGATGATCTCATAGGCTTCGCCGCCGCCGACCACCGAGCGGACGAGGATCGGCTGCACGATGCCCTTCTCGCGGATCGACGCCGTCAGGTCGGCGAGATCCGCCTCCTCGAAGGCCTTGCGCGGATTGCGCGGGTTTGGGCGCAGGAACGCAATCGGCACGCGCCGCGACAGGCGCGAGCGCTCGTTGACGACCGATTCGGTATCGACGTCGCCGATCAGCGCCGCAAGGCCGCGGCCGAGCCGACGACGGTTGCCATCCTCCATGGGAGCGTTCCTCTTCTCGTTACGTCGTCAGGCGGCGCGCAGGCGCTTTTCGCGTTGGATGATTTCCGAAGCGAGCCGCAGATAGGCCTGGCTGCCGGTGCTCTTGAAATCGTAGAGCAGCACCGGCTTGCCATGCGAGGGCGCCTCCGAGATGCGGACATTGCGGGGGATGACCGTGTCGTAGACGGCCTCGCCCATATGCGCGCGCACATCGGAGACCACTTGGCCGGCGAGATTGTTGCGGCTGTCGAACATGGTCAGCACGATGCCATGCACGGTCAATTCCGGGTTGAGCGCATGCTTCACCTGCTCGACCGTCTGCAAGAGCTGCGACAGTCCCTCGAGCGCGAAGAACTCGCATTGCAGCGGCACCAGGATCGAGTGCGACGCCGACAGGGCGTTGATCGTCAGCAGGTTGAGCGAAGGCGGGCAGTCGACGAGGACATAGGAGTAGTTTCGCCCACGAATCGATTCCGCGCGCTGCACATGCGCGGCAATCGCGCGACGCAGCCGGAAGGCGCGGTCCGAGCGGCCGGCGATCTCCAGTTCGACGCCAAGCAGATCCATGGTCGACGGCGCCACCGAAAGGCGCGGGACAGCGGTCTCCATCGCGACTTCCGAAAGGATCGATTCGCCCACCATGAGGTCGTAGGTCGAGCGGAGGCGAAGCTTGCGATCGATGCCGAGGCCCGTGGAGGCGTTGCCCTGCGGATCGAGGTCGACGATCAGCACCTCTTCTCCGATTGCCGCCAGCGCCGTCCCGAGATTGATGGCCGTCGTGGTCTTGCCGACGCCGCCCTTCTGGTTGGCGAGCGCGATCACGCGCGGCGCGGCGGCCAGCAGCGAAGGGGGAGAGAAAGAGTGCGTGTCGGACATTCGCCTGCCCTCGAAGCGCCTCAGAGCCTGCGCTCTGCGCGGCGGATTTCCACGATCGAACTCGCCGGATCGATCAAGCTCTTGTGTCTTACCAGATCGAGCGACCAAGATTGAGAGGCTTCCGCCAGCTCCTCGTCAAAATCCTCGCCTTTATGGAACGCAGCTGGCACGCCGCGCGCCATGAGCGGCGACGCGAGATCGAGCAACTTGTCGAGCGGCGCCAGCGCGCGGGCACTCATGCGATCGACGGGCCCGTCCAATTGTTTCAGAACCGATTCGATGCGGCCGTCCCGGACGGTGACAGGCGCCCCGGTCTCGCGCGCCACTGTGCGCAGGAAGGCGCACTTCTTCTGGTTTGACTCGACGCAGACGATGGAGGCGCCCGGCTTGTCGGCAAGGAGGATGCCGGTGACGAGGCCTGGCAGACCGCCGCCACTGCCGATATCGACCCAGTGCCGGTCTTCCGGAAACAGCGCCACGAGCTGCGCCGAGTCAGCGATATGCCGCGTCCAGATCTCGCCCATCGTGCGCGGCGAGACGAGATTCTGGGCCGGCTGCCATTTGCGGAGGAGCTCGACATAGAGCGTCAAGCGCCGCTCCGTTTCACGTGAAACAGGAAGGATGCCGCGGAGCGCCGCGACGCTTTCGGGAAGAGCGGTCATGCCGTCGCCCGCGCCTCGGCCCGCCGGGCGCGCTTCACGGCGCCGAGGAGAATGGCGAGCGCCGCCGGCGTCATGCCTTCGATACGGCCGGCCTGGCCGAGCGTGGCAGGGCGCACCTGGGACAAGCGCTGCTTCAATTCGTTGGAAAGACCGGTCACCGAGGCATAGTCGAGGCCGGCATCGAGCTCGACGCTTTCCTCGCGCGCGACTTCCGCGATGTCCGCCTTCTGCCGATCCAGATAGACCGCATATTTCGCGTCCGATTCGATCTGCGCCAGCGCCCCCGGCGAGTAGCGACCGAGATCAGGCCAGATGGCCGTCAGCCGGGATGCATCGATATCCGGATAAGCGAGCAGATCGAAAGCGGAGCGCCGGACACCATCGGCGTTGATCACCAGACCATGGCGCGCCGCTTCAGTGGGCGTCATGCTGACCGCATCGAAGGCCTTCCGGGCAGCCTCGATCTCGGTGAGCTTGGCACTGAACGCCTGCGCACGCTCGGATCCCACGACGCCGATCTCGATCCCGAGCGGCGTCAATCGCTGATCGGCATTGTCGGCCCGCAGCGACAGGCGATACTCGGCCCGCGAGGTGAACATGCGGTAGGGCTCGGTTACGCCGCGCGTCACCAGATCGTCGATCATGACGCCGATATAAGACTCCGACCGGCTGAAGGTGATCCCCTCGCGTCCTGCAGCGCGGCGCGCGGCGTTGATCCCGGCGACCACGCCCTGCGCTGCCGCTTCCTCATAGCCGGTCGTGCCGTTGATCTGGCCCGCGAGGAAAAGACCCCGCGCCCGCTTCGTCTCCAGCGTCGCCTTCAGCTCGCGCGGATCGACATGATCATATTCGATGGCGTAGCCGGGGCGAAGGATGACCGCTCGCTCAAGGCCAGGGATCGAGGCGACGAGCGCCGCCTGGACATCTTCCGGCAGCGAAGTCGAGATGCCGTTCGGATAGACGGTCGTGTCGTCCAGTCCTTCCGGCTCGAGGAAGATCTGATGACCCTCGCGCTCGCCGAAGCGAACGATCTTGTCCTCGATGCTCGGGCAGTAGCGCGGGCCGCGGCTTTCGATCTGGCCGGAATAGATCGGCGATCGGGAGAGGTTCGCGCGGATGATCGCATGCGTCTCCGGAGTCGTGCGCGTGATCGCGCAGTCGACCTGCCGGTTGGTGATGACGCTGGTCACCGTCGAGAATGGCTCTGGTTCGACATCGCCCGGCTGCATTTCGAGCCGGGCCCAGTCGATGGTGCGCCCGTCGAGGCGGGGAGGCGTGCCGGTCTTGAGACGGGCGAGCGTGAAGCCGATCGCCTCGAAGGAGGCGGAGAGGCCCATGGCCGGCTGCTCGCCGACACGCCCGGCCGGCATGCGCTTCTCGCCGATATGGATCAGGCCGCGGAGGAAGGTGCCAGTCGAGACCACGACCGCGCGACAGGCGATGTGACGCCCATCGGCCAGCGTCACGCCTTCGATAGCGCCGACGGGAGAGACCAGCGCATGCGCCTCGCCCTCGACGACATCGAGACCGCTCGTCGCCTCCACGGCTGCGAGCATGGCTTCGCGATAGAGCCTGCGATCAGCCTGCGCACGCGGACCCCGCACGGCGGGGCCCTTGCGGCGGTTGAGCAGGCGGAACTGGATGCCGGCGGCGTCGGCGACCCGGCCCATCAGCCCGTCGAGGGCATCGACCTCCCGAACGAGATGACCCTTGCCCAGCCCACCGATGGCCGGGTTGCAGGACATGACGCCAATCGTGTCGCGGCGATGGGTCAGGAGGGCGGTACGCGCGCCGAGTCGTGCCGCCGCTGCGGCGGCCTCGACACCCGCATGGCCGCCGCCGATCACCACGACATCATAGTCCAGACGATTCATCGCTCACCTCGATCACTCGTGCTGCGCTTAGCGGAAGCCGGAACTGCGGACAAGCATGACAGCTGTTTCACGTGAAACAGCCCTTCATTTCCCGATGCAGAAGGAACCGAAGATCGCGCCCAGAAGATCCTCGACACCCGTGCGCCCCGAGACCCGGCCGAGCGCATCAGCCGCCCGCCGGAGTTCCTCAGCGATCAACTCCGGCGGCTGCCCGGGATCGATCGCGGCCAAGGCGTCGCGGGCAGCGGTGATGCCTTGCCGCTGCCGTTCGCGGACGATCAACGCATCGGGCCGACGCTCGGCCAAGCCGAGCGCGGCGCCGATGGCGCGCCGCAAGTCGTCCAGCCCGGTTCCGGTCACGGCCGAAACGGCGAGACCGCAAGGCATGGCCCCGCTGCGGTCGATCTTGGTCCGAACGGTCAGGGCGACAACTCCGGCCGGCGGCTCCACGGGGGGCTGTTCGCCGTCATCGAGCAGAAGCACGAGGTCGGCGCTTGTGCTGCGCCGCCTGGCCCGCTCGATCCCCTCGCGCTCGACCAGCCCCGCTGTGTCGCGCAGTCCCGCGGTGTCGACCAGCGTCACCGCATAGCCGTCGATATCGAGCGCCACTTCGATCAGGTCACGCGTCGTTCCCGGCTCGGCTGTGACGATCGCCGCCTCGCGTTGCGCGAGCGCGTTAAGGAGGCTCGACTTCCCGACATTGGGCGGGCCGAGCAAGACGACGTCGAAACCGGAACGGACGCGCTCGCCAAACGCGCTGGCTGAAAGCAGCGCGTCCATCTCCTGCGCCAGCCGTCGCGCTTCAGCGACCGCCGATGCGATCACCGAGGTCGGAACGTCCTCCTCATCGACGAAGTCGAGCCCGGCCTCGAGCATCGCGCGGGCGTGAAGGAGTGCTTCGGACCAGATGCGCAGGTGCGTGGCGAGCCCGCCCTCGGCCTGCAGCAGGGCTTGGCGCCGCTGCGCTTCGGTCTCGGCGGCAATGAGATCGGCCAGGCCCTCGACTTCGGTCAGGTCGGCGCGGCCATTCTCGAAGGCGCGGCGGGTGAATTCCCCCGCCTCCGCCGCGCGATGGCCAGGCAGTTCGGCCAGCGCAGCGAGGACAGCAGCCACCACGGCGCGGCCGCCATGGACCTGCAGCTCCGCGACATCCTCGCCCGTGAAACTCGCCGGACCGGCGAAGAACAGCACCAGGCCCCGATCGAGCAGCTGACCATTTCGATCACGAATCGGTCGCAGCGCCGCAAGGCGCGGCTCAGGGACGGTACCGAGCATCGTTTCGAGTCCGAATCGGACGCCCGGTCCGGACATGCGGATTACCGCGACCCCGGCCGGAACAGGACCGCTCGAAACGGCATAGATGGTATCGCGCGCCATTCGCCCTATCCTCGTCACGCCCGATCAACGGATGATCCCGATGTTCAACCTGCTCGCCCTCGAGACCAGCCCCTATCTCCTGCAGCACAAGGACAATCCCGTCGACTGGCGCCCTTGGGGCGACGCCGCACTCGACGAGGCGGCGGCCTCGGATCGCCCGATCCTTCTGTCGGTCGGCTACGCGGCCTGCCATTGGTGCCACGTGATGGCGCACGAGTCGTTCGAGGATCCCGAGACCGCGGCGGTCATGAACGCTCTCTTCGTCAACATCAAGGTCGATCGACAGGAGCGCCCCGATATCGACCAGCTCTATATGGCGGCGCTGCACGCCTTCGGCGAACAGGGCGGCTGGCCGCTCACCATGTTCCTGACGCCGGACGGCAAGCCGATCTGGGGCGGCACCTATTTCCCGCCCGAGGCGCGCTACGGCCGCCCCGGTTTTCGCGACATCCTGCGCAAGGTAGCGGCGATCTATCGCGAGGATCGCGCAGCACTGGCCGAGCAGGGAGACCGGGTCGTCGCCCATCTCGCCCGGACGCGGCCGGATGGCGCGACGCTCGGACCGGACCTTCTCGACCGCGCCGCCGAAACGCTTGCGGGGCTGATGGACCCCGTGCGTGGCGGCACCAAGGGAGCGCCGAAATTTCCCAATGCCTCGGTGCAGGACTTCCTGGCGCGGTCGGCCGAGCGCATGAACCGTCCCGATCTTCGAGCGCTCGTCGATGCCACGCATCGCGGCCTCGTCGACGGCGGCATCTATGATCATGTCGGCGGCGGCCTCGCCCGCTACAGCACCGATGCCGAATGGCTGGTGCCGCATTTCGAGAAGATGCTCTACGACAATGCTCAGCTGGTCGAGCAACTGGCGATCGATCTTGGCCATGCTGCCGATCCGGCGCTTCTGCGCGGCCGCATCGCCGGCACCATCGCCTTCATGGAGCGCGAGCTGCTTCTCCCCGAAGGCGGCTTCGCCTCGGGGCTCGATGCCGACGCCGCCGGGGTCGAGGGGAGCTTCACCGTCTGGGACCATGCCGAACTGCTGGCGCTGCTCGGCGCCGAGGACGGCGCCTTCATGGCCGAGCTCTATGACATCGCGCCGGGCGGCAACTGGGAAGGGAAGTCGGTACCGAACCGGCTCCGCCACCCCGAAACCCTCTCTCCCGCCGACGAGGCCAGGCGGCTCAAGCTTCTGGAGCGCATGCGGGAGCATCGCGAGACCCGCCCGCGGCCGGCGCTCGATGACCAGATCCTCACCGACTGGAACGCGCTCGTCATCGCCGGCCTTGCGACGGCCGGCTTCCTTCTGGAGCGGCCGGACTGGATCGCTCGCGCCGAGAGCGTCTATCGCTTCCTCGGCGATAGCGTCTCCGTCGACGAAAGGCCGGTGCATGTCTACGCCAAGGGCCGTAGCGGCCGGCTGGGGCTCGCGACCGATCTCGCCGGTCTCGCCCGCGCGGCGCTCGCGCTCCATCAGGTGACGGCCAAGGCGGCCTACCAGTCCGACGCGGCGCGGTTCCTCGCGCTGCTCTGGCAGCATCACGGCGACGGCGCCGACGGGTTCTGCCTCGCCCCGGACGATGGCGACCGGCTGATCCTGAGACGCGCCGAGCGGTTCGACGAAGCGACGCCGAACGCGCATGGAATGGCGGCAGAAGCCCATTGCCGGCTCTGGGCGCTCACCGGCGCCGACGAACACAGGGCGGCGGCGGATGCGATCCTTGCCGCGGCAGCGGGCGACATGGTGGCCAATGTCTTCGGAACGGCCAGCCTGTTCGCGGCGGTCGATCTCCGCCTCCGCATCACGACGCTGGTGATCATCCTCCCTGCAGGGACCACGGCCGAGGCCCTGCTGCCGGCGATCCGCCGGTCGTGGTCGCGCCGCTTCGTTCTCGACATCCGTGGGGAGGCGAGCGCGCTGCCGCCGACGCATCCCGCGCATGACAAAAAGGCCGTCGGGGGCAAGCCGACGGCCTATGTCTGTCACGAAGGGCGGTGTTCGCTGCCAGTCACCGACGAGGCCGAACTCGCGGCCCTGCTCGAGCCCGGCGGATAAGCCCGTCAGGTGTTCATCTGGTCGAAGAAGTCGGCATTGCTCTTGGTCTGGCGCATCTTGTCGAGCAGGAACTCGATGGCATCGACCGTGCCCATGGGCATCAGGATGCGGCGCAGGACATACATCTTCTTGAGGATGTCGGAAGGAACGAGGAGTTCCTCCTTGCGCGTGCCGGAGCGGGTGATGTCGATCGCCGGGAAGACGCGCTTGTCGGCCACCTTGCGGTCGAGAATGATCTCCGAATTGCCGGTACCCTTGAACTCCTCGAAGATCACCTCGTCCATGCGGCTGCCGGTATCGATCAGCGCCGTCGCGATGATGGTCAGCGACCCGCCTTCCTCGATATTGCGCGCCGCGCCGAAGAAGCGCTTCGGACGCTGCAGCGCATTGGCGTCGACGCCGCCGGTCAGCACCTTGCCGGAGGACGGCACGACCGTGTTGTAGGCGCGGCCGAGGCGGGTAATCGAATCGAGCAGGATGACGACGTCGCGGCCATGTTCGACGAGGCGCTTGGCCTTCTCGATGACCATCTCGGCGACGGCGACGTGGCGGGTGGCGGGCTCGTCGAAGGTCGAGGAGATCACCTCGCCCTTCACCGATCGCTGCATGTCGGTGACTTCCTCGGGCCGCTCGTCGATGAGCAGGACGATGAGGTAGCACTCGGGATGGTTATGGGCGATGGAGGAGGCGATGTTCTGCAGGAACACCGTCTTGCCGGTGCGCGGCGGCGCGGTGACGAGCGCGCGCTGGCCTTTGCCGAGGGGCGCCACCAGATCGATGATCCGCGGCGTCATGTCCTTGCCGGTGGGAACATCCAGCTCCATGCGGAAGCGTTCGTTCGGGTAGAGCGGCGTCAGATTGTCGAAATGGACCTTGTGGCGGGCCTTTTCGGGGTCTTCGAAATTGATCGTGTTGACCTTCAGGAGGGCGAAATAGCGCTCGCCGTCCTTGGGGCTGCGGATATTGCCCTCGACCGTGTCGCCGGTTCGAAGCGAGAAGCGGCGGATCTGGGAGGGCGAGACGTAGATGTCGTCGGGGCCGGCGAGATAGTTGGCGTCGGGAGAGCGGAGGAAGCCGAAGCCGTCCTGCAACACCTCGACGACGCCCTGGCCGATGATCTCGACATCGCTCGCGGCCAGCTGCTTGAGGATCGCGAACATCAGTTCCTGCTTGCGCAGGGTGCTGGCGTTCTCGACCTCGAGTTCCTCGGCGAAGGCCAGCAGCTCCGTCGGGGATTTGGACTTGAGGTCCTGAAGTTTCATTTCACGCATGAGTTTTGCGAATCTCGCTTGGATTCAGTCGAAAGCGTATCATCGAGGGGATTGGCAGAACTTGAGCCTGGATGCGCAGGGAATTGGCATCGGCATGGTGCGTGAGCTGGCCCTTGGGCTCGGCCGACCCGCACCGGTCTGCTTCGATAAGATGGCGCACCATAGTCGCTCGGGCGCCGCGGAGCAAGCCGTCTGCTGAAATGTGACGGAGCCGTTCAGAAAGGCTTCACCACGACCAGGACGACGATCAGGATCATCAGGAGCGTCGGAATCTCGTTGGCGATCCGGTAGGTCCTGCCGGAGAGGTCGTTGCGATCCTCGGCGAAGGCCCTGCGACGCTTTGCAAGCCACATGTGGAACGCCGTCATCACGATGACAAGGGCGAACTTGGCCATGAACCACGGCTCGCGGTCGACACGCAGGATGAAGACCAGCGAAAAGCCCGTCAACCAGACGACGATCATCGCCGGATTCATGATGATGCGCAGCAGCTTCCGCTCCATCACCTTGAACGTCTCCGACTGCTCCGAGCCGGCCGGCGCGGCCGTGTGGTAGATATAGAGGCGGGGCAGGTAGAAGATGCCCGCCATCCAGCTGATCACCGCGATGATGTGCAGCGCCTTGAGCCAAAGATAGTAATCGGCCATCGATCGTCTCCGGCTCAGCCGCGCACGCGGCGGATCAAATGCTCGACATGGGCGATCGGCGTCTCCGGCACGATGCCGTGGCCGAGATTGAAGATGAAGCGCGCCCCAGTCATCGCGTCCAGGATCTCGTCCATGGCCGCGTCAAGCGCGGGTCCGCCCGCGACGAGCAGCATCGGATCGAGATTGCCCTGCAGGGCGCAGCGGCCGCCAAGCTCCTCGCGGACGGCGCGAAGCGGGACCGTCCAGTCGACACCGACGGCATTGACGCCCGTCGCCGCCGCGAAGGGCGCCACGGCGCGGTCGATGCCTTTCGGGAAGCCGATGACGCGCGCGCCGGGCTTGCGCGCCCGGACACCGGCGACGATGCGGGCGATCGGCTCTTCGCTCCAGCGGCGTAAACTCTCAGGCGCCAGCACACCGGCCCAGCTGTCGAAAATCTGCACCGCGTCGGCGCCGGCCTCGAGCTGAGCGACGAGATAGACGATCGAAGCCTCGACCAGCCGGTCGATCAGCAGCTGGAAGCGATCGGGGTCGCGGGCGGCCAGCAGGCGGGCAGGCGCCTGGTCGGGCGTACCGCGCCCGGCGATCATATAGGTCGCCACCGTGAAGGGAGCGCCACAGAAGCCGATCAGGGCCGTCGAGGCGGGCAGGCTGCCGCGGACACGCTCGACGGTCTCCAGCACGCTCGCGAGCCGCTCCACGACGCGTTCCACCTCGAGAGCCTCGATGCCCTCGGGAGAGATCGGTTCGAGGCGCGGCCCCTCGCCCTCGGCGAAGCGGACGCTGCGGCCCATCGCATGAGGGATGACGAGGATGTCGGAGAAGAGGATCGCCGCGTCGAAGCCGAAGCGCTCGATCGGCTGCAGCGTGACGCGGGCGGCGCGGACGGGATCGAAGCAGAGGTCGAGGAAGCCGCCGGCCTCGGCCCGGAGCGCGCGATATTCGGGGAGATAGCGGCCTGCCTGCCGCATCAGCCAGATCGGCGGGGGCGAGACGGCTGCACCGTCGAGAACGGCGAGGAACCGAGAGGCCTCGCGCTGCGTCGTGCCGGCGTCCGTCACCACACCTCCTTCATCCCTAAAAAGAGAGCCTTGAATCTTTTGTTTCTTCTTCTTGAGGGGGGAATTAGCGTCATTCGCGGTCGTCCACAATCGACCGCCGCTGCGGCATAGGCGCTGCCCGGCCGACGGGAGCGGCTGGGGGATTCGGGGACAAGACTCGCGCCGCCCCCGTCAGGCCCTTGAATCGGCGCAGGTCTTTCGCAGTCGTTAAAATTCGAACGATCCGGAGCAGCCTGTTAACCTTTCGTTAGGAATTGGGGCGGCGAGCGGCGGATTCACGATTCACTTGTTCGGGCCGGCGATCTTTCCCCAGAGCCAGGGCCTGTTGATCGCCGGGGCCGCATCGGGGAGAAGGGACGGGGGTGCGGGGCTTTCGCCCCCTTTGTGCGCCTCCATGCACAGGGCTGGGGACAAGGACGTGAAGAACGAGCTTCGGCATCTCCATCTCCATCTCGTTTCCGACGCCACCGGCGAGACGCTGCTCACCGTCGCGCGGGCCGCGACGGCGCAGTATCCCGGCGTTTCGGTCATCGAGCACATCCACGCCATGACGCGCTCGCCCAAGCAGGTCGAGCGCATTCTCCTCGATATCGAGCGCGAGCCGGGCATCGTTCTCTTCACGCTCGTCGATCGCAGCATCGCCGATCCGCTGGAAGCCGGCTGCCGGCTGATCGCCGTGCCCTGCTTCTCGGTGCTCGATCCGGTGTTGCAGGTGTTCCAGTCCTATCTCGGCGCGTCGTCCGAGGGGCGGGCCGGCGCGCAGCATGCGCTCGACGGTGACTATTTTCGCCGCATCGAGGCGCTGACCTTCGCCATGATGCATGACGACGGGCAGATGCTGGAGGATCTCGACCTCGCCGAGATCGTCATCATCGGCGTCAGCCGCACTTCGAAGACGCCGACCAGCATCTATCTCGCCAATCGCGGCGTCCGCACCGCCAATATCCCGGTCGTGCCGGGCGTCTCGCTGCCGGCCGAGCTCGAGCGCGTCACCGGGCCGCTGATCGTCGGGCTGGTCGCGACGGCGGACCGCATCGTGCAGATGCGCGAGAACCGCGTCCTCGCCTTTTCCGGCCTCGGCAGCGACGATCCCTATGTCGACCGCGCGGCGGTGGCGGCTGAGATCGCGTCCACCCGCCGCATCTGCGCGCGCAAGGGCTGGCCGGTGATCGACGTGACGCGGCGCTCGATCGAGGAGACCGCGGCGGCGATCCTCTCGCTCCGGAAGGGCGGCGCGCTGGAGAGCCGCGAATGACGCCGATGATCCTCGCCTCGACCAGCGCGGCGCGCAAAAGCCTGCTCGCCCAGGCCGGCCTGACCTTCGCCAGCCTCGCCGCGCCGGTCGACGAGCGCGCGCTGGAGGCGCCGCTGATCGCCGCCGGCGAACCGTCGGAGTCGATCGCGCTGGCACTCGCCCGGGCCAAGGCGGAGGCTGTGCTGGCGCTGCGGCCCGGGGCGGTGGTGATCGGCGCCGACCAGGTGCTCGATCTGGGTGGCCGGCGGCTCGTGAAGTCCGGCGACCGCGCGGGCGCCCGCCGCCAGATCGGCGAATTGCAGGGCCGCACGCATCGCCTGGTCTCGGCGGTCGTCGTCGCGGAAGGAACGGGCTGCGTCTGGCAGCATGTCGCGGACGCGCGGCTGACGATGCGGCCGCTGTCGGCGGTTTCGATCGAGCGCTATCTCGACGAGGCCGGCGAGGGCATCTTCGGCTCCGTCGGCGCCTATCACCTCGAAGGCGTCGGGGTCCGGCTGTTCGAGGCCATCGAAGGCGACTATTTCACCATTCTCGGACTGCCGCTGCTGCCGCTGATCGGCTGGCTTCGCGCGCGCGGCCTCATCGACCAGGAGAACACCCCATGAGTTCATCGACCGCCGGCGCGCCGGTCGCCGCCGTGATCGGCTGGCCGGTGAAGCATTCGCGCTCGCCGCTCATCCATCGCCACTGGCTCGCCCGTTACGGCATCGCCGGCGACTATGTCCGCCATGCCGTCGCGCCCGAGGAGATCGACGGCTTCCTCGCGAACTTTGTCGGCGGCGCGTTCGTCGGCGCCAATGTCACGGTGCCGCACAAGGAGGCCGCCTTCGCCGCCGTGGCGCGGGCCGATGGCGTCGCGTCTGCGCTCGGCGCCGTCAACACGCTGTGGCTGGAGAAGGGCGAACTCGTCGGCGGCAACACCGATGCCCTCGGCTTCCTCGCCAATCTCGACCAGAGGTCGCCGGCTTTCGCCACGATAGAGGGACCCGCTCTCGTGCTCGGCGCCGGCGGCGCGGCGCGGGCGGTGCTCTATGCGCTGCAATCGCGCGGCTTCGGTCCGATCCATGTCGTCAATCGCAGCCGCGACCGGGCCGAGGCGCTGGTCGAACGCTTCGGCGCCCCGCTCGCGGTGGCGGGCTGGGAGGACGTCCCGCGCCTCCTCGCCGAGGCGGCGATCATCGTCAACACGACCTCGCTCGGCATGGAAGGCCAGCCGCCGCTGGCGATCGATCTCGGTCCGGCGCGAGACGATTGCCTCGTGACCGACATCGTCTATGTGCCGCTCGAAACCCCGCTCCTCAAGGCTGCGCGGCTGCGCGGCCTCGCCACCGTCGACGGGCTCGGCATGCTGTTGCACCAGGCGGCGCCGGGCTTCGAGCGCTGGTTCGGTGTGCGGCCCGAGGTCACCGAGGAGCTCCGCGCCGTCATCCTCGCCGATATGGGCCACGCCGCGTGATCACGCTCGGCCTCACCGGCTCCATCGGCATGGGCAAGTCGACGACGGCGGCGATGTTCGCCCGCCACGGCGTCGCGGTGCACGATGCCGATCGGGCGGTGCACCGGCTCTATAATCAGGGCGGCGCAGCCGTCGGACCGGTCGGAGCGCTGTTTCCGGACGCGGTCGCGGAGGGCGCTATCGACCGCGTGGCGCTGGCCGCGATCGTCCAGCGCGATCGCGCGGCGCTCGCGGCGCTGGAAGCCACCGTCCATCCGCTGGTGCGCGAGGAGGAGACGCGCTTCCTCGCCGCCGCCCGCGCGGCGGGCCGCCGCGTCGCCCTCGTCGATGTGCCGCTGCTGCTCGAGACGGGCGGCGAGCAGCGGGTCGACATGGTGGTCGTCGTCACGGCCGCGCCCGAGATCCAGCGCGCCCGCGTGCTGGCGCGGCCGGGGATGACGGAAGAGAGGTTCGCGGCCATCCTCAACCGCCAGATGGCGGATCAAGAGAAGCGCCGCCGCGCGCATTTCATCGTCGATACGGGCCATGGCCTTGCCGCCGCCGAGCGCGCTGTCGCCGATATCCTCACCGCGCTCGCGGCCGCGGCGGCCGGCCGCGCGGGATAACGGCGCCCAAGCACTTGCGGTCAGGTGGCGCAGTCGCCACCATGGGTGGCGCTTCAGTCATACCGGACAGGAACCACGCCGCGTGCGCGAGATCGTCTTCGACACCGAGACCACCGGCCTCGAGCCACTGAAGGGCGACCGTCTTGTCGAGATCGGCTGCGTCGAGCTCTACAATCACCTGCCGACTGGCCGGCACTTCCATGTCTACATGAATCCCGAGCGGTCGATGCCGGTGGAAGCCTTCCGCGTCCACGGCCTTTCCGACGAGTTCCTCGCCGACAAGCCGGTCTTCGCGGCCGTTGCGGGTGACTTCGCGGACTTCATCGGCGACGCGAAGCTGATCGCGCATAATGCAAGCTTCGATATCGGCTTCATCAATGCCGAGTTCGCGCGCCTCGGCATGGCGCCGGTCGGACCCGAGCGGGTGGTCGACACGCTGATGCTGGCGCGCAAGAAGCATCCGAACGCGCAGAATTCGCTCGATGCGCTCTGCGCGCGCTATGGCGTCGATACCTCGAAGCGCACGCTGCATGGCGGTCTTCTCGACGCGCAGCTTCTGGCGGAAGTCTATCTGGAGCTGATCGGCGGGCGGCAGCCGGATCTCATCCTCGTGCCGGACGATACGGCGGCGCAGCTGGCGGATGGCACGACGCCGGCCGCGGCGCGCGCCATCCATGTCCGTCCCGTGCCGCTGCCCTCGCGGCTGACGGACGAGGATCGCGCCGCCCATGCCGCCCTCGTGGGCAAGCTCAGCGGCGCGATCTGGCTCGGCTATGCGGAAAAGCCCGCCGAGGCGGGCTGAGCGTCAGCTCGGCCGCGTCTGCTGGTTCTGGAATTCCATCAGACGCTGGCGATAGAGCGCCGTGAAATCGACCGGATCGATGAGCAAAGGCGGGAAACCGCCATTGCGGGTCATCTCGGCGAGGATCTGACGCGCGAAGGGGAAGAGCAGGCGCGGGCACTCGATCATGAGCAGCGGCGCGAGGTTTTCCTTCGGCACATTGGCGATGCGGAAGATGCCGGCATAGAGCAGCTCGGCGACGAACAGGACCTGCTCGCCATCGGTGGCGCGGCCCTCGAGGCGCAGCTCGACCTCGAAATCCTCGGCGTCGAGCGGATTGGCCGAGACATTGATGCCGATATTGATCGCGGGTGCGGTGCGGCGCGGGCCGAGCGAGCGCGGCGCATCCGGATTCTCGAAGGACTGGTCCTTCACATACTGGGTCAGGACGGAGAGGTTCGGCTGGCCCTGGTTCGGGGCGCCGTCGGCGGGAGTATCGGCCATGATCGCGGATGTTTCCTCGAACGCGGGAACGGCCGTTCCGGCCGGTTCCTTCCAGCGGCTCGCTAACACTTCCGACCCCGTGATACAAGCGATTGAGGGCGCGCCCGGGCGCCGCCTTGACGGGAGGCCTTGACAGTCCGGCCGTGTCCCTGTCTTGAACGGTCGGGGCATCCGCAAGCGGCTGCCCTTGGATCGGCGACGGTCGATACCAGATAAACCGTCAGGTGCGTGCTGCCGTTCGAGGCCGGCTGCGCAGCGCGGGGTTGGACGCCTTCGGCAAGAGCGGTTTTCGTGGACATCTATACGCTGATCTTTCTCGTCCTGGCTGTCGTGATCTTCTGGAAGCTCAGGAGCGTCCTGGGCCAGAGGACCGGCAACGAGCGGCCGCCCTTCGATCCGTTCAGCCGGCGCGGCAACGATGCGCAGGGTGCGGGCGGCAAGACGATCGACGCCCAGCCGACGGAAGTGAGGCCGGGCGACAAGGTCGTTCCGCTGCCGCGCCGGGCCGAGGACGGCACCGTGATCGCCACCGCCGATCCGGCCGCCGAACGCATCGCCGCCTATGCCCCCGCCGGCTCGCCGCTCGCCGCCGGGCTCGCCGCCGTCGCCAGCGCCGACCGCAGCTTCGATCCGGCGCAGTTCCTCGATGGCGCCCGCACCGCCTATGAGATGATCGTCACGGCCTTCGCACAGGGCGACCGCAAGGCGCTGAAGCCGCTGCTCGGCCGCGAGGTCTTCGACGGATTCGCTGGCGCCATCGCCGATCGCGAGCAGAAGGGCGAGACCGTCGAATTCAGCTTCGTCGGCATCGACAAGGCCGAGATCACCGACGCGGCCGTCCGTGCCCGCTCGGCGCAGATCACCGTGCGCTTCGTCTCGAAGCTCATCTCGGCGACGCGCAACAAGGCCGGCGAAGTCGTCGATGGCGATCCGGTCGTCGTCGCCGACGTCACGGATGTCTGGACCTTTGCGCGCGACACGGGCTCGCGCGATCCGAACTGGCTGCTCGTCGCCACCGAAACCGTCGAATAGCGGAGCCGGTCCGTGTCGTCGGGGGAACCGCGTCCGCTGTCGCCGGTCGGCTTCGCCGCGCTGCCCGGCTGGGAGGAGGACGACCACGCCGCCGCGTTCCGCGCCTTCCGCCTCTCCGCGCTGAGGGCGGTCGAGGCATCGCCGAAGACCCGCGCGCTCGGCATCGACGGCGCCCGGCTGGCGCTGGTGGCTGCCAAGGCGCTGGAACTCCCGGAGATGATCGACCGCGCCGCGGCGCGCACCTTCTTCGAGACGCATTTCGAACCGCATGAGGGCGAGGCCGGCGAAGGCTTCTTCACCGGCTATTACGAGCCCGAGGCAGACGCGGCGCTTGTTCCGGCTGGCCCGTACCGGACGGCGCTCTTGCGTCCGCCCGAAGAACTGGTCGAGATCGACGAGGCCAATCCGCCGCCCGGCCTCAAGACCGGCATGCGCTTCGCCCGCAAGACGGCGACCGGCTTCGAGCCTTTCTTCGATCGCGGCGCGATCATGGATGGCGCACTCGACGGCCGCGGGCTGGAGATCGCCTTTCTCGCCGATCCGGTCGATGCCTATTTCATCCATGTCCAGGGCGCCGCCCGCCTCCGCCTCGGCGACGGACGGCTGATGCGTGTCACCTATGCCGCCAAGTCCGGCCATGCCTATACGCCGGTCGGCCGTGTCCTCATCGAGCGCGGCGCGCTGGAGCGGGGCAAGGTGACGATGCAGGCGATCCGCGCCTGGCTCGCCGCCCATCCGTACGAGATCCGCGACGTTCTCGGCGCCAACCGCTCCTATATCTTCTTCCGCGAGGCGCCGGTCGAGGATCCCGCGCTCGGGCCGATCGCCGCCGCCAAGGTGGCGCTGACGCCCGGCCGCAGCCTCGCCGTCGACCGCACGCTGCACACCTTCCACGTCCCGATCTGGATCGACACCGTCGTTCCGGGCGCAAGCGGCAGCGAGCCGTTCCGCCGGCTGCTGGTGGCGCAGGATACCGGCTCCGCCATTCTCGGCCCGGCGCGCGGCGACATCTTCTTCGGCTCCGGCGACGCAGCCGGCGAGATCGCCGGGCGCATGCAGGCGCGAGGCCGCTTCGTGACGCTGGTGCCGCGGGCATGACCCGCCGGCGGCGCGGACTCTCGGACGAAGAGCGAACGCTCTGGGCGACGGTGGCGCGGACGGCCGTGCCGCTCCGTCCCGGCGAGGCGGTCGAGCCCGAGGCGCCGCCCGCCCCTGCCGAACCCGACGCCTCCCAATTCGCCTCGGTGCCGCCGGCCGAGCCGCAGAGCCCATCCGGCGCGCGGCCGAAGCCGTCGGTTCCGCCGCTCTCGCCGATCGAGCGCCGCGTGCTGTCGCGGGTCGCGCGCGGCATGGTCGGCATCGACGGGCGCATCGATCTGCACGGCATGACGCAGCACGACGCGCATCTGGCACTCCGCGCCTTCCTGGTGTCGGCGCAGATGCGCGGCGCCAAGACCGTCCTCGTCATCACCGGCAAGGGCTTTCGCGAGAGCCGCGGCGAACCGCATCTTTCCCATGCCAACCTGCATGCGGCGCATTTCGGCGAGCAGGAGCGCGGCGTGCTGCGCCGGCGCGTGCCGCAATGGCTGGCCGAGCCGGGGCTTCGCGACATCGTGCTCGGCTTCGACGAGGCGCATCGCAGCCATGGCGGCGGCGGAGCGCTCTATGTGCGGCTTCGGCGCCGGCGGGAGACGCCCCGGTGACGCCGCTCGGCGCGCGGCTCCGGGCGATGCGCGAGCAGCGCGGCTTGTCGCTGAAGGAGATGGCCGAAGGGCTCGGGGTCTCCAGCGCCTATCTCTCCGCGCTGGAGCACGGCCGCCGCGGCCGGCCGACCTGGCTGATGATCCAGCGCATCATCGCCTATTTCAACGTCATCTGGGACGAGGCCGAGGAATTGCAGCAGCTGGCGGCCCGCTCGCATCCGAAGGTCGTGATCGACACCGCCGGCCTGCACCCGGCCGCCGGCGAACTGGCCCATCGCCTGGCAAACGAGATCGGCCGGTTGACGCCCGAGGCTCTGGCACGCCTCTCGAAGGTGCTCGACGAGGTCGCAGTGAAAGGCAGCGGGAAGGGCTGAGGAGAGGCCGTCAGAGCAGGCCGCGCAGTTCCTCGATGCGGTCGTTGACCAGCCAGCCGTAATAATTCTCTTCCGGCCAGGCCGATTTCTTCTTGCGCCGCTCGGCGGCGAGCATCCGGGCGCGGGCCTTCACGTCGCCGACATTGTAGAGCGTCGCGGTGATGCCGGGATTGTCGGAGATGTCGACGCCGGCCGTGTCGCGATAGACGTCGATCGACATGCGGATGATCGCCGCCATGTAGTCGAGCGAGGAGTCCGGGTCCATGATCGCCTCATAGACCTTGGGCGCCTGGTCCGGATCGAGCAGCGGCAATCCGCTGGTGCGGTGCACGCGGTCGGTGACCATCAGCGCCGTCAGCGGATTGATCTGGCCGAGGCCGAAGGTCTGGCCCGCGAAGAGCGGCTGGAAGAACACCTTGGAAAAGCGGTCGCGCGGGAAGGCGACGCCGTCGACCGTCTTGCCGCGGAACGACTTGTTCCAGACATATTCGCGGCAGGTCCACAGGTCGTAATTGTCCGAGATCTTGGCGCAGTCCTCGAATTGCGGCCGCGACACGAAGGCATCGACGCTCTCGCCCTTGTAGCCGAAGACGAGATCCTTGGTGCCGAGATAGGCGAGCGCCTTGACGTAATAGGCCTGGGCATTGTCGACGACGCCGACATTGTAGGTGTGCTCGCCGACGATCGCGCCGATCATGTGGATCGGATCGATGCCGTAGCGGCGGGCAGAGGCCTTGATCTGGCGGATGAGGCCGGGATCGCGGCGCAGCACGCGCAGGATGCGCTGATACTTCTCCTCGAAGCTCTGCTTGGTCTCGCCGGTGCGCTTGATCGAGCTCATGTCGATCGCCGGCTGCTGCTTGAAGCGGTTGCCCGGCGGCACGTCGACGGCGGCGAAGGCGGGCAGGAGGCCCGACAGGAGGAGGCTGAAGGCGACGAGGGCTCTGAGCGCCCCTCTTGTGCGCGACATCGTGACGATCCGCGTTCCCTGGCATCGCCGGGCCTCGTAGCGGCTCGGCAGGCGGGCTGTATAGCATCCGCGCGCCGAGCGGCAACAGTTCGCGCGCCGCCACGATGTCGTGAGGCGACGTACGGCTGCCGCCTGTCGCCGATGGGCAACAGGCGGCGAAGCGTCAGAGGATGTAGCGCGACAGGTCCATATTGCGCGCGAGATCGCCGATATGGCGCTCGATATAGGCGGCGTCGATGGTCACCGTCTCGCCGCTGCGGTCGGGCGCCGAGAAGCTGATCTCGTCGAGAATCCGCTCCATGACCGTCTGCAGGCGCCGCGCGCCGATATTCTCGATCGAGGCGTTGATCTCGACCGCGATGCGGGCGATGGCATCGATCGCGTCGTCGGAAAAGGCGAGGTTCAGCCCCTCCGTCGCCATCAGCGCGATATACTGCTTGATGAGGCTCGCCTCCGTCTCCGTCAGGATGCGGCGGAAATCCTCCTCGCGCAGCGCCGAAAGTTCGACGCGGATCGGCAGCCGGCCCTGCAGCTCCGGCAACAGGTCGGACGGCTTGGCGATATGGAACGCGCCCGACGCGATGAAGAGGATGTGGTCCGTCTTCACCGGCCCGTATTTCGTCGCCACCGTCGTGCCCTCGATGAGCGGCAGCAGATCGCGCTGCACGCCCTCGCGCGAGACGTCGCCGGCCCTCCCTTCGCGGGCGCAGATCTTGTCGATCTCGTCGAGGAAGACGATGCCGTCATTCTCGACGGTCGCGATCGCCTCGGCGGTGATGGCGTCGGTGTCGAGCAGCTTGTCGGATTCCTCGTCGACCAGGATCTTGTGCGAGTCGCGCACGCTGACGCGGCGCGTCTTGGTGCGGCCGCCGAAGGCCTTGCCGAGCATGTCGCCGATATTCATGACGCCAATCGACGCGCCGGGCATGCCGGGCACCTCGAACTGCGGCGCGCCGCCCTGGTCGCGGACCTCGATCTCGATCTCCTTGTCGTCGAGTTCGCCGGCGCGCAGCTTCTTGCGGAAGCTCTCGCGCGTCGCCGGGCTGGCGGATTCGCCGACCAGCGCGGTCAGCACCCGCTCCTCGGCCGAGAGCTGCGCCTTGGCCTCGACATCCTTGCGGCGGTTCTCGCGGGTCAGCGCGAGGCCGACCTCGACGAGATCGCGCACGATCTGCTCGACGTCGCGGCCGACATAGCCGACCTCGGTGAACTTGGTCGCCTCGACCTTGAGGAACGGCGCGCCGGCGAGCTTCGCCAGGCGGCGCGAGATCTCGGTCTTGCCGACGCCGGTCGGCCCGATCATCAGGATGTTCTTCGGCAGAACTTCCTCGCGCATCGGCCCGGTCAGCTGCTGGCGGCGCCAGCGGTTTCTGAGCGCGATGGCGACGGCGCGCTTCGCCTCCTGCTGCCCGATGATGTAGCGGTCGAGCTCGGAGACGATCTCGCGCGGGGAGAAATTGGTCATCTTGGTCTCGTCGGTTCGCCGGCGTCCCGCCCCATGATGAGCGCGGTGCCGTAAATCGTGGTGCGCCGGTCGAGCGGGCGGAACCCGGCCTTGGCATAGGCCCGCAAAGCCCGGCGATTGTCCGGATGCGGGTCGGAGATGATGCGCGGCACGCCTTCATCGAAGCGCGCGCGGACGAAATGGTCGAGCAGCCCCGGCCCGTGACCCTTCCCGACGAGGTCTGCCTCGCCGATGAACTGGTCGATGCCGAGCGTCCCCCGGGGCTGGTCGCGATAGGGGTGATCCGCTTCGAGAAGCGGATCATAGGCTTGCAGATAGGCGGCCGGCCGGCCGTCGATCGAAACGAGATAGGCACGGATCGTCCCGCCGGCGAGATGGGCCGCGATCTTCGGAACGGCGATCGCAGGCGGGTCCCACCACGCCGCGACATGCTCCGCCGCCAGCCAGGAGGCGATCAGGGAAAGATCGTCCTCCCGGAGCGGGCGGAAGGCGTAGCGCGATGCGCTGTCAGGCGGCATCGAGCTGTTCGAGCGTCACGCTGGTATTGGTGTAGACGCAGATATCGGCGGCGATCGCCATCGCCTTGCGGGCGATCTCTTCGGCGCTTCTCTCGGTATCCATGAGCGCCCGGGCCGCGGCGAGGGCGTAGTTGCCGCCAGAACCGATGCCCATGACGCCGCCCTCCGGCTCCAGCACGTCGCCGGTGCCGGTGAGGACGAGGCTCGTCGAGCGGTCGGCGACCAGCATCATGGCTTCCAGCCGGCGCAGATAGCGGTCGGTGCGCCAGTCCTTGGCGAGCTCGACGCAGGCGCGCGTCAACTGGCCGGGATACTGCTCGAGCTTGCCTTCGAGGCGTTCGAACAGCGTGAAGGCGTCGGCGGTCGAACCGGCGAAGCCGGCGATGACGCCGCCCTTGCCCAGCGGTCGTACCTTGCGCGCATTATGCTTGATGACCGTCTGGCCGAGCGATACCTGGCCGTCGCCGGCGATCACGACCTTGCCGCCCTTGCGCACGGTGATGATCGTCGTGCCGTGCCAGGCGCCGTAGGGGTTTTCGGTTTCGGAATGGGACATGGAACTCTTTCGTGGCGGATCGCCTTGGTCCAAGCTGGCCCCGCGGCGATCCCGGTGAGGAGGCGACTTATGTAGGCGGCCGTTTGGCGCTTGCAAAGCCGCCGGGCGGAGACGGTGGCGTTCGCGTCCCGTGCCTGCTAAAAGCGCGCCGAACACCAAGGTCCGACTTAGCTTTTCGGGATGAAGCCGATGCGCAGCGCCAGGATCGAGCGCAAGACGAAGGAAACCGAGATCGCCGTCGCCATCGACCTCGACGGCACGGGGCGGGGCGCGATCGCGACTGGCATCGGCTTCTTCGATCATATGCTCGACCAGCTCGCCCGCCACGGCCTCTTCGACATCGAGCTCACGGCGCGCGGCGATCTCCATATCGACCAGCACCATACCGTCGAGGATACCGGCATCGCGCTCGGGCTCGCCTTCCGCAAGGCGCTGGGGGGAATGGCCGGCATCACCCGCTATGCCGATACGCATCTGGCGATGGACGAGGCGCTGACGCGCTGCGCCGTCGACGTGTCCGGCCGCCCCTATCTCGTCTGGAAGGTCGGCTTCTCGCGGCCCAAGGTCGGCGATTTCGATACCGAGCTGTTCCGCGAGTTCTTCCAGGCCTTCGCCCAGAACGCCGCGATCACGCTGCATATCGAGAATCTCTACGGCGAGAACAACCACCACATCGCCGAGACCTGCTTCAAGGCGCTGGCTCGCACGCTGCGCGCTGCCGTCGCGATCGATCCGCGCCAGGAAGGCCGCGTTCCGTCCACCAAGGGCAAGCTCGGCGATTGAGGCGGCCATGAAATCCTATGTCGTCCTCGCACCGCCGCCCGCCCGCAAGGCCGGCGTGCCGGATGCGCTCCGCTTCCTGTTCGTGAAGGACGGCTTCTCATGGCCGGCGCTGTTCTTCCCGTTCCTCTGGATGCTGTCGCGCCGGCTCTTCCTGGCCGCAGCGATCTATATCGTCCTTTCCGCGGTGCTGGTCGCGCTCTCGGACACGATCGGCACGCCCGCGCTCGCGGCGCTCGTGGCCCTGCGCCTCGGGCTCGGCTTCCTCGGCAATGACATGAGGCGCCATTTCCTCGCCCGGCGTGGCTATGTCGAGATCGGCTCGGCGACCGGCGTCAGCCGCGACGAGGCCGAGATCCGCTTCTTCATGAACCGTCGGGACGACGAGCCCGACGCGGCGACCCCGATCGCCCGCCCGCCTGCGGCGCCCGGCCCGGTCATCGGTCTCTTCCCGAGCGCGGAGGCTGCGCGATGACCATCGCCATCATCGATTATGGCGCCGGCAACCTGCACTCCGTCGGCAAGGCGCTCGAACTTGCCAGCGCGCGTGCGGGACGCGGCGACACGGTTGTCGTCACCTCGGACCCGGACGTCGTGGCCAAGGCCGATCACGTCGTGCTGCCGGGCGACGGCGCCTTCGCCGATTGCCGCAGCCAGCTCGACGCGGCGGACGGCATGATCGAGGCGGTGATCGACACCATCGACCGCCGCGGCCGTCCGTTCCTCGGCATCTGCGTCGGCATGCAGCTGCTCGCGACGCGCGGCGTCGAATATGGCGTCTCGGCAGGTCTCGACCGCATCAAGGGCGAGGTCCGCCCCGTCCTGCCGTCCGATCCGGCGCTGAAGGTGCCGCATATGGGCTGGAACACGCTGCAAGCCGCCGCCCATCCGCTGCTGGACGGCATCCCGACCGGCGATGACGGCTGGCATGCCTATTTCCTGCATGGCTACCAGTTCTATGCCGACGACCCGGCCGACGTGATCGCGACGGCGGATTATGGCGGGCCGGTCACGGCCATCGTCGCCACCGGCACGATCGCCGGCACGCAGTTCCACCCCGAGAAGAGCCAGCGCCTCGGCCTCGCTTTGCTCGGCAATTTCCTGAATTGGCGTCCCTGATGATCCTCTTTCCCGCCATCGACCTGAAGGACGGCGCCTGCGTGCGCCTGAAGCGCGGTGCCATGGACGAGGCGACGGTGTTCAACACCGATCCCGCCGGGCAGGCCGCCGCCTTCGAGCGGCAGGGCTTCGAGTATCTGCATGTGGTCGACCTCAACGGCGCCTTCGCCGGCAAGGCGGTGAACGGCGCGGCGGTCGAGGCAATCCTCGGCGCGGTCAAGATGCCGGTGCAGCTCGGTGGCGGCATCCGCGACCGCGCCGGCATCGAGACCTGGCTGGAGAAGGGCATCCGCCGCGTGATCCTCGGCACGATCGCCGTCCGCGATCCCGACCTCGTGCGCGAAGCCTGCCGCGCCCATCCCGGCCGCATCGCGGTAGGCATCGATGCGCGCGCCGGCAAGGTCGCCGTCGAGGGCTGGGCCGAGACCTCCGAGCTGACGACGATTGAACTGGCCCGCCGCTTCGCCGATGCCGGCGTGGCGGCGATCATCTACACCGACATCGACCGCGACGGTGTGCTCGAGGGGCTCAATATCGGCTCGACGCTGGCGCTGGCCCGCGCCGTCGACATCCCGGTCATCGCCTCGGGCGGCCTCGCCTCGATCGCCGATATCCGCCGCCTGCTCGAGCCCGACTGCCGCATCCTCGAAGGCGCCATCTCGGGGCGCGCCCTCTATGACGGCCGCCTCGACCCGGACGAGGCGCTGCGGCTGATCAGGGCGGCGCGCGAGGGATTGAACTGATGCTCAAGACCCGCGTGATCCCCTGCCTCGACGTCAAGGACGGGCGTGTCGTGAAGGGCGTGCAGTTCATCGACCTGATCGATGCCGGCGATCCGGTCGAGGCGGCCAAGGCCTATGACGCCGCCGGCGCGGACGAGCTCTGCTTCCTCGACATCACGGCCACGCATGAGAACCGCGGCACGATCCTCGATGTCGTGGCGCGCACGGCCGAGGCCTGCTTCATGCCGGTCACGGTCGGCGGCGGCGTCCGTACCGTCGAGGACGTACGGGCGCTGATGCTGGCCGGCGCCGACAAGGTGGCGATCAACAGCGCCGCCGTCGCGGACCGCTCGATCGTCGCCCGCGCGGCCGAGAAGTTCGGCGCGCAGGCGATCGTCGTCGCGATGGACGCCAAGCAGACGCTTCGCCGCGGCGTCGATGGTGCGGCCGAGGACCGCTGGGAAATCTTCACCCATGGCGGCCGCAAGCCGACCGGCATCGACGCGGTCGAGTTCGCGCGCGACGTCGCAAGCCTCGGCGCCGGCGAGATCCTGCTGACCTCGATGGACCGCGACGGCACCCGCGACGGCTTCGACCTCGCGCTGACGCGGACCATCGCCGATGCGGTGAGCGTTCCCGTCGTCGCGTCCGGCGGCGTCGGCACGCTCGACCACCTCGTCGCCGGCGTGCGCGATGGCCATGCCAGCGCGGTGCTCGCCGCCTCGATCTTCCATTTCGGCACCTACACGATCCAGCAGGCCAAGGCCCATATGGCCGCCGCCGGCATTCCCGTGCGCCTCGACGGCTGAGGAGGGCTTCCATGGACGCGCCGTTCACCCTCGAGGATCTCGTCGCCATCGTGCGCGAGCGCGGCCGCTCGGGCGATCCCGGCTCCTATACGGCGAAGCTCATCGCCAAGGGCCCGGCGCGCGTCGCCAAGAAATTCGGCGAGGAAGCCGTCGAGACGGTGATCGCCGCCGTCGAGGGCGACGCCGCCGCCTTGACGGCGGAGGCCGCCGACATGCTCTATCATTTCGCCGTCCTCCTCGAGGTCAGGGGCGTCGCGCTCGACGCGGTCATGGCGGAGCTCGCCAGCCGCACGGGACGCACCGGGCTCGAGGAAAAGGCGTCGCGGCCGCCGGAATAGGCGGCTCTACGGGGGTCGGGACACCGCATGATGGACAGCGCCGCGCGGCCACAGCTCGCCCCGCACCGCTATTTCACGCGCGCGGAATGGGCGCAGCTGAGGGCCGACACGCCGCTCACGCTCGATCAATCCGACCTGGAGCGGCTGCGCAGCCTCAACGATCCGATCTCGATGGACGACGTCATCAGCATCTATCTGCCGATGTCGCGCCTGCTCAATCTCTACGTCGCCGCCACGCAGGGCCTCTACAACGCGACGCGCACCTTCCTCGGTACCTCCGACGGCAAGACGCCCTTCATCATCGGCATCGGCGGCTCGGTCGCTGTCGGCAAGTCGACCACGGCTCGCGTGCTGCGCGCGCTGCTCTCGCGCTGGCCGAACACGCCGAAGGTCGAGCTCATCACGACGGACGGCTTCCTCTTCCCCAATGCCGTGCTGCAGCGCGAAGGGCTGATGGAGCGCAAGGGTTTCCCGGAAAGCTACGACCTGCCGGCGCTGCTCTCGTTCCTCTCCGAGATCAAGGCCGGCGCGCCGATCGTCACCGCGCCGGTCTATTCGCATCTCGTCTACGACATCGTGCCCGGCGAGCGGGTCGCGATCGACGCCCCGGACATCCTGATCGTCGAGGGGCTCAACGTGCTGCAGACGCCGCGCCTGCCGCGCGACGGCAAGGCGGTGCCCTTCGTCTCCGACTTCTTCGATTTCTCGATCTATATCGACGCCGACGAGGTGGATATCCACCGCTGGTATGTCGCCCGCTTCAAGCGCCTGCGCGACACCGCCTTCCGCGATCCGACCTCCTATTTCAAACGCTATGCCGAGATCGGCGAGGAGGAGGCGCTCGAGATCGCCGAGCGGCTCTGGGCGCGGATCAACCTCGCCAATCTCAAGGACAACATCCTGCCGACCCGGCCGCGCGCCGATCTGATCCTGCGCAAGGGGGCGGATCATCTCGTCGAGCAGGTGGCGCTTCGGCGGCTCTGAAAACCGCGCGAAAGCTTGGATTGCCACTCGTTCGCAGTTGCGAAGATAGCCGTTGCCGCGCCGCAGCGCGGGTGTTAAGGCGCCGCTGAACTCACGGGATCGCGGGAACGCCCATGCCGGCCAGGATGGACAAGGTGACGCTCGTCGCCGCCAGCTCGATCGTCATCGCGCTGGCGGTGATGGGCATCAAATATGCCGCCTATCTCGCGACCGGCAGCGTGGCGCTGTTCTCCGACGCGCTGGAGAGCATCGTCAATCTCGTGACCTCGATCGCCGCCTTCTGGGCGATCCAGGTCAGCCGCAAGCCCGCCGACAAGGATCACCAGTTCGGCCATCACAAGGCGGAATATTTCGCCGCAGTGCTGGAAGGCGTGCTGATCGTCGTCGCGGCGCTGCTGATCGCCCGCCAGGCCTGGATCTCCTACAATCTCGCGCTGGCGCCCGAGAACACGATGCAGGGCCTTCTCATCAATGTCGTGGCGACGCTGATCAACGGCGTCTGGGCGCTGTTCCTGTTCCGCTTCGGCCGCCGCCGCCGCTCGCCGGCCTTCGTCGCCGAGGCCTGGCACCTGACCAGCGACGTGATGAGCTCGATCGGCGTCGTGATCGGCCTCCTGCTCGTGGTCGTGACCGGCTGGACCGTGCTCGATCCGCTGGTGGCGCTGATCGTCGCCGTCAACATCCTCTGGTCGGGCTGGAAGGTGATCCGCGAATCGGTCTCGGGACTGATGGACGAGGCGGTGTCGCGCTCGGTCGAGACGGAGATCCGCACCATCATCTCCGCCGAGGCGGAGGGCGCGCTGGAGGTGCATGACCTCAGGACGCGCAGCGCCGGCCGCGCCACCTTCATCGAGTTCCATCTCGTCGTGCCGGGCTCGCTCTCCGTCTCCGCGGCGCACGCGATCTGCGATCGCATCGAGGCGGCGCTGGTGAAGGCGGTCGACGGCGCCGAGGTGCTCATCCATGTCGAGCCGGAGGCCGAGGCGCAGCATCACGGCGTGATCGTCCTCTGAGGGGCGTGCCGCCGCCCTCCGACTTGATTTTCGCCGCCCGAGCGCTGATATCGGGCGCAACCCATTCACGAAAGCGAGAGTCAGCGATGACCAACGATCCGAAGCCGATGCAGGACGCGGAACCGGCGGGGACGCCGGCGGCCGATCCTGCCGAAGGCGACGTCGCCGGCGCGGCCGACGCCCGCCTCGCGGCGCTGGAAGCCGAAAATGCCGAGATGAAGGATCGCGTGCTGCGCACCATGGCGGAGATGGAGAATCTGCGCCGCCGCACCGAGCGGCAGGTCGCCGATACGCGGCAATATGCGATC
Source organism: Allobosea sp. (assembly GCA_017307955.1). Taxonomy (GTDB): domain Bacteria; phylum Pseudomonadota; class Alphaproteobacteria; order Rhizobiales; family Kaistiaceae; genus Kaistia. The sequence goes on along the minus strand of JAFKFV010000008.1, from coordinate 163,280 downwards.
GCGGGATTTGCCCGCGACATGCTCACGGCCGGCGACAACCTCGCCCGCGCGCTCGAATCCGTGCCGGACGACGTGCGAAAGAACGAGGGCGTGAAGACCTTTGTCGAAGGCGTCGAGATGACGGAGCGCGACCTGCTCAACACGCTCGAGCGGCACGGCGTCAAGAAGCTCGACCCGCTCGGCCAGAAATTCGATCCCAACCTGCACCAGGCGATCTTCGAGGTTCCGACCGACGACCAGCCGGCGGGTACCGTCGTCCAGGTCATGCAGTCGGGCTATGTCATCGGCGAGCGCGTGCTGCGCCCGGCCATGGTCGGCGTTGCCAAGGGCGCTCCCAAGGCGCGCGACACCGCCGACGCCCCGCCCGCCTCCGGCCAGAGCGGCTGACGCATAATGGGCCTGGATCCATGGTTGCTCCAGGCCCTCGACTCTGCCGGGGTCGTCGTGTTCGCGGCCTCCGGCGCCCTCGCCGCATCGCGCAAGGAACTGGACGTCGTCGGCTTCGTGTTCCTGGCGGCGATTACCGGCGTCGGCGGCGGCACGCTGCGCGACGTCGTACTCGGCCATACGCCGGTCTTCTGGATCGCGACGCCGCAGCCGGTGATCCTCTGCACCATCACCGCGCTCGCGGTGTTCTTCGTCGCGCCGCATATCGAGCACCGCTATCGCTGGCTGCTCTGGGCCGATGCGATCGGCATCTCCGGCTATTGCGTGATGGGCGCCTCGCGCGGCCTCGACGCCGGCGCCAGCCCGTTCGCGGCGATCATCCTCGGCGTCATGTCGGCGACCTTCGGCGGCATCATCCGCGACATCGTCGCCGGAGAGCCCTCGGTGGTGATGCGCCGCGAAATCTACGTCACCGCGACGCTCGCCGGCGCGACGCTGTTCGTCGTCGCCAGCCGGTTCGGTGTGCCCTATTGGCCGGCGGCGGTGCTCGGTTCCGCGGCCGCCTTCCTCGTGCGCGCCGGAGCGCTCACCTTCGGCTGGACCATGCCGAGCTACCGCTCCCGGCCCGGCCGCGACATCCCGTCCGACTGAGCGTCATGCCGGGCTTTACGCGGCGTAGCGCGTTGCTTCGGCGCCGTAGTGATTGACGTAGCGGGCATTGATGCTGCAAACCGGCAGCACGATCATCACGTCGGTTGTGCCGAACTGGCGGTCGACCACCGCGCCGTCCCCGACAAAGGCGCCGATGCGGAGATAGCCCTTCATCAGCGGCGGCATCGCCTGCAGCGCGGCTTTCGCATCGAGCGTCTCGGCCGGCAGCCGGTCCATCGCGACGCGGCGGCCCGGCAGCGCGCCGACCCGCCAGTCCTCGGGCGCGCGCGCATGGTGATGCAGGAAGGCGAGCGGCAGCGCGAGGCGGTCCGGATCGGTCCCCTCCAGCGAGGCGCAGCCGATCATGACGTCGATGCGGTGGCTGAGCACATAGCTCCAGATGCCGTGCCAGAGCAGCTCGACGGTGCGCTTGCTGCGATAGGGCGCGAGCACGCAGGACCGCCCGAGCTCGAGGAAGCGCAGGCCGCGATGGCGCTCGAGGAGCGGCGCCAAGTCGAATTCGCTCGCCGTATAGAAGCCGGAATAGCGCTCGGCGACATCCTGGCGCAGCAGGCGATAGGTGCCCACGATCGCCGGCTCGCCCGATTTGGTGATCGTGTCGTGGTCGAGCACGAGGAGATGGTCGCAGATGGCGTCGAAGGCGTCGCGGTCGCGGCGCGAGACCTGCGCCTGAATGTCGGGGATCGCCGACATCTCCTCGTAGAACACCTTGTAGCGCAGCCGCTGCGCCATCTTGACCTCGCGCGGCGTCGTGGCGAGGCGCACTTCGAGGGCGCCCATGCGCCCGAGGGGCGGGGCGACCGAATGCGGAGCCGGCAACAGAACCCGCGGCATCGACTGTCTCAAACCATGCAGCATGCGCCGGGAAAGATCCGGCAGCGCGGCCAGCGGCTCCGGGAACGGCCCGATCCGCTTCCGTGGCCCTTCTTCCGCGCGCTTCAGCATAGCATGATCCCTCGATGCGCCCACGCCGCCGTCTCGATTCGGGGCGGGTATCGGAGCATCAGATCACGCATTTCATGCAGTTTGGTGACGGCCGTCCGCGGCGTTGCTTCGCCGGTTCAGCGCCTCCTCGAAGGCGCGGCAGAGCCGTTCGGCCGAAACCGGCTTCTCGAGGAAGAGATCGGCGCCGGCCGAGAGCGCAGCCTGTCGCGCGGCCGGATCGGCGCTGCCCGAGGTGGCGATCAGTGCCGGCCGGTGATCGGCCGGGAGAGCTGCGAGGTCGCGGATGAGCGCGAGCGCGTCGCCATCGGCGAGCCGCAGATCAATCAACGCCGCTTCGGGCGGCGCTTCCATTCGCAGCCTCGCGGCGGCCTGGCTGCGCACCTCGTCGACCTCGTGGCCCATCCGCTCCAGCACGGCGCGGGCGAGAAGAGCCGAGACCGGATCATCCTCGACCACGAGCACCGTCGCGGGTCGTGTGCCGCGGCGGGGCGGCGGCAGCCGTTCCTCCGCGGAGGCAGGATCGGCGACGAAGCGGTCGGGCCGGCGGATCGCCTCGCCGATCACCGCGGTGAGCGAGCGGCGGCGCACCGGCCGGATCAGATAGGCGTCGAAGCCGTCCGCCTTCAGCGCCTCGGCGGCGCGGCGTTCGCGCGTATCGACGAGGATGCCGACGGCGATCGGCCGGCCGCTCGCCTCGCGCAGGCGGCGCAGCGCGGCGCGGGCGTCGCTGGCGAGCCGCCCGTCGGCGAGCACCATCCTGTAAGGCTGACCGGCCGCCGCTGCGGCGCCGACAAGGCCCGCCGCCTCGGCAAGGCTGCCCGCGCGCCGCGTTTCGGAGCCAGCCTCTTCGAGGGTCGCGACCAGCGCCTCCGCCTCGAGCCCGGCCGGTGCGGCGACGAGCACCGTGACGCCGTCGAGCGGGCGCGCGGCGCGCGGCGCGGGGCCGATCTGGGGCAGGGGCAGCGTGAAATGGAAGACGGTGCCGCCGCCCGCCCGCGGCTCGGCTTCGATGGCGCCGCCCATGCGGCCGACGATCTGCTGCGAGATGGCGAGGCCGAGGCCGAGGCCGGAGCTGCCAGCCTGCCCGCGCTCGAAGCTGGCGAAGATGCGCTCGCGATCGGCCTCGGCGATGCCGCGGCCGCTGTCATGCACGGCGAAGGCGAGGGCGAGCCCCGCCTCGCGGCCATCGTCGACCGGATCGACCGCCAGCAGCACCGAGCCCTGCTCGGTTGCCTCGATCGCATTGGCGACGAGATTGATGAGCACCTGCCTGAGCCGTCCGGCATCGGCGACGACCGGCGGAAGGCCGGCCGCGATCCGCGTCCCGATCCCGACGCCGCGCTCATGCGCGATCGGCGCCAGCAATTCGGCGACGCTTTCGGCGAGCGTCTCGATCTCGAGCGGCCCCGGCGCCAGGGAGAACTGGCCGGTCGCGATGCGCGAGGCGTCGAGGAGGTCGTCCACCAGCCGCGCCAGCGCCCCGGCCGATTGGTTGAGCGCCGCGAGATAGGCTGCCTGCTCCTCGGTGAGCGATGTCGCGGCGAGGAGGTCGGTCAGCGCCAGCATACCATGCAGCGGCGCGCGCATCTCGTGGCTGACGGTTGCGATCGGCACCACGGCATCGGCCGTCTTGCGGCTCTCGATGTCGCTGAGTTCCCAGGAATGGTCCTGCAGAGCCTCGATGCGCTCGGCGAGGAGGGCGGCCTTGGCCCGCTCGTAGCGAAGCCTGAGCGCGAGGCCGAGGCTGCATCCGATGGCGAGGAAGAGCCCGGCGAGCGCGAAATCGAGCTTGCCGCTCGGCGGATCGGCAAGGCCCGAGATCAAGGCGGCGACAGCCGGCAACCCGGTGCCGAGCGCCAGCATCGCGGCGGCGATGCGGGGCGGCGCGATCGTGTCGCGGCTCGTCTCGCGGGTTTCGGGCGGCATAAGGGTCCGGTCTCGGCCGCGGCATGCGGCAGCACGACCCTAGCGCCGCTTGATTGCGAAACCCTTGCCGAAAGCCAATCCCGCGAGCAGCCGTGCTCGACCGAAAAGGGGGATGGATGCGTGATGAGAGTCTTGCAATCTATAGGCGCAAATGGTACATAGGGTGTGACGAACGATCAAAAGCGCAATCACGACGACAACAAAAGAAATTTAGTAAATGATATAACTTGTTTTCGCTGATCGTCGTCGAGACGTTTAAAGTCCTCTACGAGCTCCAGTATCTCTGGGTCCTGTTGGGGAGAAGAATCCAGCAAAAGAACGACGGAGACATCAAGGGCGCGAGAAATTGCTTCGAGAATCGGCTGTGAATAAGGCTGTTCGCCCCTTTCAATGCGTCCGAGGCTCGCGTGGGAGATAAGTGGGGGCGCCGTCGCTGTAACGGCGGTAAGTGCTGCCAATTTGCGCAGCGACAGGCCTCGCCGAAGCCGCCAGTCGCGGATGTTTGTCCTACCGAAATTGCTGTTCTGCATTGTCAACGCGATGGTCGGGGCGGTGGCCGGACACCGGCTTCCCACGTCCATTTATATGTAGATGCCCGTGTCTCGTGGGATGTTCCTGACCGATCAAGGTCCGACCTAGGATCGCACATGGCTGACACTGCCTCCGCTTCGGCTCCAACCACTCCAGACGACGCCCCCGCCGCTGAACCCGACACGACAAAACCCAGACTCTACGAAGAGCCCGCAAAAACGTGGGCCATGAGCGACGCCGACAAAAAAATCGCCGCCGTACGGTTGGCCGCCGCTGAAGATATCATGCGAAGGTACCCAGAAGAACTCGAGCAACAGGGTTCTTCACGGCTGCTTGGCCTATTCTTTTTGACGGTGGGCTTGGCCGCAGCGATTTCAATCCTGGTCAAAATCGCCCAAATGGTCGAATTCTACGCCTATTGACCAACTTAGCCAGTCGGTCAGGCGCCCCTCACGCCGCGGCGGCGAGGCGGTCGCCGACGGCCCGGTAGCTGAGCGCCTCGGCGAGATGGGCGCGGCCGACGGCGGCGGCGCCGTCGAGATCGGCGATGGTCCGCGCCACCTTGAGCACGCGGTGATAGCCGCGCGCCGAGAGCTTCATCGCCGCGGCCGCTTCGGCCAGGAGCGCCCGCCCGGCGGCGTCGGAGGTGGCGAGGCCTTCCATGATCGAGACCGGGCAGCGGGCATTGGTGCCGATATCGGGTTGGCCGAGCGCCTCGAACCGCGCCGCCTGCAGCGCCCGCGCGGCGCCGACCCGGGCCGCGACGGTCGCGCTCGCCTCGCCGCGGCCGGGCGCTATGAGGTCGGCCGCCGTGACGGACGGGACTTCGATGCGAAGGTCGATGCGGTCGAGGAACGGCCCCGAGAGGCGCGCCTGATAGTCCGCAACGCAGCGCGGCCCGCGCGCGCAGGTGTGGCCCGGCTCGCCGGCCATGCCGCAGCGGCAGGGATTCATCGCGGCGACGAGCTGGAAGCGGGCGGGGTAGCTGACGCGGTGATTGGCGCGGGCGATCACCGCCTCGCCCGATTCCAGCGGCTGGCGTAGCGAATCCAGCACCTGCGGCTGGAATTCGGGCAGTTCGTCGAGGAAGAGGACGCCGTGATGAGCGAGCGAAACCTCGCCCGGCTTGACGCGGAGCCCGCCGCCGACCAGCGCTGCCATCGAGGCGGAATGATGCGGCGCGCGGAACGGCCGCCGGTCGGTCAGGCGGCCGCCCGAGAGCTCGCCGCCGAGCGAGGTGATCATAGAGACTTCGAGCAATTCGCGCGGCGTCAGCGGCGGCAGGATTGACGGCAGGCGGCTTGCCAGCATCGACTTGCCGGCGCCGGGTGGACCGACGAGCAGGATATTGTGTCCGCCGGCCGCCGCGATCTCCAGCGCGCGCTTGGCGAGCTCCTGGCCGCGGATATCGGCGAGATCGGCCAGCTGCGGCGCGTCGCGCATCAGCGCCGGCTCCGGCCGCGTCAGCACCTGCGTGCCCTTGAAATGGTTGGCGAGCGCGATGAGGCTGAGCGGCGCCAGAATGTCGAGATCTCGGCTCGCCCAGGCGGCTTCCGGCCCGGTCGCGGCCGGGCAGATGAGGCCGCGTCCGAGCACATTGGCGCCGATCGCCGCCGGCAATACGCCGGCGACGGGCGCGATCGTGCCGTCGAGCGCCAGTTCGCCGAGTGCGACATAGGAGGTCAGCCGGTCGCCCGGCAGGGCGCCGATCGCCGCCATCAGCGCCATCGCGATGGGGAGATCGTAATGGCTGCCTTCCTTCGGGAGATCGGCCGGCGCGAGATTGACGATGACCCGCTTCGGCGGGAGAGCGAGGCCGGAGGCATGCAGCGCCGAGCGGACGCGCTCGCGGCTCTCGGCGACGGTCTTGTCAGGCAGGCCGACGACGATGAAGGCCGGCAGCCCGGGCACGATCTGCACCTGGACATCGACCGGCACGGCCTCGACGCCCTGGAACGACACGGTCGTGACATGCGAGACCATCGGAACCCCCTTCAGCCTCAGCCAAGACTAGGGGAAGCGCCGCCGACGCGCAAGAACAGGAAGTGAACAAAAATCACGCGGGAGTTGCGGCGCGCGCATGCTTACGGCGACCACTCGTCGAACGGCAGTGCGAAGCAGTCGCGGAAGCCGAGCTGGATGTCGTCCGCTTCCTGCCGCTCACCGCTTCGCTTCGATCGCGTCCCAGACCAGCGCGGCGATATCGGCGCCGCCGAAGCGCTTGACCTCGCGGATGCCGGTCGGCGAGGTGACGTTGATCTCGGTGAGATAGTCGCCGATGACGTCGATGCCGACGAAGAGAAAGCCGCGCCGCTTCAGTTCCGGCCCGATCGCCTCGCAGATCTCGCGGTCGCGCCGGGTCAGCTCGATCGGTTCGGGCCGGCCGCCGACATGCATGTTGGAGCGCGCCTCGCCATCGGCCGGCACGCGGTTGATGGCGCCGACCGCGACGCCGTCGACGAGGATGATGCGCTTGTCACCTGCCCTGACCGCCGGCAGATAGCGCTGCACGACATAGGGCTGCGCCGGGAAGGCGGTCGAGAAGATCTCGAGCAGCGAGGCGAGGTTCTGGTCGCCCTCCGAGATGCGGAAGACGCCGGCGCCGCCATTGCCATAGAGCGGCTTCACGATGATGTCGCCATGCGCGAGGCGGAAATCGCGGATCTCCTCGGCGTCGCGCGACAAGAGCGTCGGCGGCATCAGGTCCGGATATTCGGTGACGAAGATCTTCTCCGGCGCATTGCGCACCTCGGCCGGGTCGTTGACCACCAGCGTCTTCGGATGGACGCGCTCGAGGAGATGCGTCGTCGTGATGTAGCCCATGTCGAAGGGCGGATCCTGGCGCAGCAGCACGACGTCGAAAGCGGAGAGATCGGCGCGCTCGGTCTCGCCGAGCGTGAAATGGTCACCGGGCGTGTCGCGCACCGTGACCGTCTCGAGCCGGGCCTCGACGCGGCCATTGTTCAGCGAGAGGCGGTTGGGCGTGTAGTGGAAGAGGCGGTGGCCACGGCGCTGCGCCTCCAGCATCAGGGCGAAGGTCGAGTCGCCGCGGATGTTGATGCGGGCGATATGATCCATCTGGACGGCGACGGAAAGCGACATGGCGATCTCGGATCATGCGGGGCTGGATGGGCCTTGCTTATCGCGCGGCAAGGGGCGTCATGGCAATCGGCCTGATGGCAGCCGCCCTTATCGATCCGCGCCGAAGGAGTCCGGCAGGTGTTGCGGCAGCCGGCCGGGGACCATGAGGACGAGATCGAAGCGGAGCGTCAGCGCCAGCGCCTCGGGATGGCGCGCGATATAGGATTCGGCGGCCCGGACGATTCGCTGGCGCCCCTGCGGCGTCACCGCATAGGCGGCGCTCGTCGCGTCATTGCGGCTTTTCACCTCGACGAAGGCGAGCACGCTTCCGCGCTTCATGATGAGGTCGATCTCGCCGACCGGGCTCTTGTAGCGGCGCGCCACCACGCGGTAGCCCTTGAGGCCGAGCCAGAGCGCGGCGAGCGTCTCGGCGAGCCGGCCGCGCTGCTCGGCGGCGCGGCGGCCCTCAGTCGGCGCCGCCACGATCATCCCCATCCTTCGTCGCGTCACCCGCCTTCAGCGCCAGCGCCCGCTGGTAGAGATCGCGGCGCGGCAGGCCGGTCGCCGCAGCGGCGCGCTGCGCCGCCTCCTTGACCGACAGCTCGGCGAGGAGATCTTCCAGCAGTGCGTCGACATCGGAGGCGTCGGGAACGGTTTCCTCCGGCGGCCCGACCAGGATCACGATCTCCCCCTTCGGCGTCGGCTCGGATGCGAGTTCGGCGGCGAGCGAGCCGAGCGTGCCGCGCCGCACCGTCTCGAACAGCTTGGTGAGCTCGCGCGCCAGCACCGCCGGCCGCTCCGCGCCGAGCGTTTCGGCGAGGTCGCTGAGCGCATCGGCGGTGCGGTGCGGCGATTCGTAGAAAACGAGAGTCGCCGGGACGGCGGCCAGCGCGGCGATGCGCTTCTTGCGCGCCACGGTTTTCGTCGGCAGGAAGCCGGCGAAGAGGAAGGCGTCGGTCGGCAGGCCGGCGGTGACGAGGCCGGAGAGGATGGCCGAGGCGCCGGGGATCGGCACCACCCTATGGCCCGCGTCCGCGACGGCGCCGACGAGGCGGAAGCCGGGATCGGAGATGAGCGGCGTCCCGGCGTCGGAGACGAGCGCGACGCTCTTGCCGTCTTCCAGCGCCGCCAGCAGGCGCGGCCGCTGCTCCTCGGCATTGTGCTCGTGATAGGCGAGCAGCGACGCGGAAATGCCGTAGTGATTGAGGAGAACGCGCGTCACGCGCGTATCCTCGCAGGCGACGAGATCGGCGGCGGCGAGCACCTGCAGCGCGCGCAGCGTCACGTCACGGAGATTGCCGATCGGGGTTGAGACGATGTAGAGCCCGGTCTCGAGCGGCGGCGCCTCGAAGGAATGGCCGTCGATCGCATAGCGCCTGTTGGGAGTTTCGCTGCCGGTCATCGGTGACGGTTCGGAAACGGCGTTGCGAAATCATCCATGGGCGGCATCGGCTCCCTCACTCGCGCGGCGGGGCCGCGATCCGCTATCAATAGCGGCAGGACGAGGCCGGGAGAAGGCGGATGCGAACGGGCTCAAGGCGAGGCGTGATCGGGAGACTGGGCGTCGCGGCGCTGGCGCTCGCCATGCTCGCCGCCTGCGCGCCGACGATGGAGCAGTCCGGACCCGGCGTGCCGACGCCGCCGCAGCCGGCGATGGGCGAGCGGATCGGCAACGGATCGGTCAAGGTGGCGCTGCTTCTGCCCCGCTCGGCGCCCGGCAATGCCGGCATCGTCGCGGCGAGCCTTCGCAACGCCGCCGAGATGGCGGTGCGCGAGACGCCAGGGGCCGACATCACCCTCATCGTCGAGGACGACAAGGGTACGCGCGAAGGCGCCCGCGCTGCGGCGGTCGCGGCGCTCGATGCCGGCGCGGAACTCATCATCGGGCCGCTGCTCGCGCCGGCCGTGCGCGGCGTCGCCGAGGTGACGCGGCCCGCCGGCGTGCCGGTGCTGGCGCTCTCCAGCGACGCGACGGTGGCGGCACGCGGCGTCTATGTGCTCGGCTTCCTCCCCGAGGGCGACGCCGAGCGCATCGCGAGCTTCGCCGAGGCGCGCGGCCGCCGTTCGCTGGCGGCACTCCTCCCGGAAAACGGCTATGGCGGGGTGTTCGGCGCGGCGCTGCAGAAGACCGTTTCGGCGGGCGGCGGCTCGGGCCTCGTCACGGTCGCGCGCTATCCGGCCGATGGCGGCGCGATCGCGGCGCGGGTCGCCGGGCTGGTGCAACTGGCAGGCAGCGGCGGCATCGATGCCGTGGCGGCGCCGGCGGCCGACGAGGCGCCGCTCCGGCTCGGCGCCGCGCTGGCGAGCGCCCGGCTCTCCGGCCGCGTCCAGCTTCTCGGCTCCGGCCAATGGGACGACGCCCGCATCCTCTCGGCGCCGGGCCTCGAGGGCGGCTGGTTTCCGGCCCCCGACAAGAGCGGCTTCACCGGCTTCGCCGCGCGCTACGCCGCCGCCTATGGCAGCGCGCCGCCGCGCCCGGCCGCGCTCGCCTTCGATGCGACGCGGCTCGCCGCCGGTCTCACCTCCCGCTTCGGCACCCGCCGCTTCGCCTTCGAGACGCTGACCAATGCCAATGGCTTTTCGGGCGTCGACGGCGCCTTCCGCCTGCTGCCGAACGGCCTCAGCCAGCGCAGCCTCGCGATCTACGAGATCCGCGGCGGACGGGCGGAGATCATCGATCCGGCGCCGAAGCGCTTTCCGCCGCCACCGCAGTAGCCTTCACGCCGCGAGGTCGGCGACCACCGCGTCGAGCACGAAGGCGCCTTCGCGGGTGGCGCGGACGCGGTGCGGGCCGAGCCGCTCGACCATGCCATGCGCGATGAGATCGGCGAGGCGGCTCGGATCGAGCGGCCGGCCGGCGATGGCGCGGTAGCGGCGAAGATCGATGCCCTCGACGAGGCGCAGCCCCATCAGCAGCATCTCATCGGCCGATTCGTCGGGCGTCAGAACGTCGTCGGTGTCGATGCCGTCGCCCCAGGATTCGACGCGTGCCAGCCATTTCTCCGGCTCGCGCGCCGTTGCGGTCGCATGGCGGCGGCCGTCGACGATCAGCCGGCCATGCGCGCCGGGTCCGATGCCGGCATATTCGCCATAGCGCCAATAGACGAGATTGTGCCGGCATTCCGCGCCGGGCGCGGCGTGGTTGGAGATCTCGTAGGCCGGGCGGCCCGCCTCGTCGCAGACGGCCTGCGTCACCGCGAACAATTCGGCGGCGACGTCCTCGTCGGGGATCTGCAGCTTGCCGGCCTCGTAGAGTTTCTCGAACATCGTGCCCGGCTCGATGGTGAGCTGGTAGAGCGAAAGATGGTCGGAGGCGCGGGCGAGCGCGGCGCGGAGCTCGGCTTCCCAGAGCGCCGGCGTCTGGCCGGGCCGGGCATAGATGAGATCGAAGGAAAGGCGCGGGAAGGTCGCGCGGGCGATCTCGACGGCGGCGAGCGCCTCGTCGGCGCTATGCAGGCGGCCGAGCGCGCGGAGGTCCGTATCGTTGAGCGCCTGGACCCCGAGCGAGACGCGATTGACGCCGGCGGCGCGATAGCCGCGGAAACGCTCGGCCTCGACGCTGGAGGGGTTGGCCTCCATCGTGATCTCGGCGTCGGGCGCCAGCGTCCACTCCGAGGCGATGGCGTCGAGTACGGTTCCGACCGTCGCCGGGTCCATCAGCGACGGCGTGCCGCCGCCGAGGAAGATGGAATCGACGCGCCGCTTGCCGATGCGCGCCGCGGTCTGCTTCAGCTCGGCGACCAGCGCGCCGGCGAAGCGGACCTGGTCGACGCCCTCGCGCCGCACATGCGAGTTGAAGTCGCAATAGGGGCATTTCGAGGCGCAGAACGGCCAGTGCACATAGACGCCAAAGCCCGGATCGATCGGCTCGTCCGGGGCATGGTCCTGTGCGGCGTCGGCGGGTGTGACCAAGCGGATCAATCCTGAAGCTCGGCGGCGGCGAACAGCGCGAAGGCGCGGGCGCGGTGAGACAGCGCATCGGTGCGCCCGGCCGACCAGCCATGCTTCTCCTCGGCGCTCATCTCGCCGAAGGTGCGCTCATGGCCCTCCGGCAGGAACATCGGGTCATAGCCGAAGCCGATCGTGCCGCGCGGCGGCCAGACCATCGTCCCCTCGACCTCGCCGCGGTAATAGCGGCGCTCGCCGCCGGGGAAGGCGAGGCAGAGCACGGCGACGAAGCGGCCGGTGCGCGCCTCGGGCGACACCGCCTTCGCCAGCTGCAGCTTCTCCTCGACATTGCGCATGGCGCGCGAGAAATCCTTGTCGGAGCCAGCCCAGTCGGCCGAGTAGACCCCCGGTTCTCCGCCGATCGCGTCGACGCAGAGGCCCGAATCGTCCGACAGCGCAGGATAGCCCGAGGCGGTCGCCGCCGCGACGGCCTTGATCGTCGCGTTTTCCTCGAAGGTGGTGCCGGTTTCCGGCGGCTCGGGCAGGCCGAGTTCGCCCGCCGACACCGTCTTGAGGCCGAACGGCTTCAGGAGATCGGCGAATTCGCGCAGCTTGCCCTTGTTGTGCGTGGCGACGACGAGCGTATCGCCCGGCGAAAGACGCGGCCCGCTCATAGGCCCATCGCCTTCTTCTGCAGCTCGACGAGTTCGCCGATGCCGGTCTTGGCGAGGGCGAGCATCGCGGTCAGCTCCGCCTCGTCGAAGGGCTTGCCCTCGGCGGTGCCCTGGATCTCGACGATGCCGCCGGAGCCGGTCATCACGAAATTGGCGTCGGTCTCGGCTTCCGAATCCTCGTCATAGTCGAGATCGAGCACGGCCTTGCCGCGATAGATTCCGACCGAGACGGCGGCGACATGGTCGCGGATGACCTTGGGGCCGACCATGTTGCGCGCCTTCATCCACTCGATGCATTCCCACAGCGCGATGAAGCCGCCGGTGACGGAGGCGGTGCGCGTGCCGCCATCGGCCTGCAGCACGTCGCAATCGATGGTGATCTGCTTCTCGCCGAGATGGACGAGATCGACCACCGCGCGCAGCGAGCGGCCGATCAGCCGCTGGATCTCCAGCGTGCGGCCACCCTGCTTGCCGGTCGTCGCCTCGCGGCGCATGCGGTCGCCGGTCGAGCGCGGCAGCATGCCGTATTCGGCGGTGACCCAGCCCTTGCCGGAGCCGCGCAGCCAGGCCGGCGGCTTCTCTTCCAGGCTCGCCGTGCACAGCACATGCGTGTCGCCGAAGCGCACCAGGCAGGATCCTTCGGCATGCTTGGCGACGCCGCGTTCGAACGAGACCGGTCGCATGGCATCGGCGGCGCGCTTTGAGGGTCGCATCAGCTTTCCTTGGCTAAGTCGGGACCAGTGCTTGTAGCCGCCGAGGCGAGCCGACGCAAAGCCCCGCTTGAAGCGGCGCGGAAAATCGACACTTAATCGCTTTGACGACATTCGACAGAAGAGACATGGCAAGGGAACGATCGGAACCTCAAGGAGAGCGCGCGCCGGCCGAGACGGGCAGCGCCTCGACCCTGGCGCGGCTCGACCGCCGTTCGCGCGAGATCTTCCGGCGCATCGTCGACACCTATCTCGAGACCGGCGAGCCGCTCGGCTCGCGCAATCTCGCGCGCATCCTGCCGATGGCGCTGTCGCCGGCCTCGATCCGCAATGTGATGGCCGATCTCGAATATCTCGGCCTCATCTATTCGCCGCACACCTCGGCCGGCCGCCTGCCGACCGAGAGCGGGCTGCGCCTGTTCGTCGATGCCATGCTGGAGGTCGGCGATCTGACGACCGAGGAACGGCGCGACATCGAGACCCGTGTCGCCGCCGGCGGCGGGCAGCGGCCGGTCGACGATCTCCTCGCCGATGCGAGCCGCATGCTGTCGGGCCTTTCGCGCGGCGCCGGCGTCGTGCTCGCCTCGAAATCCGACCAGCGGCTGAAACAGGTCGAGTTCCTGCGCCTCGAGCCGAGCCGCGCGCTCGTCGTGCTCGTCGGCGAGGACGGCTCGGTCGAGAACCGGCTGATCGATATCGAGCCCGGCACCACGCCCTCGACGCTGGTCGAGGCCGCCAACTACATCAACGCCCATCTGCGCGGCCGCAGCCTTTCGGAGGCGCGCAGCGAATTGCAACTCCGCCAGGAGAGCATGCGCGCCGAACTCGACCAGTTGACCGCGCGGCTCGTCGACCAGGGGCTGGCGAGCTGGGCCTCGGTCGGCGGCAACCGGCCGGAAACGCTCATCGTGCGCGGCCAGGCGAACCTCCTCGACGATGTCCGCGCCGCCGAGGATCTCGAACGCATCCGCCTGCTCTTCGACGATATCGAAACGCAGCGCGAGCTGATCGGCCTTCTCGGCAGCGCCGAGGAAGGCGAGGGCGTCCGCATCTTCATCGGCTCCGAGAACAAGCTGTTCTCGCTCTCCGGCTCCTCGCTCGTCGTCTCGCCCTATCGCGATTCCGAAAGCCGCGTCGTCGGCGTGCTCGGCGTCATCGGCCCGACCCGGCTCAACTATGCCCGCATCGTGCCGATGGTCGACTACACCGCCAAGCTTGTGGGCCGCCTGATCCGCTGAAACGGCCGCGCGCCGCGACCGGATGGCGCCTCGACACGTAAGCTGCCAGAGACTATTGGAAGGGTTCGATAAAGTCGGCAGGACAGGGCGGCAGGAGCGGAGCATGACGGCGCAGACGGGCAAGCTGGTCACGATCTTCGGCGGGTCCGGTTTCATCGGCCGCCATGCGGTCCGTGCGCTGGCGAAGCGCGGCTGGCGCATCCGCGTCGCGGTGCGCCGACCCGATCTCGCCGGCCATGTGCAGCCGCTCGGCGCGGTCGGCCAGATCATGCCGGTGCAGGCCAATCTGCGCTATCGCTGGTCGGTCGACCGCGCCGTCGAGGGCGCCGACGCCGTCGTCAATCTCGTCGGTATTCTCTCGGAAAGCGGCCGTCAGAGCTTCAACGCCGTGCAGGCCTTCGGCGCCCGCGCCGTGGCCGAGGCGACCCGCGCCGCCGGCATTCCGAACCTCGTCCAGATGTCGGCGCTCGGCGCCCATCCGAATTCCGAGTCGCTTTACGCCAAGAGCAAGGCCGAGGGCGAGGCCGCGGCGCTGGAGACCGTGCCCGGCGCGGTCGTGCTGCGCCCCTCGATCGTGTTCGGTCCCGAGGACAAGTTCTTCAACCGCTTCGCCGATCTGACGCGCTATCTGCCGGCGCTGCCGCTCATCGGCGGCGGCACGACGAAGTTCCAGCCGGTCTTTGTCGGCGATGTCGCCGAGGTGATCGCCCGCGCCGTCGATGGCACGGTGGAAGGCGGCAGGATCTACGAACTCGGCGGACCGGAGGTGAAGACATTCCGCGAATGCCTTGAGCTCATCCTTTCCGAGATCGGCCGCAGCCGGCCGCTGGTGTCGCTGCCCTGGGGCGTCGCCCGCGCGCAGGCTTCCGTCATGGAATGGCTGCCCAATCCGATGATGACCCGCGACCAGCTGAAGCTGCTCGAGACTGACAATGTCGTGTCCGAGAAGGCCGTCGCGGAAGGCCGCACGCTGGAAGGGCTTGGCATTCAGCCGACGAGCCTCGAGGCGGTGCTGCCGTCCTATCTCGTGCGCTTCAAGCCGCACGGCCAGTTCGACCACAAGCGCACCGCCTGACCGGCGCGCGATCGGCGAGGCTGGACGGGGCCCTTTCGGGCCCCGTTTTCGTTTCGAGGCTCAGCCAAAGGTGAGCACGGCCGCCAGCGCGATGGCGCCGACGACGATGCGCCAATAGGCGAAGGGCGCGAAGCCGCGCTGGCTGACGAAATCGAGCAGGTGGCGCACGACGAAGACGCCGGCGATGAAGGCGGCGACGAAGCCGATGCCGATATTGATCAGCGCCGCGTCGCTGAGCGCGGCGTGGTTCTTGTAAAGATCATAGGCGAAGGCGCCGACCATGGTCGGCATCGCGAGGAAGAACGAGAACTCGGCCGCCGAGCGCTTGTCGCTGCCAAACGCCATGGCGGCGACGACGGTGGCGCCCGAGCGCGACACGCCGGGGATCATGGCGAGACACTGCACGATGCCGATCGCGAGATACATCGGCAGCGGGAAGTCCATCGCGTCGTGATAGCGCGGCCGCATGTCGATCCGGTCGACGATCAGGAGCACGAAGCCGCCGAGGATGAGCGTGATCGAGATCAGCATCGGGCTCTCGAACAGCACCCGCTTGATGAAGTCATGCGCGATGACGCCGACGACGACCGCCGGCAGGAAGGCGACGAGCACGCCGATCACGAAGCGTCGGGTGCGCGGATCATGCGGCAGGTCCTTCAGGATCTTCAGGATGCGCGCGGCATAGACGGTGAGGATCGCGAGGATCGCGCCGAGCTGGATCAGCACCTCGAAGGCCCGGCCGGGGCTGTCGAAGCCGAGGAAGTGGCCCGCGAGCAGCAGATGGCCGGTCGAGGATACCGGGATGAACTCCGTCAGGCCCTCGATGAGGCCGAGAATGAGCGCATCCAGCATGCTTTTGGGATCCATGGATCACCCTTGTTTCGGGACGAGGGGGAGTGAGCGCGAATCGGCTTGATCGCGGTGACGATGGCAGCCTATATGCGGGCCGCGAAAGATCGGCGGCAATTGGACGAACTGCCGCAAAATCGCTGTCTTTGCCCGCCACACCTCGCCGCGTGTCGATGTCCCAGCTTCACCACCACCCGTTTTCCGCCGCGTCCCGCTATGTCCGCCTCGTGCTGGCCGAGTATGACGAGACCGTCGAATTCATCGAGGAGAAGCCCTGGCTGCGCGTCCCGGCGCTGTTGCAGATGAACCCGGCCGGCACGCTGCCGATCTTCATCGACGACAATGACACGGTGGTGAGCGGCGGGTCCGTGGTCGCGGAATATCTCGTCGAGACCAAGGGCGCGCGCATGGGCGAGGTTCGGCTGATGCCCGAGCATGCCGCAGACCGCGCCGAGGTCCGCCGTCTCGTCGAGTGGTTCTCGCAGAAGCTCCATGGCGAGGTGACGAACTATCTCGTCACCGAGAAGGTCTACAAGCGGCGCATGGGCCCGGGCGAAGGCAGCAATTCGCCCGATCCGGCCGCGCTTCGTGCGGCGCGCGCCAATATCCGCTATCATCTGCAATATATCGGCTATCTGGCCGGACGCAGGAACTGGCTGGCCGGCCGCGAGCTGTCGCTGGCCGATTTCGCCGCCGCGGCGGAGATCTCCTGCATCGACTATCTCGGCGAGGTGCCATGGGAAGCCGACGAGACGGCGAAGGCGTGGTACGCGCGGGTGAAGTCCCGCCCGTCCTTCCGCTCGCTGCTCGCCGACACGCTCCGGGGCGTCCCGGCCTCGACCCATTACGCGGATCTCGACTTCTGAACGAAGCCGGCCGCGATGGCGCTCACGATGTCGCCCTTGCGGCCGAGAAGACCCGCCTCGTCGCCGATGCGCTGAGCGAGGGCTTCGATGCCGTCCGCATCGCCGCGCCCGATGCCATCCCCCAAGCGGCGCCGCGCCTGCGCGCCTTTCTCGAAGCGGGACGGCACGGCACCATGGCATGGATGGCGGAGACCGAGGCGCGGCGCGGCGATCCGCGCATGATCTGGCCGGATGTCCGCGCCGTCGTGATGCTCGGGCTCAATTACGGCCCCGAGACCGATCCCCGCGCCATCCTCGCCAAGGCAGATCGCGGCGCGATCTCCGTCTATGCGCAGAACCGCGACTATCACGACGTCATCAAGGGCAAGCTGAAGCTGCTCGCCGGCCGCCTCGCGGCGCGCAGCGGCGCCGAGGTCAAGGTGTTCGTCGACACCGCGCCGCTGATGGAAAAGCCGCTGGCCGCCGCCGCCGGCATCGGCTGGCAGGGCAAGCACACCAATCTCGTCTCGCGGAAGTTCGGGTCCTGGCTGTTCCTTGGCGCGATCCTGACCGCGCTGCCGCTCAAGCCGGACGAGCCCGAGCGCGACCATTGCGGCTCCTGCCGCGCCTGCCTCGACGCCTGCCCGACCGCCGCCTTTCCGGCGCCCTATCAGATCGATGCGCGGCGCTGCATCTCCTATCTCACCATCGAGCATGCCGGCCCGATCCCGCCCGAGTTCCGCGCCGCGATGGGCAACCGCATCTATGGCTGCGACGACTGTCTCGCCGCCTGCCCGTGGAACAAGTTCGCGCAGGCCGGCGCCGAGATGAAGCTGAAGGCGCGGGCGGACCTTGCCGCGCCCCGCCTCGCCGACCTTGCGAGGCTGGACGATGCCGCCTTCCGCGCGCTGTTCTCAGGTTCGCCCGTGAAGCGCATCGGCCGCGACCGCTTCCTGCGCAACGTGCTGATCGCCATCGGCAATTCGAAGGACGCGTCGCTGGTCCCGTTGGTTGTGGAGCGCCTCGGCGACCCCGCCGCGATCGTCCGCGGCGCCGCCATATGGGCGCTGGGTCGGCTGGATCCGGAGCGGGCGAGGCTGGAGGCGCATCGGGCGAGCGGAGAACCCGATGCGGACGTGCAGCGGGAATGGCGTCAGCTCGCGCGCGGCGATCTTGTCAGCGGATAGCCGCGGTCAGAACGGCACGTCGCGTACCTGCGTCCCGTCCCGCGCGTCGTCGAATGTCGGCGCAGCGGCGAGCAGCGCGCCAATCGAGCACGTGCCGGTCGGGGAAGGAACGGGGTGCCCGAGTTCGCGCGCCGCCTCGATCCAGGCTGCGATCGCATCCTGAACCCTGGCGAGCGCCTCCTCGGGCGACGCGCCGTCGCTCATGCAGCCGGGGAGGTCCGGAACGCTCGCGACGAAGCCACTGCCGTCTTCCTCGGCCAGCGGCTCGATGAGGACCTGATAGCGAAGCGCCGCCAAGGCTCGCCTCCCACCGTTCACCCCTTCAGCACCTTCTTCTCCGCCACCGTCGTGTCGGCGTTGAGGCGGTAGACGATCGGCACGCCCGTCTCGAGCTCCTGCTTGAGGATCTCCTCGGGCGTCAGGCCTTCGAGCGCCATGATGAGGGCGCGCAGCGAATTGCCATGTGCCGCGACCAGGACCTTCTCGCCGCGCATCACGGGCGGCAGGATGTTGAAGAGATAATAGGGCCAGACGCGGGCACCGGTGTCCTTGAGCGACTCGCCGCCGGGCGGGGCGATGTCGTAGGAGCGGCGCCAGATATGCACCTGCTCCTCGCCCCATTTGGCGCGGGCATCGTCCTTGTTGAGGCCCGAGAGGTCGCCATAGTCGCGCTCGTTGAGGGCGAGGTCGCGCGTGGTCGGGAGATCCGGCTGGCCGATTTCCTCGAGGATCAGCTTCAGCGTGTGCTGCGCGCGGGTCAGCACCGAGGTGAAGGCGATGCCGAACTGCAGGTCGAGCGCCTTCAGCCGCTTGCCGGCGGCGCGCGCTTCCTCGACGCCCTTCGGCGTCAGGTCGGGATCGCGCCAGCCGGTGAAGAGGTTCTTGAGGTTCCAGTCGCTCTGGCCGTGGCGCACGAGCACGAGGATGCGGTCCATGGGCTGTTCCTTGGGAGGGGAGGTCAGGAGAAGCCGAGCACGTCGGCCATGGAATAGCGGCCGGGCTTGCGGCCCCTGGCCCAGAGCGCGGCCTTGACGGCGCCGCGCGCGAAGATGGCCCGGTCGGCGGCGTGATGCGACAGCGTGATCGTCTCGCCTTCGCCGGCGAAGAGCACCGAATGATCGCCGGCGACCGAGCCGCCGCGCAGCGTCGCAAAGCCGATCGTCCCTTCGAGGCGCGGACCGGTATGACCGTCGCGCACGCGCACCGAGGCGTCGGCGAGCGAGACCTCGCGGCCGTCGGCGGCGGCCTTGCCGAGCAGCAGCGCCGTGCCGGAGGGCGCATCCACCTTGTGGCGGTGGTGCATCTCGAGGATCTCGATGTCGAAGGACGGGTCGAGCGCCCGTGCCGCCTGGCGCACGAGAAGGGCGAGCAGGTTGACGCCGAGGCTCATATTGCCGGACTTGACGATGACGGCATGGCGCGCGGCCGCGTCGATCGCCGCCTCGTCGTCGGCGGAAAGGCCGGTCGTGCCGATGACATGGACGATGCGCGCCTGCGCCGCGATCTCGGCGAAGGCGAGCGTCGCGGCCGGGCTGGTGAAATCGAGCACGCCGTCGGCCTTGGCGAACACCGGCAGCGGATCGTCGGTCACGGCGATCCCGGCCGCCGGCAGCCCGGCGAGCGTGCCGGCATCGGCACCCAGCGTCTCGGCGCCTTCGCGCTCGACAGCGCCGACGAGCGTCACGCCTGGCGTCTCGTGGATGATGCGGATCAGCGTGCGGCCCATCCGTCCGCCCGCGCCCACGACGACGAGGCCCATATCGGTCATGTTGCGAAGTCCCAGCTTGTCCGCGTCCCTATAGCAGGGGCGGCGCGGGCATGAAACGCCGCTGATGCCGCGCCGGTGCCGCGGCGAGGGCTATTTCGCGATCGCGAGTTCGATTTCCGAGAGGATCGAGCGGGCGACGCCGCGCGGATCGGCCGCCGCGATGATCGGCCGGCCGACCACGAGATGATCGGCACCGGCGGCGATCGCGTCGGACGGTGTCGCGACGCGCTTCTGGTCGCCGGTCGGCGCGCCGCGCGGGCGGATGCCGGGCGTCACGATCGACATGCCCGCCCCGACGATTGCCCGCATCGCGCGCGCCTCTTCCGGCGAGCAGACGATGCCGTCCATGCCGGCAGCCCGTGCATCGGCGGCGCGGCGCGCGACCAGTTCGGCGACGCCGCCCGCGAAGCCGGCGGCGGCGAGATCGGCCTCGTCCATCGAGGTCAGCACGGTCACGGCGAGGAGGCGGAGCGCCGCGTCACCCTTGCCGGCGACCGCGGCGCGCATCGCCTTCGGATAGGCGTGGATGGTGCAGAAGGTCATGCCGAGCCGCGCGATGTTCTCCACCGCGTGCTCGACCGTGTTGTCGATGTCGAGCAGCTTGACGTCGAGGAACACCTTCTTGCCCTGGTCGACGAGGCGGCGGGCGAAATCGAGGCCGCCGGCGAAGGTGAGCTGCAGCCCGACCTTGTAGAAGACGACATCGTCGCCGAGCGTCCTCACCATCGCCTCCGCCTCGGCGACGGTGGGCAGGTCGAGGCCGACGATCAGTTTGTCGCGCATGTCGAGGATGGGCATTGGCGAGGTCTCGCTTCCGGGGACGGTTCAGCTGTCGGGGACGAGGCGGCGGGCGGCGAAGACGGTCTCGCGGGCCAGCGCCTGCAGGCGGGCGGAGAGCTGTGGATCGTCGAGCCGGCCCTTGGCGTCGAAGGCGAGGCCGGCGCGGCCGATGGCGAGCCCGCCGCCGATCAGCGTCGCGGAGAAGCCGCGCGCGGCGAAGCGCTCGAGTTCGCCGAGCGCCGACAGCGCGCCGGTGTCGTCATCGGAAACGGCGGCGAGCGCGAAGAGCGGCGCCCCGGTCTTGGGCCGGCCATGGGCGCGCGCGAGCCATTCGAGCGCGTTGCGCAGAAGCGCCGGCATGCCGCCGCAGACGGAGGGCGTCGCGATGAAGGTGGCGCTGTGCGCCCGCAGCATGGCGCCGAGCTTCACGGCCGGATCCGGCACGGAGGCGGATCCGTCGGCGTCGGAGAGCGGCATCGGATAGTCGGCCAGCGACACGAGCGTCGCCTCGGCGTCGAGAAAGACGATCTCGCGGGCAAACGCCGCGGCGAGCCGGCTTGCCGGTGCGGCAGGCGCGGTCGACCCTGCAAGAAGGAGAATGCGCGGCGGCGCCATCATGATTCCCGTGATGGCGAAGCTCTAGAGTCTTTCCGGCCTCGAGGGAAGCGCCGAGAGGGCCGGTCGCGATCGAGCCTCAGGCAGGCAGCGTCGTTCCGAACGCTTCCATCCGTGTCCAGGGCGCGAGAAGCCGCAGCGGATCGGTGGCGATGACGAGGACATTGCCGCCGCCGCCCGTCTGGTCGTGCCGGCGGTCGATGGCGAAGCCGCCGGCATGGCAGAGCAGCAGCGTGCCGACGCCGCCATGCCCGACCATCACCGTCGTCTCGACGTCCGGGCGTTCCGCGAGAATGGCGGTGACCGCACCGACGATGCGCCGCTGCGCGTCGATCGCCCGCTCCCAGCCGCGAATGCTCGTTTCGGGCTCGGCGAAGAAGCGGTTGGCGGTCGCCTCGAATTCCTGAGGCGGCAGGAAGCCGGTCGCCGAGCGGTCGTTCTCGTGCAGATCGTCGCGGATCTCGACGGAGAGGCCGCGCGGCGCGGCGAGGATTTCGGCGGTCTCGATCGCCTTTTTCTCGCGGCTCGCGACGATCCGGCCGGCCGAGGCGACGAGCGGATGCGGCGCGAAAGCCGAGGCGCGGTCCCGGCCCTTGGCCGAAAGGCCCCAGTCGGGAACCGGCACGGCGGGATCGATCGCGACTTCCGGATGCGAGACGTAGAGGAGAACGGCCATCAGCCCGCCCGGCGATAGAGCCAGACGCGAGCCGGCGGCAGGTTCATGACCACCCAATGGGTGTGTTCGACGGTGAAGAGGCCCGGCTCGGCCGGAACCGGCGGCACCAGCGCATAGGAGAACTGGATCAGCGGCCGGCCCGCCGGCATGCGGCCCAGCGCTTCCAGGATCAGCGCGCGCCGCATCTCGGGTGGGCGTGTGAACAGTGGCAGCGACGAGACGACCGCCGAGATCTCGCCGTCGACCGTGCCCTTCAGCGTTTCGCCGAGCGTATAGGCGTCGCCCTGGATGATGTTGACGCCGGAAAAGCGCTTCCGGAGCAGCGCGCAGAAATCCGGATTGAACTCGATCGAGACCAGCCGCTCCGGCGAAACGCCGCGATCGAGCAGCGCCTTGGTGACGACGCCGGTGCCGGGGCCGAGCTCGACCACCGGCCGCGGATCGGCGGGATCGACGAAGCTCGCCATCAGCTTGGTCAGCGCCTTGCCGGACGGGCTGACGGCGCCGGTCGTGAGCGGACGGCCCATCCAGTTGCAGAGGAAGCGGACCTCGTCGGCGACGGCGGATTTCAGCTTGCGCTTCTCGATCGACGACATGCGGCCCTCTCTTTGCGCGCCGCCATCATGCGGCCGACTTCAAGGCAATCCTGTGACGGATGCCCGCCTCACGACCCGCCGAAGAAATCGCGGATACGGGCGAAGAACCCGGCGGATTCGGGATTGTTCTCTTCCGACGAGGCCTGCTCGAATTCTTCGAGGAGTTCGCGCTGCCGGCGCGACAGGTTGCTCGGCGTCTCGACGACGACCTGGATATACATGTCGCCCATCTGAGCGGAGCGCAGCACCGGCATGCCCTTGCCCTTGAGGCGGAACTGCTTGCCGGTCTGCGTGCCTTCCGGCACCTTGACCCGCGTCTTGCCGCCCTCGACCGTCGGGACATCGAACTGGCCGCCGAGCGCGGCCGTCGTGATCGAGATCGGCACGCGGCAGAAGATGTCGGCGCCCTCGCGCTGGAACAGCGCATGCGGCTTCACCGACAGGAAGAGATAGAGGTCGCCCGCCGGGCCGCCCTTGAGGCCCGCCTCGCCCTCGCCGGAAAGGCGGATGCGCGTGCCGTCCTCGATGCCGGCCGGGATGTTGACCTGCAGCGTGCGCTCCTGCGTCTGGCGGCCGGTGCCGCCGCATTTCTCGCACGGGTCGGAGATGATCTCGCCGCGGCCGCCGCAGGTCGGGCAGGTGCGCTCGATCGAGAAGAAGCCCTGCGCGGCGCGGACGCGGCCATGGCCGTCGCAGGTGGTGCAGACCTTGGGATGCGAGCCCGGTCGCGCGCCGGTGCCCGAGCATGTCTCGCAGGCGATCTTGGTCGGGACGCGGATCTCGGCGGTCTTGCCGGAATAGGCTTCCTCGAGCGTGATCTCCATGTTGTAGCGGAGATCGGCGCCGCGCTCGCGGCCGCCGCTCGGGCGCTGGCCGCGCCGCCCGCCCATGAACTCGCCGAAGATGTCGTCGAAGATGTCGGACATCGACGAGCCGAAATCGCCGGAGAAGCCGCCGGGACCGCCGCCGCCGGGGCCGTCGAAGGCGGCATGGCCGAAGCGGTCATAGGCGGCCCGCTTCTGCGGATCGCGCAGCTTCTCGTAGGCCTCGTTGATTTCCTTGAACTTCGACTCGGCGGTGTGATCGCCCGGATTGCGGTCCGGATGATACTGCATCGCGAGCTTGCGGAAGGCCGCCTTCAGCGTCTTGTCGTCGGCGTCCCGGGCGACGCCCAGCACTTCGTAATAGTCGACCTTGGCCATCGGACGATGTCTGGACCTGTGCCGGAAACTTGAAAGGGAAAGGCGAAAATCCGGGTCCGGATCATGGAAGACCCGGCGCGTTTCCGCGCCGGGCCCCCAATACTATCACGGACGCTCTGTTTACGCCGACTTCTTCTTGTCGTCGTCGACTTCCTCGAAGTCGGCATCGACGACGTCGTCGTTCTTCGCGCCGGTGGCCTCGGCCCCTTCGCCGCCTTCAGCCTGCGAGGCGGCATACATCGCCTCGCCGAGCTTCATGGAGACCTGGGCCAGAGCCGCCGTCTTCTTCTGCATGTCCTCGGCGTCGTCGCCCTCGAGCGCGGCCTTGAGGTCGGCGACCGCCGTCTCGATCGCCGAACGGTCGGCGGCCGAGATCTTGGAGCCGTAGTCGGCGAGCGACTTCTCGGTCGAGTGGATCAGGGCCTCGCCCTGGTTCTTGGCCTCGACCGCGGCGCGGCGCTTCTTGTCCTCGGCGGCATGCGCCTCGGCGTCCTTCACCATCTTCTCGATATCGGCGTCAGAGAGGCCGCCGGAAGCCTGGATGCGGATCTGCTGCTCCTTGCCGGTGCCCTTGTCCTTGGCCGAGACGTTGACGATGCCGTTGGCGTCGATGTCGAAGGTCACCTCGATCTGCGGCACGCCGCGCGGCGCCGGCGGAATGCCGACGAGATCGAACTGGCCGAGCATCTTGTTGTCGGCCGCCATTTCGCGCTCACCCTGGAAGACGCGGATGGTCACGGCGGACTGGGAGTCCTCGGCGGTCGAGAAGACCTGGCTCTTCTTGGTCGGGATCGTGGTGTTGCGCTCGATGAGGCGCGTGAACACGCCGCCGAGCGTCTCGATGCCGAGCGACAGCGGGGTCACGTCGAGCAGCAGCACGTCCTTGACGTCGCCCTGCAGCACGCCGGCCTGGATCGCGGCGCCCATGGCGACGACCTCGTCCGGGTTGACGCCCTTGTGCGGCTCCTTGCCGAAGAACTGCTTCACGATCTCCTGGATCTTCGGCATGCGGGTCATGCCGCCGACCAGGACCACCTCGTCGATCTCGCCGGCGGTGAGGCCGGCATCCTTGAGCGCCGCCTTGCAGGGCGCCACGGTCTTCTGCACGAGGTCATCGACCAGCGCCTCGAACTTCGAGCGCGTCAGGCGGATGGTGAGGTGCTTCGGGCCCTTGGCGTCGGCGGTGATGAAGGGCAGGTTGATCTCGGTCTGCTGAGCCGAGGAGAGCTCGATCTTCGCCTTCTCGGCGGCTTCCTTCAGCCGCTGCAGGGCGAGCTTGTCGCCCCTGAGGTCGATGCCCTGCTCGCGCTTGAACTCGTCCGCGAGATAGTTGACGAGGCGCATGTCGAAGTCCTCGCCGCCGAGGAACGTGTCGCCATTCGTCGATTTCACCTCGAAGACGCCGTCGCCGATCTCGAGGATCGAGATGTCGAAGGTGCCGCCGCCGAGGTCATAGACGGCGATCGTCTTGCCCTCGTTCTTCTCGAGGCCATAGGCGAGCGCGGCCGCCGTCGGCTCGTTGATAATGCGCAGCACCTCGAGGCCGGCGATCTTGCCGGCGTCCTTGGTCGCCTGGCGCTGGGCGTCGTTGAAATAGGCCGGGACGGTGATGACGGCCTGGTCGACCGTCGTGCCGAGGAAGGCCTCGGCCGTCTCCTTCATCTTCTGCAGGATGAAGGCCGAGATCTGGGCCGGCGAGTATTTCTCGCCCTCGGCCTCGACCCAGGCGTCGCCGTTCGGGCCGCGCACGATCTTGTAGGGCACGAGGTCCTTGTCCTTCGTGACCATGGGATCGTCGAAGCGGCGGCCGATCAGGCGCTTCACTGCGAAGAAGGTGTGTTCGGGATTGGTGACCGCCTGGCGCTTGGCCGGCTGGCCGACGAGCTTCTCGCCATTGTCGCTGAACGCGACCATGGACGGGGTGGTGCGGGCGCCCTCTGCGTTCTCGATGACCTTCGGGGTCTTGCCGTCCATGACGGCGACGCAGGAATTGGTGGTACCGAGGTCGATACCGATGACCTTAGCCATATGTTCTCTCCTTTTCGGCGGGCCGTGCGGACCCTCGAGGAGGCATCCGCGGAACTGGGCCGGAATTCCGAACGGCCCCCAGCGACATATTCGGGTTCGGAACCGCCGCCTTGGAAAGCGCCGGCCCCGGGTTCGACCGCGTATATAAGAAGATGGCCAAAGAGCCGCAAGGCGGCAGCACGCGGCGGATTGCGCCGCTTTTAGCAGGCGACGGGAGAGAATCGATGCGAAGCCCTCTGGCCGGAGGAACGGCAGGCGCGGCGCTGCCCGAAGGCGTGGCGCTCCATGACGGGCTGCTGGACCGCGCGGCGCAGGAGCGGCTTCTCGGGGCGATCCGCGCCGTCGTCGCCGAGGCGCCGCTCTATCGGCCGGAAATGCCGCGCACCGGCAAGCCTTTCTCCGTCCGGATGACCAATTGCGGTTCGCTCGGCTGGGTCTCGGACCGCAGCGGATACCGCTACCAGGCGATCCATCCCGTGACGGGGCGGCCCTGGCCGCCGATCCCGGAGATGTTGCTCGATCTGTGGCAGCAACTCGCCATCTATCCGCATCCACCCGAGGCCTGCCTCGTCAATTACTATGACGGGGAGGCACGGATGGGCCTCCACCGCGACGAGGACGAGGCGGAGCGGGCCGCGCCGGTGCTCTCCGTCTCGCTCGGCGACGATTGCCGATTCCGGATCGGCGGCACGGAGCGCGGCGGCCCGACGCGGTCGGTGCGGCTCGCCTCCGGCGACGTGCTCCTCTTCGGCGGCCCGTCGCGGCTCGCCTATCACGGCGTCGACCGCGTCTATCCCGGCACCTCGACGCTGCTGGAGCGCGGCGGGCGCATCAACCTGACGCTGCGGCGCGTGACGAGGCCGGGTTGACGCCTCGACGAAAGCGGGGCTTTGATCAGCGCCTTTGAACGGCGAGGCCCCCCGTGACGGATTCGTCCAGCGTCCTGATCGTCACCGACATCCAGAATGATTTCCTGCCCGGCGGTGCGCTCGCGGTGGCCGATGGCCATGCGATCATCCCGCTCGTCAACGAGATCGCGCGGAAGTTCCGCAACGTCATCATCACGCAGGACTGGCATCCCGCCGGGCACATCTCCTTCGCCTCGTCGCATCCGGGGCGCAGCCCCTTCGAGGTCATCGATCTTCGCTACGGGCCGCAGGTGCTGTGGCCGGATCACTGCATCCAGGGATCGTTCGGCGCGGCGCTGGCGGAGGGGCTCGACATCCCGCATGCGCAGCTCGTGATCCGCAAGGGCTACCACGCCCATACGGACAGCTACTCGTCCTTCTTCGAGGCGGATCGCAAGACGCCGACGGGGCTCACGGGCTATCTCTTCGAGCGCGGCATCGAGACGGCCTATGTCGTCGGCCTCGCGACCGATTTCTGCGTCAGCTGGACGGCGCTCGATGCTCGCACGCACGGCTTCGACACGGTCGTGATCGAGGATGGCTGCCGGGCGATCGACACCAACGATTCACTCGCCGCCGCGATCGCGCAGATGGACGCCGCAGGCGTCCGCCGCATCCTGTCGCACCAGCTCTGAGGGCGGAGCCGCGCGCTCACGCCTCCGCCGCGGCATCGAAGGCCGGCGCGAAGCGGAGTTCGCCCGAGGGCGCCTCGCCCGTCAGCACGATATGCTGCACGAGCCGCGGATCGAGGTCGCCATAGCGAAGGTCGCCGCTCGTGAAGCCCGAGCCGCCATAGACAGCCGGGTCGCCGATCAGCGCGCAACCATGGGCGCCGCGCTCCGCGAGCCGGCGGAGGCCTTCGGCGATCAGCGCGCGGCCGATCCCCTGCCGCTGCCGGTCGGCGCTTACCGAGATCGGCCCGAGACCGAACCAGCCCTCGTCCTGGCCGTCGATCGCGACGGGCGAGAAGGCGACATGCCCGACGATCGCGCCATCCTCGACCGCGACGAGCGACAGCGTCAGCGCTCCGGAGGCGCGCAGCGCGCGGATGATTGCCGGCTCGGTGCCGCTCGAATAGGGCATCGGCCGGAACGCCTCGGCGGTGAGGGCGTGGATGGCGTCCTCGTCGCCGGGCCGTTCGTCGCGGATCTCCATGCCGGCGATCGTCAGCCCTGCTGCGGGACGGGCTTCATCCACCCCTGCATGGCGCCGCCGGGGATCTGGATGATGGCGATGCGGCCGACGCCGGGGACGTCGAAGGGCGGGCGCACCACCGTGCCGCCCTCCTGCTCGAGCAGCGCGACGCGCGGCTCGACCTCATCGACCTCGACATAGGAGAACCAGTGCTCCGGCACGCCCTCGAAATCCGGCCCGCCCATCTCCATGATGCCGCCGACCATGGTGTCGCCGATCATCGCCAGATGATAATCGCCCATCTCGCCCATCGGCATCGAGGTGAAGGTCCAGCCGAGCGTCTCGGTATAGAAGTCCATCGCCCGCGCCGCGTCGCGCGTCATCAGCTCATTCCAGCAGAATGTTCCGTGTCCGGCCATATCGGTCTCCTCTCCCGCCTGAACGGTAAGCGAAGGCTAACATAAACCGGCCGCGTTGCAAACGGATGACGGCGCTCGTCACCACACGCCGACGGCGACGAGCATGTCGGCGATGGTCTCGGGCCAGATCTGGTCCGGCGTTGTGTCCAGGTCCTCGCGCGACCACCAACGATGGTCGGTCATCACGTCCCGTTCGAGATCGGTCCATCCTGTCGATGAGACGGCGAGGTCGTCGACCTTGAGGAGGAAATAGCGCTCGTCGGCATGCGCCAGCGTCCCGTCTGAAAGCGGGAATGTCGCTTCTCGGCGCGCGATCTGAGGCCCGGGATCCTCGATGCGGAGGCCGACCTCCTCGAACATCTCGCGCCGGGCGGCTTCCTCATAGGTCTCGCCTGGATCGAGACCGCCGCCGGGCGTCGCCCAGAAGACCTTCCCCTGAAGTGGCCCGCTTCTGTGTTCGAAGCGGAACAGCAGCAGGCGATCGCGGCCATCGACGACCAGCAGGCGCGCCGATGGCCGCTCAATCATGACGCCGTCGTCACCCGCCGACATTGAAGGCGGCGAGCGCGGCCATGTTGACGATGTCGCTGTCGCGGGCGCCGAGCGAGAGAATCTGCACGGGCTTGTCGAGGCCGACGAGGAGCGGACCGATCACCGTCGCGCCGCCGAGCTCCTGCATCATCTTGGTCGAGATCGAGGCCGAGTGGAACGCCGGCATTACGAGGACCGAGGCGGGGCCGGAGAGGCGGCAGAAGGGATAGGCCGCCATCGCCTGCGGGTTCAGCGCGACATCGGCCGCCATCTCGCCGTCGAACTCGAAATCGACGCGGCGGCGCTCAAGGATCTGCACCGCCTCGCGGACATGGCGCGAGCGCTCGCCCTCGGGCTGGCCGAAGGTCGAGTAAGCCAGCATCGCGACGCGCGGATCATAGCCGAGCCGCTTGGCGAAGCTCGCCGCCTCCTCGGCGATGTCGGCCAACTCCTCGCCGGTCGGCATGTCGTGCACCGCCGTGTCGGCGACGACGACGGTGCGCCCGCGCACCAGCACGATCGAGACGCCGATGACGCGGTGGCCGGGGCGGGTGTCGATCACGCGCCGCACATCGGCGAGCACGGTCGAATAGTTGCGCGTGACGCCGGTCACCATCGCGTCCGCGTCGCCGAGCGCCACCATGGTGGCGCCGAAATAGTTGCGATCGGTGTTGATGAGGCGCTGGCAGTCGCGGAAGAGGTAGCCCTTCCTCTGAAGCCGGGCATAGAGGAAGTCGATATAGTCCGCGTTGCGCCGCGACAGGCGCGCGTTGTGGATCTCGATGCCGTTGATGTCGATGCCGGCGTCGCGGGCCGTGGCGAGGACGATGTCCTCGCGGCCGATGACGATCGCGGTGCCGAGCTTCTGCGCGACGAAGCTCGCCGCGGCGCGGATCACCTGCTCCTCCTCGCCCTCGGCGAAGACGACCCGCTTCGGATTGCGGCGCACGCGCTCATAGATGCGGGCGAGCGTGCCGACGATCGGATCGCGCCGCGCCGAGAGCTGGATCTTGTAGGCCGCCATGTCCTCGATCGGACGGCGGGCGACGCCGGTGTCCATCGCCGCCTGCGCCACCGCCGCCGGGATCTCGGAGAGAAGGCGCGGATCGAAGGGCACGGGGATGATGTAGTTGGCGCCGAAGCGCGGCCGGACGCCCTGATAGGCGGCGGCGACCTCGTCGGGCACGTCCTCGCGCGCCAGCTCGGCCAGCGCCTTGGCGGCGGCGATCTTCATCTCCTCGTTGATCGTCCGCGCGCGGACATCGAGGGCGCCGCGGAAGATATAGGGGAAGCCGAGGACGTTGTTGACCTGGTTCGGATAGTCCGAGCGCCCGGTCGCCATGATCGCGTCGTCGCGGATCTCGGCCACTTCCTCCGGCGTGATCTCGGGGTCGGGATTGGCCATCGCGAAGATGATCGGCCGTGGCGCCATCGAGCGCACCATGTCCGGCGTCAGCGCGCCCTTGGCCGAGACGCCGAAGAAGATGTCGGCGCCCTTCATCGCGTCTTCCAGCGTGCGCGCCTCGGTGGCGGTCGCATGCGCGGTCTTCCACTGGTTCATGCCCTCGGTGCGGCCCTGATAGACCACGCCCTTGGTGTCGCAGAGGAGCACGTTCTCGGACGGCATGCCCATGGCCTTGACGAGCTCGATGCAGGCGATGCCGGCCGCGCCGGCGCCGTTGCAGACGAGCTTCGTCGTCTTGATGTCGCGGCCCGTCAGATGCAGCGCGTTGATCATGCCGGCGGTGGCGATGATCGCCGTGCCGTGCTGGTCGTCATGGAAGACCGGGATGTCCATCAGTTCGCGCAGACGGCTCTCGATCACGAAGCAGTCCGGCGCCTTGATGTCCTCGAGATTGATGCCGCCGAAGGACGGGCCGAGATAGCGGACGGAATTGACGAAGGCGTCGACATCCTCGGTGTCGATCTCGAGATCGATGGAATCGACATCGGCGAAGCGCTTGAAGAGGACGGCCTTGCCCTCCATCACCGGCTTCGAGGCCAGCGGGCCGAGATTGCCGAGCCCGAGAATGGCGGTGCCGTTCGAGATGACGGCGACGAGATTGCCGCGGGTCGTATATTCGTAGCCGAGCGACGGATCGGCCGCGATCGCCTTCACGGGCACCGCGACGCCGGGCGAATAGGCCAGCGACAGGTCGCGCTGGGTCGCCATCGGCTTGGTCGGCGTGATCTCCAGCTTGCCCGGCCGCCCCCGCGCATGGAAGTCGAGGGCCTCCTTGTCCGTGACGGCGGGGCCGCTGCGGGCGGGTTTCTTGATCTCGGTCATCGGATGCTCGGCTCAGGCGTTTCCGGAAGGGAGCGGCTCTGCGGCCGCTTCAGGTGTGGCGGACCGCGACGATAGCATTTCATCCGATGATTGGAAGGGAGGACAACCGCCGCGGCGGGATGAAACCGCGCGCCGATCTTGCTAAGCTCCGCCCCATGCTGGACACGACAGAGAGCGAAGCGGCGGGCGCGCGCGCCACGCCCATGATGGAGCAGTATCTGGAGCTCAAGGCGGCGCATCCCGCGGCCCTGCTCTTCTACCGGATGGGCGACTTCTACGAGCTGTTCTTCGGCGATGCGGAGACCGCATCCCGCGCGCTCGGCATCACGCTGACGAAGCGCGGCAAGCATATGGGCGCCGACATCCCGATGTGCGGCGTCCCGATCCATGCCGCCGGGGACTATCTGCAGAAGCTCATCGCGCTCGGCCACCGCGTCGCCGTCTGCGAGCAGACCGAGGATCCGGCCGAGGCGAAGAAGCGCGGCGGCCGTTCGGTGGTGAAGCGCGACGTGGTGCGCATCGTGACGCCGGGCACGATCACGGAAGAGACGCTGCTGAAGGCGGGCGAGGGCAACTATCTCGCGACGCTCGCCCGCGGCCGTGGCGTGGGGCCGGGCGGGGCCGATGGCCTCGCGCTCGCCTGGGTCGATATCTCGACCGGCGATTTCCGCGTCGCCGCCACCGATCGCCAGCGCCTCGCCGCCGATGTCGCCCGCATCGATCCGCGCGAACTCCTCGTCGCCGACACGCTCCTTTCCGACGAGGCGCTCGGTCCGTTCCTGCGCGCGCTGCCCGTCGCGCCGGGTCCCCTCCCCGCCGCCTTTTTCGACGGCGCGACGGCTGCGGCGAAGCTCGCCGCCTATTTCGGCGTCGAGACGCTGGACGGGCTCGGTTCCTTCTCGCGTATCGAGCTGTCGGCGGCCGCGGCGGCGCTCGCCTATGTCGAGAAGACGCAGGTCAGCGCAAGGGCGCCGCTGGCGCGGCCGCAGCGCGAGAGCGAGGGAACGCTTCTCTCGGTCGATGCCGCGACGAGGGCCAATCTCGAGATCATGCGCACCATGTCGGGCGAGCGGCGCGGCAGCCTCATCGGCACCATCGACCGCTGCGTGACCGGCCCCGGCAGCCGACTGCTCGCCGCCCGTCTCGCCGGGCCGGTGACCGATCCCGACGAGATCGGCCGCCGCCTCGATGCGGTGGAGCGCTTCGTCGCCATGCCGGCGGAACGCGCCGATTGCCGCGCCCGCCTCGCACGCGCTCCGGATCTGCTGCGCGCCCTCTCGCGCCTCGCGCTCGATCGCGGCGGCCCGCGCGACCTCGCGGCGATCGGCGCCGGGCTCGACGTCGCCGCCGGCCTCGCCGAGGACCTCGCGACGCTCGGTCCCTTGCCGGACGAGCTCGCCGCCATCGTTGACCTGATCGCTTCGGCGCCCGCGGGCCTCGCGGCGCGGATCGGCGCCGCGCTCGCCGACGAACTGCCGCTCCTGAAGCGCGACGGCGGCTTCGTGCGCTCCGGCCATGACGGCGATCTCGACCAGTTGCGCGCGCTGCGCGACGAGAGCCGCCAGGTGATCGCCGCACTGCAGGGCAGCTATGCCGCCGAGACCGATATCCGCGCCCTCAAGGTCAAGCACAACAACGTGCTCGGCTATTTCATCGAGGTGCCGCAGGTCCATGGCGAGCGGCTGATCTCGGCCGAATTCGCCGGCCGCTACATCCATCGCCAGACCATGGCCGGCGCCATGCGCTTCGTGACGACCGAGCTCGCGGAGTTGGAGGCGAAGATCGCCTCGGCCGGCGACCGGGCGCTGCAGCGCGAGCTCGGCATCTTCGAGGAACTGGCCACGGCCGTCCTGAGCGCCGAGGCGCCGATCCGCGCCGTGGCCGAGGGGCTCGCCCGCCTCGACGTGGCAAGCGCGCTCGCCGAGCTTGCCGAGGCGTCGGACTGGACGCGGCCGGTGGTCGATCGCTCGCTCGCCTTCGAGATCGAGGGCGGCCGCCATCCGGTGGTCGAGGAAGCGCTGAGGAAGAACGGCGAAAGCTTCGTGCCGAACGATTGCACCCTCGGCGGCGCCGAGGCGGAAGCCGGCCGCATCTGGCTCGTCACCGGCCCCAACATGGCCGGCAAATCGACCTTCCTGCGCCAGAACGCGCTCATCGCGCTGCTCGCCCAGACCGGCAGCTTCGTGCCCGCCCGCCGCGCCCATATCGGCGTCGTCGACCGCCTGTTCAGCCGTGTCGGCGCCGCCGACGATCTCGCGCGCGGCCGCTCCACCTTCATGGTCGAGATGGTCGAGACGGCGGCGATCCTCAACCAGGCGACGGCGCGCTCGCTGGTCATCCTCGACGAGATCGGCCGCGGCACCGCCACCTTCGACGGCCTCTCCATCGCCTGGGCGGCGATCGAGCATCTCCATGAGGCGAACCGCTCGCGCGCCCTCTTCGCGACGCATTATCACGAGCTGACGGCGCTGGCGCAGCGCCTCGACCGGCTCGACAACGCGACGGTCCGCGTGCGCGAATGGCAGGGCGACGTCGTCTTCCTGCACGAGATCGTGCCGGGCGCCGCCGACCGCTCCTATGGCATCCAGGTGGCGAAGCTGGCCGGGCTGCCACCCTCCGTCGTCGCGCGTGCCCGCGCCGTGCTGGAGAGGCTCGAGGAAGGCGACCGCAAGTCGCCGGCGGCGACGCTGATCGACGATCTGCCGCTCTTCGCCGCCCTCCGCGCCCCGCCGCCCGCGCCGGTCCCGTCCGCGGTCGATCCGCTCGGCCCGGCGCTCGATGCGCTCAATCCGGACGAATTGACGCCGCGCGAGGCGCTCGAGGCGCTCTACCGGCTGAAAGGGATGCGGGCGGCGCCGGCCTGACGCGCGCGGCGCGCGCATTGTCGGCGCACCGTGATGAGGGTAGCTTCGCCCGTCCTGACCCCGCCGGGAGCCGCACCGCCTTGATGTCCCGTTCCGAACCCGCCCTCATCGACGGCCGCGCGCTTTCGGCCGAACTGATCGGGCTCGCGGCCGACGATAGAGATCCGCAGCGCCGCCGCAACCGCGCGCTGGCGCGCCTCAAGGATGTGCTGCGCGATGGCCGCGCTCTGGCCGAGCAGCGTCTTCGGGCCGGGCAGAACGGCATCGCCTGCGCGCGGAGCCTCTCCGACCTCATGGATGAGATCATTCGCGCCGTCTATGACGTCGCGGTGCACACGGCCTATCCGGTGGACAATCCCTCGGCGGCCGAGCGCATGGCGATTGTGGCCGTCGGCGGCTATGGCCGCGGCATGCTGGCGCCGGGCTCCGACATCGATCTCCTGTTCGTGCTGCCCTACAAGCAGACGCCCTGGGGCGAGAGCGTCGTCGAATTCGTGCTCTACATGCTGTGGGATCTCGGCCTCAAGGTCGGCCATGCGACGCGCAATGTCGACGAATGCATCCGCCTTTCCGGCGGCGACATGACGATCCGCACCGCGATCCTCGAGGCCCGCTTCATCTGGGGCGACGAGAAGCTGTTCAAGGATCTCGAGAACCGCTTCGACACCGAGGTGGTGGCGGGAACCGGGCCGCAATTCATCGCCGCCAAGCTCGCCGAGCGCGACGAGCGCCATCGCCGGCAGGGCGCCTCGCGCTATCTGGTCGAGCCCAATGTCAAGGAAGGCAAGGGCGGCCTGCGCGACCTGCACACGCTGTTCTGGATCGCCAAATATTTCTACCGCGTCCGCTCCGGCGATGCGCTGGTCGAGGCCGGCGTGTTCTCGCGCACCGAGCTGACGCTGCTGCGCAAGGCCGAGAACTTCCTCTGGTCGGTGCGCTGCCATCTCCATTTCCTCACCGGCCGCGCCGAGGAGCGGCTCTCCTTCG
The DNA here is from genome assembly GCA_017307955.1 of Allobosea sp. GTDB lineage: Bacteria > Pseudomonadota > Alphaproteobacteria > Rhizobiales > Kaistiaceae > Kaistia. The sequence goes on along the minus strand of JAFKFV010000008.1, from coordinate 128,477 downwards.
ACGTCCAGCGCGAAATGGCGGTGCGGCTCGGCTACACCGCCCATCCTGGCATGAAGGATGTCGAGCGCTTCATGAAGCACTACTTCCTGCATGCGAAGGATGTCGGCGACCTGACGCTGATCTTCTGCTCGGCGCTGGAGGAGGAGCACGCCAAGCAGACGCCGCTGCTCAACCGCTTCTTCGGCCTCGCCACCCGCCGCCGCCGCCGCAAGATCGCCGGCACCAGCGATTTCGTCGTCGAGCATGACCGCATCAACCTCGCCGAGCCCGGCGTGTTCGAGCGCGATCCGGTCAACCTGATCCGCCTCTTCCACCTCGCCGACAAGCACGACCTCGCCTTCCATCCCGACGCCATGCGCGAGGTCACGCGCTCGCTGAAGCTGATCGACGCGGATCTGCGCGAGAACCCCGTCGCGAACCGCCTGTTCCTCGACCTCCTCGCCTCGCACAACCAGCCGGAGATCGTTCTGAGGCGCATGAACGAGGCCGGCGTGCTCGGCCGCTTCGTGCCGGATTTCGGCAAGATCGTCGCGATGATGCAGTTCAACATGTATCATCACTATACGGTCGACGAGCATCTCATCCGCTCGATCGGCGTTCTCGCCGGCATCGAGCGCGGCGAGCGCAGCCAGGATCATCCCCTCGCCAATGCGCTGATCCAGACGCTGCAGGACCGCGTCGTCCTCTATGTCGCGATGCTGTTGCACGACATCGCCAAGGGCCGGCCGGAGGATCATTCGATCGCTGGCGCGCGCGTGGCACGGAAGCTCGGCCCGCGGCTCGGGCTGACGCCGGCCCAGACCGAGACGGTCGCCTGGCTGGTCGAGCATCATCTCCTGATGAGCATGGTCGCGCAGTCGCGCGATCTCGGCGACCGCAAGACGATCCAGGACTTCGCCGCCGTGGTGCAGAGCCTCGAGCGGCTGAAGCTGCTGCTCATCCTCACCATCGCCGATATCTCGGCCGTCGGGCCCGGCGTCTGGAACGGCTGGAAGGGCCAGCTGCTGCGCACGCTCTATTACGAGACCGAACCGCTGCTGACCGGCGGCCACAGCCAGATCTCGCGCGAGCAGCGCGTGGCGGCGGCGCGCTCGGAACTTGCCGATGCCCTCGCCGACTGGCCGGCCGTCGAGCGCGACGCCTATCTCGAACGCCATTATCCGGCCTATTGGCTGCGCGTCGACCTGCCGAGAAAGGTCGCCCATGCGGGACTCATTCGCGCCGCCGACGCGGAAGGCCGCTCGCTGGCGACGGCGGTGACGGTGCGCTCCTTCGAGGCGGTGACCGAGATCACCGTGCTGGCGCCCGATCATCCGCGCCTGCTCTCCATGGTCGCCGGCGCCTGCACGGCCGGCGGCGGCAACATCGTCGATGCGCAGATCTTCACCACCACCGACGGCCGCGCCATCGACACGATCTCCATCGCCCGCGAGTTCGATACCGACGAGGAGGAGACGCAGCGCGCGCTGAAGGTGAGCCGGCTCATCGAGGACGCGCTGTCGGGAACCGTCGCGCTGCCCGAGGCGATCGCCCGCAAGGCGAAGGCGAAGCCGCGCATCATCAAGGCCTTCACGGTCGAGACGCGAATCCTGGTCGACAATTCCTGGTCCAACCAGTTCACCGTCATCGAGGCGTCGGGCATCGACCGGCCGGGCCTCCTCTTCGACCTGACGCGGCTCATCTCCGATCTCTCGCTCAACATCGCCTCGGCCCATGTCGCGACCTTCGGCGAGCGGGCGGTCGACGTGTTCTACGTGACCGACCTGACGGGCCGGAAGGTCACCAATGCCAGCCGCGAGGCGGCCATCCGCCGCCGTCTCGCCCAGGTCTTCGACGGACCGCCGGCCGGCGAGAAGGCGCCGGTCAAGAAGGTCGGTTAGGCGCGGCGCGGCGATGTCGCTGCTGCGCAACCTCGTCACGGTCGGCGGCTCGACCACGTCGAGCCGGCTGCTCGGCTTCGCCCGCGACATGATGATGGCGGCGGCGCTCGGCACCGGACCGGTGGCCGATGCCTTCCTCGTCGCCTTCCGCCTGCCCAATCTCTTCCGCCGCCTGTTCGCCGAAGGCGCCTTCGCCTCGGCCTTCGTGCCCCTCTTCGCACGGACCCTGGAAGGCGAGGGCGAGGACGCCGCGCGGCAGTTCGGGCGAGAGGCGCTCTCCGCGCTGCTCGCGCTCCTCGCCGTCCTTGTGCTCGTCGCCATGGTCGCGATGGGGCCGCTGATGCATGTGCTGGCGCCCGGCTTCGTGGCCGACCCGCCGAAATTCGACCTCGCCGTGCTGCTGACGCGGATCGCCTTTCCCTATCTCCTCCTCATCTCGTTGACGGCGCTCTATAGCGGCGTCCTCAACGCGCGCGGCCGCTTCTTCGCCGCGGCCATGGCGCCGGCCTTCCTCAACATCGTCTTCGTCGGCGCCCTCGCTTATGTGCTCCTCGCCGATGTCGAGAATTCGGAAGAAGCCGGCATCCTGCTCGCGGTCGCGACGCTCGTCGGCGGCGTGCTGCAGCTCGGTGTCGTCATCGCGGCGGCGGCGCGCGACGGCATGCTGCTCAGCCTTCAGCGGCCGCGACTGACGCGCGGCGTGCGCCGCCTCGGCGCGCTCGCCCTCCCCGCGCTCGTCGCCGGCGGCGTCACGCAGATCAACATCGTCATCGGCACGATGATCGCGTCCTTCGCGCCCGGCGCCATCGCGGTGCTCGGCTATGCCGATCGCCTCTACCAGCTGCCGCTCGGCATCGTCGGTGCCACCATCGCCGTCGTCATGCTGCCCGATCTCGCGCGGCATCTTCGGGCCGGCCGTTCCGATCTCGCCGACCACACGCAGAATCGCGGTCTCGAATTCGCAATGGCGCTGACGCTGCCGGCGGCGATCGCGCTCTTCGTGCTGGCCGAGCCGATCGTGCAGGTCATCTACCAGCGCGGCGCCTTCGGTGCCGACGACACGCTGGCGACGGCGCGGGTGCTGATGGGCTTTTCCGCCGGCCTGCCGGCCTTCGTGCTCATCAAGGTGTTCTCGCCCGGCTTCTTCGCCCGCGAGGACACGAAGACGCCGATGTGGTTCGCGGCCACCGGCGTCGTCGTCAATGTCGCCGTCTCGCTGGCGCTCTTCCCCTTCTATGCCGAACTCGGCATCGCCATCGCGACCAGCCTCTCGGGCTGGGTCAATGCGGCGCTGCTCGGCATCGCGCTCCACCGCCGCGGCCATTTTCCGCTCGACGCGAAGGTCAGGCGCAACCTGCCGCTCCTCTTCGCCGCCGCGCTCGCCATGGGCGCCGCCGTCTGGGGCGCGGCCCTCTATGCCGATCACTTCTTCGACGATGCGCGGGTGCTGGTGAGGGCCGGCGCGATGGCGGCGATCTGCGGCGCCGGCCTGCTGCTCTTCGGCGTCTTCTGCCAGGCGGCCGGCGTCGTCGATATCAGGGCGGTCCTCGGCGCGTTCCGCCGCCGGCGCGGCTGAGCGGGGCGCCAATCGGCGCTTGCGCGCCCGCCCCGCCCGCGCGATAACGCGCCGCCCCGCGACACGAGATCAGCAGGATCGAGCGAGAAATGACCGAATTCCAGCCGCGCGTCTTTTCCGGCGTCCAGCCGACCGGCAATCTGCATCTCGGCAATTATCTCGGCGCGATCGTGAATTTCGTCGCGCTGCAGGAGAGCCATGACTGCATCTATTGCGTGGTCGACATGCATGCGATCACGGTCTGGCAGGATCCGACGGAGCTCTCCCGCCAGATCCGCGAGGTCACGGCGGCCTTCGTCGCGGCGGGCATCGACCCGGTCAAGCACGTCGTCTTCAACCAGAGCCAGGTCTCGGCCCATGCCGAGCTCGCCTGGATCTTCAATTGCGTCGCGCGCATCGGCTGGATGAACCGCATGACGCAGTTCAAGGACAAGGCCGGCAAGGACAAGGAGAACGCCTCGCTCGGCCTCCTCGCCTATCCGAGCCTGATGGCGGCCGACATCCTCGCCTACAAGGCGACGCATGTGCCGGTCGGCGAGGACCAGAAGCAGCATCTCGAGCTGACCCGCGACATCGCACAGAAGTTCAACAACGACTATGCCGCCTCGATCGCCGCCCATGGCTATGGCGACGCCTATTTCCCGCTGACCGAGCCGCTGATCACCGGCCCGGCGACGCGCATCATGAGCCTGCGCGACGGCACCAAGAAGATGTCGAAGTCGGACCCGTCCGACTATTCGCGCATCAACCTGACCGACGATGCGGACGCGATCGCGCAGAAGATCCGCAAGGCGAAGACCGACGCCGATGCGCTGCCCTCCGAGACCGAGGGGCTCAAGGGCCGCCCGGAGGCGGACAATCTCGTCGGCATCTATGCCGCGCTGGCGGGAATCTCCAAGCAGCAGGTGCTCGATCAGTTCGGCGGGCAGCAGTTCTCGGCCTTCAAGCCGGCGCTCGCCGATCTCGCCGTCCAGAAGCTCGGGCCGATCGGCGCCGAGATGCGCCGCCTGATGGCCGATCCCGGCCATATCGACCAGATCCTTGCGAATGGCGCCCTGCGCGCCGATGCGATCGCCCGGCCGATCCTCGACGGCGTCAAGGATGTCGTCGGCTTCATCCGCCGCAACTGACGCCCGCTTGCTGCCGCCCTCACGGGGTGGCAGCATCGCATCATGCTGAAGCGGCGTTCCACCGAGGCCGGTCACCGGCGCAAGTTCCTGGCGGTCATCGACGACACGCCGGAATGCTCGCGCGCCGTCGTCTATGCCGCCCGCCGGGCCGAGCGCACCTCCGGCGGCCTCACCATGCTTTATGTGATCGAGCCGACCGGCTTCCAGCACTGGATCGGCGTCGAGAACATCATGCGCGCCGAGGCGATGGACGAGGCGGAGGCGGTGCTCGCCCGCTTCGCCGACATCGCCCGCCGCCACGGCTCGGTCGAGCCGGAACTCGTCATCCGCGAAGGCAAGCCTGCCGACGAGATCCTCGGCCTCATCGGCGAGGACGAGGATATCGCGATCCTCGTGCTCGCCGCGGCGACCGACAAGGAAGGGCCGGGCCCGCTGGTCTCGGCCATGGCCGGCCGCCTCGCCGGCCATTTCCCGGTGCCGGTCACCATCGTCCCCGGCTCGCTCGCCGACGAGGACATCGCCGCCATCGCCTGACATGGGCCGTCCATGAAAAAGGGCGCCGCGATGGCGCCCTTCGTTATTTTGCCGGCGAAATGCGCCGCTTACTTCTTGACGGAAGCCTGCACGATCTCGAAGGTGACGTTGCGGCCGTGCTGGCGGGTGTAGAACACGCGCCAGCCATTCTCGAACGGGGTCGGGACGGCGGTGCCGATCAGGCCCTCGACGCTCGCATCGCCATTCGAGACATGGATGCCGGTGATCTCGTTGTCGCCGTCGTTCTGGAAGCCGTTCTCGGAGGCTTTCGCGCCGAGCGCGGCATCGATGGTCGCCATGTCGTCGCGCACCTGGGTCAGGAAGCGCACCGGGTCGGCGGTCGAGGCCTTGGCATAGTCGGCGGTGACGTCGACGATATAGCCCGAGTCGAGCGCATTGCGCTGGCCGTGCAGCTTGTCGCCTGCGTCTTCGACCACCAGCAGCTGCTTGTCGTCGAGGAAGGAGAGGTTGTCGAGGCCGGTCTTCGTGACATCGCCGCGGAAGACGATGCCGATCGAGCCCTTGTCGTCCGAGGGCGCGTCCTGCGTGACCCGGAACACGCCGCCGAAGCCGCCATATTCCGTGCCGGCTTCGGTCTTCGCGTTCGTGTCGCCGGTGGCGGTGAAGTAGAATTCCTTGAAGTCGGTGCCGGGGCGGAACTGGCCGTTCTCGGGCCGCTTGAACGGCGTCGCACTGGCCGCCTTGGCGAGCTTGTTGGCGTCGAAGGTCTCGGTGGCGCCGGCCGCGGTCTCCTTCAGCGTGACCCAGCGGGTCGGCAGCTCGTTGCCATAGGCGTAGAGCAGCTTCTGCTCGAGGGCGAGGATGTCGGCGTCCTGCTGGCCGTCATGGAAGACGATCGGCTTGGCATAGGCGTCGAGCACCTGCAGCGCCTGCAGCTTGCCGCCCTTCGTCAGGTCGGACTTGTCGGCCGGCACGAAGCGGTAGACGAAGGAATTCGGCTGCTTGGCGTTCTTGGTCTTCGGGCCGCCCTTGCCGCCCTCGTCCTCGACCAGCCAGATGCTGCCGTCCTTGTCGACCTCGACGCCCTCATAGGCGGCGCGGCCGGTGAAGGCCGAGATGTCGGTCACCTTGGACGGGAAGTCGACGGTCGCCATCCAGACGCCGCCATCCGCGCCCTCTTCCGAGGTCAGGAGCAGCATCTTGGCGAAGGGGTCCCAGGCCGAGCCGTCGATGAGCGGCAGCGGCTTGCCGTCGACATCGGTGGAGGCCATCAGCGTCACGCGATGCGCCTTGTCGGCATCGAGATTGATGCGCGTCAGGGCGCCATAGGTCACGCCTTCGGCGTCCTTCGGGCCGTTCTCATGACCCTGGAACAGGAAATGCGTGCCATATTTGACGCCCTTGGCGGCGCCCTTCTGGCCCTGGAGCGCGAGATAGGTGTTCTTGTCGGGCTCGGTCTTGGTCGCCTCGACATTGTGGCCTTCGGCCTGGACGGCACCCTTCTTGGGGGCCAGCGGGCCGTCATTGCCATAGCCGTAATAGCCGAGCTGCTTCGAGGCGTTCTCGAGCTTCATGGCGCCTTCGGCGACCGGAACCTCGGCGAGGCCGGGCGAGAGCACGTCCTCGGCGGGCTTGACGACGGCGGAGGCGAGCTTCATCGGCTCGGCGAGCGCCGGCAGCGACAGCGCGACGAGCGCCGTGGTGGTGACGAGCATCAGTTTCATGATCGGATTGGCCCCGTGGTGGTGAGCGGGGACTCCGTTAGGCCTGCCGGATTGCGTTTCGATGACAGCCTTGCAGTCGCGGCTGCGGCGCAACAGCCGCTTGAATCCTGACTTCAGAAGTACGATTTCTCATGGCGACCGGCGAATCCCCCTTGAAGGCGAGGGGTCGATCGCCCAAAACTCTCTTAGAAGAATTCCAAAAGACAGCGGCGAGGCTCCCCCATGTTCATCCAGACCGAAGCGACGCCCAATCCGTCGACCCTGAAGTTCCTGCCCGGCCGCCCGGTTCTTCCCGAAGGAACGGCCGAATTCCGCGACATCGCCGAGGCGGGCCGCTCGCCGCTCGCCGAGCGTCTGTTCTCGGTCGGTGGCGTCTCCGGCGTCTTTCTCGGCCACGACTTCATCAGCGTCACCAAGTCGAACGGCGAGTGGCAGCACCTGAAGCCCGCGCTGCTCGGCGCGATCATGGAGCATTTCACCGCCGGCGTGCCGGTGATGGCGCAGGCCGGGCCGCTGCATGGCGCGGATGACGACGACGGCGAGTTCTTCGCCGAGGCGGATGCCGATCTCGTCGAGACCATCAAGGAACTGATCGAGACCCGCGTGCGCCCGGCCGTGGCGCAGGATGGCGGCGACATCACCTTCAAGGGCTTCCGCGACGGCGTCGTCTATCTCAACATGCGCGGCTCCTGCTCCGGCTGCCCGTCCTCGACGGCGACGCTGAAGCACGGCATCCAGAATCTGCTGCGCCACTTCGTGCCCGAGGTTCAGGAAGTCCAGTCGATCAACTGATCGCCCCGGCTCCCCGTCCGAACGCCCGAAAGGCCCGCCACCCGGCGGGCCTTTTGCGTTTCTGGGGCCGATGGACCCCGCCCGCCCCTCGCGCTAGCCTCGCGCGAGCAAGGGGGGGACACCATGCAGGCATTCTGGCAGCAGCTCCGCATCAGGGCGCTCGTGGCGCTTGCGCTCGTCTTCGTCGCTGCGACGGCGGCGCTCGCCGCGGACGATCCGCTGCCGTCCTGGAACGACGGCGCCGCCAAGACATCCATCCTCGCCTTCGTCGACAAGGTCACGACGGCCGGCTCGCAGGATTTCGTGCCGGTCGAGGAGCGGATCGCGACCTTCGACAATGACGGCACGCTCTGGTCGGAGCAGCCTATGTATTTCCAGATCGCCTTCGCCGTTGACCGGCTGAAGGTGATCGCCGCCGCCGATCCGGCGATCGCCGGGAACGAGACCGTCAAGGCGGTCCTCTCCGGCGACCGGGCGAAGCTCGCGGCCGTCGGCGAGAAGGGCCTGCTTGAGATCGTGGCCATGACCCATGCCGGCATGTCGGTCGACGACTTCTCGGCCATCGTCCGCGCCTGGATCGCCAGCGCGCGCCATCCCCGCTTCGACCGGCCCTATACCGATCTCGTCTACCAGCCGATGCTGGAACTGCTCGCCTATCTCCGCGCGAACGGCTTCAAGACCTTCATCGTCTCCGGCGGCGGCATCGATTTCATGCGCCCCTGGGCACCCGCCGCCTATGGCATCCCGCCCGAGCAGATCGTCGGCTCGTCCGGCAAGACGAAATGGCAGCTGATCGGCGACCGCCCGTCCATCATGAAGCTGCCCGAGGTCGATTTCATCGACGACGGCCCCGGCAAGCCGCTCGGCATCCAGCGCTTCATCGGCCGCCGGCCCGTCTTCGCCGCCGGCAATTCCGACGGCGATCTCGAGATGCTGCAATGGACGACGCTCGACAGCGGCCCGCGCTTCGCCCTCATCGTCCATCACACCGACGCGGTGCGCGAATGGGCCTATGACCGCGATTCCCTCGTCGGGCGCCTCGACAAGGCGCTCGACGAGGCGCCGAAGTGCGGCTGGCTGGTCGTCGACATGAAGACCGACTGGAAGGTCATCTATCCCTTCGAGAAGTGACCCTCCAGCCGCCGCCGCTCACCAGCGCTGATGGACGTGGGGGCGGATATCCTCGTCATAGATGGCCTTGAGCGCGGCCATGGTCTCGTCGGCGATCGGCGGCAGCGTCGCGGCGTCGGCATTGGCCAGCGCCTGCTCGGCATTCTTGGCGCCGGGAATGGCGACGGTGACCGCCTCGAACATCAGGATCCACTTCAGCGCGAACTTCGCCATGGTCGTGTCGCCGACCAGCGGGCGGATCTTCTCCACCGCCGCCAGCCCGACCTCGTAGGGAACGCCCGAGAAGGTCTCGCCGACATCGAAGGCCTCGCCATGGCGGTTGAACTGGCGATGGTCCGAGGCGTCGAAGGTCGTCGCCGCCGACATCTTGCCGGTCAGGAGACCGCTCGCGAGCGGCACGCGGGCGATGATCGCCGTCTCGGTCTCGATCGCGCGCTGGAACAGCCGTTCGATCGGCCGCTGGCGGAAGATGTTGAAGATGATCTGGATCGAGACGACGCCGGGATATTCCATCGCCTTCAGCGCTTCCTCGACGCGCTCGACGCTGACGCCATAGTCCGCGATCTTGCCGGCCGCCTTCATCGCGTCCAGCGCCGCGAACACCTCCGGATGGTAATAGACGTCGGTCGGCGGGCAGTGCAGCTGCACGAGGTCGAGCGTCTCCATCTCGAGATAATCGCGGCTGCGGTCGATGAAGCCTTCCAGCGCCTCGCCGGTATAGCCGCCGGCGACATGCGGGTTGAGCCGGCGCCCGGCCTTGGTCGCGACATAGGGGCGCTGGCCACCGCGCGCCTTCAGGACGCGCGCGATCAGCTTCTCCGAGCGGCCGTCGCCATAGACGTCGGCGGTGTCGATGAAGGTGACGCCGGCATCGAGCGCCGTCTCCAGCGCGGCGATGGCGTCGTCCTCGCTGACATGGCCCCAGCTGGCGCCGATCGCCCAGGCGCCGAAGCCGATTTCGCTCACCTGGCGGCCGGTCCGGCCGAATGTCCGCGATCGCATGCTCATCCTCCACTCATTCTCGGGGAGGCGGAGGTTATCGGCCCGGCGGCTCGTCTGACAAGCCGTCGCCGCGCGGTCCCTCAGTGATAGTCGGGAATGCCCGGCATGGTGACGAAGCCCGGCAGCGCCCTCAGCCGCCGCATCCAGCGCCGGAGCGCCGGATAGGCGTCGTGATCGACGCCGAAATCGCGAGACAGCGCGATCGCCGGGAAGAGCGCGATATCCGCGAGGCTCGGCGCGGCGCCAACGAACCAGTCCGAGCCGGCGAGGCGCTGCGCCGTCATGTGGTCTTCCATGACGCGGAAGGCGGCCAGCGCCTGCCGCTCCAGCGCCGGACCGTCCCCGGGCGCCTCCAGCATGGCATGAAGCCGCGCCAGCCCCGCCGCTGCCAGCGGGCCGCGGGCGAAGAACAGCCAGGAGAGCATGCGGGCATGGTCGGCAGCGCTCTCCGGCACGAGCGCGCCGCCGCCCGGCAGCAGCCCGGCGCAATGGAGGAGGATCGCCTCCGCCTCGGCGAGGACGAGCCCGTCCTGTTCGAGGATCGGCAGGCTGCCGCGCGGATTGAGCGCGAGATAGGCCGGCGAGCGCTCTTCATGGCCGGGATGGACATCGACCGCCACCCGCTCATAGGGCGCGCAGATAAGGGCGAGCAGCAGCCGCACCTTGTAGCAGTCGGCGTCGAGTTCGTAGTCGTGCAGGACGAGGCGGGGTCCTTCGAGGGCTTGGTTTGCGCGAGGCGGGCTCATGCCGCGAACTCCAGCGAGGCGAAGCGCGACGGCGCCGCCGCCTCGATGGCGTGCCTGAGCGCCTCGGCGGCGCGCGAGACGAGCGCGCCGTCCCCGGCGCCGTCGATCGTCACATGCAGCCCCGTTTGATCAGCCGTGAAAGGTTGCAGGAAGAGCACGACATCGGCGCCGACGAGGCGACCGGCGAAGCTTCCATCAGGCCCCGGCGCGAAACGGCCGGCGAGAAGCGCCGCCACGCGCTCCGGCGCCGCCTCGACGAAAAGGCTGCGCAGCGCGGTGAGCGGCCGCGCGGCCGGCGGCGACGGCGGCGTCGCGCCCATTTCGGACCAGACGAAGATCAGCCCGGACGCCTCGGCCGAGGCATAGGTCGGCACGCGGATCGTCTCCGGCACCGCGAGGTCGGGATGGGCAGGAATGGCGCGGCACTGGCCTGCCGTGTCATAGGCCCAGCCATGATAGAGGCAGGCGATGTGGTTGCCGCGCACGAAGCCGAACGAAAGGCGCATGCCGCGATGCGGGCAGCGGTCCTCCCAGACATGGCTTTCCCCGCCGCTGTCGCGCCAGACCACGAGCTCCCGGTCATGGAGCCGCGCGCCGGCCGACGTCCCCGGCTCGATATCGGCGGCGAGCGCGACGGCATGCCAGGCGGGAACTGCGGGATCGGTCAAGGGCATCTCCTCGGCATTTCGTGGTCACGCGGCGCGGCGAGAAACATCGGTGACCAGGCAGTCAAGCGGGCCGAGGCTGCAGGCGACCTCGAACATGTCGACGAGGGCGCTTTCGCCTTCCACCGTCACCTCGACCCGGCCCGCATCCAGCCGGCGCGTCTCGGCAGCGACGGACAGCCGCCCCGCGCGATGGCGCATGAATTCCGCGAAGCTCGCCGGCTCGAAGACGCCGAGAAACACCAGCTCGATCCGCTCTCTCATGCCCGTCCCGTCGCGCCCGCGGCCGATGCCCTTGCGCTTCCGCCCAACATTGCGGCATGTCTAGCGGCTGGGCAATGCGACATCAACACGAGGGACGCAGCATGGCGCGACCGGCCGAGAAAGCCTCGCTCGACCACTGGTATGTGATCGACGCGCTGCAGGACATCCCGGCCGCGCCCCGGCCGAACCGGCTGCTCGGGCGTGATCTCGTCGTCGCGCGCGACGAAAGCGAGAACGTCGTGGTGCGCGAGCGCTTCGCGGATGGCAGCCTCGGCGCGCCGCTGCCGACGCATGAGCGCTGGGGCTATTGCTGGACGACGCTCGGCGAGCCGCCGCGCGGCCTCTTCGAGATCCCCGAGGCCGACGAGCCCGATCGCCGCCATGTCGTCTGCGGCGCCGTTCAGGTGCGCGCCTCGGGCCTCCGCATCGTCGAGAACTTCCTCGACATGGCGCATTTCCCCTTCGTGCACACCGATATCCTCGGCGCCGAACCGCATACCGAGGTGCGGCACTACACGACGGAGATTCGCCGCGACGTGGACGAGGTCTGGGCGACCAATTGCGAGTTCTTCCAGCCCCAGGCGGCGCTCTCGGCCTCGGGCGGCATCATGACGCAATACATGTATCGCGTCGCCGCGCCCTTCCAGACGCTGCTCTACAAGACCTGCCCCGCCGCGACCAATCGCTGGGATGTCATCTGCCTCTTCGTGCAGCCGCTCGACCATGACCGCTGCCGCGCGCATCCGGTGATGTTCATCGTCGACGACGAGAGCACGCTGACCAGCATGATCCATTTCCAGCAGCTCATCTTCCTGCAGGACCGGATCATCCTGGAAAACCAGCGCCCGCGCCTCCTCCCCCTGGAGCCGCGCGCCGAAATCCCGACCCGCGCCGACATGTCCTCCGTCGCCTATCGCCGCTGGCTCAAGGAAAAGGGCGTCACCTTCGGAACGGCAGAACGCGCGGCGTGAGCGGAGCGGCGCGAGCCGCCGAAGGCCCTCACCCCAGCCCTCTCCCATGGGGAGAGGGGCAGGTCGTGCGGGCTGAGGAGCCGGAAAGACGGCGTCCGTCATCGATGCCAGCCATCCCCTCTCCCTCTGGGAGAGGGCCAGGGTGAGGGACTTGTCTTCTCTTCCGCGACCTCGCTAGTCTGCCACGACCTGCACGACAGCCTCGATCTCGACGCTCATATTGCCCGGCAGCGTCGACATGCCGACCGAGGAGCGGGCGTGGCGGCCCTTGTCGCCGAAGACCTCGACGAAGAGATCCGAGCAGCCATTGATGACGCCGGGCGTGTCCTCGAATTCCGGCACGCAATTGACCATGCCGAGCACCTTGCCGATGCGCGCGACGCGGTCGAGATCGCCGAGCGCGTCCTTCATGGCCGAGATCAGGTAGAGCCCGGTCAGGCGCGCCAGCTTGTAGCCTTCCTCGACCGAGACGCCGCCGCCGAGCTTGCCCTTGGCATTCACGCCCGAGGGGAGAAGAGGACCCTGGCCGCAGAGGAACAGGAGATCGCCCATCTGCACGGCCGGAAGATAGGACCCGACCGGGGTCGGCACCTTGGGCAGCGTGATGCCGAGCTCTTCGAGGCGGCGTTCGATCAGCATGGGGACTCCGGCGGCGCGAATCGGGCAATGCCTCATCGTTCAGGCGCCGTCTTAACAAAATCGGAAGGCGTGCACGCGTCTTGCTCGCCTTGCGCCGCCACGGGGGGCAGTGTAAGCGCGGAGCCGGTCGACAGGATGGTGGACGGACGCGGCATGGCCGGAAATCCAGCGGGCGAGACGGCGAAGCCGGAAGGCGGGCGCGGCTTCGGCGTGCAGCTCATCTATGACGCGCTGAAGAGCGACATCCTGGAACTGCGCCTGCAGCCGGGCGCCGGTCTCGACGAGACGCGGCTCTCCGAGCGCTTCCTGATGTCGCGCACGCCGGTGCGCGAGGCGCTCGTCCGCCTCGTCGCCGAGGGCCTTGCGACGACGCTGCCCAACCGCAACACCATCGTTGCGCCGATCGATTTCGCCAATCTGCCGGTCTATTTCGATGCGCTGACGCTCATGTATCGCGTCACGACGCGCCTCGCCGCGCTGAAGCGGACCGAGGCCGATCTCGCGCGGCTACGCGAGGGACAGGCCCTCTTCTCCGAGGCCGTGCGCGCCGCCGATGCCGCGGCCATGATCGCGACCAATCGCGATTTCCATGTCGCCATCGCCGAGGCGGGGCGCAACCGCTACTACACCGACCTCTTCACGCGCCTGCTCGACGAAGGCCGCCGCATCCTGCGCGTCTATTATTCGTCCTTCGACGACCACCTGCCCGACCCCTATGTCGCCGAGCATGACGAGATGATCGACGCCATCGCGGCGCGCGACGCCGCGGCGGCGGAAGCAATCGCCGGGCGTCACGCCCGGCAGATCGTCGGCCAGCTGCAGACCTTCCTCGCGAGCGGAACGGCCGGCGCCGCCATCAGCCTCGAGGGCTGAGGGCGGGCTTTCGCCTTACGACTGGCTGAGGAACTTCTGGAAGACGAAGCCGCGCTTGTCGCCGGCGACGACCTCGCACCAGATCTTGCAGCCGACGATCTCGACGCTCGTTCCGGTCTTGAGAACGCCGATCACCGGCGCGCCATTGTCCGGATTGCTCCTCAGATTGACGCCGCTGGCGATCGTCGCCGCGCCCGGCTGCAGGCCGCCGCTGCTGGAGCCGGCGGGAATCGAGGCGACCACCTTCGGCGCGGCCGGAGCCTCTGCGACCGGCGGAGCCTCTGCAGCCGAAAGATCCGGCGTGGCCGTGCCGGGCTCGGATACGGCCGGCAGCGGCTCGGCGCTGGCGACCTCGGGCTCCGCGACGGGCGCGGGCGCCGGGGCGGTCATCGGGATCGGCGCGGAGGATGAAGCCGTCTCGGCCGGCGCGGCGGGTTCCGCCATCCGGACCGGGGCAGGCGATGCGTCGGCCGGAGTGGCGGGCGCCATCGCGGTCGCGGGCGCCGCTGAAGGCGCATCCAAAGAATTGTCCGCTGCCATGCGGACCGGCGACGATCCGGTTTCGGTCGCAGCCGGCTCGGGCGAAGCGGTCAGCGGGGCCTCGCTGGCCTTGGGAGCGGCGGGTGCCGCGGCGGCCGAAGTCTCGGCGCTCGAAGTCTCGGCGCTCGAAGTCTCGGCGGGCGCAGCCATCGCAGGCGCCGCCGTGGCGGTCTCGGCCGGGGCCGGATCGCTGGTGGCGGTGAGCGCCCGGATGGTCATGCCGGCGCCGATGGCGGCGACAAGGATCAGCGCCGAGACGGCGATGGCCGGCTTCAGATAGGAGCGGCGCTCGGACGGCTCCGTCAGAGCGGGGATCGGTTGGGCGCGCGGCGGACGCTGCGCCGTGGGCCGGGCCACGACCTTTGCGCCGGAACCGACGTCATTGGCCGGATCGGGCCTCGGCTTGCGCTGGCGTGGCGAGGGCGGTGCCAGGCGGTTTTCGCGCCCCTCGGGCCGCGGCGAGGCCGGCCGGCGCGGCGGCGGGGTTACGATCTCCGCGGGGATCTCGGCTGCGGGCTCCGCCTCCGGGATCGCGACGACCGGCGCCACGCTCGCGGGCAGCGCGGCCCCGCGCGGCGCGCCGTCGCCCTGGCGGATGCTGGTGAGGAGGCGTTCCAGCGCCTCCTGGTCCGGATCGGCCGAGGGCGCAGCCTTGGGATCGGCCGCATTTCCGTCGCGCGCGGCCTGGTCGAACAACGCGACCATGGATTCGAGGTCGTTCATCAGCGCCGCTTCGAGCTCGGCGCCGAGATCGGGCAAGGTCTCGGTCGCGGCAGGTGCGGGAGCGGGCTTCTGCAATGCGCGGCTCGCCTCGAAGCTCGGGAAGGAGACGAGGCGGTCGTCGGCGCGGGCCTCGGCGCGTGCCGGGGGCCGGTTCACGGGCCGCGGCGGCAGGATGCGGCTTCGCGCCTGCTCCGCAGCCTCGGACGTGTCGTGATCGCCGCTCGAAGCGGAGCGCAGCGCCGCTGATTTCGCAGGTGGTGTCATGCTACCCCTCAGACCTGGTGCCGAGCCCCGCCCTACCGGTCCTCCGCCGGCAACTCCGCGACACGCCGTGATCGGACGCACGCGGTCGATCATGGCTAAAAATCACTTAAAATGCGCGCTTCTTTTTGGAAGCGGCACGCCTCCCAAAGGCGTGCGGGTCTCTGTAGGCGGCCCCGCAGTGTCAGTCCTGCGCGAAAAATGAGGCGAGACTTAGCCAGTTCGCGGCCTTCTCTTGCGCGGACGTCCTTTGCGGCCGCGCCCGCCGGGATCGAGCGTGCGCAGCGTGAAGACATAGACGGGGAGGCCCGAGATCAGCACCAGCGCCGCCGCGAAGGGCGCCGCCGCGGCATAGGCGCCGTCGCTGGTCAGCGACCAGACTTCGGTGGCGAGCGTCGCGACGCCGGTTGGCGCGAGGATGAGCGTCGCGGTGAGTTCGCGCATCAGTTCGAGCGCGACGAGCGCCAATGCCGCGCCGAGGCCGGGGGCCAGCGCCGGCAGCGTCACCGAGACGAAGGCGCGGAGCGCGCCGCGCCCGAGCGTGCGCGCGACATCCTCCATCTCGGGCGAGACCAGCTCGGCCGATGCGCGCAAGGCGGATTGGGCGAGCGGCATGAACAGGATGGCATAGGCCGCGAAGAGCACGGCCCGCGTCTGGTAGACGGCCGGCAGCAGGCGGATCGAGGCATAGACGAGCGCCAGCGCCACCACGAGGCCGGGCAGGCCATGCACGACATAGGGCAGCCGCTCGGCGACCCGCGCGATCCGCCCGCCGCCGCGCAGCGCGAGCAGAACCAGCGGCAGCGCGACGATGGTGGTGACGATCGTGCCGGGCAGCGCAAGGCTGAGCGAGCCCCAGAGCGCCGGCCCGATCGCCTCGATGCCGCGCCCGGCCGAGACGCCGCGCATCAGCCAGTAGCCGAGCCGGCCGAACGGCACGCCGAGCGCGAGCACGCAGACCAGGGCAGAGAAGGCGAGCGCCGGCCAGAGCCACGGCCCCAGTCTCTGCTCGCGCCGGCTGCGCACCGCGCTGCGGCCGACCTTGTCGCGCCGTTCGGCGCCGCGGAGATAGATCTCGCCGAACGCGACCGGCAGGCAGAAGAGCATCAGCATGGCCGAGAGCACGGCCGCGCTCGCATTGTCGAATTGCAACTCATATTGCTGGAAGATCGCAGTCGTCAGCGTCTGCACGCGCAGGAGCGACAGCGCGCCGAATTCCGAGAGCATATGCGCCGCGACGAGCAGCGCTCCGCCGCCGGCCGCCGGCAGCGCGCGCGGCAGCACGACCTTCATGAAGGTGGCCCGCGGCCCCCGGCCGAGCGAGCGCGACACTTCCTCCGGCGCCGGATCCATGCTGCGGAGCGCGGCGGCGAGCGGCAGGAAGACGAGCGGGAAGCTCTCCATGGAGAGGATGAGGATCGCGCCGCCGAGGCCCTGGAAGGACGGGCCGATCGATTTCCAGGCGAAGGAGGCGACGAAGGCCGGCATGGCGAGCGGCAGGCAGAACAGCACGCGCCAGAGCCCGCGGCCCGGCAGGTCGGAGCGCTCGGTGAGCCAGGCCGCGGCGCCGCCGATGGCGAGCGCCAGCCCGGTGACCGAAAAGGTCAGCACGCTCGTGTTCCAGAACAGCATCAGCGTGCGCTCGCGGAAGAGTTCCGCGACGATGCCCGACCAGCCGGCATCGGCCGAGCGGATCAGCACATAGACGATCGGCAGCGCGATGAGCGCGATCGGGATGAGCGCCGCCGCGACGATGGCGCGCGGCAGTGCGCGGGTCCGGCGGACCCGGCGGGGCCGCGGCGCAGCCGCGATCTCGGCCAGTTCCCCGAACGTGTCGCTCAAGCCAGTTCCGCCTCGCGCAGAAGGGCGAGCGCCGCCTCGGCATCGCCGAGCTGGTTCGGCGTCACGGGTGCTGGGTCGAGTTCGCCGAAGGGCGTCAGCGGGAAGGGCGAGGTGACGCCCGGGCGGAGTGGATATTCGGCGATGGCCGCGACGATCGCCTTCTGTCCCTCCTCGCTCACC
The DNA here is from genome assembly GCA_017307955.1 of Allobosea sp. GTDB lineage: Bacteria > Pseudomonadota > Alphaproteobacteria > Rhizobiales > Kaistiaceae > Kaistia. The sequence goes on along the minus strand of JAFKFV010000008.1, from coordinate 111,043 downwards.
ATGAAACCGACGAAGCGCTGCGCCGCCTCGGCATTCTTCGCCGATTTGAGGACGCCGCCGCCCGAGACGGTGATGAGCGTGCCCGGATCGCCATGGCCGATATTATGGATCGCCGACTGGACATCCGCCTCGCCGATCTCGCGGGCCAGCGCCTGCCAGTAGTAATTGTTGGAGAGCGCGATCGGGATGTCGCCGCTTTCCACCGCCTCGACGGCCGCGCTGTCGGAATTGTAGACGCGGCCATACTGCCGGAGCCCCTTCAGCCAGGCGAGCGCCGTTTCGCGGCCCTTGAGGATCATGACCGCCATGATCTGCTGCTGGAAGGCGCCGCTAGCGGGCGCGAAGGCGACCTTGTCGGCATAGGCCTCGCTGGCGAAATCGAGCACCGAGGCCGGCAGCGTCGCCGGGTCGACATCCGCCTTGTTGTAGACGACGACGCGGCAGCGCGCGGTGGCGCCGATCCAGGTGCCGTCCTTGGCCGAATATTCCGCCGGAACGGATGCGAGCGTCTCCGCGGCGAGGGGGGCGAGCAGGCCCTTCTCGGCGAGTGCGAACAGCGACGGGCTTTCTTCCGACCAGAAGAGGTCGGCCGGCGAATGCGCGCCTTCCTCCATCAGCTGGCTCGCGAGTTGGGCGCTGCTGCCATGGCGGACGGCGACCTCGATGCCGGTCGCCGCGGTGAAGGCGGCGATCAGCGCCTCGACCGGCGGGCGGTGCTGGCCGTTATAGAGTGCCAGCGGGCCATCGGCGGCCCGGGCCGGCCGCGAGGCGGCGGCGAGGAGAGCCGGGGTGGCGGCCAGCGCGGCGCCGCCAAGGGCGGCCCCTTTGAGAAGCGCACGGCGCGAGAGCGGATACATTAGAATAACTCTATGTTATTGCAGGCGTTTCAGCCTGTCCAACACCCGGTCGCCAAAGCTGTCAAGCGATCGGCGCAATCTCAGGCGCGGATTTTGGTGCCTTGCGGGTCATGGAGCGGGTCGAGATGGACCTCGGCCGCGACGCGTTCGCCGGCCACTTCCAGCTCGTAGCGGCCGGAAAGGACGAAATCGCGGTCGACGCCTGAGGCGCGGCGGACATAGCCATAGCCGATCGGCTTGCCGACCGTGTAGCCGAAGCCGCCGGAGGCCAGCCAGCCGACCCGCTCGCCGTCGCGATAGATCGTCTCGCGCCCGAGCAGCACGATCTCCGGGTCGAGGGTGGTGAAGCCCGCGAGAAGCCGCGGCATTGGCGCCGCCGCCTGCGCCTCGAGCGCGGCGCGGCCACGGAAGGGGATGTCCTTCTTGAGCTTCGCGAAGGCGCCGAGCCCGGCGACGAGTGGCGAATGGTCAGGGCCGATCTCGGCGCCCCAAGCGCGATAGCCCTTTTCGAGGCGCAGAGACTCGATGGCGCGGTATCCGGCGAGGCGGAGGCCGAGCGGCCGTCCCGCCGCCATCAGTGCCTCGAACAGCGTCAGCGCGAATTCGGTCGGCACATGCAATTCCCAGCCGAGCTCGCCGACATAGGTGACGCGGAGCGCCAGAACCGGGCAGCCGCCCGCCTGGATGAAGCGGGCTCGGCCGAACGGAAAGCCGGCCGGCGAGAGATCGTCGCGGCTGATCGACGAAAGGATCCGCCGTGCCTCGGGCCCCATCAGCACCAGTGTCGCGTAAGCCGAGGTGACGTCGGTGATCCGCGCATCGAGCCCCTCAGGAATCGACCGCGCGATCCAGTCGAGATCATGCGTCGCGAATCCGGTGCCGGTGACGATGAAATAGCGGTCCTCGGCGAGGCGAGAGACCGTGAGGTCGCATTCGATGCCGCCGGCATCGTTCAGCATCTGCGTATAGACGAGATGGCCGACCGGCCGGGCGACATCGTTGGCGGCAATGAAGGAGAGCGCCGCCTCGGCATCACGCCCACTGAACTCGAACTTGGCGAAGGAACTCTGGTCGAACAGCACCGCCGCTTCCCGCGCCGCCTTGTGCTCGCGGCCGACGGCGGCGAACCAGTTGCCCCGCCCGTAGGAATAGCGGTCATGCGGTTCCTCGCCCGCATCGGCGTCGGCGAACCAGTTGGCGCGCTCGAAGCCGAGCTTCTCGCCGAACACGGCGCCTTCCGCCTTCAGCCGGTCATAGAGCGGCGAGCGGCGCAGCGGCCTGCCCGCCTCCGCCTCCTCGAAGGGCCAGGCCATGGTGTAGTGGCGGGCATAGGCCTCGAGCGTCCGCGCGCGGATGAAGGAGAGATCGCGGTGATGCCGCCCGAAGCGGCGGATATCGACCGGCCAGAGGTCGAAGGGCGGCGCGCACTTGACGACCCATTCGGCGAGCGCCATGCCGGCGCCGCCGCCGGATGCGATGCCGAAGGCGTTGAAGCCGGCGCCGACGAAGATGTTCTTCACCTCCGGCGCCTCGCCGAGGATGAAGTTGCCGTCGGGCGTGAAGCTCTCGGGCCCGTTGATGAACTGGCGGATGCCCGCTTCTTCGAGCGCAGGGACGCGGCCGAGCGCCGCCGTCATGATCGGCTCGAAATGGTCGAAATCATTGTCGAGCAGGCGGAATGCGAAGTCCGCCGGCGGCGGATCGACGTCCCAGAGCTTCGGATTGGGCTCGTAGCCGCCCATCACCAACCCGCCGACCTCCTCCTTCCAGTAGGTGAGGCGGTCGGGATCGCGGAGCGTCGGCAACTCGGCACTGACGCCGGCGATCGGCTCGGTGATGAGATACTGGTGCTGCACGGAGACGAGCGGCACGTTCACGCCCGCCATGGCGCCGAGCGCGCGCGACCATTGCCCGGCGCATATGACGAGCTTCTCGCAGGCGATCCGTCCCTGGTCGGTCTCGACCGCGACGACGCGGCCGTTCTCGACCGCGATGCCTGTGACCGCGACGCCCTCGCGGATCGTGACGCCCTTCATGCGGGCGCCGCGCGCCAGCGCCGCCGTGATGTCGGACGGCGAGGCCTGGCCGTCGGTCGGCAGGAAGGCGGCGCCGACGAGATCGTCCACCTGCATCAGCGGCCAGAGATCCTGCGCTTCCTTCGGCGTCAGCAACTGCATCTCTAGACCGAAGGAGCGCGCCGTCGTCGCCTGCCGCTTCACTTCGGTCCAGCGGTCTTCATTGCAGGCGAGGCGCAGCCCGCCATTCATCTTCCAGCCGGTCGCCTGCCCTGTCTCTGCTTCCAGCCGCCGGTAGAGCGCGACGGAATAGCCGAGGAGCTGCGTGATATTGGCCGAGGTCCGCAACTGGCCGACGAGCCCCGCCGCATGCCAGGTCGAGCCGGAGGTGAGGCGGTCGCGCTCGATCAGCAGCACGTCGGTGAGGCCCATCGCCCCGAGATGATAGGCGACCGAGCAGCCGACGATGCCGCCGCCGATGACGACGATCTTCGCCGAACCGGGAAGCTCCGACATGCTCATGTCCGCCCCTCACGCCTTCTCGAACGCGGCGAGCGCCGCCTCGAAGCGTCTCAGATTCTCATGGGTATAGGCGACGTAATCCACCTTCAGGCTGCTGTGGATCTCGGAGACCATGCTCCACATCGTCTCGCGCAGCAGCGAGGCGGCCTGCATCGCCAGCGCCTTGCGCCGGCAGCTGTCGTCGAGCGGCCGGTCGAAATAATGCTCCAGCAGCCACTCGTTCTCGGCCGTCGACAGCGAATTGTTGGAGGCGAGGCCGCCGAGATCGAACAGCGGCGAGTTGAAGCCCGCATAGTCCCAGTCGACCAGCCACACCCGCGTGCCGTCGTCGATGAAGTTGGCGGCGAGCAGGTCGTTATGGCCGAAGACGAGCTCGATCGGCCCGACCGCCGTCTCCAGCCGGTCGGCGGCGTCGAGCAGGCGCACCAGTATCGGAAGATAGTTGCTCTCGCCCTCCTCCAGCGTGTGCGTGTAGTCGCGGATCACCTGGAAGGGCCAGAACATCGGCGCGGGGCCGCGGAAGAAGCGCGGGATGTCGCGATGGGCATGGCGGATCAGCGGCACGAGGCGCGCCAGCATGCGCGGATCGCGGATGTCCTCCGGTGTCAGCGTCTTGCCCTCTATATAGTCGAGCACCATCGCGCCGGGCTCGGCATGCACGACGATCGGCGAGATGCCGGCCGCGGCGGCCGCCCGGCTCGCGGCCAGCTCGATCGAGCGCACGATGCCATGCACTTTGAGATCGCCGCCGATCCGCACGACATATTTGCGGCCGCCGTCCTCGACGAGGAAATTGGTGTTGGTGAGCCCGCCCGGCAGCGGCGCGAGCGTGATCGGCCCGCTCCAGCAGGCGAGCGAGGCGGCCAGCGCCTCGGGATTTTGATGATGCTGCATGGATGCGGTTCTCGACGGATCGGCCGGCGAGGCGAGAAGCCTCAGCTGTCACTCAAGCCGCAGTCGATGCCGGATGCAAGGTCGCGCGTCACACCCGTGACGAGGCGGATCGGAGAGGGGTTCCGGGGGTCGACAGTTCCCCTCTCCGTCCGGGTCTAGCTGATTACGCAAAACCTGAAGATCAGCCTGATCTTCCTGTCGCAAGCGTCTTGCCAGCGCGCCGTCCTGCGAGAAGCCACAAGATATGGTTCAAATTGCGTCGATCGCGCCAAGATATCGTCAATCTTAACGGGGTCTTTCCGGAAGCCCCGTTGCAATTTGCAAGGCGCGTTGCAGCCTGCGAGGCGAAGGCGGGAAACGGGTCTCAGCCTGCGAGGCCGAGGCCGGCCGTGCCAAGCGGCATCTCGGCCACCTGCGGCGCCATCTGCCAGCGGTCGCGGCCGGCCGACTTGGCGGCATAGAGCGCGAGATCGGCGCGCCGCATCGCCGCCTCGACCGGCTCGTCCCGCCCGGTGATGGCGATGCCGAAGCTCGCCGTCACGCGGTGCTGATCGGGGAGCAGCGGGACGGCGGTCATGGCGTTGAGGCCGCGGATGGCATCGACATAGATATGCGCTGCCGCCGCGCCGCAATCGGGCAGGAGCACGCAGAACTCCTCGCCGCCGATGCGCCCGCACACACCCTCTTCGCCGGCCAGCGCGATGAGATTTCCGGCGAAGGCGCTGATCACCGCGTCGCCCGCCGCATGGCCGAAGCCGTCATTGATCTGCTTGAAATGGTCGAGGTCGCACATGATGAGCGCCATCGGCATGCCGCCCGGCGCGCGGGCGAGGCGCTCGCTCGCCGCCTCGAGGAAGGCGCCGCGCGTCAGCGTGCCGGAAAGATCGTCGTGCCGCATCCGCCGCGAGGCAGCGGCCATCACCTCGACGGCGACGAGCCCGATCAGCGCGATGCCGAGCAGCAGCGACAGGATGCCCCCCGCCGTCTGCGAATAGAAGGCGTAGTCGCTGGAGAGATAGATCTTGACCCCCGGGCCGGTCTTCGTCGCGACCGCGATCGCGGCCTTTGCGAGGAATTGCACCGCCGAGAGCGCGAGCACCGTCGCGAGCACGAGGTCGACCGGTCGCCGCGGCGAGAGCATCAGGATGGCGCCGGCGCCGATCGCCGTCATCAGCGCGAAGGGAGCCTGATAGCCGAAGGCGTTGAGCGGGTAGCCGCGCGGCTGGTCGACGAGCACGACGGTGTTGAAGAGCGAGGCGGCGAGCGCGATGGCGAACAGCCAGCCGATATGCGCGCCCGGCCGGTAATGCCGCATGAGTCCGGCCGAGATCAGTGTCAGCGCCAGCATCAGCATCGAGAAGGACAGCGTCGAGGTCACCCGCACCGAGGGGATGACGGGCGACAGCGCCTCGGCCGTCACCGTCGCGGAGGCTGAGAGGAAACCGGCGGCGCACCAGCGCGACAGCGCCACCCCGCTCCGCCAGGCGAGCGCGAGAAAGGTGATGGCGAAGGCGAGGCCGATCGCGAAATTGATGACGAGGAGAAAGGTGGCGCCCAATGGTCGGACCTTGCGCTCGCCGCATGGCTGATTGTGGGGCGAGCCTTGGTTGCGCCGGCGCGGCTTGTCAAGCGGAGCGGTCGAGGAAACGGGTGATGATGCCGAGGCTTTCCGCGGCGATGCCGGCGATCAGGGCCTCGCCCTTCTCCGCGGTGGCCGGGCGAGGATCGCCGAAGACGCCGGAGCGGTTGAATCTCGAGAGCTGCATCGGCTCCATGCCGAAGGTCTCGGGGAACGTCGGATATTCCGGCGCCGCCTTCTCCATGCGCACCAGCTGGGGCGCCAGCGCCAGCATCATCGAGGTCTCGACCTCGTCGGCATGATAGAAGGTCGGCGCGGCGGGCGTACTGTCGCAGATGTCGCCGGCAATCCGCTCCATGCCCGGATAGTCGAGATGGAGCACGCGGAGCCCCTCGCCCGTCAGCACCCGCGCCGCGAGCGCGATCGGCTCTCGGTTGCCGAAATGGCCGTTGACGATGACGAGCGCCGTGACGCCGAGCCGCTTCACCCCGCGCCCGAGATCGGTGAGCACCGCGCGCAGCGTATCGGGTGAAAGCGACAGCGTGCCCGCGAAGCCCTCGTTGTTCCAGGCGTCGCCATAGGCGAGGGGCGGCAGCAGCAGCGCATTGCCGAGCCCCTCGGCGATCCGCGTCGCGACGCCTTGAGCCATCACCGTATCGGTCGAGAGCGGCAGATGCGCGCCATGTTGCTCCTCCGCGCCGACGGCGAGCACGGCGACTGCGTCGCCGCGCGAAAGAGCCTCGGCGACCTCTGGCGAGGTGGCGGCGCGAAGATCGAGCATCGGATCAATCCTTCTTCAGGCGGCGGAACGGAACGCCGAGCGCCGCCGGGGCGCCGCCGCGACCGGCGAAGCCGGCCAGCACGACGATGGTGAGCACATAGGGAAGCATCAGCAGGAACTGGAACGGAAGCCCGGTCGGCAGAATCTGCGCGCGCAATTGCAGCGCGTCGGCCGCCCCGAAGAGGAGCGCCGCGCCGAGCACGCCGAGCGGATGTCGCCGCCCGAGAATGAGGATGGCGAGCGCGATATAGCCGCGCCCGGCGGTCATGCCGTCGAGGAAGACGCCGGTCGCCGCCAGCGACAGCGTCGCCCCGCCGAAGCCGGCGAGCCCTGAAGAGATCGCCACGGCGCCATAGCGGACCCTGGTGACATTGACGCCGAGCGTCTCGGCCGCCTCCGGATGCTCGCCGACGGCGCGGATGTCGAGGCCGAAGCGGGTCCTGGCGATCACGAACCAAGTGAGCGGCACCAGCGCCAGCGCCAGGAAGGCGAGCGCGTCCTGGCGGAAAAGCAGCGGCCCGATCAGCGGCCAGTCGGCCAGAGCGCCAAAATCGGGCGGCAGCAGCGTGTCGATGCGCGGCCGGTCGGTGCCGGCGCCGAAGATGAGCCGATAGAAGAAGGAGGTGACGCCGACCGCGACGAGGTTCATCGCGATCCCGACCACCACCTGGTTGGCGCCGAGCGTCACCGCATAGAAGGCGAGCACGATCCCGAACAGCCCGCCCGCGGCGATGGCGGCCGGCACCGCGACGGCGATGCTGCCCGTCGCATAGGCGGTGACGAAGCCGACAAAGGCGCCGGTGAGCATCGCCCCTTCGAGGCCGATATTGAGCACGCCCGAGCGCTCGGCATAGAGCCCGCCCAGCGCCGCGAGCAGGATCGGCACTGCGAGGCGCATCGTCGCCGAGAGGAAGCCGGCAAAGGCGGGATCGGTGAGCACGGCCAGCATGTCAGGCGCTCTTCCGTCCAAGCCGCGCCAGCGCATCGCCAAGCCGCGCCAGCGCATCGCCGATCAGCGGGATCGCGTCGCGCCCGATCAGGAAGAGCACGACAAGCCCCTGGATGACCGTCGTCAGCGTCGAGGGCACGCCGGCCGCCGATTCCATCGTCGTGGCGCCGATCTGCAGCGCGGCGAACAGGAAGGCGGCGGCGACGACGCCGAACGGGCTCGTCTGGCCGAGCAGCGCGACGATGATCGCCGTATAGCCATAGCCGGGCGAGAGATTCTCGATCATGCGGCGCTGCACGCCCGCGACCTCCGAGAAGCCGGCGAGCCCGGCGAGCGCCCCGCAGGCGAGGAAGCCGATCAGCACCGCGCGCCGCACATTCATGCCGGCATTCAGCGCCGCGCGCTGGTTGAGTCCGACGACGCGCAGGCGAAATCCTTCCGTCCGCCGCCAGAGGAAGAGATGCGCGAGGATCGCCGCGACGAGCACGATCAGGATGCCGGCATGGAGCCGCGTGCCGCCGAGCAGCACCGGCAGCCGCCCGTCGCTGGTCAGCCGCGCGGTCTGCGCCAGCGCGCCGTTCGGGTCCTTGAGCGGGCCGTGCAGCAGGAAGGAGACGAGGTGGATGGCGACATAGTTGAGCATGATCGTGGTGATCAGCTCGTCGGCGCGGAAGCGCAGCTTCAGCACGGCGGCGATGCCCGACCAGGCGGCACCGGCGATCATCGCCGAAAGCGCCATGGCGGGCAGCAGCACGATCGAGGGCAGGCCGGCGCCGGCGACGCCGATGGCGCCCGCTGCCGCCCCGCCGACGAAGAGCTGGCCCTCGGCGCCGACATTGAAGACGCCGGCGCGGAAGGCGAGGGCGATGCCGAGCCCGCAAAGCGCGAGCGGCACGGTGCGCACCAGCGTCTCGGCGAGGCCGTTGGCGCTGCCGAGCGCCGCTTCGAAGAGCGCGGCATAGGCGGTGACGGGGCTGACGCCCACGGCGGCGATCAGCGCCGCGCCGACGAGGAAGGCGGCGAGCACCGCGGCGACGCTTCCGGCAAGGCCCGCCGGCAGGCGGGCGAGGATCGCGTTCATGCTGCCCATCACGCCGCTTTTCCTGCCATCATCAGCCCCAGTCGCTCGACCGAGATGTCGCGCCGCGCCATGGCGCCGACGATGCGACCCTTGTAGACGACGAGGATCCGGTCGGAGAGGGCGAGGATCTCGTCGAGCTCGGTCGAGACCAGCAGCACGCCCGCGCCGGCCGCCCGCCGGGCCAGCAGCTGGCGATGCACGAAGGCCGTCGCGCCGACATCGAGGCCGCGCGCCGGCTGTACCGCGACGACGAGGCTCGGATCGCGGCTGAGCGCGCGGCCGAGCACGATCTTCTGCTGGTTGCCGCCCGACAACGTGCCGGCCGTCTGGCCCGGCCCCGAGGCGCGGATGTCGAAGGCGGCCATGACCTCGGCCGCGAGCCTTGCCACGGCCTTGCGGTCGATCCAGCCGCGGCGCGAGAGCGGCGGCTCGCCGATCCGCTCCAGCGCGATGTTGTCGCGGATGGCGAGCGGCTCGACCAGCGCCGTGTGATGGCGGTCCTCGGGAATATGCGCGAGGCCGAGCGCGATGCGCCGCGCGACGCTGGCGCGTGTCACGTCCTCGCCGGAGATTGCGATCCGCCCGGCCTCGGCCGCGCGCAAGCCGACGATCGCCTCGGCCAGTTCCTGCTGGCCGTTGCCGTCGACACCGGCAAGGCCGACGATCTCCCCGGCGCCGACCTCGAGGCTGGCGCCATCGACGCGCGCCACCCCGTCGGCGTCGCGGCAGACGAGGCCGGAAACGGCGAGGATCGTCCGCGCGGCTGCGTTGCTTTTTCCATCGTCGTGAGGCGCCGCCGCCCGCTCGTCCTCCAGCGTCGGCAGGCGCACATCGGCACCGACCATCAGCCGGGCGAGGGCGCGAGCGTCGGTATCGGCGGTGCGGAGCGTCGCCGCGACCCGGCCCTGCCGGAGCACGGTGATCGTCTCCGTCAGCGCCATGACCTCGTTTAGCTTGTGGCTGATGAAGATGATCGCCGTCCCGGCGGCGGCGAGCGCGCGCAGGATGCGGAAGAGGCCCTCGGTCTCCTGCGGCGTCAGCACGGCGGTCGGCTCGTCGAGGATGAGGATGCGCGCGCCGCGGAACAGCGCCTTTAGGATCTCGACTCGCTGCCGTCCGGCGACCGAAAGATCGGCGATCCGTGCATCGGGATCGATCTCCAGCGAATGGCGGCTGGCGAGATCGCGGATGCGGCGGCCAGCCGCCTTGAGATCGGGGAGGAAGCGGCCGGTGGACGGGAGGCCGAGGCAGACATTCTCGGCCACGGTCAGCGTCGGCACGAGCATGAAATGCTGGTGCACCATGCCGATGCCGAGCCGCATCGCCTCATGCGGCGAGCCGAGCGGCTCGACCGCGCCATCGATCCGGACTTCGCCCGCGACCGGAACGATCAGCCCGGCGAGAACGCGCATCAGCGTCGATTTCCCGGCCCCATTCTCGCCGAGGAGCGCATGGATCTCGCCCGCGGCGACCTGAAGATCGACATCGTCATTGGCGACGACCGGCCCGAAGGCGACGCGAATGCCGCGCATGGAAAGAAGGGGAGGCGCTTCGGTCATTGGCCGCGATCGGGGCGATAGGCCCTCTCCCCCCTTGTGGGGAGAGATGGAAAGAGGGGATCTGCGTTGGGCAGGAGACGACTTCAGGCGCCGGAGCAGCGTCCAGAGAAGCCCCCTCCCTGGCCCTCCCCCGCTTTGCGGGAGAGGGTGAGAAGGTGCCTTACTCCACGTTCGAGGTATCGAGCGGAACCGTGAAGGCGCCGGACTTGATCGCCTCGAACTTCGCCTGCACCGCCTTTAGGACCTCCGGCGGCACGCCGGCGTCGAGGCCGTGGAAATCGGCGAGCTTCACCGAGCCTTCGGGGATGCCATAGGACCAGTTCTCGCTCTTCCAGCTCTTGTCCTGGACCGCCTTGGCGACGGCGGTGACCAGCGGTCCGAGGTCCCAGGTCACCGAGGTCAGCACGACCTTGGGGCCGAGATGGTTCTGGTCGGTCATGGCGCCGAGCGCGAAGACGTTCTTGGCGATCGCCGCGTCGATGACGCCGACGCCCTGCGCCGAGAGCACGTCGGCGCCCTGCTCCACCTGCGCGATGGCCGCTTCCTTGGCCTTGGGCGGGTCGAACCAGGAGCCGATGAAGGTGTGCAGCACCTTGGCATCCGGCACCATCTCCTTGGCGCCGGCCTCATAGGCGTGGAGATTGGCGAGCATGTTGGGCGCGGGCATGCCGCCGACCCAGCCGATCGTCTTGGTCTTCGAGGCGCCGGCGCCGAGCATGCCGGCGAGATAGGCGCCCTGGTAGTCGGGGTTGGAATAGGTGCCGAGATTGGGCGCCAGCTCCTTGGCGGTGCCGGCCATGAACACCGTGTCCGGGAAGTCCTCGGCGACATTGAGCGCCGCGTCGCCGAACGAGAAGGAATGGGCGAAGACGAGGCCGTAGCCGCGGGAGGCATAGTCGCGCAGGATGCGCTCGGCGTCGGCATCGGAGACGTTCTCCGAATAGGCGACCTCGATGCCAAGCTCCTTGGCGGCGGCCTGCAGTCCGTTATAGCCGACCGAGTTCCAGTCATTGTCGCTGATCGGGCCGGGCAGCACCATCGCGACCTTGAGGCCGTCCGCCTCGGCGACAGCCACGCCGCCCGCCACCAGCGGCAGGGCCGCGACCGCGATCCGGAGGCCCTTCTTCAATCTCTCGAACATCATCGTCCCCGCTTGTCGTGAAGCCGTTCCGACAATGGTCTAGTCGATGCCCGGATTTTGACCAGCCCGAAATGCGTGCGCCGGTCTACCGGTTGTGCACAATGGCGAGGCTTTTGTGTGCGGATCACCACACGATCGGATGCGTCGCGCCCGTCGCGACATTGACGAAACCCTGCGGCGCCAGCGGCGAGGGCGCCACCAGCACCCACCTCCAGGGCGCGCAGGTCAGCGTCGCGAAGGAGAGCCGCTCCGGGAAGCCCGGCCACCAGCGCGGCGAGAAGGTCGGCTCATACATCCAGTCGATCTTCGCGCCCTCGGCATAGAGCGCCTGCATCTCGGCATCGAGCACTTCGGCCGGCCGCGCCGTCATCAGCCCGCCGACCTCGTAGCCGACCCGGGCCACGATCTTGCCGCCCGAAGCGAGCACCCAGCCGCCCTGCTGCTCACCGAGCGCATTGGCGACGAGCGCCATCGCCTCGTCGGAGGAGCCGACCACCCAGATATTGTGCTTGTCATGGCCGAGCGTCGCGCCGAGCGCGGTGTCCGCCGTACGCGGCCCGGTGCCGAGCCAGAACATCTTCGCGACCTTCGCCTCGCCCGAGAAGCGGTCGACGATCGCGAATTTGGTGACGTTACGGCTCTCGTCGCGCTGCACGGCGCCGTCCGCGACCGGCAGTTCCATGGTGATGAAATCGTCGTGCCAGTGGAACGGCCGCAGCAGCGCCGCCTTGGCGACCGGCGCATCCGAGGGCGCGGCGATCCGGAAATCCTCCGCCGTCACCACGCGGTCGAGCTTCACCGTCTTCGTCGCCCAGTCCGGCCAGTCGATCTTGGGCAACGGCCCCGTATAGTGCCCCGCCTCCGCGGCGATTCTGCCATCCGCCACCACCTTGGCGATCGTGAGCGACGGCACGTCCTCAAGCAGCACCATGTCGGCGAAGCGTCCCGGCGCGATTGAGCCGACCCAGGGCGTCAGCCGCATATGCCGCGCCGGGTTGAGCGTCACGCACTGGATGGCGATCTCGGGCGAAAGGCCGTTCTCGATCGCGAGGCGGACATTGTGGTCGGTGGCGCCGATCTTCAGCGTATCCGAAGCGCTGCGGTCGTCGGTGACGAAGGCGATCTGCGACCAGTCGGCAAGGCCCTTGGCGATCAGCCCCTTGATGATATCGGGCAGCGAATGCGGGCGGAGTTCGCAGAAGAGCCCGTGCGCGAGCTTCTCCCACACCTCCTCGACGAACCAGGCCTCGTGGTCGGAGGCCATGCCGGCCGCGGCGAAGGCGTTGATCGTGGCGAGGTCGCGGATGCCCGCCGCATGGCCTTCGACGACGCCGCGCTTCTCGAAGGTGGCGCGGATCATGCCCCAGAGCCGGTCATAGGACGGGTTCTCGGGGTTCCACACCGCCGGCCAGTCCATGACCTCGTCGAGCCCGGCGACCATCAGGCTCTCGGCGAGAAAGCCCTTCTGCTCGTCATAGCCGAAATGGCCGCCGCCCCATTCATAGGCGGTCGGCGGCACGGCAGAGCCCGGCAGCGGGAAGATCTTCATCGGCGAGCCCATGCGCCGGGCGGTCAGCCAGAATTCGAGATTCTTCGGTCCGTTGACGTTGGAAAACTCGTGGCTCGCCTCGCAGACCCAGGTGACGCCATGCGGCATGACCAGCGCCGTCTCGTATTCCGGCGTCAGATGCGAGCTCTCGATATGCTTGTGCGCCTCGCCGAAGCCCGGCACCGCGGAAAGCGACGGCTCGGCGATCCGCTCCGCCGCCTCGCCCTGCCAGGAGCCGGCCGGCCCGACATAGGCGATGCGCCGGCCCTTGACGACGATCTCCTGGTCCTCCCGCCACTGCCGCGAATGCACGTCGAGCAGGCGCCCGACGGTGATGACCCGGTCGGCCGGGCGCTTGCCGAGCGCCGTCAGCGTCAGGTCCTGGCGGATGGCGATCTCGTCCGCGGCATCGATGAGGAGATCGTCGGGGAGCGGCGCGGCGGGGGGAGCCATCTTGAGCCTCGCGGGTCGGGGAAGCGTCGAGACCTAGAAGGCGCCGGCCGGGCTGTAAAGCGCCCGCATGGCCGCATGCGAGTCGGTGCACGCAGCGTTCGACGGCGCGCGCATATCCATGGCCGCCGCCGGGCGCTAGCCTCGTGGCATCGTCAACGGACCAAGCGGGATCAGCCATGCTCGTCAACGGAAAATGGTCGGCGGAGTGGGATCCCGTCCAGGCCAAGGACGCCAAGGGCGGCTTCGTGCGGCAGGTCTCGTCCTTCCGCAGCTTCGTCACGCCCGATGGCAGCCCCGGCCCGACGGGCGAGGGCGGCTTCCGCGCCGAGGCCGGCCGCTACCGGCTCTATGTCGCGCTCATCTGCCCCTGGGCCTCCCGCACGCTGATCGCCCGCGCGGTGAAGAAGCTCGAAGATGCCATCCCGGTCACCATCGTCGAGCCGGTCATCGCCGACGAGGGCTGGCGCTTCGGCGACGATAGCGTTTCGCGGCCCGATCCCGTCATGGGCGCCCGCCATATCCACGAGCTCTATACCCGGGCCGAGCCGCATTTCACCGGCCGCGCCACCGTCCCCGTGCTCTGGGACACCGAGCGCGGCACGATCGTCAACAACGAGTCCGCCGATATCGTCCGCATGCTGGATGCGGGCTTCGGCGCGCTCGCCGACGCGAGCGTCGACCTCTATCCGGAGCCGCTGCGCGCCGAGATCGACGCCCTCAACGAGCGCATCTATCCGCGCCTCAATAACGGCGTCTACCGCGCCGGCTTCGCGACCACGCAGCTCGCCTATGACGAGGCGTTCCTCGACGTCTTCGCGATGCTGGACGAGCTCGAGGCGCGGCTCGACGGCCGGCGCTTCCTCGTCGGCGACCGGTTCACCGAGACCGACATCCGCGCCTTCGTGACGCTCATCCGCTTCGATGCCGCCTATCACGGCGTCTTCAAATGCAATCTCCGCCGCCTCGCCGATTATCCGCGCCTCTCCGCCTATGTGGAGCGCATCCTCGCGATCCCCGGCATCGCCGGGACGGTCAGCATCGACCACATCAAGCGCGGCTATTGGTCGATCAAGGCGCTCAACCCCACCCGGATCGTGCCGCTCGGTCCCGAACTGCCGTTCCGCCGCCTGCTCGTGCGGGACTGAAATCGGGCGGAACCTGGGCGGCGCGGCGGCATTGGTTTTCAGGCTCAACCTGGAGACACGCCATGACCTTCCGTTCCGCCGCCGCCGCCTTCGTCCTCGTCGCCGTCGCCACGCTCGCCGGCTGCGCCAACACCGTCACAGGCGTCGCGACCGATGTGAAGCAGACCGGCAATGCCGTGGAGCGCGCGGTCCAGTAAGGTCGCCCCTGCCATCATGCTCGACCTTCTCGATGCGGCCTTCCTCGAAACGCATCTGCCGAAGTCGCATATCGCGCTCCGTCTCGTCGCCGCCTCTCTCCTCGGGGCGCTGATCGGCGCGGAGCGCGAATGGCGCTCCCGCCCCGCCGGTCTCAGAACGCATACGCTGACGGCGCTCGCCTCGGCGCTGTTCACGGTCGTGATGCTGGAGATCCTTCATTCCGACACGCTCGGCATGGAGCATGTTGTCGTCGATCCGGTCCGTATCATCGAGGCCGTAACCTCCGGCGTCGCCTTCCTCGCCGCCGGCGCCATCATCCAGAGCCGCGGCCGCGTCCAGGGCATCACCACCGGCGCCGCCATGTGGCTCGCCGGCGCCATCGGCGTCGCCTGCGGCCTCGGCTTCATCGGCATCGCCGTGCTCGCGACCGTCGTCGCGCTTGTCGTCATCATCAGCCTCTCGCTGATCGGACACCATGCCGAGCGGTCGGCCGACCGGGAGTGAGCCGGCCCGCTGTCTCGCCTCTGGCGCCGCACCCTCGCCAGGCGTTATCTCTCGGTCGCGGTCTCCGGGGAGGATGACCGTGCCGGCCGCCGGCTCGCGGTCGGCCAACAAGGGTGGAAACAGCATGCAAGTCGGATTCTATACCTCGACCCTCGGCGATCGCCCGATCGACGAGGTGATCGAGTTCGCGGCGAAGGAAGGCTTCGACGCGATCGAGATCGATGTGCGCAGCCATATCCCGGCGCCGGCCGATCTCGCGCCGATCGTGGAGCGCGCCCGCGCCAAGGGCCTGACGGTCTCCTCGGTCACGCTGTTCGGCAACCAGCTCGACCCGGATCCGGCCGCCCGCGCCGCGCTCCACGCGCTGACGAAGGACTTCGTCCGCGCCGCCGCCGACGCGGAAGTCCCGGTCTTCGTCCTCTTCCCCGGCCATGATCCCGATGCCGGCGACGACGAGAACTATGCCGCCTTCGCCGCCTTCGCGAAGGAACTGCTCGCTGAAACCAGCGACTCGCCGATCAAGATCGTGATGGAGAACTGGCCGGGGCCGGACAAGAAATTCATCGCGGTGAACCCGGTCGGCTGGCGCAAATTGTTTGCGCTCGTTCCCGATCCGCGGCTCGGCCTCGAATTCGACCCCTCGCATCTCATCTGGCAGGACATCGACCCGATGGCGGCGCGGCGCGAATTCGCCAGCCGCATCGCGATCCTGCACGGCAAGGATACGGTGCTCAACCGCGAGATCATCGAGAAGCACGGCAATCCCTGGTACCGCTACGTGCTGCCCGGCCGCGGCCTGCTCGACTGGAAGGCCTTCATCGCCGCCGCGCGCGCCGACGGCTTCGACGGTGTCATCGCCTTGGAGCACGAGGATTCCGATTTCGGCTGGCCGAAAAAAGACCTCGAAGCCCGCCGCGAAGGCCACCGCGTGGCGCTGAAGACGCTGCGCGAGGCGATCGGGTAGTCATCGGTCCGGAAGAGAACCCCCTCCCCGACCCTCCCCCGCTTTGCGGGAGAGGCAGAAGAGCCACCCCGGAAGGCCGCAGCATCGATGCCGGCCGCGCAAGGCCCTCTCTCCCGCGAAGCGGGGGAGAGCTGGAGAGGGGGCTCTTCGGGTAGCGTCAGGAGACCCGGCAGCAGCAGAAGCCCCTCACCCTAACCCTCTCCCAGAGGGAGAGGGGACGGGTTGTGCCGTGGGCAGCTCTGGTCGACCCCTCAACCCGCACAGCGCGCCCCCTCTCCCTCCGGGAGAGGGCCGGGGTGAGGGCCTTTGCTTCCTCTCAGCGGCCGAGCACCGCCGCCAGGCTCTCCGCCGTATCCTTCGTCGGCTTATATTCGAGCCCGACCATGCCGGAATAGCCGTTCGCCTCCAGCCAGGCGACGCGCGCCTGCCAGTCGAGCTGGCCGGTGCCGGGCTCGTGGCGGCCGGGCGTGTCGGCGAGATGGACATGCGCCACGCGGTCGAGCCGGCCGGCGAGCACGTCCTCGATCGCCTCGCCCATCACGGCGGAGTGGTAGATGTCGTAGAGGATTCGGATTTCCGGCCGCCCGACATCGTCGATGATGTCGAGACCTTCCTTGGTCGAGGGCAGGAAATAGCCGACATGGTCGACGAGCGTGTTGAGCGGCTCGACGGCGAGCACGACGCCCGAGCCGGCCAGGAGGTCGGCGGCCTTGCCGAGGCATTCAGTCAGCGCGGCGCGCTGCTCGGCCCGGCTGCGGCCGGGAAGGTCGGCGCCGGCCTGCACGATGAGCACAGGCGCGCCGAGGCGGTGCGCCGCCTCGATCGACGGCTTCAGCCCCTCGAGGAACTCGGCATGCTTGGCCGGATCGGTCAGCGGCACCATCGGCTCGGCGCAGAAGCCGGTGACCGGAAGGCCGGTCTCGTCCAGCGCGGCGCGGATGGCGGCGAGGTCCTTGTTGCGCCACAGCCAGAACTCGACGCCGTCGAGCCCCGCCTTCCTCGCATGGCGGATGCGGTCGGCGAAATCGGGCGCCTCGGCGGCGAACAGCCATTCGAGACAGGCGGAATAACGCATGATGCAGGGCTCCGGGCGGATCAGAGACGGTAGTCGATGAGCACCTGCATGACCTCGGGCGAACCCTGGTCGAGCAGGCGGTAGCCGCGCGCCGCGTCAGCAAGCGGCACGCGATGGGTGACGAAAGTCTTCAGGTCGCCCGCATAGGCGTCCATGAACTCGCGCACGATGGCACCGCGCCGCGCCGTCGACCAGAGCGGTCCGAGGAACGGATTCACATTGCCGACCTGCGAGGAGATGATGCGCGGCCGGTTGTGGTGGAATTCGCCGGAGAGCGACAGGCTCTCGAAGGTGCCGCCATACCAGGACATGGCGACCACGGTGCCGTTATAGCCGGCGGTGCGGATCGCCTCGTTGAGCGCCGGCGCCGCGCCCGAGACCTCGACGACGACATCGGCGCCACGGCCGCCGGTGAGGCTCCTCACCGTTTCCGCCACCTTGTCGGCGCCCGGCACCAGCACATGATCGGCGCCGCCCGCCCTGGCGAGGTCGCGGCGCAGATCGATGCCGTCGACGCCGATGATGGTGCGGGCGCCGCTCCGCTTCAGGAAGCGGACGACCATCTGGCCGATCACACCGAGCCCGCTGACGACGACATCGGCGCCGAGCGGGATATGCGCGTCGAGGACGCCGTTATAGGCGGTGTTGAGATTGGCGAAGAAGATGCCGGTCTCGGGATCGGCGAGATCGCCGAGCGGCACCACCGCGCGGGCCGGCAGCACGGCATGGGCGCCGTGCGGGGCATAGGCGAAGACGATCTCGCCCTCCTTGCGGTCGGTCACCGCGGCGCCGAGCCGCTCGACGCGGCCGACCATGGCGTAGCCATAGCGCGCCGGCCAGGTCCAGTCCGAGCCGCCGTCGAGGAAGAGGCGGGTTTCCGGGTCCATGTGCTGGCGCCATTGCGGGGCGAGGCCCCGGAAGACGTTGAGCTCGGTGCCGGCCGAGATGCCCGAGACGATCGCGGCGAGCACGATCTCGTCCGGACCCGGCTCGCGCAGCGGCTCCTCGCGGATCTCGAGGTCGCGCGGTCCGGTGAAATAGAGCGAGCGGGTCGAGCGGGGGGTGGCGCCGGAAATTGCGCTCATGGACTATCCTTTCACGCCGCCGGCGAGCAGGCCGCCGACGAGTTGCCTGCGGAAGATGAGGAAGAGCAGGATGGCCGGCAGGGCGATGATCGTGCCGCCGGCCATGACCTGGCCCCAGGAGAAGGAATAGGGATCGAACAGGCCCTGCAGCGCGAGCGGCAGCGTCTTGACGTCGGATTTCAAGATCAGCGCCAGCGCCATCAGATATTCGCCCCAGGAGAGGACGAAGGCGAAGGTGCCGACCGCGATGATCGCCGGGCGGATCAGCGGCACGACGATGCGCCACATCGCGCCGAGCCGGCCGCAGCCGTCGATCAGCGCCGCTTCCTCGAGCTCCTTCGGGATCGCGTCGATATAGCCCTTCAGCATCCAGACCGCGATCGGCATGCCGAGCGCCAGATGCGTGAAGATGAGCGCCGTCAGCGTGTTGGTGAGGCCGATCTGCCGGATGATGACGACGAGCGGCACCAGCACGGCGAGGCTCGGCAGCATCTGCGTGCCGAGGATCAGCAGCGCGAAGAAATTGCGGCCGCCGAAGGCGAAGCGCGACAGCGCATAGGCGGCCGGCATGGCGAGCGCCGTGGTGACGACCGCGACGGCGATGCCGACGATCAGGCTGTTCTTGAGCGCGATCAGGAACGGCTTCTTGGCGAGGATCGCCGCGTAATGCTCGAAGGTGAAGCGGGTCGGGATCAGCCCGCCGCCGGTGATGTCGGTCTCCGGCCGCACCGAGGCGACGAACACCCAGAGGATCGGCACCAGCAGCAGGAAGATGACGACGATCGTGGTCGCGTCGAGCGCCAGTTCGCGCGTCGGGGAGCGATGGCGCATCAGTGCCTCCTCCTGAGCCGGAGCGTGATCAGCGAGGCGATGAACAGCAGCACCAGCATCACGACCGAGATCGCGGCGGCATAGGCCGGGCGGAGATCGAGGAAGACGGCCTTGTACATGGCGATGCCGACAAGCGTCGTCGCGTCCTGCGGGCCGCCCTTGGTCATGATCCAGGGCAGGTCGAACGAATAGAAGGCGAGGATGCCGAGCACGAGGCCGACGGTGACGATCGTGTTCCAGATCTCGGGCAGCGTCACATGGACGAAGCGCTGCACCGGCCCGGCGCCGTCGACCTCGGCGGCCTCGTAGAGTTCGTCCGGGATCGACTTCAGCGCGGCGAGGATGGCGATCACCAGGAACGGCGTCCCCTTCCAGCCCGAGATGAAGATGATCATGGCGAAGGCGCCGACCGGATCGTTGAGGATCGAGGAGTCGCCCGCGAGGCCAAGGACGTGCAGCAGCGCATGGATCGGCCCCACGCCCGAATCGAGCAGGAACCGCCAGCCGAAGCCGAGCACGATGAACGGCGTCACCCAGGGGAGCAGGATCACCGCCGAGGCGGTGCGCGCCACCGCGCTTTCGCGGTTGAGGAGAAGCGCGATCGGCAGCGCCAGCGCCACCTCGACGACGACCGTGCCGATCGTCCAGATCCAGGTGCGCCCGAACGAGGCCCAGAGCGCGGTATCGGAAAGGAGCGTGCGGTAGTTGACGAGCCCGCCCCAGACCGGGGTCGGCCGCCGCAGCATGTACCAGTCCTGCAGCGACAGCCAGAGAGCGTAGCAGAGCGGGATGATGGCGATGGCGAAGGCAACGAAGACGGCCGGCCCGATCATGCCGTAAGGGAGGAGGCGGTCGGGCAGGATCTGCTGGCGCCGGGGTCGCGCCGCGGCCGGCCGTCTCGTCGTCTGGAGCGTCATCGCCATCAGGCCGCGCCGGTCAGCGGGCGAGGACGTCGTTGATCGCGGTGCAGAGCTCGGCCGTCGCTTCGTCGGTCGACTTCTGCCCGAGCGCCACCGCCTGCACGGCCTTCTGGATCGTGTCGACCTCGAGCTGGCCCATCTGCGGGATGGCTTCGCTCGGAGCCTGGTAGGCCTTGGCGTCCTGCAGCTGCTCGACAAAGACCGGATAGGGGAACTCGGTCCACGGCACCTGCTTGGCGAGCGCCACATTGCCGGGGATGAAGCCGCCCTTGGTCGCGAGGTTCTTCAGCGCCTCGCCATGGGTCGCGAACAGGATCCACTTGGCGGCGGCTTCCTTGTTCTCGGACGCATCCCACAGCACCAGCGGCCAGCCGCCGAGGAAGCCGGAACGGTTCTTGGCGCCGGCCGGCACGAAGGCGATCCCGACCTCGTCGAGGAACGGCGCCTTGTCGTTCTGCAGGTCCTTGTAGAGGCCGGGGTCCGACAGGATCATCGCGAACTTGCCGTCGCGGAAGCCCTTGCGGAACGTGTCGCCATTCATGGTCGGCGCATCGGGATGCGTCGCCTTGTCCTTGTAGATGCTCGTATAGACGTCGAGCGCCTGCTTGAACTCGGGCGTGTCGAAGCCGCACTTGCCGTCGTCGTTCAGCATGCGCGCGCCATAGCCGAGATAGGCGCTCATGAAGTTCTGGACGGTGAAATAGTCGAGGCTCATCGAGAGGCCCGCGCCATAGACGCCGTCCTTGGTGAGCTTCTTCGCGTCGGCGGCGAACTCTTCCCAGGTCTGCGGCGGCTTGTCGGGATCGAGCCCGGCTGCCTTGAAGAGATCCTTGCGGTAGTAGAGCGCGCGCGTCTCGACATTGACCGGCGAGGCCCACCACTTGCCGGCGAGGTTGTAATAGCCCTTGTCGCCGGGCCAGACATTGGCGGCGAAGTCGTCGCCGGTCTCCTTGTCATAGGCGGCGATGTAGTCGTCGAGCGGGGCGAGCGCGCCGGCCGCCTGGAACTGCGCCACGACATTGTTGCCGAGCATCGAGACGTCGGGCAGGCCGCCGGCCGAGAGCGCACTGACGAGCCGCTGCTGCTGCTCCGACCAGGGCACGATCTCCATGTTGACCTTGATGTCCGGATTCACCTTCTCGAACGCCGCGATGGCGTCGTTCCAGGCGGCGATGTCGGCGTCGCGGGTGGAGAACTGCCAGAACGTGACATTGGTCTCGGCCAGGGCCGGCGAAGCGGCGAGGCCAGCGGCGAGCGCCGTGGCGGCGAGGAGCGCCTTGATGCGCATGGGTGTCCCTCCGAATGGGTTCGGTTGGCCGCGATGAGGCGGCGGTGGCGTTTCCTGACGGCGCCTGTCTTTTCGCAGGCTGGATTGGGTGCCCGATGTTGATCGAACACCATATGTCATCGATGACACATTGAATTTTGTACAGTGCAAAACACGTTCGGTCAACGAGGACCGAAACTCGTATCGAAGAGGGTCAGCGCGCGGTGGACGCGGTGGACCGGCGCAACACAAGCCGGCTCGGCAGAAGGGGAAGTTCGGGGAACTCCCCGGTCTCGATCGCCGCCAGCACGGCGCGGAATCCGATGCGGCCGAGATCCTCCATCGGCTGCGCGACGGTGGTGAGCTGCGGCGTGAGATTGGCCGCGATCGTGTCGTCGAAGCCGATCACCGAGATGTCGTCGGGTACCCGGAGCCCCGCCTCGTAGACCGCCTGCAGCGCGCCGGCCGCCAGGATGTCGCAGGTCGCGAAGATGGCAGTCGGCCGTTCTTCGAGCTCCAGCAAGGACTTGGCATGGCGGTAACCCTCAGAACTCGTGCCGCCCGCCTCGAGGCTGTAATAGCGGCCGAGCCGCATCAGCGCCGGGTCGGGCGACAACCCCGCCGCCGCGAGGCCGCTCCGATAGGCCTCCAGCCTATCCTCCTCGACGGTCGGCCCGGCGGTCGCTCCCCGCCCGATCAGGTCGGGATCCCCGCCGACAAAGGCGATCCGCCGATGTCCGAGTTCGACCAGATGGCGCATCGCCTCGAGCGCCCCCACCTTGTTGTCGACACGGATCGCCGGCGCGGCCGGCGTCTTCGACCGCTCCAGCTGCAGCGCCGGGATGCCGGCGGCAGCGAGCAGGCGGACATTCTCGGTGGCGATGGCATTGGTGAAGAGCACCGCATCGACCCGCCTCTCGATGAAGCGCTCGATGCCGATCCGCTCGCGCGCGCCATCGCCGTTGTGATTGAAAAGAAACGTCTTGTAGCCGTGCTCCAGCGCTTCTTCCTCGGCCCAGTGCGCGACATTGACGAAGAACGGATTGACGATGATCGCGTCCAGCATGTGGCCGATCGTGAAGCTCCGGCGCTGGCGCAGCCCCCGCGCCATCGCGTTCGGCCGGTAGCCGATCGCCTTCACCGCCGCCTCGACCCGAGCCCGCGCCTCGTCGGAGACATAGCCCTTCGCCTTCAGGACGCGGGCGACCGTCGCCGTCGAGACGCCGGCGCGTGCCGCGACCTGCATCAAGGTGGCCGATCTCGAGATCCGGTCGTCGTTCATGGCTCGTCAGCGCTCCCGAAGCTTCCTGTCATAGAGAAGCGCCGGCGGCGTGCAAGCCGCCCCGGCGGCCGGGCAGGCGCCGAGGCTCCGCCCTCGACAGGGCGGCGGCGGCGCATTATTCCGGCCGGATGATCCTGCTCGCCATCGATACCGCGCTGGAGAACGCCTCGGTCGGCCTCGTCGCCGGCGATCGGCGATGGACGCGGGTGGCCACCATCGGCCGCGGCCATGCCGAGATCCTGATGGACGCGATCGCCGGCCTCCTCGCAGAGGCCGAAATCGCGCCTTCCGCGCTCGAGCGGATCGCGGTCACGGTCGGACCCGGCTCCTTCACGGGCCTCAGGGTCGGCATCGCCGCCGCCCGCGGCATCGCGCTCGTGAACCGGATTCCGGTCGTGGGCGTGCCGACGCTGATGATCCATGCCGCGCATGCGCTCGCGCTGATGGAGATGCCGCGGCCGGTGCTGGCGCTGCTGCCCGCTCGCGCCGACGAACTCTACGGCCAGGCCTTCGATGCGAATGGCGCGCCGCTCTCGCCGCCGGCGGCCGGCACCAGCGCCGACTTCGCCGCTGAGGCTGCGGCCGGCAACTTCGTGGTCGCCGGTGCCGGCGCCGCGGTCCTCGGCGAAGGCTTCGCGCCAGTTCACCGCGATTCGGCGCCGTCGATCGACATGCTGCTCGACCTCGGCGCCCGGCTCGATCCGGCTCTCTTCCCCCCGAAGCCGCTCTATGTGAAGCCGCCCGACGCCGCGCCGCAGGGTGGGGCCAGGATCGCCCGCCGATGACCGATTTCCTGCTTCCCTTCCTGCCGCAGCCGCGCCTCGCCTATGACGAGCCGCAGAGCGAGACCGATCTCGAGGCCATGGTCACGATCCATGCCGAGGGTTTCCGCCGTGGCTGGAGCCTCGACGAGTTCGAGCGGCTCATTGCGGAGAAGACGGTGCGCACGCTGCTGCTCCGCCGCGAATCGGTGTTCGGCACGCGTTCGGTCCAGGGCTTCGTCATGCTGCGCGTCGTCGCCGGCGAGGCGGAGGTGCTGACGGTCGCGGTGGGCGAGGCCCGGCGGGGCCGCGGCTATGGCCGCCGCCTGATGGAGGAGGCGTTGCGCCGCCTTTATGCCGCCGCTGTGGAAAGCGTCTTCCTCGAGGTCAGCGAAGTGAATGAGCCGGCGCTCGCCCTCTATCGCCGTCTCGGTTTCAAGGAGGTCGGCCGCCGCAAGGGCTACTATGCCGACGGCGCCGGTGGGGCCACCGCGCTTGTCATGCGGTTGCAACTTCGCTAACGCCAGAAACGGGCCGGGCTTTCGGGGGTCACGGAATGGAAGAGGCAGCGGCGGACCAGAACCAGACGCTCGAGGCGGCCTGCGCGGCGAAGGGCATGCGCATGACCGACCAGCGCCGTACGATCGCGCGCGTGCTCGACGCCGCCACCGACCACCCCGATGTCGAGGAGGTCTATCGGCGCGCCTCGGCCATCGATCCGCGCATCTCGATCTCGACCGTCTACCGCACCGTGAAGCTGTTCGAGGATGCCGGCATCATCGAGCGCCATGATTTCCGCGACGGGCGCAGCCGCTACGAAACGGTTTCCGACGAGCATCACGACCACCTGATCGACCTCCGGTCCGGCGCCGTCATCGAATTCCGCAGTGAGGAGATCGAGGCCCTGCAGGAGGTGATCGCCAAGCGCCTCGGCTACAGGCTCGTCGATCATAGGCTGGAGCTCTACGCCGTGCCGATCGACGCCCGCGACAAGGGCAAGGGGTGAGCGTCCGCCTCGTTGTTCTCGTCCTCGTGCTGGCAGCGGTGACCCTCCTGTTCCTGCCGTTCCAGCTCCTCGCGATGCGATTCGCCCCTCGTCATGCCGGGCTGCTGCCGATGCTCTGGCAGCGCGTCGCGCGGTTCGTGCTGGGCATGAAGGTGCGCGTCGAGGGGACGCCGGCGGCGGCGCGGCCGTTGCTCCTCGTCGCCAACCACGTGTCCTGGCTCGACATCGTGACGCTCGGCAGCGTGATGCCCGTCTCCTTCATCGCCAAGCAGGAGGTGGCCGGCTGGCCGGTCGTGCGCCATCTCGCGCGGCTGCAGCGAAGCGTCTTCGTCGATCGCACGCGCCGTTCGGCGACGGCGGGCGACGGCGCGGCGATCGCCGCTCGGCTTGCGGGAGGTGAGGCGCTCGTCCTGTTCGCGGAAGGAACGACGGGCGACGGCGTGCAGGTTTTGCCCTTCCGCTCGGCGCTGGTCGGCGCGGCGGCGCGAGCGCTCGGTGAAGGCTCGATCACGCTGCAGCCGGTCGCCATCGCCTACACCGCGCTGCACGGCCTGCCGATCGGCCGGCTTCGGATGAGCGATGTCGCCTGGCATGGCGACATGGACCTCGCGCCACATCTCGCGACGCTCGTCTCGACGGGCGCCATCGACGCGATCGTTTCGTTCGGGACGCCGGTGGTGCTGGCCGCGGCCGCCGATCGCAAGCGCGTGACGGCGGCGGCCGAGGCGGAGGTGCGGTCGATGGTCCGCGCGGTTCGCGCCGCGCGTTGCCGCGCTGCAACGCCTGCCTGAAGGCGGCGTCGCCGCTATTCTCACGCGTGGCGAAAGACGATAGAAGAAGGCTCGAAACCGCGCGGCACGCCGCCACCTCCTCAGCATCGCGGGATCAATGGCCGCACCAGAGACCAAGAAGCGCGTCTATATCAAGACCTATGGCTGCCAGATGAACGTCTACGATTCCGAAAGGATGACGGACGCGCTGGCGGCTGACGGCTATGCGCCGACCGACCGGATGGACGAAGCCGATCTCGTCCTGCTCAACACCTGCCACATCCGCGAGAAGGCGGCCGAGAAGGTCTATTCCGAGCTCGGGCGCATCCGCGTCATGAAGGAGGAGGCGGCGCGGTCCGGCCGCAGCGTCACGGTCGGCGTCACCGGCTGCGTCGCGCAGGCGGAAGGCGCCGAGATCGCCCGCCGCGCGCCGGTGGTCGACCTCGTCGTCGGCCCGCAATCCTATCAGCATCTGCCGCGCCTGCTCGGCGAGGTCGCGGCTGGCCGCCGTGCCGTCGAGACCGAGTTCGCGATCGAGGAGAAATTCGCCGCGCTGCCCAAGGCGACGCGCTCGCAGACCCGTTCGCGCGGCGTCACCGCCTTCCTCACGATCCAGGAAGGCTGCGACAAGTTCTGCACCTTCTGCGTCGTGCCCTATACGCGCGGCGCCGAGGTCTCGCGTCCCGTGGCGGCCATCCTCGACGAAGCGCGGCGGCTCGCCGATGCCGGCGTGCGGGAGCTGACGCTGCTCGGACAGAACGTCAATGCCTGGCATGGCACGGGAGAGGACGGCCGCGCCTGGGGCCTCGGCGAACTGCTCTTCCGCATCGCCGAGATTCCGGGCCTCGATCGCCTCCGCTACACGACCAGCCATCCGCGCGACATGGACGACGCGCTGATCGCGGCCCATCGCGACCTGCCGGCGCTGATGCCCTATCTGCATCTCCCCGTGCAGTCGGGCTCCGACCGCATCCTCGCGGCCATGAACCGCAAGCACAAGGCGGCCGATTATATCCGCCTCGTCGAGCGCATCCGCGCCGCGCGGCCCGATATCGCGCTTTCCTCCGATTTCATCGTCGGCTTCCCAGGCGAGAGCGAGGCCGATTTCGAGGCGACGCTGCGCCTCATCGAGGAGGTCGGCTACGGCTCGGCCTTTTCCTTCAAATATAGCGCGCGCCCTGGAACGCCGGCGGCGCTGAAGGACGGCGCCGTCGAGGAGGCCGTGATGGCCGAGCGCCTCTCGCGCCTGCAGGCGCTCGTCGATGCCCAGTCCGAGGCCTTCAACCGCGCCGCCGTCGGCAAGGTCATGGACGTTCTCTTCGAAAAGCCGGGCCGCGGCCCCGGCCAGCTCATGGGCCGCTCGCCCTGGCTGCAGCCGGTCGCGGTCGAGGCGCCGCCCGAGCGGATCGGCACGATCGGCCGCGTCGCCATCGACGCGCTCGTCACCCATACCCTCGTCGGCACGCTTGTCGACATGCCCGCCGGCCCTCGGCCGGCCCTGATGGCCCATAGCGCGGAGACCGCCCCTTGACCGCACGCTCGACGACACCCGGCGGCCCGCCTGCCGGCCGCGTCTCCGAGATGTCGCACGCCTCCGACCTCGCCCATGTGGTGATCGGCTTCGACGACAACCGCCTGGCCAGCGAGCTGTTCGGCCAGTTCGACCAGAATCTCGCGATCCTGGAAAAGCGCCTCGGCATCGAGGCGGTGGCGCGCGGCAACCAGCTCACCATCCGCGGCCGTCCCGAGGCCTGCGCCGAGGCGCGGCTGGCGCTCGACATCCTCTATCTCCGCCTGCAGCAGGGCCACGAGATCGGCCCGGCCGATGTCGAAGGGGCGGTGCGCATGGCCGAGGCCACCGACGAGCAGCTGAACCTGCCGAGCCTCGAGCCCAAGGGCCGTCTCGCGATGGCCCAGATCTCGACGCGCCGCCGTACCATCATGGCCCGCAATCCGGCGCAGGACGCCTATATCCGCGCCATGGACCGCGCCGAAATGGTGTTCGGCATCGGCCCGGCCGGCACCGGCAAGACCTATCTCGCGGTCGCCTATGCCGCAGCGCTGATCGAGCGCGGCGACGTCTCGCGGCTGATCCTGTCGCGCCCGGCCGTCGAGGCCGGCGAGCGGCTCGGTTTCCTGCCCGGCGACATGAAGGAGAAGGTCGACCCCTATCTCCGCCCGCTCTATGACGCGCTCTACGACATGATGCCGCCGGAGAAGGTCGAGCGCGGCCTGACATCGGGCATGATCGAGGTGGCGCCGCTCGCCTTCATGCGCGGCCGCACGCTCGCCAACGCCGTCGTCATCCTCGACGAGGCGCAGAACACCACATCGATGCAGATGAAGATGTTCCTGACCCGCCTCGGCGAGGGCTCGCGCATGATCATCACCGGCGACCCTTCGCAGGTCGACTTGCCGCCCGGGCAGGTTTCGGGCCTCGCCGAGGCCGTCGATTTGCTGCGCGACGTGCAGGGGATCGTCCAGATCCGCTTCACGGATGTCGATGTCGTCCGCCACCCGCTCGTCGGCCGCATCGTCCGCGCCTATGATGCCGCCCCGCCCAGGCCCCAGCCGCCGGCGCGGCCGCCGCGATCGGGAGGCGCCGCGTGACGGTCGCGGTGCCGATTGCCGTCGACCTTCTCGTCGAGGCCGGCGACTGGCCGGGCGAGGACAGCCTCGCGGCGCTCGTCGCGCGCGCCGTCGAAGCGAGCTTCGCGGAAGGCCGGCTGGATGCCGTGGAGGGATCGGAGCTGTCGATCGTGTTCACCGACGACGAGCATATTCGCCTTCTGAACGACTCCTGGCGGCAAAAGGACAAGGCGACCAATGTCTTGTCCTTTCCCGGCACGCCGCCCGGCGCCACTCGTTTTGGTCCCATGCTCGGCGATATCGTCCTCGCCTCGGAGACCGTGCGCGCCGAGGCGGTGGCAGAGGGGATCGCATTCGACGACCACCTCACCCATCTTCTCGTCCATGGCTTGCTTCACCTCTTCGGCCATGATCACATGGAGGACGAGGAGGCCGAGCGTATGGAAGGGCTGGAAACGGCCATTCTCGGCCGGCTCGGGATCGCGGATCCCTATGCCGAGCCGGCGGCCTGAGGCGCGCGAGCGGCGCGACGCAGACGAAACCAGGAACCGATGACCGACACCGACACGTCCGGACAGGGCGCCGACAACGCCCCCGAACCCTCAAGTAGTCCCGCCTTCGCGCCAGCCGAGCGCGAGGCTGAGAAGCGGGAGGATAGCTGGTTCGACCGGCTGCGACAGGCGGTCGGCTTCAAGCCCGCCGGCTCGCTCCGCGACGAGATCGAGGCCGCGCTTGAGGACGAGCACGCGGCCGCCGACTTCTCCGCCGAAGAGCGGCTGATGCTGCGCAATATCCTGCGGCTGCGCGACGTACGCGTCCACGATGTCATGGTGCCGCGCGCCGACATCCTCGCCCTCGATCGCGACATGACTCTTTCCGAGGTGATCCGCGCCTTCCGTGAAAGCGGCCATTCGCGCATGCCGGCCTATCGCGAGTCGCTCGACGACCCGGTCGGCATGGTCCACATCAAGGACCTGATGGATTTCCTGACCGGCGTCGCCTGCGCCGGGACCGAGGGCGTCGACTTCGCCCGCGCCGACCTCTCGGTGACGCTCGCCGATACCGATCTCATCCGGAGCGTCCTGTTCGTGCCGCCCTCGATGCCGGCGGCGACCCTGCTCTCCACCATGCAGCAGAGCCATGTCCAGATGGCGGTGGTCATCGACGAATATGGCGGCACCGACGGCCTCGTCTCGCTGGAGGACGTGGTCGAGATCGTCTTTGGCGAGATCGAGGACGAGCATGACGAGGACGACGCCCCGCGCATCACGCCCGAGGCCGATGGCGCGCTCGTCGTCGATGCCCGCGCCGATCTCGACGATCTCGCGGCCGCGCTCGGCACGCCGATCGAGGTCGACGAGGAGCATGACGATGTGGACACCGTCGGCGGCCTCGTCTTCACACTGCTCGGCCGCATCCCGGAAGCCGGCGAGCATGTCGCGCTGCCGGGCGGCATCGCGCTCGAGATTCTCGAATCGGACCGCCGCCGCGTGAAACGCCTGCGTGTCCGCCGCGAGGATGCCGCCGCCGCTTGACCCGGCGACGGCGGCCCCGCAAGTCTCGCTGCGGTCCCGCACTCCCCTGATTCGCGAGCGACGCCATTTCGAGCCCGATGACCCGCCGCAGCTGGTTCGCCGCGCCGGCCGATGCCATCCTCATCAGCTGGGGCTGGCGCCGGGCTCTCATCGGCATCGGTGCCGGTGCCCTCTCGGCGCTGGCGCTGCCGCCGCTCGGCTTCTTCCCCGTCCTCTGGCTGACGCTGCCCGTCCTCGTGCTCCTCATCGACGGGGCTGCGCCCTCGCCGCGCGCCGGCTTCCTCGCCCGCCGCGTGCCGGCCTTCGCGGCGGGATGGCTGTTCGGCTTCGGCTATTTCCTCGGCGGACTCTGGTGGATCGGGGCCGCCTTCCTGGCGGATGCCGGCACGTTCATCTGGCTGATGCCCTTCGCGGTCGTCGCGCTGCCGGCCGGCCTCGCTTTGTTCTGGGGCCTCGCCGCGGCGCTGGCGCGACTGTGGTGGCCGGAGGGCTGGCGCCGCGTCGTCGTGCTGGCCCTTGCCTTCGCCCTTGCCGAATGGCTGCGCGGCCATGTCCTCACCGGCTTTCCCTGGAACGCCTTCGGCTACACGCTGATGCCGCTGCCGCAGATGATGCAAGGGGCGTCCGTCGTCGGCCTCTGGGGCATGACGCTGCTGGCCTTCCTCGTCTTCGGCGCGCCGGCCATGCTGATGTCGGGGCGTCCCGCCCGGGTAGCCGACAAACTCGCGGTCGCGATGGTCGCCGTCCTGTTCCTTGCCAATCTCGGCTATGGCGTCATGCGCCTCACCGTCGCGGCGGATGCGAATGTCCCGGGCGTCGCGCTGCGCCTCGTTCAGCCGGTGCTGGCCCAGGACGAGAAATGGACGCCTGAGCGCGACAGCACGGTACTCCAGCGCTACCTGTCGCTGAGTGGCCAGGGCCTCCGCGACGGCGCGCCGCCTCCCTTCTCCATCCTGATCTGGCCCGAGACGGCGCTGCCCTTCTTCCTGACGGACCAGCCGAATGCGCTCGCGGCGATCGGCGCCCTGCTGCCGCCGGGCACCACGCTGGTGACAGGCGCCGCCCGCGACGAGCCGGGGCCCGATCCGGATGCCGAGGGCCGGGTCTTCAACAGCATCTATGTGATCGGCGAGGACGGCGTCATCCGCGACGCCTATGACAAGGTCCATCTGGTGCCGTTCGGCGAGTATCTGCCGTTCGACAGTTTCTTCTCCCGCTTCGGGCTGCACCAGATGGTGGCGCTGCCCGGCGGCTTCTCGGCCGGGCGGCGGCTCAGGACCATGGCGATCGATGGCGCACCGCCTTTCGGCCCGCTTATCTGCTACGAGATCATCTTCCCCGGCGCGGCGACGGACAGCCGCCAGCGGCCGGCCTGGCTGCTCAACGTGACCAATGATGGCTGGTTCGGCGATACGCCCGGCCCGCATCAGCACCTGCAGCAGGCGATCGTGCGCGCCGTCGAGGAGGGGCTGCCGCTCGCCCGTGCCGCCAATACCGGCATCTCGGCGATCGTAGATCCCTATGGCCGGGTCCGCGCTTCGCTGGAGCTCGGCAAGGCGGGCATCGTCGATGGCGGCCTGCCGGCAGCCCTGCCGCCGACGCTTTACGCCAGATGGGGCGACCTCATCTTCCTGGCCCTTGTCGCGCTGGCGCTGCTGCTCGTTATTGTCGCAAGTTTCACTCCTGCTAAAACCCGGAATTGACAGGCCGGACGTTGCCCGCCATTTTGGCGCCGTGGGCCGGTTGGATGGCGCCGGAAGCATAGCCGTCCAGCAAAGACTGGAATCAGTTCTGCGAGCGACAATTGATATTCGCCGCCGGAACGAATTGTGCATTTCCGGGAGAAGAGAGCCCTCGATGGTCAATAAGAAAGTACCGAATCCCATCGATGTTCATGTGGGAGGTCGGGTCCGGCTGCGCCGCATGATGCAGAACATGAGCCAGGAGAAGCTCGGAGAGAGCCTTGGCATCACGTTCCAGCAGATTCAGAAATACGAAAAGGGGACCAACCGGATCGGCGCGAGCCGTCTGCAGCATATCGCTTCCGTGCTCCAGGTTCCGGTGTCGTTCTTCTTCGAGGATGCGCCCGGCGCGCCGACGGAGGTCGGATTCGAGGAGTCGCGACCGGCTGCCTTCGTGACGGACTTCCTGTCGTCGTCCGAAGGACTGCAGCTCAACCGCGCCTTCGTCCGCATCAAGGATCCGCGCGTGCGCCGCAAGGTTGTCGATCTCGTCCGCACCATCGCCGGCGACGAAGCCGAGGACTGAAACGCGCTTTCTTCCCGTCCGGCGCTGCGCCGCGTGCGCGGCGGCGCCGGACGTTGGAATCTTTTTCCACTCGGGCGTGCATTTGCGCATACGCCCGCAGTTGCGCTTGACCCCCCGCGCCATCCTATTAAAAACCTTTCCACATTCGCCCCGGGCCAGCGACCCGGCAAAAGATGCGGGGGCCCCGATTGTCCAGAACATCCTATCTCTTCACCAGCGAATCCGTGTCTGAAGGTCATCCGGACAAGGTTTGCGACCGTATTTCCGACGAAGTGGTGGACACGTTCTTCCGCATCGGCCCGGAGCAGGGATGGGATCCGAGCGTTCTTCGCGTCGCCTGCGAGACGCTCGCCACGACCAATCGCGTGGTCATAGCTGGAGAGACCCGCGGACCTGCCAGCATCACCCCCGAAGTCGTGGTTGACGCCGCGCGCCGCGCGATCCGCGACATCGGCTACGAGCAGGAAAAGTTCCACTGGGACACGGTGAATGTCGAGGTTCTGCTGCACGCGCAGTCGGCCGACATCGCCGTCGGTGTCGACGCGGCCGGCAACAAGGACGAGGGTGCCGGCGACCAGGGCATCATGTTCGGCTATGCCTGTTCCGAGACGCCCGAGCTCATGCCGGCGCCGATCTTCTATGCGCACCGCATCCTGAAGCGCCTCGCCGACGCCCGCCATTCACAGGATACGCTCTCGCTCGGTCCCGACGCCAAGAGCCAGGTCACCGTCCGCTACGAGAACGGCAAGCCGGTCGGCGTGACCCAGATCGTGCTGTCGACGCAGCATGTCGACGGGCTGTCGTCGCATGACGTCCGCTCGATCGTCGAGCCTTATATCCGCGAGTCGCTGCCCGAGGGCTGGATCTCTCCGGCGACCGTCTGGCATGTCAACCCGACCGGCAAGTTCGTGATCGGCGGTCCCGACGGCGATGCCGGTCTCACCGGTCGCAAGATCATCGTCGACACCTATGGCGGCGCGGCCCCGCATGGCGGCGGCGCCTTCTCGGGCAAGGACCCGACCAAGGTCGATCGGTCCGCCGCCTATGCCGCGCGCTATCTCGCCAAGAACGTCGTCGCTTCCGGCGCGGCCGAGCGCTGCACGATCCAGCTGTCCTATGCCATCGGCGTGTCGCAGCCGCTGTCGATCTATGTCGACCTGCATGGCACGGGCAAGGTCGCCGAGGCGGCGGTCGAGCGCGTGCTGGCCGAAGTGATGGACCTCTCGCCGCGCGGCATCCGCGAGCATCTGAAGCTCAACCGCCCGATCTATGCCCGCACCTCGTCCTATGGCCATTTCGGCCGGGCGCCGGAGGCGGATGGCGGCTTCTCCTGGGAGAAGACCGACCTGTCGGATCGGATCGCGGCCGCGCTTTGACCGATCCCGTCGAGGGCGGCCGGCGCGATTCCTTCTACGGCCGCCGCAAGGGCCACACGCTCCGCCCGGCCCGGGCGGGGGCGCTCTCGCGCGGGCTGGACGCCTATGCGCTTGATCTCGCCGCCCAGTCGCCGGCGCGGCTTGCTGATCTGTTCCCTGATCCGGTCGAGCAAGTGGCGCTGGAGATCGGCTTCGGCGGCGGCGAGCATCTGCTCCATCGCGCCGCTGAGCAGCCCGAGGTCGGCCGCATCGGCGCCGAGCCCTTCGTCAATGGCATGGCCAAGGTGGCGGCGGCGCTCGACGCGGCGCCGCGCGGCAATCTGCGGCTTTTTGATCGCGACGCGGCCGAACTGCTGGACTGGCTGCCGCCGGCGAGCCTTGCCGTCGTCGACCTGCTCTATCCCGATCCCTGGCCGAAGCGGCGCCACTGGAAGCGCCGCTTCGTCTCCGACATCAATCTCGCGCGCATCGCCCGCGTGCTGGCGGCGGGCGGCCTCTTCCGCTTCGCTTCCGATATCCCGTCCTATGTCGACTGGACGCTGCTCGCGATCGGTCGCAGCGCTGACTTCGAATGGACGGCCATGGATGCCGACGACTGGCGGCAGCCTTTCCCCGGCTGGCCGGGGACGCGCTATGAGCAGAAGGCGATCCGCGAGGGGCGGCGGGGAACCTATCTGACGTTCCGCCGCCGCTGATCCGCTCGCGCGCCGGTCAGTTGCCGACGAGATAGGGCAGGGCGAGCAGTGAGCTCGAGGCGGCGGTCAGCACGAAGAAGGCGGCAAGGCGCAGGGCGATGGATTTCATGGGACGCGGCACCGGGTGAGGACGTTCGGGATCGAACAACGGCGAAGGTGTCGAGAGGCTCCTTAGCAATGTATTGCCACGGCCGGAAGCAATCGAAATAAAGCCGAGCGGTTGCACCGCCGCCACGGTCCGGCAACCCGTCTCCGACGACGAAGCTTGCATTCCGCGGCCTTCGGGCCTATAGGGCTTGCATTCATCTCAAACGACCGGATCGTTGAGGAGTGGGCTTCGCGGCCCGCTCGCGAAGCCCCTTGCAAGAAGCGCATTGCAGCGCGGACTTCGCCCTCATCGCCGGCCGAACCGTTCGGACGGACAGCCTTGGCCGAGCCAGAAACAGAGAATGACGCCCGCCTCGTCGTCGAGACTGGCATCGACGCGCGCATCGCGGCGATCGTCGAGCCGATCATTGTCGATCTCGGCTACCGTCTGGTGCGGGTGAAATCCTCGCGCCGCAACGGCATGACCGTGCAGATCATGGCCGAGCGGCCGGACGGCACCATGGCCGTGGACGACTGCGAAGCGATCAGCCGCAACGTGTCGCCGGCCCTCGATGTCGAGGATCCCGTCTCCGAGGCCTATCACCTCGAAGTTTCCTCGCCCGGCATCGACCGGCCGCTGGTGCGGCGGTCGGATTTCGAGCGCTGGGCCGGCCATGTCGCCCGCATCGAGACATCGCAGCCGATCGAGGGGCGCCGCCGCTTCCGCGGCACGCTGACCGGTCTCGAGGGCGATGCCACGGGGCTGAAGCTCGAGGACGCGCCCGCCGGCGCGCCGGATCGCGTGACCCTGCCGCTTTCGCTCATCGGCGATGCCAAGCTCGTCCTCACCGACGCGCTCATCGACGACGCGCTGCGCAACCAGAAGGCCCTCGCCGACGGCGACGGCACCGATATCGACGATGTGACCGACGGAACCGCGGACGCCTGAGGCGCGCGACCGTCCAACGAGAACAGTGGAGACAGACGATGGCAGTCAGCGCCAACCGGCTCGAGCTCTTGCAGATCGCCGACGCGGTCGCCCGCGAGAAGGTGATCGACCGGCAGATCGTCATCGCGGCGATGGAAGACGCGATCCAGAAGGCCGCGCGCTCGCGCTACGGCTCCGAGACCGATGTCCGCGCCGAGATCAATCCGAAGACCGGCGAGATCCGCCTCCAGCGGCTGCTGCAGGTGGTCGAGCAGGTCGAGAACCCGGCGACCGAGATCGCGCTGGAGCTTGCGACCGACCAGAACCCGGCCGCCCGCGTCGGCGACTATATCGCCGAGCCGCTGCCGCCGATGGATTTCGGCCGCATCGCCGCGCAGTCGGCCAAGCAGGTTATCGTGCAGAAGGTGCGCGAGGCCGAGCGTGACCGGCAGTTCGACGAGTACAAGGACCGCATCGGCGAGATCGTCAACGGCCAGGTCAAGCGCGTCGAATATGGCAATGTGATCGTCGATCTCGGCCGCGGCGAAGGTATCGTGCGGCGCGATGAACTGATTCCGCGCGAGACCTTCCGTTACGGCGACCGTATCCGGTCCTATGTCTACGACGTGCGCCGCGAGCAGCGCGGACCGCAGATCTTCCTGTCGCGCACGCATCCGCAGTTCATGGCGAAGCTCTTCGCGCAGGAAGTGCCGGAAATCTATGACGGCATCATCGAGGTGAAGGCCGTTGCCCGCGATCCGGGCTCGCGCGCCAAGATGGCCGTCATCTCGCGCGACGGCTCCATCGATCCGGTCGGCGCCTGCGTCGGCATGCGCGGCAGCCGCGTCCAGGCGGTCGTGAACGAACTGCAGGGCGAGAAGATCGACATCATTCCGTGGTCGGCCGATCCGGCGACCTTCATCGTCAACGGCCTGCAGCCGGCGGAAGTCGCCAAGGTCGTGCTCGACGAGGAGGCCGAGCGTATTGAAGTCGTGGTCCCCGATGACCAACTGTCGCTTGCGATCGGCCGTCGCGGCCAGAATGTCCGCCTCGCCTCGCAGCTGACCGGCTGGGACATCGACATCCTCACCGAGCAGGAAGAATCCGAACGCCGCCAGAAAGAATTTCAAGAGCGTTCTACACTTTTCAACACGGCGCTCGACGCCGACGAGGTGGTCGGCCAGCTGCTCGCCTCGGAAGGCTTCGCCTCCCTCGAGGAAATCGCCTTTGTCGAACCCGACGAGCTCGCCTCGATCGAGGGCTTCGACGAGGAGACGGCGGCCGAGCTGCAGCAGCGCGCCCGCGACTATCTCGAGCGCATCGAGGCGGAGCATGACGAGGAGCGCAAGACGCTCGGCGTCGCCGACGAATTGAAGGAACTGCCGGGCATGACCAGCTCGATGCTGGTGGCACTCGGCAAGGACGGCATCAAGACCGTCGAGGACTTCGCCGGCTATGTTCCAGACGACCTGGTCGGCTGGGCGGAGCGCGGCGAGGGCGAGACGAAGCGCCATGGCGGCCTGCTCGACAAGTTCGGGCTGTCGCGCGCCGATGCCGAGCGCATGATCATGACGGCCCGCGTCAAGGTCGGCTGGATCACCGAGGAGGAGGCCGCGGCCGAGACCGAGGAAGAAGCCGAGGAGACCGAGGCCTGACCGAACGAGCGGCCACGGGCGCACGGATAATGGCGCGACGGCGGGAACCGACGATCCGGAGCTGCGTCGTGTCGCGGCTGGCGATGCCGTCGGACCAGCTCATCCGTTTCGTGCTCGACCCCGAGGGTCGGGTCGTTCCGGATCTGCGCCGCCGTCTTCCCGGACGCGGCGTCTGGGTGACGGCCCGTCGCGAGATGGTGGACGCCGCCGAGCGCAAGCGCCTGTTCGCGCGCGGCTTCAAGACGGCGGTGACCGTCGAGCCCGGCCTTGCCGATCGCGTGGCGGGGCTTCTGGAGGATGGAGCCGTTCAGGCGCTGTCCTTCGCCCGCAAGGCCGGCGAGATCGTCGCCGGCTTCACCAAGGTTGAGGCGGCGATCGCCAAGGGCGGCGTCGCCGGCGTGCTGCAGGCACGCGAGGCGGCCGAGGATGGCCGCGCGAAAATCGCGGCGGCGCTCAGGCGCCGCCACGGACGTTCCGATGCCGTGCCGATTGTCCGTATCTTCCGATCCGAACAATTGGATTTGGCATTGGGGCGGACAAATGTGATACATGCTGCACTGCTCGCCGGCCGAGCGAGCGAGAATGTCATGGAGCGTGTCGCCGCGCTCGCCCGTTTTCTGGGAGAAGACGGGCCTGTCGGCGTTGGCGACGGTGACCTTGGCATCGGCCCTGGCCACGATTTGAACCAGATCGACGGCCCGACAAGCGAATTGCCGGAAGTGCCCGAGAAGATGCGCCGTGACAGGGCGCGAGACCCGCAGGACTGATGACCGAATGAACGATACGAGCAATAGCGGCGACAAGGATCTTGGCGGCGCGAAGAAGACGCTGAGCCTCAAGGGCCGTGACCTCGAGCGCGGCACCGT
The DNA here is from genome assembly GCA_017307955.1 of Allobosea sp. Taxonomy (GTDB): domain Bacteria; phylum Pseudomonadota; class Alphaproteobacteria; order Rhizobiales; family Kaistiaceae; genus Kaistia. Next base: position 73,856 of record JAFKFV010000008.1, on the reverse strand, counting down.
CAGGCAGAGCTTCTCGCATGGGCGCACGAACACCGTCGTCGTGGAGAAGAAGAAGCGGGTGATGATCCCGGGCAAGAGCGACGGGCCGCAGGCCGCGGCCCCCGCCGCGTCGGCTCCCGCCGCCCGTCCGGCCGCGCCCGCTCCGCAGCAGCCGGCCCGTCCGGCGCAGCCGCAGGCCTCGCAGACCCGCACCATCCAGTCCAACACGCAGGCAAGGCCGACGCCCGCCGCGCCGTCGCAGTCGACGCGGTCCCAGCCGCAGCGCTCCGGCATGGTCCTGCGTCAGCTCTCCTCCGACGAGCTGGACGCCCGCGCCCGGGCGCTCGCTGACGCCCGTGTCCGCGATGCCGAAGAGCGCCGCCAGGCCGAGGAAGACGCCAAGCGCCGCGTCATCGAGGAGGCGCGTCTCGCCAAGGAGCGCGAGGAAGCCGCCAAGCGCCAGGCCGAGGAAGACGCCCGCCGCGCCGCCGAGGCCGCCGTCAAGGAACGCGCCGAGGAAGCGGCCCGCCGCCGTCTCGGCGAGGAGAAGCCCCGTGCCGCGACCCCGGCCGCCCGCCCCGCCGGCGAGCGCGCCCCCGACGCTGCCGAGAAGCCCGGTGCCCGCACCGCCGCTCCCGGCGCTGGCGCCCGCGCCCCGGCGCGCGCCGACGAGGAGGAGGATCGCTCCGGCGGTCTGCGTCCTTCGACGGCCAAGCGTCCGAAGGCAATCGATCCGAAGCCGGTCAAGAAGGACGACGGCAAGCCGCGCGGCCGCCTGACGCTTTCCAACGCGCTGGACGATTCCGAGCGCGAGCGTTCGCTCGCCTCGGTCCGCCGCCGCCGCGAGCGTGAGCGGGCCCGCCTCATGGCGCAGGGTCCGCGCGAGAAGATCTCGCGTGAGGTGGTCATCCCCGAGACGATCACCATCGGCGATCTCGCCAACCGCATGTCTGAGCGTGCCGTCGACGTCATCAAGTTCCTGATGAAGCAGGGCCAGCTCCTGAAGGCGACCGACGTGATCGACGCGGACATGGCGCAGATCATCGCCGAGGACATGGGCCACACCGTGCGCCGCGTCGCGGAGTCGGACGTCGAGGAAGGTCTGTTCGACCGCCAGGACGCCGAGTCCGAGCTCGTCTCGCGTCCGCCGGTCGTCACGATCATGGGCCATGTCGACCACGGCAAGACCTCGCTGCTCGACGCGATCCGCAAGACCAACGTCGTCTCCGGCGAGGCCGGCGGCATCACGCAGCATATCGGCGCCTACCAGGTCGAGCAGGACGGTCAGAAGATCACCTTCATCGACACGCCCGGCCACGCCGCCTTCACGGCGATGCGCCAGCGCGGCGCCCGCGCCACCGACGTCGTCATCCTCGTGGTGGCGGCCGATGACGGCGTGATGCCGCAGACGATCGAGGCGATCCATCACGCCCGCGCCGCGGGTGTGCCGATCATCGTGGCGATCAACAAGATCGACAAGCCGGACGCCGATCCGAACCGGGTGCGCACCGAACTCCTCCAGCACGAGGTGTTCGTCGAATCCATGGGCGGCGAGACGCTCGACGTCGAGGTCTCGGCCAAGACGGGCGCCAATCTCGACCGGTTGCTCGAGACCGTGCTGCTGCAGGCCGAAGTGCTCGACCTCAAGGCCGATCCGCGCCGCGTCGCCGATGGCGTCGTCATCGAGGCCAAGCTCGACAAGGGCCGCGGCCCGGTCGCGACGGTGCTCGTCCAGGGCGGCACGCTGCATCCCGGCGACATCATCGTCGCGGGTTCCGAATGGGGCCGCGTCCGCGCGCTCGTCGACGACCACGGCAAGACCGTGTCGGAGGCGCCGCCGTCGATGCCCGTCGAGGTGCTCGGCTTCCAGAGCGCGCCCGAGGCCGGCGACCGTTTTGCGGTCGTCGAGAACGAGTCCCGTGCGCGCGAGATCGCCGATTACCGCGCCCGTCAGAAGCGCGAGAAGGCCGTGGCCCGCCAGACATCGGCGCGCGGCTCGCTCGCCGAAATGATGAGCCAGCGCCAGAGCGCCGGCCTCAAGGAATTCCCGCTCGTCATCAAGGGTGACGTGCAGGGTTCCGTCGAGGCGATCATCGGCGCGCTGGATGCGCTCGGCACCTCGGAAGTCGTCGCACGCATCCTGCATGCCGGCGTCGGCGGCGTCACCGAGTCCGACGTCACGCTGGCCGCCGCTTCGAACGCCGCGATCATCGGCTTCAATGTCCGTGCCAACAAGCAGGCGCGCGACGTGGCCGATCGGGACGGCATCGAGATCCGCTACTACAACGTCATCTACGATCTCGTGGACGACGTGAAGGCGGCGATGTCCGGCCTGCTGACGCCGGAACGGCGCGAGACCATGCTCGGCAATGCGGAGATCCTCGAGATCTTCAACATCACCAAGGTCGGCAAGGTCGCGGGCTGCCGCGTCACCGACGGCACGGTCGAGCGCGGCGCCAATGTCCGCCTCATCCGCGACAACGTGGTCATCCACGAGGGCAAGCTCTCGACGCTCAAGCGCTTCAAGGACGAGGTCAAGGAAGTGCCGGCCGGCCAGGAATGCGGCATGGCCTTCGAGCGCTACGAGGACATGCGCGCGGGCGACATCATCGAGTGTTACCGCGTCGAGGAGATCAAGCGCTCGCTGTAAGGCGGTCGCTTCCATCAACGGCACGGCCGGGCTCGCCCGGCCGGCTTTGTTTCATGGTCGCGCTTCATGGCCCCGTTTTATGGCCGCCGTCCCGGAATGCCGGGCGACCGACCTAGCCGTGACGCGGGCCAAGATGGACCGCTGAGAGCGCCTCGCACGAGGTGCTCGCGGCCCGATTGCTGAGGTTCCCATGGCCAGAACGGCTTCCAACGGCAAGAAGATCGGCACGCCCGGTCAGCGCCAGCTGCGCGTCGGCGAGCTCGTGCGTCACGCCCTCGCCGAGATCCTTGCGCGTGGCGAACTGCGCGAACCCGAGCTCGAGCGCGTCGTCGTGACGATCCCCGAGGTGCGGCTCTCGCCCGATCTCAAGATCGCGACCGCCTATGTGATGCCGCTCGGCGGCCAGAACGCCGACGGCGTCGTCGCCGCGCTCGACCGCCACCGCCGCTTCCTGCGCGGCGAGGTCGCGCATCGTATCAACATGAAATTTGCGCCCGACCTGCGCTTCCGCGTCGATACCTCGTTCGAGGAAGGCTCGCGCATCGATGCGCTGCTGCGCTCCGATCCCGTCGTCCGCCACGATGTCGAGGCCGCCGCCGAGGACGGGGACGGCGATGACGACGGCGCGGACGAGACGCGCCAGGGCTGAGACAGGAGCACACTCCCGATCATGGGCCAGCGCCAGAAGAAGGGGCGGCCGGTTTCCGGCTGGCTGATCCTCGACAAGCCGCTCGGCATGACCTCGACGCAGGCCGTCTCGGTCGTGAAGCGCCTCTATGGCGCGCAGAAGGCCGGCCATGCCGGCACGCTCGATCCGTTGGCGACCGGCCTCCTGCCGATCGCGCTCGGCGAGGCGACCAAGACCGTTCCCTATGTCATGGACGGCCGCAAGATCTACGGTTTCACCGTCCGTTGGGGCGAGGAAACGGAGACCGACGACGCCGAGGGCGCCACCGTCGCCCGCTCGGATGCGCGCCCGGACCGCGCCGCGATCGAGGCGCTGCTGCCCGACTTCACCGGCACGATCATGCAGGTGCCGCCCGCCTTCTCGGCCATCAAGGTCGATGGCGAGCGCGCCTATGACCTTGCCCGCGACGGCGAGGAGGTGGTGCTGGAGTCGCGGCCGATCGAGGTTCACCGGCTCGATCTCGTCGGCATGCCGGACGAGCACACCGCCATCTTCGCCGCCGAATGCGGCAAGGGCACCTATGTGCGCGCCCTCGCCCGCGACATGGGCCGGGCGCTCGGAACGCGCGGCCATGTCGTCCGCCTGCGCCGTCTTCTCGTCGGGCCGTTCGACGAGGCGTCGATGGTGACGCTCGACGCGCTGCGCGCCGCGCATGAGGACGGCATCGAGGCCTGCGACCCGCTGCTGGCGCCCGTCGAGACGGCGCTTTTCGACATGCGCGAGATCCGCGTCGGCGAGGCCGAGGCGGCGCGGCTGCGCAACGGCCAGCCCTTCATCCTGCGCGGCCGCGACGCCCCGCCCGAAGGCGAGACGGTCTTCGCAACGCAGGCCGGAACGCTTATCGCCATCGGCTCGGTCGAGCAGGGATCCTTCCATCCGCTGCGCGTCTTCGTGGGCGGTTGAAAGGCGTGGCGACGCCTTCAGGAAACTTTCCGCTGGTCATTGGCGGCGTCTTCGGGCATATGTCGCCCGCGCCCTGACGGCCGGACGGCCCTCAGGGCGAAGCCCTATGGAGCGGCGACCGTGCTGGACGACATCCCGGCACAGGCCACCTCATCCGGCGGGCGCGGCGCGTGACGAAGGTCCGCGCCGGGAGAACCGGGCCAAGGTCCCGGATTGTTCATTTTCGGAAAGGATGACCCGATGTCGATCACCGCTGCGCGCAAGCAGGAACTGATCAAGGAATATGCGACGACCCCGACGGATACGGGTTCGCCGGAAGTGCAGGTCGCCGTTCTCTCGGAGCGGATCGCCAACCTGACCGAGCACTTCAAGACCCATGGCAAGGACAACCATTCCCGCCGTGGCCTGCTGAAGCTCGTCAGCCAGCGCCGCAGCCTTCTCGACTATGTCAAGAAGGTCGACGAGCAGCGCTACAAGTCGCTCATCGAGCGCCTCGGCCTGCGTCGCTGAGCGGGGCGGGCAGAGCCCGTTCCGGACCACGCAGACAAAACGGCGCGGCGGATATCTGCCGCGCCACACCCGCGCGATGGCATGGGGCCGTCGCAAGTTTGGGCCGCGATGTACGCCCGAGCCATGGCAGGATCGCCGGAGGCTTTCGAAAAGAGCCTCTCGCCGTCTTGTCCATGGCTCCTCCGACGCATCGGCGGCGGAAAGGACCATTCATGTTCGACATTCAGAAGGTCGAGATCGACTGGGCCGGGCGCAAGCTCGTCCTTGAGACCGGCCGCATCGCCCGCCAGGCCGACGGCGCCGTGCTCGCCACCTATGGCGAGACCAGCGTTCTGGCGACCGTCGTCGCCGCCAAGTCGCCGAAGCCCGGCATCGACTTCTTCCCGCTGACGGTCAACTACCAGGAAAAGACCTTCGCGGCCGGCAAGATCCCGGGCGGCTATTTCAAGCGCGAGGGCCGTCCGACCGAGAAGGAGACGCTGGTCTCCCGCCTGATCGACCGCCCGATCCGCCCGCTGTTCCCGGAAGGCTTCCGCTGCGAGACGCAGGTCATCGCGACCGTCCTCAGCCATGACCTCGAGAACGATCCCGACATCGTCGCGATGGTGGCCGCCTCGGCCGCGCTGACGCTCTCCGGCGTGCCGTTCCTCGGCCCGGTCGGCGGCGCGCGCGTCGGCCTCGTCGATGGCGCCTTCGTGCTCAACCCGACCCTCGACCAGTATGAGGGCTCGAAGCTCGACCTCGTCGTCGCCGGCACCACCGACGCCGTGCTGATGGTCGAATCCGAAGCGCAGGAGCTCTCCGAGGAGACGATGCTCGGCGCGGTCATGTTCGGCCATGCCGGCTTCCAGCCCGTGATCGACGCGATCATCCAGTTGGCCGAGAAGGCCGCCAAGGAGCCGCGCGCCTTCGAGGCGCCCGATCTCTCGGCGATCGAGGAGGAGATGCTCGGCATCGCCGAGCAGGAGCTGCGCGCCGCCTACCGCAACACGGTCAAGCAGGAGCGCTACGCCGCCGTCGACGCCGTCAAGGCGAAGGTGATGGTGCACTTCTTCCCCGAAGGCGCCGAGCCGCGCTTCGACAAGGAGAAGGTTGGCGCGGTCTTCAAGGAACTGCAGGCCAAGATCGTCCGCTGGAACATCCTCGACACCGGCAGCCGCATCGACGGCCGCGACCTCGTGACGGTTCGCCCGATCGTGGCCGAGGTCGGCACGCTGCCGCGCGCCCATGGTTCGGCGCTGTTCACCCGCGGCGAGACGCAGGCGCTGGTCGTCGCGACGCTCGGCACCGGTGACGACGAGCAGTTCATCGACGCGCTGGAAGGCACCTACAAGGAGACCTTCCTGCTGCACTACAACTTCCCGCCCTATTCGGTCGGCGAGACCGGCCGCATGGGTTCGCCCGGCCGCCGCGAGATCGGCCACGGCAAGCTCGCCTGGCGCGCCGTCCGCCCGATGCTGCCGAAGCACCACGAGTTCCCCTACACGATCCGCGTCGTCTCGGAGATCACCGAGTCGAACGGTTCCTCGTCCATGGCGACCGTGTGCGGCACCTCGCTCTCGCTCATGGATGCCGGCGTGCCGCTGAAGCGTCCGGTGGCGGGCATCGCCATGGGCCTCATCCTCGAGGGTGAGCGCTACGCGGTGCTCTCCGACATCCTCGGCGACGAGGATCATCTCGGCGACATGGACTTCAAGGTGGCCGGTACCGCCGAAGGCGTCACCTCGCTGCAGATGGACATCAAGATCGCCGGCATCACCGAGGAGATCATGAAGGTCGCCCTCGAGCAGGCGAAGGGTGGCCGCGCGCATATCCTCGGCGAGATGGCCAAGGCGCTGACGACGGCCCGCCCGTCGCTCGGCGAGCATGCCCCGCGCATCGAGGTCATCCAGATCCCGACCGACAAGATCCGCGAAGTCATCGGTTCGGGCGGCAAGGTCATCAGCGAGATCGTGGAGAAGACCGGCGCCAAGATCGACATCTCGGACGACGGCACCGTCAAGGTGGCCTCGACCGACGGCAAGGCGATCACCGCCGCGCTGAACTGGATCAAGGGCATCGCCGCGGAGCCGGAAGTCGGCGCCATCTATCAGGGCACCGTGGTGAAGGCCGTCGATTTCGGCGCCTTCGTCAACTTCTTCGGCGCCCGCGACGGCCTCGTCCATATCTCGCAGCTTTCCGACAAGCGCGTGGCCAAGACGCAGGACGTCGTGAAGGAAGGCGACAAGGTCTGGGTCAAGCTGCTCGGCTTCGACGAGCGCGGCAAGGTCCGCCTCTCGATGAAGATCGTCGATCAGGCGACCGGCCAGGAGATCAAGCAGGAGAAGGCCGAGACGGCCGAGGCCGACGCGCAGTAACAGGCGCAGCCTCTCCTCACGAAAGAACGAAGGCCCGGCGAGCGATCGCCGGGCCTTTTCGTTGCGGGGTGGGGCCTTGCCGCCTATCTTCGGGGCATGGACCGCTCCGACCTCATCCAGCGCCTGCACCAGATCGAGCCGCAGCTCCGCGCGCACGGGGTCGCCGCTCTGTTCCTGTTCGGATCGCGCGCACGCGACGAAGCCAGGCCCGGGTCCGACGTGGACCTCTTCGCCGACGCCGAGCCGGAGCGGTTCGGGCTCGATCGCTATGCCGAAGCCTACGACCTCATCGAGGCGGCCCTGCCGGACATGGAGGTCGGTTTCAGCACGCGGGGCGCGATCGCTCCCGCGTACCGCGAGACCATCGAGAACGAAGCGATCCGGATTTTCTGACGATGGTTTCGGCGAAGCGTCCTGAAGCAAGGCTCCGCCACATCCTCGAGCAGATCGACGGCGTGGCGGAGGTCGTTGCGGGGCTCCAGTTCGAGGACGTCGCGAACAGCTTTCTCTTCACGCGCGCCATCGAGCGTGCGGTGCAGATCGTCTCCGAGGCCGCCAAGGAATTGCCCGTCGAACTGAGGGATGCCTATCCCGATGTCGGCTGGAGGCCGATCATTCGCATCGGGAACCTGCTGCGACACGAGTATTACCGCATCGACCCGCATGACATGTGGGAGATCGCGACGCACCACCTGCCGCGGCTCCGGCCAGCGATCGAGGCTATGCTGGCTGATATCAAGCGTCGGTCGCCATAGGGAAGCGGCGCGCCTCTCGGCGGCCGCTCCGATCACTGTCCCCTACGCCACCATGCCCGGGGCGGCGTCGACGACTTCCTTGTCGACATGGCGCTCGAACTTCTCGAAGTTCTTCACGAACATGCCGACGAGGCGGGCTGCCTGCGCGTCGTAGCCGGCCTTGTCCTGCCAGGTCTTGCGCGGATGCAGGAGATGCGGCTCGACGCCGGCAACATCGGTCGGCACCTGGAAGCCGAAATTGCGGTCGGTATAGAAGCGCGCGCCGTCGAGCGATCCGGTCAGCGCGGCGGTGAGCAGCGTGCGGGTCGCCTTGATCGGCATGCGGCGGCCGGTGCCGAAGGCGCCGCCCGTCCAGCCGGTATTGACCAGCCAGCAGGAAACGCCGTGCTCGGCGATGAGCGCGCGCAGGAGATTGCCATATTCGGCCGGATGGCGCGGCATGAAGGGCGCGCCGAAGCAGGTCGAGAAGGTTGCCTGCGGCTCCGTCACGCCCTTCTCGGTGCCGGCGACCTTGGCGGTGTAGCCGGAGAGGAAGTGATACATCGCCTGCGCCGGGGTCAACCGCGCAATCGGCGGCATGACCCCGAAGGCATCGGCGGTGAGCATGACGATCGCCTTGGGATGGCCGGCCGTTCCCGTCGCGCTCGCATTGGAGATGAAGTCGAGCGGATAGGCGGCGCGGGTGTTCTCGGTCTTCGCGGCGCTGTCGAAATCGGGCCGGCGCGTCGCCGGGTCGATGACGACATTCTCGAGCACCGTGCCGAAGCGCTTCGTCGTGGCATAGATCTCCGGCTCGGCCTCGGCGGAGAGCTTGATCGTCTTGGCGTAGCAGCCGCCCTCGAAATTGAAGATGCCGCTCGGCCCCCAGCCATGCTCGTCGTCGCCGATGAGCGTGCGCGCCGGATCGGCGGAGAGCGTCGTCTTGCCGGTGCCGGAGAGGCCGAAGAAGATCGCGCTGTCGCCGGCCGGTCCGACATTGGCCGAGCAGTGCATGGGCATGACGCCCTTCGCCGGCAGCGTGTAGTTCAGATAGGTGAAGACGGCCTTCTTCATCTCGCCGGCATAGGAGGTGCCGGCGATCAGCACGATGCCCCGCGAGAAGTCGCAGGCGATCATCGTCTCGGTGCGGGCGCCGTGGCGCTCCGCGCTCGCCCTGAAGCTCGGCATGTCGAGGATGGTCAGCTTCGGGACGAAGCTCTGCAGCGCCTCCGGCGCCGGCCGGATCAGGAGATTGCGGATGAACAGCGAATGCCAGGCCTTCTCGGTGAAGACGCGGACATTGACGCGCTCGGCCTCGTCGGCGCCGGCATGAAGATCCTGCGCGAAGAGCTCGCGATTGGCGGCATGCGCCAGCATGTCGGCCATCAGGCGGTCGAAATTCTCGCGCGAGACGCCCTTGTTGTTGTCCCACCAGATCGCTGTTTCGGTCTCGGCGTCGCGCAGGATGAACTTGTCCTGCGGCGAGCGGCCGGTATGGCTGCCGGTCTCGACCGCCAGCGCGCCATCGGCGGTGACGATGCCCTCGCCGCGGCGCAGCGCCTGCTCATAGAGTTCCGGCGCGCCGAAGTTCCAATAGAGCGCCGACAGCCATTTCAGGCCGAAGGCCTCTGCGCCGAAGGAAGGGTTGCGAACACCAGTCTCGCTCACGGGAACATCTCCTCAGACGGCCGGCTCTCTGCCGCGCCGCTCTCCGGGCTTCGGCGCCGCTCGCGCCGGCCGGCAACGGGTACCGGCGGACGCGAGCCTAGGGCCTCAATACTCGCCGCTGCAAGTAGAGTGTCGTCATCCAAAGGGCTTTGGATTGATATAATCGGTTCAGCGGGGTGCGGCCAAGCAACGCGCTCCTGATATATCACTATATTTAGAATGCCGAACTATTTAACATCCTGGGTGAAAGCCCGAGATCGTAGCAATTGCCTAGTTGTGAGCCTCGGCGAGACGGCTTCGCGCGGTCTTCGCCCAGAGCTTGAGATGGCTGCCGGCCTCGGCGACGGTGGTGGCGCGCGACGGGAAGGGGAGGCGCGCCCGGCCGAGTTCGGAGACGAGGTCGACACCTTCGGGATCGCAGCCCGTCATCCGCCAGTCAGACGCCGGCAGCCCGAGCAGGACCGTCGCGTAGAGACCGATCGCTTCCGCGTGGTCGTCATTCATGTGCTCGACGACCATCGCCTCGCCGGCGACGAGACCGTCCGCACCGGAAAGATCGACGAGCAGCTCCGGCCCGAGCGTCACGATGCGGCCGAAGCCGGCGACGAGATGGGCCGAGGCGACCTCCATCCGGTAGGCCTTGAAATCGGCGAAGGGCGGCCGGCCCCGCGCGCCATGCAGCGCCTCGAAGCGCCGCTCCGCAGCCGCGTCGTCGGTCTTCTCGATCCGGCCCGACAGCGTGACACGGGCGCCGGCCAGCGGATCGCCACCCTCACCGCCAGGTGCGACGAAGAGCAGAGAGGCGCGGGAGTCGCCCGCCAGATTGCGGCTGTGCAAAGCGAGATCGGAAAGCCAGAGCACCGGCGAGAGGTCGGGGAGGGTCGCAACGCTGACGAGGCTGGCGAATGGCGCGCCGTCGGCCGCCAGCGTGGCGAGGCTTGCCGTCCGGACCGAGGCGATCACCGCGCGGGCCGCCGCGACGGGCTCGAAGGAAGCGGCGGCGGGCGTGTCGGTCGCGGCATCGGCTGGCATTGTCGGTCTCTCCAGAAACAGCGGTCATGGAACTAAAGCGGAGCGCAATAGTCATGTTTTAGGCGGCGACTGTCCAGCCCCCGATGGCGTCCGGGCCGCAAAGGGGATAAGCTCGCCGCCATATTTTCCGCGTATTCCTGCGACCTTAACACGCGGGTCGCCGCTTTCGCGGGTCAAGGCATCGACTGGCAACAGTCGAAGCCGGCGCCGGGAAGCCAACCTTCGGGAGATAGCCCGCCTATGCCGACGATTGCTCTCGTCGATGACGATCGCAACATCCTCGCCTCCGTGTCGATTGCGCTCGAATCGGAAGGCTACCGGGTGCAGACCTATACCGACGGCGCCTCGGCGCTCGACGGGTTCCAGCAGTCGCAGCCGGATCTGGCGATCCTCGACATCAAGATGCCGCGCATGGACGGAATGGAACTGCTGCGGCGCCTGCGCCAGCGCACCGACCTGCCCGTCATCTTCCTGACCTCGAAGGACGACGAGATCGACGAACTGTTCGGCCTGAAGATGGGCGCCGACGACTTCATCAAGAAGCCGTTCTCCCAGCGCCTCCTCGTCGAGCGGGTGAAGGCGGTCCTCCGCCGCTTCCAGCCGCGCGAGGGCGCGCCGAACGCCAAGGTGCCGGATCAGCAGCGCAATCTCGATCGCGGCGCGCTGTCGATGGACCAGGAGCGCCACACCTGCACCTGGAACGGCCAGCCGGTGACGCTGACGGTCACCGAATTCCTGATCCTCTATGCGCTGGCGCAGCGCCCGGGCGTCGTGAAGAGCCGCAACGCCCTGATGGACGCCGCCTATGACGACCAGGTCTATGTCGACGACCGGACCATCGACAGCCACATCAAGCGGCTGCGCAAGAAGTTCAAGCAGGTCGACGACGACTTCGACATGATCGAGACGCTCTACGGCGTCGGCTACCGGTTCAAGGAGGCCTGACGCGGCGCGCCGCGCAGGTTCGGACGGGAGAATGACCGTCAGCATCGAGGAAGGGACGCCGGCGCGCCGGGCGGCGCGGCGGGTGCGCATCCGCCATCTGCGCCGGCTCGCGACGCGCTTCCTGCGCTCGATCGGCCTGCATGCCTTCTCCAGCCTGACGCGCCGCATCGTCATCCTCAACCTCGCGGCGCTGATCGTCCTCGTCTCCGGCATCCTCTATCTGAACCAGTTCCGCGCCGGCCTCATCGACGCGCGGCTGGAGAGCCTCCTGACGCAGGGCGAGATCATCGCCGGCGCGATCGCCGCCTCGGCGACGGTCGAGACCAACAACATCACCATCGATCCGGACAAGCTGCTGGAGTTGCAGGCCGGCGAGAGCATGACGCCCGGCGCCAACGCCATCGAGGGACTCGACTTCCCGATCAATCCCGAGCGGGTCGCGCCGGTCCTCCGCCGCCTGATCTCGCCGACCCGCACCCGCGCCCGCATCTATGACCGCGACGGCATCCCGGTGCTCGATTCGCGCCATCTCTATTCGCGCGGCCAGATCCTGCGCTTCGACCTGCCGGCCGAATCCGACGAGGAGCCGGCGCTGTTCGACCGCATCTGGGAATGGGTGAAGGTGCATCTGCAGCGCGACGACCTGCCGATCTATCACGAGCTCGGCGGCCTCAACGGCCGTGGCTATCCGGAGGTCGCGACGGCGCTGGAGGGGAGCCCGTCCTCGATCGTCCGCATCACCGAGCGCGGCGAGCTCATCGTCTCGGTCGCGGTGCCGATCCAGCGCTACCGATCGGTGCTCGGCGTGCTGCTTTTGTCGACGCAGGGCGGCGACATCGACCAGATCGTGCATGCCGAGCGCATGGCGATCGTGCGCGTCTTCCTCGTCTCGGCCGGCGTCGTCGTCGTGCTGTCGATCCTGCTCGCCGGCACCATCGCCGCGCCCCTTCGCCGGCTCGCCGATGCGGCGGACCGCGTCCGGCGCGGCGTCACCTCGCGGCCGCAGATCCCCGATTTCTCGGCCCGTCGCGACGAGATCGGCCATCTCTCGCAGGCGCTGCGCGAGATGACCGCTTCGCTCTATAACCGCATCGAGGCGATCGAGAGCTTCGCCGCCGATGTCAGCCACGAGCTGAAGAACCCGCTGACCTCGCTCCGGAGCGCGGTGGAGACGCTGCCGCTCGCCAAGACGCCGGCCTCCAAGGCGCGGCTCACCGAGATCATCCAGCACGACGTGCGCCGTCTCGACCGCCTGATCAGCGACATTTCCGACGCCTCGCGCCTCGATGCCGAAATGGCGCGCCAGGACGCGGTGCCGATCGACGTCGCCCGCATCCTCGAGGCGGTCGTCGAGGTGCAGCGCGAGATCGCGGCGCCGGACGGGCCGCAGATCACGCTCGATGTCGCGAAGAGCGACCAGGACGACGCCTATGTCGTGCTCGGCCATGACAGCCGGCTCGGCCAGGTCTTCACCAATCTCATCGACAATGCCCGCTCCTTCACGCCGAAGGATGGCGGCGTGCGGGTGCTGCTCCGCCGCAACGGCGCCGCCGTCGATATCGTCGTCGAGGACGATGGCCCCGGCATCCGGGCCGAGCAGGTGGAGCGCATCTTCGAGCGCTTCTATACCGATCGCCCCGAGCAGGAGGCCTTCGGCCAGAATTCCGGCCTCGGGCTGTCGATCTCGCGGCAGATCGTCGAGGCGCATCGCGGCCGCATCTGGGCGGAGAACCGGCTGAAGCCGCGCGCCGCGAAGGACGACGCGCCGGTCGTGCTCGGCGCCCGCTTCACCGTGCGCCTGCCGGGAGCGGCGGCGTGAGCGCCGGCCTCGCGCCGGACACCATCCATGCCAGCGCCGCCTTCGTCGACGGGACCGGCGTTCTCGTGCGCGGCCCGTCGGGCAGCGGCAAGTCCGCGCTCGTCCTCGCCCTCATCCTCGCCGACAGCGCCCGCAACCGCCTCGTCGCCGACGACCGGACGGTGCTTGGCATCGGCAATGGCCGTCTCGTCGCTTCGCCACCGCAGGCGTTGGCGGGTCTCGTCGAGATTCGCGGATATGGCATCGTGCGGCTTCCCCATGTTGCAGCGCAGGAAATCGGGCTGGTGGTCGATCTCGAAGAGGCGGGTTCCGTGCCGCGCATGCCGGACCGTTCGGAGGATCGCGCCCAGCTTCTCGGCGTCGAAATCCCGCGGCTGATGCTGCCGATCGGCCATTTCGACGGCGCAACGCGCGTCCGCGCCGTGCTCCTCGCCGGCTGCCGCACGGTTAACGATGGATGAACTGCGGCAATGAGCCGTTTGCTTTTTTCTTGCGTTGCGGAATCGTTCGGTCAAGATGCGGGGCCGCTCTCGAAGGGGCTGCCGAAGGCTCGGTTCATCGGCAACCCACGGGGAAGGCGGCTGGCCGGGCGCGGGCCGGGCAACAAGAACAACAGGTAACCAAGGGCATGATCGGGCTCGTCCTCGTCACCCACGGCCAACTCGCCATTGAGTTCCGCGCCGCTCTCGAACATGTCGTCGGGCGCCAGAGCCAGATCGAGACGATCGCGATCGGCCCCGAGGACGATATGGAACGCCGCCGACAGGACATCGTCGATGCCGTGAAGAGCGTCGACGACGGCTCGGGCGTGATCCTGCTCACCGACATGTTCGGCGGCACCCCGTCCAATCTCGCCATCTCGGTCATGGAGGCCGGCCGGATCGAGGTGATCGCCGGCGTCAACCTGCCCATGCTGGTCAAGCTCGCGAGCGTGCGCGTCGAGAAACCGCTCGCCATGGCCGTACAGGGTGCGCAGGAGGCCGGCCGCAAATATATCAATGTCGCGAGCCAGGTTCTGGCGGGTCAATAACAGCGGCAGCTCGGCGGGGGAGACGATGGGGAGCGACACCAAAGCAGACTATTGCCGCGATCTGGCGATCGTGAACCGCCGCGGCCTGCATGCCCGCGCCTCGGCGAAATTCGTGCAGCTTGCCGACAGCTTCGAGGCGACGATCACGGTCTCCAAGGACCAGAACACGGTCGGCGGCACCTCGATCATGGGCCTGATGATGCTGGCCGCCGGCATCGGCTCCTCCATCCGCGTCACCGCCGAAGGCCCCGACGCCGAACAGGCGATTGAAGCCATCGCCGCCCTCGTCGCCAACCGGTTCGGCGAGGAGGAGTAGGCTGCCCTCCCTTTCTCCCAGCGGGACAAGGGAAGATCGGGGACTTGCCGCTGCTGCCATCACATAAAGACATCTTTATATCCTGATTGCCGGGAGGCGGCGTCTCGGCTATAAGCGCGCCACGACGATCATTGGAGATGGCCATGGCCGAACAGCACGATTACGCGATCAAGGATATCGGTCTCGCCGATTGGGGCCGCCGCGAGCTCGACATCGCCGAGGTCGAGATGCCGGGGCTGATGAGCCTTCGGGCCGAATACGGCCCGTCGCAGCCGCTGAAGGGCGCGCGCATCGCCGGCTCGCTGCACATGACGATCCAGACCGGCGTGCTGATCGAGACGCTGAAGGCGCTCGGCGCCGATGTCCGCTGGGCCTCGTGCAACATCTATTCGACCCAGGACCACGCCGCGGCGGCGATTGCCGATGGCGGCACCCCGGTCTTCGCCATCAAGGGCGAGAGCCTCGAGGACTACTGGGAATACACCCACCGCATCTTCGAATGGGCGGATGGCGGCGTTCCCAACATGATTCTCGACGACGGCGGCGACGCGACGGCGCTGGTCCATCTCGGCCTCCGCGCCGAGCGGGGCGACACCGCCTTCCTCGACACGCCCGGCAACGAGGAGGAAGAGGTCTTCTTCGCGGCCATCAAGCGCCGCCTGAAGCACAAGCCCGGCTGGTACACGAAGCTTGCCGAGTCGATCCGCGGCGTGACCGAGGAGACGACGACGGGCGTGCACCGGCTCTACGAGATGCAGAAGAAGGGCACGCTGCTCTTCCCGGCCATCAATGTGAACGACTCGGTGACGAAGTCGAAATTCGACAATCTCTATGGCTGCCGCGAGTCGCTGGTCGACGGCATCCGCCGCGGCACCGACGTCATGATGGCCGGCAAGGTCGCGATGGTCGCCGGCTTCGGCGATGTCGGCAAGGGCTCGGCCGCCTCGCTGCGCCAGGCCGGCTGCCGCGTGATGGTGTCGGAAGTCGATCCGATCTGCGCCCTGCAGGCGGCGATGGAGGGCTATGAGGTCGTGACCATGGAAGAGGCGGCGCCCAAGGCCGACATCTTCGTCACCGCGACCGGCAATGTCGACGTCATCACGATCGACCATGTGCGCGCCATGAAGGATCGCGCCATCGTCTGCAATATCGGCCATTTCGACAGCGAGATTCAGGTCTCCTCGCTGCGCAACTACAAGTGGCACAAGGTCAAGCCGCAGGTCGACGAGATCGAGTTCCCCGACGGCAAGCGCGTGATCCTTCTCTCCGAGGGCCGTCTGGTCAATCTCGGCAATGCCATGGGCCATCCGAGCTTCGTGATGTCGGCCTCCTTCACCAACCAGACGCTGGCGCAGATCGAGCTCTTCACCAAGCCCGGCGTCTACGAGAAGAAGGTCTACACGCTGCCGAAATTCCTCGACGAGAAGGTC
This sequence comes from Allobosea sp., assembly GCA_017307955.1. Classification (GTDB taxonomy): domain Bacteria; phylum Pseudomonadota; class Alphaproteobacteria; order Rhizobiales; family Kaistiaceae; genus Kaistia. The sequence continues at coordinate 57,795 of JAFKFV010000008.1, read as the reverse complement.
GCGGCGCTGCACCTCGCCAAGATCGGCGTCAAGCTGACCAAGCTCAACGACAAGCAGTCGGCCTATATCGGCGTCTCGGAGACCGGCCCGTTCAAGCCGGAGCATTACCGCTACTGATGCGAGCGGGCGGCGCCCCGCGCCGCTTAACCGCCGGTTAACCATGACCGCGCGACAGTCCAGGGCCATGCGGTGTTGCACCGCATGGCCCTTTTCTCGTCGCCTGCGGCTTCCCTCAGGATTCCCCGAACCGCTACATTAGGGTGATTCGAGCGCATCGCCGGTGGGTAGCGTCAGGCGTCGCGGCGGGTCGTCCCAGGTAACACGTCTTGGCGGAAGGACCTGTCTTTGCCTTGGCATAGCGGGAAATCGGGATGGATTCCGGCCGGCGCGCGCCGCCCGGCCGCCGCCAGGCTCGTCATTCTTGTCGCCGCACTCGTTCTCTCGGGTGCACGCGGCGCCGTCGCCAGCGAGCTGACGGCCGCCTTCCTCGCCCCCGACCGCATCGTCTCGTTCAGCGCCGTGTTCGGCGTGCTGATCTTCGCGCTCGTGGCGATCGCGGTGCTGCTCCGCGCGCGCGACCGCGCCGAGGCGGCGCTCGCCGAGACGCAGCTGCGCGTTGCCGATCTCCGCGCCGCCGCCGACCGCGCCGAAGCCCTCGTCAATGCCGACGACCAGCGCCTTGTCGCCTGGAGCGGCCCGGAAGAGCCGCCGCTCGTGATGGGCCGGCTGCCGCGCGCCTGCGGCGCCCCCGAGGAGCGCGCGGCCTTCCTCGCCTTCGGCACCTGGCTGACGGGAAGCTCGGCGAGCCGCCTCGATCTCGCGCTGGAGCGGCTGCGCGGGCGCGGCGAGACCTTCACTCTCGCCCTCGAAACGGCGAATGGCAGCTTCGTCGAGGCAGCCGGGCGCACCGCCGCCGGCCGCGCCGTGGCCCGTTTCCGCGATCTCTCCGGCGACCGTCTGGCACTGGCCGAGCTCGACGCGCGCCATCGCCGGCTGAGCCACGACGTCGCCGCGATGCGCGCGCTGATCGAGGCCGCGCCGCTGCCCTGCTGGATCCGCGATCGCGATGGCGCCCTGCAATGGGCCAATGCCGCCTATCTCAGCGCCGTCGAGGCGAATGGCCTCGAGGATGCGCTGCGTCGCCGGCTCGAACTCGTCGATACCGCCGGCCGCCAGGCGATCGCCCGCGCCCATGCCGAGGGGCGCGATTTCGGCCGCCGCCTGCCGCTGGTCGTCGCCGGCGAACGGCGCATGTTCGACGTCGTCGACGTGGCCTCCGAAGCTGGCAGCGCCGGGCTCGCGACCGACGCGACCGAGATCGAGGCGCTGCAGGCGCAGATGAAGCGTCTCGTCGAGTTCCATGCCCGCACGCTGGACCAGCTGGCGACGGCGGTCGCCGTGTTCGGTCCGGATCACCGGCTGCGCTCCTACAACGCCGCCTTCCGCCAGCTTTTCGGCCTCGAGGCCTCCTTCCTCGACCAGCAGCCGGACGAGAGCGCCGTGCTGGAGCGGATGCGCGCCGGCCGCCGCCTGCCCGAGCAGGTCGATTTCAAGAGCTGGCGCAAGGAACTCTTCGCCGCCTATCAGTCGGTCGATGCCCGCGAGTTCTGGTGGCATCTGCCGGACGGGCAGACGCTGCGCGTCATCGCCAACCCGCATCCGCAGGGCGGCATGACGTGGATCTACGAGAACGTCACCGAGCGGCTCGATCTCGAAAGCCGCTACAACGCGCTGATCCAGGTTCAGGGCGAGACGCTCGACAATCTCGCCGAGGGCGTGGCGGTGTTCGGCTCGGACGGGCGGCTCCGCCTGCACAACCCCGCTTTCGCGCGCATCTGGCGGCTCGATCCGGCGATGCTGGCCGGACGGCCGCATGTCGGCGACATCGCGCGGGCCTGCAGCGCCGAGACGGACGGCGCCGAGGAATGGGCGCGCTTCACCGCGGAAGTCGTCGGCCTCGGCGAGCGTCGCTCGGGCTTCCATGGCCGCATGGAGCGCCATGACCGGCGCGTCATCGACTACGCGATGGTGCCGCTGCCGAACGGGCAGACCATGGTGACCTTCGTTGATGTCACCGACACCGTGCAGGTCGAGCGCGCGCTGACCGATCGCAACGAGGCGCTCGAAGCGGCGGACGGGCTCAAGAACGCCTTCATCCAGCATGTGTCCTATGAGCTGCGCTCGCCGCTCACCAACATCATCGGCTTCGCCCAGCTGCTCGCCGACGTGACGGTCGGTCCGCTCAACGACAAGCAGCGCGAATATACCGGCTATATCCTTTCCTCGAGCGGCTCGCTGCTTGCGATCGTCAACGACATCCTCGACCTCGCCACCGTCGATGCCGGCATCATCACGCTCGATCTCGGCGAGGTGAATGTCGCTGACACCGTCGCCGCCGCCACCGAGGGCGTGCGCGACCGGCTGCGGGAATCGCGGCTGAAGCTGGAAACGCGCCTGCCCGCCGATCTCGGCAGCTTCGTCGCCGACGAGAAGCGCATCCGCCAGATCCTCTACAACCTGCTCTCGAATGCCGTCGGCTTCTCGCCGGCCGGCGCCACCATCCGCCTCGCGGCGCGGCGCGCCGGCGACATGATCGAGTTCACGGTCTCTGACGAGGGGCCGGGCATCCCGGCAGACTTCATCGCCTCCGTCTTCGAGCGCTTCGAGAGCCGCGCCTCGGGCTCGGCGCGCGGCGGCGCCGGTCTCGGCCTCGCCATCGTGCGCAGCTTCGTCGAGCTGCATGGCGGCAGCGTCTCCATCGTCTCCGAATTGGGCCGCGGCACCAAGGTGACCGTCCGCCTGCCGATCCGGCCCGACGCGCTCGACATCGCCGCGGAATGAGCGACGCGCCGCTGGTCTTGATGCTCGCCGACGAGGCCGCGACCCTCCGCCTCGCCGAGGCGCTGGCGACGAGGCTCGCCTCGGGCGACGTCATCGCGCTCGAGGGCGATCTCGGCGCCGGCAAGACGACGCTCGCCCGGGCGCTGATCCGCGCCGTCGCCGGCGATCCGGCGCTCGAAGTGCCGAGCCCGACCTTCACCATCGTGCAGACTTATCCGGGCCGCGTGCCGATCGCCCATTTCGATCTCTATCGCCTCGGCTCGGCGGACGAGTTCGACGAGATCGGCTTCGACGAGGCGGTCGCCGACGGCGCCGTTCTGATCGAGTGGCCGGAGCGCGGCGGGAGCCGGATTCCCGCCTCCGCGCTGACGATCCGTCTCGATATCGATGGCGAGGGCCGCTGCGCCTCTCTCTCGGGCGGCGGCGGCTGGCCGGAGCGGCTGGCGCGCCTTGCCGGCATCACCCGGTTCCTGGAGGAGGCGGGCTTCGGCGACGCCCGTCGCGCTCACCTCGCCGGTGACGCCTCGGGCCGCAGCTATGAGCGCATCCTGCGCGCCGACGGGACGCGCGCGGTGCTGATGGATGCGCGCGACCGGCTGCCGGGGCCGCCGGTCTGGGACGGGCGCAGCTATGACGATGTCGCCCATCGCGCGACGACCGTCCTCCCCTTCGTCGCCATGAACGAGGGCCTTCGCGCCATCGGCATCTCGGCGCCGGAGATCCTCGCTGCCGACATCCCGTCGGGGCTCTTGCTGCTGGAAGACCTCGGCGACGCCTTCATCATCGCGGACGGCGTGCCGCAGCCGGAGCGCTGGCAGGCGGCGGCCGAGCTGCTCGCCCATCTCCATGGCGAGGCGCGGCCGGTCGAACTCCCCGTTTCAGGCTTTGGCGACTACCGCATTCCCGATTTCGACCGCGACGCCTTCCTGATCGAGGTCGACCTCCTGCCGCGCTGGTATGCGCCGCTGATCGGCCGAGCCCTGGACGAGGAAGCGGAGACGGCGTTCCGCGCGATCTGGACCGACCTTTTCGCGCGGTTCGACGCGGCGGAGAAGAGCTGGCTCCTGCGCGACTATCACTCGCCGAACCTCCTCTGGCTGCCGGAGCGGGCGGGCATCCAGCGGATCGGCGTGCTCGACCACCAGGATGCGATGATCGGCGCCAGCGCTTATGATCTCGCATCGCTCGGCCAGGATGTGCGTGTCGATGTCGACGAGGCGCTGGAATGGGCGACGATCGACGCCTATGTCGCGGCGCGGCGGGCGGCGGGTGCCTTCGACGGCGATGCCTTCGCCGCGGCCTATGCCATTTCCGGGGCGCAGCGCACCACCAAGATCCTCGGCGGCTTCGCCCGGCTGGCCACCGCCTTCGGAAGGCCCCAATATCTCCGTCACATTCCGCGGGTAAAGGCCTATCTGATGCGGAATTTGCGCCATGAGGTTCTGTCACCGCTGGCGCTCTGGTACGATCGTCACCTTCCGCTCGACGATTGACGCGGGCGCCATCCGGGCGCCCGAACCGACAAGAAGAAGAATGCGATGACCGACCCCATTCCGTTCCGCAAGCCCGCAGGACCGCGCCGCGCCATGGTGCTGGCCGCCGGTATCGGCAAGCGGATGCGCCCCGTGACCGCCACCGTGCCGAAGCCGCTGATCGAGGTCGCCGGCCGCTCCATGATCGACCGCGCGCTCGACCGTCTCGCCCGCGCCGGCGTCGAGGAGGCGGTGGTGAACGTCCACTACCTCGCCGATCTCGTCGAAGTGCATGTCAGGAAGCGCAAGGCGCCGAAGGTGATCGTCTCCGACGAGCGCGGCGCGCTGCTGGAGACGGGCGGCGGTATCGCCAAGGCATTGCCGCTGCTCGGCAACGAGCCGTTCTATGTCATGAATTCCGACAGCTTCTGGATCGAGGGACCGCGGCCCAATCTCGACTGGCTGGCCGGCGGCTGGAACGACGCCGAGATGGATGCGCTGCTGATGCTGGCGCCGACGGTCGCCTCGATCGGCTATTACGGCCCCGGCGATTTCCTGATGGACAAGGAAGGCCGGCTGTCGCGCCGGCCCGAGCGCACCATTGCGCCCTTCGTCTATTCCGGCGCCGCGATCCTGTCGCCGCGGCTCTTCACCGACCTTCCCGAGGGCGCCTTCTCGCTCAATCTCCTCTTCGACCGCGCCATCGCCGCGCGGCGCCTGTTCGGCGTGCGCATGGACGGCATCTGGCTGCATGTCGGAACGCCGGAGGCGATCCGCGAGGCCGAGCTTTCGGTGGCGGAGAGCGCTGCCTGAGCCGATGGCGGAGCGGGCGCGCGTCTTCACCATTCCCGCCGGCGCCCGGTTCCTGCCGACGCTCGCCGACGCGCTGCTCGCCGGCCGGCTCGGCTCGGTGCCAGATTTCGCCGCCGATCCGCTGGCACTCGCCGATATCCGCATCTTCCTGCCCAACCGCCGCGCGGCGCGCGCGCTCGGCGCCGTGCTCGCCGAGCGGCTGGGCGGCGCCGCGATCCTCCCCGTCATCCGGCCGATCGGCGATGTCGACGAGGATGATCTCCTCCTGCAGCCGGTCGAGGATCCCGCCGACCGTCTCGTGCTACCGGCGGCGATCTCGCGGCTCGACCGGCAGCTGGTGCTGGCGCGGCTGACGCGGGCCTGGGGCGACCGGCTGCGCAAGGCGGTGCTGGCCGAGAGCCCCGAGGCGCCCGTCACCATTCCGGCCTCGGCCGCCGATGCGTTCCATCTTGCCGGCGATCTCGCCCGCCTCGTCGACGACGTGGCGGCAGCGGGGCTCAGCTTCTCGGCGCTCGACCGTCTCGTGCCCGAGGACCTTGCCCGCTACTGGCAGATCACGCTCGATTTCCTGAAGATCGTCGGCGAGGCCTGGCCGGGCTTTCTCGCCGAGAACGGGCTGGCCGATCCGGCGGCGCGGCGCGATCTCCTCATCCGGGCCGAGGCCGAGCGGCTGCGCAGCGCACCGCCGCCGGGCCTCGTGGTGGCGGCAGGCTCGACCGGTTCGGTTCCCGCGACGGCGGAGCTGCTCGCCACCATCGCCCGGCTCGGCAATGGCGCGGTGGTGCTGCCCGATCTCGATCTCGGCCTCGACGAGGAGGCCTGGAACGCCATCGGCGGCGGTGCTGTCGGCGCACCGGGGCATCCGCAATATGGCCTCAAGCAGTGGCTCGGCCGCGCCGGAATCCTGCGGGCCGATGTCGAGACGCTGGCGATCCCGCCGCCGCCGCTTGCGGCGCGCGGCCGCCTCGTCTCCGATGCCATGCGGCCGGCCGAGACGACCGAGGCCTGGGCCCTGGCGCCGGATGTCGATCCGCTGGCGACGGAGGGGATCGCGCGGATCGAGGCCCGCAACGAGCAGGAAGAGGCGCTCGCCATCGCCGTCGTGCTGCGCGAGGCGATCGAGGAGCCCGGCGCCAGCGCGGCGCTGGTGACGCCCGACCGGGCGATCGCGGCGCGGGTCGTGGCGGAGTTGCAGCGCTTCGGCCTCGACGTCGTCGACAGCGCGGGCCGCGGGCTGCGCGGCACGCCGATCGGCACCCTCGCCCGGCTCGCGACCGCCGCCGCGCGCTCCGATGGCGCTCCGCTCGATATCCTCGCGCTCGCCAAACATCCGCTCGCGACGTTCGGCCTGCCGCGCCCCGACTGCCGCGCCGCCGCCGAGACGATCGACCTGCTGCTCTTTCGCGGCCGGTTGCTCGCCGGCGGTCTCGCCGGTCTGCCGGCGGCGCTGGCCGCGGCGATCGACGATGCCGCCGATCCCGACAGGCGCCAGCATCCGTCCGTGCGGCGGCTGACGGTTGCCGATGGCGACGCGGCGGCCGATCTCGTCACCCGCATGGTCGCGGCCCTCGATCCGCTCGCCGCCCGCCTTGCCGATGGCGCGCGCAGCGACGCGGCGACGCTGGCGCTCGAACTACGCACCACGCTTGCCGCTATCCTTGAAACCGAGGAAGGCCCGGGCGTGATCGAGGCGGACGAGGACGGCGAAGCCCTCGTGGATTTGCTCGATGGCCTCGGCGGTCCGCATGGCGCGGCGCTGGCGCTCTCGGGTCCCGAATTTCCGGATTTCCTCGACGCGGCGATGGGCGGCGCCGCGGTGCCGCCGCGCGGCGGCGGCGATCCGCGCATCGCGATCTGGGGTACGCTGGAGGCGCGCCTGCAATCGGCCGACTGCCTGGTGCTGGCCGGCCTCGACGAGGGCATCTGGCCGGCCGCGGCCCGCACCGACCCCTGGCTGTCGCGCTCGATGCGCGCCTCTTTCGGCCTCGAGGCGCCCGAGCGCCGGCTCGGCCAGGCGGCGCATGATTTCGCGGCGGCGCTCGGCAATCCGCGCGTCGTCATCACCCGCTGCGAGCGGCGCGGCGGTACGCCGACCATCCCCTCGCGCTGGCTGCAGCGCATCGATGCCCGTCTCGGCGCGGCGGCCACGACGGAAATCCTCGCCCGCGGCGCCGTCTATCTCGACTGGGCCCGCGCGCTCGACGCCGCGCCGGCGGCGGAGGCGACGAAGCGCCCGCGCCCGAAACCGCCCCTATCGGCGCGGCCGAAGCGGCTCTCCGTCACCGAGATCGAGACGCTGGTGCGCGATCCTTACGCGATCTATGCGCGGCGCATCCTGAAGCTGGAGCCGCTCGACCCGATCGATGTCGCGCCCGACGCCGCGCTGCGCGGCACGCTGATCCATGAGGCGCTCGGCCGCTTCGCGCAGCGCTGGACGCGTGAGTTCGACGGCAGGGCCGAGGCGGCGCTGATCGAAGAAGGCCGCGAGGTCTTTCGCGAGATCGCGGCGTTTCCGGCCGTCCATGCGCTGTGGTGGCCGCGCTTTCTCGCCATCGCCCGCTGGTATGTCGGCTGGGAGCACTCGCGCGACCAGATCGCCGAGCGCCATGCCGAGATCGATGGCCGCATGGCGGTATTGGGCGGCTTCGAGCTCACCGGCCGGGCCGATCGCATCGACCGTCGCCGCGACGGCGCCTATGAGATCATCGATTTCAAGACCGGCGCGCCGCCTTCGGCCAAACAGCTCGCGACCGGCCTCGCGCCGCAGCTGGCGCTCGAATCCGCCATGCTCGCCCGGGGCGCCTTCCGCGACATCCCGGCCGGCGGCTCGGTCGCCGTGCTCGGCTGGATCGGCCTCGGCAAGGTCGGCAAGGGCCAGCCCTTCTCCAGCGCGGTGAAGGACAAGACGGCGGACGAACTCGGCGGGGAGGCCGCCGACCGGCTGGCCCGGCTCGTCGCCGCCTATGCCGACGAAAACCGGACCTATGTCTCTCGCGCGCGGCCGATGTTCGAGACGCGCTGGGAGAGCCCTTATGACCATCTCGCGCGCGTGGCGGAATGGGCGCTCGGCGAGGGCGACGAGACATGATCGCGGTCGATGACGAAACCCGCCGCGTCCAGCGCGAGGCCACTGACCCGGCGGCCTCGGCCTGGGTCTCGGCCAATGCCGGCTCCGGCAAGACCTATGTGCTGGCGCGGCGCGTCATCCGCCTGCTGCTCGCCGGCGCCGATCCCGGCTCCATCCTCTGCCTCACCTTCACCAAGGCGGCGGCGGCGGAGATGGCGGCGCGCGTGTTCAAGACGCTCGCGGAGTGGACCCGGCTCGACGATGCGGCGCTCGACGCGGTGCTCGCCGATCATCATGGCGGCGCCGTCACCGCCGAGGACCGCGTCCGTGCCCGCCGCCTGTTCGCAAGGGCGCTGGAAACGCCGGGCGGTCTGAAGATCCAGACCATCCACGCCTTCTGCGAAAGGCTGCTGCACCAGTTTCCCTTCGAGGCCGAGGTGGCCGGCGCCTTCACCGTGCTCGACGAGCGCGAGGCCGACATCCTCATCGAGACCGCCCGCCGCCAGGTGCTGGCCAAGGCGAGCGCCGACGGCCATTCGCGGCTCGGCCGCGCCTTCGCCCGCCTGCTGACGGCGGCGTCGGACCAGGGCATCGAAACGGCGCTCGACGAGATCATCGCCCGCCGCGCCGCGCTGACAGCGATGATCGAGACGCATGGATCGCTCGACGAAGGCCTCGCGGCGCTCAGGGAACGGCTCGGCCTCTCGCCCGACGACGAGGTCGCGAGCCTCGAAGCGTCGGTCGCCTCGGGGCTTTCCTTCAGCGACGCCGAGATCATAAGGCTGGTGGCGGCTCTCTCGGCCGCCGGGCCTAAGCACCAGGAGCTCGGCGCCATCCTCGCGCCCTTCGCGGAGACCGCCGATCCGCTGGCGCGCGCCGGCATCTGGCGCGCCTATATGCTCACGGCGACCGGCACGATCCGCAAGAGCCTCGCGCCGAAGGCGGTGCTTGATGGCTGGCCCGGCCTTGCCGAGCGGCTGCAGGCCGAGGGCGAGCGGCTGGAGGCGCTGCTGGAGCGCATCGCGTCGGCGCAGGCCGCCGATGCCACCGAGGCGCTGCTGGTGCTGGGCCAAGCCGTCGTCGAGGGCTATGAGACGGCCAAGCGGCGCGCCGGCGCCCTCGACTTCGAGGATCTCGTCGCGCGCACCGATGCGCTGCTGCATCGCTCGGAAGCCTCGCGCTGGGTCCATTACAAGCTCGACCGCGGCCTCGACCATATTCTTGTCGACGAGGCCCAGGATACGAGCCCCGGCCAATGGGGCGTGATCGGCGGGCTCGCCGACGAGTTCTTTGCGGGCGAGGGCTCCAGCGAGCGCCGGCGAACCTTCTTCGCGGTCGGCGACGAGAAGCAGTCGATCTATTCCTTCCAGGGCGCGGTGCCGGCCTGGTTCGCGCGCCAGCGCCAGCGCTTCCGCAAGGCGGCGGGCGATGTCGACGCGACCTTCCGGGCGCTGGAACTCCGCCTCTCCTTCCGCTCGACCGCCGATGTGCTGGCCGCCGTCGACGCCGTCTTCGCCGATCCGGAGGCCCATCGCGGCCTCACCCGCGACCCGGCGCCGACCGTCCACGAGGCGGCGCGGCGCGGCGAGGCCGGGCGCGTCACGATCTGGGAGCCGATCGCGCCGGAGGAAGTGACGGAGCCCGAGGAGTGGCACGCGCCGCTCGACCGGCTCGACATGCGCAGCCCGGCCGTCCGCCTCGCCGACCGCATTGCCCGCACCATCACCGGGTGGATCGCGCGCGGCGAGCGGATCGAGGCCACCGGCGCGCCGATCCGGCCGGGCAACATCCTGATCCTGACCCGCACGCGCGGACCACAGACCGACGCCATCAACCGCGCGCTCAAAGGCGCCGGCCTCGCTGTGGCGGGTGCCGACCGCCTCGCGCTCGGCCGGCATATCGCCGTGCTCGATCTCCTCGCGCTCGCCGATGCGACGCTGCAGCCGCAGGACGACCTCGCGCTCGCCGCTCTTCTCAAGAGCCCGCTGGTCGGCCTCTCGGAGGACGATCTCTTCGCGCTCGCGCATGGACGGTCCGGTTCGCTCGCTGGCGCGCTCGCGGCCTCGCCGCTGCCCACTGCCGTCGCCGCGGCGGAGCGCTTCGCGACCTGGCGGGCGCGTGCCGACCGCATGGGGCCGCACGCCTTCTTCGCGCGCATCCTCGGCCCGGACGGCGGCCGCCGCGCGATCCTCGCCCGGCTCGGCGCCGAGGCTGACGAGGTGCTGGACGAGTTCCTGGCCCGCGCCCTCGCCTTCGAGGAGAGCGAGGCGCCCTCGCTGCAGGGCTTCGTCGCCTGGATGCGGGCGGCGGCGACCGAGATCAAGCGCGATGCCGACCTCGCCCGCGACGAGATCCGCGTGATGACCGTGCATGGCGCCAAGGGCCTCGAGGCGGAGATCGTCTTCCTCGTCGACACGGGCTCGGCGCCCGCCCATGCCGGCCACGATCCCGAGCTGGTGGCGCTGGCCGACGATCCCGACGACGCGTTGGGCGCACCGCTCGCCTATGTGGTGCCCGGCATTCCCCGGCCGATGCCGGTCAAGGCCGCGATCGAGGGGCTGCGCGACAAGGCCCGCGAGGAATATCGCCGCCTGCTCTATGTCGCGCTGACGCGGGCGCGCGACCGGCTCATCGTCTGCGGAACGCTGAAGGCGCGGCCGCCCGCCGAGCCGCTCTGGCAGGACCTCGTGCGTCAGGCGCTCGCCCCGACGGCGCGCGCCGTTCAGGTGACGCTCGGCGAGGATGTCTTCGAGAGCCTCGAATGGCGCCGCGACTGGAGAGCCGAAGCGGCGCCGGCCCGCGAGGCCGCTCCGCCGGCGGAGCGCCGCCCGGCGCCGCTGCCGCCTTTCCTCGCCGAGGCGCCGCCGCCGGCCCCCGCCGAAGCGCGCCGCCTGCGCCCTTCCGGCCAGCGGGCGCCCGCGCCCGCGGCGACAGCGGCGCTTGCTCGCGGCGTCATCGTGCACCGCCTGCTGCAGGCGCTGCCCGAGCACCCGGCGGAAAGCCGAGCCGCGGTCGCCGCCGCCTATCTGGACGCGGTGGCGCCGGACTGGGAGGAGGCCGAGCGGAAAAGGCTGGCCGCCGACCTCGCGGCGCTGATCGCGGCGCCCGGCATTGCCCCGCTGTTCGGACCGGGCAGCCGGGCCGAGGTCGCCATCGAGGGCGCGATCGCGACGCCGTCGGGACCGCTTTCAGTCTCGGGCCGTATCGACCGCCTCGTCGCCGGCGAGGGCCGCATCCTCATCGCAGATTTCAAGACGGACCGCTCGCCGCCGGCCGATCTCAAGGCCGTGCCCGAATCGCATCAGCTGCAGCTCGCGCTCTATCGGGCGGTGCTGGAGAGGCTCTATCCCGGCCGTAAGGTCGACGCCGTGCTCGTCTATACCGAGGCGCCGCGGCTCATTGCCGTGCCATCCGAACGTCTCGACGGGCATATCTCGCGCATCACCAGGGCGTGACCCACAAGGCCTTGACCGGCTCCGGGGCGCTCCCTACCTTCGGCCCACTGACCCTCAATCCCGCGCGAGGCTTTTCATGGCGACCGCCAAAGTAACCGACAGCTCCTTCGACACCGACGTGCTCGGTGCGAGCGGTCCCGTCGTCGTCGATTTCTGGGCCGAGTGGTGCGGCCCCTGCCGGATGATCGCGCCGGCGCTGGAGGAGATCCAGCAGGAGATGGACGGCAAGGTGACCATCGCCAAGCTCAACATCGACGAGAATCCGAATATCGCCGTCCGCTACGGCGTGCGCTCGATCCCGACGCTGATCCTGTTCAAGGACGGCGAGCCGGCCGCCATCCAGGTCGGCGCCGCGCCGAAGAATCGGCTGGCCGACTGGATCAAGAACGCAATCTGAGCCTCGTCTCAGGATCGATCGGAACGGGGCCTTCGGGCCCCGTTTTCGTTTGCGCCGGCGCCGCGGTCAGGCGAGGCGCAGCCGGGCGAGCAGCGCGTCATAGGCCTTCTGCCCCGCCCAGCTCAAGACCGCCACGATCGGAAGCGCGACCAGGACGAGCGTCGCGGTCCGTCGGACCGGATCGGCGAACGGGATATGCGGTGCGAGCGACTGGTAGATCGGCCGGTGCAGAAGATACATGAAGAAGCTCGCCGTCCCGAGCGCCGCGAGGACGGGTGAGGCAGGTACGCGGCCCGCGAGGCGGAGCGCCAGAAGCAGCAGCGCCAGCGCCAGCAAGGTCGCCATCGGTAACGAGAGAAGGCTGAACTCGAGGACGGGCACGGGCTGGCCACGGGTCAGCATGATCGCGAGGAGGCCGAGACCGGCGGAGGCCGGTAGCATCCATCGCGGCGGCGCCGGCTCGCGGGCGAGCGCAAGCCCGATGGCGAAGCTCGGAAAATAGAGCGCGATCCGTGGATCGGTCTTGAGGCCGCCCCAGACGGCCAGCGTCGCGAGCAGGAGCAGGACCCCGACCGCGACGAGCGCGCGCTGCAACGGCGATCCGACGGAAAGCGCCGGCGTGATCAGGTAGAACAGCGCCAGCATCGACACATACCAGAGCGTCAGCGGCGGCGGGCCGACGATCTCCCCGACGAGAAGGATGGTGCGGATCGCCGCCGGCCAGGGCGTCAGGCCCATCCAGACGAAGAGAAGGACGGCCATGACGAGCGGCGGATAGATGCGCAGCATTCGCCGCCGGTAGAAACTGCCGATCGAGGCGCGGGTCGGCGCGACGGGCTTCAAGCCCAGAAGATAGCCGGACAGCATCGTGAAGCTCGCGAGCAGCACCACCGTGATGCGCGTCGTCACCTCGTTGCGATAGAAGCCACCTGCGACGGCATAGTTCATCAGGTGCCAGAAGCCGACGATATAGAGCATCGCGCCGACGCGCAGGACGTCCAGCGAGGCGATGTGCCGCCGTCCTGCCTGCGCCGTCATCGGTCCTCCGAAAAGGATTGGCCGGCTCGGATGCCTCAGCGCGGCGGCGTGCCGTTGAGGTCGAGCACGTCGCCGGCCAGATAGAGCGAGCCGCAGATGAGGATGCGCGGCTCCGTGCCCGGCGGCAGCAGGCGGCCGAGCGCCGCGAAAGCCGACGGAACGTCGTTTACTGCCTCGGCTTCGAGCCCGGCCTCGCGCGCCGCCGCGGCGAGTTCCTGCGGGTCGCGGCCGGCCGAGGAATGGGCGATCGGCACCGTGAAGACATGGGCAGCAAGGCCCGCGAAGGGTCGGAAGAAACCGACGGGATCCTTGGTCTGCAGCATGCCGGCAATGAGATAGAGCGGCCGCGGCAGCCGCTCCTCGAGATCGGCCACTGCCTCGGCGATGACGAGGCCGGCGCCCGGATTGTGGCCGCCGTCGAGCCAGAGCTCCGCCTCGGGCGGCGCCAGCGCCAGGAGCTTGCCGCTCGTTAGCCGCTGCATCCGGGCCGGCCAGTCGACGCCCGAAAGCCCCGCCTCGATCGCCGATTGCGGTACGGCGAGCGAGGAGTGGCGCAGCGCCGCCACGGCATTGCCGGCGTTGACGAACTGGTGGCGGCCGGGAAGGCGCGGGGCCGGCAGGTCCACGAGCCCGTTCTCATCCTGGAAGACGAGCCGGCCGCGCTCGGCATGGGCGATCCAGTCGCGGTTGCCGACGAAGAGCGGTGCCTTGGCGCGGGCCGCCTCATGCTCGATCACGGCCATCACCTCGGCAGCCTGTGGCGCGCTCACCACCGGCCGGCCGCGCTTGATGATGCCGGCCTTCTCCCAGGCGATCCGGTCGAGCTGGTCGCCAAAGAACTTTTCATGGTCCATGGAGATCGAGGTGATGACCGAGACCTCGGGCGCGTCGATGACATTGGTGGCGTCGAAGCGACCACCGAGCCCGACCTCGAGCAGAGTCACATCGGCCGGATGCGCGGCGAACAGCGCGAAGGCGGCCGCGGTGGTGATCTCGAATTGCGTGATCGGGGCGCCGTCGTTCATCCGCTCGACATCGAGCAGTGTCGAAACCAATTCGTCTTCGCCGACAAGCTGTCCGCCACCGGGCCGGCCGAGGCGGATGCGCTCGTGGAAGCTGACGAGATGCGGCGAGGTGTAGACATGCACGGTCCGCCCGCTCGCCTCCAGCATGGCGCGCAGGAAGGCGGTCGTCGATCCCTTGCCGTTGGTGCCGGCAATGTGGAAGACGGTGCCGAGCTTCTTTTCGGGATGGCCGAGCTTCCCGAGCAGCGGCAGCAGCCGCTCCAGCGAGAGGTCGATTTCCTTCGGATGCAGGCGGAACAGCCGCTCGAGGATCGCGGCGCTGTCGTCCATGGTCGAAAGTCCTTCGGGCAGGTCTCGGCGGGCCGCCGGCCGCGGCCCGATAGGCGCCGGTGCGCGCGTCGCGCCGCCTAGGTGGCGAGCGCGACGGACTTGGTCTCGGCTGCGGGCTGCGGCTTCGGCCCGAGCAGGGCGCAAAGCCGCGCGATGGTCGGGCGCAGCTCATGCCGGTGCACGACCATGTCGACCATGCCATGCGCGAAGAGATATTCGGAGCGCTGGAAGCCCTCCGGCAGCTTCTCGCGGATCGTCTGCTCGATGACGCGCGGCCCGGCGAAGCCGATCAGCGCGCCCGGCTCCGCGATCTGGATGTCGCCGAGCATGGCATAGGAGGCGGTGACGCCGCCCGTGGTCGGGTTGGTCAGCACGACGATATAGGGCAGGCGCGCATCGCGCAGCGCCAGCACGGCCGCGGTGGTGCGCGGCAGCTGCATCAGCGAGAGGATGCCCTCCTGCATGCGCGCGCCGCCCGAGGCCGCGAACATCACGAAGGGCTGCTGGCGCTGGACCGCGGTCTCCATGCCGGCGATCACCGCCTCGCCGGCGGCCATGCCGAGCGAGCCGCCCATGAAGTCGAAATCCTGCACGGCGGCGACGAGCGGCACGCCCTCGACGAAGCCGGCACCGACCAGCACCGCGTCCTGCAGCCCGGTCTTGGTGCGGGCATCCTTCAGGCGGTCGGTGTAGCGCTTCTCGTCGCGGAACTTCAGCGGATCGATCGCCACCTCGGGGAGGGGGATCGCCTCATAGCGGCCCTCGTCGAAGAAATGGGCGAGGCGCTTCGGCGCCGTCATGCGCATGTGGTAGCCGGAATTCGGCACCACATAGTGGTTGGCCTCGAGATCGCGCAGGAAGACGAGTTCGCCGGATTCCGGATCCTTGATCCAGAGATTCTCGGGAACCTCGCGCTTGTTGAGCAGGCTCTTGATCTTCGGACGGACGACGTCGTTGATCCAGCTCATTCGAAGAACACTCCTTGCTTGCCGGCGCTTACGCGGCGCTCAGCCGGCGCGCGGCACGGACGCCCTCGGCGAGCTGCGACACCAGCGCGACGACCGCGGACACCGTGCCCTCGGTCGCCTTGCCGCCTTCGTCGAGCGAGGTCGCGATCGCCTGCACGATCGCCGAGCCCACCACGACGCCGTCGGCATTCGCCCCGATCGCCGCCGCCTGCTCCGCCGTGCGGACGCCGAAGCCGACCGCGACCGGCAGGTCGGTATGCCGCTTGATGCGGGCGACCGCCTCGGCGACGCGCGAATTATCCGGCGCCGCCGAGCCGGTGATGCCGTTGATCGAGACGTAATAGACGAAGCCCGAGGTGTTGGCGAGGACCGTCGGCAGGCGGCGGTCATCGGTGGTGGGCGTCGCGAGACGGATGAAATTGAGCCCCGCCTTCAGCGCCGGGATGCAGAGCTCGTCGTCGGCCTCCGGCGGCAGGTCGACGATGATGAGGCCGTCGACCCCGGCCTCCTTCGCCTCGGCCACGAAGGCTTCCGGTCCATGCGCGTAGATCGGATTGTAGTAGCCCATCAGGACGATCGGCGTCTCGTCGTCGGCCTGGCGGAAGAGACGCACGATCTCGAGCGTCTTCGCCATGGTCTGGCCCCCCTTCAGCGCCCGGAGCCCGGCCGCCTGGATCGCCGGCCCGTCGGCCATCGGATCCGAGAACGGCATGCCGAGCTCGATGACGTCTGCGCCGGCGCCGGGCAGCGCCTTGAGGATCGACAGCGTCGTCGCCTCGTCGGGATCACCGGCCGTGAAGAAGGTGACGAGCGCCGGCCGGCCCTCGGCCCTCACGGCAGCAAAGCGGCGGTCGATGCGGGTGTTGCTCATAGGTGGTCTCGCTCGAAGAAGGGCGCCCGCACGCTCATGGCGGCAGCGATCGAAGGATGCCGGCTGCAGGGAGCTGGGCTCAGAGTTCCAGGCCCGTCAGCTTGCCGACCGTGTGGATGTCCTTGTCGCCGCGGCCGGAGAGGTTGACGAGGATGATCGCGTCGCGGTCCATGGTCGGCGCGCGCTTGATCGCCTCGGCGATGGCATGCGCGGATTCGAGCGCCGGGATGATGCCCTCGGTGCGAGTGCAGACCTGGAAGGCGTCGAGCGCCTCGTCGTCGAGGATCGGAACATAGTCGACCCGGCCGGTGTCGCGCAGCCAGGAATGCTCCGGGCCGACGCCGGGATAATCGAGGCCGGCCGAGATCGAATGGCCCTCGAGGATCTGCCCGTCGGCATCCTGCAGCAGATAGGTGCGGTTGCCGTGCAGCACGCCCGGCCGGCCGGCATTCATCGAGGCGCAATGCTCGTCGCCGTCGAGGCCATGCCCGCCCGCCTCGACGCCGACGATCTTGACCGAGGCGTCGTCGAGGAAGGGATGGAAGAGCCCGATGGCGTTCGACCCGCCGCCGACGGCGGCGATGATCATGTCGGGCAGGCGGCCCTCCTGCTCCAGCATCTGCGCCCGCGCCTCGGTGCCGATCACCGACTGGAAGTCGCGCACGAGCTCGGGATAGGGATGCGGGCCGGCGGCGGTGCCGATCAGGTAATAGGTGTCCTCGACATTGGTCACCCAGTCGCGGAGCGCCTCGTTCATGGCGTCCTTGAGCGTGCCGTTGCCGGCCGTCACCGGCTTCACCTCGGCGCCGAGCAGCTTCATGCGGAAGACGTTCGGCTTCTGCCGCTCGACATCGGTCGCGCCCATATAGACGACGCAGGGGAAGCCGAAACGCGCCGAAACGGTTGCCGAGGCGACGCCATGCTGGCCGGCGCCCGTCTCGGCGATGATGCGCGTCTTGCCCATGCGCCGGGCGAGCAGGATCTGGCCGAGGCAGTTGTTGATCTTGTGGCTGCCGGTATGGTTGAGGTCCTCGCGCTTGAAGAAGATGCGCGCGCCGCCGAGATGGCGGGTCAGCCCCTCGGCGAAATAGAGCTTGGACGGCCGGCCGGCATAATGGGTCGACAGCGCCGAGAGCTCGGCGGCGAAGGCCGGATCGGCTTTCGCCTCCTCATAGGCCTTCTCGAGCTCGAGGATCAGCGGCATCAGCGTCTCGGCGACGTAACGGCCGCCGAAGATGCCGAAATGGCCGCGGTCATCCGGGCCGGTGCGGAACGAATTGGGCAGTTGCGGAGCGGTCACGTCGTGGTCCCCTCGCCGGACGATGCCGGCACGCTGTCGGCGCCGCTGCGCGCGGCTCTTATGAAAGCTTCGATCAGTGCCGCGTCCTTGACGCCGGGCGCCGTCTCGACACCCGACGAGACGTCCACGCCTCGGGTGCCGGTGCGCGTGATCGCCTCGGCCACATTGCCCGCGTCGAGCCCTCCGGACAGCATATAGGGCAGCGCCGGGTCAAGACCATCGAGCAGCGACCAGTCGAAGACACGCCCGTTGCCGCCGGGCAGCGGCGCGCCGGCCGGCGCCTTGGCGTCGAGCAGCAGCCGGTCGGCTACCCCGGCATGGGCCGAGACTTCGGCGAGATCATCGGCGCCGCGGATGCCGATCGCCTTCAGGACGCCGAGGCCGAACCGGTCCTGCAGCGCGGCGACCCGCTCGGGCGGCTCCTTGCCATGCAGCTGCAGCCAGTCGGGCCGGACGGCCGCGACGAGCGACGCGATCGCGTCGTCGTCCATGTCGACGGTGAGCGCCACGATTTCGGCCCGGCCGGCGACGCGGGCGGCGAGCGCGCTGCCCGCCTCCAGCGAGACCGCGCGCGGGCTCTTGGGGAAGAAGTTGAAGCCGATCATGTCGGCACCGGCGCCGAGCGAGGCCTCGAGGGTCTCGGGCGTGGAAATCCCGCAGATCTTCACGATCACGGGCGGAGTGGATCTTGGACCGGACATGGGTCTCGTTTGCCATGAAAGCCGCGGAGAGTCCAACCGCGGCAGGTCCGGTCGGGCCGGCTCAGGCTGCGTCGCGTCGGACGATCGGGAGCGTCGCGGCGGGAGAGGAAGCGGCGGCGGCGCGATAGGCCTGGTTCTCCCGCTTCACCACCTTCGCCTCGCGCCTCAAGCTGCGCGCCTGGCGACGCCATCGGCCCTGGCCGAACCAGGCGCCGACGCCGCCAATCACGACGCCGATCAGCAGCACGGCGAAGACGAGCACATAGAGCGGCAGCGTCAGCGCGGCGGCCGGCGCGTCGCCGTTGAACGGATCGAGCGACAACGTGACGCCGTGCCGGTTGGCCACCGCCAGCGCCACGAGGAGGACGGCGAGGGGAACGAGGATGACGGCGGCGATCACGCGCTTCATGGGGCGGGCAGTCCTTATTCGTCCGGATTGAGACGCTCGCGCATCTCCTTGCCGGTCTTGAAGAAGGGAACGAATTTCTCCGTCACCTCAACCTTCGTGCCCGTCCGCGGGTTGCGTCCCTGCCGCGCCGGGCGGTTCTTGACCGAGAAGGCGCCGAAGCCGCGCAGCTCCACCCGGTCGCCCCGTGCCAGCGCATCGACGATCTCGTCGAGGATCGAGTTCACGATATGCTCGACATCGCGCTGGTAGAGATGCGGATTCTGCTCGGCAATCCGCTGGACAAGCTCCGACTTGATCATCGCGCTGCCCCTTCCGCGCCCGACTGCGAGGGAGCCTGCCAAACCGAGAGAAGACCGTCAAGCTGCAGCCGGGGCAACCATGAAGGGAGCAGCGCGCCGTCGAGCGCGTCGGGCGCGAGGCCGAGCTGGCGTGCGAAGACGCGCAGCAGCGATGCCGAGAAGAGGCCCGGCCGGTCGCTCTCCTTCTCCCATTCGACGACGCGCAGCGCAGGGTCGATGCCCTTCTCCTTGACCAGCCAGTCGAGCGCCTCGTCCTCGCCGCCGATGGCGTCGATGAGACCGGCGGCCTTGGCCTGCTGGCCCGAATAGACGCGCCCGTCGGCGAGCCTCACCGCGGTCGGCCGGTCGAGCTTGCGCCGTTCGGCGACGATGTCGACGAACCAGTTATAGGTGTCGTCGATGAGGCTCTTGATCACGGCGAGCGATTCCGGGCTCGCCGGTTCGAAGGGCGAGGGCGCGGCCTTCAGCGGCGAGGACTTCACCTCGGTGAGGCCGATGCCGAGCTTCTTCATCGCCTCGGAGAGTTCGGGCGACTGGAACAGGACGCCGATCGAGCCGGTGATCGACGAGCGATAGGCGAAGACCTGGTCGGTGGCGATCGCGGCCATATAGGCGGCGGAGGCGCCGAGCGTCTTGATCGAGGCGACGGTCGGCTTGCGGGCCGAAAGGGCGCGCAGCTTTTCGTAAAGCGCCTCGCCGCCGACGGTGGCGCCGCCGCCGGAATCGATCGAGACGATGACGGCGCGCACCGCGTCGTTGCGGGCAAGGCGGTCGATGAGTTCGAGCTGCTCGCGGTCGTCGGAGATGAAGCCGTCGATGGAGATGCGCGCGACATGCGGCATCGCCCGCCCGGCGAGCCGCTCCGGCCCCGCCGCGAGCATGGCCGCGACGACGACGGCGGCGATGAAGGCGAGGACTCCCAGCACGCGCCAGAAGACCAGCTTACGCCGGAGGCGCCGCCGCTCGATGATGTCTTCCGCTCCCAAGCCCATCGTCCGCTCCTGCCGCCGCCCCTCGCCGCGCAAATAACGATGTCCAGTTAGCCCCTTTGGCGGCGCGACGCAAATGCGCGATCGGCAAGGCTTTGCCGGGAAAGGCTTTTTGACGGCAGAAATGCGAAACGCCCCGGCCGATGGCCGGGGCGTTCCAGTTGTCGTTCCGCTTTGGAAGCGGGAGCTTACTCGTCGCCCTGACGGGCCTTGAGGGCCGCGCCGAGGATGTCGCCGAGCGAGGCGCCCGAGTCGGACGAGCCGAACTGCGCCACGGCTTCCTTCTCCTCGGCGATTTCGAGCGCCTTGATGGAGACGGAGACCTTGCGGGCCTTCTTGTCGAAGTTGGTGACGCGGGCGTCGACCTTCTCGCCGGCGGCGAAGCGCTCGGGGCGCTGCTCCGAACGGTCACGCGACAGATCGGCGCGACGGATGAAGGTGGTGAGATCGGAGTCCGCGATGCGAACCTCGATGCCGCCCTCGTTCACTGCGATGACCTCGCAGGTCACGACGGCGCCCTTGCGGATCTCGCCCGAAGCCTCGACGAACGGATCGCCGCCGACCTGCTTGATGCCGAGCGAGATGCGCTCCTTGTCGATGTCGACGTCGAGCACCTGCGCCTTGACGATGTCGCCGCGATTGTACTCGTCGATGACCTGCTCGCCCGGACGGTTCCAGTCGAGGTCCGAGAGATGGACCATGCCGTCGACGTCGCCGTCGAGGCCGATGAACAGACCGAACTCGGTCTTGTTCTTGACCTCACCCTCGACGATCGAGCCGATCGGATACTTGTCGGAGAAGGTCTCCCACGGATTGGCGAGCGTCTGCTTGAGGCCGAGCGAGATGCGGCGCTTGACCGGATCGACCTCGAGGATGACGACTTCGACTTCCTGCGAGGTGGAGACGATCTTGCCGGGATGGACGTTCTTCTTCGTCCAGGACATCTCGGAGACGTGGATCAGGCCTTCGATGCCCGGCTCGAGCTCCACGAACGCACCGTAGTCGGTGATGTTCGTGACGCGGCCCGAGAACTTGGCGTTGACCGGATACTTCGCCTCGATGCCCGACCACGGATCGGCCTCGAGCTGCTTCATGCCGAGCGAGATGCGGTGCGTCTCGTGATTGACGCGGATGATCTGCACGCGGACGGTCTGGCCGATCGAGAGCACCTCGGTCGGATGGTTGATGCGGCGCCAGGCGATGTCGGTGACATGCAGCAGGCCGTCGATGCCGCCGAGGTCGACGAACGCACCGTAGTCGGTGATGTTCTTGACGACGCCCTCGATGATCTGGCCTTCCTCGAGGCTCTGCACCAGCTCCGAACGCTGCTCGGCGCGGGTCTCTTCGAGGACGGTACGGCGCGACACGACGATGTTGCCGCGGCGCTTGTCCATCTTGAGGATCTGGAAGGGCTGCGGCGTGTGCATCAGCGGGCCGACATCGCGCACCGGGCGGATATCGACCTGCGAACGCGGCAGGAAGGCGACGGCGCCGTCGAGGTCGACCGTGAAGCCGCCCTTGACCTGGTTGAAGATGACGCCCGTGACCTTCTCGTTCTTGTTGAACTGCTCCTCGAGGCGGACCCAGCTCTCTTCGCGGCGCGCCTTGTCGCGCGAGAGAACGGCTTCACCGAGGGCGTTCTCGACGCGCTCGAGATAGACCTCGACGACATCGCCGACCTGGATCGGCTGATCGCGGCCGGGGCCGTTGAATTCCTTGAGGGCGACACGTCCCTCGGTCTTCAGGCCGACGTCGATGACCGCGAGGTCCTTCTCGATCGCGACGACGGTGCCCTTGACGACGCTGCCCTCGAACAGATCTTCCTTCTGGAAGGACTCCTCGAGCAGGGAAGCAAAATCTTCGCGGGACGGATTGGTAGAGGCCATGAAAACTCCTGGTGCCATGACTGGCATGCGTCGGCGGCTCGTGTTTCGGGATCAGGGACTGGTCTCGCCACGCATCAATGCGGGCTGGCCCCAAGAGGGGCGGACCGACGCTTCCGGACCGGTACCTGATGATAAATGGCCGCGCGCGGCGCTTTCGCACCGCCTCGCGGACCCGCGCTCTATATAGGGTGACCTTGGCCGCGGCAAGCCGATTCCGGGCTTCGGAACCCGAAATTAGGCCCTGATCCTGGCGGCTTCGGCCTGTTTCGCGTCGATGATCGCGATGGCGGCCCGGAAGACGCCCTCGATGTCGAGCGCGCTGGTGTCGAGCAGCACCGCATCCTCCGCCATCCTGAGCGGCGCCGATGCGCGTCCGGCATCGCGCTCGTCACGCTCGCGGATCTCGGCGAGGATGCGCTCGTAGTCGACGTCGCGCCCCTTGGCATTGAGCTCGTCCGTGCGCCGTCTTGCCCTCACTTCAGGCGAGGCGGTGACATAGAGCTTCACATCGGCATCGGGGCAGATGGCGGTACCGATATCGCGGCCGTCGAGCACGGCGCCGGGCTGGCGAACGGCGAAGGCGCGCTGGAAATCGACGAGCGCCGACCGCACAGGGGGATGCACCGCGACGCGCGAGGCCCGTTCGCCCGCCTCGCGTCCGCGCAATTCGCCTTCCGCCAGATGCGAGGGGTCGAGCGCCCGCGCGACATGGCCCGCGATGGCCGGATCGTCGAGGTCCAGGCCGCGCGCCGCCATCTGGTGGCCGACGGCGCGGTAGAGGAGGCCCGTGTCCAGATAGTGGTAGCCGTAATGCGCTGCGAGGCGCGCCGCGAGCGTCCCCTTGCCGGCGCCGGCCGGTCCGTCGATGGCAATGATCATCAATCGTCCTTTTCCAGTGGCCCGATCGCCGCGCCGAGACCCGCCATCGTGGCGACGAAGCCCGGCCAGTCGGCCGCCACGGTGCCTCTGTCCTCGATCACCGCGCCGCCCTCGGCGCGAAGGCCCAGCACGATATGTGCCATCGCGAGAGCGCCGTCGGCGGGCGCGGCCAGCCTGGCGCCGCCGGTGATCGCGGCGGCACCGGTGATGGCGAGCGATTCCGGACCTTCCTCGCAGGCGACGCCCGAGGCCTTGAGGCTCGCAACAAGTGCGCCGATCGGGTCGCCCGGCCGCCGGCGCAGCGCGCCGAGGCCCTCGATGACGGTGCGGCCCTCGGCGAAGGCCGCGGCGACGGCGAGGGCCGGCAGCACATCGAACAGCGCGGCGGCGCGGGCGGGCGCGACGGTGATGGCCTTCAGCGGGCCGGCCGCGACCTCGATATCGGCTACCGGCTCACCGGCCGCCATGCGCCGGTCCGACAGGCTGATCGCAGCGCCCATCGCCGTGAGCGTCTCGACGAGGGCGACGCGGGACGGCCCCGATGCCGCGCCGCGCAGCGTCACGGCCGAGCCTTCGACGATGAGGGCGGCGACCATCGGGAAGGCGGCGAGCAGCGGATCGCCGGGAATGACGAGCCTCTGCGGCCTCAGATCGCGCCGCCCCTCGAGGCGCAGCGTCCGCGCTCCATCGGCCGCGTCCTCGATCTCGAGCGCGGCGCCGAAGGCTGGCAGCAGCGTCTCGATGGCGTCGAAGAACGGCGGGGTTTCCGTGAAGCTGGTGACGCCCGGCGCCGAGAGCGCGGCCAGCATCAGCGCCGCCTTGGCCTCCGCGGCGGCGCCGGAAAGCTTGAGATCGGCCGGCAGCGGCGTGTCCGGACCACGCACCGACAGCGGCAGGCGGTCGCGCGAGCGGGCGATGATCTGGACGCCCATGCGGCGCAGCGGTTCGATGACCGGCCCGAGCGGCTCGGCCCGGCCGGCGCGGCCGCCGCTCAAGGTCGTGGCGAAGCCGTGGCCGGCGCCAAGGCCCAGCAGCAGCTCCACCGTCGCGGCGCGGTCGCCGCCATCGATCACCGCTTCGGGCTCCAGCAGGCCGCCGACGCCGAGGCCGCGGACGGTGATCCGCTCGTCACCGGCATAATTGGCCTCGACGCCGAAGGCGCGCAGCGCGGCGATCATCGTGTCGAGATCGGCGGAAGGCGAAACGCCGGAAAGGACCGTCTCGCCGATGGCGAGCGCTCCGAGCGCCAGGGCCCGGGTCGCGACGCCGCGATCGCCGGGCAGTGACACGCTGCCGGTCAGCGGCGCCGACGGACGGCTGCCGAGCGGGCCGCTCGCCGTGTCATGCCGCGCGGCAGCGGCAGGGTCCGAAAGGGTCGGTGTCGCGATCATCGGCTCCCCGGCATAGGCGCCCCGCAGACGGAGGCATCACCTGCTGGTGCGATAGCATGGGGGCGGGGGCCCCGCCAGCATCACGCCGACAGGCATCGGGCGCGCCGCCTTGCCTCTGGACCATCCGCGCATGATTTGCTTTTGACAGGGCGGGGCCGAAGCTTTAAGGGACCCCGCTTGCTCAACCGATGAGGCACGACGTGGCGAAACCGGAACTCGGCACAAAGCGTGTCGACCCCGAGACGGGGAAGAAATTCTACGATCTGAATCGCGACCCGATCGTCTCGCCCTATACCGGGCAGTCCTATCCGCGGTCCTTCTTCGAGGCCGGCCCCGTCCGCGCCCGTCCCGCCACGGCCCGTGACGTGGAGGAAGAGGATCAGGACGAGGAGGAGGCACCCGAGGCCGCCGAGTTCATCAGCCTCGAGGAAGCCGATTCCGAGGCGGGCGACGCCGGCGCGGTCGAGACGGACGGCGAGGAAGAGGATGTCGTGATCGGCGAGGACGAGCCGGACGACGTCTTCATCGAGGAAGAGGAAGAAGAGGGCGACGACGTCACCGACATCATCGGCGGCGTCGACGACGAGGAGCCGTAAGGCTGGCGGCCTCGATCGATGCGTGCCTGTGGGTATCTCGATCGGGGCTTGATTTAGCGGACGGCGCGGTCTAGAGATCGCGCCGCGCCGGAGGGAGCCCAAGCCCTCCAGGAAACGGCGGGGCCATAGCTCAGTTGGGAGAGCGCTTGAATGGCATTCAAGAGGTCAGGGGTTCGACTCCCCTTGGCTCCACCAATCTCCAGACCGTGACGATCGAGCCGCCTCCGGGCGGCTTTTTCGTTTTCTGCGGCCTGTCGCCGTCTCTGCCGCTGGCGTTCGGCCGGCAGCCCCCGCGATCGATGGCGGCCGGTTACTCCGCGCCGCCACCGCCATGCGCATCGGCATAGGCGATTCCGGCCTGCGTCTCCGCGATCGCCTGCTGCACGAGGCGGATCGCCGTTTCCCGGTGGCCGCCCTTGTTCGGCGTCGATTCGCGCAGCGAGGCGAGCGCGTCGTAAAGCGACGACAGCGCGCGCTCCATATTGCCCTGATAGGCCTCGGCCTCGACGGCCCCGCTTGCCACAGCGGCGGTCGCGAGGGCGCCGGCTGCGGCGAGTTTGAAGACGCCGCGGCGGCTCTGAACAGTGTCGGTCATGGTCGTTTCCCTTGTTGATTGAGGAGCGGCGGGCCAGCATCGCGCGACGGGATGCAAGCCGATGGCGACCGCAGCGGTCAGTTTACGCCAAGCGCGCGGCCTGTCGCGTCCCGATGGTTGCAGAGCTCCTTCGCCATTAACCCTCCGGCGCATTCGCTGTTGATAGCGCCTCTTTTCGGGAAGATTTTAGCATTGCCTTAATCATCGGGGCGGGTGGCGCGCCGGATGTCTTGCAGACCACGGCCGGCGCATGGGCGATCGGAGGATCGCCATGCATGCGATGGAGAGCATCAACCGCAAGGCCTGGACCAGCGCGCTCGCGGGCTATGCGAAGGCGGCCGGCATCATGGATCAGGGCGAGGCACGCGCCTCTGCGCTGGCGCTCGCCGCCTGCCCTCGGCCGGCGATCCTCGATCTCGGTGTCGGCGGCGGGCGGACGGCAGGATTGCTGGCGCCGCGCGCGGGCCGCTATGTCGGCATCGATTACCTTCCCGACATGGTCGAGCGCGCCCGGCGCAATCATCCGCGCCTCGATTTCCGCCAGGCCGATGCCCGCGACCTCTCGGTCTTCGCGTCCGGAAGCTTCGATGTCGTCGTCTTCAGCTGCAACGGGATCGATTCGGTCGACCCCGAAGGGCGCGCCGCCGTGATGCGCGAGGTGGGCCGCGTGCTGCGGCCGGGCGGCGTCTTCGTCTTTTCCAGCTTCCATCGCGAGTGGAACGGCTTCCCTGATCGCCGCTCGCTGCGTCGACTCATCTTCACACCCGATCCCATTCGGCTCGGCGCGAGGACGCTCCGCTTCCTGGAGGGCCGCCTCGTCGGCGCGCTCCGTGTTCGGCGGCTCGCCGCCCTGGAGCGGCGCGATGACGAGCATGCGGTGCTCCTGCACTGGGCGCATGATTTCGGCCTCTTCGTCTATGCGACGACGCCGGACCGCTGCGCGGCGCAGCTCGCGGCGGCCGGTTTCGAGGCGCCCGAGGTCTTCGCGCCGAATGGGCGCGATATCGGCGCCGAGGCCGACGCGGATGACGAATATCATCACTATCTGGCCCGCCGCCGCCTTCCATCGTGACGGAGGCACGCCGCGCCGGCGTAACACGGGGCAGGGGACGCGGCGCGATCCCTTGCAACGGGGCGCCGGCGTCGCCACATCGCTCAGTGATCGGAGGATTGTCAAAAGGCGATGCAGACAGAGCGAACCATCTATATTTCCGGCCGCGGCCGCTCTCTCGGCTGGAAGGAGAAGCTGCAGCTGGCGCTTCTCGGCCTCGCCGGCGGCGCCGTTCTCATCGCCGCGTTCGTCTTCTCGCTGGCGCTCGCGCTGATCCTCGTTCCCATCGGCATCGTGGCCTGGATGTTCCGCCGCGCGCTAATGCGCGCCGCGCTCCGCCGCATGCAGGCCGGCATCGATGCCGCCGCGGCGTCGGGCGGCGGTGCGCCCGGCCGGGCGCCGCGCTTTGACGAGCCGCAGCGCCCCGGCACCGGCCCGGGCGGCGTCACCATCGACGCCGACTACACGGTGGTCGAGCCGCGCGACCGCGATCCGGCGCAGCGCTGACGGAAACATTCGCGCCGACGGGCATTGATCCTTCGAAAAAAGGAGTCATGCCATGTCCAGCCGTTTCGACAACGACACCATCGACCGCAGTTCGGCGCCGCGCCGCGACCCGGTGGCGAACGCGCCGCGCAAGTCGACCGAGGACGCCCGTCAGGCCGAGACGCGCCACGAGATGCGCTATGTGCTCGGCTTCGGCGTCGCCGGCGTCGTCGTCGCCTTCGCGATCATCTACGCGATCTTCTGGCTCTGACACCCCCCATCAGGGTTGGGCGGACATGGTCTGCCCGACCTCCTCGGCCACCGTCTCGCCGCTGCCCGCCTTCGCATCCTTCTGCTCGCGCAGGAAGATGTAGAGGCCGGCGGCGACGATGATCAGCGCGCCGATGATGAGGTTGAGCTTGGGCGCATCCCCGAAGAAGACATAGCCGAACAGGCCGGCCCAGAGGATCATCGTGTACTGATAGGGCACGACGACGGAGGCGGGCGCGAGCTTAAGCGAGCGGTTGACGCAAAGGCTGGCGACGAGCGCCACGACGCCGACCAGCGACAACAGCCCGAAATCGCGCAGCGTCGGCATCACCCAGGCGAAGGGCGCGGTGACGGCGCCGGCCGTCATGGCCGCCGTGGTCGTGAAGGCGAGCAGCGTGCTGTCCTTGGTGCCGCGCAGCTGTCGCGTAACCAGCATCAGCACGGCGAAGACGAACGAGCCGGTGATCGCGACGAAGGCGGGCGGCGTCAGGCTAGCGGCCGAGGGCTTCAGGACGATGATCACGCCGACGAAGCCGACCAGGATCGCTGCCCAGCGGCGCGCGTCGATGCGCTCCTTGAGCACCAGCGCCGAAAGCGCCGCGACATAGATCGGCCCGGCCAGGTAATAGGTCATGACATCGGCGAGCGGCAGGTAGCGCACCGACCAGTAGAAGAACCCGACCTCGAGCGTCGCCAGCGCGACGCGGGCGAGCTGGACCCAGGGCTTCGGCGCCGCCATCAGCCCCCTGATGCCGCCATCGCGATGGACGAAGGGCGCGAGCAGCACCAGCGCCGCGATCGAGCGGAACAGGAGCACCATGCTGACGGAATAGGTGCCGACCAGCCATTTGCCGAGCGCGTCGTTGAGCGAAAACAGGAAGATGCCGAGGATCATCAGAAGAATGCCGAGCACCGGCCCGGACAGGGCGGCGCGGCGCGATGCTGCGGCGGAAGGGGGGGATGACATCGGGATCAGGGCGGGCGTTCGGGAAGCGGCAGTCTGCATGGAACCATCGCGAAGGCAACCGAAGAGCATGCTGCGCTGCGGCATCCCGAGATTCCGGTTGCATTTCCGGCCCCGAAGCGGCATATAGCGCTCGACGATCATCGTGATCGCGCTGTCTCATCCACTGCCGGCTCTCGCGAGCCGTGGTCGATGGGTCTTCCCGCCGGACAGGCGGGCACGATCCGGTCCGCTGGCCCCATCGCGCGTGGGCCGGGACATACCGTCGGATGCAAAGGCATCCGCGCAGTTAGGCTTTTTTCTTGAATCAATCGAAAACTTTCGCGGATTTGGCCCTCGCCGAACCGCTGCTGCGTGCGCTTGGCGCGGCTGGTCTCGTGACCCCGACGCCGATCCAGGCAGAGGCGATCCCCGCGTTGCTCGACGGTCGCGACATGCTCGGCATCGCGCAGACCGGCACCGGCAAGACCGCCGCTTTCGGGCTTCCCCTTCTCCAGCATCTCGCCCGCCGCGCCGAAGGCCTGCAGCCGCGGAGCGTGCGTGCCCTGATCCTCGCGCCGACCCGCGAACTCGCCATGCAGATCGACGAGGAGCTGCGCAAGTTCGGCCGCTTCCTCGGCATCCGCCATGCGCTCGTCTTCGGCGGCGTCGGCCACACGCCGCAGATCCGCGCCCTTGAAAAGGGCGTCGACATCCTGGTCGCCACCCCCGGCCGCCTGCTCGATCACCTCGACGCCGGCGTCGTGAAGCTCGACCGCGTGCAGTATCTCGTCCTCGACGAGGCCGACCGCATGCTCGACATGGGCTTCGTGCGCGACGTCATGAAGATCGTCGGCCGCCTGCCCGAGGAGCGGCAGTCGCTGCTCTTCTCCGCCACCATGCCGGCCGAGGTCGCCCAGCTCTCGAAGCGCATCCTCAAGGACCCGCTCCGGGTCGAGGTGACGCCCGAGGTGGTGACGGTCGAGCGCATCGACCAGCGGCTCTATCACGTCCCGGCCGGCGAGAAGCGCGGCTTCCTCGTCGATCTACTCTCCGACGAGACCATGCGCCGGGTCATCGTGTTCACGCGCACCAAGCACGGCGCCGACCGTGTGGCGCAGCATCTTTCCAAGGCACGCATCGAGACTCTCGCCCTGCACGGCAACAAGTCCCAGGGTGCGCGCCAGAAGGCTCTCGCGGGGTTCAAGGACGGCAGTCTCCGCGTGCTCGTCGCGACCGATATTGCCGCGCGCGGCATTGACGTCTCCGACGTGACTCACGTCGTCAATTTCGACCTCCCCGACGAACCGGAGGCCTATGTCCATCGCATTGGACGGACGGCCCGCGCCGGTCGCGAAGGGGTGGCCTACTCTCTCTTCGACGCTGGCGAATCCCAGCGGCTGAAGGCGATCGAGCGGCTCATCCGCCGTCCGATCCCCGAGGTCGCGACGCGATACAAGCTCCATGCGCCCAGTTCCCGTCCGGCCGCCGACAGCGACCGTGGCGGCGATCTGCAGCGCGAAGGGCGTCCCATGCCTCAAAAGAGCAAGAAAAACCGGTGGCGCAGCCAACAACGCCGCCGCGCGGCTTGACGTCGAAGGCGTCGGCAGCAAAGTTCTCTACCGCCAGACTGAAGGAGATTTCCATGGCGACGGGTACTGTTAAGTGGTTCAATGCGACCAAGGGCTACGGTTTCATCCAGCCCGATCAGGGTGGTCAGGACGTGTTCGTCCATATCAGCGCCGTTGAGCGCGCTGGTCTGTCGACGCTCCGCGACGGCGCCAAGATCTCCTACGAGCTCGAGACGGATCGCCGGGGCAAGACCTCCGCGACGAACCTGAAGGTCTCCTGAGGAAGCCCATGGCGAAGGAAGAAGCGCTCGAGTTCGAAGGAACCGTCGTCGAGGTCCTGCCCGACGCGAAGTTCCGCGTGGAACTCGAGAATGGGCATGTCGTCGTCGCCTACACGGCGGGCCGGATGAAGAAGAATCGAATCAAGACCCTGGCGGGTGACCGCGTCACGGTCGAGATGACGCCATACGATCTCGATCGTGCAAGGCTGGTCTTCCGGCACAAGGGCGAGTCGATGGCACCGCCATCGTCGAAGATGCCCTTCCGCGGTGGCGCGGCGCGGCGCCGCTGATTCCGACGCCCGCTACGATCATGGGCGGCGCGGTCCCCGCGCCGACCCTTTTCAGCTGGAGAGGGCGGAGCGCCGTCGCCTCCGCTTCTCCCGCCGGACACCCCGGATGCTGATGGCAGGCGCCATGCGCCCTTGCCTCCGGTGCGTGATTTCGCTAGCCTTTCCTTGTTGGTTCATGATCGACCGCCGCGTCGCAGTCGCATGACGTTTGTTTGTTTCAGAAGCTGGTTCTAGGTCCATTCATGCGTTCGGGCGCGCTTCAGGCCCGGGCACCATCTCTACGAGCATTTATCCAGAGCGCCGCCGGTGATGAACCGGCGGTTTGTTTTTGTGCCGCGCGGGATCGATCATGCTGAAGGCGCTGAAGAGCTTCCTGTCCGAACTGACCGGCGAGACCGGTGAAGCCCGCCATTTCGGCGCCGACGACACGCGCCTCGCCTCGGCGGCGCTGCTCTATCATGTGATCGCCATCGACGGGACCGTTTCGCCGTCCGAGCGCGAGCGGCTGCATGATCTCCTGATGAGCCGCTACGGTCTCGGCGCCGAGGAGACGGAGACGCTGATCGAGGAGGCGCAGGCTGCCGATCAGGAAGCCGTCGATCTCTTCCGCTTCACGCAGGTGCTGAAGGACCGGCTCTCCGAGGACGACCGCGCGGCGATCATCGCCATGATGTGGGACCTCGTCTTCCAGGACGGCACGCTGCACGAATTCGAGGACAACACGATCTGGCGCGTCGCCGAGTTGCTCGCCGTGCCGAGCAATGTCCGCCTGCAGCTGAAGCGCGCCGCGCGCGACGGCGGCCTCGCCTCGGCCTGACGCCGCCTTTTTCGGCACGGTGATGCGACCATCTTGAACTGGTCGCGCCGCGCCGCTTCCGATAGCCTTTTGCGAACAGCCGCCAAAGCGCGGCGCTTTCGTGCGGCGCGATGAAACCCCCCGTCCTGATCGTCCTCCACCAGGAACATTCGACACCCGGCCGCGTCGGGCTGCGCCTCGCCGAGCGCGGCCACCCGCTCGACATCCGCCGGCCGCGCTTCGGCGATCCGCTGCCCGAGACGCTGGCGGATCATGCCGGGGCGATCGTCTTCGGCGGCCCGATGAGTGCCAATGACGACGAGGACTATGTACGCCGCGAGATCGACTGGCTGGCGGTGCCGCTCGCCGAGAAGGCGCCCTTCCTCGGCATCTGTCTCGGCGCGCAGATGCTCGCCCGCCATCTCGGCTCGCCGGTCGGCCAGCGCGGCGACGGGCTGGTCGAGATCGGCTACTACCCGTTGAAGCCGACGGACGAGGGTGAAGCTCTGCTGCCCTGGCCGAGCAAGGTCTATCAGTGGCACCGCGAGGGCTTCGACCTGCCGGCGGGAGCCGAGCTGCTCGCGACCGGCGATCTCTTCGAGAACCAGGCCTTCCGCTACGGGCCGACCGCTTTCGGCCTGCAGTTCCATATCGAGCTGACGCTCCTGATGATGAACCGCTGGACGACGCGCGGCGCCGAGCGCTTCACCCTGCCGGGCGCGCAGGGGCGCCACGCCCATCTCGAAGGGCGCGCGCTCTACGACGCCGAGAGCTCGGCTTTCCTCGACCGCTTCCTCGAACTTTGGCTGGCGCTCCCGCGGGGCTGATGCCCGCGACGGCCGCCGTTCAGTGCGCCTCCGGCGCCGCGCTGCCGCCCGGCGTGCCGCCTGTCTTGTCACCTTTCCTACCGGTTCCCTTCACCTTCTCGCGCAGGGCCTGGAAGGTCACATAAAGCGCGGGGATGGCGAAGATGCCGAGGATCGATGCGGCGAGCATGCCGCCGAACACCGGCGAGGAGACGTTGCGCCGCGCCAGCATCGCCGCGCCGCTGCCGAAGACCAGCGGCGTGAGGCCGAGAATGAAGGCGAAGGACGTCATCATCACCGGGCGGAAGCGCAGCCGCGCGCCCTCGACCGCCGCCTCCAGCAACGGCATGCCGCGCTCGCGCCGTTCCTTGGCGAATTCGACGATCAGGATGCCATTCTTGGCGGCGAGGCCGATGAGGACGATAAGGCCGATCTGCGCATAGAGGTCGAGCGTGAGATGCCCGAGCACGAGTGCGACGAAGGCGCCGAGCAGGCCGACCGTCACCGAGAGCAGCACCGGCACCGGGATCGTCCAGCTCTCATAGAGGGCGACGAGGAACAGGAAGGCGAACAGCACCGCGAAGCCGAGAATGACCGGCGTCTGACCCTCGGAGCGCTTCTCCTGGAACGAAATGTCGGTCCACTCGCCGCCATAGCCGGGCGGGAGCGAGGCCGCCGCCACGTTCTGCATCGCGGCCAGCGCCTGCCCTGACGAGACGCCCGGCGCCGGACTGCCCTGCACGGTGACCGCCAGCTTGTTGTTGTAGCGGATCAGCGCCTGCGGCCCGAGCACGATGCGCGTCTCGACGAGGCTCCGAAGCGCGATCATCTCGCCCGTCTTGCTGCGCACATTGATGCGGCTGATGTCGTCGATCGACTTGCGGTCGGAGGCCTCGGCCTGAACCTGGACCTGCCAGGTGCGCCCGAACAGGTTCATGTCGTTGACATAGGCGCCGCCGAGCGAGGTCTGCAGCGCGGCGAAGATGTCGGAGATGTCGACACCGAGAATCTGCGCCTTGTCGCGGTCGATATCGAGGAAGATCGACGGGGTGGAGGCCGAGAAGG
Organism: Allobosea sp.; assembly: GCA_017307955.1. GTDB lineage: Bacteria > Pseudomonadota > Alphaproteobacteria > Rhizobiales > Kaistiaceae > Kaistia. Next base: position 24,914 of record JAFKFV010000008.1, on the reverse strand, counting down.
ACGAGAACACGCGCGTCAGCTGCGGATCCTGGTTGGCGGCGACGAGAAGGCCGCGCAGCACCTGCGCCAGCGCGGCGGGATCGTTGTTGGAGAGGGCGCGCAGCACATAGGTGAAGCCGCCGCCGGTGCCGAGGCCGATGATCGGCGGCGGCGCCAGGGGAAGCGCCCGGCCGCCCGTGACGGTGGCGAGCTTCGGCGTCAGCCGCGCCATGATCGCGGCTGCCGATTCCGACGGCGCCGTCCGCTCGTCGAACGGCTTCAGCGAGACGATCACGAAGGCGGCGTTGGGCTGGGAATAGCTGTCGACGAAGTTGAGGCCGATGATCGAGGAATAGTCGGCGATCGTCGGCTCCTCTTTCAGGATCGCCTCGACCTGCGAGACGACCGCGTCGGTGCGCCCGATCGAGGCGCCATCGGGCGTCTGGACGAGGATGAAGAACGCGCCCTGATCCTCCTCCGGCAGGAAGCCGGTCGGCGTGATCTTTGCGAGGCCATAGATGCCGGCGAGCGAGGCCGCGACCATCACGAGACCCATGATCGCGATGCGCACCAGCTTGGCGACCACTGCGCCATAGGCGTCGCGGACATGGTCGATGCCGCGCATGACGGCGCCGATCGGACCGCGGCGCGGCCCGTGATGCGGCTTCAGCAGGATCGCGCACAGCGCCGGAGACAGGGTCAGCGCATTGATGGCCGAAAGGAACATCGACACCGCGACGGTGACGGCGAACTGGCGGAAGAGCTCGCCCGTGATGCCGCCGAGGAAAGCGACCGGCACGAAGACCGAGAGCAGCACCAGCGTGATGCCGATGATCGGCGCCGTGATCTCGCGCATCGCCTCCTTGGTGGCGTCGGCCGGCGAGAGCTCCGGCTTCTCGGCCATCTTGGCCTCGACCGCCTCGACGACGACGATCGCATCGTCGACCACGATGCCGATCGCCAGGATGAGGGCGAGCAGCGAGACGGTGTTCGCCGAATAGCCGACGGCGTTCAGCACGATGAATGTGCCGATGAGGCTGACCGGCACGGCGAGCATCGGAATCAGCGTGGCGCGCAGATTGCCGAGGAACAGGAATACGACGAGGACGACGAGGATGAAGGCCTCGACAAGCGTGTGCTCGACCACCTCGATAGTGGCGCTGACGAAGGTGGTCGGGTCGTAGGTGACCTTCCAGATGAGGTCGTCAGGGAAGTTCTTCTGCGCCTCGGTGAGCTTCGCCTCGACCTCGGCGAGCGTCGACAAGGCATTGGCGCCCGGCGCCTGATAGATGCCGATCAGTGTCGCCGGCTGGCCGTTGAGGCGGGTCGAACGGTCGAGATTGGCGGCGCCGAGCTCGACGCGGGCGACGTCGGACAGGCGCAGCACCGAGCCGTCGGAATTGGTGCGGATGGCGATCTTGTTGAAGTCGTCGACCGAGGTGAGCCGGCCCTTGGTCTGGATGTTGAGCTGCAGCTGCTGGTCGTCGGACACCGGCCTCGCGCCGATCCGGCCGACCGCCGCCTGAACGTTCTGGCTGCGGATGGCGTTGACGACATCGGCGGTGGTGAGGCCGAGGCCGGTCAGCCGGTCGGTCTGGATCCAGGCCCGCATCGCATAGTCCTGCGGGCCGAACAGGCGGGCATCGCCGACGCCGGGTGTGGCACGGATATCGTCGACGAGATTGATCGTCGCGTAGTTGGAGATGAAGAGCTCGTCATTGGTGCCCTTCGGCGAGGTCAGCGCAATGACGCCGAGCAGCGCCGAGGACTGCTTCTTGACCGTGACGCCCTGCTTCTGAACGTCTTGCGGCAGCTTGGACAATGCCACCTGCACGCGGTTGTTGACGTTGACCGCGTTGATGTCGGGATCGGTGCCGAGCTCGAACGAGACGGTCAGCGTATAGCTGCCGTCATTGCCCGAGACGCTCTTCATGTAGATCGCCTTGTCGACGCCGACGATCTGGCTTTCGAGCGGCTGGGCGACCGTCGACTCGACGACCGACGCCGAGGCGCCGGGATAGAAGGTCGTCACCGAGACCTGCGGCGGCACGATGTCGGGATATTGCGCGACCGGGATCGCGAACAGCGACAAGGCGCCGGCGACGACGGTGATCAGCGCGATGACGATGGCGAAACGCGGCCGGTCGACGAAGAGCGAGGAGATCATGGTGTCAGCCCGCGCCCGTCAGCGCTGCTGCCGGGTAGGGCGTGACCGGCGTGCCGGGACGCAGCGTCGTCATGCCCTCGACAACCACCTGATCGCCCGGCGAAAGCCCGCTTTCGACCGTCACGCCGGTCCCGGTATCGCTGCCGAGCGTCAGGCGACGGACCGCCGCCTTGCCGTCCTCGACGACGAAGACATAGACGCCCTTCTGATCGGCGATGAGCGCCGCCTGCGGGATGACGATCTTCTCGACCGGCGCCTCCAGCTGCAGCGAGACATTGACGAGCTGGCCGTCGATCAGCCGGCCCTTGGGATTGGGCACCACGGCGCGCACGGTCACGCTGTCGGTGGCGCGGTCGACGGTGACGCCGATGAAGTCGATCTTGCCCGTCTGGTCGTAGAGCGAGCCGTCCGAGAAGCGGATGATTGCCTCCAGAACGTCGCTGCCGCGGGCGCGGTCTTCCTCCTGCAGCGCGAGGAATTCGCGCTGGCTGACGGGGATCGTCACATACATGGGATCCTGGCTGACGATCGTCGTCAGAACGCCGCTGTTCGGCCCGACGACATTGCCGCGGGTGACGCTGGTGCGGCCGATCAGCCCGGCGATCGGCGATCGTATCTCCGTATAGCCGAGATTGATCCGGGCGTTCTCGACATTGGACTCCGCGATGACCACGTCGCCCTTCGCGGTGAGCTGCTCTGAGAGACGCTGGTCGCGCGTCGCCTGCGTGCCGGTCTGCGATTTCAGGAGTTCATCGGCTCGGGCGAGCTGCGCATCCGCAAAGGCGGCCTGGCCGCGCGCCTTGTCGAGCGTTCCCTCGGCTTGCGACAGGGCAGCCTCGAAGGGCTCGCGCTCGATCCGGTAGAGGAGGTCGCCCTCCTTCACGATCTGTCCGTCCTTGAAGAGGACATCCTGCAGATAGCCGGTGACGCGGGCGCGGATCTCGACGCGTTCCTTCGCCTCGATGCGGCCGACGAATTCCTTGGCCGGATTGATCGGCTTCAGTTCCGCGGCGACGGTGCCGACGCGAACCGGCTGCGCCGCGTCGGGCGCGGTCTGGGCAAAGGCCGCGGGTGGCGGAGCGAAGAGGAAAGCCGCCGCCATCATCGCCGCGCCGAACCACGGCGCATGACGCGCCGCCCCCGTCGCGAGGTTTCGACCGCCCTTCGTCATCGCCAATCCCCCGACTGCTTTCCATGCCGCGGGAGAGGCCCCCGCGTGGCGCCCATTGTGCCGGAAGCGCGACGGCGTTGGAAGCCTCGCTCGATCAGCGGCGGGCGGCTAGGCTCGCGCCTGTCAGGAAGGGAGCGTGTCGTGGAGAAGGTGATTCGGATCGCGGCGGGGCTGCTCGTCGATGCCGATGGCTTGGCGCTGGTCGTGCGCAAGCAGGGCGCGGCGGTGTTCATGCAGCCGGGCGGTAAGATCGAGCCCGGCGAAAGCGCGGTGGCAGCGCTCGCCCGCGAGCTTGCCGAGGAACTCGGCCTCGCCGTTGCGCCGGAGAGCCTGGAGCCGCTCGGCCGCTTTGTGGCGCCGGCCGCCAACGAACCGGGCTTCACCGTCGAGGCCGATGTCTTCCGCGTCCCCTATGCCGGAGACGCCTGGCCCGGCGCGGAGATCGCCGAGATCGCACTGGTCGACCCGGCGGCTCCCTATCGACCGCTGGCCGAGCTGTCGCGGCGGCATATCCTGCCGCTCGCGACGCCGAAGGCCTGAAGTCAGGCCGGCTCGAAGTTCATCGCCACGCCATTGATGCAATAGCGCAGATAGGTCGGCGCCGGCCCGTCGTCGAAGACATGGCCGAGATGGCTGCCGCAGCGGGCGCAGTGGACCTCGGTCCGCACCATGCCATGGCTGTGGTCGGTGTCGGTCTCGACGGCGCCTTCGATCGGGTCGTTGAAGCTCGGCCAGCCGGTGCCGCTCTCGAACTTGCCGCCCGAGGCGAAGAGCGGCTGGCCGCAGCCGGCGCAGGTGAAGGTGCCGGCGCGCTTCTCATGCAGCAGCGCGCAACTGCCTGGATACTCCGTGCCGTGGCGGCGCATCACGCGATACTGCTCGGGCGTCAGCAGGCTGCGCCACTCCTCGTCGCTATGCGTCACCGGAAAATGTCTGTCGAGCATGGTCACCTCCTCGTCGGAAAGGCAGGAGAATCGGCGCGCGGAGTGCGCGCCGGAAACAGGGATCAGCCGGCCGCTGCCTCGAGCCGGCGGCGCAAGGCCGTGACCGACGCCGTCAACGCCTCGGCCTCTTCGGCCGTCATGCCGAGCGCATCGCCGATGCAGCGGGGCACCTCGCGCGCTTCGGCTTCGAGCGCCCGGCCGCTGTCGGTCAGGCGGATGCGGACCTGCCGCTCGTCATCGGTATCGCGGCGGCGGACGACATGACCGAGGCTTTCGAGCCGCTTCAGGAGCGGGGTCAGCGTGTTCGATTCGAGCAGAAGCCGCGCGCCGAGTTCACCCACCGTCTGGTCGTCCTTCTCCCACAGCGCCACCATGGCAAGGAACTGCGGATAGGTGAGACCGAGGGGGTCGAGCAGCGGCCGGTAGAGCCGGCTGAAGGCATGGCTGGCGGAATAGAGCGCGAAGCAGATGAACGAGCCGAGCGCCATCTGTGGCGCGTCGCCGCCCGTCCCGTCACGCTTGGATCCGTCAGGCTCGCTCATGGTCCCGTAAATAGGTCGCGTGCGATGGAATCACAAGGGAGGCTCATCGCGGCGTGAGACGCAAGAGGCGCCCCGGCGCATCGTCCTCGATCACATAGACGGCGCCGTCGGGCCCGACCGCCACGTCGCGGATGCGCGCGCCCATGTCGAAGCGTTCCGCCTCGTCAGCATTGCCCTTACCGTCAAAGGTGACGCGCACCAGCGCAGTGGCGGCGAGACCGCCGATCAGCGCCGAGCCGCGCCACGAGGGAAACAGCCCGGCGTCATAGAAGGCGAGCCCGGCAGGCGCGATCACCGGCGTCCAGTAGACCGCCGGCGCCGCGAATCCCGGCCGCGTCGCATGGCGCGGAATCGGCGTGCCATTGTAGTTGTCGCCATTCGAGACCTCAGGCCAGCCATAGTTGTTGCCGGCTTCGATGAGGTTGAGTTCGTCGCCTCCCCGCGGGCCCATTTCGTTGAGCCAGAGCTGACCCTTCGCATCGAAGGCGAGGCCGTAAGGGTTGCGGTGGCCGGTCGACCAGGTCTCGCCGCGGACGCCGCCGGCCGAGGCTTGCGGATTATCCGCCGGCGTGGCGCCGTCCAGCGCCAGGCGCAGCACCTTGCCCCGCGCCGCGTCCGGATCCTGCGCGCTCGCCGGCCGCATGCGATCGCCGACCGTCAGAAAGAGATGCTGGCCGTCCGGAGCAAAGGCGATGATGCCGCCCGGCTGGCCGCCGCCGCCGCGCGGCGTCTGGCGCCAGATCACCTCGACGCCTTCGAGCATCCCGCGCGTTCCGGCGACCGTCAGCTTCGCACGGGCGAGCGCCAGCGCACCGCCGTCGCCCGGTTCGACATAGGTGAAATAGACGAGGCGGCTGCTGCGATAGTCCGGCGCGGCAGCCACGTCGAGAAAGCCGTTCTGGCCGCCCGCCTGCACGTCCGGCACGCCATCCACGGGCGTCTTGTGGCCGTCGCGGTTCACGACGAACAGCGCTCCGCCCTTCTCGGTCACCAGCATCCGGCCGTCGGGCAGGAAGGCGATCGCCCAGGGCGTATCGAAGCTCGCGATCTCGGTCGCGGTGAAAGACGGCGCGCTGGCGGGACGGCCGCCTGCATTGACGGAGGCAGCGGTGGCGGGCGCCGCGAGCGCTGTGGCGAGCAGGGCGGCTGCGAGGGCTCGGGAAAGCATGGATCGGGTCATCCACGCCACATGCGTCACTTCCGCCTGGCTTCAAGGGGACGCGAAGCGGCCTCGCGCGGACTTGATTGCCCGCGAGCGGCGGCCACCCGTCTGTTGCGGTGCAGCGACGAATGCGTCTTGTCAGGGTGTGAGATCGTTCTCATAGTGCTGTGAGAACGATCTCACACAGGTTGGTGATGAAACTGCGCTCCGCCACGCTCATGGATGTCGCCCGCGAAGCCGGGGTCTCGAAGGCCACGGTGGCGCGCGTCCTGTCGGCGAGCGGCTATGTCGGCGAGGAGACGCGCCAGCGCGTCGAGGCGGCGGTGAAGTCGGTCGGCTACCGCCCGAATGTCATGGCGCGCGGTCTGAGGACCCAGCGCAGCCTGACCATCGGCCATCTGCTGATCGAGATCACCAGCAATCCCTTCTTCGCCCATGTGGCGCGGGCCGTGGAGCGCGAGGCGCTCTCCAATGGCTACAAGACCTTCCTGTTCAACCACAACAAGAACAGCGAGCAGGAGCGCTTCGGCGTCGAGCGCTTCATCGAGCGCCAGGTCGATGCCGTGATCTTCACCTATCCGGTCGATGCCGCGAGCATCGCGATGCTGCGCGCCGCCGAGATGCCGGTGGTGCAGATCGAGCGGCAGCGGACACCCGACACCCATGCGGTGCTCGTCGACAATGTCGCCGGCATCGAAGCGGCGATGGCCCATCTCCTCCAACTCGGCCATCGCCGCATCGCTTTCATCGGCGGTGATCCGGCCCTCTTCCCGCATCCGGGCGTGCGCGCACGCTCGCTGGAGGAGGACCGGCTGCACACCTATCTCGACGCGCTGCGCCGGGCTGGCATCGCCATCGATCCGGATCTCGTCCGGCTCGGCGAATATGTGCGGCTCGAGGATGGCTCGGATGTCGAGGGCTACGGCCATGCCAAGGCGCTCTTCGCGCTGAAGGACCGGCCGACCGCGATCATTGCCGGCTGCGACGTGCTGGCCGGCGGCATTCTGCGCGCCGCCTACGAGGCGCATCTGCGCGTGCCGGATGATCTCTCGCTCGTTGGGTTCGACGACACGATCGCGGGCCAGCTCACGCCGCGGCTCACCTCGGTGGCGCAGCCCATGGCCGAGCTCGGCCTCACCGCCTTCCAGCTCGCCCTCGCCTCCATCGAGGATCCCGACATCGCGCCGCGCACCGTGACGCTGGCGCCGACCCTCGTCATTCGCGATTCGACCGGGCCGGTGCCCGTTCGCGCGACACGCTGAGAGGCTTCACGAGAAAGGAGACGCCAGAAGCCGACAGAACCGGTCAAGACCCGAGCGGCGCTGAAGACGCCGCCGGAGTGAGAACAAGACACGCCTCTGGAGAAGGAAACGCCATGAAGACATCAGGCAATGCCCCCGCGCGGGGCAGGGCAGGGCTCCTCGCATCCCTCGCGGCCGCTCTCGCCATCGGTCTCTCGCCCGTCGCCGCCTATGCGGCCGACCCGGTGAAACTGAATTTCTGGGACATGATCTGGGGTCCGCCGGAATATATCGACGCGGCCAAGGAACTTGTCGCCGAGTTCAACAAGGAAAATCCCGGAATCCAGGTCGAATATCGCTCCATTCCCTGGAACAACTGGTACCAGACCTATGTCACGGCGATCAGCGCCGGCACCGCGCCGGATCTTTCGACCGGCGCCGGCTATCAGGCCGTGCAGCTCTATGATCTCGGCGCGATCCGGCCGATCGACGACCTGATCGAGGAGATGAAGACGAGCGGCGATCTCGACGACTTCCTGCCCGGGACAGTCGATACGCTGCGCTATGACGATCACTATGTCGCGCTGCCCTGGGGCATCGACATCCGCGTCTGGTTCTATCGCAAGGACATGCTCGACGCCGCCGGCCTCAAGGTGCCGACGACCTGGGCGGAACTGCGCGAGGCCGCCAAGGCGACGACCAAGGACGGCAAGTTCGGCATCCTCGCCTCCGGCGATACCGGCGGCTCGCACTTCCTCTACAACGCCATCCTCAACAATGGCGGCGGCCTCTTCACCGAGGATCGCAAGCTCGACCTCAAGAGCGAGCGCAATGTCGAGGCCTTCGAGGCACTCGCCGGCATGGTCGCCGACGGATCGGTCAGCCCGGCCTCGACGGGCTACAATTCCGACGACCGTCGCGGCGCCTTCAACCGCGGCCAGGGCGCCTTCACGCTCGACGGCCCCGGCCTCATCTCGCAGGCCGGCGACGCGGCCGACAAGATCGGCGTCGTACCGCCGCTCGCCGGTCCGCATGGCGACAAGGGCACGATCTTCTGGGTCAACAACATCATGGTCTACGAGCAGACCAAGCACCCGGAAGAGGTGAAGACCTTCCTGAAATGGTGGTCGAAGAACCAGACGCCGCTATGGACCAAGGGCAATACCGGCCAGCTACCGACGCGCAAGTCGATCGCCGCCAATGACTATTTCAAGCAGCAGGCCTCGCGCGGCTATGTGCTCGAGAACTATGTTCCGATCGGCAAGACGACGGCGACCCATGCCGCCGGCATCTTTCCGGCGCTGAACGAGGTCGAGGGCGAGGGCGTGATGCAGACCTTCGCGCAGGAGCTCTGGCAGGGCAAGCCGCTCGACCAGATCCTCGACACCGCCGACAGCCGGCTGAAGTCGATCGTCAAGGAGTAATCGGGTGTCCGCTGTGGACCTTTCCCGCTCCGAAGCCGGGACCTGGCGCGCAAGCGCCAGGGCCTGGTGGCGGACTGGCGACGCGCTGCCCTTCCTGCTGCTCGCGCCCTCCGTCCTCCTGATCCTCGCCGTCATCGCCTATCCGATGCTGACCGGTTTCTGGTATGGCTTCACGGACGGCTCGCTGCTGAAATATGGCCGCTTCGTCGGCCTCGACAATTATGTCGAGCTCATCACCTCGCGCGACTTCCGCCACGCGCTGTGGTTCAGCCTCGTCTTCGCCGTCTTCAATGTCGTCGGCTGCTATGCGCTCGGCCTCGGGCTCGCGCTATTGCTCAACCAGGACGTTCCGGGGCGCCCCTTCTTCCGCGTGGCGCTGCTTCTGCCGTGGATCGTGCCGTCGATCGTCTCAATCGTCTCCTGGCGCTGGATGATGGCCGACGAGCGGGCGCTTTTCAATCAGGTCATCGGTCTCTTCGGCGGCTCGCCGGTCTATTTCCTCTCCGACCAGACCTGGGCCGTCGTGATGGTCATCGCCATCAAGATCTGGCGCTCCTTCCCCTTCATGATGCTGTCGCTCCTCGCCGCGCTCCAAAGCATAGACCGCAGCCTCTACGAGGCGGCCTCGCTCGACGGCGCGTCGCGCTGGAACCAGTTCCGCTTCGTGACGATGCCGCAGCTGCGCAACATCTCGATCGTTCTGGCGCTCCTGATGACGATCTGGACGGTCAACGATTTCGACACGCCCTGGCTGCTGACGCAGGGCGGCCCGGCCAACGCCACCGAAAACCTCGTCCTCCTCGCCTATCGCTACACCTTCGGGCGCAACGATGTCGGTCTCGGCTCGGCGACGTCCTTCGTGACGCTGATCATCCTGATGATCCTCGTCGTCTTCCTGCTCCGCCGCCAGAAGGAGCGCTGACCATGGCCTATCCCAATCCTACGCCGGCGCAGCGCTGGACCCGCTTCGGCATCCTCTCGGTCATCGTGCTCGTCGTGAACCTGCCCATCATCCTCATGGTGATGAACTCGTTCCAGACGACCGACCAGTTGATGCAGCGCTCCTCGCTGCTGCCGCATGACCTGACGACGGCGAACTATTCCTATCTCTCCGAGCGCACCAATTTCTGGCGCTATCTCTGGAATTCGGTCGTCGCCTCGACGGGAAGCACGATCACCAGCGCCGCCGCGGCGGCGCTCGCCGGCTACGCGCTGTCGCGTTTCCGTGGCCGCTTCGTCACGACCTATTCGCGCACGCTGTTCATCGTGCAGATGTTCCCGATCATCCTGGCGCTGATCCCGCTCTTCATCCTCTTCAGGACGCTCGGGCTCATCAACAGCCCGCTGTCGGTGATCATCCTCTACACGGTAGTGCATCTCCCCTTCGCGACCTGGATGGCGCGGTCCTTCTTCGACACCATCCCGCGCGAACTGGAAGAGGCGGCGCTCGTCGACGGCTGCTCGCGCTTCGGCGCGTTCCTCCGGATCGTGCTGCCGCTCTCGGGCCCCGGCCTCGCGGCGATCGCGATCTTCTCTTTCCTCTTCTCCTACAACGAATTCTTCGTCGCCAATGTCTTCCTGCGCGACGAGAACGCCATGACGCTGCCTGTCGGCATCACGATGTTCATGCAGCAATACTCGACCGACTGGGGAAGCCTGATGGCCGCGGCGACGCTGACGGTCGTCCCGACCTTCATCCTCTTCCTCGGCATCCAGAAATACATCACCTACGGCGCCGTTTCGGGCGGCGTGAAGGGCTGATTCCCCCGGCCCTTCGCTTCTTATTCTTCGCTCATCAAGAAACGTCCAAGGACATTCCATCGTGGCTCACATCATTCGCGTCGGCGTCGTCGGCTGCGGCGAGGTCGCGCAGATCATCCATCTGCCGACGCTCCGCGACCTTCCCCATCTCTTCGAGGTCACGGCGCTCTGCGACATCAGCCGCACCGTCGTCGAGGCGGCCGGCCGCTTCCTGCCGGGAGCGCGCCTCTATGACAGTCACGCGGCGCTGATCGCCGACCCCGAGGTCGACGCCGTGCTGATCGCCAATCCGCATGTCTATCATGCCGAGGTGGCGATCGCGGCCATGGCGGCCGGCAAGCATGTGCTGGTCGAGAAGCCGATGTGCATCTCGCTAGAAGAGGCCGACCGCCTCGCCGAGGCGGAGGCGAAGCATGGCGTGACGGTGCAGGTCGGCTTCATGCGCCGCCATGCGCCGGCCTTCACGGAGGCGGTGAAGCGCATCGAGCCGCTGCGCGGCGACATCCTCATCGCCCGCGTCCGCGACGTGATCGGCGCCAATGCGCTGATCATCAACTCGACCTCGCGCGTCGTGCGCGGCACCGATATCCCGGCAGCGGCGATCGAGGCGGCCAAGACCGCGATGGCCGAGGCGACGAAGAGGGCCATCGGCGTCGGCGAGGGACCGATCGCCAATGCCTATGCGCTGATGCTCGGTCTCTCCAGCCATGACATCTCGGCGATGCGCGAGCTGATCGGCCGGCCCGAGCGCGTGCTGATGGCGAGCCAGCGCCATGGCGGCCGCGCCGTGACGGCGAGCTTCGACTATGGCCATTTCGTCTGCCAGTTCGAAACGGCGGTCGACCTGATCCCGCATTTCGACGCGCATCTCGAGGTTTCGACGCCGAAGGAAGTAATCCGCGTCGACTATGACACGCCCTATATCCGCCACCAGCCGGCGCGGCTGACGGTGCTGAAGCCGCATGGCGAGGCGGGCGCCTCGACGGAAGTGAGCTTCCCGACGCGCTACGATTCCTTCGCCGTCGAGTGGAACGACTTCCACCGCAACGTGACGGAGCACCGGCGGCCCAAGACCTCGATCGCCGACGCGCGCGAGGATCTCGAATTGTTCAAGGCGATGGCCGGCTTCATGATCGAGGCGGCGCGCACATGAGAGCCTCGTCATGGCCGCGCATGTCGCGGCCATGACGCTTAGGTGGGTGGGGGGTGCCGTTCAGCGCCAGCCCATCGCCGGGGCCACATGCTTGAGGATGGCCTCGATCACATGGGCGTTGTATTCGACGCCGAGCTGGTTGGGCACGGTCAGGAGCAGCGTATCAGCCTCGGCGATCGCCTCGTCGCCCTTCAGCTGCTCGACGAGCGCATCCGGCTCGGCGGCATAGCTGCGGCCGAACACGGCCCGCTTCTCCGGCTCGATATAGCCGAACTTGTCCGAATCCTCGTCGCCGCCGAAATAGGCGTGGTCGCGCTCGTCGACGAGCGCGAAGATGCTGCGGCTGACGGAGACGCGCGGCGTCCGCTCATGGCCCGCCGCCTTCCAGGCCTCGCGGAAGACGCGGATCTGCTCGGCCTGCTGAACGTGGAACGGCTTGCCGCTCTCGTCGAATTTCAGCGTCGAGCTCTGCAGGTTCATGCCCATCTCGGCCGCCCAGACGGCGGTGGCGTTGGAGGCCGCGCCCCACCAGATGCGCTCGCGCAGCCCTTCCGAATGCGGCTCGAGGCGCAGGAGGCCCGGCGGGTTCGGGAACATCGGCCGCGGGTTCGGCTCGGCGAAGCCCTCGCCCTTCAACACGTTCATGAACACCTCGGCATGGCCGCGCGCCATATCGGCGTCGCTCTGCCCTTCCGCCGGGCGATAGCCGAAATAGCGCCAGCCATCGATGACCTGCTCCGGCGAGCCGCGGCTGATGCCGAGCTGCAGCCGCCCGCCGGCGATGAGGTCGGCGGCGCCGGCATCCTCGGCCATGTAGAGCGGGTTCTCGTAGCGCATGTCGATGACGGCGGTGCCGATCTCGATGTTCTTCGTCTTCGCGCCGACCGCCGCCAGGAGCGGAAAGGGCGAGCCGAGCTGGCGCGCGAAATGATGCACGCGGAAATAGGCGCCATCCGCGCCGAGCTCTTCGGCGGCGACGGCGAGATCGATCGACTGGAGCAGCGCATCGCCGGCCGAGCGCGTGCCCGAGCGCGGCGAGGGCGACCAGTGGCCGAAGGACAGGAAGCCGATCTTCTTCATGGGAGGTTCCATCACGGCAGCCTCGGCTGCCGGAACGAGGGTGAAAGCGGTCTGGCCGACAGATGGACGCGCACGCCGCCAAGAGCAAGCATGCGGGCGGTGAACGGCCCGTCACCCTTGGGGCCAAGAGCTGGATTTCCCTTGTCCCAAGGGGAGAAGGGAGGACCCACCCCGCCTTGGCATCAACGAGAATGGCGGCCTCTGCGGACGGCTAAGGAGAGGGCGGCCCCAACCCGAGACCGACCCTTCATCCCGCACCAAGCCCTGTTGACGCCTCGTCTGATTCACTAGTATATTAGTACTGTAAGACACAAACGAGGGCGCGGCATGTGGGAGACGGAACAGCGGGCGGTGCGGCCGCGCTCCACGGCGCTCAATGTCTATGAGCTGCTTCGGAGCGAGATCGTGCTCGGAGTGCTGAAGCCGTTGGAGCCGATCCGCGAGCAGGCGATCGCCGAGCGGCTCGCCATCTCGCGCACGCCGGTCCGCGAAGCACTGCTGCGGCTCGCCGATCTCGGCCTCGTCGACATCTATCCGCAGAGCGGCACCGTGGTGGCGCCGATCCGCGTCGCCAAGGTGCGCGCGGCGCAGCTCATCCGCGAGGCGGTCGAGGTCGAGGTCGCGCGCCGGGCGACCCGTGATGCGTCACCGGCCGATATCGACGCGCTGGCGGCGATCGTCGAGGAGCAGGCCTTCGCCGCCGGACGGCAGGACACGCGCCGCTTCTACGAACTCGACGAGGTTTTCCACCGGCGCATCTTCTCGGCGGCGGACTGTCTCGCCGTCGCCGACGAGCTCGAGGACGTGAAGGTGCACCTCAATCGGATGCGCTTCGTCACCGTCAACTGGCCGAACCGGCCCGGCACGATCCTCGACCAGCATGGCGGCATCGTCGCCGGCATGCGCGACCGCGACGAAGCGGCGGTCGCGGCGGTGATGACGCTGCACCTTCGAACCATCCTCGACGCGCTTGCGGCGATCGATGGCGACGCGGGGGCAGGGCGCAAGGAGGCTGCGCGGGCCGCCATGCCGGCGATGTGACGACGAGGCCGGCGGAAGCCGGAGGCGAGGCTGCCGGAGAGCGGCCCGCCGCGTGAGAGGAAACGAGAAGAGAGGCGAGGCGTCATGACCGCGATCAGGACGATCTATCTGTGCAACCATTCGCACACCGATATCGGCTTCACGGACTATCAGGATGTCGCCTTCCGGCAGCATGCGGATTTCATCCGCGGCGCGCTCGATCTGATCGAGGCAACCGACGCCTATCCCGAGGGCGCGCGCTATAGCTGGACCTGCGAGACGACCGGGCCGCTGCTGCGCTTTCTCCGCAGCGCCTCCGCCGAGGAGGTGCGCCGATTCCAGCACTGGCACAAGGCCGGCCGCATCGACGTCGCGGCAATGAACTACAACCTGACGCCGCTGCTCAATATCGAGCAGATGCACAGGAGCCTCTACCCGCTGCGGGCGCTCCGCGAGGAATTCGGCCTCACGGTCGAGAGCGCGATGCAGGACGACGTCAACGGCATCTCATGGCTGTTTGCCGATCTCCTCGCCGAACTCGGCGTCTGGTTCTACACCGCCGCGATCAACCCGATCCGCGGCGCGCGGCCGAAGCCTTTCCCGGGCGCCTTCTGGTGGCAGGGGCCGAGCGGCGGCAAGGTGCTGGCCTGGAACGGCTACCACTATCTCTTCGGCCGCAGCCAGGCCGGCATCGGCAATTTCGACCTCGTCGACAGGCTGCTGCCGCGCTGGGTGCACGGGCTCGAAGCCGATGCGAGCTACCCTTACGACTTCCTCTATTGCGAGGCGACGCATCCCGTCCGGGTCGACAACGGCCCGCCCGACGCCCGCATGGCGGATTTCGTCAGGCGCTGGAACGAGGAAGACCGCCCCTGGCGGATGGAATTCAAGACCGTCACCGAATTCGGCAGGCTGCTGCGCGACGGAGACAACGGCGCGATCGGTACGCAGCGCGGCGACTGGACCGACCATTGGACGGACGGCCCCGGTTCCAGCGCCTATGAGACCGGCGTCAACCGGCAGGCCCATGAAGTGCTCGGCGCCGCCGAGGCGCTCGAGGCCTGGCTGAGGGCGACGGGCCGCGACCGCTACGACGCGGCGCGCGCCGCGCATGACTACGAACAGGCGATTCTCTACGACGAGCACACCTGGGGCGCCTATTCCTCGGTCGAGGCGCCGGATTCGCTGTTCACGCGGGCGCAATGGAACCGCAAGGCGAGCTACGCCTATACGGCGGTGATGGATGGCCATGACCGGCTCGCCCGCGCCGCCCGCGAGCTCGCCCGCCCGCTCGGCACGCCTGGGCCGGAAGGCATCTTCAATCTCGGCGACCTTCAGCCGGAAGAGGCGTTCAAGGCCTCCGGCATCGCCGATGTCCTCGTCATCAACACGCTGCCCTGGCCGCGCGACGTGATCGTCGAGGAGCCGGAGCCGCGCGGCGGCGCCGCGCCGGACGGCATGCTCGACTGCTTCTTCAACCGCGGCAGCGGCTGGGGCGGCGCGCGGCCGATCCCGCCGGTGAAGCGGGTCGTCGGCCGCGTTCCGGCCATGGGCTATGCCTTCCTGCCGCTCGAGGATGCGCCCGGCGAGACCGACCTCGCGGTTGGCCCGAACCGCATCGAGAACGCGCATTACCGCATCGAGCTCGATCCCGCCTCGGGCGGCATCGCCGCGCTCTTCGACAAGGATCTCGGCCACGACTTCGCCGGGCGCTACGAGGGCTGGCGGCCGGGCGACTACATCTACGAGACGGTGGAGTCGCCGAAGGGCCGCGACGCGATCGCGAGCTTCGACTTCTCCAATCCCGATTTCTTCACCGGCTTCAAGGATACGCCCTGGCGGCGGAGCGGCGCGACCAGCGTCCAGATCGGCGCGCCGGTGATCGCCAATGGCCGCGCCTCGATCACCGCCACGATCCGCGCCGACGGCGTCGCCTCGGCCCGCGTCACCTATGCGCTCGATACCGGCACCAAGGCGGTGCAGATCGACTGGCTGATCGACAAGCTGGCGCATGAGGCACCGGAAGCCGTCTTCGTCGCCTTCCCGTTCAATCTTGGCGCGCCGCGCTTCATGCTCGATCTGAACGGCATTCCGGCGGTGCCGAACGAGGACCAGCTCGATGGCGCCGCCAAGGACTGGTACCCGCTGCAGCGCTGGGTCGACGTCTCGGACGGCGCGCGCGGCGTGACGCTGGTGCCGCTCGATGCGCCGCTCGTCCATCTCGGCGGCATCACCACCGGGAAATGGGCACGGACGCTGGAGCCCGAGGGCCCGACCATCATGTCCTGGGCGCTCAACAACCACTGGATGGTCAATTTCAAGGCCAGCCAGGACGGCCGCATCCCGCTGCGCTATCGCCTGACGACGCATGCCGGCGATGTCGACCCGGTTGCAGCCAGCCGCTTTGCCGCCGAAGCATCCATGCCGCCGGTGGTGATGCGCGATATCGCCCCGAGCGGCGCACGCGAGGGTTCGTTCTTCGCCGTCGCCGAGGGCGCGCCGGTGCTCGTCACCGCGAAGCCCGGCGAGGAGACCGGCACGATCGCGCTGCGCGTGCAGAACCTCAAGCCCGAGGCGTCGCGCGCGACGCTCCGTTTCGCGACCGCGCCCGAGGAAGCGCGGCGCGCCGACGCTCTGGAGCATCCGGGCGAGGCCATCGCCGTCACCGGCACCGAGATCGCGGTCGATCTCGCACCGCTCGCCGTCGACACCGTTCTGCTGCGGTTCGGCGACGCCTGACGCCGCGGGGGTTCGGCGGCAATGACAACGGAGCCGGCGCCGCCGGTTCCGGTGAGGAAGGACGAAGGAGGACGTCTCGAATGAAGCTCAAGAAACTCGGCCTGAGGAAGCTCGGGCTCATCGCCGCGTCGCTCGCCGCGCTCGCGGGCCCGGCGGTGGCGCAGACCGTCGATTTCTACCATGACAAGGGCAACTGGAACGACGCCTACAAGACGGTGCTCGGTCCGGCCAAGGAAGCGGTCGGCATCGACGTCAATCTGGTGCCCTATGCCGATACCAGCACCTATCAGGCGGCGGTCCGCGCCGCGCTGCGCACGCCGAGCGCGCCCGGCGTCTTCGCCTGGTGGTCCGGCTACCGCATGAAGGATCTCGTCGACGCCAAGCTCGTCACCGATGTCGGCGAGGTTTGGAAGAAGTATACTGATGCCGGCCTCGTCAGTCCGTCGCTCGCCTCGGCCTTCACCTTCGACGGCAAGATCTACGGCGTGCCGAACCTCGTCGCCTACTGGGTGGTCCTCTACAACAAGAAGACCTTCGCCGAGAACGGCCTCGAGCCGCCCAAGACCTGGGAAGAACTGGAGAAGGTCGCCGCGACGCTGAAGGAGAAGGGCATCACGCCGTTCGGCCAGACGATCGAAGGCCGCTGGCCGAGCTTCATCTGGTTCCAGGAGCTGCTCGTCCGCTCCAATCCCGAATTCTACGCCAAGCTGATGACGGGCCAGGCGAAGTACACCGATCCCGAGGTCACGGCCGTCCTGAAGACCTGGGCCGACTGGATCGGCAAGGGCTACTTCACCGACCCCTCGATCGCCTTCGGCACCTCGGGCTCCAATGCCATGGCCGGCCAGCTGGCGCAGGGCAAGCTCGGCATGATCCTCGTCGGCACCTGGTATGCCAACACGATCGTGCAGTCCGGCCTCGACGCCAAGGATCTCGGCGCCTTCATCATGCCGAACGAGAAGGCGGACCTGCCGAAGTCGGTGATCTTCGAGGCCGGCCCGCTGCTCATCGCCTCGGCCTCGGCGCAGAAGGAAGATGCCCTTAAGCTCGCCGACTACTGGATGTCGTCCAAGGCCCAGCAGGCCTGGGTCGACGCGCAGGACTTCCCGCCGATCAACAAGGACGTGAAGGCCAAGTCGCCGCTGATCGCCGATCTCGTCAAGGAGATCAATGACGGCGGCTACACCTCGATCAACCGCTTCTGGGAGGCGACGCCGCCCCAGATCGCCGAGGCCGCCGTCGACGAGCTCGGCAACTTCATGCTGCATCCCGAGACGGCTCCGCAGGTGCAGCAGAACCTGCAGGCGCTCGCCGACAAATATTGGGCGACGCAGAAGTAAGGCGCATGCCCCGGCGTCTTCGGGCGCCGGGGTTCTCCCCGGTCCGACCTCTTCCCGCGGGAGGGGCGAAGGAAATTCCCATGACAGCGACGATCGACCAGAATCTCGCGCCTGCGCTCCGCCGCCGCAGCCCCGGCCGCCCGCTGAAGCAGCGCATCGTGCCCTATCTCTATGTGCTGCCGGCGGCGCTGTTCGTGGTGCTGTTCCTGCTCTATCCGATGGTTCTGACCGCCTGGCGAAGCCTGACGCGCTTCGACGGCATCTCCGACCCCGTCTATGTCGGCTTCGAGAATTTCAGCACGCTGTTCCAGGACCCCTATTTCCTGCTCTCGCTCAGGAACACGGTGATCTGGACCGTCGCCGCTGTCGTCTTCCCGGTGACGCTCGGCCTCGTCTTCGCGCTCGCTTTCAGCCGCGTGCGCTGGGGCGGCTTCTTCAAGACGGTGATCTATCTGCCGGCGACCATTTCCGCGGCCGCGGCCGGCATCCTGTTCTCCTTCGTCTTCAATTACGACAACGGCGTCCTGAACATGATCCTGCGGGCGATCGGCCTCGGCGATCTCGCCAGCCGCTGGCTGTTCGACGTGCCGACCAACACCTTCGCGATGATCGCGACCTATACCTGGCAGCAGACCGGCCTCAACATGATGCTGTTCCTGGTCGGGCTGCAGGGCCTGCCGCCGGAGCCGATCGAGGCGGCGAAGATCGAGGGCTGCACGGGCTGGAGCCTGGTGCGCCGCATCATCCTGCCGATGCTGATGCCCTATGTCGTGATCACGACGCTGCTCGCCATCGTCAACGGCTTCAAGGTCTTCGACCTGATCTGGGTGATGACCCAGGGCGGCCCCGGCCGCGCCTCCGAGACGCTCGCGGTGACCATGTATCGCGAGGGCTTCATCCTCTTCAACCAGGGCTACAGCGCGTCCATCGCGGTCGTGATCTCCGTCGTCGCGCTCGCCTTCTCCTATTTCTACCTCCGCTCCGTCCTCGAACAGGAGGCCCGGCAATGAGTGCCGAAGTCGGCGAACAGACCGCGCTCGGCCGCGAGACGCGCTTTTCCTCCGCCCTGATCCTCACCGTCTTCTGGGTGCTGCCGATCGCGCTGCTCGTGATGAGCGCGATGAAGACGCCGATCGAGTTCTCCTCGACCTCGACGCTGACGCCGCCCTCCTCGTTCAACCTCTTCGACAACATCGCCCGTGCCTGGGCGAAGGGGATGGCGTCCGGCTTCGTCAACAGCGCGATCTACGGCGTCGTCGCCTCGCTGATCGCCGTCGTGCTCTCGGCGATGGCCGCCTACGGCATCGTGCGGCTGCGCATTCCGCAGGGGATGTTCTGGTTCCTGCTCATCTATAGCGGCACCATCTTCCCCTTCCAGATGTACCTGATCCCGCTGTTCAATTTCTATCTCGACACCGGGCTCTACGACACGCGGCTCGGCGTCATCGCCTTCTATGTGGCGATCACCATCCCCTTCTGCGTCTTCGTCATGCGCGGCTTCTTCCTGACCGTGCCATGGCAGGTGCAGGAGGCGGCGGCGCTCGACGGCGCCAATTCCTGGGCGACCTTCTGGCGGATCATGATGCCGATGGCCAAGGCGCCGCTGATCCTCCTGGTGCTCATCCAGTTCACCTGGATCTGGAACGATCTCCTGTTCGGCCTCGTGCTCACCAAGTCGGAAAGCGTGCGCCCGATCATGGTCGCGCTGGCCGGCATGCAGGGCGTCTACGGCGCCAGCGACGGCCCGTCCGTGATCGCGGCGACGCTGGTCGGCAGTGCGCCCACCCTCATCCTCTTCCTCGTTCTGCAGCGCTACTTCGTCCGCGGCCTGACGCTCGGCATGGGCGAGCGGTGACCGGCGCGCCAACACCACAAAGACCAGCATCGCAAGGGACGCCTCTTTCATGAAGATCACCAACCTGAAGGCGACGACGATCACCGTCCCCCTCGAGGCGCCGCTGCGCCATTCCAATGGCGCGCATTGGGGCCGCTTCGTGCGCACCATCGTCGAGGTGGAGACCGACGAGGGACTGGTCGGGCTCGGCGAGATGGGCGGCGGCGGCCAGTCGGCCGAGGCCGCGATCGCGGGGCTGACACCCTATCTCGTCGGCCATGATCCGCTGCAATTGGAGCAGCTGCGGTGGAAGATCATGAATCCCACCGCCTCGCTCTACAACAACCGCCTGCAGCTGCATGCCGCCATCGAGATGGCCTGCATGGACGTTGCCGGCAAATATCTCGGCATCCGCGCCTGCGACCTCATCGGCGGCGCGCTGCGCGAGGAAGTGCCCTTCGCGAGCTATCTCTTCTACCGCTACGCCGACGAAAAGACGGGGAAGGGCGGGGAGACGAGCGCGGACGAGATCGTGGCGCATGCCAAGGATCTCGCCGCCCGCTACGGCTTCACTGTCCATAAGCTGAAGGGCGGCGTCTTCCCGCCCGACCACGATGTCGAGGTGATGAAGGCGCTCGGCGAGGCCTTTCCGAAGGACAAGCTCCGCCTCGATCCGAACGGGGTCTGGACCGTCGAGGAGGCGATCCGCGTCGCCAAGGCGATCCGCGACCTCAACAACGACTATTTCGAGGACCCGACCTGGGGCCTCGAGGGCATGCGGCGGCTGCGCCGCGCCATCGACCTGCCGACCGCCACCAACACCGTCGTCGTCAATTTCGAGCAGCTCGCCGCCAATATCCGCCTCGAAGCGGTCGACGTGGTGCTGCTCGACACGACTTTCTGGGGCGGACTGCGCCAGGCGCACAAGGCCGGCACCGTGCTGGAGACCTTCCAGTATGGCGCCTCGGTGCATTCCTCGGGCGAACTCGGCATCCAGCTCGCCTCGATGCTGCATCTCGGCGCGGCGCTGCCCAATCTCGGCTTCGCCGCCGACGCGCATTACCACCATCTCGTCGACGACATCATCGTCGGCGGCAAGATGGAGTATCGCGGCGGCAAGATCGCTCTCCCGAAGGGGCCGGGCCTCGGCGTCGAGCTCGATCGCGACAAGCTCGGCCAGTACGCCGAGCTCTACAAGTCGCTCGGCGGCTACACCTATGACCGCGATCCCGGCCGGCCCGACTGGTACTGCGTCATGCCCGAGATGAACTACGCCGACCCGTCGCGCGGAGGCCGGCTGCCGGGCAGATAGAAACGCTTCCCCTTCACCTCTCACAAAGGGAGAGGTCGGACCCCAGGTCCGGGTGAGGGGCGTGACCTCTCCGGATGGTCCGTAACGCCTCGCCCGCCGCACCTCCGGTGCGTCGACCTCTCCCTCAGGGAGAGGTGAAGAACCCCAGCTGCGCCGGCCGCCGGCGGGCCGCAATCACCGCCATCAGACTTGCCGCCCTCGAGGAGAGACCTCCCCATGATCCGCGAAATCCTGTTCGTCCATCACTCGCATACCGATATCGGCTACACGCATCCGCAGCCCGTCGTGATGGAGCTGCATCGCCGCTTCATCGACGAGGCGCTCGATATAGCCGAGGCGACGGCGGACTATGACGACGAGTCGCGCTTCCGCTGGACCTGCGAGGTCACCGGCGTGACGCTCGACTGGTGGCAGAGCGCTTCCAACCGCGATCGCGACCGTTTCCTCGCCGCCGTAAACCGCGGCCAGTTCGAGGTTGCGGGCATGCGCTGGCACATGACGCCGCTCATGGACCACGCGATGCTGCGCGACATGCTGAAGCCGGTCGCCTTCTTCCGCGAGCTCGGCATTCCCGTCCGCTCGGCGATGAACACCGACGTCAACGGCACGCCCTGGGGCATGGTCGACGTGCTGCTCGACCACGGCATCACCGGTCTTTCCATGGCGATCAACGAGCATTTCGGCCATGCGCTGAGGCCCTGGCCGCGCGCCTTCCGCTGGCAGTCGCCATCGGCCCGCGAGATCCTCGCCTATAACGGCTTCATCTATGGCGTGACGTCCGACCGCCTCTTGCGCGTGCCAGTCGATTTCGAGGACGCGCAGAGCCGCGTGCCGGCCTTCACCAAGGGCTTCGAGGATCTCGGCTATCCGCATCCCTTCCTGATGATGCAGATCACCAATATCCGCTATCACGACAACGGTTCGCCGCAGCCGGCGCTGCCGGACTTCATCCGCCGCTTCAACGCCACCAATCCCAAGGTGCGGCTGCGCTTCGCGACGCTCTCCGAGGTATTCGACCGCTTCCGCGCCGAGCCGGCGGAGACGCTGCCGGTGATGCGCGGCGACTGGACCGACTGGTGGAATTTCGGCGCCGGCAGCACGGCGCATGAGACGACGCAGTCATTGGCCGGCCAGCGCGACCTCGACATGGCCGAGGGCCTCGCCGCCTGGCCGAAGGGACAGAAGTCGGGCCGGCAGGCGGCGCTGTTCGAAGCCTCGCGCCGCGCGCTCGGCCTCTATGCCGAGCATACCTGGGGCGCCGACCGCTCGATCAACCAGCCCTTCTCGCCGGAGACGCGGACCCAGCTTCTCCTCAAGCTGGCGCTGGCGCCGGAGGGGGCGAGCCTCGCCCGCATGCTGCGCCGCGACGGGCTGGAGGCGCTGGCCAGCGCGGCCGGCGGCGAGGAGCCGCGCCTTCTCGTCTACAACCCGCATCCCTTCCCGCTGCGCCAGTCGGTCAAGCTGCCCTATCTGCCGCCGGTCGCCGGCGCGCCCGAGCCGCAGGGCGGCTTCGGCCTCGAATCGATCGTGCCGCACGGACCGAGCTCGCACCGCATCCAGCGCCAGGACGTCATCCAGTCCGACCTGCCGGACGACCGCGCGATCTGGAGCGAGCCCTTCGCACTGCCGCCGCTGTCCTATGTCAGCATTCCGGCTGGCGATGTGAGGATCGCCGCATCGCCAAAGGTGTCGGGCACGACGCTGTCCAATGGCCGCATCAGCGCCGAGATCGACGCTTCGGGCGGGCTCGCCTCGCTGACGCTGGACGGCAAGGAGTATGTCGGGACCGCCGAGGGTATGCGCTTCGGCGTTCCGGTCCTCGAAAAGCCGGCGGCGGGCAATCGCGAGGCGATCTTCGACCGGGTCGATCTCGATACCGCCGACTGGAACCGCGCCTGGCACACCGACTGGGTGGCGGAGCGCGAGACGGCGCGGGTCGCCGGTGCCGCCGAAACGATCACGGCCGCCGGCCGTGCCGAGATCCGGCAGAGCTTCACCTTCGAAAGCGGCGACAAGGTCACGGTCGTCTGGCGCCTCATCGGCGACGAGGCGGCGCTGCATGTGGACGCGATCGTCGAGAAGGTGGCCGAGGCCGCGCCGCATGGCATCTATCTGCCACTGCCGGTGATGCTCGGCGAGAACTGGCACTGCGACTACGAGACGGCGGGTGCCAATGTCCGCCTCGACGATGAGCAACTCCCCTTTGCCAGCCGGCACTACATCACGACGCAGCGCTATATCCGCATCGCCGACGGGGTGGGGGAACTCACCGTGGCGACGCCCGACGCGCCGCTCTGGCAGGTCGGCGGCTTCACCTTCGGCCGCTGGAAGGAGCCCGACGGCGGCGTCGACCGCGCGGCGCCGGCTCTCATTGCCTGGCTCACCAACAATTACTGGTCGACCAACTTCCAGGCTGACCAGAGCGGCCGGCTCACCTTCCGCTTCACGCTCATCCCGCATGCAGCTCGGCCGGTCGGCGAGGCGATCCGCGATGCGCTCGGCCATGCGCAGCCGCTCGCGGCGCATGTCTATGCCGGGCGTGGTCCGGTGGCGGCCGAGAAGGGAAGCCTCCTCGAGATCGAGGCCGGCCCGGCGCTCCTCGCCGAGATCGAGGCAGATGGCGACGGCGTCGCGCTCGTGCTGCTCAATCCGGAGGATCGTCCGATCGAGGTTGCGCTCGGCTCGGGCAGCGTGAGCATCGCGCGCGCGCGGCGGACGACGCTCGCCGGTGACGCCATCGAGGACTTCGCGGTCACTACGGGACGGGTCCGGGTCCCCGTCGCCGCCCGCGCCTTCACGCGGATCGTCGTCGCGGGCTGATGCCCGCGCGGCGCGGGTCGGCCGCCGGTTTCTCTCCTCCACGGCTGTCCGGCCCTCTCGCGGCGGTGCGCCCCAGCACCGTCGCGAGAGCTTTCGGAGAAGGGGATCGGCATAAAAAGGAGCCGGCTAACGAAAGCGCCGATTGCGCAGGGAATGATCAGCCGGAAGGCGTCCGGACGCCGCTGCCCAATGTTTGAGACTGGACAAGCCGTGTCGAAAGCGCGATGAATCGTACACGATTTCGGTCAGATTGCGTGCTGCGCTGCAACAGTGCAGATGCAGCAAGGTGAGCGGGGAAGGTCGGGCGTGTCGAGGGTCAGCCGGTGAGCATTGCCGCGAGCCTTGGGTTGCCGGCGCTGGGGGCGCCGGACCGCGAGGCCTCGGTCTATGAGGCGATCCGCGAGGACATCGTCTCCGGCCGCATTCCCGCCAATGCCCGCCTGATCGTCGCCGACCTCGCCGAGCGCCACGGCACCTCGACCAACCCCGTCCGCGAGGCGCTGCAGCAGCTGCGCGGCGAGGGCTTCGTGGTGATGACGCCCAATCGCGGCGCCCGCGTGCGCCCCATCGACGAGAACTTCATCCGCGACATCTGCGAGATCGAGGTGTTGCTGGAGCCGGCGCTGACCCGCTTCTTCGTCGGCATCGCCACGGATGGCGACATCGCCGTCCTCGAGGCGACGCAGGAAGAGATCGTCGCGATCAACTATGCCGATCCGGTGCGGCATGGGCAGCTCGACACCCAGTTCCACCGCACGATGTATGACCGCCACTACAACCGCCACGCGGTCGATCTCTGGTGGAAGCATCGCGAGATTCTCGGCGCGATCAGCCGCCGCCTGCCGATCTCGCTCGGCCGCCAGGCGGCGGTGATGCGCGAGCATCGCGAGGTGCTCGACGCCATCAAGGCGCATGACGCCGAAGCTGCCGCGGCGGTCATCGCCCGCCATGTCGAAGGCTCGGGCCGCCACATCATCGAGCAGATGCGCGCCGTGCGCCGCACCCATCACACTATCAGGGCGGATTAACCGCCCGATCGCCCCCGAAAGAAACTGACGGTCTGGGAGGACATGTCGTGACGATCGCCGCCGAACCCCTTGAGCTCACCGACAGCATCGAGAATTCGGTGCGCAGGATGTCGGAGCCCTCGAAGCTCCAGATCACCGATATCCGCGTCGCGACCATTGTCGGGCATGGCTACTACCCGATCCTCAGGATCGACACG
>JAFKFV010000003.1 GCA_017307955.1 Allobosea sp. | reverse complement strand
AGGACGTCTACCGGCTCCAGGGCGTGCAGATCAACGACAAGCACATCGAGGTGATCGTTCGCCAGATGCTGCAGAAGGTCGAGGTCGTGGACGGCGGCGAGACGGAGTTCTTCTCCGGCGAGCAGGTCGACCAGCTCGAGTTCGACCTGGTCAACGAGAAGGCCAAGAATGAGGGCAAGAAGCCGGCGATCGGCAATCCTGTCCTGCTCGGCATCACCAAGGCCAGCCTGCAGACGCGGTCGTTCTTCTCGGCGGCCTCGTTCCAGGAGACGACCCGCGTCCTCACGGAAGCGGCCGTCAACGGCAAGGTCGATCCGCTGGATGGCCTCAAGGAGAACATCATCGTCGGCCGCCTGATCCCGGCGGGTACCGGCGGCACGATGAACCGGATCCGCGAGATCGCGACCCGTCGCGACGAACTGATCCTCGAGGAGCGCCGCCGCGCCTCGGCCTCGCAGCCGAAGCCCGAGACCGGTGGCCTGCTCGGCAACCTGACCAGCGCCGCCGAGTAATCGGACGGCGAGGTTCTGATCGCGAAGGGCCGCCCGGCGACGGGCGGCCCTTTTCGCTTGGGGTGACCGCGCCGCTGAAGCCGGCCGCTTCTGTTGCTTTCCTGCCGCTTAGGGCCGCATGCCGCCCTGCTGCGCCTTGCCCTATGTCGCCCGGAGCGGCCCCATGCTATGGGACGCCGATTGTCGGGGGACAACGGACTGGCCATGCGAACACTTCTCGATCGGATGAAAATCGTCGCGGCTATCGCAGTGGGAGCAGCCCTGCTCGCCTCCTGCGGCGGCCGTGTCGAGGGTGTGCTCGTTCCGGTCGCGGCGACCGTTCCCGGCGCCAGCATCGTCAACCTCGCCGTCGCGACGACGCGGTCGCGCGCCGAGGACCGGGGCGTCCTGTTTACGGGCGAACGCAGTTCGCAGCCCGACTTTGCCAATATCGTCGTGTCGATCCCGCCGGATTCCGCGCGCAAAATCGGCGACGTGCAGTGGCCGAAGAAGCTGCCCGGCAATCCGGCGACGGATTTCGTCACGCTCAAGGCCGAGGACATGACCCTCGCCCAGGCGAAGGTCTGGTTCAACGACCGCATCAAGGCGACCCCGGGCCACAAGGCGCTCGTCTTCATCCACGGCTTCAACAATCGCTTCGACGATGCGGTCTATCGCTTCGCGCAGATCGTGCATGACTCGCGCGCGCCCGTGGTGCCTGTGCTCTTCACCTGGCCCTCGCGCGGCAGCATCCTTGCCTATGGCTACGACCTGCAGAGCAACAACTATTCGCGTGATGCGCTGGAGCAGCTGCTCACCGCGCTCGCGACCAATCCGAATGTGAGCGAGGTCGACGTGCTCGCCCATTCGATGGGCAATGTCGTGACGCTGGAAGCGCTGCGGCAGATGGCGATCCGCAATGGCCGCGTCTATCCCAAGATCCGCAACGTCATGCTGGCGGCGCCGGATGTCGATGTCGACGTGTTCTGCAGCCAGATGGCCGATATCGGACCCAAGGGCCCGAAGATTACGCTGTTCGTGTCGCAGGACGACCGCGCGCTTGCCGCGTCGCGCCGTGTCTGGGGCAATGTCGACCGCCTCGGCCAGATCAATCCGGAAGCCGAGCCCTTTGCGAGTGAACTCGCCAAGGACGGCATAACGGTCATCGACCTGACGAAGCTGCGCAGCGACGATCCGCTCAACCACGGCAAGTTCGCCTCGAGCCCGGAGGTGGTGCAGGCGATCGGCGCCCGTCTCGCTTCCGGCCAGACGATCAATGACAGTCATGTCGGCCTCGGCGACAAGATCGTTGCGGCTTCGGCCGGCGCGGCGGCGACGGTCGGCGCGGCAGCCGGCGTCGTGGTGGCGGCACCGATCGCGGTCGTCGATCCGAACACACGCCGCAACTTCCAGGACAATGTCGAGGCGTTGGGCGACTCGATCGAGGACAGCGCCAAGGCGACGACGGATGTCGTGACGGGCGCCGCCAAGGTCGGCCAATAGAAGCCGGGCCGTCTGCGGCACTCGCGATCGAGCGGGCAGGGCGGCGCTCGGAAGGTCGGACCTGCCGGAGGAGGCGGTCCGGCTGCCAGCCGACCAATCGAGGGAGGACATCGATGAAACTGATCGACAGCAGAGCAGCCGTCGCGGGTCTTGCCGCGTTGTTCCTTTCGCTGCCTGGGGCGAGCGTGCCGGCATCGGCGGAGGAGGGCTACAAGCCGACCGTCTCGGTGAAGCCGATCCTCAAGACGACGAAGACGAGCAGCGGCGATCCGATCCGCTATCCCGACATCGCCGATCCCGAGGTGCAGTCGCTGATCGTCGAGATTCCGCCGGGAGGCGAGACCGGCTGGCATTACCATCCCGTTCCCGCCTACGCCTATATCCTCGCTGGCGCCATCGAAGTGGAATCGGAGACCGGCGAGAAGCGTGTCTTCAAGGCCGGAGATTCGTTCGCCGAGATGGTGAATCGCAAGCATGACGGCCGAGTCGTCGGCGACGAGCCGGTGCGAATCCTCATGATCGTGACCGGAGAGGCGGGCAAACCCTTCTCCGTCAAGACCGAGGCGCCGCACTGAAGCGGGCGCGCGCAACATTCGCATCGCGGGCACGGCCTGCACGAAACGATGTTGCGCGGCCGGGCGGATGGGCGCACGGATTGGTCGGCCCATTAACCTTTGGCAAGCAGTGCGGAATGGGCTTGACGCCACGGGGGCGAGAAAGTAGGTTCCGCGGGCTTTCGGACAGGTCGTAGGCCCTGAATGTCCAGCGGCGCCGCGTCGCAGGAGTTTGGGCCTAAACACTGACCGGATGGACAACGAGTTTTAGAGACGACACGCATGATCGCGGCTTTTGCCGTGATCCTCTGCTTCTCGTAGCGCCTCCGCTGAGACATGCGGACCGGCGCTCTTCGTTCATGGCCGTAACGGTCGTGGATGTCGCGAGGGGCGGAAGACCAGGACCGTACGTAGGCTAGCTGAAAGGCGACGCATGCCGACTATCAATCAGTTGATCCGCAAGCCGCGCCAGGCGCCGGCGAAGCGGAACAAGGTTCCCGCGCTGGAGCAGAACCCGCAGAAGCGCGGTGTTTGCACGCGTGTCTACACGACGACCCCGAAGAAGCCGAACTCGGCGCTTCGTAAGGTCGCCAAGGTCCGCCTGACGAACCAGTTCGAGGTCATCGGCTATATTCCGGGCGAGGGTCACAACCTCCAGGAACATTCGGTCGTCATGATCCGCGGCGGCCGCGTCAAGGATCTTCCGGGCGTTCGCTACCACATCCTGCGCGGCGTTCTGGATACCCAGGGCGTGAAGAACCGCAAGCAGCGCCGGTCGAAGTACGGCGCGAAGCGTCCGAAGTAAGGGGTTAAGCGATGTCCCGTCGCCATAGTGCAGAGAAGCGCGAGATCATCCCGGACCCGAAGTTCGGCGATATCGTCGTCACCAAGTTCATGAATGCCGTCATGTATGACGGCAAGAAGTCGGTCGCCGAGAGCATCGTCTACGGCGCCTTCGACGTGATCCAGGCCCGCACCAAGCAGGAGCCGGTGGCGGTGTTCCGCCAGGCGCTCGACAATGTCGCGCCGCATATCGAAGTGCGTTCGCGCCGCGTCGGCGGTGCCACCTATCAGGTTCCGGTCGAAGTCCGCACCGATCGCCGCCAGGCGCTCGCGATCCGCTGGCTGCTGACCGCTGCCCGTGGCCGCAACGAGAAGACGATGGTCGAGCGCCTGTCCGGCGAACTGCTCGATGCCTCGAACAACCGCGGCAATGCCGTGAAGAAGCGTGAGGACACGCACCGGATGGCCGAGGCCAACCGCGCGTTCTCGCACTATCGCTGGTAACCGATCCCCAAAGGCAGACCATCATGGCCCGCGCGCACAAGATCGAAGACTACCGCAATTTCGGCATCATGGCCCACATCGATGCCGGCAAGACCACGACGACCGAGCGGATTCTCTACTACTCCGGTAAGAGCCACAAGATCGGCGAGGTCCATGACGGCGCTGCCACCATGGATTACATGGAGCAGGAGCAGGAGCGCGGCATCACGATCACGTCCGCCGCGACGACGACGTTCTGGAACGGCAAGCGCCTGAACATCATCGACACGCCCGGCCATGTGGACTTCACCATCGAGGTGGAGCGCTCGCTGCGCGTGCTGGACGGCGCCGTGTGCGTGCTCGACTCCAACCAGGGCGTCGAGCCGCAGACCGAGACCGTGTGGCGCCAGGGCGACAAGTACCACGTGCCGCGGATCGTCTTCTGCAACAAGATGGACAAGACCGGCGCCAATTTCGACATGTGCGTGGCGGACATCAAGACCCGCCTCGGCGCGCGTCCGGTTCCGATCCAGCTGCCGATCGGCTCCGAGCAGGACTTCAAGGGCATCATCGACCTCGTCAAGATGACCGCCGTCGTCTGGCATGACGAGAGTCTCGGCGCGAAGTATGACGTCGTCGAGATCCCGGCCGATCTGCGCGAGAAGGCGGAGGCCGCCCGCGCCGAGCTGATCGAGGCTGCCGTCGAGCTCGACGACGCCGCCATGGAAGCCTATCTCGAGGGCAACGAGCCGGACGAGGCGACGCTGAAGTCGCTCATCCGCAAGGCCGTGCTGCATTCGACCTGGTTCCCGGTTCTCGCCGGCTCGGCCTTCAAGAACAAGGGCGTGCAGACGCTGCTCGACGCAGTCGTCGACTACCTGCCGTCGCCGATCGACGTGCCCCCGACCAAGGGCATCGACGTCAAGACCGGCGAGGAAGTCGAGCGTCATTCGACCGACAGCGAGCCGCTCTCGATGCTCGCCTTCAAGATCATCGAAGACCCGTTCGGCGTCCTGACCTTCGCGCGCATCTATTCGGGCGTTCTTCAGAAGGGCACCACCCTCCTGAACTCGACCAAGGAGAAGCGCGAGCGCATCGGCCGCATGGTCACCATGCACGCCAATTCGCGTGAGGACATCGAAGAGGCCTATGCCGGCGACATCGTCGCTCTGGTTGGTCTCAAGGAAGCCCGTACCGGCGATACGATCTGCGATCCGTCGGCTCCGGTCATCCTCGAGAAGATGGAATTCCCGGATCCGGTCATCGAGATGTCGGTCGAGGCCGCCACCAAGGCCGACCAGGAGAAGCTGACCACCGCTCTGCAGAAGCTGGCCTCGGAGGATCCGTCCTTCCGCGTGTCGACCGACAGCGAGTCCGGCCAGACCATCATCAAGGGCATGGGCGAGCTGCATCTGGACATCAAGATCGATATCCTCCGCCGCGCTCCCTACAATATCAACGTGAATGTCGGCGCGCCGCAGGTTGCCTATCGCGAGACCATCCGCAAGGCGACGGAGATCGACTACACGCACAAGAAGCAGACGGGTGGCACGGGCCAGTTCGCTCGCGTCAAGTTCGTCGTCGAGCCGAACGAGATCGGTGGCGGCTACGCCTTCGAGAACAAGATCGTCGGCGGCGTCGTGCCGAAGGAATACATCCCCGGCGTCGAAAAGGGCCTCAACTCGGTCATGACCTCGGGTCCGATCGCCGGCTTCCCGGTGGTGGACATCAAGGTCTCGCTGATCGACGGCGCCTACCACGAAGTGGACTCGTCGGCGATCGCCTTCGAAATCGCTTCGCGTGCCGCGCTGCGTGAAGGCATCGAGAAGGCCAATCCGGCCCTGCTCGAGCCGATCATGAAGGTCGAGGTCGTGTCGCCGGAAGAGTATGTCGGTTCGGTCATCGGCGACCTGAACTCGCGCCGTGGTCAGATCCAGGGCCAGGACATGCGCGGCAACGCGAATGTCATCACCGCCTTCGTCCCGCTCGCCAACATGTTCTCCTACGTGAACAACCTGCGCTCCATGAGCCAGGGCCGTGCGAGCTACACGATGCAGTTCGATCATTACGAGCAGGTTCCTCAGGCTGTCGCCCAGGAAGTCCAGGCGAAATACGCCTAGTCCCGCGAGCCGGAACCGCTTAACCGAGATTACGGAGAAGTCCGATGGGTAAAGAGAAATTCGAGCGTACGAAGCCGCACTGCAACATCGGGACGATCGGCCATGTCGACCATGGCAAGACGTCTCTGACTGCGGCGATCACGAAGGTGCTTGCGAAGACGGGCGGCGCGACCTTCAAGGCGTATGACCAG
>JAFKFV010000023.1 GCA_017307955.1 Allobosea sp. | reverse complement strand
AGCACCGGCAGCATCGACTGCAGGTTCGAGAGCTTCTTCTCGTGCAGGAGGATGTACGGATCGTCGAGTTCCGTGACCATCTTCTCGGCATTGGTGATGAAGTAGGGCGAGAGATAGCCGCGGTCGAACTGCATGCCCTCGACGACCTCAAGCTCGGTCTCGGCGGTCTTGGCTTCCTCGACGGTGATGACGCCCTCGTTGCCGACCTTCTGCATCGCCGAAGCGATCATCTGGCCGACTTCCTTCTCGCCATTCGCCGAGATGGTGCCGACCTGGGCGACTTCCTCGGAGGTCTTGATCTTCTTCGAGCGCTTCTCGAGATCCTTGACGGCCTCGCCGACCGCGAGGTCGATGCCGCGCTTCAGATCCATCGGGTTCATGCCGGCGGCAACCGCCTTGGCGCCTTCCTTCACGATCGCCTGGGCGAGGACCGTGGCGGTCGTGGTGCCGTCACCGGCCTTGTCGTTGGTCTTCGAGGCGACCTCGCGCAGCAGCTGCGCGCCGAGATTCTCGAACTTGTCCTCGAGCTCGATCTCCTTGGCGACGGAGACGCCGTCCTTGGTGATGCGGGGAGCGCCGAACGACTTCTCGATCACGACATTGCGGCCCTTCGGACCCAGCGTGACCTTCACGGCGTTGGCGAGGATGTCCACGCCGCGCAGCATCTTTTCGCGCGCATCGGCGGAGAATTTTACGTCCTTGGCAGCCATTGGCCTATTCCTTCAGTTACAGACTGGACAATAAAAAACCGCGTGAAGGGGTTGCCCTTACGCGGCCTTCTTGCCGGCAGACTTCGCTTCGATCACGCCGAGAATGTCCGACTCCTTCATGATCAGAAGGTCTTCGCCGTCGATCTTCACCTCGGTGCCCGACCACTTGCCGAACAGGATGCGATCGCCAGCCTTGACGTCGAGCGCGACCAGCTTGCCGGCCTCGTCACGAGCGCCCGGACCAACGGCCACGACCTCGCCCTCCTGGGGCTTTTCCTTGGCGGTGTCGGGGATGATGATGCCGCCCTTGGTCTTCTCTTCGCCTTCGAGGCGACGGACGACGACGCGGTCATGCAGAGGACGGAAACCCATCTTTCTTCTCTCCTCGCGTGTGGCTCCCTCGGGGAACCAGAATGAACGGGGGCTGTTAGCACTCACATGTCGCGAGTGCCAAAGCGCGCCGTCGATCTAGGAGGCCCCCCGCTCCTTGTCAAGGAGACCTCCCGCGGGCGCGGAGAGGTTTTTTTGCGTTCCGCCCGTCAGGCCCAGTCCGGGCTCGGCGTCTCGCGGGCGAGCGCATCGACCGTCGCTTCGAGCCGCTGGATGAAGCCCTCGCCGGCGCCGGTCATCGGCTCGCCGATCACCACATCGCAGAAGAATGGGACAGGAAGATGGTCGCCCTTCGGCAGCACCCGTCCGAAGCCGCGCAGGAAGACCGGCAGGACCGGCACGTCCGGCCGCCGGCGGGCGATATGGCCGATGCCGCGCTTGAAGGCCTGGCGCGTCTCGGGTTCGCCGCGCGAGCCTTCGGGGAAGATGATCAGCACGTCGCCGCGGTCGAGCGCCTCCAGCGCATCGGCGAGCGGATCGCGCCCGCCCTTCCCGCCCGTCCGCTCGACGGGAATGATCGCAAGGAGATCGACCGCGAACCACTTCAGGAGGCGATTCGTCAGGAAATAATCCGCCGCGGCCACGGCATGGACATGCTGCAACTGGCGCAGCGGGAAGAGCGCCATCAGCGCCAGCGTGTCGAGATGACTGTTGTGGTTGGCGGCGATGATGAGCGGCCCCGCCTTCGGCAGCCGCTCGCGATGGCGCACCGCGAGCCCGATGGCGACGAGCAGGAACGGCCGCACCACGGCGGCGAAGAAGGCGATCCGCAGCGCCGCGCGCAGCCGTAACCGCAGCCGGCCGGGGCTAGAAGTAGAAATAGCGGACGACATGGAAGAACAGCGGCGCGGTGAAGACGAGGCTGTCGATGCGGTCGAGGATGCCGCCATGGCCGGGCAGCATGGTGCCGGTATCCTTGATCCCGAGATCGCGCTTCACGGCCGACATCACGATGTCGCCGAAGAAGCCGGCGACGGCCAGGAGCGCGCCGATCGCCGCGCCGGGGAGCGGCGCGATCGGCGTCAGCACCGGCGCGAGAGCCGCCGCGAGAACCGTCGTCGCGGCGAGACCGCCGAGGAAGCCCTCGACCGTCTTGTTGGGCGAGACCTTGGGCGTGATCTTGCGGCGGCCGAACGTCCGGCCCGAGAGGAACTGCGCCACGTCGTTGAATTCGGTGACGATGATGAGGAAGACCAGCAGGCCCGCCCCCGTTCCCTCTGGTGATCCCGGCGTCGGCACGGCGAGGAGATAGGCGGCGTGGCTGATCGCGAAGACGGCGATCATCAGCCCCCAATGCAGCGTTCCGGCGGCTTTGAGGAATCCCGCCGTCTCGCCGCGCAGCACCAGCGCCGCCGGCAGGACCAGGAACATGTAGACCGGAATGAAGATGACGAACATGCCGTACCAGGCGCTGCCGACCCAATAATACTGGATAGGCACGGCGAGATAGGCGACGAGCAGCACGACGCGATCGGTGCGTCGCGTCGGGATGATGGTGAGATATTCCTTGAGCGCCAGATAGCTGACAAAGGCCAGCAGCACGATCATCGCCGTGCGGCCGAGGACGAGCGCCGCGACGAGGATCGCGACCATGACCCACCAGGAGCGGATGCGCGCCTTGAGTTCGGCATGCTTGGCGGCCGCCTTCTCGTCGCTGCCGGGCCGGCGCAGGCGGACGAAGACGGACGCGAAGACGAGGCCGGCGAGGATGACGCCGACAACGGCGACCAGCGGCAGTGGCAGGCCGCGACCTGCGAAAAAGGCGGCGATCTCGGAGAGCATCGCCGTCACGGCGCGCCGCCGAGCAGGGTCTGGGCGCGGCGGACCGAGGTCCAGAGCGTCAGCGCGAGGAGGACGGCGAAGACGAGATCGATCCACATGCCGCCCGGCAGGCCGGCGGCGAGCGCGGCCGTCAGGAGGCCGATCGCGGCGGCGCGGTCGGATTTGCCCATCGGCCCGTCATAGGCGCGCGGCGATCCGACCGAGGGTCCGAGCACGCCGACGAATTCGGTCAGCACGGCGCCCAGCACGAAGCCGACGATCGGCAGCGCCCCGGCCCCGAAGGGCGCCAGAGCCGGAACGAGCGCCAGATAGAGCGCCGCGTCGGAAACGACGTCGCCCGTCTCGTTGAGGATGGCGCCGAGGCGGGATTTCTGGCCGTGCTCGCGCGCCAGCATGCCGTCGATGGCATTGAGCGCCATGCGCAGGAAGAGAACCAGCGGCATCAGCACGAGGCTCGCCCGGCTGCCGGCGAGCAGCGCCAGCGCGATCGCGGCGATGATGCTCATCGCGGCGGCCGCGACCGTCACCTGGTTGGCGGTGACGCCGGCCCGCGCGAGACCGCCCACGGCGGGCCGGAGCACCGCCTGGAAGCGCGGCTTCAGATCATAGACGCTGGCCATGGATGCCCCCTCGCCGGCTGCCCGTCCGGCCAGACGTCTTCAGCATGGGGGATGAGCCGTGGCAGTGAGCGCGATCACAACACCCGCCGCTGCCCGCCCATACCCCGTCAGCCGCCAGCGATCGTGATCGGCAGCTCGATCGGCGCCGATTTGCCAGTTGTCGCGTCGGTCACCGTCAGCACGAGCTGATAGTCGCCCGGCTTCAGGTCGGGCAGCGTGAAGGTGACGGTGATGTGGAAGTCGCGGCTCTTGCTGCGGCTCGTCTTTTCCAGCACCGCCGGCGCGGAGGATTTCGCGAGGATCAGGCCCTTGGCGTTGCGGATCTCGATCGCGGTGCGGAAGGTGATCGTCTCGGCGCCGTTCTCGTCCTTCCAGCCGAAACCGACCGGCTCGGCATAGATCCTGAGCTCGGCCCCGGGCGCGAAGACCGCGTCGGGGCGCGGCTTGAATTCTCCAAAGCCCGTCGCCTCGTCCACGAACAACGCCTTGCGGAAGGTCAGCGGCGCCGCCTTCCAGAAGGCCTCGATCGAGGCGTCCAGCTCTTTGATGGCCTCGTCGACCTTGCCTTCGCCGAGCAGCCGCTCGGCGTCCGAGGCCTTGTCGGCCACCTCGCCCGCCGCCGCCGCGACCGGCGCCCCGAGAAGCGCGAGCGCTATCGCCCCCGCCATTGCCATCCCGGACAGCCGGGACGCCCCAAACGTCATGACCTTCCCCTCGACTGGCGCTGATCTTGCGCCGCAACAGCCCCGTTTCGGCCGGAACATGCCGTTCCGGCCCCTTGCGCGCAAGCATTTCGGTGGCTGAGGATCGGGGAACCGCGCAACGTGGCTAAGACGTGCGCCTTTCCTGCCAGGCCTGACGCTTGCGATAGATGGTCGACGGGCTGATCTCCAGCGCCGCCGCGGCCCGTGCGATATTGCCGGCAAAGGCGCCGACCGCGCTTTCGATGATCGAGCGCTCCTGCTCCCAGAAGGGCATGATGCCGCCAGAGCCAATGCGCGGCGCGCCCGCATCCTCGATGCGCGGCTCGATCCGCGCGTCGGGCCGGAGAAGAGCGTCGCCCGCGCGCAGCGTCGCCGGCAGCATCGCCGCCGTCACCTCGCCGCCCTGGTTGAGCACCACCGTGCGGCGGATCGCATTCTGGAGCTCGCGGACATTGCCGGGCCAGCCATGGCCAGCGAGGCAGGCGGCGGCATCCGGCGCGAAGCCACGGAATTCGCGGCCTTCCTCCGCCGCATAGCGATCGAGGAAGGCGCCGGCGAGCAGCAGAATGTCGTCGCCGCGCTCGCGAAGCGGCGGCATGTGGATCGGCAGCACATGCAGCCGGTAGAAGAGGTCCTCGCGGAACCGTCCGGCGGCGATCTCCGCGAAGGGATCGCGATTGGTGGCGCTGACGATGCGGACATCGACGCGGCGCACGGTGGCATCGCCGACCCGCTGCACCGTGCCGCTCTGCAGGAAGCGCAGCAGCTTGGCCTGCAGGCCGAGATCCATCTCGCCGATCTCGTCGAGGAACAGCGTGCCGCCATCGGCGAGTTCGGCCGCGCCGGCGCGGGTCTCCGTCGCCCCGGTGAAGGCGCCGCGCACATGTCCGAAGATCTCGCTCTCCATGAGATCCTTGGGGATGGCGCCGCAATTGATGGCGACGAAGGGCTTGCCGCCACGGCCGGAGCGGGCGTGCAGCGCCTCGGCGCAGAGTTCCTTGCCGGTGCCGCTCTCGCCGGTGATGAACACGGGAGCGCGGGAGGGCGCAATGCGCTCGATCTGCTCGAACACCGCCCGCATCGCCGTGGACTGGCCGACAAAGCCCTCGAAGGGCGCCGCGGCCGTCGCCGGCGCGGGCGCTGCCGCCGCCGTCGCCTGGTCCCACTGCGTGATCGCCGCCGTCAGCCGCTCGAGCAGGGCGGCCGCGCCATAGGGCTTCGGCAGATAGTCGACCGCGCCGGCCTTGATGGCGGCGACGGCGGTATTGATGGAACCGCGCGCGCTGGTGGCGATCACGCGGATCGGCTGGCTCCTGAAGGCGGCCAGAGCCTCGATGCCGCCGAGCGTCTCGAGATCGGCGAGAACGACGGCGCGCGCGCCCTCGCTGACGGCGCCGAGCGCTTCGTCGCCGCTCGCGACGCCCTGGGCCGGACCGGCCAGCCCTTCGAGCGAGCCGGCATGAGACGCCGCGATGCGCCGCTGCACCGGATCGGCATCGACAATGAAAACCTGGACGGGCCCTTTCGAGCCGCCGACGAACCCCATATCAGGAAGACCCCTCTTCCGCGCGGCAAATGCCTGCATCGCGACGGTGACAGGTTAGGGTAAACAAAGGGTTCCACAGATCAGTTGCACTGCCGCAAAAATGCTGCAGTGCAGCGCGGCGCGCGCCTTCCCTGCGGTCACGGCTTGACCCTGGCGCGCCGAACCAATAGGCGCATCGCATGGCCAATCTGTCGACGCCTCCGCCCGTGCCGGGCCTCTCCGCCCTCGCCGACGCCTATGATGTCGTGCTCTGCGACGTCTGGGGCGTGGTGCATAACGGCGTCACCTCCTTTCCCGAGGCGCGCGCGGCGCTCCGCGCCTATCGCGAGCGCGGCGGCACGGTGGTGCTCATCACCAATGCGCCGCGCACCAGCCATTTCATCGTCGAGCAGCTCGGCGTGCTCGGCGTGGAGCGCGAGGCCTTCGACGACATCGTGACCTCGGGCGACGTGACGCGCGGCCTGCTCGCCGAGCGCGGCCCGGTCCGCTTTCATCATATCGGCCTCGAGCGCGACCTGACGCTCTATGAAGGCCTCGGCCTCACACGCGTCGGACCGGACGAGGCGGAGGTCGTGAGCTGCACCGGGCTGCGCGACGATCTCGTCGAGACGCCGGCCGATTACGAGGCGGAACTCGCGGCGCTGGCGGCGCGCGGCCTGCCCTTCGTCTGCGCCAATCCCGACATCGTCGTCGAGCGCGGCCACCAGCTCGTCTATTGCGCCGGCGCGCTCGCCGCCCGCTATGCCGAACTCGGCGGCGAGACCTTCGTCGCCGGCAAGCCGCATGCGCCCATCTATGACGCGGCGCTGGAGCGCGCGGCCGGGATCCTCGGCCGCCCCGTCGAGCGCGCGCGCGTCCTGGCGATCGGCGACGGCGCGCCGACCGACCTTTCCGGCGCGGTTCGGCAGAATCTCGACGTGCTCTTCGTCACCGGCGGCATCCATTCCGGCCATTTCGGCCCGGTCGACCAGCCGGATGCCGGCGCCGTTCACCGCTTCCTCGAATCGGAGAAGCTCGGCGCGCGCGCCTTCGTTCCGGGGCTGCGCTGGTGACGCGACGCGGTATCCGCTTGACGCGCCGCACAAGGGCTTGCAGCTTCTGCGGCGGCCGGCGCCTCGCGCCGGACCGTTCCCCCACACCTTTTGCGGCTGATAGAGGATGCTGAAGGCAGCGCCCCTGATCGGGCTCGACGCGGTTCCGACGCCGATGAAGGGCGCGGTGCTGGCGATCGGCAATTTCGACGGCATGCATCGCGGCCATCACGAATTGTTCGCCGCCGCCCGCCGCGAGGCCGACCGGCGCGGCGCCGCGGCCCTGCTCCTGACCTTCGAGCCGCATCCCCGCTCCGTGCTGCGTCCCGGCGAGCCGGTGTTCCGCCTGACGCCGCTGCCGGCCAAGGCACAACTCGCGGCGGCGCTCGATCTCGACGGCGTCGTCGTCGCGCGCTTCGACGCCGCCTTCGCAGCGATGAGCGCCGGCGATTTCGTCCGCCAGGTGCTGGTCGAGCAGCTCGCCGTCTCCGCCGTCATCGTCGGCCATGATTTCCAGTTCGGCCATGACCGGCTGGGCACGCCGGATTTCCTCGCGGCGGCCGGGCGCGAGCATGGATTCGCCGTCTCGATCGTCGACGCGGTGACCGACGCCGCCGGCGTGCCCTATTCGGCGAGCCGCATCCGCCGGTTGCTGCGCGAGGCCGATATCCGCATCGCCAATGGCGAGCTCGGCTATCGCTGGTTCGTCAACGGCGCCGTGCAGCATGGCGACAAGCGCGGCCGCGAACTCGGCTATCCGACGGCCAATATCCGTCTCGAAGCCGACTGCGACCTGGCGCTCGGGATCTATGCCGTCACGCTCACCCGCGCTGACGGCACGCTGCTGCCGGGCGTCGCGAGCTATGGCCGGCGGCCGACCTTCGACAATGGCGCGGTGCTGCTCGAAGTGCATGTCTTCGACTTCGCCGGCGATCTCTATGGCGAGAGCGTCCGCGTCGCGCTGCATGCCTTCCTGCGCGGCGAAGAACGGTTCACCTCCATCGAGGCGCTGATCGAGCAAATGGACCGCGATTCGCTGGCGGCGCGGGCGATTCTCGCTTCCGACGGCCCCGGCTCGGCCATCGATCTCCGCCTCGCCGGCGGACCGCGCCTTGCCGCAGCCGAGGGGATCGCCTAGAAGGTCCGGAAGACTGGCGCCGGAATTTCGCCCGTTTCATAGGTCTATGGTGGCGGATCGTTCTGCGTCCCGCGACCGGATGCCGAGGAGTGAACCAGGTCCCCATGCCCGTATCCAGCTTCCAGCGATTCGCTGCCCTGCCCTCGCTCGGCCTTCTGGCAGGTCTGCTCGCAGCCTGCTCCGGCACCACCTACGGCACCGGCGTGTCCCCGGAAGAGCAGACGATCACCGATCTGGTCGGCATCGCCAGCCTCGGCTCGTCCAAGCAGACGCCGATCGACTATCGTCCGCGCGGCAACATCGCCGTGCCGCCCAATCCGAATGTCCTGCCGACGCCCGGCTCCGGGCCGACCCTCGCTTCGGCCGAGGCCGATCCGAACTGGCCTAAGGACCCGGACCAGGAGGCTCGCGCCCGCAAGGCGGCGAAGGACGCCTCCTTCGGCAAGCCCTCGCCGAATTTCGTGCTGCCGGCCGGCCAGACCTCGATCGGCAATGCTCAGGCCATGGCTGCCGCGCAGGGCAACGACGCGCAGCGCCGCGCCGAGGGCAAGCAGGCCTGGGATGAATTGCACAAGGCGAAGACCGGCTCGGTCGATGCCAATGGCAATCCCGTGCGCAAATATCTGACCGAGCCGCCGGTTGCCTATCGCGAGCCCGATCCGAACGCGCCGATGTCGGATCCGCCCAAGAAGAAGATGAGCCTCAATCTGAGCAAGCTCTGGCCCTGGTAGCGGCCGGGGCCGACCGGTGGGGCCGCGACGCGTCCTCCCGCAGCAAGACGTCCGTTCAGACCTCTCCCTCGTCCGCGCGCGGTTTCCATGACCGCGCGCCCTTCCCGACGCGTCCGCCGCGGCGATAACGCCCGCCCGTTATCTGTCATCTTCCGGTAACATTCCGGCAAGGTCGCCGACAGGGATCCCTCCCCATAGTCGCGCGACGACGATTTCCCATTGGAGCGAGCCGATGC
Organism: Allobosea sp.; assembly: GCA_017307955.1. Classification (GTDB taxonomy): domain Bacteria; phylum Pseudomonadota; class Alphaproteobacteria; order Rhizobiales; family Kaistiaceae; genus Kaistia. Next base: position 101,023 of record JAFKFV010000023.1, on the reverse strand, counting down.
GCTTTGCCGCGATCCGCGACGTCACGCGGACCATCCTGAGACTGGCGATCCCCTATTTCCGATCCGAGCAACGCGTCTTCGCGATCGGCATGCTGGCCGTCGTCATCGGCCTGCAGCTGTTCGGCGTCTGGCTCAACGTCCAGTACAATTCCTGGAACAATGACTTCTATAACGCGCTGCAGAAGAAGGACTGGGCGGAATTCGTCCACCAGATGTTCTTCGTCTTCTCCTGGATTGCGGCGCTCAGCATCCTTTCGGGAACCTACCAGACCTATCTGCGCCAGTGGCTGCAGATCCGATGGCGCGAATGGATGGTCGCGCAATATATCGGCCGCTGGATGGCCGAGGCGCGTCATTACCGGCTGCGCCTGTCCGGCAACCCGGCCGACAACCCGGACCAGCGCATCGCCGAGGATACGGACCAGTTCGTCAACCTGACCCTGCAGATCGGCATCGCGATCCTCGGCCAGATCGTTCAGCTGGTCTCGTTCATCGTCATCCTCTGGAACCTCTCCGGCGACCAGCCGCTGCTCCTGTTCGGGCAGAGCTACCACATCCCCGGCTATCTGGTCTGGGCGGCGCTGATCTACTCGGTCATCGGCACGGTGCTGGCCCACTTCATCGGCCGGGCGCTTGTCAGCATCAACTTCCTGCAGCAGCGCTATGAAGCCGACTTCCGCTTCGCGCTCGTCCGCGACCGCGAGAATGGCGAGGAGATCGCTCTCCTCAACGGCGAGCCGGCCGAGCGGCGCCAGCTCGGCGCACGCTTCGCCCATGTCGTCGCCAACTATTTCCGCCTGATGCTGCGGCAGAAATGGCTCAACTTCTACCAGAGCGGTTTCGGGCAGATCGCCATCATCTTCCCGTTCGTCGTCGTGGCGCCGCTCTATTTCACGACCGACATGGAACTCGGCCGGCTGATGCAGATCGCCCAGGCCTTCGGCGTGGTCCAGGCGGCGCTCTCCTTCTTCGCCAACAATTACGACACCCTGGCCGTCTGGAAGGCGGTCGTGAATCGTCTCGACGGCTTCGACACCTCGCTCCGGACGACCGAGGCCGAGGCCGCCGCCGGGCCGAAACTCGTCAAGGACGAGGCCAGGCCGATGCTCGCGATCGACAATCTCCTGGTCCGTCTCCCCGATGGCCGCGCGATCGTCGAGGTGCCGAGCCTCACCATCGCCCCGCGCGAGCGGGTGCTGGTCACCGGGCCGTCCGGCTCCGGCAAGACCAGCCTCTTCCGCGCGCTGGCCGGCATCTGGCCCTTCGGAGACGGCGCGGCGCATATCCCCGTGAAGGGCGATCTGCTGATCCTGCCGCAGAACGCCTATATGCCGCTCGGCACGCTGCGCGCCGCGCTCGCCTATCCGGATGACCCCGATTCGATCACGCCCGAGACCGCCCGCGAGGCGCTTGAGACGGTGAAGCTTGGCTGGCTGTCCGAGCATCTCGAGGAGCAGGCGAACTGGGGCAACCGCCTGTCCGGCGGCGAGCAGCAGCGCGTCGCCATCGCCCGCGCCCTCATCCATCGCCCCGACTGGCTGCTTCTCGACGAGGCGACGAGCGCGCTCGACGAGGCCGGGCAGGTGGAGGTCTACCGGCTGCTCGACGAGAAGCTGCCCGAATCGACGATCGTCTCGATCGGCCACCGGGCGAGCCTCGTGCCGCTGCACCAGCGCTTCCTCCGCCTCGCCAAGGGCGAAAACGGCATCCACCGCGTCGTCGAGGACGCCGAGCCGGAGGCCGTTCCGGCCTGATCAGCGGCGCAGCAGCAGCGTCGGACAGCGGGCGGCGAGCGGATAGCCGCCCGCCTCCACCACGCGGACCTCGGCGAAGTGGCGCCGTGCCAGATCGGCGAAGGTCGAGACAGGCGGGAAAGCGAGCGCATAGTCGGCGTCGCGGGTGAGGTCGACGGCGTCGATCTCGCTTCTCGACCAGCCGGTCGCCGCCGCGAGCGTCTCGCGGTCCGGGAACAGCGCGTCGAACGCGGCGACGATCTCGCGCACGGGCAGCACGCGGCCCGGCCGGTCGGCGGCGAGCGCCATGCCGAGCCGCCAGCGCAGCGCATGCAGGTTGCCGGTCCAGCCGCCGAGCACATCGCGCCTTATATCGTCGGGGGTCTCGGGCTCTTCGGGCGCCGCGAAGACGCGCAGCGCCGCGACGCCGCCCGGCCTCAGCAGCCGAGCCACGACACCCATCATCTCCGGCAGAGCGGCGCCGACTGAATTCAGCGCCCCGTCGCCGAGCGCCGCGTCGAAGCGACCCACCTCTTCGCCGAGGCTCAGCCAGTCCGCGAGCACCGCCCGCCGCGCCGCGCCGTCGCCCGGCCAGACGGTGTCGATGACGTCCTGCGAATGATCGAAGGCGGTCAGGTCCTCGCCCAAACCTGCGAGCGCCGGTGTCATGCCGAAGAGGACGACGCGCGGACCGGCCTCCGCAATCGCCCGGCGCGCGGTTTCGACATCGCCCGCGCTTGGCGAGAGCGGCGGGGTGAGGCGGCGATGCCCCTCGGCGAAACGCTGCCATGTCGGGGACCTGTTCTCGCGCTCCTCGAGCATCGCTATCCTCTGTCGCGGTCAATCATGGAATCGGGACGGCCGCGGGCATGCCGAGACTCGTCGTCATCACACACGAATTCGACGCGTTCGCCAGCCGTCCCGCTCCCGGCCAGCCCGCCACCGGCATCTACCTGCTGTTCGATGTCCTCGAAGCGCTAGAATCCATGGGCTACGAGACCTTCGTCTCCGCCGGGCTCGATCCGCCCGAGGGCGATGTCGCGCTGATGCATGTCGACTGCACGCGCATTCCCCAGCCCTATCTCGACCTATCCGAGCGATTCGCGCTGACGCTGAATGCCGGCACGGCAGACATCTCGAAGCGGCGCGTGAGCCGTATCCTGGTCTCGCCGGGCGATGGCTGGCGCGGTCCCGTCATCGTCAAGAGCGACATCAATTGCGGCGGCGAACCGGAACTGCGGCTGAACGCCCACGCGCGCGCTGCCGGAAGGCCGGAGCCGTTTCCCGGGCTAGGGGCGCCGGCGCCCTATGCCGTGCTCGATGGCGTCGACGCGGTTCCTGACCATGTATGGGCCGACGAGACGCTCGTCGTCGAGCGCTTCCTGCCCGAGCTCGACCCTGATGGCTTCGTGCTCCGGACCTGGGTCTTCGCGGGGACGCGCGAACGCTGCACGCGGCATGTCTCCAGCGAGCGGATCGTGAAGGCGGCCGGCATGGTCTCGCGCAGCCCGGCCGAGGTGCCGGACGCGATCCGCGCCGAGCGCGAGCGGCTCGGCTTCGACTATGGCAAGTTCGACTTCGTCATCCATGACGGAATGCCGATCCTGCTCGACGCCAACCGCACGCCGGGAGCCTCGCCGACGCTGCGCGACTACCTCAAGGCCAATGCCGGCAATCTCGCGACCGGGCTCGACGAGCATATCCGCGCGAGGCTCGGCTCGGCGCGAACCGCTCACACGCCGCTCACGACAACGTCGTTCAATGAGATTGAACACTGCGTCGACTCTGGCGCCAGTTCAGGAGACAATCGAACTGGCGTAAGGAATGTCCAGACATTCGCGGCGACGACCGCCGATAATCCGGAGTTCACAATGAGCGACACGTCCAGCCAGAAGCTGATCATCCCCGCCCTCGGCGGTCTCTATGCCGGCGGCACGCCGCTGTTCGAGGCGGTGCTGCGCGCCGTCGTCGGCCTCTGGATGGTGCCGCATGGCGCGCAGAAGCTGTTCGGCATGTTCGGCGGCGGCGGCATTTCCGGCACGGCCGGCTTCTTCGCGCAGATCGGCCTCGAGCCGGCGATGCTGATGGCGGTCCTCGCCGGCGGCACGGAGTTCTTCGGCGGCATCCTGCTGGCGATCGGCCTTCTGACCCGCCCGGCGGCCGTCGCGGTCTGCATCCTGCTGCTCGTCGCGATCTTCAGCGTGCATATCGGCAACGGCTTCTTCATGCAGACCGGCGGCTTCGAATATGCGAGCCTCTGGTTCTTCGCCGCGCTCTATTTCGTCTTCCGCGGCGGCAACCGCTATTCGGTCGACGCCAAGCTCGGCCGCGCCTTCTGATCGGCCGGCGCAGCGCCGCATCTTCGGGCCGCCCTTCGGGGCGGCCTTTTTCTTTGGCACGCGCCGCAGGCCGCGCGACGGTTGCCGGGTCCGGGTCGATGGGCTACGAAACCCCCGCTTCGCAAGGGAGCATCGAGCAAGGATCGACGACATGGCCGAGAAACCGAAGACGAATGCCTTGAAGGCACGGTTGCCGCGCGGGCTCGTCGATCGCCATGCCGGCACCATCAAGGCGACCGAGCGCATGCTGGCCGCGATCCGCGAGGTCTATGAGCGCTACGGCTTCGAGCCAGTCGAGACCCCGCTCATCGAATATACCGACGCGCTCGGCAAGTTCCTGCCCGACCAGGACCGGCCGAACGAGGGCGTCTTCTCCTTCCAGGACGACGACGAGCAGTGGCTGTCGCTGCGCTATGACCTGACGGCGCCGCTCGCCCGCTATGTCGCGGAGAATTTCGACGCGCTGCCGAAGCCCTATCGCAGTTACCGCGCCGGCTGGGTGTTCCGCAACGAGAAGCCCGGCCCCGGCCGCTTCCGCCAGTTCATGCAGTTCGACGCCGACACGATCGGCGCCGCCTCGCCTGCCGCCGACGCCGAGATGTGCATGATGATGGCCGATACGCTGGAGGCGCTCGGCCTCGAGCGCGGCCAGTACGTCATCCGCGTCAACAACCGCAAGGTGCTCGACGGCGTGATGGAGGCCATCGGCCTCGCCGGCGACGAGAACGCCGGCCGCCGGCTGACCGTGCTCCGCGCCATCGACAAGCTCGACAAGTTCGGCCCCGAAGGCGTGCGCCTGCTGCTCGGCGAAGGCCGCAAGGACGAAAGCGGCGACTTCACGAAGGGCGCGGGGCTGGACGCGTCGGCGATCGACACCATGCTCGCCTATGTCGGCACGGCGTCGGAAAGCGCCGTCTTTCTCGGCCTTCGCGCCCTCGTCAACGGCAACTCGCAAGGCCTCGCAGGGGTCGCGGAACTTGAAGAGATCGAGACACTGATCAAATCGGCCGGCTATGGCCCCGACCGCATCAAGATCGACCCCTCCGTCGTCCGCGGACTCGAATACTACACCGGCCCCGTCTTCGAGGCCGAACTGCTGTTCGAGACCGTCAACGAGAAGGGCGAGCCGGCGCGGTTCGGCTCGATCGGCGGCGGCGGGCGCTATGACGGGCTGGTCGGGCGCTTCCGTTCCGAGAGCGTCCCGGGCACGGGCTTCTCGATCGGCGTCTCGCGGCTGATGGCGGCGCTGACGGCGCTCGGCAAGATTTCCGCGGCTCCCGAGCCCGGCCCGGTTGTCGTGACCGTCTTCGACCGCGACCGCATGGGCGACTACCAGCGCATGGTGAAGGCGCTGCGCGACGCCGGCATCCGCGCCGAGCTCTATCTCGGCGGTTCGGGGCCGAAGGCGCAGCTCAAATATGCCGACAAGCGCAACAGCCCCTGCGTCGTCATCCAGGGCGGCGACGAGAAGGCCAAGGGCGTCGTGCAGATCAAGGACCTCGCGCTCGGCAAGCAGCTGTCCGCCGGCATCGCCGACAACGCGACCTGGCGCGAGGAACGACCGGCCCAGGTCGAAGTTCCCGAGAGCGATCTCGTCGCGGCGGTGCGCCGGATCCTCGAGGGAGACGCCCGATGACCGTCGATACCGCGCCGCTGCGCATCCTCTTGTCCGAGGCCGGCTATCGCTTCGTCGACCCGCCGATCCTCTCCGACGCCACCGTCTTCCTCGAGGTCGCCGGCGAGGATCTCCGCCGTCGCCTTTACCTCACCAGCGGGCCGGACGGGCGCGAGCTCTGCCTGCGTCCCGAATTCACCATCCCCGTCTGCCTGCATCATCTCGCCAGCGGCGATGCCCACCGCGTCGCCGACTATGCCTATATCGGCCCGGTCTTCCGCCACCGCGCCGGCGCGAGCGGCGAATTCCATCAGGCCGGCGTCGAATCCTTCGGCCGCACCGACCGCGCCACCGCCGATGGCGACGTGCTGGCGCTGGCGATCGATGCGGCCAATCTCTACGGCGTCGCCAATCCCGATGTCCGGATCGGCGACTCGCTGCTGTTCTCGGCGGTGATCGATGCCCTCGGCATCGCGCCCGGCTGGAAGCGGCGGCTGTCGCGCGCCTTCGGCGATCCGGCGCGCCTTGCCGCCGCGGTCGAGCGCGTCTCGGGCGGGACCACCGCCGGTGCCCCGGCCCATGCCGGTTTCCTCGCCGCGCTCGACGGCACCGACCATGCCGCCGCGCATCGGATCGTCGAGGACCTGCTCTCGATCGCCGGCATCCGCTCCGTGGGCGGGCGCACGGCCGGCGAGATCGCCGACCGCTTCCTCGAGCAGTCCTCGCTCGCAGCCGGCGGCGGGCTCGATGCGCGCGCCAGAGCCGCCATCGAGCGCTTCCTCGCCATCGAAGGCCGGCCCGATGTCGCGCTTGCCGCGCTCCGGAGCTTCGCCGCCGAGGAAACGCTCGACATCGCCGGCGTGCTCGACGGTTTCGAGAAGCGCTCGGAGGGCCTTGCCCGGCGCGGCATCGATTTTTCGCGCCTTCACTTCTCGTCGGGCTTCGGCCGGCGGCTCGACTATTATTCGGGCTTCGTCTTCGAAATCCACGATCCGGACGGCATCGCGGGGCAGCCCGTCATCGGCGGCGGCCGCTATGACCGCCTGCTGCCGGCGCTCGGCGCGCGCACCAGCGTGCCCGCCGTCGGCTTCTCCCTCTGGCTCGACCGCGTCAAGGTGACCTCCTGATGACCGACGCCCCGCTCGACGCTCCGCTCATCCTCGCCGTTCCCTCCAAGGGTCGGCTGCAGGAAAACGCCAATGCCTTCTTCGCGCGCGCCGGCCTGCCGGTGACGCAATCGGGCAGCGAGCGTTCCTATCGCGGCCGCATCGCCGGTCTGCCCGATGTCGAGATCGCCTATCTCTCGGCCTCCGAGATCACGCGCGAACTCGCCGCCGGCACGGTGCATCTCGGCGTCACGGGCCGCGACCTCGTCGAGGAAGAAGTGACCGATTTCGGCCAGCGGCTCGAACTCGTGCTGCCGCTCGGCTTCGGCCATGCCGATGTCGTGGTCGCGGTGCCGGAGGGCTGGATCGACGTCGCCACCATGGCCGATCTCGACGATGTCGCCGCCGATTTCCGGCCGCGGCACGGCCGCTGGCTCACGGTCGCGACGAAGTATGTCAACCTGACGCGCCGCTTCTTCCATGAGCACGGCATCGCCGACTACCGGATCGTCGAGAGCCTCGGCGCCACCGAAGGCGCGCCCGCTTCCGGCGCGGCCGATCTCATCGTCGACATCACGACGACCGGATCGACGCTCTCGGCCAATGCGCTCAAGGTTCTCACCGATGGCGTCATCCTGCGCTCGGAAGCCCATCTCGTCGCCTCGCTGCCGGCCAACTGGAGCGGCGCCGCGCGCGGCGCGCTGCGCACCATCCTCGACCGCATCGAGGCCGAGGCCGCGGGCCGCTCGCTGCGCGAAGTGCGCGCCGACGTCTCCGATGCCGAAGGCGCGGCGCTGGTCGCCGCCGACCGCTTCGGCGCGACGACGCCGTTCGGCACCGGCAAGGGTCCGCTGACGCTGCACTGCCCGGCCGGAAAGGTCTATCAGTGCGCCGAATGGCTGCGCACCGGCGCCGGCGCCCGCACGGTGACGGTCTCTCGGCTCGACATGCTCTTCTCCGCGACCAGCCCGCTGACCGCCCATCTCCTCGGACGGCTCGACGCCTATACGGGCTGAAATGCGGCGGCACGCATGCCGTCTCCGCATTGCTGCGATGCAATATGAGCCTGTTGCATCGCGGCAGCGCGATCTTATCCTTTGGTCGAGGCGAGCCTTCCAGCCCGCCGATCGAAAGGAGATGCCATGTTCCAGCCTCTCAAGAAGCTTCGCCAGGGCCTGCGCGAACTCGCGCATTACGACGCCGAGACCGAGGCGCTCAACAAGGCCGTCGATCTCTACGAGGTCGAGATGATCCACCGCCGCTTCGCCCGGCAGCAGACTCGCCGCCCCGGCTTCTGAGCCTCAGCGCCCCGGCGGCACCAGTTCGGCGCGCAGCCTGAGCGCCTCGGCGCGGCAGGGGCAGCCCTCGAGGTGGTCGTTGACGAGGCCCATCGCCTGCATGAAGGCATAGACCGTGGTCGGGCCGACAAAGCTCCAGCCGCGCTTCTTCAGGTCCTTCGACATGCGGATGGCGGCGGGCGCCGTGGTCGCGGCGGAGAGCGCCGCGCGATCGAAACGCGGCGGCCGCTCGGAAGCCGGCGGCTCGAAGCGCCACACATAGGCGGCGAGCGATCCCTCGCTGGCGATGAGGTCGAGCGCCCGGCGGGCATTGTTTATCGTCGAGACGATCTTGCCGCGATGGCGCACGATGCCGGGATCGGCGACCAGCCGCTCGATATCCTCCTCGCCGAAGGCCGCGACAGCTTCAGGCTCGAAATTGGCGAAGGCGCGGCGGAAATTCTCGCGCTTGCGCAGGATCGTCAGCCAGGAAAGACCGGACTGGAAGCCTTCGAGGCTGAGCTTCTCGAAGAGCCTTCGGTCATCGGTGACCGGCCGGCCCCATTCATTGTCGTGATAGGCCTCGTAATCGGCGAGCCCGCTGCTCCACCAGCAGCGCAGCCTGCCGTCGCTGCCCTCGACCAGCCCGTCGATCACGCCCATCGATCTCCCCCGTTCCAGCTTTGTTCGCATTTCTAGCGCCGGCATAAGACCCCCGCAAGCCGGCGGCGCATTTACCGAACGCTAACCATGGAACGAACGGAAACCATCCGTTCACCCTTCCTTTGCCCGCCGCGCCGCATTCTTGCCGCGAAGCCGCCCGGTTCGCCGCCGGCTCGGAACCCCATCGCCGACGCTTGTATCGAGTACGTCCATGCGAAGCCTGACCCTGACCATTGCCGCCGTTGCGGTCGCCGCGCTGCCGGCGCTCGCTCATGCCAATGACCGGTACGTGCCGCGCCCGCCGGTGCTGCTCAGCCCCGATCTCTCGGAGCCGTGGCTGCTGCAATATGTGCCGAAGAAGAAGAAGGTCGTCATGACGGACAAGGTCATGCGCCGCGCGCCGGCGCCGACCGTCGTCTCCTCGATCACGCCCGTCCCCGTCCCGCAGCGCCAGCAGGCGCAGAAGGGCCAGAAGGCGAGCCGGCAGTTCGATCCGGCCTTCCTGCCGACGGTCATCGCCTATACCGGCTCCGAAAAGCCGGGCACGATCGTGATCGATACCAATGCCCGCTATCTCTACCTCGTCGAGGCCGGCGGCCAGGCGCGCCGCTATGGCGTCGGCGTCGGCAAGCCCGGCTTCGAATGGGCCGGCGAGCACCGCATCACCCGCAAGGCCGAGTGGCCGGGCTGGACGCCGCCGCCGGAGATGCGCAAGCGCCGTCCCGGCCTTCCCGTGCACATGGTCGGCGGCCCCGACAACCCGCTCGGCGCCCGCGCGATGTATCTCGGCTCGACGCTCTACCGCATCCACGGCACCAGCGAGCCGTGGTCGATCGGCAAGGCGGTCTCGTCCGGCTGCATCCGCATGCGCAACGAGGACGTCACCGATCTCTATGAACGGGTCGGCGTCGGCACGCGCGTCATCGTGATGTGAAGTCTGCGCTTTTGCGCAATTAGGGGCGGCCGGTTACGATCGGCCGCCTTCCTCATAAAAACGACGCCAAGAGGAGACCGATGACAGCCAAGAAAACCATGGGAGCCGCCATCCTCGCGGCCGCGATCGCGCTCACGGCGGGCGAGGCGCATGCCGAAGGATTCTTCCGCAAGCTCTTTTCCGGCGGCTTCGACGTCCAGCCGGTCGAGGCCACGCCCGGCGCGCAGGTGCCGATGAAATACAAGCGCCAGCGCGTCCGCTACAGCGGCAGCGAGGCGCCCGGCACGATCGTCATCGATTCGCAGAACAAGTATCTCTACCTCGTCGAGGGCAACAACCGCGCCATGCGCTACGGTGTCGGTGTCGGCCGCGAAGGCTTTGGCTGGCAGGGCGAGGTGAAAGTGGGCCGCAAGGCGGAATGGCCGACCTGGGTGCCGCCGGCCGAGATGCGCGCCCGCGAGCGCAAGAAGGGCCGCATCCTGCCCGCATCCATGGAAGGCGGACCGAAGAACCCGCTCGGCGCGCGCGCGATGTATCTTTATGACCGCGGTCGCGACACGATGTACCGCATCCACGGCACCAGCGAGCCTTGGACCATCGGCTACAATGTCTCGTCGGGTTGCATCCGCATGGTGAATGCCGACGTCACCGACCTCTACGAGCGCACGCCGATCGGCACCAAGGTCGTCGTCCGCTGACGCGAGAAGGGCCGCGCCCCAGCCGCGGCCCGATTCCAGCTGGCCGCCTTCAGGCAGAAGCCTTCCCATAGACCTTCATGAAAAAGCCGGTGGCGCGGGCGACGCGTTCGCGGATCTCGACCTCGCTCGGCGTCGAGACGATGCCGAACAGCAGCTTACGCAGGATGCCGGTCTGCGCGAGCTCCATGAACTGCAGCGCCGCCAGCTCGCAGTCCTCGATCTCCAGCGCGCCCGCCTTGACCTGCGAGGCGAGATAGGCGGCGATCTGGTCGGCGCAGAGCGCCGGGCCACGGCCGTAGAATTCCTGGCCGATCTCGGGCATGCGGTTGACGATCGACATCACCGTGCGCATCGCCTGGACGTAGTAGGGCCGGGTCAGGATCTCGACGAGCCGGGTGCCGCAATCGGTGAGCACCGCGCGGACATCGTGGTTGTCATGGTCGAGCTGGATGACGCTGAACAGCTCTTCGCGCTTCTCGGTCGAGATCAGTTCGACGAAGAGCCGCTCCTTGTTCTCGAAATAGACATAGAGCGTCCCCTTCGAGACACCGGCCCGGCGGGCAATGTCGTTCATGCTCGCGGCGTCGAAACCCTTCTCCATGAACACGGCGCGGGCGCCGTCCATGATCTGGCGACGCTTGCGCGGATCCTGTCCGAGGGCGCCGTCTTCGGCCACCGCGGCTTCCGCAACCATCGTGGACACGTCTTTGATCCCCTTCGCCGCTCGCGGGCGGCTTTCGACATGCAATGAACGGATTCGGGTTGCGACTTCGAAAATAGCAGACGCCGCCTCGACTTACCAAATGCCGTTACCGGCACGCGCCGTCCGCTCGCCCGCCCGGGAGGATCGACTGGGACCCACCCGGCGCCGCCGCGCTGCAGCATGGCCGCACATCGCGTCGCAACATTTTTTGACCGAACCGTTCGGTTCGATCTTGATCTAGTGCCCCGGCTGCGCTAAATCAAGCTGCAAATGACCGAACCGTTCGGTCAATGCAGCCTTTTTCCAGGAGTGGCCCATGGCCAAGATCGCCCTCGTCGAGGACGCAGGCGACACCGGATCGAGCGATTCGGCGCCGGCTCTGCGCAAGAATGCCGAAGCCAAGGCCAGCGAGGCCAAGGCCACCGAAGCGAGGGTGACCGAGGTTCCCGCGCCGGAGGCCAAGGTCGCGGAAGCCCCCGCCAAGCCTTCGCCGGCTCCCACCACGACCGAGGCCCCTGCCCCGGCGACGCCGGTCGCCGAGAAGCCGGCCGATCCCGCCGGCAAGTCGCCGTCCAAGGGCGGCCGCAAGCGCGTCATCCTCGCCACCGTCGCGGTCATCGCCATCGCCGCCGGCAGCTATTTCGGCCACGATTATTGGACGACCGGCCGCTTCATGGTCTCGACCGACGACGCTTATGTCGGCGCCGACGCCGCCGTCGTGGCGCCGCGGATTTCCGGCTATGTGGCCAAGGTCGCCTTCGCCGACAACAGCGCCGTCAAGGCCGGCGACCCGCTCGTCTATCTCGACGATGCCGACCAGAAGGTCGCGATCACCGCCGCCATGGACCAGATCGCCTCCCAGCAGGCGACGATCGCGCGCATCGACAAGCAGATCGCCGCCGCGAAGACCGCGGTCGACCAGGCGAAGACGGCGATCACCTCGGCCGAGGCCGACCGCGAGCTCGCGGTCGCCGATCTCGACCGCGCCAAGCGCCTCAATGCCAGCCAGTTCGCCAGCCAGCAGTCGCTGCAGCAGGCGCAGGCCGCATCCGACAAGGCCGCCGCCGCCGTCGATTCCGCCAATGCCGGGTTGGCCTCGGCGGAAGCCAATGTCGATGTCCTCAGCGCCCAGCGCGTCGAGGCCGAACGGGCGATCGACCAGTCGAACACGGCGCTGGCGCAAAAGAAGCTCGATCTCGAGCGTACCGTCATCCGCGCGCCCTTCGACGGCGTCGTCGGCAACCGCGCGGTCGAGGAGGGAGAATATGTCTCCGCCGGCCAGCGCCTCCTCGCGCTGGTGCCGCTCAGCGACGTCTATGTCGATGCCAACTTCAAGGAGACGCAGCTCGCCGGCATCAAGCCGGGCGCGCTCGCCCATGTCAGCATCGACGCGGCCGATGGCGAGAGCTTCGACGGCAAGGTCGTGAGCATCGCGCCGGCCTCCGGCTCCGTGTTCAGCCTGCTGCCGCCCGACAACGCGACCGGCAACTTCACCAAGATCACGCAGCGCGTCCCCGTCCGCATCCAGCTGCCGGCCGGCGCGATCGAAAGCGGCGTCCTTCGTCCCGGCCTCTCCGTCACGGTCGAGGTCGACAGCCGCACCGGCGGCAGCGCCGGCTGACACGGCTTCCTCCTTCGGGAGGATGAGAGAGGAGACCTGCGCGGCCCCTACCCCGGCGGAGGTCTCCTCTCTCGCAATCTTCAACCGTCCCATCGACGCCGGAAAGGCCGCACGACGACCGCCGACGCCCATTCGGAGTCTCGTCCATGGCCGGACCAGCGTCCTTCCAGCCGCCCGTGATGACGCCGCGCCGCATCGTCGGCTTCGTCGCCATGTGCGTCGGCATGTTCATGGCGATCCTGGACATCCAGATCGTCTCGTCCTCCCTCTCGGAAATCCAGGCGGGCCTTTCCGCCAGCTCGTCAGAGGTCTCCTGGGTGCAGACGGCCTATCTGATCGCGGAGATCGTCATGATCCCGCTGTCGGGATTCCTCGGCCGCGCGCTCTCGACGCGCTATCTCTTCGCCATCGCCGCCGGCGGCTTCGCCATCACCTCGATCGGCTGCTCGACCGCGGGCACGATCACCGAGATGATCATCTGGCGCGGCCTGCAGGGCTTCATCGGCGGCGGCATGATCCCGTCGGTGTTCGCGGCCGCCTTCACCATCTTCCCGAAGCACCGTCAGGCCATGGTCTCCGCGGTCGTCGGGCTGATCGCGACGCTGGCGCCGACCATCGGCCCGACGGTCGGCGGCTATCTCACAAACCTCTTCTCATGGCACTGGCTGTTCCTCGTCAACGTGCTCCCGGGCATCGCGGTCACGATCGGCGTGCTCACCTGCGTCGACTGGGACAAGCCGAACCTGAAGCTCCTGGAACATTTCGATTATTTCGGCCTCGCGACCCTCGCTGCCTTCCTCGGCAGCCTCGAATATGTCCTCGAGGAAGGGTCGACCAATGACTGGTTCCAGGACGAGACGATCGTCGTCCTCTCGGTTGTCACGGTCGTTGCCGGCATCGCCTTCTTCTGGCGCGTGCTGACGGCAAAGGAGCCGATCGTCGATATCCGCGCCTTCAACAACCGCAATTTCGCGACCGGCTCGCTGTTCTCCTTCATGCTCGGCGTCGGGCTCTACGGGCTCGTCTATCTCTATCCGGTCTATCTCGCCCGGGTGCGCGGCTATGATTCGCTGCAGATCGGCGAGACGATGTTCGTCACCGGCATCTTCATGATGATCACGGCGCCGATCGCCGGAAACATCGCGCAGCGGGTCGATCCGCGCATGATGATGGCGTTCGGCCTGTCGCTGTTCGCGGTCTCCTGCCTCGAACTGGTGCCGATCACCAAGGACTGGGCCTTCGCGGAACTCTTCATCCCGCAGGCGCTGCGCGGCGTCGCCCTGATGACCTCGATGCTGCCGGTCTCGATCCTCGCGCTGGGCACGCTGCCGCCCGAGCGCATCAAGAACGCGTCGGGCCTCTTCAACCTGACGCGCAATCTCGGCGGCGCTGTCGGCCTCGCGGTGATCACGACGCTGCTCAACGACCGCTGGGACCTGCATATCCAGCGTCTGCACGAATCGGTCACCTGGAGCCGCGAGGCGGCCGTGGAGCGGCTCACCGCCATGTCGCGCGGCCTCTCGGCACTCGGCTCCAACGCCGAACTCGGCGCGCTGCAGGTGCTCGGCCAGTCGGTGAAGCGCGAGGCGCTGGTCATGGCGTTCTCGGACGTCTTCCTTGCCCTTGCGCTGATCTTCGCGGCGATCGTGCTGCTGGTCCCTCTCGCCAGAAAGCCGGCCCCGCGCGGCGGCGGCGCGGCTGCCGAAGGAGCGCATTGAGCCGCCTTTCGCCGCCCCGGAGAAAGTGCATGGCCCCGTCATTGAGATGACGGGGCAGCCGCGCTAATTTCAGGTGGCCTTACAGACCATTCCCACGGGCGGCATCGGCCGCTCCCTTCCAAGATTCGGCCTTCATCATGGACGCATCCGTCTCCGCCCGCCCCGAGCCGGCGCCGCTCGATCATGCCACCGTGCGCACGATCATCATCGGCATCATGCTGGCGATGTTCCTCGCGGCGCTCGACCAGACCATCGTGGCGACGGCGCTGCCGACCATCGGTCGCGATCTGGGCGACCTGCAGAACCTCTCCTGGGTAGTGACGGCCTATCTCCTGTCGTCGACCGCCGCGACGCCGCTCTATGGAAAGATCAGCGATATTCACGGCCGCCGCGCGACGCTGATGGTGGCGATCGCCATCTTCATCATCGGCTCGGTCGCCTGCGCCCTCGCGCCGACCATGCTGGCGCTGATCATCGCCCGCTTCGTGCAGGGCCTTGGCGGCGGCGGGCTGATCTCGCTCGCCCAGACGATCACCGCCGACGCGGTCTCGCCCAAGGAGCGCTCGCGCTATATGGGCTATTTCGGCGTCGTCTTCGCGCTCTCCAGCATTTCCGGGCCGATCCTCGGCGGCGTGATCTCGCAGACCGTCGGCTGGCCGGCCATCTTCTGGATCAACGTGCCGCTCGGGCTGATCGCCCTCGTGATGACCTATACGGCGCTGAAGAAGCTCCCGCGTCACGACCGCGCGCATGCGCTCGACTATGCCGGCGCGCTGCTCCTCGTCGTCGCCGCCGTGCTGCTGCTGCTCGCCCTGTCCTGGGGCGGCGTCGTCTATCCCTGGGATGCGCCCGAGATCATCGGCCTCTTCGCAGGATCGATCGTCGCCTGGGTGCTGTTCGGCTGGCGCATGATCGCCGCGAGGGAGCCGTTCCTGCCGATCGCCGTGCTGGCCGACCGCGTGATCGCGACTGCGACCCTTTCCGGCTTCTTCGGCATCGGCACCATGGTCGGCCTCTCGATCTATCTGCCGCTGTTCTTCCAGTCGGCGCTCGGCATGTCGGCCGCCGCCTCCGGCTTCGCCCTCATCCCCCTCTCCGTCGGCACCGTCGCCGGCGCGCAGGCCTCGGGCCGGGTCATGGCCAAGACCGTGCATTACAAGCGGGCGCCGCTGATCGGCGTCGCGGTCTCGATCCTCGCCATGATCGCGATGACGGTGTTCGCCGCCGGCCTACCGCTGCTGGCGATCGAGGCGCTCCTGGTGGTCGTCGGCGCCGGCCTCGGCACGCTCTTCCCGGTGACGGTGGTCGCGGTACAGAACGCGGTCGCGCCGCATCACATGGGCACGGCCACCGCGACGGTGAACTTCATGCGCGCGCTCGGCAGCGCCATCCTCGTCGCGACCTTCGGGGCGATCTTCCTCGCCGGCGTCGGCGCCACCGGAGGGTCGTCGGTCGAATCGCTGATCGCCAATGCGGCGGCGAGCGGCCGTTCGCTCGGCGGCGCCTTCCGCGAGGTGTTCGGCGCGGCGACGATCTGCATCATCCTCGCCTTCCTGCTCCTGCTCGCGATGGAGGAGCGGCCCCTGCGCGGCGGCAGCGCCAAGCCGCCGGTGCAGCTGGAATAGGCGTCAGCCGCCCGAAGACGCGTCGAAGGCCGGGTGCTCTCGCCCGGCCTTTCCCTTGTCGGCCGATATAGGGTATACCCCTACCCTATGGCCCATCTCACCGACAGTTCCACCAAGGATCCGCTCCTCGCCCGCGTCCGCCGCATCGCCGGCCAGATCGCCGCCGTCGAGCGCGCGATCGCCGCCGATGCCGGCTGCGCGAAGGTCCTCCATCAGGTCGCGGGCATTCGCGGCGCGCTGGACGGGCTGATGGACGAACTCATCGTCGACCATCTCGAGGAACATGTCGCGAAGCCGGGGCTTACGGATGCCGAGCGTGCTGCCGGCGCCGAGGAACTCAGCGCCGTCATCCGCCGGCACAGTCGCTGAAGGAGTCTCGCATGACCTTCGACCGGACCTTCGACCAGGAAGCCGATGCGCTCGCGCATGAGCATGTGTTCCTCGGCAGCGATCATGATGACAATGCACGGCGCACGCTGATCGTCGTCGTCATCACCGCCGTGATGATGGTCGCCGAGATCGCCGCCGGCCTGATGTTCAATTCGATGGCGCTGCTCGCCGACGGCTTCCACATGGCGACGCATGCCGGCGCGCTCGGCGTCGCGGCGGCCGCCTATGCCTATGCGCGGCGCCACGCCCGCAACCGGGCCTTCACCTTCGGCACCGGCAAGGTCGGCGATCTCGCCGGCTTCGCCTCGGCGCTCGTCCTCGCGATCATCGCGTTCGGCATCGGCGCGGAATCCGTGCTGCGCCTCTTCCAGCCCGGGCCGGTGGCGTTCGGCGAGGCGACCGTGATCGCGGTCATCGGCCTCGGCGTCAATCTGGTGTCAGCCCTGCTGCTTTCCGGCGGCCACGGACACCACCATGGCAAAGAACATGCGCACGGCCACGGCCACGGGCATCACCACGAGCACGATCACGCCCATCACCATCACGAAGAGCACGGCCACGCCCATCAGCGCGACAACAATCTCCGTTCGGCCTTCGTGCATGTGCTGGCGGACGCGCTGACCTCGGTGCTCGCCATCGCGGCGCTGCTGGCCGGCCGCTATTTCGGCCTGGTCTGGCTCGATCCCGTGATGGGCATCGTCGGCGCCGTCGTCATCCTCTTGTGGTCGCGCTCGCTGATCGCCGATACGGCGTCCGTGCTGCTCGACCGCACCGATCCGGCGATCGAGAAGGATCTCCGCGCGCGGCTCAGGGAGTTCGGCGACACGCGGATCACCGATCTCCATGTCTGGCGCGTCGGGCCGGGAGCCATGGCGGCGATTGTCGGCGTCGTCGGCCGGGTGGATGCGGCGGCGATCCGCCGCCGTCTCTCCGGGATCGCCGGGCTGGAGCATCTCACGGTCGAGGTGCACCAGCCGCGGCAGGATCAGTCGATCAGCCCATAGGCCGGGACGGTCAGGAAAGCCTCGAAGCTCGGCGCCGTCGACAATTTGTCGAAGAGCGCGATCGCCTCGGGGAAGCGGCCGGCGGCGTAATTGTCCGGCCCGATCTCGTCCTTCACGACCTCCATCTCCTCGGCGAGGCAACGGCGGAAGAGCTCTTCCGTCACCTGGACGCCACCCTCGAGCATCGCCTCGAAATGCAGCTGCTGCCAGATCTGCGCGCGGCTGATCTCGGCCGTCGCCGCATCCTCCATGAGGTTGTAGATCGGCACGGCGCCGCGGCCGCGCAGCCAGGCCTCGATATACTGCACGCCGACGCGGATATTGTGGCGGAGGCCCTCTTCGGTGCGCGTGCCCTCGTGGATCTCGAGCATGTCCTTCTGGCCGTAGGACACCTCCTCGCGCAGCCGCCCGAGCTGGTTCGCCGTGGGCATCAGGCGGTCGAACACCTCCATCGCCACCGGCACGAGATCGGGATGCGCGACCCAGGTGCCGTCATGGCCGGCGCCGGCCTCGCGCTCCTTGTCGGCGCGGACCTTGGCGAAGGCGGCCTCGTTGGCGGCGGGGTTGTTCTTGATCGGGATCTGCGCCGCCATGCCGCCCATGGCGAAGGCGCCGCGGCGATGGCAGGTCTTGATCAGCAGTTCAGAATAGGCCTTGAGGAAGGCCTTGCCCATGACGACCTGGCCGCGGTCGGGCATCAGATAGGCCTTGTTGTTCCTGAGCGTCTTGATGAAGGAGAAGATGTAGTCCCAGCGGCCGCAATTGAGGCCGACGATATGGTCCTTCAGCTCGTAGAGGATCTCGTCCATCTCGAAGGCCGCCGGCAGCGTCTCGATGAGCACGGTCGCCTTGATCGTGCCATGCGGCAGGCCGAGCCACTCTTCCGCGAGGCTGAACACCTGGTCCCAGAGGCGGGCCTCGAGATGGCTCTCCAGCTTCGGCAGGTAGAAATAGGGTCCCGAACCCTGCGCCAGCGCCGCCTTGGCATTGTGGAAGACATAGAGACCGAAATCGACCAGCGAGCCTGAGGCCGGCTGCCCGTCGAAAGTGATGTGGCGCTCGGGGAGATGCCAGCCGCGCGGACGGATGATGAGCACCGCCGGCTTGTCGCCGAGCTTGTAGGCCTTGCCCGTCTTCGCGTCCGTGAAGTCGATCTTCCCGGCCCAGCGATCCTTCAAATTGATCTGGCCCTCGACCATGTTCGCCCAGACCGGCGAGGACGCATCCTCGAAATCGGCCATGAAGACGCGGGCGCCGGAATTCAGCGCGTTGACGATCATCTTGCGGTCGACCGGCCCGGTGATCTCGACGCGGCGATCGAGGAGATCGGCCGGGATCGGCGCGACCTTCCAGTCGCCGGCGCGGATCGAAGCGGTCTCGGGCAGGAAGTCCGGCAGGCCGCCATTGTCGAAGAACACCTGCCGCTCCTTGCGGAACTCGAGCAGCGCGCGCCGGTCGGCATCGAAGCGGCCATGCAGCTCGGCCACGAAGGCCAGCGCCTCGGGCGTCAGGATCTCGTCGAAGCGCGGGGCGGACGGGCCGGTGACGACGAGGCGGTCGGCATTGGTGGACATCGTGTTCTCCTCAGGCGGAAACATGGCTGGCGACAACCATGTCATTTCGCCGTCTTCAACGAAACAAGCGCAATGATACGAGCACTCTTTCCATGACGGAAAAGATCGCTCACCCCCGCGCCCGCGCGATCGCTGCCGTCAGCACGCGCGCCGCCATGGCCGGATCCGGCGCCGCCATGAGCGCGGAGACGACGGAAAGCCCGTCGGCGCCTGCGCGGATCAGCACTTCGGCATTGGCCGGCCCGACGCCGCCGATCGCGACGATCGGCAGGCGCGTCAGGGCGCGGATCGCGGTGAGCCCCTCAGGGCCGATCGGCGGCGCCGCGTTGGGCTTGGTCGCCTGCAGGTAGATCGGACCGACGCCGATATAGTCCACCGGCGCCAGATCGGCGGGCCGCATCTCGGACGCATCGGTGATCGAAAGCCCGAGGATGCGATCCGGGCCGATCAACGCCCGCGCATCGGACGGATGCATGTCGGACTGGCCGACATGCACGCCGTCGGCATCGGCGGCGAGCGCGACATCGACGCGGTCGTTGACGATGAGCGGCACGCCGAGCGGCCTGAGCAGCGCGACGAGGGCGCGGGCCGTCTCGACGAGCGCTCTTGTCGGCGCGTCGGGATCGCGCAATTGCACCAGCGTCACGCCGCCGCTGACGGCCGCCGCGACCGTCTCGACGAGCGGCCGCGGCGCGCCGAGGCGCGGGTCGGTGACGAGATAGAGCGTCGGGTCGAAGCCCATCTCACGCCGTCTCGACGACCGACACGCTCGCGAAGGCCGCGACGCTCTCGGCATCGAGGCCGTAGAGCATGTCGCAGAGCGCCGCCGGCAGCAGGCCGGGCCCGGCGAGGTTTTCCGCGCCCAGCGCTCCGGCCGCACCATAGACGGCGAGCGCGGCGACGGCGGCCTCCATCGGCGGACGGATGGCGGCAAAAGCGGCAACGGTGGCGGAAAGCGCGCAGCCGAGCGCGGTCGAGAGCGGCATCAGCGCGTGGCCGCCGGTGATCGCGACGACGGTCGCGCCGTCGGTGACATAGTCCGTCTCGCCCGTGACGGCGACGACGGCGCCGGTCTCGCGGGCCAGCGCCTTGGCCGCCGCGATGGCGGCATCCGAGCTCGTCGTCGAATCGACGCCCTTGCCGCCCGCGCCCGAAGCACCGGCGAGGCTCATGATTTCAGAGGCATTGCCGCGGATGATGGCGGGGCCGAGCCGCGACAATTCGACGGCGACGGCGGTGCGATAGGGCGTGGCGCCGCAGCCGACCGGATCGAGCACCCAGGGCTTGCCGTCCTCGTTCATGCGCAGCACCGCGCGGCGCATGCCGTCGACCCAGCTCTCCGAGAGCGTGCCGATATTGACGACGAGCGAGGAGGAGATCGCCGCGAAATCCGCCGATTCCTCGGGCGCATGCACCATGGCCGGCGAGGCACCGAGCGCGAGCAGCACATTGGCCGAGATCGTCATCGCCACGTAATTGGTGATGTTCTGGACGAGCGGGCGGGCAGCGCGCAGGTCGTCGAGCGCGGCGCCGGCGGCGGTGATGGTGAGCTGTTCGGTGGTCGACATTCGGACGTCCTCGGCTTCTGGCTTTTGGCTTCAGGCACGGGACGGAACGATGGCATTGCGCGGGGTTGGGCCGATCGGCGTCCCGCGCTTCGCTCAATCCCTCCGCCGGCATGATCCGGATCAGGTTCGCGGGTTGGCTCTGCCGAGCCTCTCAGCCATGGCCCTTGCGGACCGAGGCACCCCGATGAGACGGCGGCAAACTAGCACGGAAGTTGCGAGGCGCAACACCGGCAGCGGAACCGTTGGCATTCCGCGCCATTGACGGCTCACAAATGACCGCGGCTCCGGCCGCGCTCGCGCCATGATGCCAGATCGCAAAGGAGGTCCCATGCGCCTCAAGCTCGGCACTGAGCTCAGCTACACATTCGACGTCCCGACGCCGATGATCGTGATGCTCAACGTGCATCCCGACGAAGCCCAGTCGCTCGAATATCCCGATACGCTCGCGACCAATCCGATCGTGAACGTCACGCAGTATCGCGACGGCTTCGGCAATCTCTGCTGCCGGCTCATCGCGCCGCCCGGCCCGTTCACGATCACGACGCAGACGGTCATCTGGGACGACGGGCTGCCCGACCCGGTCGACCGGAATGCCGTGCAGCATGCGGTCGAGGACCTGCCGGACGAGGTGCTCTCCTTCCTGCTGCCGAGCCGCTACTGCGAATCCGACAAGCTGGCCGACGAGGCGTGGCGGCTCTTCGGCAATATGACGCCGGGCTGGGACCGCGTTCAGGCGATCTGCGACCATGTGAATGGCGCCATCAAGTTCGACTACCAGCAGGCGAGCCCGTTCCGCAGCGCCGCCGACGTGCATGCCGGCGGCATCGGCGTCTGCCGCGACTTCGCCCATCTCGCCATCGCCTTCTGCCGCGCGCTCAACATCCCGACGCGCTACTGCTTCGGCTATATCTCCGATGTCGGCGAGCCGCCGCCCTATCCGCCGATGGACCTCGCCGCCTGGATGGAAGTCTATCTCGGCGGGCGCTGGCACGCCTTCGATCCGCGCAACAACAAGCGCCGCATCGGCCGCGTGCTCATCGCCCGCGGGCGCGACGCCGCCGACGTGCCGCTCACGCATACTTTCGGGCGCAACGTCCTGACCGGGTTCCGCGTCACGACCGAGGAGGTCAAGGCCGCCGCGGCCTGAGGCCCGGCGCATTTGTCGCCGGCCGCCGAGATTCCGCTTGCCCCCGCGTGATGCTATGTCATGGCGCGAGGGAGCGGATGATGCGCGGCGAAAGACGAGGCCTGTGGCGGAGAGACGCGGCGTTGATCGTCGCGCTGTTCCTCGTCGTCCAGGCCCTGGTCAGCGGCTTCGCCACCGGCGCCCGCGCCAGCGAGCCGGCGCTCTCCAGGGACGTCATCTGCGGAACCCTCTCGCCCGACCGGGCGGCCGACGCGCCGGCGGGGCTTGTCCATCTCCTCGATTGCTGCACGCTCGGCTGCCCGATGGTCGGCGCCGCCGCGCCTTCGCCCGCGCATCCGCCGCTGGCGCGCAAGGCTGTTGCCATCCTGGCCGCGGAGGTGCCTGCCTCGGCCGGTGCAAGCGGGCCGCGCTTCGAGCTCGCGCCGGTCCTCTCCCGCGCGCCGCCTGCCGCCTGAGGCTTCACGTCGCCATCCGCGACGTCTTGCGCCGCCGGCTCGCCCGCGCGGTTTCTCAGGCATTTGATTCAGGACCGGCCATGACCCTTCAGGCTTTCCGCACCCAATCCGCTTCCACCCGCCTCTTCCGCTCCTTCTCCGGCATCGAGCAGCGCATCGCCATCGCGACGCTGGCGATCGGCCTCCTCTTTGTCGGCGTCGACGCCGCCCGCGCGCATGAGTTCAAGATCGGAGCGATCGAGGTCGAGCATCCCTGGTCGCGCGCGACCCCGCCCGGCGCCAAGGTCGGCGGCGGTTATCTCGTGATCGCCAATGACGGCGACAGCGACGACACGCTCGTCTCCGCGACCTTCGAAAGCGCCGGCCGCACCGAGATTCACCAGATGAGCGTCGACAACGGCGTCATGAAGATGCGCCCGGTCGAGGGCGGCGTGGCCGTGCCGGCGCATGGCAAGGCGGAACTCGCTCCGAACGGCTTCCATCTCATGTTCATGGACCTGAAGCAGCCGCTGAAGCAGGGCGAGAGCGTCAAGGGCACGCTCACTTTCGCCAAGGCCGGCACCGTCGATGTCGTGTTCGAGATCGATGCCATCGGCGCGATGCCGAAACATGAGCATGGCGGCGATGGCGAGATGTCCGGCATGAAGATGGAGAACTGACGATGACGAAGCGCCGGATCGCGGCGATCGCCTTGGCGGTGATCGTCGCCCTCGCGGGCTCGGCCCTCGTCGGCTACCAGCTCTCCGGCCGCGGCGCCGCCACGGCCCAGCGCGGCCTGGGCATCGGCGGGCCGATCGACCTGCCCGCGACGACGGGGAAGCGCTTCTCCACGGCCGATCTCGGCGGCAAGCCCTATGCCGTCTTCTTCGGCTTCACGCGCTGCCCGAATATCTGCCCGACGACCCTCTCCGACCTGACGCTCGATCTCGAACAGCTCGGCCCGCTCGCCGACCGGCTGCAGGTGCTCTTCGTCACCGTCGATCCCGAACGCGATACGACTTCATCGATGAAGGATTATCTGTCGGCCTTCGATCCGCGGATCATCGGCCTCTCGGGAACGCCGGAGGAGATCGCCGCCGTCGCCAAGGCCTATCGCGTCTATTACGAGAAGGTCCCGACCGAAGGCGGCGACTACACGATGAACCACACCGCCACCGTCTATCTGATGGACGGCAAGGGTGAGCTCACCGGGACGCTGTCGCTGGAAGAGGAACAGCCGACGCGGGTCGCCAAGCTGAAGCGCCTCGCCGAAAGCGGCTAGACACGGTATCACTTGCCGCAA
This sequence comes from Allobosea sp., assembly GCA_017307955.1. Lineage (GTDB taxonomy): Bacteria > Pseudomonadota > Alphaproteobacteria > Rhizobiales > Kaistiaceae > Kaistia. The sequence goes on along the minus strand of JAFKFV010000023.1, from coordinate 77,571 downwards.
CAGGGGCCGGCGCCGCGAGGCGCCGGCGCCAGCCATGCTTTCGGGGGGAACGCCGCGATGAAACATGCCCATGTCCGCATTCCCGCCTCGCTGGAGGCGGCGATCGAGGCCGAGAGCCGGCGCACCGGCCGCAGCGTCGACGCCATCGTGACCGAGGCGCTGTCGCGCCATTTCGAGACCGAGCTGCACACCGTCTTCCAGGTTTCGACCTCGGGGGCGCTGGTCGCCGGCGTCTATGAGCGCGAGGCGAGCGTCGAGACGATCCTCGCCCATGGCGATTTCGGGCTTGGCACCTTCACCGGCCTCGACGGCGAGATGATCGTTCTGGAGGGCCGCGCCTTCCATGCCGATGCGAACGGCGTGGTCACCGAGGCGCCGCGCGATGCCGGCGCGCCCTTCGCGATCGTGACGCGGTTCCAGCCCGAGAGCGAGACGACGATCACCGGCACCAGCGGCTTTCAGGACCTCGGCCGTCACTGCGATCCGCTGCGCGACAGCGGCAACATCTTCTATGCCATCCGCCTCGATGGCCGCTTCGCCCGGATCAAGGCCCGCTCCGTCAATCCGCCGCCGCCCGGCACGCGTCTCCTCGACGCGACGCGCACGCAGAACGAATTCACCTTCACCGATATCGAGGGGACGCTGGTCGGCCTGTGGTCGCCGGAATTCTCAGGCCCCTTCGGCGTCGCCGGCTACCATTTCCATTTCATCTCGGACGACCGGCGCCTCGGTGGACACCTCCTCGATGTCGAGGCGGAGAGCCTCCGCCTCCGCATCGAGCCGCTGACGCATTTCCATCTCGCCCTGCCCGAGACGGAGGCCTATCTCAAGGCGCAGATCGGCGGCGACACCGCGCGCGAACTGGCTGCCGCCGAGCAGGGTCGCTAGCCGCCTTCCTTCAGCGCCGCCGCGATCCTGGCGACCGTGTTCCAGTTCCTGACCGTGCCGACGCCGCTCCGCTTCGCCGTCAGCTGCCCGAGCAGCTTGCCCTCGCTCGGCAGGCGGTCGGCGAAATGCATCCAGAGATCGCCATCGACGATCCGAAGCTCCTCGCCGCCACTGGCATAGGCCGAGAGGCGGGCGAGATCGCCGGCACCGGCCGGCTCGCGCATGACGCGGACATGCACCCGCGCTCCGTCGCGCGCCGCGGCTTCCGGAAAGGGATTGCCGGCCGCGAGACGCCGCCAGCCTTCGGCATCGCGCAGGATGATGTCGACGCGCTTGCCGAACCGCGCCGCGAAGCCGGCCTCGAGTTCCGCCTCGAGCTGCCCGAGCGGAACCGGGTCAGCGCGGAAGAGCAGATTCCCGCTCGCGCCGATCGTGGCGGCATCCCGGTAGCCGAGCGCTTCGGCGACCGCCCGGAGCTCGGCCATCACCACCCGGCGCCCGGGTCCGAGCACGATCGAATAGAGCAGCGCGACATAGCCCTTCATGCGGTCCCCGCTTTCCTTGGCAGTCGACAGGCCGGCCGAATTCCCTATTCTCAGGCCGCCTTCCGATCGACCCCTTCCCCGAACAGGACCGAGTGATGAAAGCCTGGGAATACGCCCGCGACCTCCTCCGCAATGCCGAGCCGGTTCTGCTCGCCGAGGAGGAACAGACCTGGGATGCGTCGGCGGCGATTCGTGAGCAGGATTTCTGGCTGAAGCTGTTCTGGCAATCGAATGTTCCCGGCTCCGGCGCGCCGGAATCGCTGGCGGTGGCGGCGGTGCAGTCGCTGGAGAACAAGGGCTTCATCGTGCCGCCGCATGAGGCGCTGCTCACAGAAGGGCTCGAAGCGGCCGAGCGCGGCGACTGGGAGCGGCTGCATGGCATCCACGCGCGTCTGAAGGCGGTGCTGCGCGCCGCCCTGCCCGATCCCGATCACCCCTCGCAGAAGACCCGCCGCTTCGCGCGCTTCGAGGATTTCGCCGCCGCGGTCGAGTTCCCCGCCGATGTCGCGGTCGACGTGAACGCCGCCGGCTTCCATGATCGCATCGCCGGCGCCTGGTGGGGCCAGATCGTCGGCGCGGCCGTCGGCACGGCGCTCGAAGGCTATACCGCGGAGAATCTCGAGCGCGCCTTCGGCCGCATCGACCGCTATATGCGGCCGCCGAACACCTATAACGACGACATCACCTTCGAGCTCGCCTTCCTCTATGCCTTCGCCGACAAGGGCCGCGCGGTGACGAGCGCCGATATCGCCGAGCGCTGGGTCGGGCTCATTCCGCTCGGCTGGTCGGCCGAGGCGATCGCGCTCGACAATATCAAGCGCGGCATCTATCCGCCGCACTCGGCGCTCGACGGCAACCCGTTCGACGAATGGATCGGGGCGCAGATGCGCGGGGCGATCTGCGGCATGGTCGTGCCCGGCAATGCGCGCGAGGCGGCCCGTCTCGCCTGGCTCGATGCCGAGATCTCGCATGCCGGCAACGGCATTCTCGGCGAGGTGTTCAACGCCGTCCTCGTCGCCCGCGCCTTCGTCACCGACGATTTCCGCGCGCTGACGGAAGAGACCGTCGCGCTGATGCCGGCCGATACCGAATATGGCGCCGTCGTCCGCTTCGCGCTCGACGCATCGAAGTCCTCGCCGGACTGGAAGACGGCCTGGGCGAAATGCGACGCGGAATATGTCGAATACAACTGGATCCACGCCTATCCGAACGCGGCGGCACAGGTCGTCGCGCTGTGGTTCGGCGATGGCGATTTCGACGAGACGCTGGCGATCATCGGTGGCTGCGGCCACGACGTCGACTGCAACGCGGCGCAGATGCTCTCCGCCATCGGCGCGGCCAAGGGCATGGCCACCATCGACCGCCGCTGGATCGATCCGATCGGCGACGACCTCGTCACCTATATGCGCCGGCCGGCCAGGACCACGACCAGCGCGCTGATCGACATGACCGTGGACGCCATAAGGAAGGCACGCTGACCATGAAGACGACCCTCCTTCTCGCCGCGCTCGCGAGCCTCATCGCCGCGCCGGCTCTCGCCGCCGGCCCGACCTGCACGTCGAATGCCGACTGGCTCATCGTCGAAAAGCCGCACAAGGACGATGTCGGCAACAGCTACATCGTCCGCAGCAAGGCCGCCTCGCCGCAGCCGGCCTGCTCGACCAAGGCCGCGAAGGGCGACCGGGTGATCGGCAAGAGTGACGATCCGTTCTTCCTGCTGAAGCTCGCCGGCAACTATCTGATGATCGATGCCGGCACCGGCCCCGATCGCGGCCTGGTGATCTACGATCTCCGCGACGGCAGCGAGATCTTCAGCGCCGGCTATGACGACGAGACGTTCAAGGCGGACGCGACCGGCGCCAGTTTCTGGACCGAGACCGGCGCCAAGGCGACGCGCAAGAACTGCCCGAACATCGCCGCCATCGAGAAGGACTACCTGACGCCGACCATCGAAGCCAAGGCGCGCTTCGACTTCGCGAAGGGCGCCGTCACGGTCTCCAAGGACACCCGCTGCCGCGCCACGCAGTAACGGAGAAACCTCGGATGCAAGATGCCCGGAGCGCAGGCGCGCCTCGGGCATCTTTCTTTAGCGGCTTACGCCGGCGGCAGCATCTCGATGCCGTAGCGCCCTGCCGCCGCGACGAGCCGCGGGATATCCGGCGGCGCCATGGGCGGGAAGCGCGTCGCGTCGGCCACTGGGTCGCCCGCCTCGCGGAAGAAGTTCTCATGCAGCCCGCCGGGCAGATTGATGATCAGCATCTTCGCCGGCGCGGTCCCGGGGTTGCGGAAGCCATGCGGCATGCCGCGCGGCACATAGTGGAACGCCCCCGGTCCGCTGGTGACGGTCTTGCCGTCCAGCATGAATTCGAAGCTCCCCTCCAGCACATAGAAGGCTTCGGCGTCGTCGTTCTGGCGATGCGGCGGCGTGCCCTGCCCCGGCGCGGTCACCGCCTCGACGAGCGAAAAGGCGCCCTCGGTGTCGGCGGCGAGGGCGCGGAACGTGACCAGCGTCCCGAGCAGATGGACGGTCGAGCCGGCAGTGGCCGTGGCCGGCGATGGAGAATGCGCGTTCATGGATTTGTCGTCCCCGTAGGTTCGTGTTACATTTCTCTCGTTATGAGATATCTGTCTTATAAAGGTGCCGATTGAAGCGTCAAGAGGGTTTCGAGCGCGTCGCGCAGAAGCAGCGCACGCGCAATGCGCTGCTCGAGGCAGCGCGTGAATTGCTGGCGGAGGGGCGGCATCCGACGATTGCCGAGGCGGCGGACCGGGCGACGATCTCGCGCGCGACGGCCTATCGTTATTTCTCGACGCCGGAGGCGATGGCGCAGGAAGCGGTGCTCGACGCGATCGCGCAGGAATTCGCGGCGGTGCATTTCCGCAACCTGCCGGCTGAGGCGGACCTGCCGGCGCGCGCGGAAGCGGTCGTCGCCGGCATCATCGCGATGGTGCTGGCCAACGAAGCTTTGTTCCGGACTTTTCTCAGCGTCTCGGTCGGCGGCGGCAAGCGCCCGCCCGCCCCGCGCGGCGGCCGCCGCCTCGGCTGGATCCGCGAGGCGCTGGTCCCCGTCGCCGGCGATCTTCCGCCCGGCGCGCTGGACGGCCTCACGACCGGGCTCGCGCTGCTCACCGGCATCGAGACGATCGTCGTGTTCCGCGACGTCTGCGGCCTCGACGACGCCGCGATCACCCGCGAATCCCGCCGCCTCGCCCGGGTCTTGGTCACGGGCGCCCTCGCGAAATGCTGAGGATTGGCGCCTACAACCCTTCCGGCTTCGGGCCGCCATAGGCCCAGTCGAGCAGTTCGATCGTGTGGACGATCGGTGTCGGGCCGGAGGCGAGCTGCGTCATGCAGCCGATATTGCCGGTGGCGATGATGTCGGGCGTGACCTTGGCGATATTGGCGAGCTTGCGCGCCTTCAGCCGCTGCGAGAGCTCGGGCTGCAGCATGTTGTAGGTGCCGGCCGAGCCGCAGCAGATATGCCCCTCCGGCACGTCGCGGACCGTGAAGCCGGCGCGCGCGAGCAGCGTCTTCGGCGTCGTCCTGATCTGCTGACCATGCTGCATCGAGCAGGCCGAGTGATAGGCGACGGTGAGCGGCTCGGGTGGGGCGACGCGGTCGAGCTTCAGCGTCTCCAGGTACTCCGTCACATCCCTAGCGATGGCCGAGACCCGCGCCGCCCTTTCGGCATAGGCCGGGTCCTCGCGGAACATGAAGCCGTAGTCCTTGATCGTCGTGCCGCAGCCCGACGCGGTGATGATGATCGCGTCGAGGCCTTCGCCGTCCATCTCGGCGATCCAGCCGTCGATGGCCCGCTTCGCCGTCGCATGCGAATCCGCCTCGCGGCCCATGTGATGCGCCAGCGACCCGCAGCAGCCATCGCCCTTCGCCACGACGACCTCGATGCCGAGCCGCGTCAGAAGGCGGACCGTCGCCTCGTTGATTGCCGGATCGAGCACCGGCTGCACGCAGCCGGAGAGCAGCGCGACGCGGCCCCGCCGTTCGCCCTTGGCCGCGAAACGGCCCGGCGCCTCGACCGCGCTGCGGCCTGAAGGAAAGCGCGGCGCCAGCGCCAGCATGGCGCCGATGCGCGCGAGGCCGGGCAGCTTGCCGATGGTGCGCGCGAAGGGCCGCGCCGCCGCGGCGCCGACCAGCGCCATGCGGAAGCGGTTTCGATGCGGCAGCACATGCGCGATCAGGCTGCGCATCACGCGGTCGGCGAAGGGCCGGCGATAGGTCTCCTCGATATGCGCGCGGGCATGGTCGACGAGATGCATGTAATGCACGCCCGAGGGGCAGGTCGTCATGCAGGAGAGACAGGAGAGGCAGCGGTCGACATGCTTGACCACCTCGTCATTGGCCGGCTTGCCGCCTTCCAGCATGTCCTTGATCAGGTAGATCCGCCCGCGCGGACTGTCGAGCTCGTCGCCGAGCAGTAGATAGGTCGGACAGGTCGCCGTGCAGAACCCGCAATGCACGCAGGTCCGGAGGATTTTCTCGGATTCTGCGGTATCAGGATCGGCCAGCTGGGCGAGGGTGAAGGAGGTCTGCATGGATTATCCCATCCGCCCCGGATTGAGCACGCCGGCGGGGTCGAAGCTTTCGCGGATCTTCGCCGTGATGGCGGCGACGGCGGGGGCTTCGGGCTGGAAGGACGGGAGCGCCGCGCGGAGGCCGTGCGGGGCGCGGACGAGGGTCGCGTGGCCGCCCAGCATCGCGACGAGCGTGCGCACCGTCGCCGCGCCGCCATCGGCCGGGCCGTCGATGGCCGCCCAGACGAGGCCGCCCGACCAGTCGAGGAAGGTCCGCGCCGAAACCTCGGCTTCGAGCCGCGCCACGACCTGCGGGCCGTCGGTCGGCTTCACCGAGATGCGCCAGACGACATCGCTGCCGGTCGCCCCCAGCGGGCGGACATCGCGGATCGCGGTCCAGAGCGATTGCGAGGCCTCGTCATGGAGACGCTCCGGCGCGCCGAAAGCCGCGAGCATGTCCGAGAGTCGTCCGGCGCGATAGCCGCAGGAGGCGGAGAAGCCCTCGAAGCGGATCAGCGTCCGCGACGGCTCGCCGGGCAGGAAGGCGGCGCCGGTGACCTCGAAGGGCGTGCCGAGCGCCGTCGTCATGGCATCGACCGCGCGGGCGGCGTCGAGGCCCTCATAGACCAGCGTCGTCTCGGTCTCGGCCATCGGCAGCAGCTTGTAGGTGACCTCGGTCAGGATGCCGAGCGTCCCCCAGGAGCCGGCCGCGAGCTTCGCGAAATCATAGCCGGTGACGTTCTTCATCACGCGGCCGCCGGACTTGATCGTCTCGCCGCGGCCGGTGGTGGCGCGGATGCCGATCAGATGATCGCGCGCCGCGCCCGCCTGGATGCGACGCGGACCGCTGGCATTCGAGGCCGTAACGCCGCCGATCGTGGGCTCGCCGGACGTACCGAGCAGCGGCCGCCAGTCGATCGGCTCGAAGGCCAGCCGCTGGCGATTGCCGGCGAGGAGCGCCTCGATCTCGGAAAGCTTCGTGCCGGCGCGGGCCGAGAGCACGAGTTCGGACGGCTCGTAGAGCGTGACACCGGAAAGGCCCAGCGTCGAGACAGCGCGCGCCGCCTGCACCGGACGGCCGATATCGCGCGTGCCGCCGCCCTCGATGGCGAGCGGCGTCCGGGCCGCCACCGCCTCGGCGACGATCGCTTCGATTTCGGCTTCGGAGGTTGGGCGAAGGGGGGCGGTCATGAATGGGCACCCTCTTTCTTCCCCTCTCCCGCTTGCGGGAGAGGCCGGGTGAGGGTCTTCCTTGAAGTGGCAGAGCCGCGAGGAAAGAGAAAAGCCCTCACCCCGGCCCTCTCCCGCGCTGCGGGAGAGGGGGAAGAAAGGCCAGCGGACGCAGACAACGACACCATCACACCGGCCGTCCTTCGAGCGGGAACACCTTGTGCGGGTTGAGCAGCCATTGCGGGTCGAGCGCCGTCTTCACGCGCATCTGCTGGTCGAGGTCGATGCGGTTGAACTGGTGCACCATCAATTCGCGCTTCTCGACGCCGACGCCGTGCTCGCCGGTCAGGCAGCCGCCGACCTCGACGCAGAGCTTCAGGATGTCGGCGCCGGCCGCCTCGGCCTTCTCCAGTTCGCCCGGCTTGTTGGCATTGAAGAGCACGAGCGGATGCAGATTGCCGTCGCCGGCATGGAAGATGTTGGCGACCTCGAGCCCGTAGCCGGCGCAGATCTCGGAAATTCCGGTCAGGACCCGCGGCAGCTGCCCGGTCGGGATCGTGCCGTCCATGCACATATAGTCGGCGATGCGGCCCATGGCGCCGAAGGCGGATTTGCGGCCCTTCCAGATCGCGGCGCTCTCGGCTTCCGATTGCGAGACCTTGAAGGTCGACGGCTCGAACTTCGCCGCGATCGCGGTGATGCGGTCGATCAGGTCGGCGATCTCCTCCTCGGAGCCCTCCACCTCGATGATCAGCAGCGCCTCGACATCGAGCGGATAGCCGGCATGGGCGAAGGCCTCGCAGACGCGGATCGCCGGCCGGTCCATATATTCGATGGCGACCGGAATGATGCCCGAGGCGATGATCGCGGCGACGCAGGCGCCGCAGGCCTCGGCCGACTGGAAGCCCATCAGCATCGGGCGCGCGCCCTCGGCGAGCGGCAGGATGCGCAGCACCGCCTCGGTGACGACGCCGATCTGCCCTTCCGAGCCGACGATGAGCCCGAGGAGATCGAGGCCGGCGGCATCGAGCGCCTCCCCGCCGATCTCGACGATGGTGCCGTCCATCATCACCATCTTGACGCCCAGCACATTGTTGGTCGTGACGCCGTATTTGAGGCAGTGCGCGCCGCCGGAATTCATGCCGATATTGCCGGCGATGGTGCAGGCTAGCTGGCTCGACGGGTCGGGCGCGTAGAAGAAGCCGAGATGCTGCACGGCCGCGGTGACGCCGAGATTGGTGACGCCGGCTTCGACGCGGATCGTGCGGTTGGCGGTGTCGACCTCGAGCACGCGGTTCATCTTGGAGACGCCGAGCACGACGGCATCCTCGGCCGGCAGCGCGCCGCCGGCGAGCGAGGTTCCCGCGCCGCGCGCCACCACCTTGACGCCCTCGGCGTTCAGGAAGGCGAGCACGGCGGCGACCTCCTCGGTCGTCGAGGGCAGCACGACCGCGAGCGGCAGCTGGCGATAGGCGGTCAGCGCATCGGTCTCATAGGCGCGGCGCTCGTCCTCGGCCGTGATGAGCGCGGCGGGTGGCACCAATTTCGCGAGACCGGCGATGATCGCATCGCGCCGATCCAGCACGCGCTGGTCCGGCTTCGGCATCAGGATGGCGGACATATGACTTCCTCCCGCCGGGTCCGACCGGCGACGACGCACTCTAGGACGCCCGTTCGAGGCGCAGAAGCATTCCCTTCAACAATCATTCTTTCCTGGACGTTGAAAGTCACCGCGATTTATTGCCACGATCAGGCATGGGCGATTTCACGGATATGGAGATCTTCGCGCGGGTCATCACGGCCGGCAGCCTCTCGGCGGCCGGGCGCGAGCTCGGCCTCTCGCCCGCCGTCGTCTCGAAACGGCTTAAGCGGCTGGAGGAGCGGCTCGGCACGCGCCTCCTGCAGCGCACGACGCGGCAAATCGCGCTCACCGAAGCCGGGCGCGGCTATCACGACCGCGTGGTGCAGATCCTCGCCTCGATCGAGGAGGCGGAGGCTTATGTCAGCCGCCGCTCCGACGTCGCGCGCGGGACGCTGCGCATCTCGGCGCCGACCTCGTTCGGGCGGCTGCATGTCGCGCCTCATCTCGGCCGCTTCCTCGACGCCAATCCCGGCCTCACCGTCAACCTGACGCTCTCCGACGATTTCGTCGACCTCGTGAAGGAAGGCGTCGATGTCGCGATCCGCATCGCCGAGCTCACCGATTCGAGCCTCGTTGCCCGTCGCCTCGCGCCAAACCATCGCCTGCTCTGCGCCGCGCCCGCCTATATCGCGGCACATGGCACGCCGGAGACGATCGCCGATCTCGCCCGCCATGCCCTCCTCGCCACGGCCGGGCAGGATCCGTGGCGCCTCGAAAGCCGCGACGGGCCGGTGACGGTGCATATCGACGGCAGGCTCCGCACCAATTCCAACGAGGTGGTGCGCGCCGCCGTCCTTTCCGGCCTCGGCATCGCGCTGCGATCGACCTGGGATGTCGGGCCGGAACTTCGGTCGGGCCAGCTCGTCCATGTGTTGCCCGGCTATCGCGCCTCCCGCCGCGTCGCGGTCCACGCCGTCTATCCGAGCCGCCGCTACCTCGCCGCCAAGGTCCGCCTGTTCATCGACCACCTCGCGGCGCTCTACGGCGAACACCCCGCCTGGGACGAGGGGCTCGAGGCGATGATCGGCGGGTGATCCGGCTATTCCTCGCCGCCGCCATCCGCATGGTGCCGGCGGATGCGGCGGACCAGGAACCAGACGGCGAGCGCGACCGGGACGACGGCGAGCGCCTCGATGGCCGCCGGTTCGATATGGAGGCCGATGAGCGGCGCGCCCTCGGCGAGATGGCCGACGAGCCCGACGACATAATAGCTGACCGCCGCCACCGAGAGGCCCTCGACCGTCTGCTGCAGGCGCAATTGCAGGCGCGCGCGCTTGTTCATGGAATCGAGCAGCGCCCGGTTCTGCTGCGAGAGCTCGACATCGACGCGGGCCCGGAGCAGCGCCGCGGCCCGGGCGAGCTTGCGCGAGAGGTCCTGCTGGCGGCTTTCCAGCGTCGCGCAGGTGCGCATCGCCGGTGCCATGCGACGGGCGAGGAAGGCGGTAAAGCTCGAATAGCCCTCGAGCGGATGCTCGTCCATCGCGTTGAGGCGGAGGCTGACGATCTCGGCATAGGCGCGGCTCGCACCGAAGCGAAAGGCCGATTCCGCCGCGCCGGCCTCGAGATCGGCGGCGAGTGCCGTCAGATCGTCGAGCAGCGCCCGGTTGGAGGCAAAGCCGCCGGCGGAGCGGAAGCGCGCCGTGTCGGCGACGAGCTGCTCCTCGATGCGGCGCACCTCCGGCTGCAGCCGCTGCGCCTCCGGCAAACCGAGCATCGCGAGGACGCGGTAGGTCTCGGTCTCCAGCAGCCTTTGCGCCAGCGGACCGGCTTCCTGCGGCCCGAGGCCGCGATCGACGATCAGAAGGCGGGTGAAGCCGTCGCCGTCGGAGCGGAAATCGGTGGCGATGAGCGCGCGGCCACCGGCTGCCTGCGAGGCGGCGAGCGAGCCGGGATCGAATCCGGCGAGGATTTCAGCCGGCGGCCGGAGATCGTCGACGAGATCGAGCCGCGCCTGCACCATCAACGGGCCCGGCGGCTCGAAGGCCTCGCCGAACGGCGTCTCCGCCGGCAGCCCGCCACTGCCGCGCGGCGCATCCCAGCTATAGGTGGTGAACTCGGCGTGGCTCTCGAAGCGGAGGAAACCGCCGAGCAGCGGCACCACGTGGTGGCGCGCATCGGGCGCCGGCACCGCGAGACCGTTGCGCCGGCAGAGTTCGGCGAGCCGCCCGCGCGCCGCGTCGGCATGCGCGGCGTCGGTCATGAAGGCATAGTGCAGCACCAGCCGCGGCGCCGCGATCATGTGGAAGGGCCGCGCATGCACCTCGTGCAGCGCCGCCGTCCGCAGTGGATGATCCGCGAAACGCCTGATCCCCTCGCCCATCGCCTGCCCCTGCCCCCGTTTCGGCGCCCGCCCCTGTCATTAGCCTTGGGCGATCTCATGCATGCGACGTTCCAAAGTCGCATGCGCCGCGGCCTGTCGCGCGGCGATCGCGCCGGACCGCTCAACGAACGCATCGAGCGCGGCGCGATAGCCGCCGAGCGCCGCCCCGAGCGCGGCCGGCCCCGGGCCGCCGAACCGCTCGCGCACGGCGACGAACGCTTCCGCTGAGACCATGTCCCTGAACGTGTCACGACCGGCGGCCGGAGGGCGGCCGACATGCCGCTCGAAGGCCTCGGCGAAGGCCGGATAGCCATGCTCCGTGAGACTGCCGCCGGCGGCGACCACCGCGCGTGCCACCTCGGCGGCGATCTCATGGGCGAGGCGGAAGGGCAGCCCTTCCTCGCGCACGAGGCGATCGGCAAGCTCGGTGATCGTCGCGCAGGAGCGGTCGAGATTGACGGCGACGCGCTCCGGATCGATCCTCCCGGCCGCGATCGTGGCCGCGAGCAGCGCGAGCACGCGGTGGCCGACCGCGAAGGCCTGATAGCCCATCTCGTGCGTCTCGGCCTCGCTGTCCGTCATGTCGGTGAAGGGCGTGTTGTGCACGACATCCACCACCGCGCGGGCGCGGCCGACCGTCTGGCCGGCGAGATGGCGGAGATGCTCGAACGGCACCGGATTGCGCTTCTGCGGCATGATCGAGGAGATCTGCACGAAGGCGTTCGGCAGATAGAGCTGCCCGACCTCGAAGCTCGACCAGAAGAGGAAATCCTGGATCGGCCGGCCGAGATGCAGGAAGAGCAGCGCGACTGCGTCATAGGTCGCCGTCAGATAGTCGACCGCCGCGATGCAGGAATAGGAATTCTGCAAGGGGGCCGCGAAGCCGAGCAGTTCGGCGGTGCGATGGCGGTCGATCAGGAAGCCCGATGTCGTGATCGCCGCCGCGCCGAGCGGGCAGAGATCGACGATCGCGCGCGCCGCCTCGATGCGCTCGATGTCGCGGATGAGCACCTCGATCATCGCCGCGAGATAGTGGCCATAGGTCGTCGGCTGCGCCGGCTGGCCATGCGTATAGGCGACGATCAGCGTATCCCGATCGCGCGTCGCCACCTCGATCAGCACGGCGAGGAGATCGCGCGCGTCGGCGAGGAGCGCATCGATGCGCGGCAGCAGGCCGAGCTTCAGGAAGGTGTGGTCGATGTCGTTGCGCGAGCGCGCCGTATGCAGCCGGCCGCCGATATCCGGCCCGGCGCGGCGCTTCAGCTCGCGCTCCATGAAGAAGAAATAGTCCTCGACATCGCCGCCATATCCGAGGCCGGCCGGGTCGATCTCCCGCTCCATCGCAAGGAGCGCGCGTGCAATCGCCGCGCCCTGTGCCGCGTCGAGGATGCCGGTTTCGACCAGCATCACGAGATGGGCGCGGTCGATCCGCCGGAGCGCGTCGGCGTGATGGCGCCGGGCGCCGTCGAAGAGCGGCTCCAGAACGGTCTCGCGATAGACCGGATCGGGAAAGCTCGACCGGTCGCCGGATTGCAGCGCGCCCATGATTCATCCTCCGCATCGGCGCCAGCATAATCACGCCGGCGCCGATGCGGAGGAAAAAGGCCGGAGCCCTTGCTGATTTGCTCAGCCGCGGTCGATGACCGTGTCGTCGATCTCGGCGATGGTGCGCCGTCCCGTCAGCGCCATGGAGACGGAAAGCTCCTTGGCGATGATGTCGATCGTCTTGGCGACGCCGGCTTCGCCGCCGGCGCCGAGGCCGTAGAGGAAGGCGCGGCCGATCATGCAGGCCCGCGCGCCGAGCGCCAGCGCGCGCAGCACGTCCTGGCCGGAGCGGACGCCACCGTCGAACAGGATCTCGGTGTCGGAGCCGACGGCGTCGACGATGCGCGGCAGCGCGGAGATCGAGGACGGCGCGCCGTCGAGCTGGCGGCCGCCATGGTTGGAGACGACGATCGCATCGGCGCCGGTCGCGGCGGCGGCCCTAGCATCGCCGACATCGAGCACACCCTTGATGATGAGCTTGCCGGGCCAGAGCGAACGGATCCAGGCGACGTCGTTCCAGTTCAGCGTCGTGTCGAACTGGCCGGAGATCCACTGGCCGAGCGACTTGACGCCGGTCATGCCCTTCACGAAGCCGTCGAGATTGCCGAAGGTCTTGCGCTTGCCGCGCAAGACGCGCAGCGCCCAGTCCGGCTTTGTGGCGATGTCGACGAGATTGGCGAGCGTGATGCGCGGGGGAACGGTCATGCCGTTCTTGATGTCGCGATGGCGCTGGCCCTGCACCTGCAGATCGACGGTGAGTACCAGCGCGCTGCACTTCGCCGCGATGGCGCGCTCGACGAGCGACTGCGCGAAGCCGCGGTCCTTCATCACATAGAGCTGGAACCAGAACGGCTTCGAGGTTCCCGCCGCCACGTCCTCGATCGAGCAGATCGACATGGTCGAGAGGCAGAAGGGAATGCCGGCCTTCTCGGCGGCGCGGGCGGCGAGGATCTCGCCATCGGCATATTGCATGCCGGTGAGGCCGGTCGGGGCGAGCGCCAGCGGCAGCGCCGCCGGCTGGCCGATGATCGTCGTCGCGGTCGAGCGGTTGGAAACATCGACCATGACGCGCTGGCGCAGCTTCAGCGCCTTGAGATCGGCGCGGTTCGCCTCCAGCGTCTCCTCGGCATAGGAGCCGCGGTCGCAATATTCGAAGAAGGCGCGCGGCACGCGGCGCTTCGCCATCAGTCTCAGATCGTCGATCGAAGTTGCCGTCTGCAGCGACATGTTGCTCGCCTTCTGCCCGTCCCTGGCCGGATGCTCGTCACCGCCGAGAGCGGTGACTGGTCCATTTAGTTGACCACTCTTCCTGTGGCGCTTATAGGCTTCCCCTCATGCCCTTTCAACCCGTCGCGTCACGCCCGACTGCCGATGAGGTCGCCCGCCAGATCGAGCTTCTCGTGCTGGAGGGCGTGCTGCATCCCGGCGACCGCCTGCCCGGCGAGCGCGAGCTCGCGGCGCGGCTTGCCGTCTCGCGGCCGGTGCTGCGCGATGCGCTGAAGACGCTGGAAGGGCGCGGCCTCATCGAGAGCCGCCATGGCGGCGGCACTTTCGTCGCCGCGATCGAGGGAACGCTGTTCGCCTCCCCGGTCATCGATCTCATCGCCGGGTCGCAGAAGGCGGGCGGCGACTATCTCGAATTCCGCCGCGAGGTCGAGGCGACGGCCGCGGCGATGGCGGCGGCGCGCGCCACCGAGGCCGACCGCACGATCCTGACGCGGATCTTCGCCGCCATGGAAGCGGCGCATGGCGAGGACGATTTCCGCCGCGAGGCCGCGCTCGACGTCGAATTCCACCAGGCGATCGGCGAAGCGTCGCACAACATCGTCATGATTCATGTGCTGCGCGCCTGCTACCGGCTGCTGGCCGACGGCATCTTCTATAACCGCAGCCGCCTCTATGGCCGCCAGGCTTCGCGCGACGACCTGCTCGGCCAGCATCGCGCGCTGCTCGATGCTATCCTCGCCGGCGATGGCGGCGCGGCCCGCGCTGCGGCGGCGGCGCATATCGCCTATGTCGAAGCCTCGCTCAAGGCCGATGCCGAGGCCGGCGCGCGGGAAGAGATCGCCTCGCTGCGCCTCCTGCAATTCGAAGAACGAACGGCGCCGCGACAGGCGCGGCGCCGTGATGACGAGGATATGGGCGAGGGCTGAAGCGCCGCCGCCAGTTCCTGTTAGCCGCGGCGGGCGCGGTCGATATTGAGGATGTCGCCGGAACGGGCGCTCACGGTCACGCGCAGCGCGCGGCCACGGCGATCGGCGCCCTCGACGACCCATACCGGGCCGCGGCGGTCGACGCCCCAGGTCTCGACGACGCCGGCCGAGCGCGCGATGCGCCGCGCCTCGCGCGGACCGACGCCGCGGTCATTGTCATAGGCGCCGCGGCCGGGGCCGTTGTCCCAATGCGCGGGGGGCGGCGGCGGCACGCGATCGGGCATCGGCGGGGCGACCCGCACGCCGTTCTCGTCGATGATGATGCCCTGCGCGCTCGCACCGCCAGCCGCCAGCAGGCTGGCGGCGACCATGGCCGCGCCAGCGAAAGCCTTGAACTTCATGGCGTTTCTCCTTTGCGTCGGAGCGGCCACACAGCCGTCCTTCGCAGTCTTGAACGCCAGCGCCGCGGTTTTCGTTCCGCGTCCTGATCGTCAGACCATCCGCATGCTCATGCCGCCGTCGACGACGAGCGTCTCGCCCGTGATGAACGGATTGGTCAAAAGCTCGACCGCCGCGGTCGCGACATTGTCGGCCGTGCCGAAGCGGTGGAGGGGAATGCGGTTGTCGAGATTGTTCTTGCGCGCCTCCGGCGTCATCGCGGCATGGAAGCGGGTCTCGATGATGCCGGGGCAGATCGTGTTGACGCGGATATTCTCATGGCCATGGTCGCGGGCGAGCGCCCGGCCCATCTGCGGCAGCGCGCCCTTCACCGTCTGATAGGCGACCGTCCCCGGACAGCCGCGGAGACCGGCGACCGAGGAGACGAGCAGCACCGCGCCGCCGCGCACCGCCAGAGCCGCATGGGCCGCGCGGAAGAGATGGAACGGCGCATGGACATGGACGCGGAAGGCGTCCTCCCAGGCTTCCGGCGTCAGGGTCAGCGCCGTGCCCGGCACCGCGCCGCCGGCTGCCGGCACGAGATAGTCGATGCGGCCGAACGCCTCCATCGCCGCCGCGACCAGCCGCTCCGCGCTGGCCGGATCGGCGGCGTCGGCCGCCTCGAAGCGTGCACGGTCGCCGAGTTCGGCGAGGAGCGCCTCGACCTCGTCGTCGCGATGCCGGCCCGAAAGCAGGAGGTCGACGCCCCGCCCCGCCAGTTGCCGCGCGATCGCGGCGCCGATGCCCCGCGTCCCGCCCGTGATGATCGCCGCCTCGCGTTCTGACATTAAGTCCTCCCTATCTGTCAAACTATCTGGCCTTGCTGACGGCAGACGCACCAAACATGCACTCCTGCCACATTCCAAAGCCAACATGCCGTCTCAGTGTCCAAATCCATATCGGGGGAATGGGGCAATGATCGATTTAGATCGCCTTCTGGACCTGTTGGTGGTGATACTCGTCGTTATTCTAGTTCTTTTGTGTCTAGCTCCAGCCGCTTTCGCAGGCCTTGTTATATTGTCTCAGTGTATTGATTGGCTGAAGACCGGCGAATGGAAGTCATATCAATTCGCCGCTGGACTGGAATATGCTGGATTTGATCATCCAAAGGTCGGCTGGGCGGGCGTCCAGAAGATTATCGACTGGATATTTGCCTGGCCGCTGTCGGTAGGCCTTGTCGCAACTAGTTTTGTTTTTGGACACTTCGCTGTCGCGTGGGGCTCCTTTCTCGTGGAAACCCGTCGCACCTCATTCGAGGCGGCCAGGCGGTTTCGAGAGGCCTTAAGCTCCTCGATCGAGCCAGAGCGCCCGCACTGGCCTGACTCGCAATGAAGCAGGACGTATGTTTTGAGAGGGTGACACTTATGAGGCGTCCGCCGCAAAGGCCCTATAGGCCGTGAGCAGTTCGCCGAATTCCTCCATCGGCGGGAAGCCCTCATAGGAGCGCTCGGCCGGCGTCGTCGCCCAGGGCAGCTTCTCCTTCGTCACCGTCTCGATGAAGGGCACGAACCAGGACGGATCGTCGAGCATGGTCGGCCGCACATTGATGAACGGCATCATCTCGGCGCGCGTGAACATCCAGGACATGCACCAGGCGCAGAAATGGTGCTGCAACTCGCCATGCATGCCGCCGATCACCGTCTCGCCGGCGATGACCTCGAAGCCGTCCTGCGGCACCGCCGCCGTCAGCGAGAAGGCGGAGGACGACATCTTCTGGCACCCCGTGCAGTGGCAGGCCGCGGTGAAGAGCGGCGGCGCGGTGATGCGGAAACGGACACGGTTGCAGCGGCATCCGCCTTCGGCGGGGAGCTTGGGCGTCGGCATCGGAACCTCCGTTCTGGGGGTCCAGAGCTAGCAGACCGGCGCGGCTCGCGGAAGCGCGGCAGGACGGTCATCCGCTTTCTTGCCGATCCTCCGCCCCGTCGCTAATGTGCCGCGCCAACCACCCCCGGAGTTCCCATGGCCCGCGATGTAACCGATTCAACGATCGTCGAATCCCTTGACGATCTCATCGGAACGCTGGCCTCGGGCTGCAAGCCGGAGTCCGCCTGGCGCATCGGCACCGAGCACGAAAAATTCGGCTTCTATCGCGACGACCTGACGCCTGTGCCCTATGAGGGTCCGCGCGGGATCGAGAAGATCCTGCGGCTCATGGAAGGCCTCCTCGGCTGGCAGCCGATCGAGGATCGCGGCCTCATCATCGGCCTCGTCGATCCCGTCGGCGGCGGCGCCATCTCGCTGGAGCCGGGCGGGCAGTTCGAGCTCTCCGGCGCGCCGCTCGAGACGATCCACCAGACCTGCCGCGAACTGCACGCCCATCTGGCGCAGGTGCGCGAATGCGCCGAGCCGCTCGGCATCGGCTTTCTCGGCCTCGGTGCCTCGCCGATCTGGTCGCTGGCCGAGACGCCGGTGATGCCGAAATCGCGCTACGAGATCATGGCGCGCTACATGCCGAAGGTCGGCACGCGCGGCCTCGACATGATGTTCCGGACCTCGACGGTGCAGGTCAATCTCGACTTCGCCTCCGAGGCCGACATGGTGAAGAAGATGCGCGTCTCGCTGGCGCTGCAGCCGGTCGCGACCGCGCTCTTCGCCAATTCGCCCTTCATCGACAACGATGCCAACGGCCTCGTCTCGAACCGCGCCGAAATCTGGCGCGACACCGACAACCAGCGCTCCGGCCTCATTCCCTTCGTCTTCGACGAGGGCTTCGGCTTCGAGCGCTATGTCGAGTGGGCGCTCGACGTGCCGATGTATTTCGTGAAGCGCGGCGACATCTATCACGATGTTGCCGGCCAGTCGTTCCGCGATCTTCTCGCCGGCCGCCTTCCGGGGCTTCCGGGCGAGCGGGCGACGCTGTCGGACTGGAACAACCATCTGACCACGCTCTTCCCCGATGTCCGGCTCAAGAAATATATCGAGATGCGCGGCGCCGATGCCGGGCCGTGGCGCACGCTGACCGCCCTCCCCGCGCTCTGGGTCGGCCTTCTCTATGACAGCGCCGCGCTCGACGCGGCCTGGGACCTCGTCAGCGACTTCAGCGCCGAGGAGCGCCAGGCGCTGCGCGACGGCGTGCCCCGTCTCGGCCTCAGGACGCCGTTCCGCTCGGGCACCGTGCAGCCGATCGCGGCGGCGATGGTGGAGATCGCCAAGGGCGGTCTCGAGCGCCGCGGCCGCAAGAACAGCGAGGGCTTCGACGAGCGCATCTATCTGCAGCCGCTCGAGGAGACGGTCGCCAGCGGCATGACGCCGGCCGAGCGGCTTCTCGCCGCCTATCGCTCCGATTGGCAGGGCGATATCGGCGAAGTATTCAGAAGACACGCCTATTGATTGAGATGCGGCGCCGCCCGGGGGGTCGCGCCGGCATCGACCATGGAGGCCCGTCGTGGACATCAAGGACATCACCGTCGTCGTCGATCAGCGCGGGGAGCGACCGGCGCTGCCGATCGCGATTGATCTCGCCAACCGGCTCGGCGGGCATCTGACCGGGCTCACGCTGGTCTATGACCCGGTGGTGCCCGGCTATGCCGTCGCGCCGGTGCCGGTCGATTTCATGATCAGCGCCCGCGACGAGGCGATCAAGGGCGCGAAGAGCGCCGAGGCGGCCTTCCTCGCCGCGGTCGGGACCGGCGGGCTCAGCGCCGAGACGCGCCAGGTCGAGATCATCTCCGCCGGCGGCCTCGACGAGGTGGTGCATGAACTGCGCCTCGCCGATCTCGTGATCGTCGCGCAGGACGACCCCGACCAGCCCGAGCCCGTGCGCGAGGCGCTGATCGAATCGGTGCTGTTCCATGCCGGCGCGCCGCTGCTCATCGTCCCGCGCAAGGACGCCCCGGCTACGCTCTCGCTCGACCGCGTCGTCATCGCCTGGGACGGAACCATCACCGCCGCCCGCTCCGTGCGCTCCGCCCTGCCCTTCCTCGGCGCCGCCAAGGCGGTCGACATCGTCATCGTCGACGACGGCAAGGAGCTGCCGACCGGCCAGCGCGTCACCGGCTATCTGAAGCGCCACGGCATCGAGGCCACCGTCCACACGCTGCCCAATCCGCACAAGGATGTCGCCGGCGTGCTGCGCGAGCACGCGGCCGCGACCGGCGCCGGGCTCATCGTCATGGGCGCCTATGGCCATAGCCGGCTGCTCGAATGGATCCTCGGCGGCGCGACCCGCGGCATGCTGAAGAAGCAGACCGTGCCGATCCTGATGGCGCACTAGCCTCCGCCTTTCGGCGACGATTTGACGAAACCTTGCGGCGGCCCGATCATGAGGGCCGCCACAGGGAGCGAATAATGAAAACCTTCTTCGACATGATGCGGGAAGCCCAGCAGAGCGCTTTCGGCGCCATGATGCAGAAGGAGTTCGGGCTCTCGGCCGAACAGCAGGCGAAAGCCGTCGAGGCGATGATGCCGGCCTTCTGGCTCGGCCTGCGCAAGAACGCCGCCGATCCGTTCGGCGTCGCCGCCTTCTGGCAGTCGGTCGGCACCGGCCCCTATCGCAGCTATTTCGACAATCCCTTCGCCGCCATGACGCCGAAGGCCATGGATGACGGCAACGGCGTCCTCGACAAGCTGTTCGGCTCGCCCGAGATCGCGCGCGCGGTCTCGCTGCAGGTCGAGGCGGCGACGGGCATCGCGCAGGATGTCGTGCGGCGCATGATGCCGGTGGTCGCCAACATGATGATGGGCGGCCTGCAGCGGCAGAGCGAACTCGCGGCCAACCCGTTCCTGCGCTTCATGCAGGACTTCGGCCAGAAAGATTTCGGTCAGCCGCCGCGCGAGAAGCCGCAGGCGAAGACGCCCGACCTGCCCTTCGTCGCCATGATGAACGCCTTTCTCGGCAAGCCGGCGGAAGCCGAGAAAGAGCCCGAGCCCGAAGCGGACGGCCCGATGACGAACGAGGAGGTCATCGACCGCCTGTTCGACGCCAATCGCAGCATGCAGGATGCCTACTGGAAGTCCATGCAGCGGATCTTCGACCAGTTCTCGCCGGAGAAGAAGGACTGAAACGAAAAAGGCCCGCCGGTTGAACGGCGGGCCAAGTGCGGAACCGACCGGGGATCTGGTCGGCTCCGGCTGCAGGGAATGCGGACCGCGCGGACGCGGGCCGAAAGCGATCGGCGGAACGGCAAAGCCGCCGCCGGCGGGATCAGCGCTTGACGCGGTAGCGGGCGCCGCCGGCGCGAAGCTCGGCGCCATGGGCGAGGCGTTCGCGCGCCTGCGCCTTGGCGGCGTAGCGCCGCTCGAGCGAAAGCATCGAAAGCTGCACCGAGGCGTCCTCGTCGGCGCGGACCGCGAGCGCGCTGGTGACGTCGCCCGGCGTCAGGCCGATATCGCGCAGCATATGCGCGTCCCAGCCGAGCAGACGGGCAACCTGACGGCGGTTGTGCCAGACGCGGACGCGGGCGACGGCGCTCGCCGCCAGATGGACCACCACGGCTGCGATGCGGTTGCGCGTCGGCCGGCGGGTCTCGGTCGTGAACGTCTCGAATGTCGTCATGGCGTGCCTCCATCGGCTGACGCGTCGAGGTCCTCCCGCTCTCCGGAAGGGGCTGCTCGCTGTGCGTCGTGGTAACAATCGAACATTGGCCCATTCGCATTGATCATTCCAACGAATGTTTCTAATATCAGTCATTGGAATTGATGATGCGTCGGCCGGTCAGTGAGTGCAGATTGACCGATGCCGGATCGGCCTTCCACCCGTTTCCTGCCGCGCTTTTGCGGCTCGGTCGGGCGAATGCCCGCGACGGCAGCAATTGTGACAGAATTGTGAGATATCGCACATGGCCATGATGCTGGATCTCGACCAACTCCGCACCTTCGTCGCGATCTGCGACACCGGCAGCTTCACGCGCGCCGCGGAGGTCGTATTCAAGACTCAGTCCGCCGTCTCGATGCAGATGCGCCGGCTGGAGGAGCGGATCGGCAAGCCGATCTTCGGCCGCGACGGCCGCAGCGCCAAGCTGACCGAGGATGGCGAGCGACTGCTCGGCTATGCGCGGCGGCTGATCCGCCTCTCCGATGAAACCGTGGCGGCCTTCGACGACGACGAGCTTTCCGGCCGCGTCCGCCTCGGAACGCCGGACGATTATGCCGATCGCTTCCTGCCCGAGATCCTCGCCCGCTTCTCGCGCTCCAATCCGCGCGTCGAGGTCACGGTCGTGTGCGAGCCGACGGTGCAGCTCGTCGACTGCATCCGCAACGGCTCGCTCGATCTCGCCATCGTCACCAATCACGAGCTGACGCCGACGGCCGAGATCGTCCGCCAGGAGCCGCTGCTCTGGGTCGTCTCCAACCATCACCGGATCGAGGAAGAGGATGTGCTGCCGCTGGCGCTCGGCCGCGACACCTGCTGCTGGCGGAAGTCGGCGCAGGAAGCGCTGAACGGCACCGGCCGCCGCTTCCGCCTGCTCTATGCGAGCAACAATTCGACGGCGCTCGCCGCCGCCGTGCTGGCCGGCCTCGCCATCTCCGTCTTCCCGGAATCGGCGCTGCGCCCCGGCATGCGCGTGCTCGGCGAGGCCGAAGGCTTCCCGCGCCTCGCTCCCTGCCAGATCGCCCTCCTGCGCGCCGCCAACCGGCCCTCGACCGCCACCATCGACGCGCTCGCCGAGCACATCATCTCCTCGCTCGACAATCTCTCGATGCGCATCGCGGCGGAATGACCGCCGCGACGAAGCCGGGCCGCGTCCTCATCCTCAACGGCGCACCGCGCTCGGGGAAGTCGACGCTCGTCGCCCTGGTGCGCGCGCAGCTTCCCGGCCGCTGGATCAATCTCGGCGTCGACATGCATATGGAGCGGATGCTGCCGCCGGAACTCCTGCCCGGCATCGGCCTCCGGCCGGGCGGCGAGCGGCCCGATCTCGAAGCCCATCTGCCCGCCCTCTATGGCGCGCTCTACGACTCGATCGCCGCGCATGGCCGGGCCGGGTTCGATGTCGTGGTCGATATCGCCCATCACGACGCCTATTCGCGCCCGCTCGGCATGTTGCCGGATTGCGCGCGCCGCCTCGCCGGCCTCCCGGTCCTCTTCGTGGGCCTCCGCTGTGCGCTGCCCGCGATCATGGAGCGCCGCGGCGCCTCCGATCCGGCGCGCGGCTACCTGACCGCCGGCGCCGGCCAGCCCGTCCCGCCGCCGGTGCTCAGATGGCAGGAGGCGGTGCACGCCCACGGCCATTACGACCTCGAACTCGACACCGGCCTCCTCCCGCCCGAGGCCTGCCTCGCGGCGATCGCCGAAGCGCTCGCCCGCCCACCCGAGCACCCGACCGCCTTCGAGCGCCTGGCGGCGATCTGAGCGCCGGATGGCGGCCCTCTTCTCGAAGTCCGTAACCTTTCGCTGTCACGTTCTCGACCTCCATGCCGCGAGAACTAGATAGCGGCAGTCGAGGCGAATTCAGGCGACGGAATTTACGGAAGATGCACGCGATCAGCGAAGCCGCGCGGCGCCACGAAAGGATGGGAATCGCGTCCGCCGGACATGCGGATGGCGACCACGAAGGGCTGGACCGCGGCGGGGATGTGTCAAGGCCCGCGGATGGCAGGCTGCGTAGGATCGCGGCCGGGGTGATCGCTCTCCTCGTCGGATGGGGCGGCGCCGTGCCGGCGATGGCCGATCCGGTTCCGGTGAGGCCCGAGTCGGGCTGGACGATCGACGGCGCCGTTCTGCTCAGCCGCCACGGCATGCGCGGTTCGACCATTCCGGTGCGCTGCGGCCCGGCAACGAAGGGCTGCCTCGCGCCCGACTCGAGGGATCCATGGCCCACTCTCGACGTTGCCGCGGGTCATCTGACCACGTCTGGCTACGCGCGGTCGGTGACGATGGGCACATATTATCGCCGGCTCTATTCCGCAGCCGGGCTGCTGCCGCCGGAGGGCTGCATGACCCCCTCCACCCTGGAATTCATATCCGACGCCGTCGAACGGACGGTCATGACGGCCGGAGCCGTCAGGGACGGCATGGCGCCGGGCTGCGGCCTCATGGATATTTCCATCAGGCAAGGTCTCTACCGGGGAGCCACCTGCGGCTTCGAAAAGGCCGAAGCCGAGAAGGCCTCGCAGGCCTGGCTCGGCGGCTCTTGGAAAGCGGTCGCCGAGGGCAAGATGGCGCGCGCGCTCGGTGTGCTCAGCCGGACCCTCGGCCCTCTTCCCGATGAAACCTGCAAACAGCACGCTCTCCCCGCCGGATGCCATCTCTCCGACCTTCGCGCGACGGAGGCCGAAGCCGGGCCACTCGCGATCGCCGGCGGCTCCTCCGAGCAGTTCGCGATGCAGTATGGCGGAGGCATGCCGGTGGGCGAAGTCGGCTGGGGACGGGTGGCCGAGGCGGCCGGCGAGCCGCTCGGCCAGGCCGTGACCACCATCATCGCCACCCATGCGCTCTATGACAGCGCGATCGCGATGCCGCTCTACCAGGCCGGGAAGCTCGGCTCGCAGACGCTGAACCTCGTCAACGAGCAGATCGGCGAGATTGCCGCCGGCAAGGGCGCGCCCTTCCGCTTCCTCGCCAGCCACGACAACTTCATCCTAAATGTCGGCGGGCTTCTGGGACTCTCCTGGCACCTCGAAAGCTACAACCCGTTCCAGATTCCGCCCGGCGGCTCGGTCGCCTTCGAGTTGTGGCGCAATCCGGAGGGCGCGCGTTTCGTGCGCCTCGTCTACCGCACGCAGACGCTCGACCAATTGCGCGAGAACACCGCGCTCGATGTCGATCATCCGCCGGCGGCGCAGGTGATGGTGCCGGCGAAATGCGAGGGCGCGGTCGCCGGCGCCTGCCCGCTCGCGACCTTCCAGTCGCTGGTCGCGTCCGCGATCGAGCCGGCCTGCCTGGCGAAACCCTGACGGGCCCCGCGGCCTCGGGTGGATCGACATTCGTCCAGGCCTCTGTGATCTGCCTCTCCCCCTGTCATTGCCGGGCTTGACCCGGCAATCCAGTCCCTTGTTTTGCGCGCGTGTCGCTGCAGGCGGACGACGCAAGACGTCTGGGTTGCCGGGTCAAGCCCGGCAACGACAGTTCTGAGCATTCCCAGCCGAACAAGCGCGTCGATGTCGATCCACTTAAAGCCGGTAGGCGTCCTTCGCGAGGCGGTAGGCGAGATCATGCGCGACCTCGGCCGCCTCGTCCTCGTCGAGCCGGTGGGTGACGACGAGCTCGGCGAGATAGGCGCAATCGACCCGGCGCGCGACATCGTGCCGGGCCGGGATCGAGGGGAAAGCGCGCGTGTCGTCGTTGAAGCCGACCGTGTTGCAGAAGCCGGCCGTCTCGGTCACGAGCTCGCGGTAGCGGCGCATGCCCTCGGGGGAATCGTAGAACCACCAGGCCGGGCCGAGCCGCAGCGCCGGATAATGCCCGGCGAGCGGCGCCAGCTCGCGCGAATAGGCGGTCTCATCGAGCGTGAACAGGATGACGGTCAGCGCGCGCTCGTTGCCGAAGCGGTCGAGCAGCGGCTTCAGCGCCTCGACATAATTCGTCGCGGTCGGAATATCGGCGCCCTTGTCGCGGCCGAAACGCGCCATCAGCCGGGCATTGTGGTTGCGGAACGAGCCGGGATGGATCTGCATCACGAGGCCGTCGTCGAGGCTCATCGCCGCCATCTCGGTCAGCATCTGCGCGCGGAAGAGTTCGGCCTCAGCCGCCGACACGCCTCCTGCCCGCACGCGGTGATAGAGCGCCTCGGCCTCGACCGGCGAGAGATCGGCCGTCGCCGCGGTCGGGTGGCCGTGATCGGTCGAGGTGGCGCCATGCGCCTTGAAGACGGCGCGGCGGATGCGATGCGCCTCGAGATAGCCCGCGAAGGTCGAGACATCGGTTCCCGCGAGCGCGCCGAGCGCCTCGACATTGTCGCGGAAGCCGGCGAAATCGGGATCGACGACCGGATCGGGCCGGTAGGCCGTCACGACCCGGCCCTTCCAGCCCGACTCGCGGATCGCCTTGTGGTGGCGGAGATCGTCGAGCGGGCTTTCCGTCGTCGCGATCACCTCGATGTTGAAGCGCTCGAACAGCGCGCGCGGCCGATAGGCCGGCTCGGCGAGGCGCCCGGCGATCCGGTCATAGAGCGCGTCGGCATTCGCCGCCGAGAGCCGCTCCTCGATATCGAACAGGGTCGCGAAGGCGTGGTCGAGCCACATGCGCGTCGGCGTGCCGCGGAAGAGATGGTAATGCGCGGCGAAACGCCGCCAGATGGCGCGCGGATCGGTCTCGACCGGCGTGCCGTCCGCCGTTGGCACGCCGAGATCCTCGAGCGCGACGCCCTGGCTGTAGAGCATGCGGAAGACATAGTGATCCGGCACGACGAAGAGCTTCGCCGGGTCGGGAAACGGCTCGTTCAGCGCATACCAGGACGGGTCCGTATGGCCATGCGGCGAGACGATCGGCAGATCGCGCACCTCGCGATAGAGGCGGCGCGCCACGGCGCGGGTCGCCGGATCGGCGGGAAAGAGGCGGTCTTCGTGAAGCAGCATGGTGACCTCGGTCGCAAGGCCGCCATATGACCACGGAGAAGGCCCCGCCGCGAGAGAGACTTGATCCGGAACGGCGAACAGACGAGTTTCGGACGGTTCAAAAAGGCGCGACAGGAACCGGGTGGAGACATGCAGGAGACCGAGAAGCGGACGGCGGCGATCGTCGCGCGCTTTGCCGGCGTCGAAGGCGCGACGCTGCCGATCCTGCATGCCGTGCAGGAAGCCTTCGGCCATGTGCCGCGCGAATCGATCCCGGTGATCGCCGCGGCGCTCAATCGCACGCGGGCCGAGATCCACGGCGTCGTCAGCTTCTATCACGATTTCCGCGAGGAGCCGGCCGGCCGCCATCACGTCCGCGTCTGCCGCGCCGAGGCCTGCCGCGCCATGGGCTCCGACCGCATCGTGGCCGGCTTCGAGACGGCGCTCGGCATCACGCTCGGCTCGACCTCCGCCGACGGCGCGGTGACGCTGGAGCCCGTCTATTGCCTCGGCCTCTGCGCCACCGCGCCCTCGGCGATGATCGACGGCAAGCCGGTCGGGCGCCTCGACGAGGCGGCGGCGGCGCGGCTGGCCCGGGAGATCGGCCGATGACCGTGCGCCTTTTCGTCCCCGCCGATGCGGCGGCGATCGCCGTCGGCGCCGATGATGTGGCGCTGGCGCTCGCGGCCGCTGCGGCGCGGATCGGCCGCAGCGTCGAGATCGTGCGGACGGGCTCGCGCGGGGCCTTCTTCCTGGAGCCGCTGGTCGAGGTCGAGACGGCCTCGGGACGAGTCGGCTTCGGCCCGGTCGCAGCCGGCGACGTCGAGAGCCTCGTCGCGGACGGTCTTCTCGACGGGATCGGCGCGCGCTCGCTCGGCCTCGTCGAGGACGTCCCGTTCCTGAAGGCGCAGACACGCTTCACCTTTTCCCGCTGCGGCGTGATCGACCCCGCCTCGCTGGACGATTACCGCGCCCAAGGCGGCGGCCTCGGCCTTGCCCGCGCGGCGGCCATGGCGCCAGCCGAGATCGTCGCCGCCGTCAGCGCCTCCGGCCTTCGCGGGCGCGGCGGTGCCGGCTTCCCGACCGGCATCAAGTGGAAGACGGTGCTCGACGCGCCGGGCGCGCGGAAATTCGTCGTCGCCAATGCCGACGAGGGCGACAGCGGCACCTTCGCCGACCGGGTGCTGATGGAGGGCGACCCCTTCGCCGTCATCGAGGGCATGGCGATCGCCGGCCTCGCGACCGGGGCGAGTCGCGGCTATCTCTATATCCGTTCCGAATATCCGCATGCGATCGCCCGCATGGAGGCCGCGGTCGAGACGGCGCGCCGCGCCGGCTGGCTGGGCGACAGGATCGCCGGCTCGGGCCACGCCTTCGATATCGAGATCCGCGTCGGCGCCGGAGCCTATGTCTGCGGCGAGGAGACGGCCCTCATCGAATCGATCGAGGGCAATCGCGGCGAGGTGCGCGCCAAGCCGCCGCTGCCGGCCCTGAAGGGCCTCTTCGGCGCGCCGACCGTCGTCAACAACCTGCTCAGCCTCGCGGCGGTGCCCTTTATCCTCGCCGAGGGCCCGGAGGCCTATGCCGCCGTCGGCTGTGGCCGTTCGCGCGGCACCATGCCGGTGCAGATCGCCGGCAATGTGAAGCGCGGCGGCCTCTTCGAGGTCGCGTTCGGCATCACGCTCGGCGAGCTCGTGGAGGAAATCGGCGGCGGCACCGCGACGGGCCGCCCGGTCAAGGCGGTGCAGGTAGGCGGGCCGCTCGGCGCCTATTTCCCGCCAGCTTTGTTCGACACGCCCTTCGACTACGAGGCCTTTGCGGCGCGCGACGGGCTGATCGGCCATGGCGGCATCGTCGTCTTCGACGACACCGTGCAGATGGACGCCATGGCCCGCTTCGCCTTCGAGTTCTGCGCCATCGAGAGCTGCGGCAAGTGCACGCCCTGCCGCATCGGCTCGACGCGCGGCCGCGAGACGCTCGACGCGATCATCGCCGGCCGTGACGTTTCCAAGAACGCCGCGCTCGTCGAGGAGCTTTGCGATATCATGAGGTTCGGTTCGCTCTGCGCGCTGGGCGGCTTCACGCCCTATCCCGTCATGAGCGCGCTCCGCCATTTCCCGCGCGATTTCGGCCTGCCCGAGACGGCTGCGGCAAAGGCGGCGGCAAGGGAGACAGCAGCATGACGCTCATCCGCGAGATCGACTATGGCACGCCCGCCTCGCGCGCCGGGACGAGCGTCACGCTGACGATCGACGGCCGCCGCGTCAGCGTCCCGGCCGGGACCTCCGTCATGCGCGCCGCCGCCGAGATGGGGACGGCAATCCCCAAGCTCTGCGCTACCGACCGCGTCGACGCCTTCGGCTCCTGCCGGCTCTGCCTCGTCGAGGTCGAGGGCATGCGCGGCACGCCCGCCTCCTGCACCACCCTCGTCGCCGAGGGCATGGTGGTGCGCACCGAGACCGAGCGGCTGCGCAAGCTGCGGCGCGGCGTGATGGAGCTCTACATCTCCGATCACCCGCTCGACTGCCTGACCTGCGCTGCCAATGGCGACTGCGAATTGCAGAGCCAGGCCGGCGCGGTGGGCCTGCGCGAGGTCCGTTACGAGACCGGCGCCAACCATGTCGCCCCGGCCGAAAACCCGCTCTTCCTCGGCAAGGACGCGTCGAACCCCTATTTCGACTACGACCCGGCGAAATGCATCGTCTGCTCGCGCTGCGTCCGCGCCTGCGAGGAGGTGCAGGGCACCTTCGCGCTGACGATCGAAGGCCGCGGCTTCGACAGCCGCGTTTCGCCCGGCATGCATGAGAGCTTCCTCGGCTCGGAATGCGTCTCCTGCGGCGCCTGCGTCTCCGCCTGCCCGACCGCGACGCTGATCGAGAAGAGCGTCGTCGAGAAGGGCCAGCCCGAGCATTCGGTGGTGACGACCTGTGCCTATTGCGGCGTCGGCTGCTCCTTCAAGGCCGAGATGCGCGGCGAGGAGCTCATCCGCATGGAGCCCTACAAGGATGGCAAGGCCAATCACGGCCATTCCTGCGTCAAGGGCCGCTTCGCCTATGGCTACGCCCATCACCGCGACCGCATCCTGAAGCCGATGCTGCGCGAGAAGATCACCGATCCCTGGCGCGAGGTCTCCTGGGACGAGGCCTTCGCCCATGTCGCGTCGAAGTTCCGCGCCATCCAGGCGCGCTATGGCAAGGACGCGATCGGCGGCATCACCTCCTCGCGCTGCACCAATGAAGAGACCTATCTGGTCCAGAAGCTGGTGCGCGCCGGCTTCGGCAACAACAATGTCGACACCTGCGCCCGCGTCTGCCATTCGCCGACCGGCTACGGACTCAAGGCCGCCTTCGGCACCTCGGCCGGCACGCAGGATTTCGACAGCGTCGAGCATGCCGATGTCGTGCTCGTCATCGGCGCCAATCCGACCGACGGCCATCCGGTCTTCGCCTCGCGGCTGAAGAAGCGGCTGCGACAGGGCGCGCGGCTCATCGTCATCGATCCGCGCCGCATCGATCTGGTGCGCACGCCGCACGTCGAGGCGGCCCACCATCTCGCGCTCCGCCCCGGCACCAATGTCGCCGTACTCGACGCGCTCGCGCATGTCATCGTCACCGAGGGCCTCTATGACGAGGCCTTCGTGCGCGAGCGCTGCGAATGGAGCGCCTTCGAGCACTGGGCGTCCTTCGTCGCCGAGCCGCGCAACAGCCCGGAGGCGGTCGAGGCGGTGTCGGGCGTTCCCGCCGCCGAGATCCGCGCGGCGGCTCGCCTCTACGCGACCGGCGGCAACGCGGCGATCTATTACGGCCTCGGCGTCACCGAACACAGCCAGGGCACGACGACGGTCATGGCGATCGCCAATCTTGCGATGGCGACCGGCAATCTCGGCCGCCCCGGCGTCGGCGTGAACCCGCTGCGCGGCCAGAACAATGTCCAGGGCTCCTGCGACATGGGCTCGTTCCCGCACGAGCTGCCCGGCTACCGCCACATCTCCGACGACGCGACGCGGCAGACCTTCGAGAGGCTCTGGGGCGTCACGCTCGACAACGAGCCGGGCTTGCGCATTCCCAACATGCTCGACGCGGCGGTCGATGGCTCCTTCCGCGGCATCTACATCCAGGGCGAAGACATCGTTCAGTCCGATCCCGACACGCATCACGTCACGGCCGGCCTTGCCGCGATGGACTGCGTCGTCGTGCATGATCTCTTCCTGAACGAGACCGCCAACTACGCGCATGTCTTCCTGCCGGGCTCCACCTTCCTGGAGAAGGACGGCACCTTCACCAATGCCGAGCGGCGCATCAACCGCGTGCGGCGCGTCATGAGCCCGCTGAACGGCTATGCCGACTGGGAGGTGACCCAGCGCCTCGCGCAGGCGATGGGTCTTCCCTGGCACTACACGCACCCGTCCGAGATCATGGACGAGATCGCCGCTGCGACGCCGAGCTTTTCCGGCGTGTCCTACGCCCGGCTGGAGGAGAGCGGCTCCGTGCAGTGGCCCTGCAACGAGGCGGCGCCCGAGGGGACGCCGGTCATGCATATCGGCCATTTCGCGCGCGGGCTCGGCCAGTTCATGATCACCGAATATGTGCCGACCGAGGAGCGCACCGGCCCGCGCTTCCCGCTCCTCCTCACCACCGGCCGCATCCTCTCGCAATACAATGTCGGCGCGCAGACCCGGCGCACGGCCAATGTCGTCTGGCACGAGGAAGATCTGCTCGAGATCCACCCCAACGACGCCGAGAACCGCGGCATCCGCGACGGCGACTTCGTCCGCCTCGCCAGCCGCGCCGGCGAGACGACGCTGCGCGCGCGGATCACCGACCGCGTCGCGCCCGGCGTCGTCTACACGACCTTCCACCACCCGGCGACGCAGGCGAATGTCGTGACGACCGACTTCTCCGACTGGGCGACCAACTGCCCGGAATACAAGGTGACGGCCGTGCAAGTGTCGGCCTCGAACGGGCCGAGCGCCTGGCAGGAGGATTATGCCCGCCTCTCCGAGGAGAGCCGGCGCATCCTCCCCGCCGACGCGGCCGAATAGGCATGGGCACCGCGGCGAAGGCGAGCGAGAGCGTCGCCGCCACGACATGGCGGCGCAGCGGCGCGGCATCGTCCAGCCGCGCGGTCGCGGTCGAGACGGCGGTCGCCATCACCTATGGCGGCTCGACGCAGGCGGTGTTGATGGCGAGCCCGGCCGATCTTGAGGACTTTGCGATCGGCTTCACGCTGACCGAAGGCATCGCCACCCTCGCCGCGATCGAGAGCGTGGAGCGGATCGACGGCGGGCTTGGCATCGAGATGCGCGTGTCGCTGGCGAGCCAGCTATCGGAGCGGCTCGCGGCGCGGCGCCGCGCCATGGCCGGGCCGGTCGGCTGCGGGCTTTGCGGCATCGAGAGCCTCGAGGAAGCCGTCCGCCCCCTCCCCTTCAACGGCTCGAAGGCCCGCTTCGCGCCGGAGGCGATCCTCGCGGCGATCGGCGGGCTGGCGCGGCTGCAGGCGCTCAACGCCGAAACGCGCGCCGTGCACGCGGCGGCCTTCTGGCAGCCGGACGAAGGTGTCCGTCTGGTGCGGGAGGATGTCGGCCGCCACAATGCGCTCGACAAGCTCGCCGGCGCCATCGCCCGATCCGGCCTCGACGCCGCGTCGGGCGCCGTGCTGCTGACGAGCCGTGTCTCGGTCGAGATGGTGCAGAAGACGGCGGCGATCGGCGCCCCTCTGATCGTCGCGGTCTCGGCGCCGACCAGCCTTGCGATCCGGGCAGCCGCCGAGGCCGGCATCACGCTCGTCGCGGTCGCCCGCGCCGACGGCTTCGAAGTGTTCACCCATGGCGAGCGGCTCGGCCTGCCGCCCTCCGTCCCGTCCAGGAGAGAGGCGACGCGCGACGTCGCCTGAACCACATGCCACCCGAAAAGCTCGTCCGCATGGCGAACCAGATCGCCACCTTCTTCGCCGCGCAGGGCGCCGATGCCGCGCCGGCGGCGGTCGCGGCGCATCTCCGCCAATTCTGGGATCCGCGGATGCGGCGGACCATCATCGCCCATGCGGCGACGGGCGGCGCCGGCCTCGACCCCGTTGCCGCCGCGGCCATCGCGCGTCTTGCCGCGGAGGAGCCGGCGTGATGCAGTGCACCCGCGTCCGCGCAGCGCAGCACAGGTGAAGGCCATGGACAGGATCACGCTCCAGAACGAATTCGTCTCCGTCGCCCTCGACCGCAAGGGCGCCGAACTGCAATCCATCGTCGATACCGCCGGCCGCGAATGGATGTGGCAGGCCGACCCGTCCTTCTGGCCCCGCCATGCGCCGATCCTCTTTCCCATCGTCGGCCGCGCCGCCGGCGACGCGATCCGGGTCGGCGGGACGGACTATCCGATCGGCCAGCACGGCTTCGCGCGCGACCGAATCTTCGAAGTGCTGAGCGCGGGACCGGAGCGTGCCGGCTTCCGCCTCCTCGCCGATGCCGACACGCTGAAGCATTATCCCTTCGAATTCGAGCTCGACATCCGCTTCGAACTCGCCGGCGCGACGCTGTTCCAGACCGTGACCGCCCGCAATCAGGGCAGCCGCCCGATGCCCGCCGCCATCGGCTTCCATCCCGCCTTCCAGTGGCCGCTTCCCGGCGCCAAGGGTCCGCAGACCGGCCATGTCGTGGTCTTCGAGCGCGAAGAGCCGGCCGATATCCGACGCCTGAAGGATGGCGGCGTCGATCCCGCCACCCGCCCGACGCCCGTCCTCGGCAAGGTGCTGGCGCTCGATCCGGCGCTGTTCCTCGAGGATGCGATCATCTTCGACGAGGTCCGCAGCCGCTCCGTCTGGTTCGGGGTCGAGGGCGCGGATGGTCTTCGGATCGATTTTCCGGACCTCCCCTATCTCGGCATCTGGACGAAGCCCGGCGCGCGGTTCCTCTGCATCGAGCCATGGCAGGGCCATGCCGCGATGCTGGGCTTCGACGGCGAGATGGCCGAAATGCCGGGCATGGTCACGGTGCCGCCCGGCGGCAGCGTCACCCGGCATATCGCCATCCGGACCGGCGCGCCCTCGCCCTGACGCGATCTGGCACGGGTTTCGCTTTCAGTGATGGATTGTGCCAGCAGAAGGAACGGGTGATGGACCATAAATCGTCGGTGCGCGAGCGGGTGTGGAGCGACCTTCGCCGCGTCGCGCTGCCGGACAGCCGGTTCGACTTCGATTTCGCGGAGTTCATCGCCGATTTCGAGGGCGGCGAGGCTGCCTGCGACCGGCTCATCGCCGACGAGGCCTATCAGAATGCCGAGCTGATCTTCATCACGCCGGACAACTGCCTCGAAAGGCTGCGCCACCGTGCCCTTCTCGACGGCAAATCCGTCCTGATGACCACCTATTCGATCAAGCGCGGCTTCTGGCTGCTCGATCCGGCCGAGATCGCGCCCGATCTTTATCTCTATGCCGCGACGCTGGACGGGATGGAGCGGGTCGGCCGGCCGGTCGATCTCAAGGCGATCGCCGCGATGCCGCCGGTCGATTATCTCGTCACCGGCACCGGCGCGATCAACCATGAGGGCATCCGCTTCGGCAAGGGCCACGGCTTCTTCGACGTCGAATGGGGCATGCTCTACCGGCTCGGCCGCGTCGGTCCCGACACTCCGGTCGCCGCCGTCGTGCATGATTGCCAGCTGCTCGACGAGACGCTGGTGCCCGACGTGTTCGACACCACCGCCGACCTCGTCTTCACGCCGACGCGCACCATCCGCGTCGCCGATGCCCAGAAGCCGGATTGCGGCATCCTCTGGGACCGGCTCGACCCGCATATGTTCGCGACCATCCCGCCGCTGCGGGAACTGAAGGCGATGCGGCTCTGATCGAGGCTGTCGCAATCGGGTTAGCGCGTTCCCGGGCGCCGCGCCTAGGCTCCGGCGCCCCGAAGGATTGGCACGTGGGACCGCGCCTCCCCTCCGCTTGATGCGGGTCAATGTCGCCATCCCTGGAGGGCTCATCGTGGCGCTCGTGGGGGGCGCCGTCGGCACCGGGGGAACTGTCGTGATCCGAATCGCATGTCGATCGCTGCGATCGAGCTTTGCCGTGCTTCTTCTTGGCGGAGCCATGCTGGCGCCGCCGCAACTGGCAGCGGCGGCGCGCGCTCAGGACGCAGGGTCACCCGCTATCGGCGTCCCGCTCGAGGAGCCGCCGGAACTTTTCGGCCGGCCCGGCTCGCCGAGCGCGACGCGGACCATCGACGGGATGGTCATTCCCAACCCGGCGCAACCCTTCGCCGGGACCATCAAGCTCAACGCCGCGCAGTCGACGCCGGCCTGGCCGGCCCGCACCGTCGCACCGCAGGGTGCGCCCAACGTGCTGCTGGTGCTGACTGACGACACCGGCTACGGCGCCGGCTCGACCTTCGGCGGCGTCATCCCGATGCCGACGCTCGACGCGCTGGCCAAGCAGGGCCTCCGCTACACCAATTTCAACTCGACCGCGCTCTGCTCGCCCTCGCGCGCGGCGCTGCTCACCGGCCGCAACCACCACAATGTCGGCTTCGGCAATATCGCGGAGGCCTCGACCGGCTTTCCGGGCTATGACGCGGTGATCGGACGCGACAGCGTCTCGGTGGCGGCGGTGCTGCGCGCCAATGGCTACAACACCTCCTGGTACGGCAAGAACCACAACACGCCGCCCTATACCGAGAGCCAGGTCGGCCCCTTCGACCAGTGGCCGACCGGCGAGATCTTCGGCTTCGACCATTTCTACGGCTTCATGGGCGGCGACGCCAACCAGTGGCAGCCGAACCTCTTCAACGACACGACGCAGATCTATCCCTTCCGCGACAAGCCCGGCTGGAACCTCATCACCGCCGAGGCCGACGACGCGATCCGGCAGATCCAGACGGTGAACTCGGTCGACCCGTCGAAGCCGTTCTTCGTCTATCTGGCGCCCGGCGCGACCCATGCCCCGCACCACCCGACCAGGGAATGGGTCGACCGGATCTCGGCGCTGCATCTCTTCGACAAGGGCTGGAACGCGCTGCGCGAGACGATCTTCGCCAACCAGAAGCGGCTCGGCGTCATCCCTGAGCATGCGCAGCTGACGCCGTGGCCGGACCATCTCAAGAAGTGGGACGAGCTCTCGGCCGACGAGCAGAAGCTCTTCATCCGCCAGGCCGACACCTATGCCGCCTATCTCGCCTATGCCGATCATGAGACCGGCCGCGTCATCGACGCGATCCGCGACATGGGCAAGCTCGACAACACGCTGATCATCTACATCGTCGGCGACAACGGCTCCTCGGCCGAAGGCTCGCCGACGGGCACGCCGAACGAGGTGGCGCAGTTCAACGGCGTCACGCCGCCGGTCGCCGACCAGCTGAAATATTTCTACGACCTCTGGGGCACCGACCAGAGCTATCCGCATATGGCGGTCGGCTGGACCTGGGCCTTCGACACGCCGTTCAAATGGACGAAGCAGATCGCCTCGCATTTCGGCGGCACCCGGCAGGGCATGGTCATGTCCTGGCCGGCCCGGATCAAGGACGTGGGCGGCATCCGCAACCAGTTCAGCCATTTCATCGACATCGAGCCGACCATCCTCGAAGCGGCCGGCATCACCGCGCCGAGCTTCGTCAACGGCATCCAGCAGCGGCCGCTCGACGGCACCAGCATGGTCTATAGCTGGGACGCCAAACCCGACGATCCGACGAGGCATACGGTCCAGTATTTCGAGATGTTCGGCAATCGCGGCATCTACAACAATGGCTGGTATGCGAACACGACGCCGATCGTCGATCCCTGGGCGCTGTTCTCGGTGCCGCCGACCGATGTCATGAACAGCTACAAGTGGGAACTTTACGATCTCACCAAGGACTGGACACAGAACGACGATCTGGCAGCCCAGATGACGGACAAACTGCGCGAGATGCAGGAGCTCTTCATCGCCGAGGCGTCGAGGAACCAGGTCTTCCCGCTCGACAACTCGGTCGCGACCCGCATGGTGACGCCGCGGCCGAGCGTCGTCGCCGGCAAGTCGCATTTCGAATATACCGCGCCCATCGCCGGCAACCCGAACGGCACCCAGCCGCTGCTCCTCAATGCCAGCTACCGCATCACGGCCGATATCGACGTGCCGGCGGGCGGCGGCAACGGCATGCTGTTCACGCAGGGCGGCCGTTTCGGCGGCCACGGCTTCTATCTCCTGAAGGGCAAGCCGGTCTATGTCTGGAACCTGCTCGACCTCGAACGCGTCCGCTGGGAGGGCGCCGACGCGCTGACGCCCGGCCATCACCTGCTCGAGTTCGACTTCACCTATGACGGGCTCGGCTTCGGCACCTTCGCCTTCAACAATCTCTCCGGTGTCGGACAGGGGGCGGAAGGGGTGCTGAAGGTCGACGGCAAGCAGGTGGCGCGGCAGAAGATGCCGCACACGATCCCGATCACGCTCGCCTGGGACGAGAGCCAGGACATCGGCTCGGACACGCTGACCGGGGTTGACGATGCCGACTACCAGTCGCCCTTCGTCTTCGACGGAACGATCCACAAGATCACGCTCGACATCGACCGCCCGCAGCTCTCGAAGGAGGACATCCAGAAGCTGGAAGCGGCGCAGAGCGCGCAGGGCGACAAGGGCTGATCGCCGGCCGATGCGGATGCACGGGGCGGGGCTGCGAGGCGCCGCCCCTTTTTGTTGAATTTTGTTGAATTCAGCCGGTTTCGTTTGAAATCCGTCGGTAGCCGCCATGCCAGTAGAGCAGCGGCTGGGCGCCTGCCGTGAGGACCACGTCGCGCACGGCGCCGATCAGGATGGCGTGGGAATGGCGCTCGATGGCCTCTTCGAGGTCGCAGTCGATCGAGGCGAGCGCACCCACAAGGCCGAGGCTGCCGCTCGAAAAGCTGTGCCACTCGGCACCGAGATAGCGGTCGGGCCCCTTGATTCCGCCCCGTCCCGAGAAGGCCTCGGCGACGAATTGCTGGTCCTCGGCAAGGACGTTGACGCAGAAGCGCCCGCTCCGCGCCAGGATGGGCCAGGACGACGAAGTGCGGTTCACCGAAACGAGAATCGACGGACTATCCGCGGAGAAGGACGAGACCGACGAGGCGGTGAAGCCCGTCTTCTCGACCCCTGAACCCGTCGTGATCACGCTGACCGCGCCGGCGAGATGGCGCATGGCATGCTTGAACACCGCCGCGTCGATGGCGGCGGATATCGGCTCGATCTCGGCGGCGACCGGCATGGGCGGCTCCTCACGCAAGGCAGCCCGGCCGGTGCGGGCGGCCGGGCTCTCGTGACCCATATGGCTACTCGAAACTCTTTAAGCCATTGCACCACGAGCCCGGCCTTCGCCGAGAGCCAGCCTCGCTCCACCATCCCTTCGAGGATGGGGAGAAGGAGCGGATCTGTGATCGCTTTCCGTTACATCGCCTGCTGCAGGCAGGCGCCGGCCGCCATCGCCGACGAGCGCGCCGTGCTCTTGGAGACGGTACCGGCGGCGACGAGGCTCTTGGTCGCGTCGGTGACGACGCTCTTGAGGCTGCCACTGCCGACGGAGCCGATGGAGGCGGCATAGATCGCCTTGGCCTCGGCATTGAGGCCGTTGGCGCAGGCGTCCGCCGCCGCGCGATCAGCCAGTGCCGGACCGGCGCCAATGGCGAGAAGGAGAGCGGCGGAAGTCAGGATCGTCTTCATCATCTTCATTCCCCGAAACAAGAATTCAGCGCACGCCCACGCGGTTGACCGGACCGCCGCGGTTCATCGGCTGCACGCCGACGCCCGGAGCGCCGACACCGACACCCGGCGCCACGCCAACGCCGGGCGCACCGGCACCGGCCACGCAGCCGACTGGATAGCCCGGACGCGTGCAATAGACGACGGCACCGGTCGGCCGCGCGACGCAGCCCTTCGGCACGCCAACCGCCTTGCAGTAGACAACCGCTTCCGCCGGGCCAGGCATCGCCATGCCGCCCAGCCCGACAAGCGCCAGAGCGGCCGCCATCAGAGTCGAACGAATCGTCTTGGTCATAATCACCTCTGGGTCCGATGCCGCTTCTTGCAGCAGGCGCCGGGAGGCCTCAATGTCGTTTTTTGACCGGATCGGGGACCGGTAAAGGAGTCGTTGCCATGACCGCGACGCTGCAAACGCGCGCGCGCCCCGGATCCGATTCGCCGCAGCCGGCCGTTCCGGATGAAGCGGCCATCGCCGCGATCGAGGCGCATCGCAGCTTCGACGCTGCCTATGACCGCGCCGCCCGCGGGATTCTTGCCCTGTTCGAGGGCAACCGCGTGCTGGCGACGGTCATGAGTGACCGGGTCCGCGTGCTGCTGGCGGTCGCCGTGCTCTGCCTCGATGCCGACGCGGACGAGGAAGGCCGGCGGCTGACGCCGGCGCGCATGATCGAGGCGGCCCGCGACTTCGGGCTCGGCAGCCCCGGCCGCGTCAAGGCGATGCTCGCCATCCTGCGCTGGGGCGGCTATCTGGCGCCGACCGCCGGAGTCTCGGATCGTCGCGAACGGCCGCTGGTGCCGACCGAAAAGCTCTGGAACGTCGTACTGGCGCGCTGGCGCGTCCTGTTCGAGGCGCTGATGATCGTCGACCCCATCGGCGCCACCGCGCTGGCAGCGACAGGCGACCAACGCTTCCGCCAGGCCTTCGCGCGGAACCTCGCCCGCATCTTCGCACGCGGCTTCCGGCCACTCGCACGGTCCCCCCGGCTCAAGAGCTGCACCGATCGCGATGCCGGCTTCATGATCCTCTCGTCGCTGGCCATCGGCCGCAAGGAGGGCATCCCGGGACCACCCATCGCCCAGATCGCTCGGCGGTTCGGGGTCTCGCGGGCGCATGTGGCGTCGCTGCTCCGAGAGGCGGAGGCGCAAGGACTCGTCACCCGCACGGCAACCGGCAGCGTTGAAGCGACCGAACTGCTGTCGCGCGACATCGCCGCGCTTTACGCGTCTATCCTCGCCATGACGGCGGCGGCCGCAGCCGTCGCCATCCAGGAAACCGCCTGAGCGAGCGGTCAGCCATGGGCATGGTGTTCCGCGTTGCGCTTGCGTGTCGCGGCGGCCTTCTTGGCCGAGGCTGAACGGTCAGCCTTCGAACGTGACGCCGAGGCTTCGCCGCCCTTCTCGCCGCCCTTGTGGGCGGCGGGGTGGCCGGTATCCTTGCCGCGGCCGGAGCCACCCGGCTTCTTGCCGCCGCCGTCGTCCTTGTTGACGGTCGCCCAGGCCCTGCGCTCGGCTTCCTTCTCGGAGACGCCGCGCTCCTCATAGCCTTCCGCTATGTGGTCCGCCTTGCGCTCCTGCTTGTCGGTGTATTTCGACTTGTCGCCACGAGGCATGATTGTTCTCCTTCCGGCGGCTCAGCTGGCCGCGCGCAGGTTGACCTTGCTCTCGGCGATCGCGGTCAGCTTCTTGTCTGCCGCCTTCTCCTCGTCGAGATTCTGGCGGAGGAGAGCGGCGCAGTCGTCGCGGCCGAGGCGTCGTGCCCAGGCGACCAGCGTGCCGTAACGGGTCATCTCGTAGTGCTCCACCGCCTGCGCCGAGGCGACGAGCGCCGCGTCGAGCACTTCCTTGTCGCCGATCTCGCCGGCAACCTCGTTCGCTTCCTCGATGATGCCATCGATCGCCGGGCAATCGACGCCCTTGATCTCGGCGCCATGCTGACGGAACACCTGCTCCAGCCGCTCGACATGGCCGCGCGTCTCCTCGAGATGCGCCTCGAAGCCCGCCTTCAACTCGGGCGAGGTCGCCTTGTCGATCATCTTCGGCAGTGCCTTCAGGATCTGATTCTCGGCGTAATAGATGTCCTGGAGCTGATGGACGAAGAGATCGTTCAGCGTCTGGATGTCTTTGGAAAACAAGCCCATTTTCGGCCTCCTTCTCGCTTATTGAGAGTTTCGGCCCCCGATCCGTGACGCCCTGACAACGGGCGGGCCGAAGCGGCGTTCCGCGCCCAGCCAAAAAGCTCCGACAGCATCACGACGGCTTGCGCAGGACGTTCAAACTGGTCTATACCGATAGAAACGGTCTATACCAGTTGGGGATGCCCGCTTGCCGTCCGTTCCGCATTACCGCCGCATCGCCGATTCGCTCGTCGACGCCATCCGATCCGGTTCGCTCGAAGTCGGCGCGCGGGTGCCGTCCGAGCGAGAGCTCAGCGCCGAGTTCGGCGTCAGCCGCATGACGGCGCGGGGGGCGTTGAAGGCCCTCGTCGAGCAGGGGCTCGTCAACAGCGTCGAAGCCAAGGGATATTTCGTCGCCGCGAGCCGCATCGACCAGCGGCTGCAGACGCTGACGAGCTTCACCGAGGACATGCGCCGATCCGGCCGCCGTCCATCCAGCATCGTGCTGGCGGCGCGCAAAGCCGAGGCGGCCGGCGAGGTCGCGGCGCGGCTCGCCGTGCCGGAAGGCGCCAGCGTCTATCACCTGCTCCGTCTTCGCGAGGCCGATGCCGTGCCGGTCGCGCTCGAGGCGGCGCACATCCCCGAAAGCATGGCGCCGGGGCTGATCGAGGCCGCCGACTTCGCCTCCGATTCCCTCTACGCGACGCTGAAGCAGCGCTTCGGCATCCTTCCCGTCGAGGCCGAGCAGAGCTTCGAGGCGAGCGCGGCCGGCGAATCCGATGCCGCGATCCTGCGCGTGCCGGTCGGCGCGCCCGTGCTCCGCCTGACCCGCCTCAGCCTTGATGCCGCCGGGCGGCCGTTCGAATTCGTCCAGTCGGTCTATCGCGGTGACCGCTTCACGATGCGGGTGCGTCTCGCGCCCGGCTCAACCGATGCCTGAGGATCCAGCATGACGGCGCGCGCCTATCTCTCCGAAGCGAAGCGGCTGCTCGATGCGGCCGCCACCCGTGAAACCGCGGCCGTCGAGGCGGCGGCGGCGGTCGCGGCCTCCAAGGTCGCGGCGGGCGGGCTCATCTACATCTTCGGCACCGGCCATTCCCATCTCATGGCCGAGGAAGGGCATTTCCGCGCCGGCGGGCTCGCCTGCGTGGTGCCGGTGCTCGCCTCGGCGGTGATGCTGCATGAAGGCGCCATGGCAAGCACGCAGATGGAGCGGCTCACCGGGCTCGCCGAGATCGTGCTCGGCCGCTATCCGATCGGCCCCGGCGACGTGCTGGTCGTCTTCTCGACCTCCGGCGTCAACGCGGCGCCCGTCGAGGCGGCCCGCTTCGGCAAGGCCCGCGGCGCTACCGTGATCGCGGTGACCTCGGTCGCCTATTCCACCGCCGCCGCCAATGGCCGCGAGCGGATCGCCGACGTCGCCGATTTCGTCTTCGACAATGGCGCACCGCCCGGCGACGCCGTCGCGACCCTCGCCTCCGGGCTCACCGCCGGACCGGTCTCGACCGTGCTTGGCGCGGCGCTTCTCAACGCATTTCTCGTCGAGGTCGCCGCCGACCTCGAGAAACAAGGCCACCCCGCTCCCGTCTATCAGAGCGCCAATATGCCGGGAGCGGTGGAGAACAACGCGAAGCTCACCGAACGCTACAAGGCGCGCAATCCGCATCTTTGACGAGAGCGGCAAAACCAGAGGGAAAGACCATGCGTTTCAAGGGACATGCATTGGCCGGCGCCATGGCGCTGACCGTTTTCGGCGCCCTGCCGGCGCTCGCGGTGACCGAGGTCAAGATCTGGCACATGGAGCAGCCGCCGCATCGCGTGCAGCGAGTCCAGGAACTGATCGACGCTTTCAACGCCGCCAATCCGGACATCAAGGTCAGCCAGGAGCCGCAGAGCTGGGGCGAGGTCTATGCCAAGGTCCCGGCATCGATCGCAGCCGGCAACCAGCCGGACATCCTGTTCGCGATCCCTGACTTCACGACCGTCATCCGCAAGGTCGACAAGCTCGAGTCGGTCGCCGACTTCGTGAAGGAACTCGACGCCAAGCACCACTTCATCCCCGCGACCGTCGAGCCCTACAGCTATGACGGCGGCGTCTGGGCGGTGCCGCTCTACAATATGAGCCTCAACTATTGGTACCATAAGAAGGCCTTCACCGCGGCCGGCATCGAGGCGCCGAAGACCTGGAGCGAGTGGAAGGCGGCCGCCGAGAAGCTCTCCAAGGACGGCGTGTTCGGCGTCGGCCTGCCGGCCAACAAGCAGCTCTATACCGACCAGACGACCTATGCCGTCATGGTCAACAACGGCGCCTCCGAGCTCTTCAACGCTGATGGCACGCTGCGCTTCGACAATCCGAAGACCGTCGAATCCTATGCCTTCTACAAGGACCTCTACAAGTATTCCTCGCCCGACGCGGCGAACTGGACCTGGGGCGAGGCCGAGGCCTGCTTCGCATCGGAAAACTGCGCCTCGATCCTGCAGTTCACGGTGATCTCGACCTATGACCAGCAGGGCGGCGGCGATCCGGCCGAACTCGGCATCGCGGCGGTTCCCCATGCCGACGACCAGAAGGAGTCGGCGACGATCGCCTATTCCAACGCGGCGATCATCCTCGCCAAGGATGCGGCGAAGCGCGACGCGGCGAAGAAGTTCATCGCCTATCTCCTCGAGCCGGAGACCTACGGCAAGTTCCTGACCATGGAGCCCGGCCTCTTCCTGCCCGTGACCGAGGATGGCGCCAAGTCGGCCAGCTTCTGGAGCGATCCGCTTGTTGTGAAGTACAAGCCGCAGGTCGAGCAGATGATCGCCAACTCCGCCAACGGCAAGCTGTTCGGCTTCACCGACGGCCGCGTCTTCCCGGCGATCGGCCCGATCTCGGCGCAGAACATCCTGGCCGAGACGCTGCAGAAGGTCGTCGTCAACGGCGAGGACGCCGCCGCCGCCGTCAAGGCCGGCCAGGCCGCGATGGAAGCCGCGACCAAGTAAGCCCCAAACGACTGAAGGCGGGGACCTCCCCACACGTTGCCCGCCCGACGATCCTCACCCCGGCGTCGCCCACGACGCCGGGGTGAGGGCCCAACCCCGTCCCGCCGGGCATTCCGGCAAGCCGAGACGAAGGCAGAGCGGTGGCATCGCACAATCCCTCCAGCGAGAAGTCGGGCGACGGCCGCCTCGCGATCCTGCTGCTGGCGCTGCCGCTCGGGTTACTCGCCGCGACGCTGGTCCTGCCGATGATCTCGGCGGTGAACATCTCGCTGCATGATATCCGCGTCATCGGTTCGGAAGGCGCGTTCTCGGGCCTCGACAACTATTCCCGCGTGCTCACCGCCGGCGCGTTCTGGCATGCGCTCGGCGTCTCCGCCGTCTGGGTCGTCGGCAACGCGTTCGTGCAGACCGTGCTCGCCGTACTCGCGGCGCTGGTGCTCAACGAGAAATTTCCCGGCGTCCGGATCGCCCGCGTCTGGATCATCCTGACCTGGATCATCCCGACGGTGGTCGTGGTCATCATCTGGCGCTGGATGCTCTCGCCCTCGGGCGGCATGATCAATCCGTTCCTGATCTCGATCGGCATTATCGACCGCCCGGTCGGCTTCTTCTCCAGCGGCCCGATGGCGCTGGCGAGCCTCATCCTCATCAATTCCTGGCGCTGGTTTCCCTTCGTCGCGATCATGCTGCTGGCCGGACTGCAGCGCATTCCCGCCGATCTCTACGAGGCGGCGGCCGTCGACGGCGCCGGTCCGATCGCGCGGTTCCGCGCGATCACATGGCCGCTGCTGCAGCCCACGCTGCTTGTGCTCACCGTGATGGGGACGCTGCTCTCGTTCAACGTCTTCGACATCATCTGGCTGCTGACCGCGGGCGGCCCCGCGGGGGCGAGCGAGACGCTGCCGGTCCTCATCTACGAGACGGCGTTCAAGGCCTACCGCATGGGCGATGCCGCCGCGATGTCGGTCGTCGCCAGCCTGATGATGATCGGCCTCGCGATCCTGCTCATCGACCGCCTCGCGCCGAAGGAAGCGGCGAAATGAAACGCGGCGTTCCCGGCACGCTCGTGCTCGTTCTCTCGCTCGCCGTTCTGGCGGCGCTCGTGCTGCTGCCGATGTGGCTGGTCGGCTCGTCGTCGTTCAAGCTGCCGCGCGAGATCATCAGCCGCTTTCCGACCTTCTTTCCGCACAGCTTCACGCTGCAGCACTACCAGAAGCTGCTCGGCACCTCGGCCTTCCCGACCTATTTCCTGAACTCGACGCTGGTCGCCGCCTCTTCGGCCTTCGTCACCGTCCTGCTCGCGACGCTCGCCGGCTATGCCTTCTTCCGCCTCGAGTTCCGCGGGCGCGACTTCCTCTATCGGCTGATCATGGTCGCCTATGCGTTCCCGTCGATCGTGATCCTGATCCCGATCTACCTGATGTTCGCGAAGGTCGGACTGATCGACACCGATCTCGCACTGGTCATCGTCAACGTCACCTTCGCCCTGCCCTTCTCGATCTGGATGATGCGCACGTTCTTCGCCTCGCTGCCGCGCGAGCTCGAGGAGGCGGCCGCCATCGACGGCGCGTCGCGGCTGGCGACGGCGCTCTACATCCTGGTGCCGCTGCTGCGCCCCGGCATCGCGGCGATCGCGATCTTCGCCTTCGTGTCGAGCTGGACGGAATATCTGTTCGCCTCGGTGCTCATCATCTCCGATGCGAAGCGGACGCTGCCCGTCGGCCTCTCCGGCATCATCGGGCAGTACCAGATCGACTGGGGCCTGCTTTTGGCCGGCGCCTCGCTGTCGATCCTGCCAGTGGTCGTCTTCTTCGCGCTTG
This sequence comes from Allobosea sp., assembly GCA_017307955.1. Lineage (GTDB taxonomy): Bacteria > Pseudomonadota > Alphaproteobacteria > Rhizobiales > Kaistiaceae > Kaistia. Next base: position 33,296 of record JAFKFV010000023.1, on the reverse strand, counting down.
TCGGTCGCTGGTTCGTCGCCGGCCTCACGGAAGGCGCGGTCAAATAGCGCCTTGCCGGCCTCGTCCGGCGCCCCGACACTGAGGTTCATGATGAGCGCAGCAGTCCTCGGCATCGATATCGGCACGTCCTCGGTCAAGGCCGTGCTGGTCGACCGGGAGGCGCACGTCCTAGCCTCGGGCCGCGCCGCCTATCCGACCCGCCAGCCGCGCGACGGCTGGTCGGAGCAGGAGCCGCAGGACTGGATCGCCGCCGCGGTCGCCGCAACCCGCGCCGCTCTGGCCGGGCGCGCGGAGACGATCGAGGCGATCTCGCTTTCGGGCCATATGAGCGCGCCGGTGCTCGTCGACGGCGAGGGCAAGCCACTCGGCCCCTGCCATACGATCACCGATCGCCGCTCAGCCGCCGAAGCGGAGGCGGTCCCCGCCGACATCATCGCCGCCCTCGCCGCCTCGTCCGGCAATCTTCCCGCGACGCATCTGATCCTGCCGAAGCTCCTCTGGTGGAAAGAGCACCACCCGGAGATCTGGGCGCGCACGGCGGCGATCCTGATGCCCAAGGATGTCGTCCGCCATTTCCTGACCGGCATCACCGGCAGCGATCCGACTGATTCCGGCAACACGATGCTGTTCGATCCCGTCCGCTGGGATTGGAACCGGCCGCTCGCCGAAGCAGCGGGCATCGATCCCGGAAAGCTCGCGCCGCTCACCGCCTCCGAGGCTATAGCCGGGCCACTGCTTCCTTCCGCTGCCGCCCTGCTCGGCTTGCCGGCGGGCATCCCCGTCGTCACCGGCGCGGCGGACATGGCGGCGACATTGCTCGCGACGGGCATCGACCTTGCCGACGATGTCGCGCTCACCATCGGCACCAGCGCCACGGTGATCGCCGGATTGTCGCGCGTGGAGCCGGCGCTGCTCGGCGCGATGAACATCAATGTCTCGCTCGATCGCGGCGTGCTCTACGCGATCGGCTCGCATTTCGGCGGCGGCGGCGCGCTCAACTGGCTGGCGAGCGTCGCGACCGGCGCGGCCGAGCCCGACCCCGCCTGGTTCGGCCCGGTCACGGCGGAAGCGGCCGGCGTGCCGCGCGGCAGCGAGGGTCTCGTCTTCCTGCCCTATCTTTCCGGCGCCGGCAGCCCCGCCTTCGACACCGAGGCGCGCGGCGCCTTTCTCGGCCTCTCCATGAAGCATGGCCGCGGCCATATGCTGCGCGCCATCGTCGAGGGCGTCACGACCGATGTGGCGGAGAGCATTGCGCTCCTCGCCTCGGTCGGCGCTCGAAAGCGCATCGTCTTCACCGGCGGCGGCTCGCGCATTCCGTTCTGGACCGCGCTGCTCGCCGATGTCACCGGCCTGCCGGTCGTCAATTCCGCCGTCGCCGACGCGTCGGCGCTCGGGGCCGGGCTGATCGCCGGCGTGGGCATCGGCTGGTTCGACGGCAGCTTCGCCGTCGCGCGCGGCCTGGTGGCGCCGCGCGCCACTGCCGTTCCCGCCGCCGACCCGGCCTCCGGCACCGCGCTCGCGGCCCGCTTCCGCCGCGCCCGCGCCGCGCGCCGGCTCGATCTCCTGCCCGAGGTCTGACAGGCGCGACGACCGGCCGTCTCGCCACGGCCGGGCGGGCGCAATACTCTTTCCGCCATGGACACGTTCCGCCGCAATGCCTGCCCGAGCCTCGCCGCACCGATGCGCACCGGCGACGGCTGGCTGGCCCGCCTGCCGCCGCTCGTCGCGCCGATGACGCCGGCGATGCTGGCTGAGCTGTCCGCGGCCGCCGATCGGCATGGCAATGGCCTCCTCGAGATCTCGAAGCGCGGCAACCTGCAGCTTCGGGGTCTTGCGGAGGATGGCGCCGGTGGGCTTGCCGCCGATCTCGAGGAGGCCGGCTTCGATCTCGCCGAAGGCATTCCGATCAGCCTCGACCCGCTGGCGACGCTGGCGGGCATCGACGCGGCGCCGATCGTTCACGACCTGCACCGCCGCATCCAGGATGCCGGCGTCGAGACGAGGCTGGCGCCGAAATTCACCATCCTCCTCGACTTCGGCTCGCCATTGGCGCCCCAGGGCCTTTCGGCGGATCTTCGCCTCGCCTTCCGAGGCGACCGGGTGGCGATCGGCCTCGGCGGCGACGACGCCCGCGCGGCGAACTGGATCGGCTGGGTTGCCCGAACCGCGGCGATCGATGCGGCGCTGGCGATCCTCGGGACGCTGGCGGCGCATGGCCCCGGCGCCCGGCTGCGCGGCCCCGGCGGACTGGCCGGAAATCCGGCGATCGCCTCGACCGTCGCAGGTCTCTTCGACGGCGCCGTGCCGCCCGCAAACGGTGCGGCGGGCACCACGATCGGACCGATCGCGGGCTACGATGTCTCGGTGCAGGGCATCGCCTTTGCATTCGGGCAGTCGCACGCCGATGCGCTGCGGAAACTGGCAGCGACCGCATCCCGGGAGGGTCTCGCCGCCTTCGCGCCAGCCCCTGAACGGGTGCTGCTCCTCGCCGGCGAGCCAGACGCCGTCGCCGCGACAGTTTCGGTGGCCGCCCGGCTCGGCTTCATCACCGAGCCAAACGATACCCGCCGCTTCATTGCCGCCTGCATCGGCAGCGAGGGCTGCGCCTCCGGCCGCATGGCGGCACGGCACATGGCCGAAGCCGCCGCGGGAGCGATCGCCTCCCTCCTCGACGGGTCATTGACGCTGCATCTCTCCGGCTGCGCCAAGGGATGCGCGCATCCTGAGCCGGCCAAGATCACGCTCGTCGGAGTCGACAACGGGGCGGGACTCGTGCTTGACGGACGGGCACGCGACGCGCCCGTTGGAATCGCGCCGGCTTCGGTCCTGCTCGGCGGCCTCGGCCGGCTGGCGGCGATGGCTGCGACGAGAGCTCCGGGAACGACGGCGCGCGCAGCTGTGGACAGCATGGAACGGGCCGGCATCCTCGGCGCGGTGACCGGAGAGACGGCAGGTGACGACGACGACCGAGGAGAGAGCCGGAACGATCCCCGCGACGCACGACTATCTGCGTGACGGGACGGCGATCTACGAGCGCTCCTTCGCCATCATCCGCGCCGAGGCCGATCTATCGCGCTTCTCGCCGCTCGAAGCGCATGTCGCCGTGCGCATGATCCATGCCGCCGGCCTCGTGCCGCTCGCCGAGGTCATCCGCTTCGGCCTCGGCTTCGCTGAGGCGGCCCGCGGGGCGCTTGTGGCCGGCGCGCCGATCTTCTGCGATTCCGAAATGGTCGAGCGCGGCATCACGCGGGCGCGGCTTCCTGCCGGCAACGAAGTCGTCTGCACGCTGCGCGACTCCCGCACCGCCGGCCTCGCCGAACGCATGGGAACGACCCGCTCCGCCGCGGCGATCGAGCTCTGGGGCGAGCGGCTCACCGGTTCGCTGGTGGTGATCGGCAACGCGCCGACCGCCCTCTTCCACCTGATCGACGCCATCGCCGCGGGCGGGCCGCGGCCGGCCGCCATCATCGGCGCGCCGGTCGGCTTCGTCGGCGCTGCGGAATCGAAGGCGGCGCTGGCGGAGAGCGCGATCGGCGTGCCGTGGCTCGTCGTCGACGGCCGCCTCGGCGGCAGCGCCATCGCCTCGGCCGCGGTCAACGCGCTGGCGAGCGACCGGCTATGAGCACACCTCCCGCCGGCATGGGACGCCTCTATGGCGTCGGGGTCGGCCCCGGCGACCCGGAACTCCTGACGCTCAAGGCTGCGCGCATCATCGACGGCGCCGATGTCGTCGCCTATTTCGCCAAGGAAGGCCGCCGCTCCAACGCACGGACGGTTGTGGCGAGCCGCCTCGCGGGCAAGCGGGAACTGCCGCTCGCCTATCCGGTCACCACCGAAATCCACCGCCATGACGACGCCTATCGGTCGGCGATTGGCGGCTTCTATGCCGAGGCGGCGGCAGCGGTGGCGGCGCTGCTCGACGAGGGACTGACGGTCGCGGTGCTGTCGGAAGGCGACCCGCTCTTCTACGGCTCCTATATGCATCTCCATTGCCGCCTGGCGCCGCGCTACACGACCGAAGTGGTGCCGGGCGTCACCGGCATGTCGGGCGGCTGGTCGGCGGCCGGCGCGCCGATCGCGCAGGGCGACGATGTCATGACCATCCTGCCCGGCACGCTCGGCGAGGCCGATCTCGGGGCACGGCTCGCCGCAACCGACGCCGCCGTCATCATGAAGCTCGGCCGCAACCTGCCGAAGGTGCGCCGCGCGCTCGCCAGCGCCGGCTGCCTCGAGCGGGCCATCTATGTCGAGCGCGCGACGACCGAAAGCGCGGTGACGATGAAGCTCGCCGACAAACCGGATGACGCGGCGCCCTATTTCTCGCTGGTTCTGGTACCGGGCTGGGAGGGGCTGCGATGAGCGGGCGGCTGGCGGTCATCGGGCTCGGACCGGGCGACGCGCGCCACCGGACGCTGGAGGCGGAGGCGGAGCTCGCAAGCGCCGACATGGTCTATGGCTACGGCCCCTATCTCGACCGCGTCGCCGACCGTGACGGTCTCGTCAAGATCGCCTCCGACAACCGCGAGGAACTGGTGCGCGCCAGTGCAGCACTGGCGAGCGCGGCCGCGGGGCATCGCGTCGCCATGGTCTCGGGCGGCGATCCCGGCGTCTTCGCCATGGCCGCCGCGGTGTGCGAGGCCGTCGAAAAGGGCGATCCGGCCTGGCGCACGATCGACCTCGCCATCGTTCCCGGCGTGACGGCGATGCTCGCCGTGGCCGCCGTTGCCGGTGCGCCGCTCGGCCATGATTTCTGCGCGCTCTCGCTCTCGGACAATCTGAAGCCCTGGAGCCTCGTCGAGCAGCGGCTGACTGCCGCCGCGACAGCCGGCTTCGTCATCGCGCTCTACAATCCGATCTCGCGCGCCCGGCCCTGGCAGCTCGGCGCAGCCTTCACGCTGCTCCGCCAAACGCTCGGCGACGATGTCCCCGTCATATTCGGCCGCGCGATCGGCCGACCCGATGCGCGGCTCACCATCGTCCCGCTCGCCGAGGCCGACGCGGAAGCGGCCGACATGGCGACTTTGGTCATCATCGGCACGGCGGAAACGCGGATCGTCGAGCGGCCGGATCTCGCGCCGCTTGTCTATACGCCGCGCTTCTCGGGTGGGGCGTGATGCGCGAGGAACGCGATCACGTCGTCGATGCTCGCGAGATTGGGGAGCGCCGGGGCCGGCGGCCGGTCGACCATCAACACGGGAAGGCCGAGTTCGCGCGCGGCATCCAGCTTGGCGCAGGTCGCCTCGCCGCCGCTGTTCTTGGTGATCAGCGCCTCGATCGCATGGCGGCGCATCAGCGCCACTTCACCCTCCAGCGTGAACGGGCCGCGCTCCTCGATGGTGACGGCCTGGCCGAGCGCAGGCGGCAGATCGATCGGCTCGATGCTGCGGAAGACATAGGCGTGTTGCGGCGCCGCGGCGAAGCGCGGCGCATCCTGGCGGCCGATGGTGACCAGGAGGCGGCGCGGCGATCCAGCGAGGCCCTCGATCAAGGCTTCCAGCGAGGGATAAAGCCGCCAGACGTCGCCCTCGACCGGTCGCCAGGGCGGCCGCGTGAGCTTGACGGCGGGAATGCCGACCATGCGCGCCGCCTCGGCGGCATTGGCCGCGATTTGGGCCGCGAAGGGATGGGTGGCGACGACAAGCGCCGCGATGCTCTCGGTCTTCAGATAGGCCGCGAGACCGGCCGCGCCGCCGAAGCCGCCGGTCCGCACGGGAAGCGGCTGCGGCAGCGGGCGCTCCGTCCGACCGGCCAGCGACAGAACAGCGTCATAGCCCGCGATGGCCGCGATGTGGCCTGCAAGCGCGCGCGCTTCCGTCGTCCCGCCGAGAATGAGCAGCCGCGTCGCCATCGCGTCGAAAGGTCTCCGTCGTGAGCGCCGGCCGCTGGCTCGGCATCGTCGGCATCGGCGAGGACGGCGTCGACGGGCTTTCGCCGCTCGCCCGCCGCATGATCGAAGCCGCCGGCGCCGTATTCGGTGGCCGTCGCCATCTCGCGCTGGCCGCGCCGCTCGTCAAGGGCGAGGCGGTCGAATGGCCGAGCCCGTTCACGATCGAGCCGCTGCTGGCACGGCGTGGCCGACCGACGGTCGTGCTCGCCTCGGGCGACCCGTTCTTCCATGGCGTCGGGAATGTCATCGCCCGGCATGTCGCGCCCGGCGAATACACCGCCCTGCCCGCGCCATCCGCCTTCAGCCTCGCCGCGAGCCGCCTCGGCTGGCCGCTGGCGGAGGTGACGGCGCTGTCGCTGCATGGCCGGCCGATCGATCTCCTGCGGCCGCATCTCTTCCCCGGCGCCCGCATTCTCGCGCTCACCTCCGACGCCGCGGCGCCGGCGGCTATCGCCACCTTGCTTGCGAGCGGCGGCTTCGGCGCGTCGCAGATCACATTGCTCGAGGCGATGGGCGGCCCGGACGAACGCATCCGCAGCAGCGCGGCGGCATCCTTCGCGATGGAGGCGATCAACCCGCTCAATACGCTCGCCATCGCGGTCGAGGCGGAGCCCGGCGCGCGCATCCTGCCGCGCGCCGCAGGACTTGACGATTCGCTGTTCGAGACGGACGGGCAGATCACCAAGCGGGAGATCCGCGCGCTGACGCTCTCCGCGCTCGCGCCACGGCCGGGCGAGTGGCTCGTCGATATCGGCGCCGGCTCGGGTTCGGTGGCCATCGAATGGATGCTCGCCGATCGCCGCTGTCGGGCCACCGCGGTCGAGCCACGCACCGATCGCGCGGCGCGCATCCGCGCCAATGCCGCCGCCTTCGGCGTGCCGGGCCTCGATGTCGTGGAAGGCGCCGCGCCCGAAGCGCTCGCCGCGATCGAGAGCGCCGATGCCGTCTTCGTCGGCGGCGGCCTGTCGCGGCCGGGCGTGCTCGCCGCGGCGCTCGCTCTCGTCCGCCCCGGCGGGCGGCTCGTCGCCAATGCCGTGACGCTGGAGACGGAGCGGGTGCTGCTCTCGGCGCATAACGAGCATGGCGGCCGGCTTATCCGCATCGCCATCGACCGCGCCGCGCCGCTCGCCGGCATGACGGGCTGGGAGCCAGCCCGGCCGGTGCTGCAATGGAGCTGGGCGAAGCCATGATCGTCGCCGGAATCGGGTGCCGGCGAGGGGCCGGCCGCGCTGATGTGCTCGCTGCAATCGACGAGGCCCTCGCTGCCGCCTCGCTCACCGCCGAGGCGATCGACCTCGTGGCGACAGCCGCCGAAAAGGGCGGCGAAGCCGGCATCGCCGCTGCCGCCGCCGAACTTGGGCGGCCGCTGGTGCTGGTGCCGGCGGAGCGATTGCAGGCGGCCGGCGAGCGCACGGTGACACGCTCGGAGCGGGTTGTGGCGCTGTTCGCGGTGCCCTCGCTCGCCGAGGCGGCGGCGCTCGCCGCGGCCGGGGAGAGTTCCCGCCTGATCGCACCGCGTCGCGTCGCCGGCGGCGCCACCTGCGCCCTCGCCACCGATGAGGCGGAGGTCACGTCGTGACGGTCCATTTCATCGGTGCCGGTCCCGGCGCCGCCGATCTCATCACCATCCGCGGCCGCGACCTCATCGCCCGCTGCCCGGTCTGCCTCTATGCCGGCTCGCTCGTGCCCGAGGAGCTGCTCGACTTCTGCCCCGAGGGTGCGCGCATCGTGAACACGGCGCCGCTCGATCTCGATGCGATCGAAGCCGAGTTCCTCGCCGCGCATCGCTCCGGCCTCGACGTGGCGCGGCTTCACTCGGGCGATCTCTCGATCTATTCCGCCGTCGCCGAGCAGCTCAGGCGGCTGGAGCGGCACGGCATCGCCTATACTCTGACGCCGGGCGTTCCGGCCTTCGCGGCGGCTGCCGCGGCGCTCGGCCGCGAGTTGACCGTGCCTGGCATCGCGCAGAGCGTCGTCCTGACGAGAACATCGGGCCGCGCATCGGCGATGCCGGAGCGCGAGACGCTCGCCGCCTTCGCCGCCACGGGAACGACGCTCGTCCTGCATCTCGCGATCCAGGCGCTGCCGCGGCTCGTCGACGAGCTCGTCCCCTTCTACGGCGCGGACGGGGCGGTCGCGGTCGTCTTCCGCGCCAGCTGGCCGGACGAGCGCATCATCCGTGCGACGCTCTCGACCGTCGCGGCCGAGGTCGAGGCAAGCGGCATCGACCGCACTGCCACCATCCTCGTCGGTCCTGCCCTCGCCGCGGAAGGTTTCCGCGACAGCGCGCTCTACAGCCCCGACTATGTCCGCCGCTATCGCGGCGGCGGCACCTGACCGCTCAGACCCGCTTGCCGTCGACGAGCCTCGGCAGGCTCTCGTCGCGGAGGACCTCCGGCAGCAGCGCCTCAGGCAGGTTCTGGTAGGAGACCGGCCGCAGGAAGCGGCGGATCGACAGCGTCCCCACCGAGGTGAAGCGGCTGTCGGCGGTCGCCGGGAACGGGCCGCCATGTACCATCGCATGGCCGACCTCGACGCCCGTCGGCCAGCCATTGCCGAGAATGCGCCCCACGCGCCGCTCCAGCACGGGCAGCAGCCGGCGCGCAGTCGCGATGTCATCCTGGTCGAGCTGCAGCGTCGCGGTGAGCTGTCCCTCCATGCGCTCGGCGGCCTCGATCATGGCCTCGACATCGGCGCAGCGAACCACGAGCGAGGACGCGCCGAACACTTCATGGCCGAGCCGCTCGTCGGCCTCGAAGGCGGCGGCGTCGGTGAGGAAGACGGCGGGCGGCGAACTGTTTTCATCGTCGCCGGTCTGGCCGCGACCGAGCGTCTGAACGGCGGCATTGGTCGCAAGCGCCTCGACGCCCTTGTCGAAAGCGGCGTGGATGCCGGCCGTCAGCATGGCCTCGGCATGCTTCTTCGCCAGCGCCGCCTCGACATGGGCGAGGAAGGCCTCGAGATCGGGACCGTCCAGCGCATAGACGAGGCCGGGATTGGTGCAGTACTGGCCGGCGTCGAGCGACAGCGAGTCGACGAAGCCCCTGGCGATTTCCTCCGTCCGCGACGCGAGCGCGGCGGGCAGGATGAACACCGGATTGATGCTGCTCATCTCGGCATGCACCGGGATCGGCTCGGGCCGTGCCGCCGCGATCGCCATCAGCGCCAGGCCGCCGCCGCGCGAGCCGGTGAAGCCGACCGAGCGCACCGCCGGATGGCGGACCAGCGCTGCGCCGGTCTCGGTGCCGCCGAGCAGTAGCGCGAACACGCCGGCGGGAAGGCCGCAGGTTCGCACCGCCGCCTGCACCGCCCGCCCGACCAGTTCGCCGGTGCCCGGATGCGCCGGATGACCCTTGACGAGCACCGGACAGCCAGCCGCGAAGGCGGCGGCGGTGTCGCCGCCGGCGACGGAGAAGGCGAAGGGGAAATTGCTGGCGCCGAACACCGCGACCGGGCCGACGCCGATCTGGCGCAGGCGGATGTCGAGGCGGGGGAAGGGCTTCCGATCCGGGATCGCCGGATCGATCCGCAGATCAAGCCATTCTCCGTCGCGCACGACCTTCGCGAAGAGCCGCAGCTGGAACGTCGTGCGCGCCCGCTCGAGGCCGAGCCGGCGCGGCGAAAGGCCGGTCTCGGCGGCGGCACGCTCGATCAGCGTGTCACCCAGCGCCTCGATCTCGTCGGCGATCGCCTCCAGGAAGCGGGCGCGGAGATCGAGCGGCGTTTCGCGGAAAGCGTCGAACGACTCCCATGCGAGGCGGGCCGCGCGGTCAACCTCCGCCTCACCGGCAAAGGCGAAGGCCGGCTCCAGGCTGGCGCCCGTCTTCGGGTCGGTGGCGCGGAAGCTCCGCTCGCCCGCGCCCGCAAGCGCCTCGCCCCCGATGAGGATATCGCCGGTGATCGCGGTCATGGTTCCGTTCCTTGCCTGCTGAGCCCCTCAGATCGAGTTGCCGCCGGCAGAGTGCAAGACGCCACCAGCTGCGGCGCGGCGTCGCTCAGTAGGGGGTCTCACCGGCATCGGCATTGACCGCCTGGCCGCGCACCAGCATGGCCGCGTCGGTCAGGAGGAAGGAGACGACGCGCGCCACCTCCACCGGGTCGAGATGGCGGTGCAGCTGCTGCGACAGCATCTTGTCGAAGATCGCCGGCGCGGCCTCGCCGGTGAAGCCCGAATAGGCCTCCGACACTTCGCGCAGCATCGGCGTCGCGACGCCGCCCGGGCAGACGCAGTTGACGTTGATGTCGTGCGGCGCCAGCGCCTCCGAGAGCATGCGTGTCATCGAGATCAGCGCCGCCTTGGAGGCGCTGTAGGCGAGCGATTCCTTGTGGCCCTTCTTGCCGGCCTCGGAGGCGATCGAGACGATGGCGCCGCGGATGCCGTGATCGATCATGTGCAGGGCGACGAGGCGCGACGCCTCATAGGCGCCGAAGAGATTGATCTCGAACTGGCGCTGCCAGTCGGCGCGCGGGATGGCGAGCGGATCGGAATGGCGCACGATGGCGGCGCAGTTCACGAGCCCGTCGACAGCGCCGAGCCTTTCGATCGCGGCCGCGATCCCGTCCGCGACCGAGGTCTCGGATCCGACATCCATGGCGACCGCGAAGCAACCCTTCGCCGCCCCGCCCAGCGCATCCGCCGTCGCCTCTGCCGCGTCGAGCTTCAGATCGGCGACGACGACGCGCGCGCCCTCGGCCACGAGTTGGCCGACGATCGCGGCTCCGATGCCGCCGCTGCCGCCGGTCACGACGATTCCCTTGCCCTCGTGGACCGGGAAGATTCGCGGCGCGCGCACCGGCAAGGCGCCGTTCGCGGCGGTGATCATGTATTTCGACATCATGCGCTCCTGGGATCGGGGTGGCGCGGAGGATAGGCCGGGGGATAGCGGGGTCAATCGCGGTTGTGGCCCGGCGGCGGACTGGCTAGACTTTTGGCGGTCAAACCTCAGGGAGTACCGGGATGGGCGTTCGGGGCATGGTTCTCGGCAGCGTGGCTGCCGTCGTCGCGGCAGCCGCCGCCTTCACGGCGCCGGCGAAGGCCGCCGATCCGAAGCTGGTCGTATTCGTCTCGCCCAATCCGATCGGCGTGAACGATTTCCTGAAGCTCGCCAAGGCGGGCACGGACAAGGCCGCTTCTGCCCTAGGCGGCACGGCCAAGGCCTATGAGAGCACCGATCCGACCACGATCCGCCAGAATCTCGAGGCGGCGGCCAAGGAGGCGGGCATCGTCGTCGCGGTCGGCTTCGAGTTCAACGACGTGCTGCCCGAGGTCGCCAAGGCCAATCCCGAGACGAAGTTCCTGCTCGTCGACAGCTGCCCGCAGGCGCTGCAGCCCAACATCTTCTGCTCGGTGTTCCGCGAATATGAGGCGACCTTCCTCGCCGGCGCCGAAGCGGGCCTGACGACCAAGACCGGCAAGGTCGGCGCCATCGGCGCGCTCGATATCCCCTTCCTGCACCGCTACACCGATCCGTTCCTGGCCGGCGCCAAGCACGTCAAGCCCGACGTGGTGACCGCCGAGACGCTCTGGATCGGCGGCAACAATCCCTTCTCGGATCCGGCCCGCGGCCAGCAGCGCGCCAGCGTGCTCGTCTCCGACGATGTCGACCGCGTGATGGCGGCGGGCGCCGGCTCCAATGGCGGCATCTTCAAGGGCCTCGCCGATCTCGACGGCGCCGCGGCCTTCGGCGTCGACGTCAACCAGTGCAAGCAGGCGCCGGGCGCGGTGGTCGACAATGTCGAGAAGCGCACCGATGTCGTGATCGAGAAGGGCGTCGCCGGCATCGCCGCCGGAACGCAGCCGCAGGTCGCGGCGCTCGGCCTCGCCGAGGGCGGCATGACGCTGACCGGCCTCGAGGACGGCGTCGCCGATTCGGGCTGCCTGATCGCCGACTATCCGGACGTCATCGCCAAGGTGAAGGCGCTGCGCGACGAGATCGTCGCGGGCACGCTCAAGATCGACGATCCGATGCAGCTTTCGAAGTAAGGCGCGCGCCTTGCCCGGCTCCGACGCTCCCGTGGGGGCCGTGCTGGAGGCGAGAGGGATCGTCAAGCGCTTCGGCTCCCTCCTCGCCAACGACCATATCGACCTCGCCGTGACCCGCGGCGAGGTGCATGCCGTGATGGGCGAGAACGGCGCCGGCAAGTCGACGCTGATGTCGATCCTTTACGGCATGCAGCAGCCCGACGCAGGCGAGATCCTGCTCGCCGGCCGTGCCGTGCATTACCGCTCCGCCCTCGATGCGATCGCCGAGGGCATGGGCATGGTCCACCAGGCCTTCAAGCTGTTCAATTCGCTCGCCGTCTGGGAAAACGTCGTCTACGGCATGGAGCCGCGCAAGGGCGGCCTCATCGATCGCCGCGCCGCCATAGACCGCGTGGCAGAGCTCGCCGCCCGCTATCAACTCGCCGTCGACCCGTCCGCCACGGTCGGCAAGCTCTCGGTCGGCGTGCGCCAGCGTGTCGAGATCCTCAAGGCGCTCTATCGCGAAGCGCAGATCCTCATTCTCGATGAGCCCACCGCCGTCCTAACGCCGCAGGAGCGCGACGGCCTCTTCGACGTCATCCGCCATCTCGCTGCCGACGGACGCACGATCCTCTTCGTCACGCACAAGCTGCACGAGGTCATGACGGTGACCGACCGCGTCACCGTGCTGCGCGACGGCCGCGTCGTCGAGAAGATGGTCACGGCCGAGACCTCGCCGCGCGAGATCATCCGCGCCATGACCGGCCGCGCCGTCAACCTCACCGTCGACAAGACGCCCGCCGCGCCGGGCGCGCCGGTTCTGGTCGCCGAGGCTCTCACGGTCCTCTCGGAGCATGGACGGCCAGTGGTCGACCGCGCGACGCTCGCGATCCGGTCCGGCGAGATCGTCGGCATCGCCGGTGTCGCCGGCAATGGCCAGACCGAGCTGATCGAGGCGCTGACCGGGCTCCGCAAGCCCGATGGTGGCCGCGTTGCCATCGCCGGCATCGACGTGACCGGCGCCGATGTCGATGGGCATCGCGTCGCCGGCCTCGCCTATATTCCCGAGGATCGCGCCGTGACGGGAACGGCACGGGCGGCAAGCGCCACCGACAATCTCGCCATGGGCTTCCATCGCCATCCCCCGCTTGCCCGCCGCCGCCTGCTCGATCGCGGCGTCATGGCCGAGCGGGCGCGAGCGATGATCGCCCGCTTCGGCATCCGCATCGCCTCCGAGAAGACCGCCGTCGGCACGCTTTCGGGCGGCAATCTGCAGAAGGTCGTCGTCGCCCGGGAATTGTCGCACCGCGCCGCGCTGCTCATCGCCGAGCAGCCGACGCGCGGCGTCGATGTCGGCGCCATCGAGTTCATCCATGCCGAGCTCGTCGCCGAGCGCGACCGCGGCGCCGCGGTGCTGCTCGTCTCGGCCGAACTCACCGAGATCCTGGCGCTCGCCGACCGCATCCTCGTGATGTACGAAGGCCGCATCCTCGCCGAGGTCCCGGCCGCCGAGGCGACCGAAGAACGCCTCGGCCTCCTGATGGCCGGCCGGCTGCAGGAGGCGGCATGAGCGACACCGCGCGCTCGTCCTCGCGCCTCCCGCGGCTGCCGGCTGTGCCGATGGCGATTCTCGTCGGCGTTCTGCTCGGCGGGCTGCTGGTTCTCGTTTCGGGCGGCAACCCGTTCACGGCCTATCTCGCGATCGTTACCGGCTCGCTTTCCTGGTCGAGCCTGCCGAACACGCTCAACTGGGCGGTGCCGCTGGTCGGCATGACACTGGTCGCGGCGATCCCGCTGCGTGGCGGCATGATCAATCTCGGCGGCGACGGCCAGATGGTCGTCGGCGGGCTCGTGGCGGCGCTGGTGCCGCTCTATCTCCCCGGTCCCGGCTGGCTGCTGATCCTCTGCGCGATACTCGCCGCCATGATTGCGGCCGGCCTCTATGCGACGCTCGCGGCCTGGGGCGAGACGCGGCACGGCATCCCGATGCTGATCTCCAGCCTCTTGCTCTCCTATCCGGCGATCGGCTTCGCCTCCTATGTCGTCGGCTTCCCGCTGCGCGACACCACCACCGGCCTCGCGCAGACGCCGATGGTCCCCGAGGCGGCGCGGCTGCCGGTTCTCTCCGGCCCGCTCAATGCGGGCATCCTGATCATGGCGGCGGTCGCGGTCCTCGTCGTCCTCTATGACCGCTTCACGGTCGGCGGCTACGAGCTTCGCATGCGCGGCCTCAATGCCCGCTTCGCCGGCTATGGCGGCGTGCCGCTGGCGCGTCAGATGACGGCGGTGATGTTCGCGAGCGGCGCCATTGCCGGCCTCGTCGGCGCGCTCATCGTGCTCGGCTCGCAGTTCCGCTACCAGGACGGCGCGCTGCTCTCGCCGGGCTATACCTGGTCGGGCCTCATGGCCGCGCTGCTCGCCGGCGGCGAGCCGCTGGCCGCGATCCTCGCCGGCGCCTTCTTCGCGGCGCTGCAGACCGGCGGCTTCGCCATGCAGCGCGAGACCGCGATCCCGCGCGTGCTGACCATGGTCATGCAGGCGATCATCATCCTCTTCCTCGCCATCCGCCACGGCATCGGCCGCCAGGGAGGCGCGCGCTGATGCTCGATCTCATCACGCCCTTCCTCGTCAATTCCGCCGTCCAGGCGATCACGCCGATCCTCCTCGCAGCGCTCGCCGGCACGCTGTGCGGAAGGGTCGGCGTCTTCAACATGGCGCTCGAGGGCCAGATGCTGGTCGGCGCCTTCGCGGCGGTGGTCGGCTCCTATGCAACGGGCAGCGCGCTCGGCGGCATTCTCTTCGCCATGCTGGCGACGATGCTCTTCTCGACGATACTCGCCTATGGCGTCACGATCTTCCGCGGCGACGCGGTCGTCATCTGCGTCGGCATGAACCTCCTCGCCTCGGGGCTCACCGCCTATCTGCTGCGCCAGATGTTCGGCGTCAGCGGCACTTTTTCCGATCCCGCCATTGTCGGGCTCGACAAGATCCGCATCGCCGCGATCAATGCCTGGCCGGTGATCGGCTGGATCTTTTCGCGGCAGACCGCGATCACCTGGGCGGCGTGGATCCTGACGGCACTCGTCACGATCATGATGTTCCGCACGCCGCTCGGCCTTCGCCTGCGCGGGGTCGGCGAGGATGCCGAGGCGGCGACCAGCATGGGCGTCGACGTGACGCGCTACCGCATCGTCACCGTGCTCGTCGCCGGCGCCATCGTCGGCCTCGCGGGGGCGCAGCTCTCGCTCGGCACCGTCAGCATCTTCTCCGAGGACATGAGCGCCGGCCGTGGCTGGATCGCCGTCGTCGCGGTGATGCTCGGCCGCAACCATCCGCTCTGGGCGGCGCTGGCTTGCGTCTTGTTCGGCTTCGCCGACGCCTTCTCGATCCGCCTGCAGGGCCAGGGCCTGCCCAACCAGGTGACCGATGTCGTCCCCTATCTGGTGACGCTCGCGGCGCTCGTCCTCACCCATGGCCGCCGCCGCAAGCGGCAGGACCCCACCATCACCGCCTCACCTTGAGAAGTCTCCCATGACCGAACGCTGCCGCATCATCCTCGACGTCGATACGGGCATCGACGATGCCATGGCGATCTTCTACGCCGTCCGCCGGCCCGGCATCCGCCTCGAGGCGCTGACCACGACCTTCGGCAATACCGATACGTCGATCGCGACCGAGAACACGCTGAAGATCCTGGAGCTGCTCGGCCGTCCCGAGATCCCGGTCGCGCGTGGCGTCGCCCGCTCGCTCATCAACCCCTACAAGCGCATGGCCGACCATGTGCACGGCTCGAACGGTCTCGGCGATGTCGAGCTGCCGGCGCCGTCCTTCAAGGCGGTCGACGAGCATGCGATCGACCTGATGATCCGCGTCGTGAAGGAGAACCCCGGCGAGATCACGCTGGTGCCGGTCGGCCCGATCACGAACGTCGCGCTGGCGCTGACCAAGGCGCCCGAGATCGCCAAGCTCGCGCGCGGCATCGTGATCATGGGTTCGACGATCTTCCATCCCGGCATCCATGGCCCGATTCCGCCGATGGTCGACGCCAATTTCGCCAATGATCCGGAGGCGGCGCATATCGTGCTGCAGTCCGGCGCCAATGTGACCCTCGTCGGCATGGACGTGACCATGACGACGCTGCTCTCGACCGACATGATGGCGGAGATCAGCCGCGAAGGCGATCACGCCGCGCAGACGCTGATGAAGATCACCGAATTCTACGTCGATTCCTACAAGACCATGTATCCGGGCATTAAGGGCTGCGGCCTGCACGACCCGCTGGCGGTCGCCATCGCCGAGGATCCCAGCCTTGCCACGATGGAGCGGATGTATGTCGACATCGAGCTGCATGGCGAGCTGACGCGCGGCCAGACCATCGCCGACCGCCGCCGCACCGCCCATCACAAGCGCAACGCCGATGTCTGCATGGCGATCGACCGCCCGCGCTTCGAGGCGGACTTCATGGCGCTGATGAAGCAGAAGGCGGCGTGAGAGGACGCGCCGTCACGCTTTCGTCACGGAGCGCCGCTTCCCTGATCGCGACCGATCGTGAAGGCGGGGGCAGGCGTGCAGTTCATCCATAATTTCGACCCGGCCCAGTTTCTCGATTCGGTCGCGAGCCTTGTCGCGGCCTTCGTGCTCGGGGCGTTGATCGGCGCGGAGCGGCAGTATCGCCAGCGGACAGCCGGTCTCAGGACCACGGTTCTGGTCGCAGTCGGCGCCGCCGCCTTCGTCGATCTCGCCGTGCGCATCGCCGGGTCGGTCGAAGCGGTGCGCGTCATTTCCTATGTGGTGTCCGGCATCGGCTTTCTCGGCGCCGGCGTCATCATGAAGGAAGGCATGAATGTGCGCGGCCTCAACACGGCCGCGACGCTCTGGTGCTCCGCCGCCGTCGGCGCCTGCGCGGGAACCGACATGCTCGCCGAGGCGGCGCTGCTCACCGTCTTCGTCATCGCCGGCAATACGCTGCTCAGGCCGCTCGTCAACGCCATCAACCGCATCCCGATCAGCCACGAGCAGGCGGAAGCGACCTATGAGGTCCACCTGATCGCCGGCGAGGCCGTGCTCGGCGAGACGCGCGACGCGCTGGTCGAGCGTCTCGCGGCAGCGAAATATCCGGTCGGCGATGTCGAGGTGATCGAGCGCGAGGACGACGTCGTCGAACTGGTCGCGACGCTGGTCAGCACGTCCGTGGTCGGCAAGGAGCTCGACGCCGTAACGCGCGCCCTCGCCATGCTGCCCGGCGTCCGCCATGCGAGTTGGGAGGCGAGCACGACGGATTGAGAGGGCCGCGCAGCCTTTGCCGCGCGGCCCCGATATCTGCCGTTACTGCGAGGTCTGGACCTCGGAGCCGTCCTGCGACCAGCGGGTGTGGAACTTGCCGGGCTTGTCGAGGCGGGCATAGGTGTGCGCGCCGAAATAGTCGCGGAGGCCCTGCAGCAGGTTGGCAGGGCCGCGGGCGCGGCGGAGGCCGTCATAATAGGCGAGCGAGGAGGCGAAGGCCGGGACCGGGATGCCCTTCTCGACCGCGAGCGCCACGACCTTGCGCCAGGCCGGCTCGGCCTTCAGCACCGCGTCGCGGAAATAGTCCTCGAGGATGAGATTGGCCGCGCCGCCGCCCGACTTGTAGGCCTCGCGGATGCGGTTCAGGAAGCGGGCGCGGATGATGCAGCCGCCGCGCCAGATGGTCGCCAGTTCGTCGAGCTTCAGATCCCAGCCATATTGCTGCGAGGCGACCGTCAGCTGCTCGAAGCCCTGGGCATAGGCGACGATCTTGGAGGCGTAGAGCGCGTCGCGGATGGCGTCGATCTCGGCCTGATCGATCGGAAGCGTCGCTGTCGCCGGATGCGGCAGCAGCTTCTCGGCCTCGGCGCGGGCGGAGCGGCGGGCCGAAAGGGCACGCGCGAACACCGCCTCGGTGATCGAGGTCAGCGGGATGCCGAGATCGAGCGCCGACTGCGCCGTCCAGCGGCCCGTGCCCTTCTGCTCGGCCTCGTCCACGATCGAATCGACCAGCGGCTTGCCGGTGTCGTCGAGTTTGGCGAGCACCGCGGCGGTGATCTCGATGAGATAGGAGTTCAGCTCGCCGGTGTTCCAGTCGGCGAAGATCTTCGAGATGGCGCCGGCGTCGAGGCCATAGACCGTCTTGAACAGGTCATAGGCCTCGGTGATCAGCTGCATGTCGGCATATTCGATGCCGTTATGGACCATCTTGACGAAGTGGCCGGAGCCCTCGGTGCCGATATAGGTGCAGCAGGGCTCGCCATCGACCTGGGCCGCCATGCGCGTCACGATCGGCTCGATGCGGGCATAGGCCTCGCGCGTGCCGCCGGGCATCATGCTCGGCCCTTCGAGCGCGCCCTCCTCGCCGCCCGAGACGCCCATGCCGATGAAGCGCAGCTTCTTCTCGGTGAGATAATGGAAGCGGCGATTGGTGTCAGTGAACAGCGAATTGCCGCCATCGATGATGATGTCGCCCTCGTCGAGATGCGGGATCAGCTCCTCGATCACCTCGTCGACCGGCTTGCCGGCCTTGACCATGATGATGATCGGCCGCGGGCGGGCGATCTGCGCGACGAAATCGGCCACCTGCTTGGCCGGGAAGAAGCGGCCTTCCGAGCCGTAATTGTCGATCAGTTCGTCAGTGCGTCCGCCATGGCGGTTATAGACCGCGACGCCGAAGCCCTTGCGGGCCGCGTTGCGAGCCAGGTTGGCGCCCATGACGGCCAGTCCCATCACGCCGATATCAGCCAGTTCCGTCACGCTATCCACCCTGCGAGCCGTGATTCCGAAATGCGAGGCCGGGACCTTACACCGCCCGACCCGTCGCCGCCACCTCGGGCGGGCCGCGAAGATTCAGAAGGGGCGAAGGCGATGAGGCGGCGCGGAGCGAGCGGAACCACCGCTTCCCCCCTTCTTTCGGCCAGTCTTGCCATGGTTGCTACCCGGCCGCACACTCAGCCCGGACGTGACGTGATGCCAAGACTTGGGAGGACAGTTGATGCCCGAGAGTCCGCATGCGCAAGGCCAGACCGCCGACGCCCCGCCGTCGCCGGAGCATTTCATCCAAACCCTGATGAGCTTCCAGAAGACCGCAGCCCTGAAGGCCGCGGTCGAGATCGGCGTCTTCGGCGCCATCGCCGCAGGCAACAGCAGCGCTGGCGACATCGCGAGGGCGACGCAGACCGATGCGCGCGGCGCCGCCATCCTTGCCGACTATCTCGTCGTGCTCGGCTTCCTCACCAAGAGCGACGACAGCTACCGACTGACGCCGTCGAGCGCGCTGTTTCTCGATCCGGCCTCGCCGGCCAATTTCGGCGGCGTCGTCGAATTCCTCGCTTCGCCGGAAATCATGGACCTCGTTCTGAGCGATCCCGCCGCCTATGTGCGTAATGGCGGCTCGGTCGGGCTTGCCAATGTCGCGCCTGACAACCCCGTCTGGGTCAAGTTCGCCGAAGCGATGCTACCCCTGTCGATACCGGCTGCCGAGGAGGTCGCGGCCAGGGTCGCCGCGCTTCCCGATCCACCCCGCAAGGTGCTCGATATCTCGGCCGGCCACGGCTTCTTCGGCATCAAGGTCGCGACGGCGCTCCCCGAGGCCAGGGTCGCCGGCCTCGACTGGAAGATCGTTCTCGACGTCGCCGTCCGCAACGCGGCGCGGGCCGGTGTCGGCGATCGGTACACGGCGATCCCAGGCAGCGCATTCGATGCAGACTGGGGGTCGGGCTACGACCTCGTGATGATCCCCGGCTTCCTCCACCACTTCGACGAGAGCGGTGGTGCCCGTCTTCTCGACCGGGCCCGGGCAAGCCTTTCGCCCGGCGGCAGGGTCCTCGCGACCGAATTCGTCGTCGACGAGGATCGGCTTTCGCCGCCGTGGCCGGCCGCCTTTTCTTTCCTGATGCTGGCGACGACGCAGACCGGGCATGCCTATTCCACGGAGCAGCTCTGCTCCATGGCGCGCAAGGCGGGCTTCTCCGCGGCTCGCGTCGAGCCGATCACGCCGCCGCACAGCCTTGTCTGGTTCGAATAGCGGCTGGAACGGCTGCTCCACATGAAAAGGGCGCCCCGAGGGGCGCCCTTCGCGATCTTCTCAGCAGAACCCGATCACTCGGTCTTCAGCGGAACCTTCGGCACAAGGCCTCCGCGCTTCGGCGGGGTCTTGTCGGACGGCTTCTTCGCCGTCGCCGCGCGCTTCCGCGGCTTTGCGACCTTGGCCCTCGCCTCTTCCGGCTCCGGCTTCGGGGTCACCGGCGCATCCTCGATCGGCTCGAGCTTCAGTCCCGTCTCGCCATCCGCCTTCTTCTCGACCGTCACCTTGACGGTGCCGCCCTTCCTGAGGCGTCCGAACAGAACCTCGTCAGCCAGCGGCTGCTTGATGTTCTGCTGGATCACGCGGCCGAGCGGACGCGCGCCCATCTGGCGGTCGTAGCCCTTCTCGGCCAGCCAATCGATCGCCTCGTCCGAGAGATCGAAGGTGACGCCCCGGTCGGCGAGCTGCGCCTCGAGCTGCATGACGAACTTCTGCACGACATTCCGGACCACCTCGATCGGCAGATTGCCGAACTGGACGATAGCGTCGAGACGGTTGCGGAATTCCGGCGCGAACAGGCGGTTGATCGCCTCCTGGTCGTCGGCGTCGCGCTGCGAGCTCTTGAAGCCGATCGCCGGCTTGGCGAGGTCGGCGGCGCCCGCATTGGTCGTCATGATGAGAACGACATTGCGGAAATCGACCTGCTTGCCGTTGTGGTCGGTCAGCTTGCCGTGGTCCATGACCTGCAACAGGATGTTGTAGAGGTCCGGATGCGCCTTCTCGATCTCGTCCAGCAGCAGCACGCAATGCGGATGCTGGTCGACGCCATCGGTCAGAAGGCCTCCCTGGTCGAAGCCGACATAGCCGGGCGGGGCGCCGATCAGCCGCGAGACCGTGTGGCGCTCCATATATTCCGACATGTCGAACCGGATCAGCTCGACCCCGAGGCTCGCTGCGAGCTGCTTCGCGACTTCGGTCTTGCCGACGCCGGTCGGGCCGGCGAACAGATAGGAGCCGATCGGCTTCTCCGGTTCGCGAAGGCCGGCCCGGGCCAGCTTGATCGCCGAGGTCACCTGCTCGATGGCGCGATCCTGACCGTAGACGACGCGCTTCAGCGTCGTCTCCAGCGACTTCAGGACCTCGCTGTCGTTCTTCGAGATGGTCTTCGGCGGGATGCGCGCCATGGTGGCGATCGTGTCCTCGATCTCCTTGACGCCGATCGTCTTCTTCCGCTTGCCCTCGATGACGAGCATCTGCGAGGCGCCCGTCTCGTCGATCACGTCGATCGCCTTGTCGGGCAGCTTGCGGTCATGGATGTAGCGGGCCGAAAGCTCCACCGCCGCCTTGATGGCGTCGTTGGTGAACCGCACGCGGTGGAAATCCTCGAAATAGGGCTTGAGGCCCTTCAGGATCTCGATCGCATCCGGAACGGTCGGCTCGTTGACATCGATCTTCTGGAAGCGGCGGACGAGCGCCCGGTCCTTCTCGAAGAACTGGCGATATTCCTTGTAGGTCGTCGAGCCGATGCAGCGGATAGAACCACCGGCCAGCGCCGGCTTCAGGAGATTGGACGCATCCATCGCGCCACCGGACGTGGCGCCGGCGCCGATCACGGTGTGGATCTCGTCGATGAACAGGATCGAGCCGGGATATTCCTCGATCTCCTTGACGACCTGCTTCAGCCGCTCCTCGAAATCGCCGCGATAGCGGGTTCCGGCAAGCAGCGTGCCCATATCGAGCGAGAAGATGGTCGCGCCGGCCAGCACTTCGGGAACATCGCCCTCGACGATCCGCTTGGCGAGGCCTTCCGCGATCGCGGTCTTGCCGACGCCCGGATCGCCGACGAAGAGCGGGTTGTTCTTCTGGCGGCGGCAGAGGATCTGGATCGTGCGCGCGATCTCGCTGTCGCGGCCGATCAGCGGGTCGATCTTGCCCTTCTTGGCCTTCTCGTTGAGGTTGACGCAATAGGCGTCGAGCGCATCGGCCTTCTTCTTGGAGGAGTCGTCGCGGCTCTCGACCGTCGCCGCGTCGTCGTCGACGCCGCGGACCGGCCGGCTCTCGCTCATGCCGGCGCGCTTGGCGATGCCGTGCGAGATATAGTTGACCGCGTCATACCGCGTCATGTCCTGCTCCTGCAGGAAATAGGCGGCATGGCTCTCGCGCTCGGCGAAGATCGCGACGAGCACGTTGGCGCCGGTCACTTCTTCGCGACCGGACGACTGGACATGGATCACCGCGCGCTGGATGACGCGCTGGAAGCCGGCGGTCGGCTTCGAATCCTCTTCCGGACCGCGCGCGAGATTGGCGAGCTCGGTGTCGATATAGTCGACGAGGCTGCGCTTCAGCACGTCGAGGTCGACATTGCAGGCGCGCATGACGGCGGCTGCGTCCTGATCCTCGATCAGCGCCAGCAGCAGATGTTCGAGCGTCGCATATTCCTGATGGCGCTCGTTGGCGAAAGCGAGAGCCTGATGAAGTGCCTTTTCAAGGCTTCTGGAGAATGACGGCACGGTAGGACCTCACTTCCTTTCCATCACGCATTGCAGCGGATGCTGGTGTTTGCGCGCGAAATCCATCACCTGGGTGACCTTCGTCTCGGCCACTTCGTATGTGAATACTCCGCACTCCCCCACGCCATGCTGATGCACGTGCAGCATGATCTGCGTCGCTTCTTCCCTGGACTTGTTGAAGAATCTCTCGAGGACATGCACGACGAACTCCATCGGCGTGTAGTCGTCGTTCAAGAGAAGCACGCGATAGAGGCTCGGCCGCTTGGTCTTCGGCTTCGCCTTGGTGGCGATGCCGGTGCCGGTATCGCCATCCTCGGATCGACGGATGTCCTTGCTCATGTCAGACCGATCGCACGTGGCATAAGGGAATCCTGCCGACAAACTCGCTGCAGTGCAATCGCATAGTTGGGCGAATGCAGGCCGGCGTCCAGAGAGAGCGGCGCTGGGGGTGATGAGGCCTATATGGGATGGCCCTCTGACGAAAAAAGAGGGCCGGCCGGAGGGCCCTGAGGCTGACGCTCGTCAGGCCGGCGCGACGGCGTGGAACCAGCTGCCGGTGACGAGGCCGCGGCGCCCGCCGCCCGGGCCGAACGACCGGCCCGAGGCGTCGGCGATCTCCGCGAAGGGCGCGTCGCCGCCGGTCTCGATCTCGCGCGCATAGCGGAACTCATGGCCGCGGACGAGGCTACCCGCCGGGCCGAGCGGACCATCGGCCAGGAGGCGCGCCTCGCGATAGCCGAGCGAAAGGCGGCGGGTTTCGAAGCTCGTTGCATGCGAGAGCAGCCCCGCCATCCGGTGCCTTTGCCCCGAGGCATCCACGAGCCCCTCGCCGAGCACCATGTAGCCGCCGCACTCGCCATGCACCGGCCGCGTCTCCGCGAAGCGCCTCAGGCCGTCGAGAAAGTTCCCGTTCGCGGCGAGGCGCCCGGCATGCAGCTCCGGATAGCCGCCGGGCAGCCAGCAGGCGTCGCAATCCGCGCCGGGCGGCTCGTCCGCCAGCGGCGAGAAGGGAACGATCTCGGCCCCCTCGGCGCGCCAGCCTTCGAGGAGATGCGGATAGACGAAGGAAAAGGCCACATCGCGGGCGAGCGCGATGCGCCGGCCGGGCGGCGGCAGCCGGCGGGCGGCGCTGGTCGCGATCGCGAGCGGCTCGGCCAGCGCGACCAGCGCATCGCAGTCGATGCTGCGCTCGACGACGTCGGAGGCGGCGGCAAGACGCGCCTCGAGATCGGCCTGTTCCTCGGCCTGGACGAGCCCCAGATGGCGCTCGGGCAGCGCGAGGGCTGCATCGCGCAGAACGGCACCGAGCACCGGCAAGCCGATCTCGGCGACCGCATCGGCAATGAGCGCCCGGTGGCGCTCGCTCGCCACGCGGTTGAGAATCACGCCGGCGATGCGGACGCCTGTCTCATGCGCCATCAGCCCGCGCAGCACGGCGGCGACCGTCTGCGACTGGCCCGAGACATCGAGCACCGGCACGACGGGGAGGGCAAACCGCGCCGCGAGATCGGCCGTGGCGCCGCGCCGTCCGCGCGGCCCTGCAACGCCGTCGAATAGCCCCAGCGCACCCTCGATGACGAAGAGATCGGCCCGCGCCGCCGCATGGGTCGCGACGATATCGAGTAGCTCCGGCGGCATCGCCCAAGTGTCGAGATTGGGGCTCGGCCGGCCTGAAGCCAGAGCATGGAAGGCGGGATCGATATAGTCCGGCCCGCTCTTCGCGGTCGCGACGGAAAGCCCGCGCCGCCGCAGCGCGGCGACCAGCGCCGTGGCGACGACGGTCTTGCCCGAACCCGAGCGGATTGCCGACAGGATGAGACCGCGGGTCGACATGACCGCCTTTCGTGACGGGAGCAGCTTGGGGCGGTATAGAGGAGGCCGTGTCCGAGGATCAACACGCAGCCGAAGAGACGACGGATGACGGCGTTCCGGCCGGCCCGCTGAGGCGCGGCTGGACGACGGGAAGCTGCGCCGCTGCGGCGGCGAAGGCCGCCTGTTCGGCGCTGGTCGGCCACGGTTTTCCCGATCCCGTCGAGATTCCGCTGCCGCGCGGCGGGCGCGCCGGCTTCACACTGGCGACCACGAGTCTTTCGGAGGGCGCGGCGAGCGCTGGCATCGTCAAGGATGCGGGCGACGATCCCGACGTCACGCATGGCGCACTGGTGGTGGCGAGCGTGCGGCGCGGACCGCCCGGTACT
The DNA here is from genome assembly GCA_017307955.1 of Allobosea sp. GTDB lineage: Bacteria > Pseudomonadota > Alphaproteobacteria > Rhizobiales > Kaistiaceae > Kaistia. The sequence continues at coordinate 8,707 of JAFKFV010000023.1, read as the reverse complement.
GGCCTTCGCTTCGCCGCCGGCGAGGGCGTCGGCACGGTCACGCGGCCGGGCCTCGCGCTGGCGCCGGGCGAGCCGGCAATCAATCCGGTGCCGCGCGCGATGATCCGAGCCGCGCTCGCCGAGGTCCCGGACTGCCCCAAGGATATCGTCGTCGAAATCGCGATCCCCGGCGGCGAGAAGCTGGCCGAGCGCACGCTGAACGGCCGGCTCGGCATTCTCGGCGGCCTTTCGGTGCTGGGCACGACGGGGATCGTCATCCCCTATTCCTGCTCGTCCTGGATTCACTCGATCCATCGCGGCATCGACGTCGCCCGCGCGATCGGCCTCACCCATGTCGCGGGCTCGACCGGCTCGACCTCGGAGGCCGCCGTCAAGGCGCTCTATGGCCTGCCCGACGAGGCGCTGCTCGAGATGGGCGATTTCGTCGGCGGCATGCTCAAATATCTGAAGGCCCATCCCGTGCCGCGCGTCACCATTGCCGGCGGCATCGGCAAGATGGCTAAGCTTGGCCAGGGCCTGCTCGACCTCCACTCGAAGCGCGGCAGCGTCGACCTCGCCTTCCTTGGCCGCCTTGCAGCCGAGCATGGCGGCCGCCCTGCCCTCGCCGCCGCGATCGCCGGCGCGAATACCGCAGCCGAGGCCTTCGCGCTCGCCGGCGGCGACGGCATCGATCTAGGCACCGCCATCGCCGAGGCGGCCCACACGACCGCCGCGCGGGCTGTGTCCGGCTCGCCCATCGCACTCGACATCCTCGTCTTCGACCGCGACGGCGCGCTGGTCGGAAAGGCCGGCTGAGTCAGCCCCGCCCCACGCTCACCGCCTGCCGGAACCGCCCCGGCCATCCACAGCGGCGCGCGGTTTCCTCATTGCCGAAACGAAAACAAAGTGATTTATTGCCGCCCAAGCGCCGCAGACAGGCGTGTCGGGACCGGCGGGAGGCCGGTCCCGGATTGGAAACCGCTTCTTGAGGAGTTGCGAGACATGAGAAGATCCCTCCGCGTCGCCCTTCTGGCGACCGTGGCGACCTGCGTCGCCGGCGCGGCGCTGGCCCAGGACCTCATCACCAAGGACCGCGTCGGCCCGGCCGATGCGCCGAAGGTCCTGAGCTTCCGCCTGACCGGCGACGGCCCCGGCAACACCGACCCGGCCGTGGCCGAGGGCTATCAGAAGCTCTTCGTCGACTTCATCCAGAAGCACCCCGGCTGGCAGATCAAGCTGGAGCGCATGTCCGACAATATCGGCCAGGAGCAGGCGCGCATGCTGGAGCAGGCGAAGTCGGGCTCGGGTCCGGACTGCGCCGCCGTCGACAGCTTCGTGCTGGCGCTCTTCATGAACGCCGGCGTGCTGAAGCCGCTCAACGACCACTTCACGCAGGCCGAGATCGACGACCTCTTCCCGTTCGTCCGCGAGGGCATCACGGGCAAGGACGGCAAGATCTACGCCTGGTGGTGGGACACCGACCTGCGCGTTCTCTACCGCAACAAGGACATCGTCCCGACGGCGCCGGAGACCTGGGAAGAGCTGAAGGCCGCGGCCATCGCTTCCAAGGACAAGGGCATGGAAGGCGTGCTCGTCAATGGCGGCCGCTGGGAAGGCACGACCTTCGACTGGCTCGCCAATTTCTGGGCGCAGGGCGGCAAGCTCGTCGACGACAACGGCAAGCCGATCTTCGCCGAGGGCGAGAACCGCGAGAAGTTCCTGAAGGCCGTCAACTACTTCAAGGACCTCGTCGACTCGGGCGCCGCTCCGAAGCGCGTCGCCACGATCGTCAACTATGACGAGTTCAACGCCGCGGCTGCGGCGGGTACCACCGCCCTCTTCATCGGCGGCAACTGGCAGCTCGCCCAGCTCAAGTCGACGCTCGAGCCGGAAGAGTTCGAGAAGTGGACCTTCTCGCCGATCCCCGGCCCGACCAAGGACCAGCGCTCGACGGGTACGGGCGGCTGGACGATCGGCGCGTTCTCGTCCGATCCCGAGAAGGTCGCCATGTGCGCCGGCATCGCCAAGGAGATCTATTCGGGTCCGGGCAATGCGCTGCAGCAGCAGCTTCCGACCTCGAAGGCGCAGTATGACAAGTTCGACGTCTTCAAGTCGGACGCGAACAAGGCCTTCGCCGCGGCGCTGGTCGACGGCCAGGCCCGTCCGGGCGTGCCGATCTATCCCGAGATCTCGAACCAGATCCAGGTGATGATGGGTGACGTGCTCACGGGCGCCAAGACGCCGGAAGCCGCTCTCGACGCGGCCAACACCGCCGTCCAGGCCGCCTATTCGCGCCTCTGAGGCCGATAGCCCAAGCATGAGCTCGGTCCCGGCGGCCTCCGCCGGGACCTTGCATCTCGACGACGATCTGACGGACGCATTGGTTGGGAGGCCTGCGGCATGACGGTGAGTGAGGCAGCCATTGGCGGCCGACGCGGCAACATGCCCCGGTCGAGCCTCATGCGGCGCATCGAGGAGAACCCCTTCTCCTGGCTGCTGCCGGTCGCGATCCTGCTCGGCGTCTTCTATCTCTACCCGATCTTCGACGTGCTGCGGCTCGCCTTCACCAATGCGAGCCTGCGCGGCGGCGAGGAGCACTACACGGTCGATTCCTTCGTCGCGCTGATCGCCAATCCGGCGCTGCCCGACATCCTGTGGACCACCTTCGTCTTCACGGCCGGCAGCGTCGTCGGCCAGCAATTGTTCGGGCTCGGCATCGCCGTCCTCGTGATGCGCGGCGAGCGGCGGCGGCTCTATGGCATGACCGCGCTGCGCACCATCGTGCTCATCGCCTGGGTCATCCCCGGCATCGCCAACGGCCTCATCTGGCAGATGCTGTTCAGCGAGGCGCCGTTCGGGGCCATCAACAGCGTGCTGCGCATGATGGCGATCCAGCCGGTCGCCTGGCTGTCAGATCCGGGCATCGCCATGATCTCGGCGATCGTCTCCAATGTCTGGCGCGGCACCGCCTTCTCGATGATCGTGTTCTACGCGGCGCTGAAGGGCATCGACAACACGCTCTACGAGGCGGCGAGCGTCGACGGCGCCAATGGCTGGCAGCGCTTCCGCTTCATCACGCTGCCGCAGATGCGCGCCGCGATCCTCGTCAACTCGATCCTCATCACCATCGCGACGCTCAACACCTTCGATGCGATCATCTCGCTGACCGGCGGCGGCCCCGGCCGCGCCACCGAAGTGCTGTCGCTCTACACCTTCAACACCGTGTTCCGGAACCTCGACCTCGCGGGCGGCAGCGTGCTTTCCGTGCTGATGCTCCTCATCAGCCTCGTGCTCGCCGTCGGCTATGCGTCGTTCCTGCCGCGCCGGGAGGCCAACGAATGACTTCGGAATCCCGCGAAAAGCTCTGGGACCTCGCGACCTACCTGATCGCGATCATCATCGCCGCCTTCTTCCTGGTGCCGCTGCTCTGGCTGCTGTCGCTGGCCCTGCGCACCCGGCAGGAGGTCTTCCTCGGCGCCAGCCGGTTCATTCCGAAGCGGCCGACGCTCGGCAATTTCGAGCAGATCCTCTCCGACCCGGCCTTCATGAACTATCTGTGGAACGGGCTGAAGCTCTCGGCGCTCGGCGGCATCGGCTGCCTCATCGTCGCGGCGCCCGCCGCCTATGCGTTCTCGCGCTTCCATTTCCAGAGCCGCAGCTCGCTGATGATGTCCATCCTGGCTTTCCAGATGGTGTCGCCGCTCGTCATCCTCGTGCCGCTCTACCGCTACATGGCGACGCTCGGGCTCCTCGACGGCCATTTCGGCGTGACGATGATCTACATCGCGGTGAGCCTGCCGATGGCCGTCTGGCTGCTGAAGAGCTCGATCGACGGCATTCCGAAGTCGCTCGAGGAGGCGGCGCAGATCGACGGCTGCTCGCGCTTCGGCATCTTCTGGCGCATCACGCTGCCCCTGGTGGCGCCCGGCCTCGCTTCGGCCTTCATCCTGATCATGATCCTCAACTGGTCGCAGTTCCTCGTTCCGTTCCTGCTGCTGACCACCGACTCAAAACTGCCGATCTCGGTCGCGATCTTCACCTTCGCCGGCACGTCGAACGCGTCGTCGACGCAGGTTCTGGCGGCCGCCTGTCTCGTCGCCGTCGTCCCGGCCATCGTCGCCTTCCTGCTCCTGCAGCGGATGATCGTCGGTGCGCTGACCGCCGGAGCCGTGAAGGGCTGACCGGCAGCCTCAATTTCCGCTACCCCCCTCAGGAGAGAGAATTCCGATGGCCCTCACCCTCCAGCAGCGGCTGGATCGCATCCATGTGCGCGTCGAGGAACTGTCGTTCTGGCGCGAGCGCGAGACGGCCCCGGTCGAAGGCTGGACCTTCGACGGCGAGCCGATCGCGCTCGGCGGCTTCTGGCCGCGCCGCGACGGCGTCCGCAAGATGGCCGCGACCGCCGTCGTTCCCGATCACTGGAACATCGACGATACCCGCCTGATGCTGAATATCGGCGGCGAGAGCCTCATCGCGCTCTCCGCCGGGGGCGGCGCGACGGAGCGCTTCGGCCTCGATCCGAACCATCAGGAATTTCCGGTCCCCGGCAAGCGCTTCGCGATCGACATCGACGCCGTCGCGCGCCTGCCCTTCGGCGAGCCGGTGCGCGAGCCGCGTCTCACCAAGGCGCATGTGGCGCTGATCGACAAGCCGGTGCACGAGCTGCACCTCCTTTTGACGCAGGTGTTCGAGGCCGCGACCTATCTCGGCGACCACGAAGTCGTCCCGCATCTCATCAAGGCGGCCGAGGAGACCTTCGCCGCGCTCGACTGGCCGTCCGCGACGGCCGACTATGTCGCGCGCACCGCGCCGCAGGCCGGCCAGCGCCGCATCTGGGAAATGCCGGAGCTGAAATCCAATCCGGATGCGCTCCGCCAGGACCAGCGCGCCAGCGTCGTCGCCGCCCTTGAGGCGCTGCGCGAGAAGCTCAAGGCGCTGAAAGCCCGCTATCCGCAGCAGGGCAAGCTCGCCATCACCGGCCATGCGCATATCGATCTCGCCTGGCTGTGGCCCTATGACGAGACCCGCCGCAAGGCGCGCCGCACCTTCAACACCGCGCTGCAACTGATGAAGCAGTTCCCGAGCTTCGTCTTCAACCAGTCGACGGCCGCCTATTACGACCAGATCGAGCGCGACGACCCCGATCTCTTCAAGGCCATCCAGGAAGCAGTGAAGGGCGGCCAGTGGGAAACCATCGGCGCGATGTGGGTCGAGCCCGACACCAACATGCCGACCGGCGAGAGCTTCGTGCGCCAGCTCCTCTACGGGCAGCGCTATTTCGAGGCGAAGTTCGGCACGCGCCACCGCGTCTGCTGGCTGCCGGACTGCTTCGGCTTCTCGGGCGCGCTGCCGCAGCTGCTGCGTCAGGCGGGCGTCGACTCGTTCTTCACGATCAAGGTGAACTGGTCCGAGACCAACCGCTTCCCCTACGACCTCTTCTGGTGGGAAGGCCTCGACGGCAGCCGCGTGCTTGCCCACACCTTCGACAATCCGGTGCACGGCTACAACGGTTCGACCGAGCCGAAGGCGATCATCGGCACCTGGCAGAACTTCCGCGGCAAGACGCTGCATGACGAGAGCCTGCTCGCGGTCGGCCATGGCGACGGCGGCGGCGGCGTCACGCCCGAGATGCTGGAGCGCCAGGCCCAGCTCGCCGATTTCCCGGCCGTTCCGGCGCTGGCGCCGGCGCGGGTCGAGGATTTCTTCGCCCGGGCTCACGAGGGCGTTCCGGCCGACCTGCCGGTCTGGCTCGGCGAGATCTATCTCGAGCTGCACCGCGCGACGCTGACGACGCAGAGCGGCACCAAGAAGAAGCATCGCGAGGCGGAGCGCGCGCTCATCACCGCCGAGACGATCTCCTCGCTCGGCATGCTGCTCGGCGCCGAAAAGCCCGAGAGCCTCGAGACGCATTGGCACGCGGTGCTCAAGAACGAGTTCCACGACATCCTGCCGGGCTCGGGTGTCCGCGAGGTCTATATCGACGCCGAGAACGAGCTGGCCGCGGCCCGCGACGCCGGCATCGCCCGCCAGAAGGAGGCGCTCGCCGCGCTCGTCGCCAAGCTGCCGAAGGGCGAGGCGAAGGATGCGGTCGCGATCGTCAATCCGACGCTCGGCCCGCGCGCCGTCCGCTTCGAGGGCCCCGAGGGTCCGGTCGCCGCGGCCTCGACCGTCGCGCCGCTCGGCATCTCCGTCATCGGCAAGGCCGATCTGGCGCCGGCCGCCGGCCTCACCGTTTCGGAGGACCGGCTCGAGAACGCCCATATCCGGGCGATCATCGGCAAGGACGGCACGGTCACCAGCCTCATCGACAAGCGCACCGGCCGCGAGGCGCTGGCCGGCCGCGGCAACCAGCTCGTCGCTTATCCCATGGACAAGCCGCGCAACTGGGACGCCTGGGACGTCGAGGACGACTACACGGCGAACGGCCAGGAACTGACCGAGGTCGAGAGCATCTCGGTCGTCGAGCGCGGCCCGCACCGGGCAGCGATCAAGGTGGTGAAGCGCTTCCGCGACTCCGTGGTGACGCAGACCTACACGCTCTGGGCCAATGCGCCGCGCCTCGACATCAAGACGCATATCGACTGGCATGACCGCCGCGTCCTGCTCCGCACCCTGACGCCGGTCGCGGTCCGCGCCGATCACGCGACGTTCGAATGCGCCTTCGGCATCGTCCGCCGCCCGACCCACAGCAACACCTCGTGGGACGCGGCGAAGTTCGAGGTTCCGGGCCACCGCTTCGTCGATCTTTCGGAGCCGGGCTTCGGCGTCGCGATGCTCAACGACGGCAAATACGGCCACAGCGCGCGCGGCAATGTGCTCGGGCTCAGCCTGCTGCGTTCGCCGATCTATCCCGACCCGGTCGCCGACGAGGGCGAGCAGACCTTCACCTATGCGCTGATGCCGCATGGCGGGGACTGGTTCGCGGCGGGCGTGCTCACCGAGGCGGAAGACCTCAACCAGCCGCTCCTCTCCGCTCCGGCGGAAGGCGCGGCGATCGGCACGGTGACGCCGGTCGCCGTCTCCGGCCACAAGGTGGCGCTCGCCGGCCTGAAGCCGGCCGAGGACAGCGCCGATGTGGTGCTGCGCGTCTATGAGCCGGCGGGCGGGCGCGGTGCGCTCGACGTCGCGCCGACGGGCGGCTGGAAGGTCGCCGGCGACGTGAACCTCCTCGAGGAGGCGGTTGAGCGCGAGGGCGATTTCGGTATCCGCCCGTTCGAGGTGCGCAGCCTCCGCCTCGCGCGCTGATGCCGGCCGGGCCGCGTGCCCGGCTGAGCGACGATCCCGCGGCGTCCGGCCGATCCTTGCGGCCGGGCGCCGTGCCCTTTGGCTCCTTGCTTCGGCGGGCGTGATGCGGCAAGCAGAGCGCACGATGAACGACCTGACCGGCTCGAATTCCGAGCTCGCCGCGAGCCACAATCGCGGCGTGATCCTCCGCGCGATCCAACGCCACCAGCCGATCTCGCGCACCGAGCTCGCGCAGCGCTCCGGCCTCACCAAGCAGACCGTGACCCGCATCGCCGAGCGGCTGATCGGCGAGAAACTCGTGCTCGAGGCCCGGCGGCGCCATGGCCAGCCCGGCCAGCCCTCGATCGAACTCGAGATCAATCCCGACGGCTGCCACTCGATCGGCGCCTATATCGCGCGCGACCATGTCGCCGTGGTCGCGATCGACGCCTCGGGCGCGGTGCGCGGGCGCATCCACACCGAGGTCGCCTTCGCGCTGCCCGAACAGGCGATCGGCCTGATCGAGGAGGCCTTCGCGACGTTCAAGCGACGCCGCACCATCGACGAGCGCCGCCTCGCCGGCCTCGGCATCGCGCTGCCCGACTGGCTCGGCGAAATCCCTTTCCCGGGCATGCCGGCCGCCTATGCCTCCTGGACCGGCTATGACGTGCGCGGCCGTGTCGCGGCCTTCACCGACCTGCCGCTCTATATCGAGAACGACGCCATCGCCGCCGCGATCGGCGAACTCAATTACGGGCTCGGCGTCGAGAGCCGCAGCTTCTTCTACATCTTCATCGGCTCGGGTCTCGGCGGCGCGGTCGTGCTGGACGGCGTCTGCCATCACGGCGTCACAGGCCTTTCGGGCGAGATCGGCTGGCTGCCGACGCTCGCCGCCGACATGCCGGAAGGAAGCCGCATCCAGCCGCTCGGCCAGCTCGTCTCGCTCTATGTGCTCTACGAGTTCATGGCGGCGCATGGCATCACCATCACCGCGCCGGGAGAAAGCAGCCCGCGGATGTACCGTCGCCCGGCCTCGACGGCTTTGCTCCCCTGTGCCGCCTGCTCGGCCGTGACGGTCGCGGCAAACGCGATTCTCTCCTTGATGCCTGGTCCCAGGTTCGGCTTCGCGCGTTTCACGAAATCACCGAACGTCGCCCACACCTCCCGCGCCTGCACGAGACGGAAACCTTCGCACCATTCGTCGAAGCCGACCGGCCCCGCGACGACATCCTCGGCCGCAGGCAGCGAGCCGGCAGCGCGCCTCAGGAACTCTCGGCATACGTCCGCCACCGGATCATCGGTGATCTTGAACGCATCTCTCGCGAACAGCAGGCGCGTCACCGGCCGTCGCTCCGCCGGACCGTCGACGCCTATCGCGAGCACATGCGGGAGCTGCTGCTCGATCGCTACGGCATCGTGCTGCTCGGCATCTACGCCTACCCGGCCCAGGTGATCTACTGCAAGGAGGCGTTCGACGGTCTCGACGACCTCGCCGGACGGCGGG
>JAFKFV010000022.1 GCA_017307955.1 Allobosea sp. | reverse complement strand
GGCAGGGGCAGGGGCAGGGGCAGGGGCAGGGGCAGGGGCAGGGGCAGGGGCAGGGGCAGGGGTGTGTTCCTCCCGAGCGTGCGTGACGGGCAGCGGCAACACCTCGCCGGCCGTCATGGCCGGGCTCGTCCCGGCCATCCACGTCTTCCTGACTTCATCCCTTGCGCCACGCCGCGCAAGCAAGTCGTGGATGCCCGGGTCAAGCCCGGGCATGACGCTCAGGGGGGGCGCAGCGATCGCAAAGCGCAGAAGCGACGAAGGACCGCCGGCGCAACCGCCGCGAAACGGCCGGACGGACCGGTGCGCGCGCCTCGAAGTCGGTGGGAAACCACGGCAATCGCGACTTGGTGTCCGAAGGCGGCTTGATCCCCCGCCGCCTCTGTGGCAGATAGGCCGCCGTCCGCGCCGGAGCCCCGCTCCCGCGCCCCGGCGCTGCAGTAGCTCAGTGGTAGAGCACACCCTTGGTAAGGGTGAGGTCGAGAGTTCAATCCTCTCTTGCAGCACCATTTCAAGCTCTTGATCTCGCTGGGAAACTGCGGCAATTCGAGGCCTAGTTTCGCTCTGTCTGTGATACAGGAGCGTGATGCAGTGGTGTCGCAAATGTGCAGCCGACCACCAGCCGGTGCTGATTCATGCCCGGTGCGGAGGGCCTGCTTAGCTGCAGAAAACGGCAACAATCGAGAAATTGTCGTTAGGCTTACGCCGGTTGACCTCGTTGACCACCGCGTCCACCAAACCCTCAGCGTCCGAACAGCGATCGGAGAGTGTCTTCAGGGCACGCAAAGGGAGCCTGCCGTACACGCCGTCGGAAAAGGACATGACGCGGTCCCCAGTCTCAAGTTTGATGATGCCCTGATCTATGTGCGGCGTCCCGTGCACGCCCAACGCACTGGTCAGGATATTCTTTCGTGGGTAGCTGCGAAACTCGGTGGGGGTTAGCTGGCCGGAGGTTAGGAGCTGCTGGGCCTCTGTGTGGTCGACTGTGAGCCGGCGTATGCCTTTGCCTCGCTGCAACACCAACCGAGTATCCCCACAATGGGCAAAATCCAAGCGCGAGTCGCGGATCACACCCGAGGTACACGTGGTGGCCATGCTTCGCCATGCAGGATCTTGGCCCTGCCTTTCGACAACGCGATAATGGATTGCGAGCATCAGCTGTACTAGATTCAAATCATGCGGGCTTGCGAGGAGAGCCTGCTCGAACATGTCCACGGCGATTCTAGAAGCGACTTCCCCGCCGCCGTGGCCACCAACCCCGTCCGCGACGACGAAACCCAAGCTGGGCCCGCTAACGAAAACACCAGCGGCATCCTCGTTCTTTTGTCTAGGCCCGCGCTCAGAGCGGAGCGAGTAGGTTGGCCTCATCGGCACACTTCATGGAGCGTCTGCACAAGATTGGGGTGCATTGCATCGCGCGTCGCTGAGATGGAGTGCTCCAGGTGATCGATCATTCGGCAAACGGCTGGCCCGGCTGCCCTAAACTCTACGGCCAGCCGCTTGGCCAGTCCTTCATCCATTCCTGGTCCACAGAGCGAATAGAATTTTCGCTCGACATACCATCGATTGTGGCTGGTCCCCATCCTGAGCAAGGCCATCAGGCACTCAACTTTGGTTCCATAGTCCGCACACTGCAGTATCTGTTCCACTACGTTAGCCACGTAATCACAATGGTCGAACCTCAGCGCAGTCTCGCGCACCCAGTTCGCATAAGCTAGGCCGAACCGATCGCCAAGCATGGGAAATTGCTCCCATAACTGCTTCACTTGAATTAACGATACTCGACTTAATATAGATGATGATTCGTATGTATTCTCATGATCTTCAACGTATTCAATAAGTTCTTTCCAGCCCGATTCATCAATATTACCGCCAGAATAGAGCTGTTCTGTGAATGGTAGGTTGACGGTGACGGTTGTTTTTGCGTCGCCGGCATTTGCAACTATAATTGCGTCAAGAACGTCTCGGACTGATCGGAACCTCCGTGCTGGGTCGGATCGCGTGCAATTCAGAAGGATTTGCGAATACGGCCCGTCTTCGCGTATATCTTGGCATGGAACGCGTGGCTTTGTTCCAATCATTTCGTGAAGTATGCAGCCAAGTGAATAAATATCCGACTGCGGTGACGCTCTACGAAGGTCTGACGTAATCTCTGGAGCTGTATAATAGTCAGTATTCTTTATCATTCCCGTCATGGTTAACGAAGAAACTCGCGACTCTTCCATAGCAATGAGTCCAAAATCGGAAACAGCATAGTATGGCTGATGGGCTGTGTCTCCGGAACTGTATCTGAGGACATTCTGCGGCTTTAGGTCCCTGTGGTATATTCCCATCCCGTGCATTTCATCTAGTGCAGCAACGATGTCGACTATTGCTTGAAGCCAATTCCCTCCAAGAGATCGGTCGTTGTTCAGATCATCTTGAAGGCTGCTGTTTGCTATCGGCATGAGATAGAATGGGGGTGCGGCCCCTGGTTCCGCGTAAACTATCGGCACTATGTTGCGATGGCGAATTCCAGATTGCGTTCGGACCTCGCGAATAAATCGCTTACGAACGTTGTCCTGCATTTGGCCACTAAGGCCGGGAGGCGGGATGAATGTCTTCCGAGCGAACTCCAAGTTTGTCGACGACTCTCTCACCCGATCAACCGCGCCAAAGCCGCCCGCGCCCAAGTGTCCGATATGGACCAGATTCATTCTTTCCCCCTCCGGGTTGCCTCTAGAGAGAATACCGGTTCGCGTTGATTCTGCGAGGCTGTCGCAACGCTAAGTTGGGTGCGTGACTGTCGTCAGTTGCATTGGTGTATCGAGTGGGGCGAGTTCAAATCTAACCTTGCAGCACCATTTCCTGCGATGTGACACCCCTACCTCCCCCAGACCACCGCGTTCTCGTGCCGCTTGATGATGTGCTTCAGGTCCTCGAACGCCGCGGTGACATAGCCCGCGAAGCGTTCGGCGGCGGCGGAGCGGGGGCCTCCGGTGCGGCGGAGGATGCCGAGGGAGCGGTTGGGCTGCGGGATCTCGTAGGGAAGGACCGTGACGCGGTTTTCCTTGCGCTGCGCGAAGACGACCGAGAAGGGCAGCACGGCCAGCGCATCGGTCTCGGCCAGGTAGTTGATGACGCTCATCAGCGAGCCGCCTGAATAGCGCACATTCAGATCCGACATGCCGATGCTCATCAGGATCATCTGCAGGTCGGACATCAGCGGCGAGCCGGGCAGCGGCGCGACCCAGGGGAAGCTCGTCAGGTCGTGGGCGCGGAGACGCCGGTTGCGCAGCAGCGGATGCTGCGGGCGGCAGGCGACGATGTTGCGGCCGGGCAGGATCTCGGTGAACTCGAAGCCCGGCCCGAGATCGAGCACGCCGATCGGCACGATGCCGAGATCGATCTGCCTGCCTTCGAGCGCGGAGACCATCTCCGGCAGGTTCAGATAGCTCTGCTGGATGGTGATCTCCGGCTCGTGGTTCTGGAACTCGCCGATCATCCGGCTGATCATCGCATCCATGAAGAAGGGCACGCCGCCGACGCGCACGACGCCCTTGGTGCCCTTCATGAAGCCCTGCACGGCGTCGGAGGCCTTGCGCGAGGCGGCGATCATCACACGGCCCTGCGCGGCGAGCTGCGCGCCGAGCGGCGTCGCCTGCAGCGGGCGTCGACCCTTCATGAACAGGGGCTCGCCGACCCGCGCCTCCAGCATGGCGAGCGAACGGCTCACCGCCGGCTGGGTCAGGCCCAGCATGGCGGCTCCTTCGGAGACGCCGCCGGCATCGAGCACGGCGGCGAGCTGCATCAAATGGCGCTCGTTCAGCCTCATACCAAAATGCTATATTGACCGCGCGACAACTCATCAAGCCTCGCATAAGCGCGTGCTACGCCTTCATCCAAGGGGAAGGGAGGCCCCGCGGGAATGCACGGCCAGGGCGAGAGCCAGGGACAGGGAGGCGCTGAGGGAAGGGAGCGCGCACGCGGCCACGCCAACGGGCGCGCCGATGCCGCCCTCGAAGTCCCGCGTGACATCTCGGACGCCGCCGACGCGGCGGCTGCCGATGCCGGCGCCTTCGCGACCGAGGCGTTTCTTGCCCGGCTCGCTCCCGATACGCCGCTCCGCCTCGCCGAGACCGCGACGGCCGGCGTCGGCATGCTGCATGCCCTCGTCACGCAATTGCGGCCGAGCAGCGAGGAATTCCGCATCGCGATCGATTTCCTGACCGAGGTCGGCCACTATGCCGATGCGCGGCGCCAGGAATGGGTGCTGTTCGCCGATGTCATCGGTGTCTCCTCGCTGATCGAGCGGCTCAATCATCCGCGCCCCGAAGGCGCGACGCCGAACACGCTCGCCGGCCCCTTCTATCGCCCCGACGTGCCGGAACTGCCGCTCGGCGCCAGCATCTCGCGCGACGGCCGCGGCGAGCCGCTCGTCGTGAGCGGGCGGGTGGCGAGCCTCGATGGCGCGCCGCTGGCTGGCGCCCGCGTCGAGGTCTGGCAGGCGAATGCCGAGGGGCTCTACGAGAACCAGGAGCCGGACCGGCAGCCGGAACATAATCTCCGCGGCCGTTTCGTCGCCGACGGCGAGGGTCGCTTCCACTTCGCGACCGTGCGGCCGAAGGGCTACAGCCTGCCCGCCGACGGGCCGGTCGGAAGGCTGATGGCAGCGCTCGGCATCGGCCTCGAGCGGCCGGCGCATATCCATTTCCGCGTGACGTCGCCGGGCCACGAGACGCTCACGACGCACATCTTCGACGGCAGCGACCCGGCCATCAGCCGCGACGCCATCTTCGGCGTCCGCGAGGGCCTCGTCGCGGAATTCCGGCCGGCCGCCTCCGAGCGGGGGCGCCGCCGCTACACACTCGACTTGAATCTCGTGCTCTGCCCGCAATCGCCGCAGCGCATGAAAGAAACCGGGAGGAGATGACGCATGGCACAGGTCAGCGGATACCATCATCTGACGATGTCGACCGACGGAGCGCAGGAAGACTTCGATTTCTACACCAAGGCGCTCGGCCTTCACTCGGTGAAGCGCACGGTGCTCTTCGACGGCGTGATCCCCGTCTATCACCTCTATTACGGCTCGCCGAATGGCGACGCCTCGACGATCATCACGACCTTCCCGTTCCGCAAGCCCGGCGTGTTCGGCCGGCGCGGCACCAACCAGTCGCGCACGATCATGCAGTCGATCCCCGTCGGCGCAGCCGATTTCTGGGTCGAGCGGCTGAATGCGCGCGGCATCGAGGCGAAGAAGCTGACCCGCTTCGGCGCCGACCGCGTCGCCTTCGCCCACCCCTGCGGCATCCTGCACGAGCTCGTCGAGAGCGACGGCGACAGCCGCGAGCCGATCACCAACGAGAAGCAGGGCATCGGCCGCGACCATGGCATCAAGGGCATCTATGGCGGCGCCATCGCGGTGACCGACCGCACCGCCATGGACGATTTCCTCACCATCGCACTGCCGCTGGAGAAGGAGGCCGATACGCATGAGGGCCTCGTCTTCCGCGTCCCGGATGCGGATGGCATCGTGCAGCGCGTCGAAGTCATTGTCGATCGCGACAGCCCGCAGGGCACCTGGACGCTGGCCGGCGGCACCATCCATCACCTGGCGCTGAACACCGGCAACGAAGAGAACCAGATGAAGCTGCGCGCCCATATCGAGGGCCTCGGCTTCACCGATATCTCGGAGCAGAAGGACCGCAACTACTTCAAGTCCTGCTATGTCCGCTCGCCGGGCGGCGCGCTGTTCGAGCTCGCCTGGACGACGCCGGAAGGCTGGGCCAAGGACGAGCCTCCGGGCGCGATCGGCAAGACGCTGGTGTTCCCGCCCTGGTTCAAGGACCGCGAGGACGAGCTGCGCGCCGGCCTGGAGCAGGCGGAGTTCGCATGACGTCCGAGCCCGGACCCCTGAGGCTTGGGCCGAGCGGCCCCGCGGCGAAGGCGCTTTGCGTCTTCGTCCACGGCCGCGGCCAGACGCCGGAAGACATGGAGGCCCATGTCGTCGCCCGCCTCGGCGTGGACGACATCGCCTTCGTGCTGCCGCGCGCGCCGAACGGGGCCTGGTATCAGGCGCGCGCCGTCGATCCGCTCACGCCCGTCGCCCGGGCGGAGCTGGCGACAGCGCTCGATCATCTGGCGGCGGCGGTCACGGCGGCGCGGGGCGTCTATCCGGGCCTGCCGCTGCTCCTCGCCGGCTTCTCGCAGGGCGCCTGCCTCGCCATCGAATATGTCTCAGCCGGGCTGCCGGCGCCGGACGCGCTGGCCGCGCTCACCGGCTGCCGGGTCGGCGTCGCCGCCGATGGTCGGCCCAAGGCGGCGCCGCGCGGATTGCCGGTCTATCTTTCCGGCGCCGATGCCGATCCCTGGATCCCGGCCGAGGCGGCCGGCGATGCCATCGGCTCGCTCGGCGGGCAGGGCGCCGTCGTCCGCGCGGATCTTTTCCCCGGGCGGCCGCACGAGGTCTCGGACGCCGAGATCGCGATGCTGCGCGGCATGCTGCAGGATCTCGCCGCCGGCCGCTCCCCCCGCATGGAGGCGCCGCGATGATGCAGAATTTCGTCTTTCCCGGTCTCACCACCCGCGTCGTGTTCGGCTCCGGCACCATGGCCCGCGCCGGCGAGGAAGTGCGCCGCCTCGGGCATGAGCGCGCGCTGGTGCTGGCGACGCCGCATCAGAAGGCGGATGCCGAGCGGCTCGCGGCGAGCCTCGGCGATCTTTCGGCCGGCGTCTTCGCCGGTGCGGTCATGCACACGCCGGTCGAGGTCACCGCCGAGGCGGTCGAGGCCTATCGCAGGAGCGGCGCCACCGCCGTGGTCAGCCTCGGCGGCGGCTCGACGACCGGCCTCGGCAAGGCGATCGCAGTGCGCACCGGCGCCGACCAGGTCGTGATCCCGACCACCTATGCCGGCTCGGAGATGACCGACATCCTCGGCGAGACGGCGAATGGCGAGAAGACGACGCGCCGCTCCCCGGACATCCGGCCGGAAACGGTCATCTATGACGTCGACCTGACGCTGTCGCTGCCCGTCGGCCTCACCGTGACCTCGGCGATGAACGCCATCGCGCATGCGATGGAGGCGTTCTACGCGCCGGACCGCAATCCGGTGATCGAGCTGATGTGCCGCGACGCGATGGCAGAATTCCGCGACGGCATCCCGCGGCTCATCGCCAGCCCGCATGACCATGAGGCACGGGCCAAGGCGCTCTACGCCGCCTGGTGCTGCTCGACGGCGCTCGGCTATGTCCAGATGGCGCTGCATCACAAGCTCGCGCATGTCTTCGGCGGCTCGTTCGACACGCCCCATGCCGAGACGCATGCGATCCTCCTGCCTTACACGACGGCTTTCAACGAGGAAGCCGTGCCCGAATTGCTGGCGCCGATCGCTGACGCCTTCGGCGGCGGCTCGGCGGCGGGTGGCCTCCATGACTTCGCCCGCCGCATCGGCGCGCCGCAGAGCCTCAAGGAGATCGGCATCGAGGAAGCCGATCTCGACCGGGCGGCGGCGATCGCGGTGAAGAACGCCTACCAGAACCCGCGGCCGCTCGAACGGCCCGCGATCAGGGATCTCCTCCAGGCGGCGTGGGAGGGACGCCGCCCGGGGGGCTGAGGAAAGAGAAGAACGAGGGAGGAAAAGATGATCACGAGACGCAATTTCCTGAAAGCCGGCGCGGCGACCGGTGCGGCGCTCGCCGTCCCCGCCCTTGCCGCGCCCGCCATCGCGCAAGGCGCCAAGATCAAGCTCGGCTATGTGTCGCCACAGACGGGGCCGCTCGCCGGCTTCTCGGAGAGCGACGCCTTCAACATCAAGGCGTTCCTCGCCTCCGATGCCGGCAAGAATTTCGAGGTTCTGGTCAAGGACAGCCAGTCCAACCCGAACCGCGCCGCCGAGGTCGCCAAGGAACTGATCGTCGACGGCGAGATCGACCTAATGCTGGTCGGCTCGACGCCGGAGAACACCAATCCGGTCGCCACCACCTGCGAGGCGGAAGGCGTGCCGGTCGTCTCGACCATGGCGCCCTGGCAGCCCTGGTTCATCGGCCAGCAGGGCAATCCCGGCGACCCGGCCTCGTGGAAGCCGTTCAACTACGCCTTCCACTATTTCTGGGGTCTCGAGGACATCATCGCGACCTATACGTCGATGTGGAAGCAACTCGCGACCAACGGCAAGGTCGGCGGCCTCTTCCCAAACGACGCCGACGGCAATGCCTGGGGCGATCCGAAGAACGGCCTGAAGCCGGGCCTCGAGGCGGCGGGCTTCTCGCTCGTCGATCCCGGCCGCTACCAGAACTTGACCGACGATTTCACGGCCCAGATCAACGCCTTCAAGTCCGACGGCGTCGAGATCGTCACCGGCGTCGTCATCCCGCCGGATTTCACGACCTTCTGGAACCAGGCGCGCCAGCAGGGCCTGAAGCCGAAGGCGGTGACGGTCGCCAAGGCGATCCTGTTCCCGCAATCGGTCGAGACGCTCGGCGACGCCGGCAACAATCTCTCCTCCGAGGTGTGGTGGTCGGCTTCGCATCCCTTCAAGTCGTCGGTGACCGGCCAGAGCTCGGCCGAACTCGCCGCCGCCTTCGAGGCGGAGACGAAGCGGCCCTGGACGCAGCCGATCGGCTTCGTTCACTCGCTGTTCGAGGTCGCGGCCAATGTCATGGGCCGCGTCTCCGATCCGACCGACGCCGATGGCGTCGCCGCCGCGATCGCCGCGACGGACATGTCGACCATCGTCGGCAAGGTCGTCTGGGACGGCAAGGGCGTGCCACCCTTCGCGGCCAAGAATGTCTGCAAGACGCCGCTCGTCGGCGGCCAGTGGCGCAAGAAGGAGGGCGGCTTCGATCTCGTGATCGTCGACAACTCCAACGCGCCCGAAATCCCGGCCGCCGGCAAGATGGAGCCGCTCAGCTAGCCGATCGGGCATGGCGGGTGGCCGCGCGCCGCCCGCTTCCGATCCGCGAACTGGCTCCGTGAAAGGCCATGGAACCGATGATCCTCAGCCTCGACAGCGTGTCCAAGTCCTTCGGCGCCCTGAAGGTCGCCGACGGCGTGACCTTTGCTGTCGAAAAGGGCGAGGCGCTCGGCATCATCGGCCCGAACGGCGCCGGCAAGTCGACGCTGTTCAATCTCATCACCGGCAACCTCCTTTCGAGCGGCGGGCGCATCACCTTCGAAGGCCGCGACGTGACGCGGCTGCCGGCGATGGAGCGCGTGCGCATGGGCGTCGGCCGTTCCTTCCAGATCCCGCAGCCCTTCGAGGGGCTGACGGTGTTCGAGAATCTGCTGACCGCCGCCACGTTCGGGCGCGGCGGCCGCGAGGCCGACATGGTCGAGGACTGCGCGCGGATCCTCGACGAGACGGAACTCCTGAGGAAGGCGAATGCCGTGGCGGGCTCGCTGAGCCTGCTCGATCGCAAGCGCCTGGAACTCGCCCGCGCCATGGCGACGGGGCCGGAGCTGCTGCTCCTCGACGAGATCGCCGGCGGGCTCACCGAGGCGGAATGCACGGCGCTGGTCGCCACAATCCGCGGCATCCATGCCCAGGGCACGACGATCATCTGGATCGAGCATGTGCTGCATGCGCTGACCTCGGTCGTCGAGCGGCTGCTGGTGCTCGATTTCGGCCGCGTCATCGGCATCGGCGCGCCGGACGAGATCATGGCCTCGAAGGAAGTGCGCGAAATCTATCTGGGGCTCGAGGTCTGATGCTGCTCGAGACCCGCGCCCTCACCGCAAGCTACGGCCAGTTCCGCGCCCTGTTCGGCGTCGACGTCAGCGTCGAAGCCGGCGAATGCGTCGCCATCATCGGCGCCAACGGCGCCGGCAAGTCGACGCTGATGCGCTCGATCACCGGCGTGCTGCGCAACGAGCCCGGCATGGTGCTCCATCGCGGCGAGCCGATCGGCGCGCTGCCGGCGGCCGATATCCTGAAACGCGGCATCGCCATGGTGCCGGAAGGGCGGAAGCTCTTCCCCTCGCTGAGCGTCGAGGAAAACCTCCTCATCGGCGGGGGGGCGCGCAAGGCGGCGGGGCCGTGGAATCTCGATGCGATCTACGATCTCTTCCCGATCCTTCGCGAGCGGCGGCGCAATCCCGGCACGGCGCTCTCCGGCGGCCAGCAGCAGATGGTCGCGATCGGCCGCGCGCTGATGTCGAACCCGGAACTCCTGCTCTGCGACGAGATCAGCCTCGGCCTCGCGCCGGTGGTGATCCGCGACATCTATGCGAGCCTGCCGAGGATCCGTGCCGGCGGCGCGGCCGTGGTGCTGGTCGAGCAGGATATCGGCAAGGCGCTCGCCGTTGCCGATCGCATCTACTGCATGATGGAAGGGCGCGTGACGCTCACGGCGCCGGCCGGCGCGGTGTCGCGCGAGGCCATTCATGCCGCCTATTTCGGAGCCGCGGCATGATGATCGTCGACACCCTCGTGCAAGGGATCCTGCTCGGCGGCCTCTATGCGCTGTTCGCCGCCGGCCTCAGCCTCGTCTTCGGCATCATGCGGCTGGTCAATCTCGCGCATGGCGACCTCATCGTCTTCGCCGCCTATCTGATCCTCATCGGCGTTTCCGCGCTGGGGCTGTCGCCTTTCGTGGCGGCTCTCGTCGCGGCGCCGCTGATGTTCATCGCCGGCTGGCTGCTGCAATCGCTGGTGCTGAACCGCGTGCTCGGCAAGGACATCCTGCCGCCGCTCCTCGTCACCTTCGGCCTCTCGGTCGCGCTGCAGAACGGCCTGCTCGAGGCCTTCTCGGCCGATAGCCGCCGCATTCCGGCCGGAACGCTCGAAGGCGCCTCGCTCGATCTCGGCGTCGTCACGGTCGGCGTGATGCCGCTCCTCACCTTCGGCTCGGCGATCCTCGTCATCGTCGCCCTCAACGCGGTCTTCTACCAGACGGCATTGGGACGAGCCTTCCGCGCCACCTCCGACGATCCGGTCACCGCCTCGCTGATGGGCATCGAGCCGAAGCGCGTCTTCGCCGTCGCGACCGGGCTTGCAATGGTCGTGGTGACGGTGGCGGCGCTCTATCTCGGCATGCGCGCCAATTTCGATCCCTCGATCGGGCCGGCGCGGCTGCTCTATGCCTTCGAGGCGGTGATCATCGGCGGTCTCGGCAGCCTCTGGGGGACGTTGGCCGGCGGCATCATCATCGGCGTCGCGCAGACGCTCGGCGCCGCGATCAACCCGGAATGGCAGATCCTCGCGGGTCATCTCGCCTTCCTGGCCGTCCTTCTCGTCAGGCCGCGCGGGCTGTTCCCGCGCGCGGTGGATTGAGGAGGCGCCGATGACCACGCACACGGCCTATCGCCTCACCACACGGACGAAAGCCGGGACGATCACCGGCCTCGTCGCGCTGGCGCTGATCGCGCTCGGCTTCGCTCTGCCGGCCTTCGTCTCGCGCAGCACGATCCAGGACCTCTTCTTCATCCTGACCATGCTGGCGCTGGCGCAACTCTGGAATCTCCTCGCCGGCTATGGCGGTCTCGTCTCCGTCGGCCAGCAGGCCTTCGTCGGCATCGGCGCCTATGCGATGTTCGCCGCCGTCATCCTCCTCGGCTGGAATCCGGTCGTCGCGATCCTCGCAGGAGGCGTCGCGGCGCTGCTGCTCGCGATCCCGACCGCCTTCTTCGCCTTCCGCCTGCAGGGCGCCTATTTCGCCATCGGCACCTGGGTGATCGCCGAGGTGACGCGCCTCCTGGTCGCGCAGTGGAAGGCGCTCGGCGGCGGCACCGGCACCTCGCTGCCGCGCGAGGCGACGGGCAACATCATGGGCGTCGATCTCGTTCGCGCGCTGTTCGGCGTGCGCGAGGCGGCGGCGCGCGACATCCTCGCCTATTGGCTGGCGCTCGTGCTCGCGGTGGCGATCACCGGCGGCATCTACTGGCTGCTGAGGAACCGCCTCGGGCTGGCGCTCGCGGCGCTGCGCGACAATATCGACGCCGCGCAATCGGTCGGCGTCGACGCGGTGCGGCTCAAATGGGCGGTCTTCATGCTCGCCGCGGCCGCCACCGGCCTCGTCGGCGGCCTCGTCTTCATGCAGACGGCGCGCATCTCGCCCGGCGCCGCCTTCGCGGTCACAGACTGGACCGCCTACGTCATCTTCATCGTCGTCATCGGCGGCATCGGCACCATCGAGGGGCCGATCGTCGGGGTGATCGTCTTCTTCCTGCTGCGCTCCGCGCTCGCGGACTATGGCAGCTGGTACCTGCTGACGCTCGGGCTCATCGCCATCGCCGTCATGCTGTTCGCGCCGAAAGGGCTCTGGGGCCTCGTCTCCGCCCGCACCGGCCTGCACCTGTTCCCGGTCCGCCGCAGGCTGTCCGGGCCGAAGATCCAAGGGGGAACCTGATGGCCGATATCGAAACCGACGTCCTCATCGTGGGCACCGGCCCGGCCGGCTCGGCGACGGCCGCGCTGCTCTCGAGCTATGGCGTCGCCAATCTCATCGTCAACCGCTACCGCTGGCTCGCCAACACGCCGCGCGCGCACATCACCAACCAGCGCGCCATGGAAGTGCTCCGCGATCTCGGACCCGACGTCGAGGCCGAGGCGATGATGCATGCCTCGCCGCAGGAGATCATGGGTGAGAACGTGTTCTGCGAGAGCCTCGCCGGCGAGGAGATCGGCCGCATGAAGAGCTGGGGCACGCACCCGCTCTCCAAGGCCGAGCATCTCCTCTCCTCGCCCTGCTTCATGAACGACCTCCCGCAGACCTTCATGGAGCCGATCCTCTTCAAGACGGCCTGCGCCCGCGGCTCGCAGTCGCGCATGAGCACCGAATATCTCTCCCATGTTCAGGACGAGGACGGCGTCACGACGACGCTGCGCGACCGCCTGACGGGCAAGGACTTCACGGTCCGCTCCAAGTTCCTCGTCGGCGCCGATGGCGGCAACTCGCTCGTCGCCGAGCATCTCGGCCTGCCCTTCGAAGGGAAGATGGGCGTCGGCGGCTCGATGAACATCCTCTTCCGCGCCGATCTCTCGCGCTATGTCGCGCACCGGCCGAGCGTCCTCTACTGGGTCATGCAGCCCGGCGCCGATGTCGGCGGCATCGGCATGGGCCTCGTGCGCATGGTGCGGCCGTGGAACGAGTGGCTGATCGTCTGGGGCTACGACATCAACCAGCCGCCGCCGGACGTGACGCCGGAATTCGCGACCGGCGTCGCCCGCCAGCTGGTCGGCGATCCCTCGCTCGAGATCGAGCTGCTCGGCGCGAACACCTGGACGGTCAACAACTGCTTCGCGACGCATCTGCAGAAGGGCCGCGCCTTCATCATGGGCGACGCGGCGCACCGTCATCCGCCGTCGAACGGCCTCGGCTCCAACACCTCGATCCAGGACGGCTTCAACCTCGCCTGGAAGCTCGCCAAAGTGGTGAAGGGCCAGGCCGGCATGGCCCTCCTCGACAGCTACTCGGCCGAGCGGGCGCCGATCGCGCGCCAGATCGTGACCCGCGCCAACAAGTCGATCGCCGAGTTCGGCCCGATCTTCGAGGCGCTCGGCATGGATGGCGGCGTCGATCACGAGAAGATCCAGAAGAACATGGACGCCCGCGCCGACGCGACGCCTGCGGCGGAGAAGCAGCGCGAGGCGCTGCGCCAGGCGATCGCCTTCAAGAAATACGAGTTCGACGCGCATGGCGTCGAGATGAACCAGCGCTACCGCTCGAACGCCGCCGTCACCGACGGCGAGGCGGAGCCGGGCTTCGAGAAGGACCCTGAGCTGCACTATCAGCCGACGACCTGGCCGGGCGCGCGGCTGCCGCATGTCTGGGTGTTCGACCGCGCCGGGCACAAGGTCTCGACGCTCGATCTCACCGGTCATGGCGAGTTCACGATCCTGACCGGCATCGGAGGCGAGGGCTGGGTCGAGGCCGCCGAAAAGCTCTCGGCCGAGCTCGGCCTGCCGATCCGCAGCCATGTGATCGGGCCGCGCCGGCCGCTCGAGGATCATGTCGGCGACTTCGCCCGCGCGAGCGAGATCTCCGACTCCGGCTGCCTGCTGGTGCGGCCCGACCATCACGTCGCCTGGCGGGCCAAGACGATCGCCGCCGACCCGGCGGCGGAGCTCCGCCGCGTGCTCACCCACATCCTGGCGCGCTGAGGAGGCACCCATGCCGCAGGACCACGAATACGGATACTTCACCGAGGAAGACTCGGCCGATGTCGTCATCGCCCGCAACGCAAATGCCAAGGACGAGCGGCTGAAGGAGATCATGGCCGTCCTGGTGCGCAAGCTGCACGAGGCGGTCAAGGAGGTCGAGCCGACGCAGGAGGAATGGTTCCGCGCCATCCTCTTCCTCACCGAGACCGGCCAGATCTGCAACGAATGGCGGCAGGAATATATCCTGCTCTCCGACGTGCTCGGCGTCTCGATGCTCGTCGACGCGATCAACAACCGGAAGCCGTCCGGCGCGTCGGAATCGACGGTGCTCGGGCCGTTCCATGTCGACGATGCGCCGGAATTGCCGATGGGCGCCGACATCTGCCTCGACCAGAAGGGCGAGCCGATGTTCGTGCACGGCCATATCCTCGATACCAAGGGCAACCCGATCGAGAATGCCAAGATCGACGTCTGGCAGGCCAATGACGAAGGCTTCTATGACGTCCAGCAGAAGGGCATCCAGCCGGACTTCAACCTGCGCGGCGTGTTTCGCACCGGCGCCGACGGCCGCTACTGGTTCCGCGGCGTCAAGCCGAAATACTACCCGATCCCGGACGACGGCCCCGTCGGCAAGCTGCTCGGCGCGCTCGGCCGACATCCCTACCGGCCGGCCCATCTCCACTACATCATCACGGCCGAGGGCTTCGAGCCGCTGACGACGCATATCTTCGATCCGGACGACCCGTACATCAACTCGGACGCCGTCTTCGGCGTGAAGAAGAGCCTCCTCGCCGAATTCGTGCAGATCGACGACGAGGTGGCGGCGAAGACCGTCGGGCTCGCGGCTCCTTACTACGACGTGGAATTCGATTTCGTGCTGGCGCGCCGGAAGGGCGCCTGAGGGGGAACCAATGGCTGCTCTCGACAAGATGTTCGACGTCCGCGGCAAGTCGGTGATCGTCACCGGCGGCGCCAGCGGCATCGGCAAGGCCTATGCGGAGGTGATGGCCGAGCACGGCGCCCGCGTCGCGATCTTCGACATCGATGCCGCCGGGCTCAAGAACGTGGTCGCCGAAATGGGTGCCAAGGGCTGGGATGTCTGGGGCGAGATCGTCGATGTCGGCGACCGTCCGGCCATGGCGGCGGCGTTCGACCTCGTCGCCGCGCGGCACGGCCGCATCGACACCGTCTTCGCCAATGCCGGCATCGATCCCGGCCCCGGCTTCAACACGCCGACCGGCGAGCGCAACCCGGCCGGCGCGATCGAGAACATCCCCGACGAGCAGTGGGACCGCGGCATCGAGATCAACCTGACCTCGGTCTACACGACGGTGAAGAACGCCGTCCGCCACATGAAGGGGCATGACGGCAAAGGGCATGGCGGCGGCGAGATCATCGTCACCTCGTCGATCGCCGCGCTCATCAACGAGAGCATCGTCGGCACGTCCTACATGCCGGCCAAGGCGGCGGTGAACCATTTCGTCCGCCACATGGCGATGGAACTCGGCGCCTATGGCATCCGCGTCAACGCCATCCTGCCGGGGCCGTTCATCACCAACATCGCCGGCGGAAGGCTGCGCAACAAGGAAGACCGCGCCGCCTTCGAGAGCCAGTCGCTGATCGGCAGGATCGGCGATGTCGAGGACATCAAGGGATTGGCGCTGCTGCTGGCCTCGCCCGCCGGCGCCTATTTCACCGGCTCGCTCATCGTCATCGACGGGGGATCGCTGACCCGCATGACGTGAACGCGCCCAAATGCCGGACGGCCAGGGAGGGCCGGCCGGAAATCGAGATCCAGAGGGAGGCTACCGCAATGACCTACTACAACAAGATCCTGAAATCGGGCATCACGCCGAGCCGGCGTACCGTGCTGAAGGGCCTCGCCGCCAGCGCGGCCGCATCGAGCCTGGCGCTGCCCGGCTATGCGCGGGCGCAGACGGCCGGCAAGATCAAGGTCGGCTATATCAGCCCGACCACCGGCCCGCTGGCTCTGTTCGGCGAGACCGACGGCTATACGCTCGCCAAGATCCGCGCCGTGCTCGGCGGCAAGCTCGAATCCTCGAACGGCAAGACCTACGAGATCGAGATCCTCGACCGCGACAGCCAGTCGAACCCGAACAAGTCGGCCGAAATCGCCGGCAATCTCATCCTCAACGACGAGATCCACCTGCTGCTGCCGGCCTCCACCACCGACACCATCCTGCCGGCGGCCGAGCAGGCCGAACTCTACGAGACGCCCTGTCTCTCCTCCGGCGCGCCCTGGCAGGCGGTCGTCTTCCCGCGCGGCGGCGGCAAGCAGGAGTTCAACTGGACCTACCACTTCTTCTGGGGCCTCGACGAGGCGCTGAACACCTTTGTCGGGCTGTGGAACGGGCTGGAGACCAACAAGAAGGTCGGCATGCTCTTCCCGCAGAACATCGACGGCGAGACCTGGGGCAACGACGAATACGGCTTGCCGGTCCCGACCAAGAAGGCCGGCTACGAGGTGTTCGTGCCGGGCTATTTCCAGCCGCGCACCAATGACTTCTCGGCGCAGATCGCCGAGTTCAAGAAGAACAACTGCGAGATCATCGGCGGCATCACGTATCCGGACGATCTCAAGACCTTCGTCACGCAGTGCAACCAGCAGGGCTTCAAGCCGAAGGCGGTGACGGTGGCCGCGGCGCTCCTCTTCCCGAGCGGCGTCGAGGCGATGGGTCCGCTCGGCAACGGCATGTCGTCGGAAGTCTGGTGGACGCCGGCCTTCCCGTTCAAGTCGTCGCTGACCGGCGAAGTCAGCCGCCAGCTCGCCGACCAGTGGGAAGCCGATACGAAGAAGCAGTGGACGCAGCCGCTCGGCTATTCGCATGCGCTGCTCGAGGTGGCGATCGACGTGCTGAAGCGCTCGTCCGATCCGCTGTCCCGCGAGGCCAACCGCGACGCCGTCGCCGCGACCAATCTCCAGTCGCTCGTCGGACCCATCAAGTTCGATGGCTCGCCGCACAAGAATGTCTGCAAGACCCCGATCTTCGGCGGCCAGTGGGTGAAGGGGACCAAGTGGCCCTACGACCTCAAGATCGTCGACAACTCGGTCAACACGCTCTTCACGCCCGAGCAGAAGATCGTTCCGATCGCCTGGTGAGATGATGCGGGACGCGGGGGGAGCGATGGACAAGAATGTCCTTCTCGAGGTGCGCGGCGTGTCGAAGTCCTTCGGCGCCGTCCGCGTCCTGCATGAGGTCAGCTTCGACGTCAATCGGGGCGAGGTGCTCGGCATTCTCGGCCCGAACGGCGCCGGCAAGACGACGCTGTTCAACATGATCAGCGGCGATCTCAAGGTCTCGGGCGGCGAGATTCATCTCGCCGGCCGGGCGCTGCGCGGCGAGCCGCCGTTCCGGCGCTGCAAGATGGGCATCGGGCGCACCTACCAGATCCCGCGCCCCTATTCCGGCATGACGACCTTCGAGAACCTGCTCGTCGCCGCGGCCTTCGGCGGCGGGCGCTCGGAAAAGGAGAGCTACGCCTTCTGCGCCGCGGTGCTGCGCGAATGCGAACTCGCCGACAAGGCCAACCGACAGGCGGGGGCGCTGACGCTGCTCGACCGCAAGCGGCTCGAACTCGCGCGGGCGCTCGCCTCCGACCCGAAGCTGCTGCTGCTCGACGAGATCGCCGGCGGACTGACCGACGACGAGTCGAAGGCGCTGGTCGGGCTCGTCCGCCGCATCCGCGACCGCGGCGTCACCATCGTCTGGATCGAGCATGTGCTGCATGCGCTGCTCGCCGTCGCCGACCGGCTGATGGTGCTGAATTTCGGCGAGCGCATCGCCGAGGGGCCGCCGGCCGAGGTCATCGCGCTGCCCGAAGTGCAGCGCGTCTATATGGGGATCGAGGCATGACCGCCGTCCTGTCCACGCACGGTCTCGTCGCCCGCTATGGCGATTTCCAGGCGCTTTACGGCGTCGATGTCGAGCTCCATGCCGGCGAGGCGGTGGCGCTGATCGGCGCCAACGGCGCCGGCAAGTCGACCTTCCTGCGTGCCGTCATGGGTCTGCTGCCCGTCGGCCGCGACATGGTGCGCCTCGACGGCGAACCGGTCGGCGGCACCTCGGCCGACCGGATGGTGAAGCGCGGCGTCGCCATCGTGCCCGAGGGGCGACGTCTCTTCACCGGCATGTCGGTCGAGGACAATCTGAAGGTCGCCGTCGACCAGGCCGCGCGTCTCGGCGCCAAGGGCGGCTGGTCGATCGAGCGGCTGCACCGTCTCTTTCCCATCCTGAAGGAGAAGGCGAAGACGCCGGTGCAGAGCCTTTCCGGCGGCCAGCAGCAGATGGTGGCGATCGGCCGCGCGCTGCTCTGCCAGCCGCGCGTGCTGCTCTGCGACGAGATCAGCCTCGGCCTCGCGCCGAAGGTCATTCGCGAGATCTATGCCGCCCTGCCGGAAATCCGCGGCGCGGGCACGGCAATGATCCTCGTCGAGCAGGATGTCGGCCTCGCGAAAGAGGCGACCGACCGCCTCTACTGCATGCTGGAAGGGCGCGTCACGCTCTCGGGCCGCTCGGCGGAGGTTACGCGCGAGGCGATCGGGGAAGCCTATTTCGGAGCGGGCCATGCAGTGGTTTGACGCATTGGTGCAGGGCATCCTGCTCGGCGGGATGTATGCGCAATACGCGCTCGGCATGGCGCTGATGTTCGGCGTGATGCGGATCGTCAATATCAGCCATGGTGATCTCGTCATCCTGCTGTCGCTGATCGGCATCTCGATGGCGACCGCATGGGGGCTCGGGCCGCTCGCCGTTCTGGCGATCCTGGTGCCGCTCGGCCTCTTCATGGGCTGGCTCTTGCAGAAGGCGGTGCTGAACAAGGTGGTCGGCAGCGATCCGCTGCCCTCGCTGATCGCCACCTTCGGCCTCTCGATCGCGCTGCAGAACCTCATGCTGCAGATCTGGTCGGCGAACAGCCGCTCGCTGCCGGGCGGCGGCATCGAGAGCCGCTCGGTCGATATCGGCGGCATCTATATCGGCCTCCTGCCCGTCATCGTGCTGGTGGTGGCCATTGCCCTCACCTGGGGGCTCGACCTCATGCTGAAGAAGACCCGCTTCGGCCGCGCGCTCCGGGCGGCCGCCGCCGATGTCGAGGCGGCGGCGATGACCGGCATCAATCCGCGCGCCGTCTATGCGCTCGCGACGGCGGTCGCGGTCGGCATTCTCGGTTTCGCGGCGGTGTTCCAGTCGCTTCGCTCGACCGTCGCGCCGGCCGATGGCGCCGCCCAGCTCATCTATGCCTTCGAGGCGGTGATCATCGGCGGCATGGGCTCGGTCTGGGGCGCCTTCATCGGCTCGATGGTGCTCGGCATCTCGCAGGGCATCGGCTTCCGCATCGATCCCGGCTTCGGCGTGCTCGCCGGCCATCTCGTCTTCCTGATCGTGCTGGCGACCCGCCCGCAGGGCCTGTTCGGAAAGGCATGACAATGACAGCGATCTCCGACGCCGCCACCGCCATTCCGGCACCCGCCGTCACCGTTCGCCGGCAGACCAATTCGGGCCGCATCGCCATGACGCTGGCGATCGTCGCGCTCGTCGCCGTCGCGGTGATGCCGTGGTGGGCCTCGACCGGCACCATCCGCATGATCCTGGAGCTCTGCTGCTACATCGCCGTCGCGCAGATGTGGAACCTGCTCGCGGGCTATGCCGGCCTCGTCTCGGTCGGCCAGCAGGCCTTCATGGGCGCGGCCGGCTACGCGCTGTTCGTGCTGGCGCAAACATTCGGCATCAACCCGTTCCTCGCCGTGCTGCTCTCGCTGATCGTGCCGGCGGTGCTGGCGGTGCCGCTCTATTTCCTGCTGCACCGCCTCGACGGGCCGTATTTCTCGATCGGCACCTGGGTCGTCGCCGAGGTCTTCCGGCTTGTCGCATCCAACCTGCCGCTGGTCAATTCCGGCGCCGGCATGTCGCTGCGCGTCATGAGCCAGTATTCCGCCTTCGAGCGCAATGTCGCGATGTCGCTGCTCTGCGCCTTCATGCTGCTCGTGACGCTCGGCGGCAGCTACTGGCTGCTCCGCTCGCGCTTCGGCCTCGCCCTCATCGCCATGCGCGACAACCCGGTCGCGGCCGCAAGCCAGGGCGTCGACGTCTCGCGGCTGCGCTTCCTCGTCTATGTCGCCGCCGCGGTCGGCTGCGGCCTTGCCGGCGCGGTCTATTTCATGGCGCAGCTGCGCATCAACCCGCCATCGGCCTTCGATCCGATGTGGGCCAATGTCGCGATCTTCATCGTCATGATCGGCGGCATCGGCTCGATCGAGGGCGTCCTGATCGGCTCGCTGATCTTCTTCATCGCCGATCGCTGGTTCGGCGAATATGGCGCGACCTATTTCGTCGTGCTCGGGCTGATGACGCTGCTGGTCGCGCTCTATGCCCGCACCGGCATCTGGGGCCTTCTCTCGCGCCGCTTCGACGCGCCGTGGTTCCCCTTCCGCCGCTTCCTCGTCGATCCGAACCGCTGAGGGGACCGCCATGAGAGTCGCCATCTTCGACGCCGTCGGCAGCCCGCTCCGCATCGGCACCATGCCCGAACCGACCCCGGAGGCGGACGAGGTGGTGCTGCGCGTCGCCGCCTGCGGCATCTGCGGCAGCGATCTGCACATCACCGAGGATCCCGCCGCCTTCGGCATCACGCCCGGCTTCGTGCTCGGCCATGAATTCGCCGGCGAGGTGGTGGCGCGCGGCTCCGCCGTCACCGACCTCGCCATCGGCGACCGCGTCGCGGTGGTGCCGATGCGCGGCTGCGGCCATTGCGCGGCCTGCCGGCGCGGCGATCCGGCCCGATGCGCCGAGATGGTGCTGATCGGCGGCGGCTATGCCGAATATGTCGCCGTCGCCGCCCGCCAGTGCCAGAAGCTGCCGGACGCGGTGGCGCTCGAGGACGGCGCGCTCGCCGAGCCGCTTTCGGTGGCACTCCATTGCGTGATCCGTTCCGGCATGAAGGCGGGCGACAGCGTCGCCATCATCGGCGCGGGACCCATCGGGCTTCTCGTCGCCTTCTGGGCGCGCCGCTTCGGCGCCCGCCATGTCGTCGTGGCCGATATCCACGAGCACCAGAAGGAGCGGGCACTGGCGCTCGGCGCGACCGGCTTCACGCTTTCGGATGGCAAGCTGGCCGAACGGCTCGCCGATCTTGGCGGCGGCGCGCCGGACATCGTCTTCGAATGCGTTGGCAAGCGCGGTCTGATCGAGGCGGCGGTGAAGGCGGTGCGGCTGCAGGGGACCGTGGTCGGCGTCGGGCTCTGCGTCGGCGGCGACGACTGGGACCCGTTCCAGGCGCTCTCCAAGGAGATCAGCCTGCTCTTCTCCGTCTTCTTTCATCAGCGGAACGAGTTCGGCCCGGCGCTCGATGCGCTGGCCGGCGGCCCATTCGCGCCGCAGGCGCTGATCACCGACCGCATCGACCTGTCGCCCGTGCCGCAGGTCTTCGAAGGACTTCGTCGTCGCACCACGCAATGCAAGGTGCTGATCCAGCCGGAACAGGTTTGAGGAGGAACATCCATGGCGGCTTTCGAGACGCTCGAATTCGACATCGGCGGTGTCAGGACGGTGGTGAAGGCGATCGGCAGCGGCAAGCCGGTGCTGTTCCTGCACGGCGCCGCGACGCTGGAGGGCTTCGACTTCGCCGAAGGCCTCGCCGACCGCTTCCGCGTCCTGGCACCGAGCCATCCCGGCTTCGGCTTCTCGGGCGAGGCGCCGCACATCACCGGCATGGCCGACATGGTGCTGCACTACCTGAACCTTCTAGACGCGCTCGACCTCGCCGAGACGCCGCATCTCATGGGCTTCTCCATGGGCGGCTGGATGGCGGTGGAACTCGCGGCGCTCGCCCGCGAGAAGTTCGACAAGGTTGTGCTGGTCGCGCCGGCCGGTCTCAACGATCCGGAGCATCCCGCGACCAATCTCGGCGCGCTCGCGCCGCAGGACCTGCCGGGCTATCTCGCCCATGACGTGACGGTGGCGCTGCGCTACTTCCCGGATGGCACCGACATCGTCTTCGCCGAGCGCTTCGGCGCCGACCGCGCCCGCGAGGGCGAGACTCTCGGCCGCCTCCTGGCGCCTTTCGGCATGGGCCATCCCAATCTCCGCCGCTTCCTCGCCCGGATCACCAATCCGGCGCTCGTCGTCTGGGGGGCTGAGGACAGGCTGCTACCGGCGAGCCAGGCGCCGCTCTTCGTCGAGGCGCTGCCCGACGCGGAGCTGATGATCGTCGAGGATGCCGGCCATTTCGTCATGCAGGAGAAACCCGAAACGCTCGGAAAGATCGGCGATTTCCTCGCCGGCTGACCGCTGACCCATCGAAGGAGGAGGACAGGACATGAACAAGCCGATCAGGCACGGATATTGGGGCTCGCAGGTCGATTACCGCGAGCTTCTCACGAAGATCGAGGAGATCGGGCCGATCCTCGAGAAGAACGCCGCCGCCGACGAGGAGAAGGGCGAGCTGACGGAAGAGAGCTTCGAGGCGCTGAAGCCGCTGCGCTTCTCGCATCTGCTGGCGACCGAGGCGCTCGGCGGCGCCCAGCTGCCGCCGACGCAGGTGCTGGAGCTGCTCTCCGCTGTCACATGGCATTCCGGCTCGGCCGGATGGGTGTCGATGGTGCATTGCTGCATCGGCGCCATGTCGGCCGCCTTCCTGCCCGACAGCGCCGTCGAGCGCCTGTTCGGGCCGGGCACCGACAACCGCTTCTCCGGCCAGGGCGCGCCGCTCGGCATGCTGAAGAAGGTCGAGGGCGGCTATCGCCTGACCGGCAAGTGGAGCTATGGCAGCGGCTTCAGCCACGCCACCTATTCGCACAGCGCCTGCTTCGTCGATGACGGCACGGGCAAGCCGGCCAAGGACGAGAACGGCAATGTCATCGTCATGTGCGCCCATGCGCCGATCGGCGAGCATGTGCAGCTCGGCAACTGGGACGTGCTCGGCCTCGGCGGCACCGGCTCGATCGACTATGCGGCGGAAGATGTCTTCATCGCCGAAGACCTCGTCTTCCCGATCCTGACCGCGCCGCCGCAGCGCCTCAAGGAGCTGTTCTCGCTCGGCGTCGTCGGCCTCGCCGCCATCGGCCATACCGGCTGGGCGCTCGGAACGGGGCGCCGCATGCTGGACGAGATCGCGAAATTCGCGCGCTCGAAGTCCGGCCGCGCCGGCCTCCTCGGCGAGAGCGAGAAGTTCTGGTACGACTATGGCCGTGCCGAGGCCCGCTACCGGGCGGCGCGCGCCTTCGTCTTCGAGACCTGGCGCGATATCGAGGCGACCGTCGAGGCCGGCAGCGCCGTCACGACCCAGCAGATCAGCCTCGTCCATCTCGCCAAGTCCGAGATCCACGAGGCGGGCGTCGACATCTGCAACTTCGCCTACCGCGCTTCGGGCGGCGCCGGCCTTCGGGCGGGCGTGATCCAGCGCACGTTCCGCGAGATGATGGTGGCGGCCAACCACTTCACCATCGCGCCGTCGATCGTCACCTCGGCCGGCCGCAATATCGGCGGCCAGTGGACGAACCGCGTCTGGCAGTTCTACGACCTGATCGAAAAGAAGTGAGCGAAAGGGCCGGGCGGCGCCCCGCCGTCCGGTCCGCCTTCCCCCGAAGGAACATGCGATGAGCCAGCCGAACCCGATGACCGACGCCTTCCGCGAGGCCTTTCGCCGCCATCCGGCCGGCGTCGCCGTGATCACCGCCGATCCGGGCGACCGGCCGGTGGCGATGACGGTCTCGTCGCTGATCTCTGTCAGCGCAGCGCCGCCCGTCGTCGCCTTCTCGCTTTCGACCCGTTCGGCCTCCTCGGCGCCGCTGCTGAAGGCCGAGACGATGATCATCCATCTCCTGCGCTTTGCCGATATCGAACTGGCCCAGCTCTGCGCGACGAGCGGCGCCGAACGCTTCGGCCCCGGCATCGCCTGGGAGCGGCTGCCGACGGGCGAGCCGCGCTATACCCGCGTCTCGACCTGGTTCCGCGCCAAGAAGCTCGGCCTCTTGCCCATCGATGGCGCGACGCTGGTCGCCGCCGAATTGCTGGAAGGCGAGGTGAGGGGCGGCGACGATCCGCCCGAGCATCACTCGCTGGTCTATCTCGACCGCCGCTGGCACCGCCTCCACAAGGAGCTGGAAGGCGCGATCTCGCTGTTCGATTCCTCGCATTTCGTCTGAGCACCCCGCATGACCGATGCTTCCGGCGGAGCGGCCGATTTCGGTACGTTCGACGTCATCGTCGTCGGCGCCGGCTCGGCGGGCTGCGTCATCGCCAACCGCCTTTCGGCCGATCCGGCGCGCCGGGTGCTGCTCGTCGAGGCGGGCAAGGGCGACAATCATCCCTGGGTGCATATCCCGGTCGGCTATCTGTTCGCGATCGGCAATCCCCGCCTCGACTGGGGCTTCAAGACGGAGCCGGTGCCGGGCC
Source organism: Allobosea sp. (assembly GCA_017307955.1). Classification (GTDB taxonomy): domain Bacteria; phylum Pseudomonadota; class Alphaproteobacteria; order Rhizobiales; family Kaistiaceae; genus Kaistia. The sequence continues at coordinate 87,547 of JAFKFV010000022.1, read as the reverse complement.
TCAATGGCCGCAGCCTGCTTTATCCACGCGGCAAGGTGCTCGGCGGCTGCTCGTCGATCAACGGCATGATCTATATGCGCGGCCAGGCGGCTGACTATGACGGCTGGCGCGCGCTCGGCAATCCCGGCTGGGGCTGGGACGAGGTGCTGCCGCTCTTCCGCCGCTCGGAGCATCATTTCGGCGCGGCCGACGCGACGCATGGCACCGAAGGCGAGTTGCGCGTCGAGCAGCAGCGGCTCCGCTGGCCGATCCTCGACGAGGTGGCGCGCGCGGCGATCGAGATGGGCATTCCCGCCAGCGCCGATTTCAACGCCGGCGACAATGAGGGCGTCGGCTATTTCCCCGTCAACCAGAAGCGCGGCATCCGCTGGAACGCCCGCAAGGCCTTCCTCGATCCGGCGCGGCGGCGGCCGAACCTCGTCGTTCTCACCGAGTGCCATGTCCGCCGGTTGACCTTCGAGGGGCAGCGCGCCAAAGGCATCCTGTTCACCCGCGGTGGAAGCGCCTTCAGGGCCACGGCGCGGCAGGAGGTGATCCTCGCCGCCGGCGCGATCGGCTCGCCGCAGCTGATGGAACTCTCCGGCATCGGCGATCCGGCGCATCTGAAGCGAATCGGCGTCGACCCGCTCCACGCGCTTCCGGGCGTCGGCGAGAACCTGCAGGACCATCTGCAGCTTCGCACCATCTTTGCCGTGACCGGTGCGCGGACGCTGAACGACCGGGCGGCGACGCCCTGGGGCAAGGCCGGGATCGCGTTGCAATATGCGCTGACGCAGAGCGGCCCGATGGCGATGGCGCCGAGCCAGCTCGGCATCTTCACGCGCAGCGGGCCGGAGCATAACCGCGCCAATATCGAATATCACGTGCAGCCGCTGTCGCTCGACGCCTTCGGCCAGCCGCTGCACAGGACGCCGGCGCTCACCGTCTCGGTCTGCAATCTGCGCCCGACGAGCCGCGGCGCGACGCATGCGAAAGCGCCGGACGCGGCAATGGCGCCGGCGATCCAGCCGAATTATCTCGCGACCGAGGAAGACCGGAAGGTCGCGGCCGAGAGCATCCGCCATGCGCGCCGCCTGATGGCGACCGAGACCATGGCGCGCTATCGGCCGGTCGAGGTCAAGCCCGGGCCGGGCGACGAGAGCGACGCCGCGCTGGCGGAACTCGCTGGCGCCATCGGCACCACCATCTTCCATCCGGTCGGCACGGCGCGCATGGGCAGCGATGCCGACGCCGTCGTCGATCCGAAGCTCAAGGTGCGCGGGATCGGCGGTCTACGGGTCGCCGATTGCTCGATCATGCCGACCATCGTCTCGGGCAATACGCACGCCGCCGCGGTCATGATCGGCGAGCGCGCGGCCGAACTGCTGATCGCCGCCGGGCGGGGCTGATCAGCGCGAGATCTAGCGGAGGATCTCCTGCATGCGCGCCTGCACCCGCTTCAGCGCCGGCAGGTAGCGCGCGCAAAGGGCCGAGACGGGCTCGCCGCGCGCCGGGAGGCCGAGATTGACCGCCGCCACCGTCACCCGACGCGCCGAGAGGAGGGGCACGGCGATCGAGCAGAGGCCCATCTCGACCTCCTGGTCGATGACGGCATGGCCCTCGGCGCGCACCAGCGCGATGGCCGCCATCACAGCCTCGGGGTCGGTGAGCGTCAGCGGCGTGCGCTGCGGCAGGGGGCCAGGGCCGAGCCGGCCGCGCGCCTCGTCTTCGGGCAGCGCGGCGAGCAGCACGCGGCCCATGGACGTGCAATAGGCCGGCAGGCGGGAACCGGGCATCAGCGCGATCGACATCACCTTCCGCTGCGCTGCGCGGGCGACATAGACGATCTCGGCCCCGTCGAGGATCGAGACCGACGAGCTCTCGCCGATCTCTTCGGAGAGTTCGTCGAGCATTGGCTGCACGAGCTGCGGCAGCGGCATGGTGGCGAGGCAGGCCGTGCCGAGCCGCAGCACCCGCGGCGTCAGCGTGAAGAACTTGCCGTCATAATCGGCATAGCCGAGCTGCCAAAGCGTCAGCAGGCAGCGCCGCGCCGTCGCCCGGTCGAGCCCCGACGCCTCGGCGACGGCGCTGATCGACTGGCGCTGCCGCTCCGGCCGGAAGGTCTCGATGACCGCGAGCCCCTTGGCGAGGCCGCCCATCATGTCGCGTTCGGCAACGGCCATCTGGCGTCTCCATTTGGGCGATAATCGAACAAGTGAAGCATATCGCACAAAACGCGTGGACGGAAGCGGTGCGCCGTCCTATCGCTGGACGAACCAACGAACGCGTGGCCAGCCGGCCGGCGCAGCATCGGGGATCGGGTATGGACAAGAGGGTGGCGAGCCTCGCCGACGCCGTTTCGACCATCGAGGACGGCATGACGGTCATGATTGGCGGCTTCGGCGGCGCCGGCGCGCCGATCGAGCTGATCCACGCGCTGATCGACCGTTACCGCGCCACCGGTCATCCGGGCGGCCTCACGGTCATCAACAACAATGCCGGCAATGGCCATGTCGGCCTCGCCGCGCTGATCGAGGCGGGGATGGTGCGGAAGCTCGTCTGCTCCTTTCCCCGCTCGGCCGATCCGGTCGTGTTCACCGAGCTTTACCTCGGCGGCAAGATCGAGCTCGAGCTGGTGCCGCAGGGAACGCTCGCCGAACGCATCCGCGCCGGCGGAGCCGGCATCCCGGCCTTCTACACGCCGACCTCGTTCGGCACCGATCTCGCGAAGGGCAAGCCGGTCGCGGAATTCGACGGCCGCTCCTATGTGCAGGAGCGCTGGCTGAAGGCCGATGTCGCTCTGGTCAAGGCCGAGACGGCCGACACGCATGGCAATCTCACCTTCCGCGCCGCCGCCCGTAACTTCAACCCGCTGATGTGCATGGCCGCGGCGGAGACGGTCGTGCAGGCGCGCCGCGTCGTCGAGGCGGGGGCGATCGATCCCGAGACCGTCGTGACGCCCGGCATCTTCGTGCAGAAGGTGCTGGAAGTGCCCGATCCGGCGCAGGAAGAGGACCTGAACCTCGCCCATGCCCGCTACCCGCTCGGAGGCTGAGACGATGTCGGCACGACTTTCCAGCAACCAGATCGCCTGGCGCGCCGCGCAGGACATCGCCGATGGCGCCTATGTCAACCTCGGCATTGGCCTGCCGGAAAAGGTGGCGCAGTACCAGCCGCCTGGCCGCGAGGCGATCTTCCACACCGAGAACGGCATCTTGAATTTTGGCGAGCCGCCGCCGAAGGGCGAGGAAGACTGGGACCTCATCAATGCCGGCAAGCGCGCGGTGACGCTGAAGCCGGGTGCCGCCTTCTTCCATCATGCCGACAGCTTCGCCATGGTGCGCGGCGGCCATCTCGATGTCGCGATCCTCGGCGCCTATGAAGTGGCCGAGAACGGCGACCTCGCCAACTGGTCGACGGGACCGAAGGGTGTTCCGGCCGTCGGCGGGGCGATGGACCTCGTCCATGGCGCGAAGCGCGTCGCCGTGATCACCGATCACGTCACCAAGGACGGCAAGCCGAAGCTCCTGAAGCGCTGCACGCTGCCGCTCACCGGCGTCGGCTGCGTGACGCGCATCTATACCTCGCTCGCCGTCATCGATGTCGCCGGCGGCCGCTTCGTGCTGCGCGAGAAGCTCGCTTCGCTGTCGCTCGACGAATTGCAGGCCCAGACCGGCGCGCCGCTGGCCATCGAAGGCGGCGTCGCCGACCTCGTCGTTCCGGAGCTTTGAGATGTCGGAAGCCTATATCTGCGACTATATCCGCACGCCGATCGGCCGCTTCGGCGGCGCGCTCTCTTCTGTGCGGGCCGACGATCTCGGTGCGATCCCGCTGAAGGCGGTTATGGCGCGGAATGCCGCCGTCGACTGGGCGGCGGTCGACGACGTGATCTTCGGTTGCGCCAACCAGGCGGGCGAGGACAATCGCAATGTCGCGCGCATGTCGCTGCTGCTCGCCGGGCTGCCGCTCGCGATCCCCGGCACGACGATCAACCGCCTCTGCGGCTCGGGCATGGACGCGGTGATCACCGCCGCACGCGCCATTCGCGCCGGCGAGGCCGACCTCATCGTTGCCGGCGGTGTCGAGAGCATGTCGCGGGCGCCCTTCGTGATGCCGAAGGCCGAGACGGCCTTCTCGCGCACCGCCGAAATCCACGACACGACGATCGGCTGGCGCTTCGTCAATCCGCTGATGAAGGCGCAATACGGCGTCGATTCGATGCCCGAGACCGGCGAGAATGTCGCCGAGGACTATGCCGTCTCGCGCGAGGACCAGGACCGCTTCGCCTTCGCGAGCCAGCAGAAGGCGGCTGAGGCGCAGGCGAATGGTCGCCTCGCCCGAGAGATCACGCCGGTGACGATTCCGCAGAAGAAGAGCGACCCGGTCGTCGTGGAGCGCGACGAGCATCCGCGCGCCACGACGCTCGAGGCGCTCGCCAAGCTGCCGACGCCGTTCCGCAAGGGCGGCACCGTCACCGCCGGCAACGCCTCCGGCGTCAATGACGGCGCCGCGGCGCTGATCATCGCGTCCGAGGCGGCGGCGAGGCGGCACGGCCTGACGCCGATCGCGCGCATTCTCGGCGGCGCGGCCGCCGGTGTTCCGCCGCGCGTCATGGGCATCGGCCCGGTTCCGGCCTCGCAGAAGCTGATGGCGCGGCTCGGCCTTTCGGCGGCTGATTTCGATATCGTCGAACTCAACGAGGCCTTCGCCTCGCAGGGGCTGGCGACGCTCCGGCAGCTCGGGATCGCCGACGACGATCCGCGCGTGAACAGGAATGGCGGCGCCATCGCGCTCGGCCATCCGCTCGGCATGTCGGGCGCCCGCATCACCGGGACGGCTGCGCTCGAACTTGGCCTCACCGGCGGCCGGCGGTCGCTCTCGACCATGTGCATCGGCGTCGGTCAGGGCATCGCGATCGCGCTGGAGCGGGCCTGACGCATCACGGAGGCGTGCGATACCGCACCGCGACAACGGCGCGGAGAGGGTGTTAAGGAAACGGCGCTATGATGCGGGCGCGACCATGGTCGGTCGCGGCGATGACCGGACGGCGCCGATGGCGGGTTTGCGTAACTTTCTGATCCTCTCCTTGGCGGCGCTGTGGCTCGCCGCCTGTACAACGGGCGAGCGGGACACGCGCGGCATCCAGCCGATCCCGGCCAAGCTCGTGCAGGAGATGCGGGCCAAGGGCATGACGCCCGCCGACCCGATCATGGTGCGCATCTACAAGCAGGAGAGCGAGCTCGAGATCTGGAAGCGCGACCGGAGCGGCAGCTATTCACTGCTGAAGACCTATCCGATCTGCCGCTGGTCCGGAAAGCTTGGCCCGAAGAAGCGCGAAGGAGACCGCCAGGCGCCGGAGGGCTTCTACATGGTGAACATGCCGCTCATGAACCCCATGTCGCAGTTCTACCTCTCCTTCAATCTCGGCTTCCCGAACCAGTTGGAGGAGGCACTCGGCTATGAGGGCGCGGCGCTGATGGTGCATGGCGCCTGCTCGTCGTCGGGCTGCTATGCCATGACCGATGCCGGCATCGCCGAGATCTATGCCGTCGCCCGAGAGGCGCTGCGCGGCGGCCAGACCGCGTTCCAGGTCCAGGCGCTGCCCTTCCGCATGACGCCGGAAAACCTCGCGCGCCACCGCGACGATCCCAACATGACCTTCTGGCTGAACCTGAAGCAGGGGTCGGACCAGTTCGACGTGACGCGCCAGCCGCCGCGCGTCGCCGCCTGCGCCAGCCGCTACGTCTTCGGCGCCAAGCCGATCGATCCGGCGGCGCCGTTCGATCCGCTCGCGCCCTGTCCGCCCTACGAGGTCGACAGCAGCGTCGCGACGCGGGTCGCGGCCAAGGCTGATCGCGACAAGGCGGCCGTCGCGGCGCTGTCGGCGAGCGTCTCCGTCACGCCGGCGCTGGCCTATTCCGATGGCGGCATGCACGAGGCCTTCCGCACCGTGCTGCGCGACAAGGGGCCGGAAAAGCTCGGCGCCATGACGTCGAGCAATGTCCCCGTGAGCCGTCCTTCCGCCGCGCTCGCCGATCCCTATACGACGGTCCCCGTCGATCCGCAGACGACCGCGAGCGTCGCCGGCCAGCAATAAGCGGCCGGCGAGCCCTTTCGCGTCAGTGAACCACCGGCCCGGCCGCGGCTCCGGCCGGCCGGCGCACGAAGAAGGCCGCCGCCAGCGCCGCCAGCGAGATCACCGCGCCGCAGAGGAAGGCGGTGGCGATGCCGGAGGAGAGCGCCGCCTTGGCATCGGCGCCGCCGGTCGCCTCCGCCGTCGCCCTGAGCGTCATCACCGCCACGAACAGAGCCGTTCCTGCCGCGCCGGCCACCTGCTGCGTCGCACCGATCATCGCGCTGCCATGCGAATAGAGCTCGGGCGGCAGCGCGCCGAGGCTGACGGTGAAGAGCGGCGTGAACATCAGCGCGAGGCCGATGCTGAGCACGAGATGGGCGGCGAGCAGCATCCAGTAGGGTGTCGAGGGGCCGACGAGGGTCAGGCTCCACAGGACGCCGACGAGCAGGAAGGCGCCGGGAATAACCAGCGGCCGCGGCCCGAACTTGTCGAACAATCCGCCCACGGTCGGCGCGCAGAGGCCCATGATGAGCCCGCCCGGCAGGAGCAGGAGACCGGTCTGCAGCGTCGAGAGGCCGAGCACGTCCTGGAGATAGATGGGCAGCAGGATGAAGGCGCCGAACATCGCCATCATCAGGATCGCCATCATGACGGTCGCGATGGTGAAGGTCGGGTTGGCCAAGGTCCGGAGGTCGAGCAGCGCCCGGTTCTGCTTCTCCAGGCTGCGCTGACGCCAGACGAACAGCGCGATCACCACGACGCCGACGACGAGCGGGATCGCCGGATGCATCGCGGTCGGATGCAGCGCGCCCTCGCCGAGCTGGCTGAGGCCGTAGACGAGGCTGCCGAAGCCGATGGCCGACATCAGCACCGAGAGAAGGTCGATCGGGACTTCGCGAGGCTCGGTGACGTTGACGATCCGCTTGGCGCCGACCGCCAGCGCCGCCAGCGCGATCGGCAGCACCAGGAGGAACAGCCAGCGCCAGTCGAGCACCGAGAGGACGAGGCCGGACAGCGTCGGGCCGATCGCGGGCGCGACGGAGATGACGATCGAGATATTGCCCATGGTGCGGCCGCGCGTTTCCGGCGGCACGAGGTTCATCACCGTCGTCATCAGCAGAGGCATCATGATCGCCGTGCCGGAGGCCTGCACGATGCGGCCGATGACCAGCACCGTGAAGCCCGGCGCGAGCGCGCCGATCAGCGTCCCGGCCGAGAACAGCGACATCGCGAGGATGAAGATCGGTCGCGTCCGGATCCGCTGCAGCAACAGGCCGGTGATCGGAATCACGACCGCCATGGTCAGCATGAAGGCGGTGGTGAGCCACTGCGCCGTGCTGGCGGTGATGGAAAGGCTCTCCATCATGCGCGGCAGTGCCACGCCCATGATCGTCTCGTTGAGGATCACGACAAAGGCGGAGACGAGGAGCAGGCCAATGACGAGCCGGTTGCGCGCGGCGATTTCATGCGGCAGGGGAACGGCAGGCGCCGCTTCGCTCGGGATGTCTGTCATGATGGATCGCCTTGGCAGGGAAGCAGGAAGGAATGTCTCGCCCCCGAGGACGATCCTCGTTGGCAGATTCCGACGCCCGCCGCAATGATTGTCAGGGCCGCCGCCTCAACCGGCGATGCGCCCGACGATCTCGCAGACCTCCTCGAAATAGCGCTTCCGCTCGGCGCCATTGGTGTTGCGGCGGAGATATTGCGGCACGCGGGCGTACCAGTCCGCATCTTCCTGGATGCGCTGCTCCACGAAGGTCTCGATGAGCCCGGCCCGCAGCAGCGACCGTTCCGGCTCCCACCCCTCGATCGAGGGCGCGATGACACGGTCGCGGAAGGCGGCGAGGGCAAGACGCGCCTCGGCCGGCGATAGCCACCGCGCCGTCCATGGCTCGGGAAGCGCAGCCGAGGCGGTATCGATCGCCGGTTCGGCGGCTTCGACCGTCAGGGGAGGCGGATCCTCGGCGGCGGGCGCGGGCTGCGCAGCCCCGGCCTCCTCCAATAAGGGCGCTTCGTTCGCCGCAGGCTCCTCGATCTCCGGCGCGGCCGCATCCCCGATATCGAAGGCGTGGAAGCTCTCGGAGAGGCGCGGCTGTGCGGCCAGCCGCCTGAGTTCGGCGGCAAGCAGCTCGGCCTGCCGGTCCGGGTTGTCGAACCAGTCTGTCGACCAGACGCGCAGGATGGTCCAGCCGAGCCCTTCCAGCACCTCCTGGCGCAGCCGGTCGCGATCGCGCGCGCTGCGGCCCGAATGATATTGAGCGCCGTCGCATTCGATGCCGGCGAGATAGTGCTCCGGCCGCGCCGGGTCGATCACCGCGAGGTCGATGCGGTAGCCGGAGACGCCGACCTGATGGCGGACCTCGAAGCCCGCGCGTTCCAGCCGCCTCGCGACATGGATCTCGAAATCGCTGTCCGGTTCGCGGTCGGTCGCGATGCCCTCGGCCCGGCCGCCGGTCTCGACATAAGCGAGATAGCGCTTGAGGAGATGGACGCCGCGCGACGAGGTCTCGGCCGGCTTCACATCGCTCGAATCCATCGAGGTGACGAGGCCGATGCGCCGCCTCGCGCGGGTGAAGAGCACGTTGAGCCGCCGGTCGCCCTGCTTCCGCGCCACCGGCCCGAAGCGCTGCATGACCGCGCCGTCGCTCTCGCGCGGGCCATAGGTGAGCGAGATGAGGATATAGTCGCGCTCGTCGCCCTGCACGTTTTCGAGATTCTTGATGAAGACCGGTTCGCCGCGATCAGTGACCTTCTTGCGATAGGCCTCGGCGATCTCATCGCCGTGCCATCGCTGGCGCATCTCTTCCTGGATCAGCTCGGCCTGCTCGCCGTTCATCGCCACGAGCCCCAGCGTCGGCGGCTCCTCGTCGCCGGCATGGCGATGCATGAAGCGGAGCGCCTCGTCGGCGATGCGCTGCGCCTCGGGTGCATTGCGGCGGCTCTCGAAGACGCCGCGCACGCGGATGCGGTCGATCGAGAACGAGCCGGGCGAGGCGGCGGGGAAGGTGATCAGCCGCCGCCCCTCGGGCGCGTAGATCTCGCGGTTGGAGAAGGCGATCAGGCTCTCGCAGCGGCTGCGATAGTGCCATTTCAGCTGGCGAAGCTGGCGGAAGGTCTTGTGGCAGGCTTCGAGGATCGACTCGTCGTCGCTGTCATCGCCGCCATCCAGCCCGTCGCCATCCGGCGTCGCCGTGCGCTGGAAGAAATCCGTCGGCGGCAGCTGCTTCGGATCGCCGACGACGACGATCTGGCGGGCGCGCAGCATGCCGCCGAGCGCATCCTCGGGCCGCATCTGCGAGGCCTCGTCGATGACGAGCAGGTCGAAGCCGAGCGCCCTCGCCGGCACGAATTTGGCGAGCGACAGCGGCGACATCATGAAACAGGGCTTCAGCGCCTGCACCGAGCGTCCGGCCTGCAGCATCACCTCGCGCACCGGGCGGAAGGCTTTGACCTTGCCGAACTCGTTGTTGAGGAAGGCGGATTCCGTCCACGTCCGCCGGGGGCCATAGTCCGATCCCGGCAGGGCCTTGCGGCCGATCACGGCAGCCCGCACGGCGAGACGGTCGCGATCGCGCCGCTGCCGGTCGCGCTTGCGGAATTCGCTGCGATGCGCGGCGAGCTTGGCGCCGCCGGTCCGCGACAACACGCGGTCGGTCCGCCGCAGCTGCTGCCCGCGCTGCTCGGCGACGAGACCGGTGAAGAGGAGCGGCAGCTCGGCCGTCCCCACACCGCGCGCCTCCGCCTCGGCGAGGAAGGCCGCGAGGCCCGCCTGTTCGGCATCCAGCCGCGCCGAGCGGACGCCGAGCCACTGGCTGAGTTCGTCGCGCCGCCCGGCGAGGTCGGCGACGCTTTCCCCGATCGCTGCGAGCTCCTCTGCGTCGAAGCCCTCGACCCCGCAGTCGCGCGCGATGGCGGCGATTTCTGCGCGGATGGCAGCGAGAAGCGGGCGCGTCGCGGCGACATGGGTAGCGAGCGCGTCCCGGACCGCACCCGCGCCGGGCCGCGCCAGCATGGCGGCGAGCGCCGTCGCTTCCGCTCCGGCAAGGCGATCGAGCCATGCGGCCGCCGCGTCGAAGCCGCTCCGGTCCTGCCGGATCGGCAACATCAGCGGCGCATGCTTGTCGCGCGCGAGAGTCGCCTCGGCGTCGTCGATCGCCGCAAGATCGGCGAGCGCCGCCGCGATCTCGTTCCAGCTCGCCCCGATTTCCGCGAGGCGGCGGCTGTCGTCCGCGGCCAGGAGAGCCGCGTCGGCATCGCGCGCGGCGAGGATCGCGTCGCCGAGTTCGGCGACCGGTATCGCCGCGAAACGCTGGCGCTGCTCTCGGGAGAGGCGGACATAGGGCGCAGCCGCCGGCGCCGCGCGCACGACCTCTTCGAGGAAGGCAGCGCCGCCTTCGGCAAGGCGCCCGGCGATCGTGTCGCCGCCTGCGACGGGGAGGATCAGGGCGATGGTGTCGTCGAGGCTCTTCCGTGCCGCCGCTGCGGCTTCGAAGGGCGTATCGAGCCCGCGCCAGAGCCGGCCGAACAGAGGCGGCAGCGTGCGGTCAGCGAGGAAGGCGCCGAGCGCGCGGACGTGATCGGCGAGGGCCGCATAGTCCTCGGCCGGCAGGCGCATGCGCGGCGGCAGGCCGAGCTCAGCATTCACCGCGTCGACCAGCCTTGTGCTGGCGAAGAGCCGCGACAGCCCCGATTTCGCCGCCTCCACCCCTGCCGCGTCCAGCGCATCAGGCGCCGGCCAATCGCCTCTCGCGCCGGGGAAGCGCGCCCGCCACGCCATTTCGCCGTCGATGAGTTCGCCCGCCGCCGCCACAGCCTCGGCGAGGCGCTGGCGATCCGTCCTTGGTCCGGCGAGCCAGGCGCGGATATCGGCATCGATCGGGCCGAGGGCATGGCCCATGAGATAGAGGCAGGGCAGCGCCGCAGCCGGAAGCGTGTCCGGAAGGCCGAGCCGCCGCGCGACCTCCACGGCTGAAGCAGCGGCGGCGGATGCGCGCTCCGCCTCGCTCGCCGCTGCCTCGGCCATGCGGTAGGTCTCGGCCGGCGAGGCGTCCCTCAGGCCGGGCGCGACGAGCGGCAGGCTTGTCGCGGCCAAGCGCCGAAGATCCGCATCGGCCGCATCGAACCCTGCCGGAAGCCGAAGCGCGGCCGACAGCGCGTCGCCCGCCGCGACCTTCTCCGCAAAATGCCGCGTCTCGTGCGGCTTGAACGGCGCGAGAGCCGACAGCCAGGCATCGGATGGGGCCTTGGGGGGAAGGATGTCATGGAGGGCGGCGGCGGCGTCCAGCGCTGGCGCGGATGGGGTGCCGAAGAGCGGATCCGCCTTTGCGGCGAGTTCAGCGAGGCTGTCGCGCAGCCTTTCGAGGGCGTCGCCGAGGGCGTGCGCGAGGCCAGGATTGGCGTCGGCGGGAAAGGAGAGCCGCGACCAGGGCGAGGCGGAAAGAGAGCCGAACGCCTTCTCGAAATCGGCCACTTCGCTGCAATAGCGGTCGAGCCGGCCGAGTGCCTTCTGGAACGCGGCTTCGCCGGTGAGAACCGTGCCTGCGATCTCCGTCCGGCGGAAGAGCGCGAGCCGCTCGCCGAGATCGCCGCGCGCCCGGACCGCGCGCCAGAACTGGTCGAACGGCCTCCCGACCTCGGTGTCCCGGTGCAGCGGTTCCAGATAGGCGCGGATGTCGCGCCGGGCCTCCTCCCAGGCGATATCGGTCGCCATGGCGGCGCGCTTCTCGGAATAGCCGCGTTCATGCCGCTGCTTGAGGCTGTCGATGATCCGCTTCGGCACCGCCTTGTCGGAGTGAACTTCGAGGCAGAAATCGCCGAGACCGACCTCGTCCAGCCGCCGCTTCACCACTTCGAGCGCCGCCATCTTCTCGGCGAGGAAGAGCACGGTCTTTCCCTTCGCCAGCGCATTGGCGATGACATTGGCGATGGTCTGCGACTTGCCGGTCCCCGGCGGCCCCTGGATCACGAGATTGCTGCCGGCCATCACGTCGACGACGGCGCTGTGCTGCGAGGCATCGGCGTCGAGCACGAGATAGGGCGCGACCGTCTCGACGGCCGGATCGTCGATGTCATGATCCTCTGGCGCCGCGGCGAGGCCGGCGCCGCCATCGCCGGCGATCTCGGTGCCGCGCAGGATGGCGCCGACCAGCGGCGAGCGGGCGGGATGATCGGCCCATTGCGCCGGGTCGAGATCGGCATACATCGCGAGCCGGCCGAAGGCGAAATGGCCGAGCGTCAGGAAACGGCGCACCCGCCAGTTGCCGCTCTCGCTCGCAGCCGCCGCGCGCACCGCCTCAAAATAGCTCTCGACGGAGCCGGGGCCGTCCTCGTCCGCGGCAACGACCGGCAGCACGATGCCGAAATCGGTGAGGAGCTTCTTCTCCAGCGAGAGATTGGTCTCGGCGGGCCCGGCCGCGGACAGCGAATAGACGACGCGGCCGCGCTGCTTCCGCGCCTCCAGGCGGACGGGCATGAGAAGAAGCGGCGCATGCATGCGCTTTAGCACATCGCCGCGCTCGGCCCATTCGAGGAACCCGAACACGAGAAAGAGCGTCGAGAGCCCCATTTCCTGCTCGGCGAGCCGCGCCGTATCGGCGATCCGCTCGAGCACCGCGTCCAGCGTGTCGGGCCATTTCAGCGTCTGCAGCGCCCGGTCGGCATGACCCTCCTTCCGCTGCGACGCCGGAAGCTCGATCTCGGGATCGATACCGAGCGAGCGGGCATGCTCGACCGGATTGATCGTGCGCCGGTTCGGCCGCGGCGGCATGCCGAGCTGCTCGCGAAGCCGCGTCCGAAGGCGGTTCTCGGCTTCTGCGAGGGCATATTCGTCGGCTCGGCCGGTCGATTCGAGCGCTTCGATCTCGGTGAGGTAGTCGAGGTCGGTTACTCGGGCATGGTCGAACTCGCTGCGGAACTCCTCCGTCTCCTCGTCGGCCGGCATGCCGTCCGGCTCGGGCAGCGGCGCGATGTCGACCGAGCCGCCGGCGGCGAGGTGGCGATAGATCTCCTCCGGAACCTCGTCGACAATCTGCAGCTGGCTCTTGGAGCTCGGGCGATGCCGGTAGTTGAGCATCGGGTTGGAAAGCCGCATGTCGAGCAGCCGGTCGCGCATCGCCTCGTAGATGCGCGCAAGGCGGGCGGCCTCGGCGTCCTCGTGCGCCGATGCCGGCCGTGTCTCACTCTCGTTACGCATCGGCTCGCCCGGTTCAGCGGAGGGTTGTGTCTGTCGTTTCATTTCTAGCCGGTCGGCACTCGATGGCAAATCGCCTGCCGGGTCCTATCCCCGGAGGTCGAGGCTTGCCCGGCCGCACGGCAAGAGGTTAGCTCGGGGCCTTCGCCCATCCGCCGACACGGCCGGTCATACCATCCAGCGAGTTCACCATGCCCGAACGCATCGCCTTCCGCATGAAGGTCCATCCCGGCCGGATCGAGGAATACAGGAAGCGGCACGACGCGCTTTGGCCCGAGATGGTGGCGGCGCTGAAGGCGGCCGGGATTTCGGACTATTCGATCTGGCACGATCCGGAGACCGACTGTCTCTTCGCGACGCTGGTCAGGACCGACGATCACACGATGGGAACGCTGCCGGAGACGGATGCCAACAAGCGCTGGTGGAAGTTCATGAACGACATCATGGACTATGGCCCGGACGGCCGGCCGACCGTCGTCGCGCTCGACCGCGTTTTCCAGCTGGATTGAGCGCGCGAAGACTGTTCCGCGGCGACGAACTGCACCAGAATGCCGCTCCCGCTTCGCGGGCGGCGCGCCAAGCCCGTCGTCCGCCCTCACAATAAATCGTTTGAAAGGGAGGCTTCTTCAGCCATGAACCAGATCGATCTCGTCGGCCAGACCGCGGTCGTCACCGGCGGCGCGCAGGGCATCGGCTTCGCCATCGCCGAGCGTCTCGTCGCCTCGGGTGCGAAAGTGGCGCTCTGGGACATGCGGGCCGACCTCTTGGCCGAGGCCGTTGCAAGGCTCGGCCAGCCGAACGCCGCCGTCGAGGTGAACATCACCGACTATGACGCGGTGGTCGCCGCCGTCGCCGAGACCGAGCAGAAGGTCGGACCGATCGAGATCCTCGTGCATTCGGCCGGCATCGCCGGCAAGAACGCGCCGCTCGACGAATATGACCTCGGCGAGTGGAGGCGCGTCATCGACGTCAATCTCAACGGCGCCTTCCACGTGAACCGCGCCATCCTGCCGGGCATGAAGGCCCGCAATTATGGCCGCATCGTCAACATCGCCTCGATCGCCGGCAAGGAGGGAAATCCCAACGCCTCCGCCTATGCCGCCGCCAAGGCAGGTGTGATCGGCATGACCAAGGCCGTCGGCAAGGAAGTGGCGAAATACGACATCGCCATCAACTGCATCACCCCTGCGACCGCCAAGACGCGCATCCTCGACGAGCTGAAGCCCGAATTCATCGACTACATGCTCTCGCGCATCCCGCGCGGCCGCTTCCTCGAGGTCAACGAAGCCGCCAACATGGTCGCCTGGCTGGTGAGCCGCGAAAACTCCTTCACCACCGCCTCGGTCTTCGACCTGTCCGGCGGCCGCGCGACCTACTGATCGACGCCGCCGAGCTTCAGCAGCGACGCCATCCGGGCCGCGGCGCGGTCCGGATCGGCGAGGCAGCGGGCGGCGTCGGCGAGGCGGAACAGTTCGGCGAAATGGACCAGCGAGCGGGCGCCCTGCTGGCCGGCGGCCATCAGGAAATGGTCCTGATGGCCGTTCAGATAGGCGAGGAAGACGACGCCGGTCTTGTAGAAGCGGGTCGGCGCCTTGAAGATGTGCCGTGACAGCGGCACCGTCGGTCCCAGCAGGGCATGGAAGCGCTCTTCATCGCCGGCGCCGAGCCGCTCCAGCGCGGCCGAGGCGACGGGCGCGATGGCGTCGAAGATGCCGAGCAGGGCGTGCGAATGGCCTTCGGCGTCGCCGGCGATGAGTTCGGCATAGTTGAAGTCGTCGCCCGTATACATCTTGACGCCGGCGGGGAGCCGCCGGCGCATGGCGATCTCCTTCTCGGCCGAAAGCAGCGAGATCTTGATGCCATCGACCTTGTCGGCATGCGCGCCGATGATGGCAAGCGCGGTGTCCATCGCGGCCATATGGTCTGTGCTGCCCCAATAGCCGGCGAGCGCGGGATCGAACATCTCGCCGAGCCAATGCAGCACCACCGGCTGGCGGACGCCGGAGAGGATGCGGCCATAGACGCGGGCATAGTCGTCGGGACCCTTGGCGGCGCGGGCGAGCGCGCGGCTCGCCATCAGGATGATCCGCCCGCCGGCCGCTTCGATCGCCTCGACCTGCGCCTCATAGGCGGCGATGACGTCGTCGATCGTGACATCGGGACCCGGGTCCAACTGGTCGGTGCCGGCGCCGCAGGCGATGACGGCTCCCGGCCGGCTCTTCGCCTCGGCGATGGCGCGCTTCGAAAGCTCCAGCGCATCCGGCCAGGAGAGGCCCATGCCGCGCTGGGCCGTGTCCATGGCCTCGGCGACGCCGAAGCCGAGATCCCAGAGATGATGGCGGAAGGAGAGGGTGCGCTCCCAGTCGAAGGCGGTGTCGAGGAACGGGTCGTTGTCGGCGAGCGGATCGACGACGACATGCGCCGCGGCATAGGCGACGCGCGGGAAGCGCGGCGCGGCGCCGGCCGGCGGCGGCGGCAGCGGGGTACCCGAAAGCGTATAAGGCTCGATCGCGCCGGACGCGGCCGGCATCAGGATGGTGGTCATCGCGCGCTCCTCCCGGCACGCGACTGCGGTCGCGGCCACTTGTAACCAATCAGTTACAAGTCGCGCCGCCGCCTGTCAAGGCGCGCGCTCAGGCGCGGGCGAAGGCGAGCACCACCTCCGCGATATGCACCCGCCAGGCAGCGAGCCGGGCCGGCTCGGCGAGGTCGCGGCCGAAGATCGCGCCGAGCGTCCAGCGGTTGGAGAGGTAGAAGGCGCCGAGCGAGGCGATGGTGACGTAGATGTCGACCGCGTCGAGGCCGGGACGAAAGAGGCCGGCCGCGGCGCCGCGCGCCAGCACGCGGTCGAGATCGCCGATGAAGGCGACATGCATCGCCTTCAGCCGGTCCGAACTGGCGACATGCCTGGCGCGGTGCAGGTTCTCCGTCGCGAGCAGGCTGAGGAAGTCGGGGTTCTCGAGATAGTAGTCGAAGGTGAAGGCGGCGAGGCGGGCGAGGCTCGCCTCGGGCTCGAGATCATCGAGGCGGAGTTCGGCTTCCGCGGCGCGGATGCGGGCATATTCGGCCTCCAAGGCGGCGCGGTAGAGCGCCTCCTTGTTTCCGAAATAGTGGTAGAGCATCCGCTTGTTGATGCCGGCGCGCGCCGCGATGGCATCGACGCGCGCGCCCGACAGCCCATTGGCAGCGAACTCATGCGTCGCCGCGGCGAGGATGGCACGCTGCGTGCCATCCGGATCGCGCGTCGCCGCCGTCCGGGCCGGACCCGCCGGCTCGTCCGCGCCGCCCATCCCGCTCAGCCCTCCCAGCAGGCGAGATCCTGCGGGGCGATCGTCGCTCCGCCGAGGCGGAAGCGCTTGCCGTCCGCGTCCGGAACCGTCCAGGGCTCGGTGCCGTAATTGAAGGCGAAGGTGAGGCCGCCGCGCCGGCGGATGCGGATCGTGTCGGGCGGGATCGGCAGCGCGGCGAGCCCGGCGTGGGGCAGGGCGAGCGTCTCGACAATGGCGCCGAGAAGGTCGGCTTCGGGCCAGGTTGCGACATAGATGAAGCGATCATGCGCGACGACGGCGGCGCCGCCGTCCTCGAAGGTGGCGAGCGGCGTAAGGTCGGTCTCGAGCCATTCGCGCCAGCGGCCCGCGCCGCCGGCAACGCTGCCCGCGACCGCATGCCGGCCGGGGCGCATCGAGGCCACCTGCGTCACCGTGATCGGCAGGAGTTCGGCGAGGGGGCCGGGCGGCAGGTTCTCGGGGAAGGCGAAGTCGCGCGTCTTGGAGCCGGCGCGCGGACCGATCAGCACGGCGGCCTCGGTCGCCTTCAGCGCCTGCAGCATCGCGGGCGAGACATGCGGCAGGCTCGGCACGAGCACGAGGCTGTAGCCGGACAGATCCGCGCCCGGCGGGACGATGTCGACATCGAGCCCGAGCCGCCGCACCGCCTCGTACCAGCGGAAGCTGATCTCGGCATGACGATAGTCGGCGCCCTGCGGCTGGATGCGGGTGATCCAGGACGCCTCGTAGTCGAAGACGAGCGCGACGGGGGAGGGGCGGTTGTCCGGCAGCGGACCAAAGGCTGCGAGCTCGGCACCGACCCGTGCCGCTTCCTCGCCCCCCACCGACCGCACACGGTCGGGCCGGTTGAGGCCGGCATGCATCTGCTCCTGCGCGAAGGGCGCCTGACGCCAGCGGAAATAGGAGACGACCTCGGCGCCATGCGCGAAGGCCTCCCAGGCCCAGAGCCGCACCATGCCCGGCTTCGGCACGGCGTTCCACGGCGCCCAGTTCACCGGACCCGGCTGCTGCTCCATGACCCAGAAGCGGTTGCCGGCCATGCCGCGATAGAGATCGTGGTGGAAGGTCGGCACGTCGGGATGCGAGGTGCGGGTGAAGCGGGCGCGCTCCTCTTCCGTGAAGGGGAACACTTCGAGGAAGCCGAGCGGATAGGAATCCCAGCTCGCGAAATCGAGCGCCTCGCTGACCGCGTAATGATCGAAATCGTGGAAGAAGCCCATATAGTTGTGTGTGACGAAGCGGCCGGGCGACAGGCGGCGCAGGATCGCCGTCTGCATCTCGTTGTAGCGGACCACCTGCTCGGACGAGAACCGCCAGAAATCGAGCCGCGCCGCCGGCCCGGTCTCCGTCACGGCGGCGACAGGCAGCACGGCGTCGTCAAAGCTCGAAAGCTCCATCGACCAGAAGACATTGCCCCAGGCTTGGTTGAGCGCGTCCGGCGTCTGGTAGCGCCGTCGCAGCCAGCTCCTGAAGGCGGCGAGATCCTCCGGGCCATAGGAGAGGATCGTGTCATGGCAGCCATATTCGTTGTCGGTCTGCCAGCCGGCGACATGCGGGTTCTGGCCGTAACGCTCGGCGAAGGCCGTCACGATCCGCGCGCTCTCGCGCAGCCAGACGGCGCTGGAGAACGTGTAGTGGCGGCGCGAGCCGAAGCCGCGCGGCTGGCCGTGCTCGTCATGCGGCAGGATTTCGGGATAGAGATCGACAAGCCATTTCGGCGGCGTCGCCGTCGGCGTGCCGAGCACGACCTTGAGGCCGGCCTTGCCGAGCGTCGCGATGGCGCGATCGAGCCACTCGAAGGTGAAGTGACCCGGCTCCGGCTCGACGCGGCTCCAGGCGAATTCGCCGATGCGCACATAGCGAATGCCGAGCGCCGCCATCTCCGCGGCGTCGCGTTCCCACCAGCTCTCGGGCCAGTGTTCGGGGTAGTAGCAGACGCCGAGCATGTCAGGGTTTCCGTGAAGGCGGGTTGCGGACGGCACGCCTTATAGCACTGCCGGGAGCCTCGCGGGGAAGGGGAACGACGAGCGGTTGTCGCGGTCTCGAAATACCCTGCGGACGACCGACGAATTGCTCTTGATTCACGCAAAAGCCGCCTGTAGCGTGCCTTGAGAAAAGGGTTTCTCACCCTGGGCCGGGCGGCCGCTCAGCAGCGTCCGCCTTTTTTGGGTGCAGAGTGAGAAAAGCTTTTCCCAACAAGGGTGGAGCGCATGGCCGAGGGGATGGAACGCGAGGGGATCGCGCCGCGCAAGCGGCCCGTGACGCTGCGCGACGTCGCCGAGGAGGCCGGCGTCAGCCTCGCCACCGCCTCGAAGGCGCTGAATGACCAGGGGCGCATGACTGCCGAGACGCGGGCGCGCATCCAGGAGACGGCGCGCCGGCTCGGCTTCCGGCCCAACGGCCTCGCGCAGAGCCTCTTGCGCCAGCGCAGCTTCACGGTCGGCATGCTCACCAACGACACCTATGGCCGCTTCTCGCTGCCGCTGATGGCGGGCATTTCGGAGGCGCTGGTCGACAATGGCGTCTCGGTCTTCCTGTGCAATGTCGAGGACGATCCGCGCCTCGGCCAGTTGCATGTCGATGCCATGCTCGAGAAGCGGGTCGATGGCATCATCGCGACGGGAAAGCGGCTCGACCGCCGGTTGCCGATCGATCTCTCGCAGCTCGGCGTCCCTGTCATCTACGCCTTCACGGAGCCAGACGCCGATGCCATCGCCTTCGTCTCCGACGACGAGGGCGGGGCGCGGCTCGCGGTGGAGCATCTCGTCGCTCTCGGGCGGCGGCGCATCGTCCATGTCACGGGACCGGCCCGCTTCGCCGTCGTGCATCAGCGGGCCGCCGCCTATCGCGCGGTGCTCGCCGAGGCGGGGCTTGCCGAGGCGCCGGTCATGATGGGCAACTGGACGGAAAGCTGGGGCCGCGAAGCCGTCGATATCCTGTTCTCGAAGCCAGCCGACGGGCCGGATGCCATCTTCTGCGGCAACGACCAGATCGCCCGCGGCGTGATCGACGGGTTGCGCGA
Organism: Allobosea sp.; assembly: GCA_017307955.1. Classification (GTDB taxonomy): domain Bacteria; phylum Pseudomonadota; class Alphaproteobacteria; order Rhizobiales; family Kaistiaceae; genus Kaistia. Next base: position 67,994 of record JAFKFV010000022.1, on the reverse strand, counting down.
GCGCGGCATCGACGTTCCGGGCAGCGTCGCCGTCGTCGGCTTCGACAATTGGGAGATCGTCGCGGCCGAGGCACGGCCACCGCTGACGACGGTCGACATGAATCTCGCCGCGCTCGGCCGCGAGGCCGGGCTAACATTGCTCTCGCTCGTCGACGGCAAGCCCGTCGAGCCGGGCATCAGGAAACTGCCGTGCCGGCTGGTGGTGCGGCAGTCATGCGGTCGTCCGCCGGACGGCCAGTAGGAAATCCTCGTTCGCCCAGCAGGAGGAACATGCGGGCGGCGATCAACCGGGAGGGAAGACGAATGAAGCACTTCAAGGGACTGGTCGCGGCAGGCGCCGCGCTGATGTCGATGACCGCGCTGGCCTCTGCGGCCGAGACGGCGAATATCTGGGTCCGCGCCGACGGCTCGAATTTCATGCCGCAGATCGTCGAGGCCTTCAACAAGAGCCACGAGAACCAGATCAAGCTCGACATCATCCCGAATGCCGAGCTGGTTCAGAAATACGCGACCTCGGTGGCCGGCGGCACCGCGCCCGACGGCCTGTCGCTCGACCTCATCTACACCCCGGCCTTCGCGGCCGCCGGCCAGCTCGAGGACATCACCGACTGGGCGAAGTCGCTGCCCTATTTCAAGGATCTTTCGCCGGCGCATGTGAAGACCGGCACCTACAAGGACCGCATCTATGGTCTGCCCTTCTCGGCAGATTCGTCGGTGCTGATCTGGAACAAGGATCTGTTCAAGAAGGCCGGGCTCGATCCCGACAAGGCGCCGACGACCTGGGCCGAAATCGAGGCCGACGCCGAGAAGGTCAACGGCCTCGGCGGCGACATCAAGGGCTTCTACTTCTCGGGTGCCTGCGGCGGCTGCAACATCTTCACCTTCACCCCGCTGGTCTGGGCTTCGGGCGGCGAGATCCTCTCCGAGGACGGCTCCAAGGCGATGCTCACCGATCCCAAGCTGCGCGAGGCGATCGACTTCTATCGCGGCATGATCGCCAAGGGGCTGGTGCCGGAAGGTGCGCAGACCGACAACGGCTCGAATTTCTTCGCAGCCTTCGCGGGCGGCAATATCGGCATTGCGCCGTCGGGCGCCTTCGCGATCGGCGCGCTCAACACGCAGTACAAGGATCTCGACTACGGCGTCACCTTCCTTCCGGGCAAGGATGGCGGCTGGTCGTCCTTCGCCGGCGGTGACAACTTCGTCTTCACCAAGGGCACGCAGAAGGCCAAGGTCCTGCAGGAGTTCCTCGACTACGCCTATTCGCTCGAGGGCCAGACCCTGCTCGCCAGCCGCGGCAGCCTGCCGGTGCGCAACGACATCGCCAAGGACGCGCTGAAGGATCTCGACCCGCGCTACCAGATCGCCGCCGAGGCGATGGCCAAGGGCCGCACGCCCTATTCGGTGGTGTTCAACGACATCATCAACTCGGCCAACGGCCCCTGGGCGCAGATGATCAGCGAAGTCTTCTATGGCGACGACGTCGACGGCGCGATCGCCAATGCGCAGGAGACGATGCAGGGCATCATCGACGGCGCCGGCAAGTAGGCACGTCGCCAGGCAAGAGCGGGGGCGCCCTGCGCCCTCGCTTCCCGGTCAAGGACCGCCGCGCGGTCCATCGCTGAGCCCTGCGGGAGAGCCCCATGTCGTCCACCACCCCGAGCGCGGCGGCGTCCGCGCCGCTTCGGGCGGCCCGCAAAGGGCGGCCGGACCGCAGCCAGTGGATCGGTCTCGTCTATATCGCGCCGGCGATCGCGCTGGTGACGGTGTTCTTCGTCATTCCGCTCGGCATGACGGCCTGGATGTCGCTGCACAACTGGCCGCTGATGGGCGGTCACAGCTTCATCGGCCTCGACAACTACGTCGCGATCACCAAGGACACGCGCTTCTGGAACGCGCTCAAGTTCACGCTCTACTACACGGTGATCATCACCATCGCGATCTTCGCCGTCGCATTCCCGCTGGCGCTCTTCGTCGAGCGGCCGGGCAGGATGACGGGCTTCTACCGGACATCATTCTTCCTGCCGGTGGTGGTCGGCTTCGCTTCGGCGAGCCTCCTGTGGTCGTGGCTGCTCAATGTCGATTCCGGGCTCTTCAGCCCCGCCGCCTACCAGCTCGGCCTGACGCCGAAGAAGGTCAACCTCATCGCCAATTTCGACACCGCCTTCTGGTCGGTCATCGTCATGGTGGTGTGGAAGGTGGCCGGCTTCACCATGATCATCCTGATGACCGGCCTGCAGTCGATCCCCGGCGACCTCACCGAGGCGGCCAAGATCGACGGCGCCAATGCCTGGCAGCGCTTCACGCAGATCACGCTGCCGCTGATGCGCCGCACCCTCGCGCTGGCGCTGATCCTCTCGGTCGCCGGCTCCATCCTCGCCTTCGACCAGTTCTACATCATGCTGCGCGGCGGCCCGCGCAATTCGACGATCACGGCGGTCTACTGGATCTTCAACCAGTCCTTCGTGTCGTTCAAGCTCGGCTACGGCGCGGCGCTGTCCATGGTGCTGCTCGTGATCCTCGTCGTCCTGAGCCTCATCCAGCTCCGCCTCTTGCGCAATCCGGAGGGCACCTGATGGCCGCCGCAACGCTTTCCGCCGATCGCGGCACGCTCGGCAGCTTCGTCGCGCGCCATTCGATCGGCCTGTTCCTGTCGGCGATCTTCATCGCGCCGATCTTCTGGACGCTGCTCTCTTCGCTGAAGCCGCCGCCGGAGGCGCGCCAGCCGCCGCTGCCGCCATGGCCGACGACCGGATTCTCGATCGAGAATTATGTGGCGCTGGACAGCTTCGGCGCCGGGCTCTGGCATTCGGCGCAGAACAGCATCTTCGTCTCGGTGTCGAGCGTGCTGCTGACGGCGGTGATCAGCCTGCTCGCCGGCTACGGCTTCTCGCGCTTCACCTTCCCGTTCAAGAACCTCTTCTTCATCATGATCCTCTCGACGATCATGATCCCGTTCCAGTCGATCCTGACGCCGATCTTCCTGCTGCTCGCGACCTTCAAGCTGCAGAACACGCTGACCGGGCTCGTGCTCGTCTATGTGACGCTGCAGCTGCCCTTCTCGATCTTCATGATGCGCAACGCCTTCGACGCGGTGCCGAAGGAGATCGAGGAAGCAGCGCGCATCGACGGCGCCCGCAGCGTCGCGCTGCTGACCCGCATCATGCTGCCGCTCGTCTGGCCCGGCCTCGTGACGGTCGCGCTCTTCGCCTTCCTGAACACCTGGAACGAATTCATCGCCGCGCTGGTGCTGATGACCGACCAGGAGAAGTTCACGCTGCCCATCATGATGACGGCGGTGCAGTCGGGCCGCTTCGGCGCCATCAACTGGGGCGCGGTGCAGGCCGGCGTCACGGTCATGATGATCCCCTGCCTGATCCTCTTCCTGCTGCTGCAGCGCTTCTACATCCGCGGCCTCACCGCCGGCGCGGTGAAATAGCCCCGTCCCCCCGAACGACCCGCTCAAGAAAAGACCCGAGGAGAGACTTCATGAGTGCACCAACAGCCTCCGCCGCCCGTGAGGCGCCGCGCGCCCGCTTCCGCCCCCCTTCCGTGCCGCAGGTCGATGTCCGCGGCTTCTGGGGCAGCCGCGTCGACGCCGTGGCCGACAAGACGGCCGACATCCTCTATGAGCGCTGCGTCGAGGCCGGCATGCTCGACCAGCTTGATCCCGACCGGCCCGTTCCGGCGCTGCGCATCCCCTTCCATGTCTCGGATGGCTTCACCGCCTCGACGGTGACGACGCAGATGTTCTGGGACTCCGATCTCGGCAAGACGATCGAGACGGCCGCCTATTCGCTCTATCGCAAGAAGAATCCCGAACTCGAGGCGAAGATCGATGCCGTCATCGACATGTTCGCCAAGCTGCAGCAGCCGGACGGCTATCTGTCGAGCTGGTACCAGCGCATGCAGCCGGGCCTCCGCTGGACCAACCTCCGCGACTGCCACGAGCTCTATTGCGCCGGCCATCTGATCGAGGGCGCGGTCGCCTATTACCAGGCGACGGGCAAGCGCAAGCTGCTCGACGTCATGGCGCGCTATGCCGACCACATCGACACGATGTTCGGGCCCGAGCCGGAGAAGAAGAAGGGCTATTGCGGCCATGAGGAGATCGAGCTGGCGCTGGTGAAGCTCGCCCGCGTCACCGGAAACGACCGCTACATGAAGCTCGCCAAGTATTTCATCGACCAGCGCGGCCAGCAGCCGCACTATTTCGATGAGGAAGCGCTGGCGCGCGGCGCCGATCCGGCCAAGTTCCATTTCGGAACCTATGAATACAACCAGTCGCACAAGCCGGTGCGCGAGCAGGACAAGGTCGTGGGCCATGCGGTCCGAGCCATGTATCTCTATTCCGGCATGGCCGATGTGGCGACCGAGTTCCATGACGACACGCTGCGCGTCGCGCTCGACAAGCTCTGGGACGACCTGAACGGCAAGCAGCTCTATGTCACCGGCGGCCTCGGCCCGTCCAAGGACAATGAGGGCTTCACGGCCGATTACGACCTGCCCAACGACACGGCCTATGCCGAGACCTGCGCGTCAGTCGCGCTCGCCTTCTGGGCCAACCGCATGCTCGGCATGGGGCCGAACCGCCGCTATGCCGATGTCATGGAGCAGGCGATCTATAACGGCGCCATCTCCGGCATCTCGCTGGACGGCTCGCTGTTCTTCTACGAGAACCCGCTGGAAAGCCGCGGCAACCACAATCGCTGGAAGTGGCATCGCTGCCCGTGCTGCCCGCCCAATCTCGGCCGCATGGTCGCGTCGATCGGCAGCTACATGTATGGCCAGGCCGACGGCGAGATCGCCGTCCATCTCTATGGCGATTCGACCGCGCGGCTTGACATCGGCGGCAAGGAGGTACGGCTGACCCAGACGACGCGCTATCCCTGGGACGGCGCCATCGCCATCGCGGTCGATGTCGATGCGCCGACGCGCTTCGCGCTCAGCCTCCGCATCCCCGGCTGGTGCCGCAAGGCCTCGCTCAAGGTCAATGGCGAGGCGGTCGATCTCGCCGCCGTGACGGTCGACGGCTATGCGCGGCTCGACCGCGAATGGAAGGCCGGCGACAGCGTCGCGCTCGATCTCGAAATGGCGGTCGAGCGCATCCACGCCCATCCGGAGGTCCGTCAGGATGCCGGCCGCGTCACGCTGAAGCGTGGTCCGCTCGTCTACTGCCTGGAAGGCATCGACAACAAGGTCTCGCTGAACCGCGTCGCGCTCCCGGCCGATGCCCCCGTCGAGGCCCGCTACGAGGGCGATCTTCTCGGCGGCATCGTCACGCTGTCGGCCAAGGCCAAGGCGGATGCCACGACGGATTGGGGCGGCGCGCTCTACCGCACCGAGCCGCCGAAGAGCGAAGAGGTGGCGATCAAGGCCGTCCCGTACTTCATCTGGGACAACCGCACCCCCGGCGAGATGCTCGTCTGGCTGCGCGGCGGCTGACCCCTTTCATCCGGCTCCCTCCCGCCGGATGAAAAAACTGCCGCACCGGGTGATCCCCCCGCCCGGTGCGGCCCTGTCATCTGACGAAGATCTCGCGGCAAAGATCTCGCCGGGCCTCACTTGATCGGTGCCGCCCAGTTGAGGAAAAGGCCGATATCGCCGGGAACGCCGCCGGGAAAGTTGATCACCATCGCCTTCAGGTGATAGCCCTGCGGCCGGCCGAACTTCTCGTAGCGCTCATAGAATTCGCGCGCCTTGCCCTGCAGCGTTTCCGGCCAGTCGAGCTCGGCATTGTTGATGGCGCGGCCGCCATCCGAGCAGAGGCTCGAAGGGAAGCTGTAGACGAGCGCCTCGAGCTTGCCTTCCGCGACCGCATTGGCGACGACGCGCCGGACCATCGCGATCTCGGCTTCGGTGATGCTGTGGCGCAGGAAATCGGCCGTGAATTCCTGCAGCTTCAGCTGTGAATCCTCGCGCGCCCTGGCGCTCGCCTCGGCCTTTTCGAGTTCCTTGGCCAGCATGGCCATGCGCAATTGCTCGGCGCTCGCCGGCATGGCATTCGGATCGATCGTCTCTTCGGTCATGGCCGTCAAATCCCCTCCGACAGGTCGAAACCCCGCCTGCGCTGCAGAGCATCTTTCATCACCAAGATCATGATGCATTGCGATGAAGGTGATGATGCCGATTGCAGGCGCTCGGTCAGTACATCGCTCATCACTGTCCTGCCGGGCCAACAATGGCATTGACCGGGATCAAGGCGCGACGGTGTCGCTATCCTACGAGAATCAACCGAGATCTTGGGGAGGTGAAGGATGAGCCACAAACAGGGCCGGTCGGACACAAAGAGCGCGGGCCTTACCGCACCGCTCGACGAGACGGACACGCTCTCCCGCAAGGATTACGAACACCGGCTGGAGAAGCTGCAGGCGGAACTGGTCGCGATGCAGGAATGGCTGAAGCGGTCGGGCACCAAGGTCTGCGTCATCTTCGAGGGGCGCGACGCGGCCGGCAAGGGCGGCGTCATCAAGGCGATCACCGAGCGCGTCAGCCCGCGCGTGTTCCGCGTCATCGCGCTGCCGCCGCCGACGGATCGCGAGAAATCGCAGATGTTCGTGCAGCGCTATCTCCCGCATCTGCCGGCGGCGGGCGAGTGCGTGATCTTCGATCGCTCCTGGTACAACCGCGCCGGCGTCGAGCGGGTGATGGGCTTCTGCACCGAAGAGGAGGCCGACCGCTTCCTCTCCAGCGTCGCTGGCGTCGAGAAGGCGATGGTCGAGTCCGGGATCATCCTGATCAAATACTGGCTCGAGATCGACCAGGCGGAGCAGACGCGCCGCATCCGCTCGCGCATCGACGATCCGCGCAAGATCTGGAAGCTCTCGCCGATGGATCTTCTGTCCTATAGCCGCTGGTACGACTATGCCCGCGCGCGCGACGCCATGTTCGCCGCCAGCGACAGCGAATGGGCGCCCTGGCATGTCGCCCATTCGCATTCGAAGCGGCGGGTGCGCATCAACATCATCACCCACCTCCTGTCGCAGATCCCCTACGAGCCGCTGCCGCACCAGTCGATCAAGCTGCCGAAGCGGCAAAAGCCCCACGGCTATGTCGAGGCCGATTTCGCGCGCCACCTCGTTCCGGAAGTGGTCTGAGCGCCGGCGGCCCCGTTTCAGGTGACGCTGACGGGCTTGGAGCGCAGGCGGCTCGCGATGGCCGGATCGGCGCGGCGGCAGAGCTGCGGCGGCAGGCCGCGCATGATGAGCTCGGCATCGGCGACCGCCATGCGGCCGATGGCATAGAGGGCGTCCACCGTCCCGCCGGTGCGGTGGGCCGAGAGGATGAGGCCCTCGACCTGGCGCACCGGATCATCCGGCGCCACCGGCTCCTCCGGGAAGACGTCGGTCGCCGCGCGGATATGGCCGGAACGAACCGCGTCCAGCATCGCGGGGAAATCGACGACCGCGGCGCGGCTCATCAGCAGGAAGGCCGTATCCTTCTGCATCATCGCGAATTCGCGCGCGCCGATGAAATGCTGGTTCTCGCTGGTGACGCTGGCGAAGACGAAGATCACCTTCGAGGTCGAGAGCACATCCTCGAGCGAGGCGGGGCGGCAATCGGCCCGCTCGATGATCTCGCCCGGCAGCCAGGGATCGTAGACCGCGACGGGATTGCGGAACGGGCGGATCAGGTCGCGGAGGTTCCGGCCGAGATCGCCGAAGCCGATCAGCCCGACGGGCGCGCCGGCGAAGCGGAAGGTGTCGCGGTTGCCGGCAAGGCCGTACTCCTCCGTCCCCGCGCGCATCGCCCGGTCGGCGGCAGTGATGCCGCGGGCGAGGTCGAGCGCCAAGCCGAGCGCCGCCTCGGCGACCGGCGCGGCGAAGGCGGAGCCCGGCGTGATCACGGGGATGCCGCGGCGCTGGCAGGCCTCGTAGTCGACATTGGGCATGAAGTTGGTTTCGACATTGATGATCGCCTTCAGCTTCGGCGCGCGGGCGATGCGCTCCGCCGGCATCGCCGTCTGGCCGAAGATCAGCGCCGTCTCGGGCAATAGGGCGTCGATGGTCGCATCGTCCATCGGCTTGTCCTCCGAGACGACGACGCGCCCGAGCCGCTCCAGCCGCGCCCTTACATCCGGTTCCATGATGAGATCGAGGGTCCGCGGCAGCGGATCGACCAGGATGACGGGGGCACTCATGCGGCGTTTCTCCAGGGATTTTATTGTTGGTTCCAGAAGCGGGAGAGAAGCTAGACCGGATCGCGGCCAAGGGAAATCGGCGCCTCCGCGGTTGCGATGGCTTTTTCGATCGGTCAGTCTCTGCCTGATCGCACAAGGAGCGGGCGCGTGACTTCAGCCGACTGGATCGATGCCGCCATTCGCCTCGGGCTCGCCAGCCTCTGCGGCCTCCTCATCGGCATCAACCGCGATGTGAAGGCCAAGACGGCCGGCATGCGCACGCTGGCGCTGGTCGCGCTCGGCGCCGGGCTGGTCACCATGGTGGCGGCGACGCATCCCGAATTCGGCGGTCATCCCGACGCCCAGAGCCGCGTGCTGCAGGGCGTCATCCAGGGCGTCCTCGCCGGCATCGGCTTCATCGGCGCCGGCGCGATCCTGCGGCATGGCCGGCATGACGAAGTGGTGCATGGCGTCACGACGGCGGCGACGGTGTGGATGGCGGCCGCGCTCGGCATCGCCTGCGGGCTCGCGCGCTGGCCGCTGGTCACGGTGGCGCTCATCTTCGTCTTCGTGATCCTGATCGTCGCGAAGCCGATCGAGCGGCTGATCCTCGACTGGTTCGGCGTCGAGGAGAAGGCCAAGGTTCCGACCGTCCCGCCGCCCGGCCAGCCTCCCGCGCAGAGCCCCTGACTACTGCGCGAAGCTCGCACCGATATTGACGGCGAGCGCCAGCAGCACGGTGTTGAAGACGAAGGATGCGATCGAGTGGAAGAGGACCACGACGCGATAGTCGGTGGTCTTCACGCCGACATCCGAGGTCTGGAAGGTCGCGCCGATCACGAAGGCGAAATACCAGAAGTCCCAGATGCGCGGTTCCTCGTCACCCGGAAAGTCGAGCCCGCCGGAATCCTTCTGCTGCCCTTCGCCGGCCGGCGCGTAATAGAGACGGGCATAATGGAAGGCGAACAGCGCGTTCAGCACCGACCAGCCGAGCGGGATCGAGACCAGCGCCGTCGCGAGATGGAAGGGCGGCGGCGAACCCTTCTCGCCCAGCATGGCGAAGATCGAGAAGAAGGAGAACATCAGCGCGCCGAGCGTCAGCGCCATGATGATGAGGATGCCCTCGTCCTCGGTGCGGGCGCGGGCGCGCAGCCGCTTGATGTCGGAGTGGAAGGCCATGGTCAGCATCGCCGCGAAATAGACCGCGAAGAACACGTCGCCGGCCGCGACGGGCGCGAGCTTGCCGTCGAAGGGCGCGACGGCGGCATAGCCGAGGATCGCGGCGATGACGGCGATATAGAAGCGTCCGTGCTGGCGGACATGGGTGGGGAGGAGGGCGATCGCTGCGGCTCCGATAGTTGCGGAGCGGCGTCCCCCGAAGACGCCCCGCTTATTCGACGAAAACGGTCACGCGGTCGGACCGACCGGCCGAATCGACAACCGAGAGCGTAACGAATCCCGGGCCGTCCGGCTCGTAGCTTTCCGAGCGCGCGAAGGGCGTCCGCGCGATCGGGGTGCCGTTGGCGAACCAGGTGAAGGGCGGCTTGCCGTTGCGGATCTTGATGACGAGCGGACCGGGATCGCCGGCGCGGATGCCGAGATCGACCTGGACGCCGTCCGGCGGGAAGGCGATCTCCGGCCGGTCGGGTGCCTTGCCGGCCACAATATCGGGTGTTCTGAAGCGCTTCAGCGGCGCCGGCAGGTCGCCATTTTGCGCGATCAGCGCCCCGAACGGCGCGGGCCGCAGCGGTGCGCGGTCGCCGCCGATGCGGTCGAAACTCTCGAAGAGGATCGGCGCCGCGGTGCCGATGCCCGAGAGGCCCGGAACCGGCGCGCCGTCCGCGCGGCCAACCCAGACGCCGACCACGTAACGACCGTCGAAGCCGATCGACCAGGCGTCGCGATAGCCATAGGAGGTGCCGGTCTTGTAGGCGATGCGGCCGCGCGCCCCGATGGTCGGCGGCGGCACGTCGGCGAGGATGTCCGAGACATACCAGGCCGCAAGCGGCTCCAGCACGGGCGCGCCCTCGGCCGCCATGACCGGCGGGCCGGCGCCGTCATGCAGCGCGATCGGCCGGCCGCCGCGGGCGAGCGCGGCATAGAGCGCGACGAGATCCTCGAGCGAGATGCCGACGCCGCCGAGGCCGATGGCAAGGCCTGGCGCCGAGAGATCGGGCAGCTTCGGCCGCGCCGCCGCCCGCTTCAGCCGTGCCACCAGCCGCGCCGGCCCGACAGCGTCGAGCACCGTTACGGCCGGGATGTTGAGCGACTGCGTCAGCGCATCATGGATGGTGACCGTGCCGCGATAGAACCCGTCGAAATTGACCGGCGCATAGCCGCCGAACGCGCTCGGCCGGTCCTCGATCAGGCTTTGCGGATGGGCGAGGCCCTGCTCGAAGGCGAGGCCGTAGATCAGCGGCTTCAGCGTCGAGCCGGGCGAGCGGATGGCCCGCGTCATGTCGACGAAGCCGTTGCGCGAGCCGTCCATGAAGCCGGCCGAGCCGACCGAGGCGACGATGTCGCCGGTGACATGATCGGCGACGAGGATCGCGACAGAGGCCTTCGGCCCGACCTTGGCGGCGCGGTCGGCGGCCAGCTGCTCCAGCTTCGCCTGAAGGCGGGCATCGATGGTGAGCTCAAGGACGCCCTTCGACGGCTCGGCGCGGCGCGCCACATCGCCGAGATGGGCGGCGAGCATCGGGAAGGTCCGGCGCGCGGTGCCGATCCGCTCGGTGCCCGCCGCCGCCGCCGTCTCGTCGTCGATGAGGCTGGCGGCGACCATGCGGCCGAGCACGCGATCACGCGCCGCGCGGGCTGCATTCGCATCGCGGTCGGGCCGCCGCGCCTCGGGCGCCTGGGGCAGGGCGACGAGCAGCGCCGCCTCCGCGACCGTGAGGCGCTTCGGCTCCTTGCCGAAATAGGCGAGGCTCGCCGCGCGAATGCCTTCGAGATTGCCGCCATAGGGCGCGAGCGCCAGATAGAGCGAGAGGATCTCGTCCTTCGTCAGGCGGTCCTCGATGACGCGCGCGAAGAGCATCTGCCGCAGTTTGCCGAGGGGCCCGCGGGTCGGGGTTCCGTCGATCAGCCGCGCCACCTGCATGGTGAGCGTCGAGCCGCCGGAGACGATCTGGCCGCTTCGCGCCATCTGCAGCGCCGCGCGGCCGATCGCGCGCCAGTCGATCCCGTGATGCTCCTTGAACCGGCGATCCTCATAGGCCTCGAGCATGGCGATGAAGGCGGGATCGACATCGGCGAGCGCCACCGGCAGTCGCCAGCGGCCGTCAGCGATGGTGTATGGCCGGAGCAGCCGCCCGGCGCGGTCGACGACCACAGCGGAGGTCGGCACCGCCTCCGGCCTCGGCACGGACGGCAGCGTCGCTTCGATGTCGTGCACCACGCCGCCGACAAACGCCGCCGCGAAATAGAGCGCAGTCCCCAGCACAAGCCCGCCGATCGCCAGCCGCCGCGGCCAGCGCCCTTCTCCCTCCCCCCTTGAGGGGGAGGGCGCGGTGGGGGCCTTGCTTGAGGTCACGGCCTGGCGATCACTTCGTGACCGTCGGGCCGACGACCTCGACGCTGCCGGTGTCGGTGTGGGCCTGGCGGTCGGGGTCGTACATGTCCTCGACGATCGCGGCCGGATGCACGAAGCGGCCCGGCGAGACGGCGCGGACGCCGTAGGCGACCGAGAACTCGACCGGATCCTCGGCGCTGCGCGTCAGCGCCGCCATGAAGCGGTCCGTCCGGGCCTCGGTATGGGCGACGCTGCGCTCGACCTGCAGCCATTCATAGCTGGAGGTGTTGCCCGAGCTCGAGATGTTGGGATTCTCGATCTCGAAGCCGGCCGGCAGCGGATCGACCACCATCAGCCGGCCGAAGCGCTTCTCGTCGGCCGTGACGGTCAGCACCACGACGAGACGGTCGTTCTGCGCCACCGTCGACGGGTCCGCCTCGGTGCCGTCGGTGTTGTAGTAGGTCCGCGTGATCGCGAAGCCGTCACCGCCGGCCGGTTCGGGATCGAGCGGGATGCCGGTCAGCGTCAGCGCGGCGTCGAGCGGGATTTCCGACGTGTTCTCGATCACCAGCGGCCGGGTCTCGACATCCGAGCCGAGGATCTTGCGGTAGAGCGGCACCTCGGCCTTGTTGCCGTCGACATCGAGCGAGGCGCTCTGCAGATCCTTCATCAGCGAGGCGGCCGCCATCAGCATCCAGCCCTGCTCCTGGGTCGAGATGAAGCGGCGCTGGTTGCGCGTGTCGGCGACGGTGTCGACGAGCGCGGTCACCGCCGGCGTCTTGCCTTCCGTCTCGGCGACGAGCGTCAGCACCGCCGCCTGGTCGCGCAGCGCCGAGCCGTAGTCGTCGCGATAAGCGGGTTGCGGACCGTAGCCGGCCTTCACATTCTCGACCGCGACGTTGAAGACATTCTCGGCGCGGGCCTTGTCGCCATAAAGCGCGAGGCCGGCGCCGATCTGCGCCTGGGCGAGCGGCGTCGCGAAATTGCCGAGCTTGGTCTCGCCGTAATAGCGGAGGTCGCCGATCGCCGCCTTGCCGTTCGCCGCCAGCACATAGAGGCTGTAGGCGACGGCCTCGCCGCCATGATCGAAGTCCTGCGCATAGCCGACGCGGTTCTGGAGATTGTCGAGCGCGTTGTTGAAGGCGACATCCGGCACGTCATAGCCGACCGCGCGGGCGCGGGTCAGGAAGTCGGTGACGAAGGCATCGAGCCACAGATCGTCATAGCCCGGCCCCCAGAGGCCGAACGAGCCCGAGGCGGCCTGGTTGTCGAGGACATTGCCGATCGCTGCCTGCACGCGCCTGCGGATCTCGCTGTCCTGCGCGATGCCGATCGTCGCCGCCACCTGGTTGAGATAGAGCAGCGGCATGGCGCGCGAGGTGATCTGCTCGGTGCAGCCATAGGGATAGCGGTCGAGCGAGGCGAGGATCGCCGCGACATCGAGCTTGGCGGAACCGCCGACGGCGATCGTCGCGCTCGTCGTATCCGGCTTGAACTCGGCGAAAGCGCCGGTGTCGACCCTGAGCTTCGCGCCGGGCGCCATCGCGATCAGCGAGCGGCGCGAGATCGGCTGCCCCGCCGGGCGGATGCCGAGCATATAGGTCCGGCCATAGCTCTCGCCGTTCGGTCCGTTGAGCGTCACGGTGATCTGGTGATCGCCGATCGTCTCGGCGGTGATCGGCAGGGCGACCGTGGCGCGCGCCTTCTCTTCGAGGCGGATGCCGCGATCGTCGTCGCCGGCCTGCATGGTGACGCCGGGGGCATCGACGGCGAGGCGATAGTCGCCCGCCGCGCCCTCGACATTGTTGAGTTCGACGAGGATGCGGCTTTCGTCGCCGGGCGTCATGAAGCGCGGCAGGCTCGCCATCACCACGACCGGGTCGCGGACGATGACGTCCTTCTCGGCATGGCCGACGCCGTCCTTGGACCAGGCGATCGCCATCACCCGCACCGTGCCGTTGAAGTCGGGCAGGTCGAAGGTGACGGTCGCCTTGCCGTCGGCGCCGACCTTCACGATGCCGGAGAAATACGCGATCAGCTTCTCGGTCGGTGGCGGGGCCTTGAGGCCGGCCGCGCCGCCGTCGCCGCCCGAGCGCAGCTTGCCGGGGACACCCTGCATGCGGTCGATGAGCTGCCCGTAGAGGTCGCGGATCTCCATGCCGAGGCGGCGCTGGCTGAAATACCAGCCGTCCGGATCGGGCGTCTTGAAGGCGGTCAGGTTGAGGATGCCGAGATCGACGGCCGCGACCGTGACATAGGCATCGGTGCCGGGCGCGAGATTGTCGATCGAGACCGGGATCGCCAGCGGGCCGCGTGGCCGGATCTGTTCGTCGGCGTCGAGCGTCACCTTGAGGCGGCGGTCGCCGGGATCGACGGGCACCCAGGCGAGGCCGAGCGCGCGCGTCGGCATGCGCTTGGCGGCAACGTCCATCGGCCTGTAGAGCGCGGCCGTGACATAGGCGCCGGGACCCCAATTGGCGGTGACCGGCAGGTCGATGGTGGTGCCGCCCTCGGGGACGCTCACCGTCTTCATGTCGATGACGCGGTCGTCGATCACGAGGATCTGCGCGATGCCGGGGAAGCGCGGGTCGAGCCGGAGCTTCGCCGTGTCGCCAACCTTGTAGTCAGGCTTGTCCATGGAGACGGCGAGCATGTCCGGCGTCTCGGACTGCGCCGAGGCGTCGACATACCAGCCGGCGTCGAAATCGACGCTCGACGAGGTGGCGAGTTCGTCGGAGAGCGAAACCGTCAGGCGGTAATGGCCCCAGTTGACCTTGGCCGAGACGGGCGCCGAGCCGGTGGCCGGGAGATCGACCGTGCCGTTGGCGGCGCGGCTCGATGTGGTGATCGGCTCGTATTTCCAGGCGCCGTCGCGGCGATACCACTGGTAATTGGTCTCGATCCGATCGAGCGACCAGCTGGCGCCGGGCGCCGCGATCTGTTCGCCATCGGCGCCGACGGCGACGAGGTCGAAGGCCGCATTGCTGCCTTCCGCGACGCTTCCGCCGTCGAAGCCCGGCTTGATGCCGATATGCGGCCCGCCGGCATTGGCCGGCAGGTTCAGCCGCCGCTCGACGGCGCGGCCATTGGTGTCGGTGACGCGGACGACGATCTCGGCATCGAAGAGCTTTGTCGTCTCGGGTAGTTCCGGCACCGTGACGTCCAGGGTCGCGCGGCCTTCCTCGTCGGTGACGGCCGTGCTGCCGAGCGAGTCACGCACCGCCTCGACCGGATCGTCGGAAAGGCCGAAGCTGTAGCCGGGATAGGCGGCGAGGCTCGAGGTCGGCGTCGCGATGAAGTCGCCGTCGACGCCGAGGCCGACCGCGTTGGCGCCGTAGAGATATTTGGCGGTGAGGTCGATCGGGAACTCGTCGCCAGAGACGAGGCGCGTCGCCGAGGTGGAAAGCTCGAAGGCGATCCGCTCGGGTTCGAAATCATCGACGAGCGCCGAGATATCGGCGAGCGCCGCACCCTCCGGGTCGGCGAAGAGCTGGAAGCGCCAGGCGCCGCGCTGCGCGCCGTCCGGCAGCGCCACGTCGTCGCTGTAGCCGCCGAGCCCGCCATCTGGAAGCTGCTTGCGCAGGAACTCGACGCCGTCCGGGCGGTCGACGACGAGCGTCAGCGGCAGTCCGGAAACGGCCCGCGCCTGCGCGTCGCGGAGGAGGGCGGTGAGATGCACCGTCTCGCCGGGGCGGTAGATGCCGCGCTCGGTCGTGAAGAAGGTGTCGAGCTTGCCAGGCGCCGGCCTTCCGTCGACGCCGCGATCGGTCAGGTCGAAGGCGGTCTTCTTCAAATCGAGGAAGGCGTAATCGCCCTTCTCGGTTTCCGCGACCAGCAATTGCGGCGCCATGCCGCCCGTGCCGCGCGCAAGGCCCGGCTCGAAGCGGACATAGCCGTCCGCATTGGTCCTGGCTTCGCCGAGCACCTCGTCATTGGTCGCGACGAGGCGGACCTTGACCCCGGCGAGTCCCTCGGCGCTGTTCAGCGAGCGCACGATGGCGTGGATGCCGTCGGTGCCGCTGAGTGCCGACAGGCCGAGATCAGACACGATGAACCACTGCGTGGCGAGGTCGCCGTAATAGCTGGCGTCGTTGGTCTTCGCCCGCGCGGTGATGACATAGACGCCGGGTTCGACCGTCTTCAGCGCGTCGCCGATCGGGATCGCCGTCGTCACCGTCTCATTGAGCTTCGAGGTCACCTCGATCTCGCCGGTCCAGATCTCCTGGCCGGACTGGCTGGCGATCTGGTCGGCCGAATAGCTGTCGAGCTGGCGCAGGAAAGTGCCATCGCGGACCGCGATCGCCACCGAGCGGTCGCCGATGCGGTAGACGGTGGCGGCGATGCGGTCGGTGTTGATCGAGTTGATCGGGATCGACGCGCCCTGGCCGGCGGGCAGGACATAGGCATTGCCGGCGAAGCCCGCCCACGGGTCGCGGTCGCGAACATAGCTGGAGATCTCGGCCGACTGCGCCAGCGTCTCGCCATCGGCGGAGGGCAGGCCGGCGCGGATGCGCATCGTATAGCGGTTGCCATGCTTCAATCCGCTTGCGCAGATCTGGTTGTCCTCGGGCTCGATGGCGAGGCCGCTGCCGCCTTCGACGACGACGAAATCGGAAAGCTTCGGATCGGAGACCGGCAACGGATCGGAGAACACGACGCACATGCGCGGCGTTTCGGCATCGGCATCGACGCTGTTCGAGACGATGCGGAAGCCGTGCTCGCGCATCGCCGTGTCGAGCGCGGTGCGGATCGCCTTGTCCTCGCGCAGCGTCAGCGCGAAGCGATAGGTGCGGATGGCCTCGCGCCACATCTCCCGCTTCTCGAGCGAGCGCCCGAGAAGGCCGAGCGCCAGCACCTGGTCGCCGGCGCTCGTGGAGCGGAGATAGGCGTTGATCGCAGCCGAGGAGGCGGACTGCGCCGCCTGCTGGCGCTCGCCGGAATCCTCGGGGTTCTGGCTGAGGAAGGCCGCTGCGAAATCGCGCCAGACGGCCGGATCGTCGGGGAGGATCGCCAGCATCGCGCCATAGGCGCGCGCGGCGGCGACCGCATCACGGCCGATCGCCGGCGCGGCGGCGCTCCTGGCGATCGCGGCATAGCCGAAGCCATTGGCCGGATAGGTGGAGGCGAGGCCGCCGAGCTGCGCCTTGGCCTCGTCGAACGGACCGGGTCCCAGGAAGGCGAGTTCGTCCGTGCGCTTGGTGGAGAGACTCTCCGCCACCGGCTTCACGGTGACGATGCGGCCGGCGATCGCGTTCACCGCCGTGCCGAGGGGGCCGAAATCGTTCTTGAGGAAGCACCAGCGAGCCTTGGTGTTGTAGGTGAAGGCGCGGCAACTGGTGTCGGAGACGCAGGCCGAGGAGCAGGCCGCGACATCGACATCCTTCAGCGTCTGGTAGTCGAAGCCGGCATAGTCGGCGTCCTTGGTCGTGATGACGCTGCGGTCGGCCGCCGAGGCGGGCTCGCCCGATGCGAGGCCGCCCGCGGCCAGGAGCGACAGAGCCACGATCCTCAGAACGCGCTTCAGACGGACCATCGTCTCCTCCCGAGCAAGGTCGCCAGCCTAAAAAGGCGGCCGCAGTCTACGTCCGGCGACGCGCCGGGTCAAAGCGCCGGCGCTCGCTCCACGACTTGCCCAAGCCTTTGTCCGGACTCACGATTCACCCACTGCCGGAAGCGGCTGTGATGGTCGTCACAGGGCTCATGCCTCGCCGAGCGCGGTCAGGGCCATCACGGCGGCGGAGGCGCGGTTTTCGACGCCGAGCTTCTGGTAGATCTGTTCCAGATGCTTGTTCACGGTGCGCGGCGAGAGGCCGAGGATGTCGCCGATATCGCGGTTGGACTTGCCGCGCGCGATCCAGAACAGCACCTCGGCCTCGCGCGCCGTCACCGGGAAATGGCGGCGGAGAAGCGCTTCCTTGCCGCCGGAATCCTCGCTGGTCAGGCGGAACAGGAACTCTTCCTCGCCGGTCGTTCCGAGATAGGTGAGCCGGAGCTGCCGCCCGTCGGCGGCGACGACCGGTGCCGGCGGCGGCATGGTACCGCGCTGGCCAAGGGAGAGCTTCAGCCAGACCTTGACGTTCTCGGGCAGGAGGATCGTGCCGTTCTCGGCCGGCAAGGCCGCTTCCAGCAGCTTCACGGCCTGCGGCGTGCACCAGCGGATTTCGCCGAGGCTGTTGGCCGCGAGCAGATAGCGTCCGGCGGTATCGAGCGCGAGGCGCGCGCTCTGCGCGGTGCGGGCATTGGCGAGATGCACGCGGATGCGCGCGAGCAGGACATCGAGAACGATCGGCTTGGTCACATAGTCGACGCCGCCGGCCTCCAATCCCTCGACGATATGCTCCGGCTCGGCGAGGCCGGTCATGAAGATGACCGGCACATGGGCGAGCGCGGCATTGGCCTTGAGGCGGCGGCAGGTCTCGAAGCCGTCCATGCCGGGCATCACCGCGTCCATCAGGATGATGTCTGGCGTGATCCGCTCGACGAGGGTCAGCGCCCGCGCGCCCTCGGTCGCGACGAGAACGGTGGCGCCGGAATGCTCCAGCGCATCGGTCAGGAAGCTCAGCGTCTCAGGCGAATCGTCGACGACGAGCACGATGTCGCGCGCCTTGGAAAGTTCAGCCATGGCCGCCGATCGCCTCCAATGCGGACGTGTAGCCGTCGAAGTCGAAGTTCCTGAGATGCCCGCGCATCGCGGCCACGAAGGCCCGGTTGTCGGCATCGGTGTCGAGCTGATCGAGCTTCGCCTCGATGCCGCGGACATAGCCGATGCGGCCGAGATGGAGAAGCTCGGCAACATGGTCGGCGCCGGGGCTGGCGAGGGCCGAGGCCTCCGGGCGCGGCTGCGCCGCCGCGGCGGCGTCGGAGATCCAGTCGAGCTTCAGCAGCGCCTGCACGCGGTCGAGCAGTTGCCGCATGTCGAAGGGCTTGGCCAGCGCCTCGTCATGGACGGCGTCCTCGGCGCTGCCCGGCTCCATCTCGCCGAGATTGGCCGAGAGCATCAGGATCGGCGCCTGCTGGCCGTCGGCGCGCAGCCGCCGCGCGAGCTGCCAGCCATTCATGCCAGGCATCGAGATATCGAGCAGGAAGAGGTCCGGCCTGATGTCGCCGGTCAGCGCGAGGCAGGCGCTGGCATCCGGAACCGCAAGGACGATGAAGCCGAGCGGCTCCAGGATATGCCGCACCAGCTCGCGATGATCCTCGTCGTCGTCGCAGACGAGAACGGTCCGCCGCGGGCCGTCATAGCCGTGGATGTGCTGCGCCGGCTGCGGCAGCGGCGCCGTCGGCCGCTCGATCGAGGCGAGCATCAGCCGCACCTCGAAGCGACTGCCGCTGCCGACGGTGCTTTCCACCGTGACGTCGCCGCCCATCAGCTGCGCCAGCATCTTGGTGATGGTGAGCCCGAGCCCGGTGCCCGGCACGGCGCGCGAGCGGGTCGAGCTGCCGCGCTCGAAGGGCTCGAAGATGCGTTCGAGGTCGTCCCCCGGAATGCCGGGGCCGGTGTCCTCGACCGTGATGGTCGCGATCTGGTGGCGATAGGCCACCGCGAGGCGCACCGAGCCTCGTTCGGTGAACTTGATCGCGTTGGAGAGAAGATTGACGAGGATCTGGCGCAGCCGCTTCTCGTCCGTCGCGACGATGCCCGGGAGATAGCGGGGCCGGTCATAGGAGAAGGCGAGGCCCTTGCCCTCGGCCTGGAAGCGGAACATGTCGACGATCTGGTCGAGGAAATCGTCGAGCCGCACCTCGTTGCGCTGCAGTTGCAGCCGCCCGGTCTCGATACGGGAGATTTCCAGGAGGCCGTCGATGAGGCCGGAGAGATGCTCGGCGCTGCGCCGGATGACGCGGATCCGGTCCTGACGCGAGGGCGCGATCGTCTCGTCGCGCTCCAGGATCTGTGCATAGCCGAACACGGCATTGAGCGGTGTGCGCAATTCGTGGCTGAGGCCGACGAGATAGTGGCTCTTGGCCTGGTTGGCCGCCTCGGCCGCCTCCTTGGCGCGCTGCAGCTCGGCGTCGGTGCGGCGATGCGCCTGGATCTCGCGCAAGAGCAGCGTGTTCTGCCGCACCGATTCCTCCTGCGCGACATGCCGGCTCTCATTCGCGAGCACGAGGAACCAGGACGCGATGCCGGCGACGATGAACAGGATGAAGAAAGCGGCCCACAGCGTCTGGCCGATGATCGCCTCATGCGCTCCGGCATGCGCCGTCGCCTGCACATGGATGAGCATCAGCACGAGGCTGATCACCGCCATGAACAGCGTCAGGATGCCGACATATTGCACGAGGCGCGGCGAGATACGGGCAGCCATGGCCGGCGGGAGCACGGTCGCGACCGCGGTCGAGACCTGGGTCTGCAGCCGCGCATGCGGCTTGCAGAGATCGTGGCAGCGGGCGTCGAGCGAGCAGCAGAGCGAGCAGATCGGCCCCGAATAGGCCGGGCAATGCGCCATGTCCTCGGGCTCGAACGGGTGTTCGCAGACCGAGCAGGTGATCTCGCGGCGGCTTGCCCATTCCGCGCGGGGCTTGCGTGCCAGATAGTAGCGGCCCCGGGTGGCATAGGCGATCGCGGGCGCGGCGAGGAGCGCGAGGCCGAGCGCGATGAACGGCGCCAGCGCCTTGGCGACCTCTCCGAAAAGCCCCACGGCTGCGATCAGCGCCACCGCCGCCGCGATGCCCATCGCGCCGACCCCGACCGGGTTGATGTCGTAGAGATGGGCGCGCTTGAACTCGATCCCCGGCGGCGAGAGGCCGAGCGGCTTGTTGATCGCGAGGTCGGCGACGATCGTGCCGAGCCAGGCGACGGCGACGACGGAGAAGAGCCCGAGCGTCTGTTCGAGCGCCCGGTAGATACCGAGCTCCATCAGCAGCAGCGCGATGGCGACGTTGAACATCAGCCAGACGACGCGGCCGGGATGGCTGTGCGTCAGGCGCGAGAAGAAGTTCGACCAGGCCAGCGACCCGGCATAGGCGTTCATCACGTTGATCTTCAATTGCGACACCACCACGAAGGCGGCGGTCAGGAAGATCGCGGCGTCGGGCCAGGGCAGCACATAGCCGAAGGCGACGACATACATCTGCGCCGGCTCGGCAGCATTGCTCGCCGGAACGCCATGGCGCAGCGCCAGCACCGCCAGGAACGAGCCGAACAGCAGCTTCGGCGCGCCGACGATGATCCAGCCCGCGCCGGCGAGCAGCGTCGCGATGCGGCCGCGCCGGCCGGTGAGGCCCTTGGCGGGCAGGAAACGCAGGATGTCGACCTGCTCGCCGATCTGCGGCATCAGGCCGAGGATCACCGAGCAGGAGGCGCCGAAGGCGACGAGGCCGAGCCCGTGGCCACCATCGCCGGATAGCCCCTCGAAGGCGAGCCATTCCGAGACCGAGCCGCCGTCCTGCCAGAGGATGAAGCCGACGGGCAGCAGGTTGAGCCCGATCCACAGCGGCTGCGTCGCCAGCTGGAAGCGGCTGATCCAGGTGATGCCATGCGTCACCAGCGGGATGACCGCCGCGGCCGACAGGATGTAGCCGAGCCAGATCGGGATGCCGAAGGCGAGCTCCAGCGCCGTCGTCATGATCGATGCTTCGATCGCGAACAGGATGAAGGTGAAGGTTGCGTAGATCAGCGAGGTGATCGTCGAGCCGATATAGCCAAAGCCGGCTCCGCGCGTCAGAAGGTCGATATCGACGCCGTAGCGCGAGGCATAGCGGGCGATCGGCAGGCCGGTCACGAAGAGGACGATGCCGACCACGAGCGTCGCGGCCAGCACGTTCGACGTGCCATGCGAGAGGGTGATGGCGCCGCCGATCGCTTCCAGCGCCAGGAAGGAAATGGCGCCGATCGCCGTCTGCGACACCCGTCCGGTCGAGAAGCGGCGCGCGCTCTTCGCCGTGAAGCGAAGCGCGTAATCCTCGAGCGTCTGGTTCGCGACCCAGCGGTTGTATTCGCGTCGGATCGGCAGGATCCGCTGTCGACCCGCCATCGGCTCCCTGCCCAGTTTCGAGGCGTGCACAGTGTTCGGGCGACAGTAGCGGATCGGCGCGGCGGCGCAAAGGGCAGGCGGCGCCTCGTTTCCGCCCGGCGCGCCGCCGTCGCTGCGCTGCGCCTACGTCAATCGACGTATATGCCGCACTGCAAGATTGCGCCGACACTCCGTCCGAGCGTCATGGACGGCGACCTCCACCGAGCCAGTCCATGCCGTTTCGGGAACGACGGAAACCAGAAACGACGCATCGCCCGGGCAAGCCTGCGGCGGCGTCCGAGCAGGGGGAATTCCTCGAAAATGTTGAAGCGATTTGGCCGAACCCTCGGCGCGCTTGCGACGGCGGCGATGATCGGCGCCGGCGTCTCCGGCGCCCACGCCGCCGACGATACGATCAAGGTCGGCATCCTGCACTCGCTGTCGGGCACGATGGCGATCTCGGAGACGACGCTCAAGGACACCGTGCTCTTCCTCATCGACGAGCAGAACAAGAAGGGCGGCGTCCTCGGCAAGAAGCTCGAGCCGGTCGTCGTCGATCCGGCTTCGAACTGGCCGCTCTTCGCCGAGAAGGCCCGCGAGCTGATCAGCCAGGACAAGGTCGCGGTCGTGTTCGGCTGCTGGACCTCGGTGTCCCGCAAGTCGGTCCTGCCGGTGTTCAAGGAGCTCAATTCGATCCTCTTCTACCCCGTCCAGTACGAGGGCGAGGAGAGCGAGCGCAATGTCTTCTACACGGGCGCCGCGCCGAACCAGCAGGCGATCCCGGCGGTCGACTACCTGATGAGCGAGGAAGGCGGCGGCGTGAAGCGCTGGGTGCTGGAAGGCACCGACTATGTCTATCCGCGCACGACCAACAAGATCCTCGAGGCCTATCTGAAGGCCAAGGGCGTGCCCGCCGAAGACATCATGATCAACTACACGCCGTTCGGTTTCTCCGACTGGCAGACCGAAGTGGCCGCGATCAAGAAGTTCGGCTCGGAAGGCAAGAAGACGGCCGTCGTCTCGACCGTCAACGGCGATGCCAACGTGCCGTTCTACAAGGAGCTCGGCAACCAGGGCATCAAGGCCGAGGACATCCCGGTCGTCGCCTTCTCGGTGGGTGAGGAAGAACTCGCCGGCATCGACACCGCCCCGCTGGTCGGCCATCTCGCCGCCTGGAACTACTTCCAGTCGATCGACACGCCGGAGAACGAGGACTTCATCAAGAAGTGGCATGCGTTCATCAAGAACGACAAGCGCACGACCAATGACCCGATGGAAGCCACCTATATCGGCTTCAACGCCTGGGTCCAGGCCGTCGAGAAGGCCGGCACGACCGATCCGGACAAGGTCATCGACGCGCTGATCGGCGTCTCGGTGCCGAACCTGACCGGCGGCTTCTCCACCGTCATGCCGAACCACCACATCACCAAGCCGGTCTTCATCGGCGAGATCCAGGACAACGGCCAGCTCGACGTCGTCTGGCAGACCCCTGGCCTCGTGGTTGGCGACGAGTGGTCCGACTACCTGCCCGACTCGGCCGACCTGATCTCGGATTGGCGCGCGCCGATGTCCTGCGGCAACTTCAACGTCAAGACCGGCAAGTGCGGCGGTTCCTGACCGAGCGGTTCCCGACGGGCGGATCCTGACCTCCGCCTGACCGTCGGCGGCACGGCTCCTGCCGGACGAAAAATCCGACAGGCTCCGGCGCCGCCGGCGACGACGAAACGGGATGGCGGCCTTCGCCTCCCGTCTTCCAGCGGCCCGAGGGCGCAGCATCCGCCCGCCGCCGCTCCGCATCCGGAGACATCGCCGTGACGAAGCTTCGCCTGCCCCAGCCTTTCCTCGTCCTCCTCCTGGCGCTCATGGCCGCCTTCGTGCTGGCGCGGCCCGCCACGGCCGCCGATATCCACCCCGAGGTCAACGCGCTCGGCCAGGGCGACTACGCGGCGCTCGAACAGGCGATCGGCGCGCTCGCCGCGACCGGCGATCCGGCTGCCGCCGGCATTCTCGACGCGCTTTCCAATGGCGATCTCTATGTCCGCAAGTCCGACGGCGCCGTGTTCAAGGCGACGCGGGCCGGCAGCGGCTACACGCTGATCGATCCGGTGACGGGCACGGAGGCCGGCAGCGCCGGCCGGTCCGACGTCACCAAGATCAAGGTCAACAACAAGATCCGCGGCGTCGTCCGCGCAGCCTCCGGCTCGCTGACGCTGATGAGCCCCGACCCGGCCAAGCGCTATTCCGCGGCGGCCGACGTGCTGAAGAGCGGCGACCCGGCGCAGATTCCGCTGCTCGACGAGGCGATTTCGCGCGAGAGCGACGCCGGCATCAAGCGCGTGCTCGAACAGGCACGCGCCGCCGCGGTGCTGAAATCCGATCTGCCCTCCGCCGACAAGGTGGCGGCCGTCGCCGTCATCGCGGCGCGCGGCGACCAGGACGCGCTCGGCATGCTGACGACGGCGGCGGCGAGCGACGATCCGGCGGTCAAGGCCGCGGCCGAGGACGCCGCCGCGTCGATCCAGGGCCAGCTGCAGCTCTGGCAGGGCGTCCAGAACATCTGGTACGGCGTCTCGCTCGGCTCGGTGCTGCTGCTCGCCGCCATCGGCCTCGCCATCACCTTCGGCGTGATGGGCATCATCAACATGGCGCATGGCGAAATGGTCATGCTCGGCGCCTACACGACCTTCGTCGTGCAGGAGACGATCCGGAACCACTATCCGGGCCTGTTCGACTGGTCGCTCGCCATCGCGCTGCCGCTCGCCTTCCTCGTCTCGGGTGCCGTCGGCATCCTGATCGAGCGCTCGGTGATCCGCTTCCTCTACGGCCGCCCGCTCGAGACGCTGCTCGCCACCTGGGGCGTGTCGCTGATCCTGCAGCAGGCCGTGCGCACCTGGTTCGGGCCCAACAACCGCGAGGTCGGCAACCCCTCCTGGATGTCGGGCACCTTCGATCTCGGACATATCGCGATCACCTACAACCGCATGTGGATCGTGGTCTTCGCGCTCGGCGTCTTCGCGGTGCTGATGCTGGTGCTGAAGCGCACGCCTTTCGGCCTGCAGACCCGCGCCGTGACGCAGAACCGGCCGATGGCCTCCTCGATGGGTATCCGAACGCCCTGGGTCGACGCCTTCACCTTCGGCCTCGGCTCGGGCATCGCGGGCATTGCGGGCGTCGCGCTGTCGCAGATCGACAATGTCAGCCCCAATCTCGGCCAGAACTACATCATCGACAGCTTCATGGTCGTGGTGTTCGGCGGCGTCGGCAATCTCTGGGGCACGCTGGTCGGCGCCTTCACGCTCGGCATCGCCAACAAGTTCCTCGAGCCCTATGCCGGCGCCGTGCTCGCCAAGATCCTGGTGCTCGTCTTCATCATCCTGTTCATCCAGAAGCGTCCGCGGGGCCTCTTCGCCCTCAAGGGCCGCTCGGTGGAGGCGTGATCATGCTGGCACGGGCGATGCTCTATCTCGATATGGCCTATCTCGACTCAGCTCATGGCGGCCGTGAAAAGGCCCCCTCTCCATCTCTACCCCGCAAGGGGGGAGAGGGCCGGTCCGCAGCCGCTGAGCGGTCGTCAATCTCGGAGGATGCCGGTCGCGCTCCTTCTCCCTCCCCCCTTGCGGGGGAGGGCTGGGGTGGGGGCCTTCGCGGTGTCCGTCGGCAAGAGACCGGTTCGACAGGAGCCGTGGCATGATCACCGCCTTCATCCTCCGCGGGCTCGACCGCAACACATGGATCGTGCTCGGCCTGCTCATGGCGGTCGGCATCATCCTGCCGCTGCTCAGCCTCACCGATCCGTCCTTCCCGCTGCACATCCCGACCTACGCCATCGCGCTGATCGGCAAATATCTCTGCTATGCGCTGCTCGCGCTCTCGGTCGATCTCGTCTGGGGCTATTGCGGCATCCTTTCGCTCGGCCATGCCGCGTTCTTCGCGCTCGGCGGCTATGCGATGGGCATGTATCTGATGCGCCAGATCGGCGCGCGCGGCGTCTATGCCAACCCGATCCTGCCCGACTTCATGGTGTTCCTGAACTGGCAGGAAATGCCGTGGTTCTGGTACGGCTTCGACCAGTTCTGGTTCGCCGCGCTGATGGTCCTCGCGGTGCCGGGCCTGCTCGCCTTCGTCTTCGGCTGGTTCGCCTTCCGCTCGCGCGTCACCGGCGTCTATCTCTCGATCATCACGCAGGCGATGACCTATGCGCTGCTGCTCGCCTTCTTCCGCAACGACATGGGCTTTGGCGGCAATAACGGCCTGACCGATTTCAAGGATATCCTCGGCTTCAACATCCAGGCGCCGGAGACGCGCGGCGTCCTCTTCTTCGCCTCGGCCTTGGCGCTGGCGCTCGGCTTCCTGATCTGCCGCGCGGTCATCATGTCGAAATTCGGCAAGGTGCTGGTCGCGGTGCGCGATGCCGAGAGCCGCACCCGCTTCATCGGCTACCGCGTCGAGGGCTACAAGCTCGTCGTCTTCGTCCTCTCGGCGATGATGGCCGGCGTCGCCGGGTCGCTCTATGTGCCGCAGATCGGCATCATCAATCCCGGCGAATTCGCCCCTGCCAATTCGATCGAGGCGGTCATCTGGGTGGCGGTCGGCGGCCGCGGCACGCTGATCGGGCCGATCGTCGGCGCGCTGCTCGTCAATTTCGGCAAGACCTGGTTCACCAGCGGTCTGCTCGCCGAATACTGGCTGTTCGTGCTCGGCGCGCTGTTCATCGCGGTGACGCTGTTCCTGCCGAAGGGCGTCGTCGGAACCCTGCTCGCCAGGAGCCGCGCCAAGCCGGCGGCGCGCACCGAGCCGGATGCCTCGCCCATCGATGCCAGCCGCGCAGCGGAGGAAGGCGCATGACCGAGACACTCGACCCGGCCGCCCCCGCGGCAGCCAAGACCGCCGCCAGCCACGAGAAGCCCAGCCACGAGAAGGCGCGGAACTCGCTGCTCTATCTCGACGGCGTCTCCGTCTCCTTCGACGGCTTCAAGGCGCTGCGCTCGCTCTCGCTGGTCATCGAGCCGGGGGAGATGCGGGCGATCATCGGCCCGAACGGCGCCGGCAAGACGACCATGATGGACGTCATCACCGGCAAGACGAAGCCCGACGAGGGCGATGTCTATTTCGCCGGCTCGACCGACCTGACCCGGCTCGACGAGGCAGCGATCGCCTCGCTCGGCATCGGCCGCAAGTTCCAGAAGCCGACCGTCTTCGAGAGCCATACCGTCTGGGACAATCTCGAACTGGCGCTGGCCGGCGTCCGCCGTCCCTTCGCGACGCTCTTCCACCGCACCAGCCGCAAGGAGATCGAGCGCATCGAGGAACTGCTCTCGATCATCCGCCTCGGCGACAAGCGGAGCTGGCTCGCCGCCAATCTCTCGCATGGCCAGAAGCAGTGGCTCGAGATCGGCATGCTGCTGGCGCAGGAGCCGCAGCTCCTCCTCGTCGACGAACCGGTGGCCGGCATGACCGATGCCGAGACGCGCGAGACGGCGGCGCTCCTGAAGGAGATCGCCAAGACGAAGTCGGTGGTGGTGGTCGAGCACGACATGACCTTCGTCCGCGACCTCGACGTCAAGGTCACGGTGCTGCACCAGGGCTCGGTGCTCTCGGAAGGCACGCTCGACGCCGTCTCGGCCGATCCGACGGTGATCGAAGTCTATCTCGGAAGGTAGGGCGACCATGCTCGAAGCGAAGAATGTCGACCTCTACTATGGCGCGGCGCAGGCGCTGCGCGGCGTCTCGATCAAGGCCGAGACCGGCAAGGTGACCTGCCTGATGGGCCGCAACGGCGTCGGCAAGACGAGCCTCTTGCGCGCCATCGTCGGCCAGAAGCCGATCGCGTCCGGCGAGATCGTCTGGGAAGGCAAGGTGCTCGGCCGCATGGCGCCCTATGACCGCGCCAGGGCCGGCATCGCCTATGTGCCGCAGGGCCGCGAGATCTTCCCGCTTTTGACGGTGAAGGAGAATCTCGAGACCGGCTATGCGCCGATCCCCCGCCGGGAGCGTTACATCCCCGACTATATCTTCGAGCTGTTCCCGGTGCTGAAGGACATGCTCGGCCGGCGCGGCGGCGACCTGTCGGGCGGCCAGCAGCAGCAGCTCGCCATCGGCCGCGCGCTCGTCACGCGGCCGCGCCTGCTCGTGCTCGACGAGCCGACAGAGGGCATCCAGCCCTCGATCATCAAGGATATCGGCCGCGCGATCGAATGGCTGCGCGCCCAGGGGACGATGGCCATCCTGCTGGTCGAGCAGTATTTCGATTTCGCCCACGAACTCGCCGACACCTTCGCCGTGATGGATCGCGGCGAAGTGGTGGCGTCAGGGACGCAGGCCGAGATGGGCAGCGCCGAAGTGCGGGCTCACCTCACCGTGTGAAATCGCACTCGAAAAGCTGACGGGCGCGCGGGCGCTCGCGGTTCTTCTCGGCGACATCCCGGAAGAGCGCTCGGATGTCGTCGGAACGCACGCCGTCGCTCGTCATCAGCATGGCGATGATCGGCTCCCGCAGGAGCTCGTTCAGCGAGGAATCCTTGCCGGTGCAGGTCGTGGTGTCGCTCATCACGGACCTCCTTCGCGTTCGGGCTGGCTCTGATTGGGCCGAACATGAAGGCAGACGATGACGATTGTAAGAAGCAACCGCGGACCGCGGTTCACGATCGCTTGATGCTGCGGAGCGAAAGAGTTTTGCCGGCTTATGCTGCGGCGTCGAAGGCGGCCACGACCTCGCGCGCCCGCGCCGCGACATCGGCGATCGAGGCGCCGGGCTTGTAGAGAAACGAGCCGATCCCGAAGCCGCTGCAGCCGGCCTTGAGGAACTCCGCGAAGTTGTCGGCATTGGCGCCGCCGACGGCGAGAACCGGCAAATCCTTCGGCAGAACGGCCTTCATGGCGCGGATGCCGGCGGGGCCGATCAGCTCGGCCGGGAAGAACTTCAGCGCATCGGCGCCGGCGGCGATGGCCGAGAACGCCTCGGTCGGGGTGAAGACGCCCGGATAGGACTCGAGCGCCAGTTCCTTGGTGCGGCGGATCACGGAAGGATCGGCATTCGGGGAGACGATGATCGTGCCGCCGCTGTCCTTCACCGAATCGACATCGGTCGGCTTCAGCACCGTGCCGGCGCCGACCTTGGCGGCGCCATTGGCGCGCTTCGCCATGGTCTCGATCGAGACGAACGGCTCCGGCGAATTGAGCGGCACCTCGATCAGCGTGATGCCGGCCTCGACCAGCGCGTCGAACACCGCGGCCGCCTCGCCGGGTGCGATGCCGCGCAGGATGGCGACCAGCGGCCGGTGCGTGCCGAAGAGCGGATGGGTCATGGCGATCCTCACAGCATGGCGTTGGCGCGCGCGATGCGCACGAGGCCGAGACGGACCAGCGCCGAACCGTCGCGAGCCTCCGCCGCGTGGCCCGCGATGGCAAAGGCGCTGAGATAAGCGCTGGCGAGCGAGCGCGATCCGATGATGCGGATGGGCTGGCCGGCGGCGAGGAGGCCGGCCTGCCGCGCCGCGGCAATCTCGCCGCCGATCACGAGGCCGGAGAGATAGGCGAGGTTGTCGTCGCCCGAGACGCCGTCGAGCAGCTGGCGCACGCGCACCGAGAAGATCGCGGCGAGGAAGGGCAGCCCCTCCACGGTGCTGCGCTTCACCGCGAGCGCGAAATGCGGCGAGGCGGCGATGTCGTCGGCATGCTCGGCGACCGAGTGGCGCAGGAACGATTTCCGCGCCAGAAGCTCGAACATCTCGCCGGTCATGAAGGTCTGGAAGCGGCCGATCGTGCCGTCGCCGACCGAGGCCCATTTGGAATGCGTCCCGGGCAGGATGGCGACGCCCCTGAACGCAGGCTCCTCCTCCATCAGCCCGACAAGCTGGGTTTCCTCGCCGCGGATCACGTCGCCGTCGCGCTCGGCCGCGCGCAGCACGATGCCCGGAACGATGGCGATCGGCCTATGGGTCGCATCCTCGAAGCGGCAGAGGCCGGCGGCGAGCGCCGCGCTGGTCGCCGGCACCGGGACATAGGCAGCCTCGCGCCAGCCCTGGCGGCTGCCGACCATGCCGGCCATCAGCGCCGGAACGCGCGGCCAGCCGGCGGTCAGGCTCTCGAAGGCCTCCTCGTGGCCCTGGCCGCCGAGGGGCCCGATGCCGTCGGCGCTGTCGGCCTCGGCGAGCACGGCGCCGTCGCCGTCCAGCAGCATCGCGCGGCAGCGCGAGGTGCCCCAGTCGACGGCGATGAGCGCGGCCCTTGCGGCGGCCTCGGCGGAAAGCGCTGATGAAGTCACGGCGTTGATCCGGCTGATGACCGCAGCGTTGTTCGATGTTCGCCGCCGCCTGTCAAGCGGACGCTCAGTCGTCCGGCGCCGGCCCCGTCGAGGCGCGCACCACGAGCTCGACGGGCCAGAGTTCGTGGATCGTCTCGGCGGCGCGGCCCTCGACCAGTTCCTTCAACAATTCGCCCACCCGCTTGCCGGCGGCACGGATCGAGGAGCGCGTCGTCGACATGGTCGGCACCATGACGTCGGGGTTCAGGAACGGAAAAACGTCGTCATGCGCGATCATCGAGACGTCGCGGCCGAGCTCCAGCCCCGCGGCGCGGATGGCGCGGAAGGCGCCGAGCGACATCATCATGGACGAGACCAGCAGCGCCGTCGGCCGCGGCGTCTCGGCGAGGAAGCGCTCCGTGATGCGGTAGCCGATCTCGTCGCTCATCACGCCCGAGGCGACGAAGCGCTCGTCGACGGCGATGCCGCGCGCCGCGAGCGCCGAACGGAAGCCGGCCTCACGATCGCGGGCGAAGGTGAAGCGCGTCTCGCCGTTCACGAGGCCGATGCGGCGATGGCCGAGATCGATCAGGTGCTTGGTGGCGTGGCGGAACGCGCCCTCGTTGTCGATGTCGATCCAGGCATGCGGCACCGGCGATTCGGTGCGGCCATGCAGGACGAAGGGCAGGCCGAGTTCCGTCAGCACGCGGACACGGTCGTCGGCGATGAGCGGGCTCGACAGCACGACACCGTCGACACGCGAACCGACGGCCATCCGCTGATAGGTCGCCATCTCGTCGCTGCCGCGCGTCGGCGACAGCACGATGTCGATCTCGTCGGCGAGCAGCGTTTCGCCGAGCCCGGCCTGGAATTCCATGTAATGCGGGTCGAGCAGCATGTTGCGGTCGGTGGGCAGCACGATGCCGATCGCGCCCGCCCGGCCGGTGGCGAGGCGGCGGGCATTGGCGTTCGGCTGGTAGCCGTGACGGCGCGCCGCGTCGAGCACCCGCCGCCGCGTCTCCTCGTTCACTTCCGGATAGCCGTTCAGCGCCCGGCTCACGGTCGTCTGCGACAGACCGAGATGCAGGGCGAGTTCCTTGAGCCGCATCGAGCCCGTCCTCCCTCAGGACGCTATTCAAAGCGCTTTCAAATCCGCTTTCAAGATCGATCCTGAGCGATGCTGATCGAAGGGCAGGCCTGTTGCGATGCAAAATGATCGGACGGTAGCGGATTCATAAGAAGATTCAGCGGAATGCGCTGATTTATCATACGAAATCACGATCGATCCTTGCTGCGCTGCACGCCTTTTCGGTTGTGCGACCGCTTGACAGCTGGCGCGCCAACTGCTGAAACTCGCTTCAAAGCGCTTTGAGGCTCTGTTGCAGACAGGTTCTCAACGAGCGTTTTTTGGGGAGGGGACGCGTCGTGATCCGTTCGGCTGGACGGGCGTTGCGCATGCTCGCCCCAGGGGTCTCGACCAGTTCCACAGGGAGGTTCTCACATGAACATGCGGACCGCGCTTCTGGGCTTCGCGTCGGCGATGATCATCGCCAGCGCAGCCAATGCGGCCAATCTGTCGATCGTCTCGGGCGACACCGGCAACGGCCTCGCCGTGCTGCGTGAAAAGCTCGATCTCTACGAGAAGCAGAGCGGCAACAAGGTCACCATCGTCCCGATGCCCTCGTCGACGACGGACCAGTTCGGCCAGTACAAGCTCTGGCTCGCCGCCGGCAATTCCGACATCGACGTCTACCAGACGGACGTCATCTGGGCGCCGCAGCTCGCCGACCAGCTCGTCGACCTGACGGAAGCGACCAAGGACGTCATCGGCCAGCATTTCCCGTCGATTGTCGAATCGCAGACGGTGAACGGCAAGCTCGTCGCCATGCCGCTCTTCACCGATGCGCCGGCCCTCTACTATCGCAAGGACCTGCTCGAGAAATACGGCAAGACGCCGCCGAAGACCTGGGCCGAACTCGCCGCCACGGCGAAGGAGATCCAGGACAAGGAGCGCGAAGCCGGCTCGAAGGACATCTGGGGCTTCGTCTGGCAGGGCAATGCCTATGAAGGCCTGACCTGCAACGCGCTCGAATGGGTGAAGTCGAACGGCGGCGGCCAGATCGTCGAGGCCGACGGCGAAATCTCGATCAACAACCCGAAGGCCGCCGAGGCCCTCGAGATGGCCAAGTCCTGGGTCAACACGATCTCGCCGCCCGGCGTGCTCGCCTACCAGGAAGAAGAGGCCCGCGGCGTCTGGCAGACCGGCAATGCCGTCTTCATGCGCAACTGGCCCTATGCCTATTCGCTCGGTAACGGCGCCGACTCGGCCGTGAAGGGCAAGTTCGACGTGGCTCCGCTGCCGGCCGGCTCGGCCGAAGGCGCCACCTCGGCGGCCACGCTCGGCGGTTGGAACCTCGCCGTTTCCAAATATTCGAAGAACCAGGCCGAGGCCATCGATCTGGTCAAGTTCCTGACTTCGAAGGAAATGCAGAAGAAGCAGGCCATCGAGGCTTCCAACCTGCCGACGATCGTCGATCTCTATGACGACGCCGACATCGCCAAGGAAGTGCCGATCATCCCGCGCTGGAAGGAAGTCTTCCTGAATGCCGTGCCGCGTCCGTCGGCGCCGACCAAGGTGAAGTACAACGAGGTCTCGTCCAACTTCTGGACGGCCGTTCACAACACCCTCTCGGGCAATGGCAGCGCCGCCGAGAACCTCGAGCTGCTCGAGGCCCAGCTGACGAAGCTCAAGGGCTCGTCCTGGTAAGCACCGGCTGACAGGCGATCCGTCAAGCATCGCCTCCCGCCCGCGGGCGGGAGGCGAAACCCGATTGAAAAACCGGCGCGCTCGGCTAGCGTTGAACGAAGCGCGATCGATCGTTCCCAAGAGGCGCCGAGCCGGCGCGAAGCGGGCGTGAGGGGGGACCAGCAGCAATGGCCGTAGCGCAATCAGCCGACAGCGACGAGGTGAGCGCCGGATCGGATCTCTTCCGCCAGCGCATCCGCTCCGCCTGGCTCTTCCTGGCGCCCATGCTGATCGTGCTCGCTTTGGTGGCCGGCTGGCCGCTTCTGCGAAGCATCTATTTCTCCTTCACCAATGCCTCGCTGACCAATCTCGACGCCGCGCAATGGGTCGGCTTCGAAAACTACTTCTCGATGACGACCCTGAAGAGCGGCCGCGTCCTCTATGACGGCCTGCTGGTCGACCCGCTCTGGTGGGGCTCGGTCTGGAACACGGTCCGCTTCACCATCGTGTCGGTGACGCTCGAGACCATTTTCGGCATGGTCGTCGCGCTGGTGCTGAACGCGGAATTCCGCGGCCGCGGCTTCGTGCGCGCCGCGATCCTCGTGCCTTGGGCGATCCCCACCATCGTTTCCGCCAAGATGTGGGCCTGGATGCTGAACGACCAGTTCGGCATCATCAACGACATCCTGCTCAATCTCGGCCTCATCTCGCAGAAGATCGCCTGGACCGCCAATCCGGATACCGCGATGATCGCCGTGCTGATCGTCGATATCTGGAAGACGACGCCCTTCATGGCGCTGCTGATCCTGGCCGGCCTGCAGATGATCCCCGGCGACATCTATGAGGCGGCGAAGATCGACGGCGTGCACCCGGTCAAGGTGTTCTGGAAAGTGACGCTGCCGCTGGTGCGCCCGGCGCTCATGGTTGCGGTGATCTTCCGCATGCTCGACGCGCTGCGCATCTTCGACCTCATCTATGTGCTGACTGCGAACAACGCGCAGACCAAGACGATGTCGGTCTTCGCCCGCGAGAACCTGTTCGACTTCGACAAGTTCGCCTATGGCTCGGCGGCATCGACGATGCTGTTCCTGATCCTGACGCTCATCACGATCGTCTATATCATCGTCGGCAAGGTGAATTTCGAGGGAGGCCGCTGATGCTCTGGCATCTCGTCAAGCGCACCGCGTTCTACCTGCTCGTGGTGTTCATCGTCGTCATCTCGGTGTTCCCGTTCTATTACGCGATCCTGACCTCGTTCAAATCGGGAACGGCGCTGTTCGAGATCAACTACTGGCCGACCAGCTTCTCGCTGCAGAACTATACGCAGGTGCTGACGACAGGCAGCTTCCCGCGCAACCTCGCCAACTCGCTCCTGATCGCGACGGTAGTGGTGGCGATCTCGCTGCTCCTCGCGGTGACGGCGTCCTTCGCCCTCTCGAGGGTGCGCTTCCGCGGCCGCTCGACGCTGCTGCTCATGATCCTGGCGGTGTCGATGTTTCCGCAGATCGCGGTGCTCGCCGGTCTCTTCGAGCTGATCCGCTTCTTCGGCATCTTCAACACGCCGTTCGCGCTGATCTTCGCCTACATGATCTTCACGCTGCCCTTCACCGTGTGGATCCTGACGACCTTCATGCGCGACCTGCCGATCGAGATCGAGGAAGCGGCGATCGTCGACGGCGCATCGCCCTGGGTGATCGTGACCAAGGTCTTCATGCCGCTGATGTGGCCCGCGCTGGTGACGACGGGCCTGCTCGCCTTCATCGCCGCCTGGAACGAGTTCCTGTTCGCGCTGACCTTCACCTCGTCGAACGCGACGCGCACGGTGCCGGTCGCCATCGCGCTGCTCTCGGGCGCCACTCAGTATGAAATCCCCTGGGGCAACATCATGGCTGCCTCGGTGATCGTGACGGTGCCGCTCGTCGTGCTGGTGCTCATCTTCCAGCGCAAGATCATTTCGGGCCTGACGGCCGGCGGCGTGAAGGGCTGATCATGGACCAGAAGGTGCAGCAGATGCCGGGTTCGATCCTGTCGAACGATCCCGATTGGTGGCGCGGCGCCGTCATCTACCAGGTCTATCCGCGCTCGTTCCAGGACACGAATGGCGATGGCATCGGCGATCTGAACGGCATCACGGAGCGGCTCGAGCACATCGCGTCGCTCGGCGCCGACGCGATCTGGATCTCGCCCTTCTTCAAGTCGCCGATGAAGGATTTCGGCTACGACGTCGCGGATTACTGCGCCGTCGACGGCATGTTCGGCACGATCGAGGATTTTGACCAGCTCGTCGCCGCCGCCCATGCCCGCGGCATCCGCGTCATCATCGATCAGGTGCTCTCGCATACCTCCGACCAGCATCCCTGGTTCAAGGAAAGCCGCTCGTCCAAGGACAACGACAAGGCCGACTGGTATGTCTGGGCCGATGCCAAGCCCGACGGCACGCCGCCCAACAACTGGCTGTCGATCTTCGGCGGCTCGGCTTGGGAGTGGGACACCACCCGCTGCCAGTATTACCTGCACAATTTCCTCGCCTCGCAGCCCGATGTGAATTTCCACACCATGGCGGCGCAGGATGCCCTGCTCGAGACGGTCGAGTTCTGGCTGAAGCGCGGCGTCGACGGCTTCCGCCTCGACACGGTGAATTTCTATGTCCATTCGCAGGGGCTGGAGAACAATCCGCCCTCGCAGCCCGAGGACCGCAATTCGCCCGAGGCGCCGGCCGTCAATCCCTATAACTGGCAGGACCATATCCACGACAAGAGCCAGCCGGAGAATCTCGAATTCCTGAAGCGGCTGCGGGCCTTGCTCGACCGCTATCCCGGCCAGACGACGGTCGGCGAGATCGGTGACGGCCCGCGTTCGCTGCGCACCATGGCGGCCTACACATCGGGCGGCGACAAGCTGCACATGTGCTACACTTTCGACTTCCTATCGCCGATCTTCACCAAGGATCACTTCGTTCGCCGCATCAGGGCCTTCGAGGCGATCGTCGGCGACGGCTGGCCGTGCTGGGCCTTCTCCAACCACGACATCGTGCGCCATGTGAGCCGCTGGACGAGCGACGGCGACTATGACGGCGTCGCCAAGATCGCCGCGGCGATCCTGCTGTCGCTTCGCGGCTCGGTCTGCCTCTACCAGGGCGAGGAACTCGGCCTGACCGAGGCCGACATCGCCTTCGAGGACCTGCAGGATCCTTACGGCATCCGCTTCTGGCCCGAATACAAGGGCCGCGACGGCTGTCGCACGCCGATGGTCTGGGAATCGAACGGCATCTATGGCGGTTTCTCGACCGGCAAGCCGTGGCTGCCCGTGCCGCAGGAGCATATCGCCCGCGCCGCCAACCGCGAGGATGTCGACCGCTCGTCCGTGCTCGCGCTGTACCGGCGCATGATCGCCTTCCGAAAGGCGCATCCGGCGCTGGTCCTCGGTACGATCGAATTCTTCGACACGCCGGACGACGTGCTCGGCTTCATCCGCGCCACGGCCGGCGAGACTGTGCTGGCGATCTTCAATCTTGGGACGACCGCGGCGACCGTTCCGCTGCCGGCGGGGCTCGCCGCGACGCCGCTCGACGGCCATGGCTTCACGGCGACGCTGCATCCCGAGGAACGAACGGTCAGCCTGAACGGGCGCGACGCATTCTTTGCGAGAATTGCCTGACGAGGCGGGGAAGGAAACGAACATGGCTGGACTGCTGCTGCGCGGCGTCAAGAAGAGCTACGGCACGGTCAAGGTGCTGCATGGCATCGACCTCGACATCAAGTCGGGCGAGTTCATCGTCTTCGTCGGTCCGTCGGGCTGCGGAAAGTCGACGCTTCTGCGCCTCATCGCCGGCCTCGAGGACATCACCGGCGGTACGCTGCAGATCGACGGCCAGGTGGTGAACCAGCTCGCGCCCTCGAAGCGCGGCATCGCCATGGTCTTCCAGTCCTATGCGCTCTATCCGCATATGACGGTCTACGACAACATGGCCTTCGGCCTGAAGCTCGCGAAGGGCACCCCGCAGAGCGACATCGATCGCCGCGTGCGCGAAGCCGCCGACATCCTGCAGATCACGCCCTATCTCGACCGCCTGCCCAAGCAGCTCTCGGGCGGCCAGCGCCAGCGCGTCGCCATCGGCCGCGCCATCGTGCGCGACCCGAAGGTGTTCCTGTTCGACGAGCCGCTGTCCAATCTCGACGCGGCGCTGCGCGTCGCGACCCGCATCGAGATCAACAAGCTGCATGAGCGCATGGCCGGCGTGACGATGATCTATGTCACGCATGACCAGGTCGAGGCGATGACGCTGGCCGACCGCATCGTGGTGCTCAATGCCGGCCGCGTCGAGCAGGTCGGCGCGCCGATGGAGCTCTACAATTTCCCGGCCAACCTCTTCGTGGCGCGCTTCCTCGGCTCGCCGTCGATGAACACAATCCCCTGCGCGATCGTCGCCGGCGGCGCGGAGGCGAGCGTGCAGCCGGATGGCTGCGCGAAGATCTCGGTCTCGGCCGTGATTCCGACCACGGCGGCCGGCAAGCGCGGCACCTTCGGCGTCCGCCCCGAGGATCTCATCCTCGCCGACGGCCAGGACGCGATCTTCACCGGCACGATCGACATCGTCGAGCAGCTGGGCGAAGTGACGCTCATCTATGTCGATGTCGGCACCGCGGAGCCGATCGTCGCCAAGGTCGACAGCGATGTCGAAGTCGCGAAGGGCCAGAAGATCGCGCTGACCGCCGAAAAGCGCCACCTGCACGTCTTCGACGAGAACGGCGTCGCCTATCCGCGCGGATAGGCTTGCCGCAACAACGTCACGCCAGCCGGCGGGCGATGATCGGGCCGTCGCGGCGGATCGTCAGCTCGATATGGCCGGCCTGGGTCACGTCGAGAATCTTCGACGGGCGGTAGGCGCAGATATTCTCGCCGCCGCGATGGCGGAGGCTGGCATAGAAGAGGCCGTCCTCGCCGCGGGCACGCGCGGCCTCACCGAAGGCCTGTGCGGCGCCGTAGTCCGATGACGAATAGAGCCCCGCTGGCGCGCTGGTGACATCGCGGATGTCGAGATAGAGCCCGGCAAGCCGGGCGCCATAGGCGCGGTAGGTGGCGGTGAAGCGGTCCATCCGGCTCGCGACCAGCTCGCGGCGAAGGTGATGGCCGACTTCGGCGACCGCCGTCTCGATGCGCATCGCGCCATACCACGCGCCGAGCGCGCCGGACGAGAAGCGCAGCCCCGTCGGCGGCGTGTGCAGGAACGACGCCATGACGACGCTGGCATTCGCGCGGCCATAGACCCACTCGCTCTCGGGCAGCCGCTTCAGCCGCTCGGCGACGAGGCGGTCATTGGTCCAGCCTTCGAGTTCCATCACCGCCGCGAGGTCGCCCGGCGAGGCGACGTCGTCGAATGCGCCGATCGGCGGAAAGCGCGACGGGATCAGGCGATGCGTCGGACCGTCGATCACGACGCGCTCATCGGCCGTCATCGCTCAGGCCCAGACGATGTCGTCGTCGCCGATCGGGGCGGCCACGTCGTCGAGCGCCGGCAGCGGCGCCGCGAACAGCCCGCCGCGCCAGGCGTCGAGATGGCGGCGCAACAGCAGCAATCCATCCTGCGTGCCGTTGGCGGCGAGGGCGAGCGGCGGCTGGCCGCCGAAGAGCGGGCCGTCATTGGGGCTGCGCAGCCAGTCGAGCGCCGTCCGGTCGTCGGTGAAAAGAATGCGCATCGCCTTGTGGATGCCGAGCACCGCCGAGATGCGCAGCAGCGTATCGAGCGGCAGCGTCAGCGCCATGCCGGCGCGGGCCTTGGCGAGCCAGCCGAAATAGGTCGAGCGGCCGGGAAGCCCGAGCATCCGCATGCGCTCCGTCTCGCCGAGGCCCCACTGATCGGCGATGGCCGCGAAGGCCCGGAGTCCGGGCCCGCTGAGGCGGCGGCGATCGGCTGCGGAGAACGGGCCGCCGGGAGGCGCCGGGGCAACCGTCACGGCCAGGGATTCGTGCGTGATCATGTCGTCATCGTGTCCATTTCCGGACAATATAGTCCGGATGCGGACGATTGCAACAATCGCGGGTCGCCATCGGGATTTCAGGCGGGTGTCGGAACCGCCCGGCTT
Organism: Allobosea sp.; assembly: GCA_017307955.1. GTDB lineage: Bacteria > Pseudomonadota > Alphaproteobacteria > Rhizobiales > Kaistiaceae > Kaistia. Next base: position 29,337 of record JAFKFV010000022.1, on the reverse strand, counting down.
CGCGCGTCCTCGGAAGCAGTCAGTCGTGGAGGCCGCGGTGAAGGATCTGATCCTCAAGATGTCCATGTCGCTTGACGGGTTCGTCAGCGATCACGAAGGGCGCAATGCCTGGATGTTCGGCGACGATCAGGAGGCCAAGGCCTTCGTCGTCGAAACGATTGCCGATGCCAGCCTGCACATCATGGGCAGCCGCAGCTTCCAGCAGATGGCGGCCTATTGGCCGGCCGCTCCCGGCCCCTTCGCGGCGCCGATGAACGACATTCCGAAAGTCGTGTTTTCGCGCAGCACACCGCCATCTTCGCATGCGGAAGACGGGAGCTGGGCGCATCCTTTCGTGGTCCGCGGCGATCTTGCCCGTGAGATCGCGCGGCTGAAGGCGGGCGACGGCCGCCCGCTCCTTGCTCATGGCGGCGTGCATCTTGCGCGCGCGCTCGTCGCCGCGGGGCTTGTCGACCGGCTCGTCCTGCTGGTCCATCCGGTGGCGCTGGGAGATGGCCACCCGCTGTTCTCGGATCTCGGCACGCCGCTGCGCCTCGAGCTTCTGAGCACCCGCGCCTTTCCAGGGGGCGCTGTCGCCATGATCTACCGGCCGCGCTGACGAACGCCCCAACGCGCTCGGCGCGCGCTCAGCCGGGATGTAGCGGCTCGAGGAATTCGAGCCGATTGCCGAAGGGGTCGGCGAGGTAGAAGCGTCGGTAGCCAGGAAGCGGCTCGTCCTCGACGGGCTGGTGACCGGCGGCGCGCAGCCGGCCCCGCAGCGATTCGAGATCGTCGACGCGGAAGGCGGGATGCGCCTTGCGCGCCGAGTTGAAGGGCTCCTCCACGCCGAGATGCAATTGCCGGTCGCCAAGGGCGAACCAGACGCCGCCGCGCTTGGCGAGATTCACCGGCTTGGGGATTTCGGCAAGCCCGAGAAGGCCGCCATAGAACTCCCGCGCGAGCGCTTCGGCGCCGCGCGGCATGGCGATCTGGACATGGTCGAGGCCGACGATGGGCATCGTCTCAGCGCATCGCCGCGGCCAGCGCCTGCTTGCAGCCGCCGGAAAGACGCGCCGCGTTCTTCCTGAGGCAGGCGACGCCATTGCCGGCGCCGAGCCGGACCGTGCTGCAATAGCGGGCGAAGTCGGCCCCGCAATATTGGCGGACGATCATCGCCTCCTGCCGAGGCGTGAGCGGCGGCATCGGGGGAGGGGGCGTCGCCGCCTGCGCTTTGGGCTTCGCCGGCGCCGGAGCCGGCGTCGCGGCGGCCGGCGCCGTGGCAGGAGCGGGCGCAGTCGCGGCGGGTGCGGTCGCAGCGCCGCCGCCGGAAGCGGCTGTCACCGCCTGCTGGCACGCGGCCGACAGCTTCGAGAGATTCGTCTGCAGGCATTGCAGCGCTTCGCTGCCGCCCGGCGGCACGCTGGCGCAGTTGGCGCGATAATCGCTCTGGCATGCGGATTTCAGCGCCTGCTGCTGGCTGCTCGTCAGCGCTGCTGCGCCGGCGGCGAGAAGCGGCAGCAGCAGCGCCGCCATGCCGAGCCGGACAGCCGGAACGCGGAAACAGGTGGTCGTCATCGGAAGCCCTCCATCGCCCGATGGTCGGCCCGGCCGATGCCCCCCGTCGCATCGCGAGGCCGAAGCGCGCGCAGGATGGCACGCGCCTCGCCTCGCTCGCAACGGCTTCAGCGCTCGAGCCGGAACACCGTCTCGGCGACGCCGGGCACCGGGCTCTCATAGGCGAAGAGCCCGCCCGCGAGCCGCTCCATCGGACCCGAGCCGCCCTGCGCGGTGGTGATGTAGAGCGTCTTCAGCTCCGGGCCGCCGAAGGTGCAGTTGGTGATGTTGCCGACCGGCATGTCGAGCACGCTCGCCACCTTGCCCTCGGGCGTGACGCGGACGACGCAGCCGCCGCCATAGCGCGTGTTCCAGAGATGACCTTCGGCGTCGATCTGCGAGCCGTCGGGAGAGCCGCGCTCGAAGCCTGAGAACCAGACCCGCTCATTGGCGATCGCGCCACTCGCGGTGTCGTAGTCATAGGCCCAGATCTCGTTCTTCAGCGTATCGCCGGTATAGAAGCGGCGGCGCTCGAGATCCCAGGCCATGGTGTTCGAAATGCCGATATCGCCGCGCAGCGTTTCGGTCGAACCGTCGCCGCGCACGCGGTAGAGCTGGCCGCGGGCCGGCCCGCTGATATCGACGCCCGAGCCGTCCGGGGCGACATTGTTGAACATCGATCCGACGATGAGGTCGCCATGCGGATCGGGCCGGCCGTCATTGAGGCGCGCGCCGGGCGTGTTCTTCTCCGGCCGCGCGAAATCGCTGCGCGAATCCGTCTCGACCTTCCACAGGATGACCTTCGAGCCGAGCGCGATGATGAGCGTGCCGGGACGGTCGGTGAGGCCGATCGTGGTGACCGGCTCGTCGAAGAACCAGCTGCGCACCGAGCCGCTCTCGGTGTCGAGGCGGTGGATCAGGAAGCGGTTGATATCGGTCCAGTAGACCGCCCGCTCCGCGGCGTGCCATGTCACGCCTTCGCCGGTGCGGTCTCCCGCCGGAACGATGCATCGCGGTTCGGTCATCATGGGGTCTCCTTGGCCCGTATCATGCTTGGCTCTTGTCCGGGGCCTGCCCGGAAGGCGGAGCGCACCTTAGGGCAAACTGGTCGCAGGAGTTTTATTTCGATGCTCTAATTTTCACGCTCAACATATGAAGCGGAATTGGATAGGACACCGGGGCGAACCAGGCCTTGCCGGTCCGGTGTCGGGAAAGAGGGATTTCATGACCAGTCGAATCATCGCCGTCGACCCCTTCGACCTCGTCGTGTTCGGCGCCACCGGCGACCTTGCCTATCGCAAGCTGCTGCCGGCGCTGTTCCACCGTCATCGCGACGGCCAGTTGCCCGACGTTTCGCGCATCATCGCCGCCTCGCGCCGCAAGCTCTCGGACGACGACTACCGCAAGCTCACCGAGGAGGCGCTGACCAAGTTCGTGCCCGCGGCAGAGCGAGAGCCGGAGCAGGTCGCCACCTTCCTCAAGCGCATCTTCTATGTCTCGGTCGACGCCAAGATCGACGATGCCGGCTGGCCGGAACTCGGCCGCGTGCTGGAAGAGGGCAAGGACCGCGTCCGCGCCTTCTATCTCGCCGTGTCGCCCGATCTCTTCGGCGTCATCTGCGAGGGCATCGGCGCCCACGGCCTGATCACGCCCGAGACCCGCGTCATCATCGAGAAGCCGATCGGCAAGAGCCTCGCCTCGGCCACCGCGCTCAACGACGCGGTCGGCAAGGTGTTCAAGGAAAGCCAGATCTACCGCATCGACCACTATCTCGGTAAGGAGACGGTCCAGAACCTCATGGCGCTGCGCTTCGCCAACGCGCTGTTCGAGCCGCTCTGGAACGCCGCCCATATCGACCATGTGCAGATCACCGTCGCCGAGAATCTCGGCGTCGAGAGCCGGGCCGGCTATTACGACACCGCCGGCGCGCTGCGCGACATGGTGCAGAACCATATCCTGCAGCTGCTCTGCCTCGTCGCCATGGAACCGCCGAACCAGTTCGAGGCGGATGCGATGCGCGACGAGAAGCTCAAGGTGCTGCGCTCGCTGAAGCCGATCAATGCCGGCGACCTCGAGGCCGTGACGGTGCGCGGCCAGTACCGGGCCGGCGCCTCGGCCGGCGGGCCGGTGCCCGGCTATCTGCAGGAACTCGGCCGCGACGATTCGGTGACCGAGACCTTCGTTGCCCTCAAGGCCGAGATCGAGAACTGGCGCTGGGCGGGCGTCCCGTTCTATATCCGCACGGGCAAGCGCCTGCCGGAGCGCATTTCCGAGATCGTCGTCTCGTTCAAGGCGATCCCGCATTCGATCTTCGGCGGCGCGGCCGGCCAACTCGTCTCGAACCAGCTCGTGATGCGCCTGCAGCCCGACGAGGGCGTGCGCCTCTGGCTGATGATCAAGGATCCCGGCCCGGGCGGCATGCGCCTTCGCCATGTGCCGCTCGACATGAGCTTCGCGCAGACCTTCAAGGTCCGCAGCCCCGAGGCCTATGAGCGGCTGCTGATGGACGTCATCCGCGGCAATGCCACGCTGTTCATGCGCCGCGACGAGGTCGAGGCGGCATGGAAGTGGATCGATCCGATCCTCGACGGCTGGGCGGCCTCGCGCGAGGCGCCGAAGAGCTACACCGCCGGCACCTGGGGACCGTCCTCGGCCATCGCCCTCATCGAGCGCGACGGACGCACATGGCACGAGGAAATCGACTGACGGCCTTTCCAACGAAGGGGAGGCCGCATTGCCGGGCGCGGAGGTGCCCGGCCACGAGGAGACCTGACGCATGACCATCCATCCACGGGTCGCAGAGGTCACGGCGCGGATCCGCGCCCGCAGCGAGAAGAGCCGCAGCCGCTATCTGGACCGCGTTGCCGCCGCCTCGAAGGCGGGCGTGCGCCGGGCCGGACTTGCCTGCGGCAACCTCGCCCATGGCTTCGCGGCCTGCGGCGTCGATGACAAGGCGGCGTTGAAGGGCGACGTGGTGCCCAATCTCGGCATCATCACCGCCTATAACGACATGCTGTCGGCCCATCAGCCCTACGAGACCTATCCGGAGCTGATCCGGCAGGCGGCGCGCGAGGCCGGCGGCGTGGCGCAGGTCGCCGGCGGCGTCCCGGCCATGTGCGACGGCGTCACGCAGGGCCAGACCGGCATGGAGCTGTCGCTCTTCTCCCGCGACGCCATCGCCATGGCGGCGGCGATCGGCATGTCGCACAACATGTTCGACGCGTCGGTCTATCTCGGCATCTGCGACAAGATCGTGCCGGGCCTCATGATCGCGGCGCTCTCCTTCGGCCATATCCCGTCGGTCTTCGTCCCGGCCGGCCCGATGACGACCGGCCTTCCGAACGGCGAGAAGGCGCGCATCCGCCAGCTCTATGCGGAAGGCAAGGTCGGCCGCGCCGAGCTTCTCGAGGCGGAGAGCGCCTCCTATCACGGCCCGGGCACCTGCACCTTCTACGGCACCGCCAACACCAACCAGATGATGATGGAGATCATGGGGCTGCATATCCCCGGCGCCTCCTTCGTCAATCCGAACACGCCGCTGCGCGACGCGCTGACCAAGGCCGCGACCAAGCGCGCGCTCGCCATCACCGCGATGGGGAACGAGTTCACGCCGATCGGCGAGCTCGTCGACGAGCGGGTGATCGTCAATGGCGTCGTCGGCCTGCATGCCACCGGCGGCTCGACCAATCACACGCTGCATCTCGTCGCCATGGCCAAGGCGGCCGGCATCCAGCTCACCTGGGACGACTTCTCCGATCTCTCGGACGTGGTGCCGCTGCTGACGCGCGTCTATCCGAACGGCCTCGCCGACGTGAACCATTTCCACGCCGCCGGCGGCATGGCCTTCCTGATCCGCGAACTGCTCGAGGCCGGCTATCTCCATGAGGACGTGAAGACGGTCTGGGGGCAGGGTCTCGCCGCCTATACGACCGAGCCGAAGCTGGAGGAGGCCGGCGCGGTCGTCTGGCGCGATGGCCCGCGTGAAAGCCTCGACGAGAAGGTCCTGGCGCCGGTCGCCAAGGCGTTCCAGCCGACGGGCGGGCTGAAGCTCCTCTCCGGTAATCTCGGCCGCGCGGTGATCAAGATCTCCGCGGTCAAGCCGGACCGCCATGTCATCGAGGCGCCTGCCAAGGTTTTCGATGCGCAGGACCAGTTGCTCGCGGCCTTCAAGGCGGGCGAACTCACGGGCGATTTCGTGGCGGTGATCCGCTTCCAGGGCCCGCGCGCCAATGGCATGCCGGAACTGCACAAGCTGACGCCGACGCTCGGCATCCTGCAGGACCGCGGCCACCGCGTCGCGCTCCTGACCGACGGGCGCATGTCGGGCGCCTCCGGCAAGGTGCCGGCGGCGATCCATGTGACGCCCGAAGCGCTCGATGGCGGCCCCATCGCCCGGATCCGCGACGGCGACATGATCCGCGTCGATGCGGTGAGCGGTCGCTTCGACGTGCTCGTCGACCCGGCCGAATTTGCCGCCCGGCCGGCCGCCATCCGCCGCGAGGAGGAGGACGAGGTCTATGGCATGGGCCGCGAACTCTTCGAGATGTTCCGCCAGCGCGCTGGCGCGGCCGATCTCGGCGCCGGGGTGTTCTGAGGCGAGCCACGGGAAATGAAATTCCAGATAGACGACTGCTTTAGTCGTCTATCTGGACGTTCCACGTTCGGCGCCTCTTCAATCCTCGGGGGCTGCAGGCGGCGCGATCCGTTGGTTTGCAAGGTTTTGGCGGCGCGCTTCGGTCCACCGCCGCGTCTTGTGCAATTCAGCGCCGAAGAATGATTTTCCAAGCCTGCGTCGGAGTTTGGAACCCCCTTTGTCGTGTTTCTGCTGCGCTTTCCTTAAATAGCGTGCAAGGATTTCCTCGCGAAACGCGACCCGGTGCCGGAGATGGCGATGGCGGCAGCCCATCGGAAACTGTCGACCTTCCCGGCCTTCCACAGGGTGGAGGGGCGCCGCGTCGTGATCGTCGGCGAAGGCCGCGAGGCGGCGGCGAAGCTGCGCCTGCTCTCCGAGACCAGCGCCAACCTCGTCCTGTTCGCACCCCATATCGAGCCGGAAGCTGCCGGCGATGCCGCGGCCGCGGGGGCCGAGCATGTCGCGCGCTGGCCGGAGCCGGCTGATCTCGACGGCGCGGCGCTCGTCTTCGCCGCGACCGGCGAACTCGATCACGACACCAGGGTCCGCGACCTGGCCAAGCGCGCCGGCATTCCGGTCAATGTCGTCGACCGGCCCGAGCTGTGCGATTTCCATGTTCCCGCGCTCGTCAACCGCGCGCCCCTCGCCGTCGCCATCTCGACCGACGGCAAGGCGCCGGTGCTCGCCCGCCATGTCCGCGCCCGGATCGAGGGCCTCCTGACGCCGGCGATCGGCGATCTCGCCCATCTCGCCGAGCGGCTGCGCGAACGCGTCATCGCCCGCATCCCCTCGGGCGACGCGCGCCGCCGCTTCTGGGCGCATTTCTTCTCCGGCCCCGCCGCCGCCAAGGTGCTGCAGGGCCAGATCGAGAGCGCCACCGACGTCGCCGAGCGTCATCTGGCTGCCGAGGCCGGTGAGCGCCTTGTCGGTCATGTCAGCCTCGTCGGTGCCGGTCCGGGCGCCGAGGATCTCCTGACGCTCCGCGCCGTGCGCCTGTTGCAGGAAGCCGACGTCATCGTCTATGACAAGCTGGTGCCCGAGGCGGTCGTCGCCATGGGCCGGCGTGATGCGCTGCGCATCTATGTCGGCAAGGCCAAGGGCATGCATGCCGCCAGCCAGGACGAGATCAACGCGATCCTCGTCCGCGAGGCGAGGGATGGGCGCCGTGTCGTCCGCCTGAAATCCGGCGATCCGCTGATCTTCGGCCGTGCTGGTGAGGAAATGGCCGCGCTGCGGGCCGCCGGCATCCCGTTCGACATCGTGCCGGGCGTCACCGCCGCCATCGCCGCCGCCGCCGAGAACGAGATTCCGCTGACGCTGCGCGACGTCGCCTCGACCTTCATTCTGGCGACGGGCCACGATATGCGCGGCGATACGCTGCCCGAATGGGCGGGCCTCGCGCTCGCCGGTTCCACCATCGCCGTCTATATGGGCCGCAGCGTCGCCTCCAAGGTGGCCGCGCGGCTGATCGAGAACGGGCTTTCCGCATCGACGCCGGTGGCGGTGATCGAGAACGCCTCGCGCGAGGATCGCCGCGCCTTTGCCGGCCGCCTCGACGAACTCGCCGGCATCGCCGACCGTCCCGAGCTGGACGGCCCCGTCGTCATCATCGTCGGCAAGGTGATCGCGGAGAGTGCTCTCGGCGTCGCGCCGCTGCCGCTCGCCGCCATGGCCGCCTGACCGCCGCGTCGCCCCTTCCGGGAAGATCCCTATCCATGACCGCCAAAGCGCCCGTCCTTCACGTCATCACAGCCAATGCGCTCGGCGACGGCCTCGTCGTGTTCCTCACCGCCGATGGCGGCTGGAGCAACGACATCGCCGAGGCGCGGGTCGTCGGGCCCGACGCGCTCGCCGAGGCCGTGGCCTATGGCAAGGCGCAGCACGATGCGCGCATCGTCGTGGAGCCCTACGAGATCGAGGTGACTGTCGAGGGCGGCGTGCCGGTGCCGGTGCGCCTTCGCGAGCGGATCCGCGCCGAGCGCGGGCCGACGGTCGCCTATGGCGCGGCGGAGATCGCCGCCCGCGCCGCCAACAATCGGTGAGAGCGCCCCATGTATCGCTATGACGAGTTCGACCAGGACTTCGTGACCGATCGCGTCGCGCAGTTCCGCGACCAGGTGAACCGGCGCCTCTCGGGCGAACTCACCGAGGACCAGTTCAAGCCGCTCCGCCTGCAGAACGGCGTCTATCTGCAGCTGCACGCCTATATGCTGCGCATCGCGGTGCCCTATGGCACGCTATCGAGCCGCCAGATGCGCCGCCTCGCCCATGTCGCCCGCCGCTATGATCGCGGCTACGGCCATTTCACGACCCGCCAGAACCTGCAGTTCAACTGGCCGAAGCTCTCCGACATCCCGGATATCCTCGCCGAACTGGCCGAGGTCGAGATGCATGCCATCCAGACCTCCGGCAACTGCATCCGCAACGTGACCGCCGATCACTTCGCCGGCGCCGCCGCCGACGAGGTCGCCGATCCGCGGCCCTATGCCGAGATCCTGCGCCAGTGGTCGTCGCTGCACCCGGAATTCCTGTTCCTGCCGCGGAAGTTCAAGGTCGCGGTCACCGGCGCCGAGCGCGACCGCGCGGCCATCCAGGTCCATGATATCGGCCTGCATCTGAAGCGCGACGCGGACGGCCGGCTCGGTTTCGCCGTCTATGTCGGCGGCGGCCAGGGCCGCACGCCGATGCTGGCCAAGAAGATCCGCGACTTCCTGCCCGAGGAGGATCTGCTCTCCTATTGCGAGGCGATCCTGCGCGTCTACAACCTCTCCGGCCGGCGCGACAACAAGTACAAGGCGCGCATCAAGATCCTCGTCCACGAGATGGGCGCCGACGAGATCACGCGCCAGGTCGAGGACGAGTGGGAGCGCATCCGCCATGGCGCGCTGAAGCTGCCGCAGGGCGAGGTCGAGCGCATCCGCGAATATTTCGCGCTGCCCGAGGCCGTTCGCCCGCTGGCCGGCGATCCCACGCTCGCCGCGGCGCGCGCCGCCGATCCGGATTTCGACGCCTGGGTTCGGCAGAACACGGTGCCGCATGCCGTGGCCGGCCATGTCTCGGCGACCATCTCGCTGAAGGCGATCGGCGGCACGCCGGGCGACGCCACCGACGCGCAGATGGACGCCGTCGCCGATCTCGCCGAGCGCTATGCCTATGACGAGATCCGCGTCAGCCACGAGCAGAACCTGATCCTGCCGCATCTGCCCGAGACGGCGCTGAAGGTCGTCTATGACGGCCTTGTCGCGGCGGACCTCGCGACCGCCAATGCCGGCCTCGTCACCGACATCATCGCCTGCCCCGGCCTCGACTATTGCGCGCTTGCCAATGCCCGCTCGATCCCGGTGGCGCAGCGCATCTCCGAGCGCTTCGGCGACAGTGCCCGCCAGCGAGAGATCGGCGAGCTCAAGATCAAGATCTCGGGCTGCATCAATGCCTGCGGCCATCACCATGTCGGCCATATCGGCATCCTGGGCGTCGAGAAGAAGGGCGAGGAATTCTACCAGATCTCGCTCGGCGGCTCCGGCGACGAGGCGGCCTCGATCGGCGACATCATCGGTCGCGGCTTCTCGACCGAGGAGATCGTCGACGCCGTCGAAGCGATTGTCGACACCTATGTCGCGCAGCGCGCCTCGCCGGAGGAAACCTTCCTCGCCGCCTATCGCCGGCTCGGCCAGGCGCCGTTCAAGGAGGCGCTCTATGGCGCGGCTTGAATCATCGCCATCGGCGGCGGGCTCCGCGCCGCTGTTCGACCACGAGAATGCCGGCCTCGAGGAGGCTGCGCTCCTCAACGCGCGCTATGGCCATCTCGGGACGCATGAGGCGGTCGAGAAGGCGCTTGAGCTGTTCGGCGCCCGCATCGCGCTGGTCTCCTCCTTCGGCGCCGAATCCTCGGTGCTGCTGCATGTCGTGGCGGAGGTGAGCCGCGACGTGCCGGTCGTCTTCATCGACACGCTGCGGCTCTTCCCCGAGACGCTGGCCTATCGCGACACCCTCGTCGAGCGCCTCGGCCTCACCGATGTGCGCACGGTGGCGCCCGATCCCGCCGCGCTCGAGGACAAGGACCGCTACAAGGCGCTCTGGATGACCGACGCCGATCTCTGCTGCCAGATCCGCAAGACGGAGCCGCTGGCGCGGGCGCTCACGGGCTTCGACGCCTGGTTCACCGGCCGCAAGCGCTTCCAGGCCGCGACGCGCGCCGCCATCCAGCTCTTCGAGCAGGACGGAAAGCGGGTGAAGGTCAATCCGCTCGCTACGTGGTCCTCGGCCGAGCTCAAGGCCTATATGGCCGAGCATGTGATGCCGACCCATCCGCTGGTCGCGCAGGGCTATCCCTCGATCGGCTGCCAGCCCTGCACCTCCAAGGTGAAGCCGGGCGAGGACGAGCGCGCCGGCCGCTGGCGCGGGCTCGACAAGACCGAGTGCGGCATCCATCTCGGCGAGGCCGACGGCAGCGGGATCTAGATATGGCTCTCTGGAAACACGGCGTTTTCGTCGAGGACGGCTTCACGCATGTCCATGGCGAGGCGGAGCTGCCGCATCATGGCGGCGCCATCGTTACGCTCGCCCGCTATCGCGAGGAGCGCGACTCGCTTCTTGCCTGGCCCCGGCCGCTCGGCGTCGTGATCGAGCCGGGCGCCGACTGGTCCGATCTTGTGCCAGACTTCGACCGCTTCGCCGTCATCGCGGCCGACCTGCCGAAATTCGTCGACGGCCGCGCCTTCTCGATCGGCCGGCTGCTGCGCGAGCGCGACGGCTTCAAGGGCGAGCTGCGGGCCGTCGGTGCCTTCTTCCTCGACCAGATCCCGCTGCTGCGCCGTGTCGGCTTCGATGCCTTCGAGACGCATGACCCGATCGTCATCAAGGGTCTGGCCGAAGGGCGCTGGCCCGAGGTAAAGGAATATCTTCAGCCCGCCTCCGAGAATGGCGAAGTCCCGGCCGGCAAGCGGCCCTGGGCGCGGCGGGCGGCGCGTGTGGGAGCACCATGAAGCTTTTCGTCACGGATCAGGACGGCGGCGAGCACGAACTCGAGGCGCTCGAAGGCTGGCGCGTCATGGAGGTGATCCGCGACTGGGGCCTGCCGATCAAGGCGGAATGCGGCGGCGCGCTCGCCTGCGCCACCTGCCATGTCTATGTCGATCCCGACTGGCTGGACCGTCTCGTGCCGATGAGCGAGGAGGAGGAGGAGCGGCTCGACGACGCGATGATGGTGAAGTCCAATTCGCGTCTCTCCTGCCAGATTCTCATGTCGGACGAGCTCGACGGCCTCCGCGTGACGCTGGCGCCGGGCAGCGAGCCGGGCTGATCCTCGCCTGCCGCGACTTCCCTGTGCGGCCGCAGAGACTGCCCCTCGCTATCGCTCCGCCGATCGCTATGCTGGCGCCTGTCACGCAACGATCACGCAGGACGTGCGATCGTCGCGAAAGAGTTGCCGTTCTCACTTTCGAGGAGCGCCATGTCCGATCTCGTCGCTATCGTCTATCCCTCGCTGGAAAAGGCCGAGGCCGTCCGCCAGGAATTCCTGACGCTGCAGAAGGAATATCTGATCAGCCTCGATGACGCGGTCATCGCGGTGAAGACCGACGACAACAAGATCAAGCTGCACCAGATGGTCAACACGACCGCCACCGGCGCCGCTTCGGGCAGCTTCTGGGGTCTCCTGGTCGGCATGGTGTTCCTGATGCCGGTCGTCGGCGTCGTCATCGGCGCCGCCTCGGGCGCGCTCGGCGGCCTGCTCGCCGATTTCGGCATCAACGACAAGTTCATGAAGGACCTGTCGGGCTCGATCCAGCCGGGCAATGCCGTGCTCTTCCTGCTGATCCGCTCGATGACCGCCGACAAGGTGCTCGAGGAGATCCGCGGCTCGGGCGGCGTGGTGCTGAAGACCTCGCTCGACAACGACAAGGAGACCGCGCTGCGCGAGGCGCTGGCCGGCTCCCCCGTCCACGACGTCCCGGCCGCCCCGTCGGCCTGAGCATCCCGATGCGAGCGGCCGGCCGAGTCCGGCCGCTCAATCCAGCGTGCGGCGATAGCGCAGGAGCGCGATCGTCGCCACCGCCAGCCAGAAGGCCGCGAGCGGCCAGACCTCGCCGGCGAGATCGGCGGCGCCGCTTCCCTTCAGCATGATGCCGCGCACCGAGCGGATATAATGGGTGAGCGGAAGCACGGCGCCGATCACCTGCGCCCAGTCCGGCATGCCGCGGAACGGGAACATGAATCCCGACAACAGGATCGACGGCAGGAACCAGAAGAAGGTCATCTGCATGGCCTGCATCTGCGTCCGCGCGATCGTCGAGAAGGTGTAGCCGAGCGTGACGCTGGCGCCGATGAAGAGGAAGGTCACGCCGACCAGGAGCGCGAGCGATCCCTGCATCGGCACTGCGAACAGAAGCCGCGCGCAGACGAGGATGATCGCCACCTGCAGCGTGCCGATGCCGATATAGGGCACGATCTTGCCGAGCATGATCTCGAGCGGTGTCGCCGGCGTCGCCATCAGGTTTTCCAGCGTGCCGCGCTCGCGTTCCCGCGTCAGGGCCAGCGCCGTCATCAGGATCGTCGTCATGGTGAGGATCGTGCCGAGCAGCCCCGGCACGATGTTGTAGGCGGTGATGCCTTCCGGGTTGAACCGCCGGTGGATGACGAGATCGACCGGGCTCGCTTCCGGCGCGTTGCCGGCGAGCGGTCCCTTGAGGCTCTTCGCCAGCGCCGCGTCGATGATCTCGGACAGTGCGCCGAGCGCGTTGGCCGAGGCGGAGGGGTCGGTCGCGTCCGCCTCGACGAGGATCTGCGGGCGGAGGCCGCGCGCGAGGTCGCGCTCGAAGCCGGGCGGGAACGAGACGACATAGGCGGCGCTGCCGTCGATGAGCGCCGCCGCTGCTTCGCTCTCGCTGGCAAGGCCCGGCTTCAGCGCGAAGAAGCGCGAGCTGGCGAGCGCCGTGACCACCGCGCGGACATGCGGCCCGTTATCGGCCGCGGTGACGAGGGTCGGCAGCTCTTTCGGATCGGTGTTGATCGCATAGCCAAACAGGACGAGCTGCATCACCGGAATCGCGAGGATCATGGCGAAGGTCATCCGGTCGCGCTTCAGCTGGATGAACTCTTTGATCATCATCGCCAGGATGCGTGAGCCCGACAGCGCCGAGGACGCACTCATGGCTGCCTCCCCGTTGCGGGAGCGTCGCCGAGCGCCGCCTGCTGCATCAGCCGGATGAAGACGTCCTCAAGCCCGGTTGCGCCCGCCTCGGCCGTGACGCCGCCGCCGGCCTCGGCGACGGCCGCCTCCACCGCGGCGCGAAGGCGCTCCGGGTCGGGGCCGACGACATGGAGATCATTGCCGAACGGCGCCACCTGCTCGACCCCGTCGCGGCCGCGCACGGCGGCGGCGACGCGCGCCACATTGGCGCCCGTGACGACGATCGTCGAAAGGCCGGAGGCGGCGATGACCTCGGCCACCGTGCCGCGCGCCACCACCCGGCCATAGGCGATATAGACGATGCGGTGGCAGCGCTCCGCCTCGTCCATGTAATGGGTCGAGACCAGAACGGTCAGCCCGTCGGCGGCGAGGCGGTGGATTTCGTCCCAGAACTCGCGGCGCGCCTGCGGATCGACGCCGGCCGTCGGTTCGTCGAGCAGCAACAGCTTCGGCTGATGCATCACCGATGCGGCGAGCGCCAGCCGCTGCTTCCAGCCGCCGGAGAGCGCGCCGGCCAGCTGGTCGCGCCGCCTTTCGAGGCCGAGGCGGCGGATCGTCTCCGCGACGCGCGCCTTCCGGTCGTCGAGATCGTAGATGCGCGCGACGAAATCGAGATTCTCGCGGATCGTGAGATCTTCATAGAGCGAGAAGCGCTGCGTCATGTAGCCGACCTCGCGCTTGATGCGCGCCGACTGCGTCAGGATGTCGAGCCCGAGACAGGTCCCCGAGCCTGAGTCCGGCTTCAGCAAGCCGCAGATCATGCGGATGGTCGTCGTCTTGCCGGAGCCGTTGGGGCCGAGGAAGCCGACGATCTCGCCGCGCCGCACCTCCAGCGCGACATCGTCCACGGTCTTGCGGCCGCCATAGCTCTTGGTGAGCCCGCGGATCGCGATGATCGGCGCATCCACCTCCGTCACGGCGCAGTGCCCGCAAGCGTGACGTCGACCGGCTGGCCGGGCGTCAGCGACGCGGCATTGCCATCGGGCTTCGCCTCGACGCGCCAGACGAGCCGTGACCGGCTCTCGGTCGAATAGATCACAGGCGGCGCGAATTCCGCGTTGTCGGCGATGCGCGACACGGTCGCTGTCAGGCCCGCGGCGCAGCCGTCGCAGGAGACCGCGACGACATCGCCCGGCTGCACGGCGCTCCGCCGCGGCTCAGGCAGGAAGAAGACGATATGGCGGTTTCCTGGCGGCAGCAGCGAGAGGACGGGGCTGCCGGCCGGCACCATCTCGCCGGCGCGGAAATAGATGTCGTCGATGCGGCCATCCGCCGGCGCCGCGACGCTGCGGCGCGCGAGCCGCGTCTTCGCGGCCGTCACCGCCGCCTCGCGGGCTGCGAGGCTTGCGCGAGCCTGCTCGATTGCGTCCGGCCGCGCCGGCAGCCGCGCCACGGCGAGATTGCGTGTCGCGGCATCGACGCGGGCATTGGCGGCGTCGAGATCGGCACGCGACTGGTCGAGCGCGGCGGCCGAGGCGACGGCGCGGGTCTCGAGCGTCTGGTTCCGGGTATAGGCCTTGTCCGCGGCGCTCTGCTGCGCCTTGGCCTCGGCGAGATTCGCTTCGAGCACCGCGATCTCCTCCGGCCGGCGGCCGGTGAGGAGATCCTGCAGCGCGGCGCTGGCCGCGGCGCGTTCCGCCTCGGCCTCGGCCAGCGCCGCGGTCTCGTCCCGCGCGTCGAGTGCGAAGAGCGGCGCCCCGGCTGCGACGCTGGCGCCCTTCTCGACATCGAGGCGGGTGAGCCGGCCCGTGCTTTCCGGTGCGATCCGCAGGAAGTCGCCCTCGACATAGCCCTGCAGCACCGGCGGCGCGGCCTCTCCGGAACAGGCGGAGAGCGCAAGCGTCGCCGCCAGTGCCAACAGCGCGCGGGTGGACATCACGGCCGGCCCTCGAGCGGCACGCCGGTGATGCGGTCGATATTGCTCGCGATCAGCGAGGCGATCAGCGCGCGGTCGGCCGTGGTGATGGCGTCGCGCCCCGTGAGACGCAGCACGATCGGCTGCGCGACGCGGAACACCATGGCCTGGCCAAGCAGCGTGAAAACGAGAAAGCCGACCTCGTCGCCGTCCGGGTCGCGGTCCACGAGCACGCCGACCAGCCGCCTCAGGATTGCATGCACCGGCGCCATGAAGCCGATGATCGTTTCGAGGACGGGAGAGGTCTCCATCTGCTCGCGGACGATGAAGCGCGCCCAGGCCTCGGCTTCGCGAACCCCGAGCATGGTATCGAGATGGGCCTCGGCCATCCCCTGCAGCAGGCGGCGCGCCGACGGCTTGTCGAGCGCGCCGGCGGCGAAGGCCTCGCTGACCCGCGCCGCGGCCGGCCCAAGCCGCTGCTGGATCTCGGCCGTCACATGTTCGGCGACCGCGCGGTGCAGCCCTTCCTTGCCGCCGAAATGATAGACGATGGCGGCGAGATTGGCGTCGGCCTGACGGGCGATCTCCCGTGTCGAGGCCGCTTCGAAGCCCAGCCGTCCGAACACGTCCAGCGCCGCCTGAAGCAGGCGCGCCCGCGTCTCCGCGCCGCGATCCTGGCGCGCGCGCTGCGCATGCCGCGACCGCTCCATCGGCTCGGCGCGAGCTTTTCCGTCCGTTCCGCTCATCGCGAATCCCCTAGGCCCCCGCCCCGGGCGCGCCGTCTCAACTCCGACGCGCAACCAGGATGGCAGCGACCCGGCCATAAGTCAATCAATCGAATGAATTGATTGCGATCCCGCGCTGCTTTCGCTTGCCGGATCGCTGCCGGCGGTTGAGACTTTGATCCACCGCAAACCGAAGAGGGGCTCTTCGCATGTCGGTCTATCTGCTCGCATTGCTCATCGGTGTCGTCGCCGGCCTCCGGACCATGTCGGCGCCGGCCGGGCTCGCCTGGGGCGCCTGGCTCGGCTGGTATTCCCTCGCCGGAACCTGGGCCTCCTTCATGGCGCACTGGATCGCCGTGCTGGTCTTCTCGATCCTCGCGCTCGCCGAACTCGTCACCGACCAGTTGCCCTCGACGCCGAGCCGCAAGGTGCCGATGCAGTTCGGCGCCCGCATCGTCAGCGGCGCCTTCTGCGGCGCGGTGATCGGCACGGCGGGCGGTTCGCTGGTCGGCGGCCTCGTCGCCGGCCTCGTCGGCGCGGTGATCGGCACGCTCGGCGGCGCCGATATCCGCGGACGCCTGGCGCGGGCCTTCGGCCGCGACCTGCCGGCCGCCCTGATCGAGGATGTCGTCGCCGTCGTCGGCGCGTTTGCCATCGCGGCGGCCGTCTGATGGCGCGCCGCTTCGACGCCATCATCATCGGCGCCGGCCAGGCGGGCATTCCGCTCGCCGGTCGCCTCAGCGCCGCCGGAAAGACCGTGGCGCTGATCGAGCGCCATCTCGTCGGCGGCACCTGCGTCAACACCGGCTGCACGCCGACCAAGACGCTCGTCGCCAGCGCCGATGCGATCCACACCGCCCGCCGCGGCGCCGATTACGGCTTCACCGTCGGCGGTCCCGTCATGGTCGATTTTCCCGCCGTGATGGCGCGGAAGGATGCCGTCGTCGCGAAGTCGCAGCAGGGCCTCGCCGGCTGGATCGGCGGCATGGAGAACTGCACGCTGATCGAGGGCCATGCGCGCTTCGAGTCGGCGAGAAGCGTCCGTGTCGGCGACGACGTGCTGCAGGCGGAGCGCATCTTCATCAACACAGGCGGCCGCGCCGCCGTGCCCGAGATGCCGGGCGTCCATGACGTGCCCTTCCTCACCAACAGCTCGATCCTGCAACTGACCGAACTGCCCCGTCACCTCGCCATCGTCGGCGGCAGCTATATCGGGCTCGAATTCGGCCAGATCTTCCGCCGTCTCGGATCGGAGGTGACGATCATCGAGAAGGGCGCGCGGCTGATCGCCCGCGAGGACGAGGACGTCTCGGACGCCGTGAAGGGCATCCTGGAAGCCGAGGGAATCGGCTTTCGCCTCGACGCGGAATGCATCAGCCTGCATGCACGCGCCGATGGCGGCGTCACCGTCGGCGTCGATTGCACGAGCGGCGACCGCGAGGTGCATGCCTCGCATGTGCTGCTCGCGGTCGGGCGGCGGCCGAACACCGACGATCTCGGCCTCGACAAGGCCGGCGTCGCCACCGACGAACGCGGCTTCATCACGGTCGACGACCGGCTCGAGACCAGCGCGCCGGGCATCTATGCGCTCGGCGACTGCAATGGCCGCGGCGCCTTCACGCATACCTCGTACAACGACTTCGAGATCGTCGCCGCCAATCTCCTCGATGGCGACGATCGCCGCGTCTCCGACCGGCACGAATGCTATGCGCTCTATGTCGATCCGCCGCTCGGCCGCGTCGGCATGACGGAGGCGGCGGTCAGGAAGAGCGGCCGCAAGGCGCTGATCGGCACGCGGCCGATGTCGCGCGTCTCCCGCGCGACCGAGAAGGGCGTCACCGAGGGCTTCATCAAGATCCTGGTCGATGCCGAGACGGAGCGCTTCCTCGGCGCGTCGATCCTCGGCGTCGGCGGCGACGAGGTCGTGCACTCGATCCTCAATCTCATCTATGCCGACGCGCCCTATGCGGTGATGGCGCGCTCCGTCCCGATCCACCCCAATGTCTCGGAACTGCTGCCGACCATCGTGCAGGGGCTGACGCCGCTGGAGTGAGGGCCTTGCCTCTTCGCTAGATCCTGTCGCGCAGCGCGTACCAGCTCATGCCGGCGACCAGCGCCGGCCAGCGCAGCAGCTTGCCGCCGGGGAAGCGGGGGCAGGGCAGGGCGGCGAAGCTGTCGAGGCGCCCGGGATTGCCGAGAATGGCCTCGGCGATGATCTTGCCGCCGAAGGGGGCGAGCGCGACGCCCTGGCCGGAATAGCCCGAGGCGGCGTAGATGCCGGGGCGGACCCGGCGCAGGAAGGGCAGGCGGTTGACCGTCACCGCCAGCGTGCCGCCCCAGGCATGGTCGATCCGCGTTCCGGCGAGCGCCGGATAGACCTTGAGCAGGTGGCGGCGGACGAAGGCGAAGATGTCGGCCGGGTCGCGCCGCGAATAGGTCTCGCCGCCGCCGAAAAGGATGCGCCCATCGCCGGTCGGCCGCCAGTAATAGACGACGAAGCGGGAATCCGACACCGCCTCACCGCCGGGAATGAGGCCGCCCGGCATGCCGGCGCCGATCGGCTCGGTGGTGAGGATGTAGTTCTTGATCGGCATCGCCCGCGTCTCGGTCTCCTCGTCGATGCCGTCGAGAAGGCCGTTGCCGGCGAGGATGACGATGTCGGCGCGGATGGTGCCGCGTGTCGTGACGAGGGCCGGCTTGATCCCGGGCTCGAGCCGGAGCGCCGCCGTGCCTTCATGCAGGCTGGCGCCCGCCCGCGCCGCGGCGCGCGCGAGCCCTTGCGCGAATTTCAGCGGATGCAGGTGGCCGGCCGTCCGGTCGTAGCGGCCGCCATGATAGGCGTCGCTGCCGATCATTGCCGCGAGGCGGTCGGGTTCGATCCACTCGGCGTGCTCGTAGCCGTAATCGGTGTTCAGATGGTCGACATAGGCGCGCTCCTCGCCGACGAGACGGCGCTTGTGTACCGCCTCGACGAGGCCGGGCCGCCACTCCGCGTCGATGCCATGCCGCGCGATCAGCTCGTGGACGAGCGCCTTCGCCTCTTCGGCGAGGTTCCAGAGCTCATGCGCCGCCGGCCGTCCAAGCCGCCGCTCCAGCCATTCCTGATCGCGCCGCTGGCCGGTATGCAACTGCCCGCCATTGCGGCCCGAGGCGCCGGACCCGACCTTGCCGGCCTCGACCAGCACCGTCTCGATGCCGGCTTCGGCGAGATGCAGCGCCGCGGAGAGCCCGGTGAAGCCGCCGCCGACAATGGCGACATGCGCCTTGCGGTCGCCGTCGAGCGGCGGGAAGACGAGCGATGAGTCCGCGGTCTCGGCATACCAGGAGGGGGCGTGCGGGGCGGGGGCGTGCGGTGCCGTCATGCGGCCATGCCGCGCGCGAGTTCGTCGCGGCTCTTCACGAAGCGCAATTGCCCGTCCGGCATCAGCCCGTCGCGGCGCCAGCCGAGATGGGCATAGAAGCCATGCGCGCGCAGCTCCTCGGTCGCGCCGGCCTCGAGCCAGACATTGTCGCAGCCGGCCTCGTAGAGGAAGCGCTCCGCCTCCGTCATCAGGAGCCGCCCGAGCCCCATGCCCTCATAGTCAGGCAGGACGAACATCGCATAGATGCAGCCGGCCTCGGCCTCGGCGATCGCAATCGCGGCATCGATGCCGTCGACGCCGGCGATGAAGCCGCGGCCGGTCGTCGTGATGACCCGCGCGATGACCTCGGGCGTGATGCCATAGGCCGCCATCTGCTCCAGCGACATGTGGTTCTCGCGGACGCTGGTGCGGATGGCGTTGAGGATCGGCACCTCGTCGGCCGTGGCGACGCGGATGGCGACCGTCATTTGAGGCCAAGCCGCTTCACTTCGGCGAGCGTGTCGTCGAGCGTCTTCTTCGCCGTCGCGACGAGAATGTCCGCCTCCTCACGCGACAGCGTGAACGGCGGCGACAGGATCAGCGAATCCCGGACCGCGCGCATCACCAGCCCGTTGCGGAACGAGAAGTCGCGCGCGATCGTGCCGACCTTGCCGGTATCGGGGAACGCCGCCTTGCGCGACGGCTTGTCGGGGACGAGCTCCAGCGCGCCCATGAGGCCGGTCATGCGCGCCTCGCCGACGAGCGGATGATCGCCAAGCGCCAGCCAGCGCTGCTGCAGATAGGGCCCGATATCGTCGCGGACGCGCTCGACGAGCTTGTCCTCCTCGATGATCCTCAGATTCTCGAGCGCCGCCGCCGCCGCCACCGGATGGGCGGAATAGGTGAAGCCGTGGTTGAACTCGCCGCCCGGCCCGATCAGGACATCGGCGACCTTGTCGGAGACCATGACGCCGCCGATCGGCAGATAGCCTGACGACAGGCCCTTGGCGATCGGCATCAGGTCGGCCTCGATGCCGAAGGTCTCCGAGCCGAACCAGTTGCCGGTGCGGCCGAAGCCGGTGATGACCTCGTCGGCGACGAGCAGGATCTCGCGATCCTTCAGGATGCGCGCGATCTCGGGCCAGTAGGTGGCGGGCGGGATGATCACGCCGCCGGCGCCCTGGATCGGCTCGGCGATGAAGGCGCCGATCCGGTCCTCGCCGATTTCGTCGATCGCCTGTTCCAGCGCGCGGGCCGCGGCGATGCCGAACTCGTCCGGCGTCATGTCGCCGCCCTCGCCGAACCAGTAGGGCTGGGCGATGTGGTGGATGTCGGGGATCGGCAATCCGCCCTGCGAATGGATTGGCTTCATGCCGCCGAGGCTGCCGCCGCCCATGGTCGAGCCGTGATAGGCGTTCCACCGGGCGATGATCACCGTCTTCTGCGGCTTGCCGAGCGTCGCCCAATAGTGCCGCACCATGCGGATGACGGTGTCGTTGGCCTCGGAGCCGGAATTGACGAAGAAGACATGGTTGAACTGCGGCGGCGTCAGCCGCGCCAGCGTCTCCGCGAGCGCCACGGCCGGCGGATGGGTCGTCTTGAAGAAGGTGTTGTAATAGGAGATCTCGGCCATCTGGCGCTGGATGGCGTCGGCGATCTCCTGGCGGCCATGGCCGATATTGACGCACCACAGCCCCGCCATGCCGTCGAGGATGCGGTTGCCGTCGCTGTCATAGATCCACGATCCCTCGCCGCGCACGATGACGCGGCTGCCCTCGGCATTCAGCGACTTCATGTCGGAGAACGGGTGGATGTGGTGGGCCGCATCGCGGGCGCGATAGTCGGCGGTGAGGTTGGAGAGGGTCGGTTTGGAAGTGGTCATCGGTCCATGTCTGTCATTGCCGGGCTCGACCCGGCAATCCAGCCTCTCTCGTCCGGTAAGTCAGTCTGGGTTGCCGGGTCGAGCCCGGCAACGACACCCTGTCGAAGCCACGGCCATCCTCATACGTTGAGGAGCAGGAACTCGCGCTCCCAGGGGCTGATCACCTGCATGAAGGTCTCGTATTCGGCCTGCTTGATCGCCCGGTAGGTCGAGACGAAACGCTTGCCGAAGATCTCGACCAGTTCCTCGCATTCCTCGAACAGCGACACCGCCTCGAGGATCGAGCGCGGCAGGTCGATCTCGTCGGAATTGGCCGAGCCCGTCACCGGCTCGCCGGGCTTCAGCCCCTCGACGAGGCCGAGATAGCCGCAGGCGAGCGAGGCCGCGATGGCGAGATAGGGATTGGCGTCGGACGAGGGCAGGCGGTTTTCGAGACGGCGCGCCGCCGCGCTCGAATTCGGCACGCGCAGCCCGACCGTGCGGTTGTCGTAGCCCCATTGCGTGTTCACCGGCGCCGAGGACGAGCGCACCAGCCGCCGGTAGGAATTCACATAGGGAGCCAGCATGCACATCACCGCCGGCAGATATTTCTGCGAGCCGCCGATGAAGGCGAAGAAATGCTCGGTCGGGTCGCCATCCTCGTCGGAGAAGATGTTGCGCCCCGTCTCGATGTCGACCACCGACTGGTGGATATGCATCGCCGATCCAGGCTCGCGCGACATCGGCTTCGCCATGAAGGTCGCGTACATGTCGTGCCGAAGCGCGGCCTCGCGCAGCGTGCGCTTGAAGAGGAACACCTGGTCGGCGAGCGTCAGCGGATCGCCGTGCAGGAGATTGATCTCCATCTGCGCGGCGCCTTCCTCGTGGATCAGCGTGTCGATCTCGAGACCCTGCGCTTCGGAGAAGTCGTAGATGTCGTCGAACAGGTCGTCGAACTCGTTGATCGCGGCGATGGAATAGGACTGCCGCGCCGCTTCCGGCCGGCCGGAGCGGCCGGTCGGCGGCTCGAGCTGGTAATCGGGATCGGTGTTCGGCTTGACGAGATAGAACTCGATCTCCGGCGCCACGACCGGCTTCCAGCCCTGGCGCTGGTAGAGATCGACCATGCGCCGCAGCACTTGGCGCGGCGCCGTCTCCACCGGACGGCCGTCGCGGTGATAGCCGTCATGGATGACCTGCGCGGTCGGATCGTTCTCCCAGGGAACGATGGCGAGCGTCGAGAAGTCCGGCTCGAACAGGATGTCCTGGTCGGCGGCGTCGCTCTCATAGTCGTTGTCGTCGGGCGGGTAATCCCCGGTGATCGTCTGGGTGAGGATCGAGCCCGGCATCGACATGGTCGGTCCGGCGAGGAACTTGCCGACCGGCATCATCTTGCCACGGGCAACACCGGCCTGGTCGGGCACGATGCACTCGATATCCTCGATCCCTCTCGCCTTAAGCCATTCCCGGGCCTCGTCCAGCGAGGCGGCGCCGCGGCGCGCGTCCTCGCGCGCTTTCACGGGCCTTTTCCTTTTGCTCACGGTATCCCCTCGGCGTATCGCCATAAGACGCCAAGTGTGGCAAGCCGCCGGGCGAAGTCAACTGCGGCGGCTGCGACGAGGGCGACGCCGAGGGGGCCGAATAATCAGTTGAGTACGACGGGAATCGCTCATAACGTCGCGCAATTAGGCATGCTCAGGGGGCAGTCACATGTCGGCGTGTGCAGGGAATGCGGGCACGCTCACGATGGAGAGGGAAAGAGGTCAATGACGAAGTTTTCCGGACGGATCGCACTCGCGGCCGCCCTTCTGGCCGGCTCGGCGCTGTCCGCCTTCGCGGCGGACAAGGAAATCCACGTCTATAACTGGTCGAACTATATCGACGATTCCATCCTCCAGGATTTCACCAAGGAGACCGGCATCAAGGTCGTCTATGACGTCTATGATGCGATGGAGACGCTGGAAGCCAAGATGTTCGCCGGCCGCTCGGGCTACGACATCGTGGTGCCGACCGACCGCAACATGCAGGTCATGATCGAGGCGGGCATCTTCCAGCCGCTCGACAAGGCGAAGATCCCGAACCTCAAATACAACTGGCCCGAGATCTATCAGCGCCTCGCGACCTACGATCCCGACAATGCCCATGCCGTCAACTATATGTGGGGCACGACGGGCCTCGGCTATGACAAGGTCAAGATCGACAAGGCGATGCCGAACGCGCCGGTCGATTCCATGGACATGATCTTCAAGCCGGAAGTCGCGGCGAAGTTCAAGGATTGCGGCATCTATGTCCTGAACTCCGCCGAGGACGTCATGCCGGCGGCGCTCAACTATCTCGGGCTCGATCCGAACTCGAAGAATGTCGACGACTTCCAGAAGGCTGCCGACCTCCTGATGAAGGTGCGGCCCTATATCCGCAAGTTCGATTCCTCGCTGATCAACCCGCTGGCGACCGGCGAGGCCTGCCTCGTCTTCTCCTATTCGGGCGACATCCTGCAGGCGCGCGACGCGGCCAAGGAAGGCGTCGACGTCAAGTATTCGATCCCGAAGGAGGGCGCGCTGCTCTGGATGGATTCGATGGTCGTCCCCAAGGACGCCCCGAACCCGGAAGGCGCCTTCGCCTTCATCAACTACATCCAGCGCCCCGAGGTGATCGCCAAGGCGACCAACTTCGTCAAATATCCGAACGGCAATCTCGAGTCGCAGAAATACGTCGACCCGGCGATTCTGAACGACCCGACGATCTATCCCGTGCCGGAGACGATGAAGCATCTCTACACGACGACGCCGAACAGCGAAGAGGTCCAGGACAAGCTGACCGAGCTGTGGCAGAAGGTCCAGGCCGGCCAGTAGGCCCCTGACGGAACGCGGCCGTCCGCTCCGGCGGGCGGCCTTTCGGGTGCAATGACGTCGCGAGGGGGTTGAGCGATGGTGGGTCCTGCGATCGGTCCGGTTCGGCGTGCCTTTGCGCCGTGGAATGACCCATCCGCCAAGCCCTTCATCGAATTCCGCAATGTCACGAAGCGCTTCGGCGATTTCGTCGCCGTCAAGGATCTGTCGCTCAAGATCTACGAGCGCGAGTTCTTCGCCCTGCTCGGCCCGTCGGGCTGCGGGAAGACGACGCTGATGCGCATGCTCGGCGGCTTCGACGAGCCGACCGAGGGCAGTATTCTGCTCGAGGGCAAGGATCTCGTCGGCATCCCGCCCTATCGGCGGCCGACCAACATGATGTTCCAGTCCTATGCGCTGTTCCCGCATATGACGGTCGCCGACAACATCGCCTTCGGCCTCAAGCAGGCCGGCATGCCCAAGGCGGATATCCAGAGCCGCGTCGACGAGATGCTGGCGCTGGTGAAGCTCGAGAAATTCGCCCGGCGCAAGCCGCACCAGCTCTCCGGCGGCCAGCGCCAGCGCGTCGCGCTTGCCCGCTCGCTTGCCAAGAAGCCGAAGGTCCTGCTGCTCGACGAGCCGCTCGGCGCGCTCGACAAGAAGCTGCGCGAGGAGACGCAGTTCGAGCTCATGGACCTGCAGATGAATCTCGGCATGACCTTCCTGATCGTCACGCACGACCAGGAAGAGGCGATGACCGTCGCCGACCGCATCGCCGTCATGAACAACGGCGTCATCGTCCAGGTCGCCACGCCGGCCGAGATCTACGAGCAGCCGAATTCGCGCTACGTGGCCGACTTCATCGGCGACATCAATCTGATCGAGGGCAAGGTCGCCTCGGCCGGCGAGGGCGGCACGCGCCTCGCCTGCGCCGCGACCGGCGCCACGGTCGAGACCAACCAGACGCTGACCGCCGCCATCGGCGACGAGGCCTGGTTCGCGATCCGGCCGGAGAAGATGCGCATCTCGCGCGACGCGCCGGCCGACCCCGCCGTGAATGCGCTCGCCGGCGAGGTCTGGGACATCGGCTATCTCGGCGATGTCTCGATCTATCATGTGCGCCTGCCCACGGGCGCGACCGTGAAGGCGACGATCACCAATGCGACGCGCCTGGTCGAGCGTCCGATCAGCTGGGAAGACAAGGTCTGGCTGACCTGGTCGCGCGACGCCGGCGTCGTGCTGACGCGCTAGGCGAAACGGGGGGCTGAGGCGATGGCGGCTGAAGCGAAGGACCGGTCCGGATGGCTGAGATGGCTGCTCGTCGCCATCCCCTTCGCCTGGCTGCTGATCTTCTTCCTGATCCCCTTCTTCAACGTCCTCAAGCTCTCCTTCTCGACGCGCGCGCGGGCGCTGCCGCCCTATAAGCCGGTCTTCGACTTCGCCGACGGCATCGCGGGCTTCATCGCCAAGCTGCAGCAGCTGACGCTCGCCAACCACCTCTCGCTCTTCACCGACCCGCGCTATGTCGAGGCCTATCTCTCGAGCCTCAAGATCGCGGCGATTTCGACCATTCTCATCCTGATCGTCGCCTATCCGATCGCCTATGGCATGGCCCGTGCGCCGCGCGAGTGGCGCTCGATGCTGGTGATGATGGTGATCCTGCCGTTCTGGACGTCGTTCCTGATCCGCGTCTATGCCTGGATCGGCATCCTCGGCAATGAGGGTTTGCTCAACGGCTTCCTGCTCTGGCTCGGCGTCATCGACCAGCCGATCACGATCCTGACGACCGACTGGGCCGTCTATATCGGCATCGTCTATTCCTACCTGCCCTTCATGATCCTGCCGCTCTACGCGACGCTGGAGAAGATGGACGAGACGCTCCTGGAGGCCGCCGCCGACCTCGGTTGCCCGCCGATCCAGGCCTTCTGGAAGATCACCTTCCCGATCTCGCTGCCAGGCGTCGTCGCCGGCTGCTTCCTCGTCTTCATCCCGATCACCGGCGAGTTCGTGATCCCGGAGCTCCTCGGCGGGTCGGGCACCAAGATGATCGGCAAGACGCTGTGGTACGAGTTCTTCAACAACCGCAACTGGCCGCTCGCCTCGGCGGTCGCGGTGGTGCTGCTGCTCATCCTGGTGGTGCCGATCGTCCTCTTCCAGAACGCGCAGAAGGCGAGCGAAGCGAAATGAGGACCCTGCGATGAGAAAGGGCCAGAGCTGGTTCAACACCACCTCCGTCGCGCTCGGGTTCGCGTTCCTCTACGCGCCGATCGTCATCCTCGTCATCTATTCCTTCAATGATTCCAAGCTCGTCACGGTCTGGGGCGGCTTCTCGACGCGCTGGTATGTCGAACTCCTGAACGACCAGGCGATGCTCGACGCCGCCTGGATCACGCTCCGCCTCGCGCTTCTCTCGGCGACGATGGCGACCATCCTCGGCACGCTCGCCGCCATCACCATGGTCCGCTTCGGCCGCTTCCTCGGCCGCTCGCTCTTCTCCGGCATGATCTACGCGCCGCTGGTGATGCCCGACGTCATCACCGGCCTGTCGCTGCTGCTCCTCTTCGTCTCGATCGACATCGACCGCGGCTTCTGGACGGTGACGCTGGCGCATACGACGCTGACCATGTGCTTCGTCGCCGTCGTCGTGCAGTCGCGGCTCGTGGTGTTCGACCGAAGCCTCGAGGAAGCGGCGCTCGATCTCGGCTGCCCGCCCTTCAAGACCTTCTTCGTCATCACGCTGCCGCTGATCCTGCCGGCCGTGGTCGCCGGCTGGATGCTGGCCTTCACGCTGTCGCTGGACGATCTCGTCATCGCGAGCTTCACCACCGGCCCCGGCGCCACGACGCTGCCGATGAAGATTTTCAGCCAGGTGAAGTTCGGCGTGACGCCGGAGATCAATGCCATCAGCACGATCCTCATCACGATCGTCGCGATCGGCGTCATCGCGGCGTCGCTGTTCAACAAGCGGCGCGAGGTCGAGCGGCAGAAGGCCGAGCGTCTCGCCATGCAGGGCTGAGCCGGATAATTCATCCGGGTAATATTGACGAGCGTGTTTCATCCGGGTAAAAGCCCGGACGAACACGGAGACCAGTCATGACGCCCGATCCCACCCGCGCCTGCACGGCATTCTGCGGCCTGAAGCGCATCGCATCCGGCCTCGTCGCTGACGTCGTCGGCGCGGCCAAGGCCGCGATCGACCGCGGCGAGACGGGCGCCATCGCGATTTTCGACGACGAGACCAGCCGGCCGATCGAGGTCGATTTCCGAGGCTCGATCGAGGAGGTACGCGCCCGCCTGACGCTCGGCCCGCCCGAGGCGGAGGCGCCGCGCGGTCCCGGCCGGCCAAAGCTCGGCGTCGTGGCGCGCGAGGTGACGCTGTTGCCGCGGCACTGGGACTGGCTCTCGGCACAGCCGGGCGGCGCCTCGGTGGCGCTGCGCCGGCTGGTCGAGGCAGCCCGGCGCGACGAGGGCGGCGAGGGCCGCGTCCGTCTGGCGCAGGAGGCCGCGAACCGCTTCATGACCGCCATGGCCGGCGACCGGCCGGGCTTCGAGGAAGCGGGCCGCGCGCTCTTCGCCGGCGACCGGGCGCGCTTCCATGCCGAGACGGAAGGCTGGCCGGAGGATATCCGCGACCATGCGCGCCGCCTCGCCGATCCGGCCCTGCAGGAAGGATGACGCCGTGGCCCGCGCGCCGACGCTGCTCCCCGAAGGTCCGCTCTGGCGGACCTTCCTTCTCTTCCTCATCCCGATGATCGCCTCCAACGTCCTGCAGGCGCTCTCGGGCACGATCAACAATGTCTATCTCGGCCAGATGATCGGCGTCGACGCGCTCGCCGCCGTCTCCGCCTTCTTCCCGATCCTGTTCCTGTTCATTTCCTTCATCATCGGCCTCGGCAGCGGCGCCTCGGTGCTGATCGGCCAGGCCTTCGGCGCGCAGAAATTCGACGAGGTGAAGCGCGTTGCGGGTACCACGCTCGCCGTCGCCATCCTGTTCGGCCTCCTCGTCGCGGCCTTTGGTGGGCTGTTCACGGGCCGGATCCTGGCGCTCGTCGGCACGCCGGCCGACATCCTGCCTTCCGCGACCGGCTATGCGCGCATCATGCTGATTGCCATGCCCGGCCTCTTCGTCTTCCTGCTCTTCACCGCGATGATGCGCGGCGTCGGCGATACCGTGACGCCGCTCTATGCCCTGGCGCTCTCGACAGCGGTCGGCCTCGCCGTCACGCCGATGCTGATCCGCGGCAGCTTCGGCCTGCCGAAGCTCGGCGTCGAAAGCGGCGCCGTCGCCTCGATCCTCTCCTTCCTGCTGGCGCTGGTCTGGCTCGCCTGGTTCCTGCGCCGTCGGCGCCATCCGCTGGCGCCGGACGCGGTGCTGCTGCGCGGCCTCGTCATCGACCGCGCCATCCTCGTCGCGGTGCTGAAGATCGGCCTGCCCTCGGGTGTACAGCTCATTCTCGTCTCGCTGTCCGAGGTCGCAGTCCTGGCGCTGGTCAATTCCTTCGGCTCGCAGGCAACCGCCGCCTATGGCACGGTCAACCAGGTGGTCAGCTATGTGCAGTTTCCGGCCATCTCGATCGCCATCACCGCCTCGATCCTCGGCGCGCAGGCGATCGGCGCCGGCCGCGCGGACCGGCTCGGCCAGATCACGCGCACCGGTCTCGTGCTGACTCTCGTCATCAGCGGAACGCTGGTGCTCCTCGCCTATCTCTTCTCGCGGCGGATCATCGGCTTCTTCATCACCGATCCGGCCGTGATCGAGCTGGCGCAGCGGCTGCTGCACATCACGCTGTGGAGCTACATCGTGTTCGGCCTCGCCGCGGTCGTCGCCGGCGTGATGCGGGCGAGCGGCACGGTGCTGGTGCCGACGACGATCGCGATCATCGCTATCGTCGGCGTCGAGGTGCCCGTCGCCTATGCCTTGGCGCCGCGCCTCGGCATCGACGGCGTCTGGATCGCCTATCCCGTCGCCTTCGCCGCGATGCTGGCGATGCAGTCGGCCTATTACTGGTTCGTCTGGCGCAAGAAGCCGATCAAGCGGCTGATCTGATCAGCCGCCCCGGCGCGGCTGCGGACCGATCTTCGCGCGCAGCGCCGGCGCGGCCTCGTCGAGCGTGTCGAGGATCGCCGCGTCGCCGAGCTCGGAGAGCGCGTCGATCCGCTGGCGCAGCGTCGCGAGCGCGGCGGCCACCGCCGCGCGGTCATAGGGCTCGGCCCGCATGGCGGCGACCAGCGCCTGCCGAGCCTGGCGCACCGAGGCGACGGCGGCCTTGAGGCTCGGCGCATCGGATTTGAGCCGCTGCGAAACCTCGGCGCGGAGCGGCGGCGGCAGCAGCCGCGTGCCGACGACGGAGATGCGCTCGGCCGGCGCCGGC
>JAFKFV010000021.1 GCA_017307955.1 Allobosea sp. | reverse complement strand
GCGACCAGCGTCGCCAAGTCCTATGCCGGCGTGCAGGCGCTGACCGATGGCCGCATCCAGCTAAGGCGCGGCAGCGTGCATGCGCTCTGCGGTGGCAACGGCGCCGGCAAGTCGACCTTCCTCTCCATCCTCATGGGCCTGCAGCGCGCCGATTCCGGCTCGATCCTCGTCAAGGGCCGGCTCGTGCACTACGGCTCGGCCGCCGAGGCGCTGGCCGACGGCATCGCCATCATCACGCAGGAACTCTCGCCGGTCCTCGACATGACGGTGGCGGAGAACATCTATCTCGGCCGCGAACCGCGCCGCGGCGGCTGGTTCGTCGACCGTGCGAAGATGGAGAGCGACGCCGCCGCTCTCTTCGCGCGCCTCGGCTTCGACATCGATCCGAAGCTCCGCATGCGCGAACTCTCCGTCGCGCGCATCCAGCTCGTCGAGATCGCCAAGGCGATCAGCCGCGACGCCGAGATCCTCATCATGGACGAGCCGACCTCGGCGATCGGCGAGAAGGAGACGGCGACCTTCTTCAAGGCGATCCGCGGCCTCTCGGCGTCGGGCGTCGGCATCATCTATGTCTCGCACCGCCTGACCGACATCTTCCAGATCGCCGACAGCTACACCGTCTTCCGCGACGGCCGCTTCGTCGAGAGCGGCGCGCTTGCCGATATCGACCGCCAGCGGCTGATCGCGCTCATCGTCGGCCGCGATCTCCGCGATGCCGACCAGCGTGCCAGCACCGCGCGCGCGGAGCCGATGATCGAGATGCGCGGCTTCTCGCGCGCCGGCCAGTTCGCCGACATCTCGCTCAAGATCGCGCGCGGCGAGATCCTCGGCCTCTACGGTCTGATGGGCGCCGGGCGCAGCGAATTCGCCAATGCCGTTTATGGCAACCAGCCGAAGGACACCGGCGAGGTGCTGATCGACAGCCGGCCGGTCGAGATCCGCGCCCCGTCGGACGCGCTCCGGAACGGCATCGCCATCGTCACCGAGGACCGCAAGGAGACGGGCCTCGTCCTCTCCTCCTCGGTCTCGGACAATATCGTCATCGCGGCGCTCGCCCGCTTCTCCCGCCTCGGCTTCGTCGATGGCCGCAAGGTCGCCGGCGCCGTCGAGAAGGAGATCGCCGCCTTCCGCATCCGCACCGCCTCGCGCCACCTGCCGGTCCAGAGCCTTTCCGGCGGCAACCAGCAGAAGGTGGTGCTGGCGCGCTGCGTCGAGACCGAACCGCGCATCCTCATCTGCGACGAGCCGACCCGCGGCATCGACGAAGGCGCGAAGCGCGAGGTCTATGCCTTCCTCTCGGCCTTCGCGGCGGCCGGCAATGCCGTGCTGCTGATCTCGTCCGAGATCCCCGAGATCCTCGCCAATGCCGACCGCATCGCCGTGTTCCGCCGCGGCCGCATCGCCGGCGAACTCACGGCCGCCGAAGCGACGCAGGACGCGCTCGTCCATCTCGCGAGCTGACCGAACAACCAGAAGAACGCGCCACGGGAAACGCCGATGTCCGATCTCTCCGCCTCGACCGTCTCCGCCGATACCCGCGGCCGCGCCCTCGGCCGCTTCCTCTCGCGCTACGGGATCCTGATCTCCTTCCTGATCCTGTTCGTGATCCTCTCCTTCGCCCATCCGAACTTCCTGTCGACGGGCAACATCACCAATGTGCTGCGCCAGGTGTCGATCAACGGCATCCTCGCCATCGGCATGACCTTCGTCATCCTGACCGGCGGCATCGACCTCTCGGTCGGCTCGACGCTGGCGGTGGCGGGCGTCGTCGCCGGCAGCCTCGTGACGGGCGGCGAGCCCTTCAATCCGGCCGTCGCCTTCCTCGCGGCGATCGCGGTCGGCGGCCTCGTCGGCACGGTGAACGGCACGCTGGTCGCCCGCTTCGGCGTCCCGGCCTTCGTGGCGACGCTGGGCATGCTCTCGATGGCGCGCGGCGCGACGCTGCTCTACAGCGATGGCCGCCCGATCCCCAATCTCTCGCCGGCCTTCCGCTGGCTGGGGCAGGGCTTCATCGCCGGCGTGCCGGTCCCGGTCATCATCTTCCTCGCCGTCTTCGTCGTCGCCTGGATCGTGCTGCGCTTCACCGTCTATGGCCGCTGGGTCTATGCGGTCGGCGGCAATGTGAAGAGCGCGCGCACCGCCGGCATCCCGACCCGCAGCGTCATCTTCTCGGTCTATCTGCTGATGGGCGCGCTGGCCGGCCTCGCCGGCGCCATCCTCACGGCGCGCACCACCTCCGCCCTGCCGCAGGCCGGCCTCGGCTACGAGCTCGACGCCATCGCCGCGGTCGTCATCGGCGGCACCTCGCTCACCGGCGGCCTCGGCTCGGTCGGCTACACGCTGATCGGCGCGCTCATCATCGGCATCATCTCCAACGGCCTCGATCTGATGGGCGTCTCGTCCTACTACCAGCAGGTCATCAAGGGCGCGATCATCGTCGTCGCCGTCCTCGTCGACCGCTCCCGCCACATGAATCCGTAAGGATCCGCGCGCCCGCCCGGGCACGCGGCCGTGCGTTCTCGTCTTCCAAGAAGCCATGATCCAAGGGAGGAACCCGAAATGGCACGCTACACCCTGACCCGCCGCACGCTCGCGGCGCTCGCCGGCGCCGGCCTCGCGGCGCTCGCCGTTGGCGCGGCCCATGCCGATGCCGCCAAGCCGCGCATCGCCGCCGTGGTGCAGAGCCTCGACACCGAGTTCAACGTGCTGTGGGCCAATGCCGCCAACAGCCATCCGCTGGTCAAGGACGGCACGGTGACGCTCACCGTCCTCGACGGCCGCATGGACGCGTTGACACAGTCGAACCAGTTCGACACCGCGATCAGCGAGAAATATGACGCGATCATCTTCGTGCCGGTCGACATCAATGCCGGCAACGATCCGGTCGAGCGCGCCAAGGCCGCCGGCGTGCCGGTGATCGGCTCCAACACGCTGATCTCCAACACCGACCTCTACAACGCCTATATCTCCTCCAACGACGTCGAGGCCGGCAAGATCCTGGCGAAGTCGGTGTTCGACAAGATGGGCGGCAAGGGCAATGTCGTCATCGTCGAGGGCATGATCGGCCAGTCGGCGCAGGTGCAGCGTCTCGAAGGCATCGAGGCGACGCTGAAGGACTATCCGGACATCAAGGTCCTCGAGCAGAAGACCGCCAACTGGTCGCGTGCCGAGGCGCTCAGCCTCGTCGAGAACTGGCTGACGGCCCATCCGGACGAGATCCAGGGCATCATCGGCGAGAATGACGAGATGGCGATCGGCGCCCTCGAGGCAGTCAAGGCGCATGGCCTCGATCCGAAGAAGATCCCGGTCGCCGGCGTCGACGGCGTGACCGACGCGCTGCTCGCCGTGCAGCGCGGCGAGATGATGTCGACCCTGCAGGACGCCGACGCGCAGGCCCAGGGCGCCATCGACCTCGCCCTCGGCGTGGTGCGCGGCGCCGACTACAAGCCGCAGGCCAAGGTCTGGGACGTCAATGGCGGCCAGCTCGCCTGGGATGGCGGCAAGCAGCAGCAGTATTCCGTGCCGTGGGTTCCGGTGACGGGCGAGAACGTCGAAGCGCTTCTCGCGATGCGCAAGACGCAGTAAGCAAGACTCAATAATCAGATCGCAGTAAGCAGGATCAGCTTACGACGATCACGACGACAGGCGGCGAGGCGGGGTTTCCCGCCCTGCCGCGACCCGAGGCGGAGGGGCCTCGACCAACCATCCCGCGCTCGTCGCCCAGCATTGCTCAGGCCCCCGCATCGTGGCTACTCCGCAGTCCGTCCGCTACCTGAACGAGATCCGCGCCCTCAACGCGCTGTTCCGCACCGGCGGCATGAGCCGCGCCGATCTCGCCCGCGCCCTCGGCCTCAACCGCTCCACCACCGGCAACATCATCGCCAATCTGATGGCGGACGGCATGGTCGTCGAGCGCACGGACCTGCCGCGTGGCGACAGCCCGCAGCGCACCGGACGGCCCGGCATCCATATCGAGCTCGATGCCGGCGGCGCCTATTTCCTCGGCGCCGAGATCGGCGTCGACCGGCTGACCGTGGTGGCGACCGACATGGCCGCCCGCGAGATCCGCCGCGAGACGATACCCTATCCGACCTTCGAAAGCGCGCCCGACGCCGTGTCAGACCGCATCGTCGCGATGATCGCCACCGTCATCGAATCGCTGCCGAATGGCGAGCGCGTGCGCGGCGTCTGTGTCGGCCTGCCGGCGCTGCTCGACGAGGGCCGCGTCATCAACGCGCTCATCATCGGCTGGCGCGACGTGCGGCTGAAGGAGATGCTCGCCGAGCGCCTCGCGCGCCGCCTGCCGGGCCGCGATCTCCTCGTCCTTGTCGAGAACGACGCCAACGCCTTCGCCATCGCCGAAACCTATCGCGAGACGGCGCATCGCTCCGAGACCGTCGCCTTCCTGCTCATCGAGAACGGCGCCGGCGGCGGCGTCGTCATCGGCGGCCGGCTTTTCCGCGGTTCGGCCGGGCTCGCCGGCGAATTTGGCCAGCTGGTGGTCGGCGGCGAGGGCTTCTTCGTCGGCCGCCACAAGCCCGGCCATCTCGAAAGCTATATCGGCAAGGACGCGCTGGTCGCCCGCTACCGCGCCAATGGCGCCGCCGCCGGCGACGACCTCGACAGTTTCCTCGCGGCGCTCGGCGCCGGCGAGGCCATGGCGCGGCGCACGGCGTCCGAATGGGGCCGCCGGCTCGCGATCGGCCTCGTGCAGCTCACCAGCGTGCTCAATCCGGGCGCCATCATCCTCGGCGGCTCCGTGGCGCCGGTGTTCCGCCATGTCGCCGGCGAGGTCGAGGCCGCGATGCGGCGCGAATTCCTCGAAGGCTTCCCGATGCCGCGCATCGAGGTCTCGGCGCTCGGCATCGAGGGCCCGGCGCTCGGCGGCGCCTTCATCATGCACCAGCGCATGTTCTCGATCGACGAGCGCGCGATCTATGCCAGCGAACAGCCGCTGACGCTGTTCCGTAGCTGAGGGAAGAAACATGGACGGACCCGTCGTCACGATCGGCGAGATCCTGGTCGAGATCATGGCCACCAAGCTCGGCGACGGCTTCCTGGAGCCGCAATCGCTGATCGGGCCGTTCCCGAGCGGCGCGCCGGCGATCTTCATCGATCAGGTCGGCAAGCTCGGAGCCGCCGCGGCCATCGTCTCGGCGGTCGGCGACGATGATTTCGGCACGCTCAATCTCGATCGGCTCCGCAAGGATGGCGTCGACGTCTCGGCGGTCGCGGTGCTGCCCGGCGCCGCCACCGGCAGCGCCTTCGTCCGTTACCGCGCCGATGGCAGCCGCGCCTTCGTCTTCAACATGCGCGACAGCGCCGCCGGCAGGATCGCGGCGACCGAGGAGGCGAAGGCGGTGCTCGCCGGCGCCGCGCATCTCCATGTCATGGGCTCCGGCCTGCCGATCCCGGCCGTGCATGGCATGATCTTCGCCACCATCCCGGCGCTCAAGGCGCGCGGCGGCACCATTTCCTTCGATCCGAATGTCCGCCGCGAGACATTGCGCGACGCCGAGGGCAGGGCGGCCTTCGACCGCGTGCTCGCCGTGACCGATCTCTTCCTGCCCTCCGGCGAGGAACTGGCGATGTTCGCCGAGGGCGCCGGCGAGGCGGAAGCCGTCGCGCATCTGCTGGCGGCCGGCGTCAGGGAGATCGTGCTGAAACGCGGCGCCGCCGGCGCCAGCCATTTCGACCGCGACGGACGCACCGACATGCCCGGCTTCGTCGTGGAGGAGGTCGATCCGACCGGTGCCGGCGACAGTTTCGGCGCCACTTTCCTCGTGGCGCGGCGGGCGGGGCTACCGGTCGAGCGCGCGCTCCGCTATGCCAACGCCGCCGGCGCACGCACGGTGACGATCAAGGGGCCGATGGAAGGCACCTCGACCTTCGCCGAGCTCGACGCCTTCATCGCCGGCGCCACCGTCAGGAGCCCTTGATGTCCGATTTCATCCGCGATCTGCCGAAGGCCCGCCGCGAGGGGCGCCGCCTCGCCATCACCTCGGTGTGCTCGGCGCATCCGGACGTGATCCGCGCCACGTTCCGCCACGGAAGGGCCGGCGAGGGGCCGGTGCTGATCGAGGCGACCTGCAACCAGGTCAACCAGGACGGCGGCTATACCGGCATGCGGCCGGCGGATTTCCGCCGCTTCGTCCTCGCCATCGCGGCGGAGGAGGGTTTCGCGCCGGAGCGGATCATCTTCGGCGGCGATCATCTCGGGCCCAATCCCTGGAAGAAGAAGCCGGCCGAGGAGGCGATGGCCAAGGCCGAGGCGATGGTCGCCGCCTTCGTCGCCGCCGGTTTCTCGAAGATCCATCTCGACGCCTCGATGGGCTGCGCCGGCGAGCCGGAAGCGCTCGACGACGCGACGACGGCCCATCGCGCGGCGCGCCTCGCCGCCGCCGCCGAAGCCGCGGCGCGCGATGCCGGCCTGCCGCCGCCGGTCTATGTCATCGGCACCGAAGTGCCGACGCCGGGCGGCGCCACCCATGCGCTCGATCATCTCGAGCCGACGACGCCGGAGGCCGTGAAGAAGACGATTGCCACCCATCGCGACATCTTCTTCGCCGCCGGGCTCGAGGCGGCCTATGAGCGCGCGATCGGCATCGTCGTGCAGCCGGGCGTCGAGTTCGGCCATGAGAGCGTCGTCGCCTATCAGCCGGAGCGCGCCCGCGCGCTGGTCGCGGTGCTGGAGAACGAGCCGGGCTTCGTCTTCGAGGCGCATTCGACGGATTACCAGCCGGTCGACCGCCTCGCGGCGCTGGTCTCGGACGGCTTCGCGATCCTGAAGGTCGGCCCAGGCCTTACCTTTGCGCTTCGCGAGGCGCTTTACGGGCTCGACTGCATCGCCGCCGAGCTCGACCCCGCTTATGGCAGCCGCCGCCTCGCCGCCGCCATGGAGGCGCTGATGCTGGCCGAGCCGGGCAACTGGCAGAGCCATTATCCGGGCACGGCGGAAGAGCAGCATGTGCTCCGCCATTACTCCTATTCCGACCGCATCCGCTATTACTGGCCGCATCCCGACGCGGAGCGGGCGGTGGCGGCGCTCTATGCGGCGCTCGACGGCCGCGTCATCCCCGAGACGCTGGTGTCGCAGTTCCTGCCGCGCGCGGCCGGCGCCGGACCGCTCGACGCGCATGGCCATGTCCTCCACGCGGTCGAACGCGTGCTGGAGGATTACGCCGCCGCGATCAGGGGCTAAACGAGCTCCGGCGGCAGCGCCGCCGGACCTTTCGCTTTCGGCCTGCTTACTGGCAGCCCTTGGCCGCCATCGCCTGGCTGATATCGGCGCGCTGGCGCGAGCTCGACGGACGCGGACCGGTCGTCACGCCGCCGCCGCCGCCGAGCGGCACATTGATCGAGACATTGTCGGAATTGCCGCTGCCGAAGGTCTGCTGCTGCTGGCGGCGGGCCCAGGAGGCGTCGGAGGCGGCGCTGCGCGCGGCGGCCTCGAGCTCGGCGCAGCTCATCTGCGCATAGTCGCCGCTCATCGCAGCGGCCGAGCGCGGCGGCGGGGTGTCGGCGCTGGTGCAGGCCGCGAGCGCCGCGAGCGGCAGGATCGCGAGGATGGACATGCGCATGGTTGTTCGCCTCCCTTTTTCACATGCGCCATATGACGCGCGGTGCCTCGAGTGCGCAAGCAGGCCGCTCGACACAGGTTTCAGACGCATTTCTTGGCCTTGCGCACATCGCCGAGCGCCCATTGCTCGCCCTTGAGCCGGCCGACCTCGGCGCCGATGTCCTGGCCGCTCATCGTCGCGACGGGAACGCCGATCAGGAAGCCGCTCACCGCGTCGCTGGTATAGGCGCGCTTCTGCTTCTCGGTCGCCTTGGCGAGCGCGGCGTCGGTCTCGGCCGCCTTGGCGTTCAGCGCCTTGCAGCTCATGCCCTGGAAGGCGAGGCTGTTCACATAGGTCGGATCGATCCGGTCCGGCGAGCGCGCGCTGGTGCAGGCGGCGAGCGGCGGCAGCAGCGCCGCGGCGATCAGCAGTGTCGTCTTCATCGGGGCGTTCCCAACCTTCTGACTGAACCCGGTAACACGCCAGCCCCGCCGCGGTTTCCCGGTGAGGCCGGCCGAAGATGAGGCTCGTCCAGACCCGGTTAGGGAAGTGCGAACGGCGCCGTTCGCATTGTCGATGACCGGCGTGATGCCCGCCTCCGCCTATGCTTTTCCTATGCGCCGCCCCGCCGGCCGCGCTCGAATCCCTATGCCCCGCTGCCGATACTCCCGCCATCGGACAGTCGCCTCGTCGCGAACCTGACCGATGCCGCGCGGCGAGCCCGCGCGCGCGGCAACCTGCACATGGCTTCGGACATGCTCGACATCTTCCTCCCCGCGCTCGCCCTCGGCTGCTTCGGCGTGGCGATCCTCTATGCCCGCGCCGCGGCCGGCTTCTGAAGAAGGCTTCCCCGAAATGATGCTCGACTACTGGCTGGGCGGGGCGGTGACGCTCGTCGTCCTCGCCTATCTGACGCTCGCGCTTCTGCGCCCCGAGCGCTTCTAGGAGGCCGCCGTCATGACAGTGAATGGCTGGCTGCAGATCGCCCTCTTCGTCGCCTTCGTGCTGGCGCTGACGCGGCCGCTCGGCGGCTACATGACCCGCGTCTTCACCGGCGAGCGCACATGGCTCTCGCCCGTGCTCGGTCCCGTCGAGCGCGGCTTCTACCGTCTCGCCGGCACCTCGGAGCGCGAGGACCAGCACTGGCTCGCCTATGTGGTGGCGATGCTCGTCTTCAACGCCGCCGGCTTCCTGCTGCTCTATGGCCTGCAGCGGGCGCAGGGAATGCTGCCCTTCAATCCGCAGGGCATGGGCGCGGTGCCGGAGACGCTCGCCTTCAACACGGCGGTCTCCTTCGTCACCAACACCAACTGGCAGAACTATGGCGGCGAGGGGACCATGTCCTATCTCGTCCAGATGTCTGGGCTCGCGGTGCAGAACTTCCTCTCCGCCGCCACCGGCATCGCGCTCGCCGTCGCGCTCATCCGCGGCTTCGCCCGGCGCGAGGCGCATGCGATCGGCAATTTCTGGGTCGATATGACCCGCGCCACGCTCTATGTGCTGCTGCCGATCTCGATCCTGCTGGCGCTCTTCCTCGTCTGGCAGGGCGTGCCGCAGACGCTCGGACCCTCGGTCGAGGCGACGACGCTCGAGGGCGCCAGGCAGGTGATCGCGCTCGGCCCCATGGCCTCGCAGATCGCCATCAAGATGCTCGGCACCAATGGCGGCGGCTTCATGAACGCCAATGCCGCGCATCCCTTCGAGAACCCGACCGCTCTTTCCAACCTCGTGCAGATGGTCGCGATCTTCGCCATCGGCGCGGCGCTGACCAATGTCTTCGGCCGCATGGTCGGCAACGAGCGCCAGGGCTTCGCGATCCTCGCGGCGATGGGCGTTCTCTTCGCGGCCGGCGTCGCCGCCTGCTACGCCTCGGAAGCCTCCGGCAACCCGCTCGTCCATGCGCTCGGCATCGCCGGCGGCAACATGGAAGGCAAGGAGGTCCGCTTCGGCATCGCGCTCTCGTCGCTGTTCGCCGTGGTCACGACCGCCGCCTCCTGCGGCGCCGTCAACGCCATGCATGACAGCTTCACCGCGCTCGGCGGCATGATCCCGATCATCAATATGGAACTCGGCGAGATCATCGTCGGCGGCGTCGGCGCGGGCCTCTACGGCATCCTGCTCTTCGTCGTGATCGCGGTGTTCATCGCCGGGCTGATGGTCGGCCGCACGCCGGAATATGTCGGCAAGAAGATCGAGGCGCGCGAGGTGAAGCTCGCTCTGCTGGCGCTCCTGATCCTGCCGCTCGCCATGCTCGGCTTCACGGCGATCGCGACGGTGCTGCCCTCGGCCGTGGCATCGATCGCCAATCCCGGCCCGCACGGCTTCTCCGAGATCCTCTACGCCTACACCTCGGCGGCGGCCAACAACGGCTCGGCCTTCGCCGGGCTCACCGGCAATACCGACTGGTACAACGTGACGCTCGGCATCGCGATGTTCGTCGGCCGCTTCCTGATGATCGTGCCGGCCGTCGCGATCGCCGGTTCGCTCGCGGCCAAGAAGACCGTGCCGGCCTCGGCCGGAACGCTGCCGACCGATGGCGGCCTGTTCGTCGGGCTTCTCGTCGGCGCCATCCTCGTCATCGGCGGGCTCACCTTCTTCCCGGCGCTCGCGCTCGGGCCGATCGTCGAGCATTTCCAGATCCTCGCCACCGCCGCTCATTCCGGATGAAATCCATGTCCAAGACCCAATCCGCGAGCATCCTCGATCCTTCCATCCTGGTGCCGGCGATAGGCGCCTCGTTCAGGAAGCTCGATCCGCGCACGCTGGCCCGCAACCCGGTCATCTTCGTCGTCGCGCTGGTGACGTTGCTCACCACGGTGCTTTTCCTGCGCGATGTCGCCGCCGGCCGTGCGGGCCTCGGCTTCTCAGCTCAGATCAATCTCTGGCTCTGGTTCACCGTGCTCTTCGCCAATTTCGCGGAGGCGGTGGCCGAGGGGCGCGGCAAGGCGCAGGCCGATGCGCTGCGCCGCACCCGTTCGGAGACCGAGGCGAAGCTCCTCTCGGGCGACGATCTCACCCGCTACCAGCGCGTTCCCGGCGCCAGCCTCAAAGTCGGCGATGTCGTCCTCGTCGAGGCCGGCGACATCATCCCGTCCGATGGCGAGGTCATCGAAGGCGTCGCCTCGGTCAACGAGGCGGCGATCACCGGCGAGTCGGCACCCGTCATCCGCGAATCCGGCGGCGACCGCTCGGCGGTGACCGGCGGCACCGAGGTGCTGTCCGACTGGATCCGCGTTCGCATTACGGCGGCGGCCGGCTCCACCTTCCTCGACCGCATGATCGGCCTCGTCGAGGGCGCCGAGCGGCAGAAGACGCCGAACGAGATCGCGCTCAACATCCTCCTCGCCGGCATGACGCTGATCTTCGTCTTCGCCACCGCGACGATCCCGAGCTTCGCGACCTATGCGGGCGGCTCCATCGCGGTCCTGATGCTGGTCGCGCTTTTCGTGACGCTGATCCCGACGACGATCGGCGCGCTGCTCTCGGCGATCGGCATCGCCGGCATGGACCGCCTGGTGCGCTTCAACGTGCTGGCCATGTCGGGCCGCGCGGTCGAGGCGGCCGGCGATGTCGACACGCTGCTGCTCGACAAGACCGGCACCATCACGCTCGGCAACCGCCAGGCGACGGAGTTCCTGCCGGTGAACGGCGTGACGGCGGCCGATCTCGCCAATGCGGCGCAGCTCGCCTCGCTGGCCGATGAGACGCCCGAGGGCCGCTCGATCACCGTGCTCGCCAAGGAGAAATACGGCATCCGCGCCCGCGACATGGCGAGCCTTTCCGCCCAGTTCGTGCCCTTCACGGCGCAGACGCGCATGAGCGGCGTCGATGTCGGCGGCCAGGTGATCCGCAAGGGCGCGGTCGACGCCGTGCTCGCCTATGTCGGTGCCGATCCGGCGACCTCGGCGCTCGCCCGCGAGGTCAACGCCATCGCCGGCGAGATCGCCAAGACCGGCGGCACGCCGCTGGCGGTCGCCGAGAACGGCCGCCTGCTCGGCGTCGTGCAACTGAAGGACATCGTCAAGGGCGGCATCCGCGAGCGCTTCGCCGAGCTCCGCCGCATGGGCATCCGCACGGTGATGATCACCGGCGACAACCCGATGACCGCCGCCGCCATCGCGGCGGAAGCGGGCGTCGACGATTTCCTGGCGCAGGCGACGCCGGAGGCGAAGCTCGCGCTCATCCGCGCCGAGCAGGCCAAGGGCAAGCTGGTCGCCATGTGCGGCGACGGCACCAACGACGCGCCGGCGCTGGCGCAGGCCGATGTCGGCGTTGCCATGAACACCGGCACGGTGGCGGCGCGCGAGGCCGGCAACATGGTCGATCTCGACAGCGATCCGACCAAGCTCATCGAGATCGTCGAGATCGGCAAGCAGCTGCTGATGACGCGCGGCGCGCTGACGACCTTCTCGATCGCCAACGACATCGCGAAATACTTCGCCATCATCCCGGCGATGTTCGTCGCCTTCTATCCGGAGCTCGGCGCGCTCAATGTCATGGGCCTCGCGACGCCGCAAAGCGCCATCCTCTCGGCGATCATCTTCAACGCGCTCGTCATCGTCGCGCTGATCCCGCTGGCGCTGAAGGGTGTCGCCTATCGCCCCGTCGGCGCCGCCGAGCTGCTGCGCCGCAATCTCCTCGTCTATGGCCTCGGCGGCGTCCTGGTGCCCTTTGTCGGCATCAAGCTGATCGACATGGCCGTGGCCGCCCTCGGTCTCGCGTGAGGTCCATCATGCTGAAACAGATCCGTCCCGCCCTCGTTCTCCTCGTGCTCTTCACGCTCCTGACCGGGCTCGCCTATCCGCTCGGCATGACCGGCCTCGCCGCCGTCCTCTTCCCGCAAAAGGCCGCCGGCAGCCTCGTCATGCGTGACGGCACGGTGGTCGGCTCGGCGCTCATCGGCCAGAACTTTGCCGGCGAAGCGTATTTCCACGGCCGGCCCTCGGCGACGCTCGGCCCCGATCCGGCCGACCCGTCGAAATCGGTCGCCGCGCCCTATAACGCGTCGAATTCCATGGGCTCCAATCTCGGCCCGTCGAACCCGGCGCTGATCGATCGCATCAAGGCAGAGAAGGACGCGCTCGCCGCCACCAATCCCGGCGCAGCCGTGCCGATGGATCTCGTGACGACGAGCGGCAGCGGCCTCGATCCCGACATCTCGCCCGAGGCGGCCTTCTTCCAGGTGCCGCGCGTCGCCAAGGCCCGCGGCATGGACGAGGCGGTGCTCCGGGCCCTGGTCGCGGCGCATGTCGATGGCCGCCTCTTCGGCATCATCGGCGAGCCGCGGGTGAACGTCTTCGCGCTCAATCTCGATCTCGACAGGCAGGCGGGCGGATAGGATGCTGCGCAGCAATCGAAGCGGCCGTGCCCACCCGGCGGCCACGAAGGAGCCGTGATGGCCGAGGAACCGGACGGCGAGGGGCATCGGCCCTCGCCCGACGCCCTGCTCGAGGCGGCGCGGCGCGAGGGCCGCGGCCGCCTCAAGCTGTTTCTCGGCGCCGCCCCCGGCGTCGGCAAGACCTACGAGATGCTGGAGACCGGCCGCGCCCGCCTCGCGGCCGGCATCGATGTCGTCATCGGCGTCGTCGAGACGCATGGCCGCGCCGAGACCGAGGCGCTGGTCGCGCCGTTCGAGACCGTCCCCCGCCGCCAGATCCCCTATCGCGGCCAGATGCTGGGCGAGATGGACCTCGACGCCATCCTGGCGCGGCGGCCGGAGCTCGTCCTCGTCGACGAACTCGCCCACACCAACGCCCCCGGC
Organism: Allobosea sp.; assembly: GCA_017307955.1. Classification (GTDB taxonomy): domain Bacteria; phylum Pseudomonadota; class Alphaproteobacteria; order Rhizobiales; family Kaistiaceae; genus Kaistia. Next base: position 110,898 of record JAFKFV010000021.1, on the reverse strand, counting down.
AGCCGCCATCCGAAGCGCTACATGGATGTCGAGGAGCTGCTCGCCGCCGGCATCGACATCTATTCGACGCTCAACATCCAGCATGTCGAGAGCCTCAACGACGTGGTGGCGCAGATCACGCGGGTGCGCATCCGCGAGACCGTGCCGGATTCGGTGCTCGACGCCGCCGACGACATCGAGGTGGTCGACCTCTCGCCCGCCGATCTCATTCAGCGCCTGCACGAGGGCAAGATCTACCTGCCGCGCACCGCGAAGCGCGCCATCGACCATTTCTTCTCGCCGGGCAATCTGACGGCGCTCCGCGAACTGGCGCTCCGCCGCACGGCGCAGCGGGTCGACCAGCAGCTGCTCAGCCATATGCAGAGCCATGCGATCCCCGGCCCCTGGGCGGCGGGCGAGCGCGTGCTGGTCTGCGTCAGCGAGGATCCGCGCGCGCAGGCGCTCGTCCGCTATGCGAAGCGCCTCGCCGACCGGCTGCGCGCGCCCTTCGTCGCGCTCCACATCGAGACGGCGCGCACCCGCCTGCTCGGCGAGGCCGCCGGGGCGCGCATCGCCGATGCGCTGCGCCTCGCCGAGCATCTCGGCGGCGAGGCGGTGACGCTGCCCGGCGGCGGGCGCCGCATCGCCGACGACGTGCTCGCCTATGCGCGGCGGCAGAACGTCAACCACATCGTCATCGGCAAGTCCGTGCGCTCGCGCCTGTTCGAGATCCTGCATGGCTCGGTGGTGCACGATCTCGTGCGCCGCGCCGGCACGATCAGCGTCCATGTCATCGCCGGTGAGGCGATCGACGCCGCCGCCGCGCCACAGCCTGCGCCACCGTCGCAGCAGACCGCCAGGCGTCCGGGTCCCTATCTCGCGGCGGCGGCGGCGGCGGTCGGCGCCGTGGCGCTCGCCATCGGCAAGCTGATCGAGCCCCTGGTCGGCGCCGGCAGCGTCGATCTCGTCTTCCTGCTCGGCGTCGTCCTGGTGGCGAGCTATGGCGGCCTCTGGCCGGCGCTGTTCGCGACGGCGGTGTCGCTCCTCGCCTATAATTTCTTCTTCCTGCCGCCGACCTGGACCTTCACCATCGCCGACCCGACCAATGTCGCGGCGCTGGTGGTGTTCACCATCGTCACCTTCCTCGTCGCCAATCTCGCGGCGCGGGCGCGGGCGGAGGCCGTCGTCGCGCGAAGCCGCGCCGCCGCGACCGAGGCGCTCTATTCCTTCAGCCGCAAGCTGGCCGCCGTCGGCACCATCGACGACGTGCTCTGGGCGACCGCCTATCAGATCGCCTCCATGCTCGACATGCGCGTCGTGCTGCTCCTTGCCGAGGATGGTGATTTCGCCGTGCGCGCCGGCTATCCGCCGGAAGACCAGCTCGACGAGGCCGATATCGCCGCGGCGAAATGGGCCTTCGCCAACAACCAGCCGGCCGGGCGCGGCGCCGATACGCTGCCGGGCGCAAGGCGCTTCTTCATGCCGCTCTCGACGGGGCGCGGCCCGATCGGCGCGGTGGGCATCGACGGCGACGAGAAGGGCGGCCCGCTGCTGACGCCCGACCAGCGCCGGCTGCTCGATGCGCTGGCCGGGCAGGCGGCGCTCGCCATCGAGCGCGTCTTCCTCGCCGAGGATGTCGAGCGCTCGCGCCGCGACGCGGAGGCCGACCGGCTGCGCCAGGCGCTGCTCTCCTCGATCTCGCATGATCTCCGCACGCCCCTCGCCGCCATTCTCGGCGCGGTCGGCACGCTGCGCGGCTATGGCACCGGCCTCGACGCGGCGACGCGCGACGAGTTGCTCGCGACGACCGAGGCGGAGGCCGAGCGGCTCAACCGCTTCATCAACAATCTCCTCGACATGACGCGGCTGGAAGCGGGCGCCATCCGTCCCGCCACCGTGCCGACCGATCCGGACGAGATCGTCGGCAGCCTCGCCGAGCGCGTGGCGGGCGTCGTCTCCGGCCACCGCTTCGTCGTCGATGTCGCCCCTCGCTTGCCGATGGTCGCCGTCGATCCGGTCCTCATCGAGCAGGCGCTGTTCAACCTCGTCGACAATGCCGCCAAATATGCGCCGGCCGGAACGACCATCACGCTTTCGGCGCGGCGCGAGGGTGATACGGTCGCGCTCGCCGTGCTCGACGAGGGGCCGGGTCTTGGCGCCGAGGAGCTGGAGCGCGTGTTCGACAAGTTCTATCGGGTGGAGAAGGGCGACAGCGTGCGCGCGGGGACGGGCCTCGGGCTTTCGATCAGCCGCGGCTTCGTCGAGGCGATGGGCGGCAGCCTCAGCGCCGCGCCGCGTCCTGATCGCTCCGGCCTCGCCTTCACGATCCGCCTGCCCGCCGGCGCCGGAGAGCGGCCATGAATGCCGGCCGCGTCCTCGTCGTCGACGACGAGCCGCCGATCCGCCGCCTGCTGAAGGCCGGGCTCGGCACGCAGGGCTATGAGGTGATCGAGGCGGCCGACGGCGCGGCGGCGCGCGCGGCCATGGCGGCCGAGCGGCCGGATGGCGTGATCCTCGATCTCGGCCTGCCCGATATCGGTGGCGAGGCGCTGCTCGAAGGCTGGCGGCGGGCCGGCATCACGGTGCCGATCCTCATCCTTTCGAGCCGCACCGGCGAGGCCGGCATCGTCAAGGCGCTGGATGCCGGCGCCGACGACTATGTGACGAAGCCGTTCGGCATCGACGAACTGGTTGCCCGCCTCCGCGTCGCGCTCCGCCACCGCGTCCAGGCCGAGGGCGCGCCGCCGCTCTTCAGAACGGGCGGCCTCAGCGTCGATCTCGTCCGCCGCATCGTGCGTCTCGACGAGGCCGAAATCCATCTCTCGCCGAAGGAATACGAGATCCTGGCGCTGCTCGTCCGCCATGCCGGCAAGGTGATCACCCATCAGCAATTGATGAAGGCCGTCTGGGGCGGGGCGATCGACGCGCAGCAGCTGCGCGTCTATGTCCGCCAGCTGCGGCAGAAGCTGAAGGACGACCCCGCGCGGCCGGTCTATATCCGCACGGAAACCGGCGTCGGCTACCGCCTGCGCGAAGCCGACTGACCGCTCAATCGAGCTCCACCACGGCCGGGTCGCGCCGCCAGCGGGTCGGAGAGACGCCGGTCCAGCGGCGGAAGGCGCGGTCGAAGGCGCTCGGCGTCCCATAGGCGAGCGTCTCGGAGATGTCCGCGATGTCGAGATCGGTGAGGCTCAGCAATTCGCAGGCGATCGAGAAGCGCACCTGCTGCTCGATGGCGCGGAAGGTCACGCCCTCGTCCTTGAGGCGGCGGTTGAGCGTCCGGAGATGCACGCCGACCTGCGCTGCGATGGTCTCTGCGGAGGCGTCGCCCATCAGGATGGCGGGCTTCAGCAGATGGCGGACGCGGGCGTTGAAGTCGGGCGCGCCGACGGCGCTGGTCGCGTCGAGCAGCGCCGCCAGCCTTTCGCGCTCTGCCCGGTCATGGCCGGCGATCGCCAGCCGCATCGCCTCCGCGCTCAGCGTCAGCGCGGCATAGGGCTGGTTGAGCCGCACCGGACAGCCGAGCGCCGCCTCGTAATGGCTGCGCGAGGCGTTGCCGCGGTGGCAGATGAGGACCTCGACCGGCCCGGCGCGCGTTCCGGCAAGGCTGCGGACGGCGTTCACGCCGACGGCTATGGCGAGGTCGTAGAGCTGGTCCGCGCCGGTCTCGTAGCGGTCATAGATGCCGTAGCCGAGATGGAAGCCGTCGCCCTGCGGCATCAGGAAGGTGACGGCGCCGCGCGAGTTGCGATGCTGGTTGCGGACGAAGTCGTGGATCGCCTCGCCGAGCGTCGGCGCATGCGCGACGAACTGGCCGACCGTCCCGAGCGCCCGGTGATCCTGCGCCAGCCCGATATCGAGACCGAGATGGCGCCGGCCGGTGAGCTTCACCGCCCGTTCCATCACCTGGCAGATGGCGACGAAGGGCGCGACACCGTCGCGGTTGGAGAAGACCTCGGCCTCGATGCCGCTGCCTTCCACCACCGCGTCCATCGAGACGCCATGGCTGCGGACGATATCGGGCAGGCCCACGAGCGGGCCGATCCGTTGCAAGCGCCGGTGCGGCATGATCCCCCTGCTGTCGCAAACTACGCGGCTGCACTCTGCAACGAATTCGCGCGGCGCGGAAGGAATCCAGGCGGCTGATAAGGGGTGGCCGACCGGCGGCCGGCCACCCCCGTCGCGTCAGGCGGCTTCGAACAGCCGGCGCTCGAGGAACGGATGGCCGGCGAGGCCCTTCAGCGCCTTGGCGGCGGCGAGCACCGCGAGATCGACCAGCGGCTCGACGATGATGACGAGCATATAGGCGCCGCCGAAGGTGGTGATCGCGGCGGTGTTCTCCGCCGTGAAGCCGTGGCCGTAGAAGGCCCAGAAGGCGACCCAGGCGACGATGCCGGCCTGATAGGCCGTCGAGAGCGCCAGCGCCTGGCGATAGCGGAGTTCGACATAGGGCGTGCCGGGGGCGATGACACGGCCCGCGAGCATCGAGAGGCCGAACAGCGGCACCAGCAGCGTCGTGACGTTCATGCCGTATTGCGGCAGGTCGAACGGCGCGAAGAAGAGGCCCTGCAGCAGGAGGCCGAGCGCGAGGCCGAGCGCGGCGGGCGCGGCGCCGAGGATGAGGAACAGCGTCGAGCCGAGGATGAGATGCACTTCGGAGACGCCGACCGGCACATGCGGCAGCACCTCGAAGAACGAGAAGACGAGCGCGGTCGCGGCGGCGGTGCGGCCGACGAGCGAGAGCGCGCCGCGCGCGCGGATGCTGTCCGCCGCAAGCTTCAGCGCATAGGCGCCGGCGGCGGCGCCGGTCACATAGCTCAGCCAGATCTTGTCGGGCGATACGAGGCCGGGTTCGATATGCATGTTGCGTTCTCCTTGCCGTCTTCCCCGACGGCTTTCGGTTGCACGAGCGCTGGCCGGTCTCCTGACTCGCGGGTCACCGCACGCCCCCCGCCTTCCCGGATGATCCAGAAGGATCGTCCAGTGGCCTCTGGGGGACGGCTCGCCGCTCACAGTCGCGGGGGCGGTCGGGGCTTCGGACCGGCTGGTCCTTCCCCGTTCCCGTTTCACCCTCCGGCGAGTCGCCTCGCCGAAGGACACCATGCGCGCGAGGAGCAGGCGCCGCCGGCGCCGGCCTGTCAAGCCTCAGCCGCCATGACCCTGCTGGCTGCCGTCGTGAGCGGCGCCATGGCCGCTGCCATCGTGGCCCTGACCATGATCGGCGGCCGGCGGGTGCTGGCCGTCGGCGCCCATCATCACGACGCCGTCGAAGGAGCTGAACTTCTTCAGGAGCGCGGGGTCGAGCTTCGCCTCGGCCGCAACGACGGCCGCGGCGAGCTGCGCGGCCTGGTCCGCCGGCAGGCCGAAGGTCTCGAGGCCGGCGGCTTCGCGGAGCGAATCGCCGCTGCAGAGCGCCAGTTCCCAATGGTCGCCCTTGCGGCGGAGCAGCGCCCGGCCGCCCATGTCGCCCTGCGACCAGCCGGCGACCGCTATGTCGCCGGAGATGGTCACGGGCTCGACGCTGAGCCGGGCATCCGGCCGGTCGAAGGTCGCCATCATCAGATGCTGCACCGCCGCCGCGTCGCTCGCGGTGTCGGCGGCGGCCGGCGTCGCCAGCAATGCGAGAGCGAGGAAGCTCGCCTGGAAGAGTCTTTTCATGGTCTTTCTCCCCGTTGAAGGCCTCACGGCCGGATATCGATCGCGTCTTCGAGCTTGGCGATGCGGAAGTCGTCGATCAGGATGTCGATGCGCACCTGCCAACGGCCGGCGAGCGGGATCGCGAGCGCGTCGATGCGCCAGACGGCGTCGGCCCCGTTCACCGCCTTGCGCCGGATCGGCTCGATGCCGGCGGCGGGATTGGCGAGGACGAGGGTCACCTCCCTGGCGTCGAGCGGCCCGAAATCGCCCGTCATCACCGAGATCGTGGCGGCGACCGTCCCGACATGGCCGGGCGTCAGGCTGAGATCGGCCATGGCATCGGCGGTGTGAATATGGACAGCGGCCGGCTCGGCCGCCGCCTCGGCGAGGGCACGCGGCGGCGGGGTGAAGCGCCAGAGCGCCGCGGTCCCGAAGATCGCCAGCACGAGCAGGATCTCGGCGGCGACGGACCGCCTGAGCAGGCGTCGCGCGCGCAGATCATCCCGTTCCGCCGGCGCCGTGAGTCGCAACCGGTTGAGCGCGGCGAGGCCTAACAGGAGGCCGAGCAGTGCGAGCTTTGCCAGCAGCACGCGGCCATAGGCGGTCGTCCACAGCGCCGACGGCGTCTCGACCTGCACGGCGGCAAGTGCGATGCCGGCCGCGGCGAGCGGCGCGACGGCGAACGGGATCGCCCGCGAAAAGCGCCGCAGCGCCCGCGTCGATGCCTCGCCCCCGTCACTGAGCGCGGCGGCGAGCGGGATCAGCGCGCCCGCCCAGAAGGCGATGCCGACGGCATGCAGGAACACGGAAGGCCGCGTCAGCCATTGCGGGCTCGCGGCGCTGGCATGTCCGCTCGCGGCGAGCGCGACGCCGACGCCAACGAGCGACAGCGCCGCGAGGAAGCGGGCGGGCCGGGCGGAGAGCTGCATCGAGAGAAGCGCCAGAGCGAGCGCGGCCGCCGCGAGGAGGCCGGTCGTGCCGTAGCTCGTGGACCAGCCGGTGCGCCAGGCGATCGGCGCCGCGAGGCTCGCGAGCGGCAGGGCCAGCGCATCGACGCCAAGCAGGCCGATCGAGAGCGGGGCGGCGGCGAGGCCCAGCCATGACGCGGCCCCGACGATCGGCGCGGCGCGCCTGCCGCCGATGAATGCGATGAAGAAGGCGCCGCCGGCACCGATGAAGAGGCCGATATAGACGAGGGTTCGCAGCGCCCAGATGGCGCCATCGAGTGCAAGATCCGGCGCTTCCTGCGGCGGAGCGCCGCCGCCCGCGCTAGGGGCGCCGATCGAGAAGACGACGGAACCGCCGACCGGATGGCCGTCCTCGGAGATCACGCGCCAGGACAGCACATGGGTGCCCTTACCGAGATCGGCCGGCGCCGCGATGTCGAGCGTCGCGTCATTGAGCGCGTAGCGGTCGAGCAGGGTGCTCGATCCGTCCGGCCGGACGAGGCGCAGCACGAGCGGCGAGACCGGCTCGCTGAAGGAGAGCGAGAAGGCGCCGGGCGGCGTCGCCACCACGGCCCCGTCGGCCGGGACCGCGGCCACCAGCGCCGCATGGGCCAGGGCGCGGCCGGACGGAACGATGACCGCGAGCGCGATCAGCGCCAGCAAGAGCATGAGAACGAGCGGCGCCACGCCGCGCCGGGGGGATGGGATATCGGACATGGACCGTCGCCCTCGAAGTGAGGCACGCGCCCCACGGACGCGTGCCTCGGGGGTCTGCCTTACTTCTTGGGAACGAGGGCCACGCCGGGCGCCGGCGTCTCGTAGTCGTCGGCGACCTTGCCGACGGCCGGGATCTCGATCCAGCGCTCGGCGGCGCCGTCCGGGCATTCCTGCACGACGGGGAAATAGAGCGTGGTGCCGGTCTTGAGATCGCCCGTCAGATAGGCGCGCAGCACGAACTCGTCATACTCGTCGTCGGCGAGGCTGCCGCCGCTCCAGACGACTTCCTTCACGCCTTCCGAGGTCGGCGTGCCGTAATAATCGTAGGATTTCGCATAGGCGCCCTTCACCTTTTCCAGCGTCCAGCCCGGCTTCGGCTGCGGCTTCACGGCGATGACGCCTTCGGGGATCTGCACGCGGATCTTGATCGTCGGCTTGCCTTCGCAGCCATGGCCGACGCGGAAAACGGCCTTGTAGGAGCCGGGCACCGAGGCCTCCTGCGCCTCGAGCGTGACATGCGCCAGCGCCGGTCCGGCGGCCAAGGCGATGAGGGCAGGGGCGAGCGTCAGGGTCTTGAGGAAGTTCATGAATCTGTCCTGATGAACATGCTCGATGCGCCGGTCATGCGGCCGCCATCGGGCGAGCCGGGACCAAGCGGTCTTCGAGCGTGAGAATGAGCCGGCGCCGCCCGTCAGGGCGTGCATCCGGGATGGATCTCGGGGTTCAGGCAGGAAGCGGGGGCGCGCGCGGATTGGCGCCGCTGGCATGGCGGGGCGCCGGCAGGATGTCGGCGGGCGTCGGCGCCGCGATGAGGCGCGTGCGCACCGGCGGCTGGAAGGCGGGGCCCGGCTCGGCGGCCAGCGCCGCCGCGCCCATCATCAGGCAGCCGGCGAAGCAGCAGTCCGGCAGATGGGTCTTGTGCGCGGGGTCCTTCTGGCTGTCGCCGGCCGCGCTCTCATGCGTCGCGCAGATGGCGCCGAGCGGATCGAAGCGCAGCGGATCGGCGGCGGCGCCGAGCGCCGGCGAGCCCAGCACCGCCTGCAGCAGCAGCACATAGGCCGCGACGAGCGCGACCAGGGCATTGCGGCGAGGGAGGAGGACTGGAGCCACCGGCTGCATCCGAAAGAGTTGGACAAGCGAGTTGCTAGCATTCCCCGCCGCCGCTGCCTATAGGTCGAACGGTCCAACCCCCCGCCGGGCATCCCCGACCGGCGGCGGGGCGCGACGCATCAGACGAGGCAGCCAAGCCCCCCATGCACGTCCCCATGGCGGAACCCTCAGCGACGACGCTTCTCGCCGGCACGGCCGAGACGACCAACCGCAAGAACCTGCTGCTGCTGATCCAGCTTCGCGCGCTGGCAGTGCTCGGCCAGGTCGTGACCATCCTCTATGTCGCCGTGGTGCTCGGCGTCACGCTGCCGCTCGTCCAGCTCTTCGTCGTGCTCGGCGCGCTGGCCGCGCTCAATCTCCTCGCGCTGCTCCGCTACCGCATCACGACCGGCATCACCTCGGCAGAGCTCATGATGCAGCTGCTGCTCGACGTGGCGGCGCTGACCATGCAGCTCTACCTGACCGGCGGCGCGACCAACCCGTTCATCTCGCTCTATCTTCTGCAGGTCATCCTCGCCGCCGTGCTGCTCGACCGGCTCGCGGTCTGGGTCGTCGTCGCGGTCGCCACCGGCTGCTTCATCTTCCTCAGCGGCACCTATCGCGAACTCGTCATTCCCGGCGGACATGACCTCGCCGGCGGCCGCATCTTCGGCCTGCATATCCAGGGCATGCTGATCAGCTTCGTGCTGGCCGCGATCCTCGTCGTCGTCTTTGTCGGCCGCATCCAGCGCAATCTCCGCGCCCGCGATGCCTATGTCGCGGAGCTGCGCCAGCATTCGGTCGAGGAGGATCATGTCGTGCGCATGGGCCTGCTCGCCTCCGGCGCCGCGCATGAGCTCGGCACGCCGCTCGCCACGCTTTCGGTCATCATGGGCGACTGGCAGCAGATGCCGGCGATCGCCTCCGATCCGGCGCTTTCGGGCGAGCTCGCGGAGATGCAGGCCGAGCTCGACCGCTGCAAGGCGATCGTCTCGGGCATCCTGCTGTCCTCCGGCGACATGCGCGGCGAGGGCACGGTCCGCACCACGCTCGGCCGCTTCCTCGACGAGACGGTGGCGGAATGGCGGATGTCCCGTCCCGTCGGCCGGCTCGACTACCAAGCGAAGATCGAGCCCGACATCGCGATCGTCTCCGACGCGGCGATGAAGCAGGTGCTGGCCAATGTGCTCGACAATGCCCGCGAGGCCTCGCCCGATTTTGTCGGCATCACGGCGCGGCGCATCGGCGGTGATGTCGTGATCGGCATCCGCGATGCCGGGCCCGGTTTCGCCGAGGAGAGGTTGAAGTCCTTCGGAAAGCCCTACAATTCAGGCAAGAACCGGCCGGGCTCGGGCCTCGGCCTGTTCCTCGTCGTGAATGTCGTCCGCAAGCTCGGCGGCACCGTCGTCGCTGTCAACAATCCGGAGGGTGGCGCAACCGTGCGCCTGACCCTGCCGCTGCGGGCCCTGGCCCTGAAGGATGAGGATGGAAGCGGAGCGTGACCTCCTGCTCGTCGAGGACGACGCCGCCTTCGTGAAGGCGCTGCGCCGGTCCTTCGAGCGGCGCGGCTATGCCGTCGAGCAATGCGACGGCGTCGAAGGCGTGCGGACGGCGCTTCAGCGCGTCAGCCCCGGCTATGCCGTGGTCGATCTGAAGCTCGCCTCCGGCTCCGGACTCGAATGCGTCAAGCTGCTGCACGACCATGATCCGGAGATGCGCATCGTCGTCCTGACCGGCTTCGCGAGCATCGCCACCGCCGTGGAGGCGATCAAGCTCGGCGCCTGCCACTATCTGCCGAAGCCCTCCAACACCGCCGATGTCATCGCCGCCTTCGACCGCGCCGGCGGCGACGTCGCGGTGCCGCTGACGCAGCGCCAGACCTCGCTGAAGAATCTCGAATGGGAGCGCATCCACGAGACGCTCGCCGATTCCGGCTTCAACATCTCCGAGACGGCGCGGCGCCTCGGCATGCATCGCCGCACGCTCGCCCGCAAGCTGGAGAAATGGCGGGTGAAATAGCCCGTCAGTCGCGCTGCTGGCGCGGGCCGGGCAGGCCGGTCGCATAAATGGCGACGAGCGTCACCGCGGCGCCGGAGAGGAGATAGGCCCCCGACGAGGCGATGCCGAACTGGCTGGAAAGGCCGAGCGCCACCAGCGGCGCGAAGCCGGCGCCGAACAGCCAGGCGAAATCCGACGTGATCGCCGAGGCCGTGTAGCGATAGACGCGGCCGAAGCGGAAGGCGAAGGCGCCCGACGACTGGCCGAACACGAAGCCGAGCAGCACGAAGCCGACGATCATATAGGCGAGTTCGCCCCAGAAGCCGGCATCGAGCAGCTGCGGCGCGAAGCCGCTGAAGACGGCGATGACGACGGCGAAGCCGGCCAGCATGCGCCGCCGCCCGATCCGGTCGGAGAGGATGCCGGAGGCGACGATGGCGAGCGCGCCGAACATGGCGCCGATCGCCTCGATGACGAGGAAGCGCGCCGGTCCCTCATTGGTGAAGAGGAACACCCAGGAGAGCGGGAACACCGTCACCATGTGGAAGAGCGCGAAGCTGACCAGCGGCACGAAGGCGCCGATCGCGACATTGCGGCCCTCGGCGCCGAGCGTCTCGGTCACCGAGCGCGCCTGCAATTCGTCGCGTTCGTAGAGAGCGCGGTAGTCCGGCGTCTGCACGATGCGCAGCCGCGCGAACAGCGCCACGACATTGATGGCGAAGGCGACGAAGAAGGGATAGCGCCAGCCCCAGTCGAAGAAGTCGGCCGCCGAGAGATTGGCGACGAAGAAGGCGAACAGCGCGCTGGCGACGATCAGGCCGGCCGGCGCGCCGAGCTGCGGCATCATCGCATACCAGCCGCGACGGCCCTCGGGGGCGTTCAGCGCCAGCAGCGAGGCGAGGCCGTCCCAGGTGCCTCCGAGCGCGAGGCCCTGGCCGATGCGCGCCAGCGCCAGCAGCCAGATCGCCGCGACGCCGATCTGGTCGTAGCCGGGCAGGAAGGCGATCGCCACCGTCGAGGTGCCGAGCAGCACCAGCGCCGAGGTCATCTTCGCGCCGCGGCCATGGGCGCGGTCGATGGCGGTGAAGAGCGCGGTGCCGAACGGGCGGGCGATGAAGGCGAGGGCGAAGATCGCGAAGGAGGCGAGCGTGCCGGCGAGCGGATCGAGGTGCGGGAACACGAGCCGCGGGAACACGATCACCGAGGCGATCGCATAGACGAAGAAGTCGAAGAACTCCGACGCGCGGCCGATCACGACGCCGACGACGATCTCGCCGGGGCGCACCGCATGCTGTCCGTCCCGCCCGATCTCGGGGTGGCTGGCTTCAGGCGCGGTCATGTCGGTCATCGTTCCGCAGCAGCGCGTGGCCGCGCCGCTCCCTTGTCTCAGGATCGTTCGCCCCGTGGTTTTGGCGCGTCGTTGTGCGCTGCGGGATTGGACAAACTGTCCAATGCCGCGCTGCGGCCGCCTGGCCTAGGTCTCGCTCATCCGCCGACCTCACATAAGGGTTGTCGTCTTGCGCCGCTTCCGGTTCCTCCTCGTTCTGCCCGTCCTCCTCGCCCTCGGCGGCTGCGATTTCGTCGTGCTGCACCCCGCCGGCGACATCGCCTGGCGGCAGCGCGATCTGCTGATCGTCTCCACGCTGCTGATGCTCGTCGTCATCATCCCGGTGATGGCGCTGACGGTGCTCTTCGCCTGGCGCTACCGGCAGGGCAACAAGACCGCGACCTATCGGCCGAAATGGGATCACTCGATCGAGCTCGAGCTGGTGATCTGGGGCGCGCCGCTGCTCATCATCATCTGCCTCGGCGCGCTGACCTGGATGGATACGCATCTGCTCGATCCCTACCGGCCGCTGTCGCGCGTCGCCAAGGGCCAGCCCGTCGCCGAGAAGACCGAGCCGCTGGAGGTCGAGGTCGTGGCGCTCGACTGGAAGTGGCTGTTCATCTACCCGCAATATGGCGTCGCCTCGCTGAACGAGCTTGCCGCGCCGGTCGACCGGCCGATCAGCTTCCGCATCACCTCCTCGGCGGTGATGAACTCCTTCTACATCCCCGCGCTCGCCGGCCAGATCTATGCGATGCCGGGCATGCAGACCAAGCTGCACGCCGTCATCAACCGCGTCGGCGCCTATGAGGGCTTCTCCGCCAACTACAGCGGCGCCGGCTTCTCGGGCATGCGCTTCGCGTTCCATGGCATGGAGCCGTCCGATTTCGACCGCTGGGTCGGCGTGCTCAGGAACGCTGACAGGCCGCTGACGCGCGCCGCCTATCTCGAACTGGAGAAGCCGAGCGAGAACGTCCCCGTGCAGCATTTCGCCAGCGTCGATCCGGCGCTCTTCAAGGCCGTGCTCAACATGTGCGTCGAGCCCGGCAAGATGTGCATGAGCGAGATGGCGGCGATCGACAGCCGCGGCGGCCTTGGCCTCGCCGGCATCGACAATGTCATCCCGCGCCTCGCCTATGACAAGTTCGAGCGCCGCGGCGCCGTTTTCGGGCCCCCCTCGTCATACGTCGCCGGCATCTGCACCATCGACGAGCTGACGGCGAGCGAGCCGCGCGTGGCCGAGGCCCTGCCCGCCGACCTGGCGCCGCTCCTCGGTGCCGGCCTCCAGCGCCCCGGCTTCACGCCCGCCCGGCTCGACACGACCCTCTTGCGCTCCCCCGCCATCCCCGACCGTAATTCGTAAGCGAGACGCCTCGCATGACCGATCCATCCACCGCCGCCGCCGCCACGAGCTTCCTGTTCGGCCGCCTCAGCTGGCAATCGCTGCCCTTCCACGAGCCGATCCTCGTCGCCACCTTCGCCGTGGTGGCGACGGGCGGCATCGCGCTTGTCGGCGCCATCACCTGGTTCCGCCTCTGGGGCTATCTGTGGCGCGAGTGGTTCACCTCGGTGGACCACAAGAAGATCGGCATCATGTATATGGTGCTCGGCATCGTCATGCTGCTGCGCGGCTTCGCCGACGCGATCATGATGCGGCTGCAGCAGGCCATGGCCTTCGGCGGCTCCGAGGGCTACCTGCCGGCGCATCACTATGACCAGATCTTCACGGCGCATGGCGTGATCATGATCTTCTTCGTGGCGATGCCGCTCGTCACCGGGATCATGAACTTCGTCGTGCCGCTGCAGATCGGCGCCCGCGACGTCTCCTTCCCGTTCCTCAACAATTTCAGCTTCTGGATGACGGTCGGCGGCGCCGTCCTCGTGATGATGTCGCTCTTCGTCGGCGAGTTCGCCAAGACCGGCTGGCTCGCCTATCCGCCGCTCTCGGGCATCACCTACAGTCCCGATGTCGGCGTCGACTATTACATCTGGGGCCTGCAGATAGCCGGCGTCGGGACGACGCTGTCCGGCATCAACCTCCTCTGCACCATCGTGAAGATGCGCGCGCCGGGCATGACCATGATGCGCCTGCCGGTCTTCACCTGGACCTCGCTCTGCACCAATGTGCTGATCGTCGCCGCCTTCCCCGTCCTCACCGCCGTTCTCGCGATGCTGGCGCTCGACCGCTATGTCGGCACCAACTTCTTCACGAACGACTTCGGCGGCAATCCGATGATGTATGTCAACCTCATCTGGATCTGGGGCCATCCGGAAGTCTATATCCTGATCCTGCCCGCCTTCGGCATCTTCTCCGAGGTCACCTCGACCTTCTCGGGCAAGCGGCTGTTCGGCTATACGTCAATGGTCTATGCGACGGTGGTCATCACCGTCCTCTCCTATCTCGTCTGGCTGCACCATTTCTTCACGATGGGCTCGGGCGCCAGCGTCAATTCCTTCTTCGGCATCACGACCATGATCATCTCGATCCCGACAGGGGCGAAGATGTTCAACTGGCTCTTCACGATGTATCGCGGCCGCATCCGCTTCGAATTGCCCATGATGTGGACGCTCGCCTTCATGCTGACCTTCGTGATCGGCGGCATGACCGGCGTGCTGCTCGCCGTGCCGCCGGCCGATTTCGTGCTGCACAACTCGCTGTTCCTCGTCGCGCATTTCCACAATGTCATCATCGGCGGCGTGCTGTTCGGCCTCTTCGCCGGCATCAGCTTCTGGTTCCCCAAGGCCTTCGGCTTCAAGCTCGATCCGTTCTGGGGCAAGCTGTCCTTCTGGTTCTGGGTCACCGGCTTCTACGCCGCCTTCATGCCGCTCTATGTGCTCGGTCTCATGGGCGTCACGCGGCGGCTGCGCGTCTTCGACGATCCCTCGCTGCAGATATGGTTCGTGATCGCCGGCTTCGGCGCCTTCCTGATCGCGCTCGGCATCCTCTCCTTCCTGATCCAGATCGGCGTCAGCATCATGCGCCGCGAGCAGCTGCGCGACACGACCGGCGATCCGTGGGATGCGCGCACGCTGGAATGGGCGACGTCCTCGCCGCCGCCGGCCTACAACTTCGCCTTCACGCCGGTGGTGCATGACAACGACGCCTGGTGGGACATGAAGGAGCGCGGCTATCGCCGGCCGCTTGCCGGCTTCAAGCCGATCCACATGCCGAAGAACACGCCGACCGGCGTGATCCTCGCGGCGCTCTCGGTTGCGCTCGGCTTCGGCCTCGTCTGGTATATCTGGTGGCTGGCCGCGCTGAGCTTCGTCGCCATCCTCGCCGTCGCGATCGCGCACACCTTCGACTATCACCAGTCCTTCGACATTCCGGCCGATGAGGTCGCGCGCACCGAGGAGGCCCGCACGCGCCTGATCGCCGAGGGAGCCCGGGCATGACCAGCGTCGCGACCGCCACGACAGCGGGCGAGGCGCCCGTGTTCCACCTCGAGGACGAGCATGCGCATGCCGAGGGCGGCAGCACGATGCTCGGCTTCTGGGTCTATCTGATGAGCGACTGTCTCATCTTCGCGATGCTGTTCGCCGCCTATGGCGTGCTCGGCGGCAATTTCGCGGCCGGCCCGGCGCCGAAGGATCTGTTCGACCTGCCGCTGGTCGCGCTCAACACGGCCATGCTGCTGTTCTCCTCGATCACCTATGGCTTCGCGATGCTGGCCATGGCGAGGGGCCAGGTGCGGCCGACGCAGCTCTGGCTGGCCGTCACGGCGCTGTTCGGCCTCGCCTTCCTCTCGATCGAGCTCTACGAGTTCCACCACATGATCGCGGAAGGGGCGACGCCGCAGCGCAGCGCCTTCCTCTCCGCCTTCTTCACGCTGGTCGGCACGCACGGCCTGCACGTCACCTTCGGCCTCATCTGGCTGGTGACGCTGATGGTGCAGCTCGGCCGCTACGGCCTCATCGCCGCCAATCGCCGCCGTCTGATGTGCCTGTCGCTGTTCTGGCACTTCCTCGACGTGATCTGGATCGGCGTCTTCACCGTCGTCTATCTCCTGGGAATGCTGCGATGAGCACCGACGTTCACGCCGCGGCCGCCGACGCGCCGCATGCCCATCACGACGCGGCCGAGCCGCATGGCTCGCTCAAGGGCTATGTCATCGGCTTCGCGCTCTCGGTCGTCCTGACCGCGATCCCGTTCTGGCTGGTGATGGGCGGCGTCTTCGCCAGCCCGACGGCGACCGCCATCGTCGTGCTCGGCTTCGCCATCGTGCAGATCGTCGTCCATATGGTGTTCTTCCTCCATATGAACGCCCGCTCCGAGGGCGGCTGGACGATGCTGGCGCTGATCTTCACGATCATCATCGTGGTGATCGCGCTGACCGGCTCGCTGTGGGTGATGTACCACCTCAACGTCAACATGATGCCCGGCCACGACATGAGCCAGATGCCGTGACGGGCGCCGTCGCGGGGCGGGGCAGGCGGCGTGCGCTGGCGCTCTTCCTCCTCGTCGCGACGCTGGTCTTCTCGGGCCTCGCGGTGTGGCAGGTCGAGCGGCGGTCGGAGAAGCTCGCCCTCATCGCCCGCGTCGAAACCCGCATCCATGCCGAACCCGTCACCGCGCCGCCGCCCGCGGATTGGCCGGCGATCACCCGCGCCAGCGACGAATATCGCCGCATCCGCGTCACCGGCCGCTATCTCGCTTTCCCCGGAACGCCGGTGAAGGCGGTAACCGAGCGCGGCCCGGGCTACTGGCTGCTGGCGCCGCTCGAAACCGATCAGGGCTTCACGGTCTTCGTCAATCGCGGCTTCGTCTCGGCGCTTCCCGCCGCCTCGAGCCCTGCGCCGGCCGGCAAGGTGACGGTGACCGGCCTCCTGCGCATCACGGAGCCTGGCGGCGGCTTCCTGCGCAGCAACGACCCCGCCTCCGGCCGCTGGTACTCCCGCGACACCGCCGCGCTCGCCAAGGCGGAGGGGCTCGCCGGCGTGGCGCCCTATTTCATCGACGCCGCCGCGGTCGAGCCGCCCGAGCCCGACGGCCCCGTCACAGGCCTGACGGTCATCCGCTTCGCCAACAACCACCTCGTCTATGTGCTGACCTGGGCGGCGCTCGCCGTCATGTCGCTGGCGCTGCTCGTCCGCGTGCGCCGGCTCGGCTGACGGCGCTTCGCATCATCCTTCTCGTGTCTTGACGGCCGTCCTTCCGGCTTCGACAAGAGCGGGGAGGGAAACGGGGCGGATTCGGCCGTTCCGGTGGCGGGGTGCCAGAAATGGCAGGCGCGAGGACGACGGCAGCGTCGGAAGGGACGGTTGCGCGACCGCTGATCCCGGTCGATCTCGGCTGGCGCAATATCGTCTTCTCGCTGCGCACCGCCGCGGCGGCGGTGATGGCGCTCGCGATCTGCTACCGCCTCGAATTGCGCGACCCGCAATGGGCGACGCTCACTGTCAATCTGCTGGCGCAGCCGACCGTTGGCGCCGCCCTCTCGAAGAGCCTGTGGCGGACGATCGGTACGGTGCTCGGCGGCATCACCGGGCTCGGCATCGTCGCCGCCTTCGCCGAGGCGCCGGCTCTGATGGTCGGCGCGACGGTGGCCGCGGTCTTTGTCAGCTTCTATCTCGCCTCGCGCCTGCGCAACTTCGTCTCCTATGGTGCGCTGCTCTTCGGCTACACGACGATCCTCGTCGCCTATGAAGGGTCGGCCGATCCGCTCAATGCCTGGATCGTCGCCGGCGACCGGACGGCGGCGATCCTGATCGGCATCGGCTGCGGCACGCTGATGACCATGCTCGTCCTGCCCCGCTATGCCGGCGACGCGTTGCGGGAGCAACTCGCCGGCACGCGGCGCGAGCTCGCGCGCTATGTGGCGACGGCGCTCCGCCTCTCGGCGACGCCGGCCGCGTTCGCGAGGCTGCGCGGCGGCATGGTCCGGCGCGTCGTCCAGTTCGACGCCTTGCGCGCTTCGGCATTGTTCGAGGCGCCCGAGATGCGCGCCGACGGCCCCCGCCTGCAGCGCATCGTGCACGAGCTTCTTCTCGTGATGTCGGTGGCGCGCGGCCTCTATGTCCGCATCGACGCCTTCACCGGCGACGCAGCGGCCGGTGTCGAGACGCGCGTGCGGCCGGCGCTGGAGGGCATCGCGGCCCGCATCGATGCGCTCGCAGCCGACGGCGCGCCGCGACCGGACGCCGCCGCGCTGCGCCACGAGGCGGCCTCTGCCGCGGCCGCGCTGAAGGCAGGCGGCCAAGAGATCGCGGCCATGGCCGGCACGGCGCCCTTCGACGCGCTCGCCAATGCGCTGCTGATCCTGCGCCGGGCCGGCGAACTCGTCGAGGCGCTGGCGCTGGCGACGATGATCGACGCGGCCGGCGCCGGGGAACGGTCCATCCGCCAGCCCGCCGTCGCCGCGGCGCCCAACCGCGAGCCGCTGCTGCTCGGGCTGCGCGGCGCCGTCGCCATCCTGCTCCTGACGGCCGTCTGGATGGCGACGGGCTGGTCGGAGGGCTTCGCCGCGGTCGCGGGCGGCGTCATCACGCTGTTCCTTTCGGTCAACCAGGACCGCGAGATCGACGCGGCCCTGCCGTTTCTCACCGGCACCGCCATCGCCGTCGTCGCGTCCTATCTCGTGTTCATCTTCGTCCTGCCGCGCCTCGAAGGTTTCGGGCAGCTGGCGGCGGTGCTGATGCTGCTCCTGCTGCCGGCGGGCCTCCTGGCCGGCACGCCCGCCACCGGCGCGCTTGGGACGGCGATCGGCGCCATGGGCATCTCGCAGCTCAGCACCGGCAACCTCTATGTGCTGGACGAGGCCGGCTTCGTGAGCAACGCCTTCGCCCTGCTCGCCGGCATGGCCGCCACCTTGCTGGTGCTGGCGGTGTGGCCCGTCACCTCGGCCGCCCGCCGCGGCCGGACATGGCGGCGCACGGTCGGCGCGATCGTGCCGGGCGTGGCGCGCGGCACGATCCCGCCGCGCGAAGGCTCGGCCGAGATCGTCTCGCTGCTCGCGACGCTGCTGCCGCGCCTTTCGCTCGACCAGCAGCGCGACGAGGACTTCTTCCGCGGCAGCCTCGGCTCGGCGTCGTCCTGCATCGAGATCGGCAGGCTGCGCGCGCTCGGCACCGATGCCGCCATGCCGGCCGACGCCGCCGCCGCGATTGCCGGCTTCCTTGCGGCCTTCGCCGCCGCGCTGGAGCGTCTCGCAGACGCGCGCCCCGGCGACAAGGCCGCGCTCGCGGCGACCGAGGCGGCGATCGAGGCGCTGCACAAGGATCTCGCCGGCCGCAGCCTCGCGCCGGGCGCGTCCGCCACCGCCTTGCTGGAGGCCGGGGCGTCGGTGCGCTTCCTGGCCGACCGCTTCACGATCGACGGCGCCTGGCTTGCCCGCCGGTTCGAAGATGGCTGACGGCAGAGGAGCATCCTTCATGCAGACGCCCGGCCTTGGCCTCTTCCCCGACACGGTCCTGTTCGGCTTCTACCTGCCGCCGATCATGCTCTGGGCGGTGCTGGCGCTCGTCCCCTTCCTCATTCTCCGCCTGGCGATGCAGGGCTTCGGCCTCTACCGCTTCGTCTGGCATCGCGCGCTGTTCAATGTCGCGCTCTACGTCCTCGTTCTCGGCGGCCTCGTCTATCTCGGAGTTCCGGCATGGCTCTGACCTCGATCCTCCGCGTGGCGGTCACGCTCGTCGCCGTCGCCGCCGCAGTCCTCTGCGGCTGGTGGCTGTGGACTGTCTACACCTTCTCGCCCTGGACGCGGGACGCGCGGGTGCTGGCGACGGTGGTCTCGGTCGCGCCGGATGTCTCGGGGCCGATCACCACCTTCAACGTCGCCGACAACCAGAAGGTCGCCAAGGGCGACGTCTTGTTCGTGATCGATCAGCAGCGCTTCACGCTGGCGGTGCAGCAGGCCGAGGCGACGGTGGCCGACCGCCAGTCGGCGCTGAAGCTCGCCGAGGACGATGCCCGCCGCGATGCCGAGGTGATGGCGAGCGATCCCGGCGCCATCGCCGGCGCCACGGCGGAGACATCGCGCGCCAAGGCCGACCAGGCCGCCGCCGATCTGCAATTGGCCGAAGCGGAGCTCGCCACGGCGAAGCTCAATCTCGAGCGCAGCACGGTCCGCTCGCGCGTCAACGGCTATGTCACCAATCTGACGGCCGGCACGGGCGACTATGCGGCCGCCGGCACGAGCGTGCTGGCGCTCGTCGATAGCGACAGCTTCTATGTCTATGCCTATTTCATGGAAACCAAGCTGCCGGAGATCCGGATCGGCAGCCGCGCCGAGATCCGCCTGATGGCCGGCGGGACGCGGCTTACCGGCACGGTTCAGGGTTTCTCCCGCGCGATCGCCAATCCCACCGCGTCGGGCGGCCTGCTCGCGACCGTCGATCCGAATTTCGAATGGATCCGCCTCGCCCAGCGCATCCCCGTCCGCATCGCCCTCGACGCCGTCCCCGACAGCGTCGAACTCATCGACGGCCTGTCGGCGACCGTGGTCGTGGAGCCGCCGGTGCGCTAGCGCATTTTCGAGCGAAGCGGGGACCGGTTCGCGTGAAGAAAATGCGTCGAGACAAAGGGATAGGGCATGTCCGCTGAAGGGGAATTCGCCGGAAATGCTCCAGCAAGGCGGCTCTTCTAGCGCGGCACGAAATAATGCGTGGCGCCGTCCAGCTGCCCGGTGCGGGCGGCGCCGGTGGCGACGAGCGTTTCGAGCACCTGCTCGACCCGCGCCCGCCGCTTCGGCGTCAGCCGGCCGCCGAACGACGCAGCGACGGCGTCGGGCAAAGCCGGCGCCGGCGCCCTGGCCAGCACGTCGCGCACGATGCGGATCTGGTCGAGCGCGTCCGCCGGCCATTTCGGCGCGTCCTTGATATCGAGAACCGGAAGCTCGGCCTCGATCTGCTCCTCGGCCGGCTGCGCGACCTTGGCCCCGAGCCGGGGGATCTGGTAGTCGGGCCGCAGCCAGCGCACCAGGCCGCGCGCCTCCTCGGCCGCCCGCTCGCGGTTGAGCGCGACGAGGCGGGAGAGCAGTTCCTCCTCCGCCGCTTCCTGCTCCGACTTCTTGTGTGGCGAGGGCGTCGGTCGGATCCCGCCTAAACACCGGAGCAGCGTCCAGAAGTCGCAAAGCTCGTGGCAGCGGCTCCGTGGAGAGAAGGGGCTAGGCTGCTAACGCTGCTTCGATTTCTGCGAGGTCCATGGCGAAATCAAAAATCATCTGAATCGGCTCTTCGGTAGGATGCGCGTCGTTGTAGCTATCGACGTCGGTCTTCAGTTGACGGCAATCGCCAACGATCCCTTGCCGTCGCTGCTGGAATGACAACTGCATATGTTTGCGCGGTGCCGTGCGAATGTCATCCCAAAGGACCATCTGCTCTCCGTTGCGATAGACGGTCGCCGGGTGGAGCAGTCGCACGCGTCGACCATTGTGATCGGTCGTGTACTCCTCGCGCATCGCTGATGCCAGATCTTCAGCGCACTTACGAACGGCAGCGGAGTCCGGCAGGACCCAACGCTCCGTCGTAATCGCCCATGCCGCAATGGTCTTGGTGGAGGCAGGCCATGTCTCGCCCGAGAGGCGATAATCCTCGACAATCTTCTGCATCTGCTTGCTGTAATTCGCCATCGCACCCTCACATATCTGTCAGCACTTTTCCGTAGCCATCTGTGAGTGCCGTGCTCACCACGATTTCGCGGACTCGCGGTTGGTGCTTCTTGAAAAGCCTATGGTCGTTGATGCGGCGCTGGAGCTGTCCCGCGATGATGCCCGGATGCCTATTCATCAGTCGAGCGAACCCAATGAAGTTGTGCACCGAATAAGCAGGATGATGACGGGCGATGAAGTTGCTTAGGCTTGCTTGTGGGACGCAGAACTCAGCAGCCGCCTCATTAGCAGCCTTCTCGAAAGCGGGCAGGTCGAGGCTTGAGCCCTCTTCAAAGTCGTCTACGACGATACCGTCTTTCCCGTCGCCATTGAGAACATGTTCGATCTCATGCCGAAGCGTGAACCAGAACCTATCAATATAGTCTCGCTTGAGTGTAAGCCCGATAACAGGCGCTCTACCGTCGAGCCAGAAGCAAACACCCTGAATTTCCGAGCCGGGAATGGGCTCGACGATCACGAACCGAACTCCGCACTCACTGAGAATGCGGGGGATATGTCTGATCTCCTCTGGAGCCATCATGAGGCGCTCCAGTTCGATGAGACCCGACCTTAGCTTAGCCTCGGAGTACATCGGTACAGACATATACTCCGCAAGCTGCTTCACGCGGAAAATCCACGCCCATTGTAGGTCCGTGATGTCCTGCGAACTGCGCCGAGCCGCGTGCTGGAACTGGATCGGATCGTTCGCGCTCCTGAGGTTGAAAAAATCCAGAGTCGCACGCTCTAGTGTCACAGGATCCGATGAAGCCTCAATCCAGCCCCGCTTAATCATCTGCCTAATAGGAAAGCGCCGCCGAAGCGCCGCTTCCCGCTCAATGCGCTCCTCGACAGGAGGCACCTGAGACAACTGATAAGCGCTCTCAAGATTTAGCCAATACTGGGCGCTAGTACCTAGACCGGCAGCCAACTCGCGAGCGGTTTCGGGCGTGATCGAGCGCTTGCCTGCGATAATCTCATTTACCACCCGGGTCGGTCTTCCAATGACTTCGGCAAACTCAGTCTGCGTCCACCCCAAGTTCTCAAGAGCGTCCTTGAGAAACTCGCCAGGCGGGAAAACTTCAGCCGGTTCAAAATTGTCCATGTCCCACCCGCTCAATGGTAGTCTTCAACGCTAATCACTCTTACGTCCCTGGCTTCGATCTCAAGGATCAGTCGCCACTGCCCATTGAGGCGAATCGAGTGTTGATGCTGGCGCTGGCCCTTGAGCCTTTCAGTTCGAAGGCCGCCTCGGTACAAATCTCGGGAGTCTTCCGCAGCCCGTATCGCTTGCATGGCTTTTCGGAAGCCGCGAACAACGTCTCGACCGAACCCGGCGGTGAATTCCGGATCGCGTTCAAGCCGTCGCAAGTCCTCGTCGGCGAATGCCACTCTCAACTCGACTACCCCTATATACCCCGCCAGCCGTTATCGCGCAATGACACTTTTACGGCAAGTGTAAAAATAGTCGGTCGTGATGATGGGCGATATCAGGCCGAAACCTGTCGCCATGGTCGATACAAAGAGCGCGGCGTCGTAATCTGAAATGAGACACTGCCGATGGACCGCTCGCCTCACACCGCCAGGTAGCCGCCATCGATGACCAGCACCGTCCCGGTGACATAGGAAGCGATCGGCGAGGCGAGGTAGAGGACGCCGCCGGCGAGGTCGGACGGTTCGCCCCAGCGTTTCAGCGCCGTGCGCGAGAGGATCGCCTCGCTCCTTTGCGGGTCGTCGCGCAGCGCCCTGGTCAGCGGCGTCGCGATCCAGCCGGGCGCGATCGCGTTGACGCGGATGCCGTCGCCCGCATAGGCGATGGCGAGCGACTTGGTCATCTGCGCGATGCCGCCCTTGGAGGCGGCATAGCCGGGCACGAGGCCGCCGCCGAAAAAGGCGAGCATCGACGCCGTATTGGTAATCGTGCCCTTCGCCGCTGCGAGCAGCGGCCGCGCCGCCGCCGCGACCCGCATCGCGCCGTTGAGGTTGATGTCGATGACGCTCGCGAAGACCTCCGGGTCCAGTTCCTCGCCGCGGCGGATGATGCCGGCGCAGTTCACGAGATGATCGAGCCGCTCGAGGCCGCCGACGAACGCCTTCACCGCCTCGCCGTTGCGGATGTCGAGCCGCCGCGCATCGAGCCGCCCCGCCGAAAGGCCTTCGCGCGGCGCCACGGCCGCGACCTCGGCCTCGGTCGCGCCGGTGACGATGACCCTGGCTTCCTCGGCGAGGAAGGCCTCGGCGATGGCCGCGCCGATGCCCGACGTGCCGCCGACGACGAGGATTGTTTTGCCGGCAAAGCAGCCGGTCGGCCAGAAGCCCATGCGTGCACCTGTCGGTCGAAAGGAGAGGGGAAGAGGCTGAGAGGAGGGGGCGTCAGCGGATGAACTGGTCGGCGTAATCCGCGCCGAGCCCGACATCCGCGAAATGGCGGCGGCACATGTCGATCTTGGTGAAGACGTCCTCGTAGCCGAGCGGCTTCCCCCAAGGGTCGACGTAATACATGATGCCGTTGACCTGGAAATAGGTGATCATCTCCTCGACCCCCTCCGGCACGACGAGCGTATGCGTCTCGCCCGGCGGCTCGAAGACATAGCTGCCTTCCTCGGCCATCCAGTCATGCTCGAGATAGTGCCAGCGGCCCTTGAGCACGAAGCCATGCACCGATTGCGGATGGCGGTGGCGCGACAGCACGCCGGCCTTCCTGACCTTCAGCAGGTTCATCCAGTAGCCCTGCGAGCGGTTGAGGCAGAGCGGGCGGAACCAGACATTCTCGGCCTGCGGCACCCAGAGCCGGTCATCCTCCGGAATCGCCTTCGGGATCACGATCTCCGGCAGCGCGTCGGGCAGGTTCGGATACTGATATGGAATGCGCGGATTCTCGTCCGCATGTTCGAGCGGCATTCGCCCTTCCTCCCTGGCGCCGTCATCTCTTCGCGACGGCATCTCTTGCTGGCCGGCGGGCGCCTCCGCGCCGCCGATCCTCCCTCCTTTTTCTTAGCGCTCCGGCGGGCCGCGTTCAAATCGCTTCCCGCCGCCCTCGGCGATGTCGCCGGGACGCCGGCTTTTGTCGATTTTTGTTGAATCCTGTCGGGACCGGACAGACGCGCCGTCTTACGGGCGGATGGCGAGAACGGTGCGGCGGACCCGCTGCAAATGGCGGCGGCGGGCCGTTTCGCTGACGCTGTCCATCTTGTAGAGCGCCAGGAAGCCGGTGCGGCAGCGGACATGGCAGACCGACCGGAAGCCGCGCAGCAGCGTCTTGCGGCCGGGTTGCCCCATGATCCAGCTGACGAAGGGCGTCGCGCCGCAGGTGGTGAGCACCAGCAGGCGGCGGATATTGGTGAGATTCGGCCGTGATCCCCGATGCTTGGTCGGCATCTTGAAGGCGAAGCCCGGCACCATCACGCGCTCCAGCCAGCCCTTCAGCATCGCCGGCGGCCCATACCACCAGGTCGGATAGACGAACACGACCATCTCCGCCCAGCGCAGCAGCTCCGCATGCCGCTCGAAGGGCGCGAGATTAGTCGCTTCGTCGTGATATCCTTGGCGTTCTTCGGCGCTCATCACCGGGTTGAAGCCCTCGCCATAGAGATCGATCTCGGCGGTGGCATGCCCGGCTTCGCTCAGCGCGGCGATCGCGGTGTCGCGGACGGCCGCCGTGAAGCTGCCGCTCGACGGATGGCAATAGACGACGAGGACATTCACGGCGCTGCGTCGCCCCCGTCTTCCTTGCCGTGATAGTCCTCGACGGCGGCGGCAGTATCGAAATACTCCCGCCATTCCAATATCTTGCCGTCTTGAAGATCGACGATGATCGCGTCCGGCGTGGCGCTCCGCGCCCCGTCGCGGCGCCGCGAAACCGTCCACAGCCACTCGAAGGCGAGCTTCGTTCCGTCGAGGGATGCGAAGGCATTGGTGATCGTCACCTCGAGATCCATGAAGTCGGCATGAAACCGCCGGATCGTCTCGGCAAGCGCGCCAAAAGGCACGCGGTTACCCGGTGCCGTGAGCACGCCATTCGGGTGCCAGTCGGCCATCGCGCGGCTGAAATCGCCCGTCTTCCAGGCGTCGGCCTGGCGCTCCAGCATCGCCCGCAGCGTCGCCTCGTCGGTGAAATCCTTCCCGGTCAAAGAACCGATCCTCCCATTCCAAATCCGATGCGGGCCACGATCGCACCGGCCCAAAAGGCGAGCGCGATCAGGATCATGGCCCGTTCCATCCCCGTCAGCGTCTCGCGCCCCGGATGAAGCTGCGTCCTATCCGGCGAACCGGTGAAGGCGCGGGCCTGAAGCGCGATCTCCATCGCCTGCGCCTTGGCGAGCGATCCGGTGATCAGCGGCACCAGCATGCGTCCCATCGCGACGAGTTTCCTCACCATGCCGAAGCTGTCGAGATCGATGCCGCGCAGCCGCTGCGCATCCTTGATCGCCTGGAATTCCTCGAGCAGCAGCGGCACGAAGCGGAACGTCGTCGAGAAGAGCAGCGCCACCCGGTAGGGCACCCTGAGCCGCGTGAGCCCGAGCACGATGTCGTTCGTCTCCGTCGTCATGAAGACGAGTTGGAAGGCGAGCAGCGGCACGAGGATACGGCAGCAAACCACGAGGCCGAACAACAGCCCTTCGACGGTGAAGACATGCGCGCCGCCGAGAAGAGGCAGGCTGTCGGGCAGCGTGAACACCGGGTGGACGCCGAACGGGCTCCACAGTCCCTGGATCACGACGATGAGGATCAGCGCCGGCAATGTGAGGCGGATCAGCCGCCAGATCGTCGCCGGCGGCGTCGCCGCCGCGAGCATCAGCGCGACGGTGACAGCGAGCAGAAACCCCTGCGCGATCAGGCTGTTCCAGACGAAGATGAGCGTGCTGGCGAGAAGGAGGAGCACCAGCTTGACGCGGAAATCGATGCCCGCGAAGCGTCCGGCCGGCAGCTGGACGAGGCTGTCGGCGGCGGTCATCGCAAGCCTCCCGCAACCGGCTCCACCAGAGCGGCAAGAGCCGAAGGCGAGAGCGGCCGCCGCCCGGACGCCGCGAACCCGTCAAGGCCTGCGGCGAAGCTGACCGTCTGCGGCGGCGCGAGCGAGGCCGCGGCAAGGGCGGGGCCGGAATAGAGGACTTCGTCCAGCGGCCCGTCGAGCACGACCCGGCCCTGCGCCATCACCACGAGACGCTCCGCATAGCCGGCGAGGAGATAGAGATGGTGCGTGACGAGCAGCACCGTCTTGCCGATCGCGTTGAGGCTGCGGCAGATGTCGAGGATGGCGAGCGCGCCCGCCCAGTCCTGCCCGGTCGTCGGCTCGTCGAAGATGAGCATGTCCGGGCCCGGCGCCAGTGTCGCCGCGATCGCCAGCCGCAGCCGGTCGCCACGGCTGAGCGAGGCCGGATGACGGTCCGCGAGGTCGGAGAGGCGCATCGCGTCGAGCGCGAAATGGACCGCCGCGTCGATCTCGCCCTTCGGGCGCTTCATCAGCGTGAGCGCGAAGGCCACCTCCTCGCGCACGCTGTCGCAGAAGAGCTGCTGATGCGCATTCTGTGCGACATAGCCGATGCGCCGCGCGAGATCGCTGATCTTGAGGCCCGTGACATCGCTGCCGTCGACCCGCACCGTGCCGGTCGTCGGCGACAGGAGATGCAGGAAATGGCGGATCAGCGTTGACTTGCCGCAGCCATTGCGGCCGCCGAGCGCCACGAATTCGCCCCGCCGGATGGCAAGATCGACGCCCCTGAGCGCCGCCGTTCCGTCCGGATAGACATGGGATACGCCGATGGCTTCCAGGACCGGCGCGCCGGATGGGGGCGGCGGGTTCGCGGGCTCCGGCGCCGCGGCGGAGAAGGCTTCTGCGAACGGCGCGAAGGCTTCGGCGGCCTCGCCGAGGGTGACCGGCGCAAGCGGCGGCGCTCCGGGTATCAGGCGCGCCGCGACCGCGGCGAAGGCCTGCGCGATGTCCGGGGGGCGCACGTCATGCGTCTTGAGCAGCGCGACATCGCCCAGGACAGCGCCGGGAGAGCCGTCGCGAATGATGCGGCCCCCTGAAAGCAGGAGGATACGCGTCGCCACGGCCGCGAGTTCCTCGCCGGCATGGCTCGCGACGATGATCGTGATGCCGCGCTCGCGGTTGAGGCGGGAGAGCAGCGCGAAGACCTCGGCCGTGCCGACCGGATCGAGCTGCGAGGTCGGCTCGTCGAGAACGATGCAGTCCGGCGCGAGCGCCAGTGCCGAGGCGATGGCGAGGCGCTGCTTCTGACCGCCGGAGAGCCGTGCCGGGTGCTTCCGCTCAAGCCCGGCGAGACCGACGGCCCGCAGCGCCTCGGCGACGCGGACCTGCATCAGTTCCGTCGGAACCTTGAGATTCTCCAGCGCGAAGGCGACCTCGCCTTCGACGGTCGTCGCGGTGATCTGCGTCTCGGGATCCTCGAACACCATGCCGACCGTCGCGGCGAGCCGGCTGGTCGGCGTCTCCAGCGTGTCGCGGCCGGTGATCCGGACCGTTCCGAAGAAGGAGCCGCCGAAGAACTGCGGGACGATGCCGTTGAGCGTCAGGCAGAGCGTCGACTTGCCGGCGCCCGTGGCGCCGACGATGCCCACAAATTCGCCGCGCGCAATCGTCATGTCGAGGCCGTCGAGCGCTCGTCGCGACGCGCCGGGATAGGCATAGCCGACACGCTCGAAGGTGACGAGCGGCTCCGGCCGCTCGTCGCTTGTCTGACCGTCTTCGGCCGTCATGCTCAGTAGCCCGCCATGGACGCCTTGGCGAGGGGCGAGCGGCGCAGCGCGCTGACGACGCCGACGCCGATCAGGGCGCCCACGGCGCTGAAGGCGAGGCGCTCGATCGCGATGATCGGGATCAGCACCGGCCAGACTTCCGCCGGCCAGGGATTGGTGGCGAAGGACGGGACCCAGTTGAGCTGGATGCCGGCCGTCGAGCCGAAGAAGAACACGACGAAGAAGCCGAGATAGGTCTTGAGCCCGATGCCGCCGGTGCGGATCTTGTCGATGCTCCAGTTCCTGAGCTGCGGGATGGCGATCAGGATCAGCGCGACGTCGATGGTGATGACATTGCTCAGCCACAGCGGAAAGCTGATGCCGAAGGAGAGCGCCTGCCAGAGATAGATGAGGTTGGCGGCGAGCGTGATGATCCACGGCACGATCCAGAGCGACCGGTTCGGCTGCATGACCATGCCGACCGCGAAGGCGCTCATGGCGCCCATCAGCGGCGCCCAGGGGCCGAGATTGGTGTAGGGCGCGATGACGCCGC
Organism: Allobosea sp.; assembly: GCA_017307955.1. Classification (GTDB taxonomy): domain Bacteria; phylum Pseudomonadota; class Alphaproteobacteria; order Rhizobiales; family Kaistiaceae; genus Kaistia. The sequence continues at coordinate 82,368 of JAFKFV010000021.1, read as the reverse complement.
CGATCAGGATGCCGATGGCCGAGGCGATCGGTCCTGCGATTGGCCCGAGCAGCAGGCCGAGCAGGGGATGCACGACATCATGCAGCGGCCAGCCGCCGCCCATGCCGCCGACCACGATCGAGGCCGGGATGAATGCCAGGATGGCGACCAGCGCCGCCATGAAGGCGGTGTAGGAGACCGGCGCTCCGCCGATCGACACGCCGCCAGAAACCTTGATGACCCGTGGTTGCTCCGTCTCGAAAGCCATGTTCGCACCCTCGTTCCCCGCCGCGGCTTTTTGCCGTCAGAGGAATGGTGCGCGCATCGGCAGCCTTCGCAAAGCATCGTTTCGAGCGCGGCCCTGGTCCGAAAAGGCATCAGCTGCTGCCTCGCCGCTCGTCCAGAAGCATGGACAGCCGTTCGACAACCAGGCCGGGTAGGGGGTCGAGCGCGCCGCGGGTCCGGTGCACGACCGAAATGGTCTGCGTCTTGCCCTTCAGCTCGACGATGGGCAGGAAGACGAGCGTGCCCTTGCGCAGGCTGTCGTCGACATCGAGTTCGTTCAGCAGCGCCACGCCGTTGTTCGACAGCGCGAACTGCCGGAGGAATTCGAAGGAGTCGGACTCGACGACCGGATCGATGTGGATGTCGCTTCGATGGCAGGCATCGTCGAACTGGTCGCGGATGAGCACGCCGACATGCGGCGCGATGAGCGGATAGTCACGGAGCGCGCTGACGCGCAGCGCCGTTTCCTGCGCCAGCGGATGGTCCGGCACCATCACGGCGCCATAGCGGGTCCGGAGCGTGGCGGCGCGGGTCACGCCGCCGAAATCCGGCAGGTCGAAGGCGAAGCCGAGATCGAAATCGCCGGCCGCCACGAGGCCCATGATGTCCTCGGCGTCCATGACGCTGACGAAAAGCCGCGTGAACGGCCGTTCGGCCCGCAGCTGCATCAGCGCCTTGGCGAGGAGGTCGCAGGCGAGCCCGCCGACGGTCGCGATCGAGGCCGAAGGGAAGTGGTGGTCGCGGAGCCGGTCGATCCGCTCCGAACTCCACTGGTAGTCCTTCAGCGTCTTGCGGATATGGGCGATCATGATCTCGCCCGCCGCCGTCAGCCGCAGCCCGTGCGACAGCCGCTCGAAGAGCGGCGTGCCGAGCTCTTCCTCGAGCGCGATGATCTGCCGGTTCACCGCCGAGGAGGCGACATTGAGCTTGGCCGCCGCCTTGCGGATCGAACCGCAGCGGGCGACCTCGTCCAGATAGCGCAGCATGCGCGCATGCAGCATCGGGCGTGCTCCCGCCGGTTCGGTCCGCTCGGTTGATGTGGCGCGGCTCAGGCGGCGGCGTCGAACAGGCGCGAGACCAGCGCCTGCGCGTCGGCCTGGATCTCCTTCAGATGCTCCGCGCTGACGAAGCTCTCGGCATAGATCTTGTAGACTTCCTCCGTCCCCGAGGGGCGGGCGGCGAACCAGCCATCGGCGGTCGCGACCTTCAGCCCGCCGATCGGCTCGTTGTTACCCGGGGCGCGGGCGAGCTTCGCCTCGATCGGCGCCCCTGCCAGTTCGCCGGCCTCGACCTTGGAGGGATCGAGCTTGGCGAGAACGGACTTCTGGGCGGTCGTCGCCGGCGCGTCGATGCGGGCATAGAAGGAGCGGCCGAGATCGGCCGTGGTCGACGCGTAGAACTGGCTCGGGTCCTGACCGGTCCGCGCCGTGATCTCGGCGGCAAGCAGGCCCAGGATGATGCCGTCCTTGTCGGTGGTCCAGACCGAGCCGTCGCGGCGCAGGAACGAGGCGCCGGCGCTCTCCTCGCCGCCGAAGGCGAGCGAGCCGTCGATCAGCCCCTTCGAGAACCACTTGAAGCCGACCGGCACCTCGACGAGCCTCCTCCCCATCTTGGCGACGACACGGTCGATCATGCTGCTGGAAACGATCGTCTTGCCGATCCCGCTCTCGGCGCGCCACTCCGGCCGGTTGGCGCAGAGATAGGCGACTGCGGCGGCGAGGAAGGCGTTCGGGTTCATGAGCCCGCCCGAGGGCGTGACGATGCCGTGCCGGTCGGCATCGGTATCGTTGGCGAAGGCGATGTCGAACCGTTCGCGAAGATCGATGAGAGGCGCCATCGCATAGGGCGAGGAGCAATCCATGCGGATCTTGCCGTCCCAGTCGGCGGTCATGAAGCGGAAGGTCGGATCGACGACGTCGTTCACGACGGTCGCCGCGATGCCGTAGCGCTCGATCACCGGCTGCCAGTAGCGAACGGCGGCGCCGCCGAGCGGATCGATGCCGATCCGGACGCCCGACTCGCGGATGGCCTCCATGTCGACGACATTGGCGAGGTCGGCCACATAGGGCGTGATGAAGTCATAAGGGTGGATGCAGGCCGCCTTGCGCGCCCGCGCATAGGGCATGCGCTCGACGCCCTCGAGCTTCGTCGCCAGAAACTCGTTGGCCGCCTTGCCGATCCAGCCGGTGACGTCGACATCGGCCGGCCCGCCATTGGTCGGATTGTATTTGAAGCCGCCCTCGTCGGGCGGATTGTGCGAGGGGCTGATGACAATGCCGTCGGCGAGGCCGTCGCTGCGGCCGCGATTATAGGTGAGGATCGCATGCGAGATGACGGGCGTCGGCGTGTAGCCGCCATGCTCGTCGATGAAGGTCTCGACCCCGTTCGCGGCGAGGACCTCGATGGCGCTCACGAGCGCCGCCTCGGAAAGCGCATGCGTGTCCATGCCGAGGAAGAGCGGCCCCGTGATGCCCGCGCTCTTGCGGTAGAGGCACACCGCCTGCGTGATCGCGAGGATATGCGCCTCGTTGAAGCTGGCGGCATAGGCCGAGCCGCGGTGCCCCGAGGTGCCGAACGAAACGCGCTGCGTCGGCAAGGAGGGATCCGGCGTCAGCGCGAAATAGGCCGTCATCAGGCGCGGAATATTGGCGAGAAGTGTCGCAGGAACCGGCTTCCCGGCCAGCGGATTCACGGTGCTTTCCGACATGTCGTCCTTCCCAAGGCCGCGCGACGGCGCAGCGGTCGGCGATCATGCTAGCCGCTGCCGCGCCGGGAGGCACGCGCCTTTCGAGACGATCCTCGCCGGAGCGGCCCGCGACACGGCGACGACCGGCGAAATGCCTCAGGCCGTTGCGGCGACCTTTGCCATCACCTGCGTCTCCAGGCGATCGGCAATGTCCGTCCAGTTGGCGGCGAACGGGCCATAGGCCGTCCTGATGGTGACGCCGACCGGGAGCTCGGGGCATTCGTTCTCGCCGTTCGAGCCCCAGTTGACCCAGCCAGACTGGCGGCGCTGCACGATCTGGAACGCCCCCGACGGCTCCGATGTCCACCAAATCATCGCCCGGCCGCTGGCGCGGTCGAACTCGACCGTCTTCGAGGCAGGGCCGGGGAAGATCGTCTCATGCGGCACCGCGGAGACATCGACAGGCTCCTCGGTGAGGATCCAGGGCCGGTCGCGGTCGGCCGCGACATGGGCGGCTGCGCGCACGCGGGCGAGCCGGGCGCGGATCTCGTCTTCGCCGAGAACCTTTTCCCAAGCGCAGAAGAGACGCCAGTAGAGGTCCCAGTGCGCCGCTTCGATATCGGCGAGCTCGGCGCGGAACTCCTCGAATTTCGGGCCGGCATGGCCGGAATCGGCGACCGTCTCGCGCACCATGTCGACGAGGAGGCCGGCATAGGGGTCGCCGGCGCGGTAGCGCGTGCCGCCCTTGGCCGCGAAGCGGTCGAAGACCAGCTTGCCCGGGCCGCCCTCGAATTCGTCGCCGACAGTGATCTTGTTGGTGACCGAGCGTCCGTTGATCACCGTCTGGAAGTCGTCGACCTGGTATCGGCGCTCGAAGAACGGCGAACGGTGGAAGAACTTCCAGTCGATCCTGAATTCCTTGCCCTTCAATTCGTCGAGCAGGCCATCCGGAATCGCGCCATGCATGCGGTAGTGATGGTAGAGCGGCCCGCACTCCACCGTCTCGATCATGACGCGGGTGTGCTCGGGCGGGTTGATGAGCCCGTTCTCAGGCGTGAAAAAGGGGCCGTAGAAGCCGCCGATGGCGTTGTTGCCGGACGGAAGCAGCTCGAAGCCGTCATCGGTGCGGCGGAAGTGGCGGATGCCCCATTTCGACGAGCCGAGACCCTCGGCCTTGCCGGCGCAGAGTTCGAGATCGAAAACGCCCGTGTCGAGCCGCACGAAGCCGTCGCTCTCGGTCGTCGGCAGCCGGCGGATGCCGTCATCTGCCGCCTCGGCCGGTGCGGCCTCGCCGAGCGTCAGCGTCAGGCTTCCGTCGATATCGAGGATGGCGACGAAGCCCGTCTCGTTGGCGCCGCTCATGGCTTCGACACGCTGCAGAAGGATGCGCTCGCCTGCCTCGCCCGTGGCCAAGCGCAGCGGCTCGGGATAGTGGCCCGGAACGGCAAAGAAGACGGGCTCGTCCCGGCGCCGGCCGGGCAGGGAATCCTCGATCGTGATCGTGACGGGCATCGTGTCTCGGCTCCGGAATGCGGAAAAGGAAGGGGAGGGGCGGCCGGGGGATCAGCCGGCGCGGCGCGAGCCGCGGAGGAAGGGCAGCGGCCGCGTCTTCAGGCTGTCGATCGCCACGGCGAAGATGATCACGACGCCCTTGATCAGGAGCTGCGTGAAGAAGGGGACATTGAGGAGAATGAGCCCGGTCGACAGCACGCCGAGAATGACCGAGCCGATCAGCGTGCCGACGATGCGGCCGCGTCCGCCGGCAAGACTGGTGCCGCCGAGCACGACGGCGGCGATGGCGTCGAGCTCGTAGCCCGTGCCGGCGGTCGGCTGGGCCGAGATGACGCGGGCGGCGAAGATGACGCCGGCAAGCCCGGCGCAGGCACCGCCGATGACATAGACCGAGAGGGTGACGCGATCGACCCTGACGCCGGCGAGGCGTGCGGCCTGGGCGTTGCCGCCCACCGCATAGACGTGACGGCCATAGCGGGTCCGCTCGAGCAGGAACCAGGCGATCAGAAAAACGATCGCCATCACGATCACCGGGATCGGTACGCCGAACAGATAGCCGATGCCGATGCCCTTGAAGTTGAGATCGCTGGAGACGATCGGCTGCCCGGCCGTGATGGTGTAGGCGAGGCCGCGCAGGAAGGTCATGGTGCCGAGCGTCACGATGAAGGGCGCCAGCGAGAGATAGGCCGTGAGCGCGCCGTTCACGAGGCCGCAAAGGGCGCCAACGCCGATGCCGGCAAGGACCGCGAGCGGCGCAGGCAGCCCGGCGATGGCGAGCACCACCGCGACGACGCCGGACACGGCGATGATCGATCCGACGGAGAGATCGATGCCTCCGGTCAGGATCACGAAGGTGAGGCCGGCAGCGAGGATCGCGTTGACCGAGATCGAACGGGCGATGTTGAGGAGATTGTCGATCCGGTTGAAATTCGGCGCGATCAGCGACATCAAGAGCACGAGCGCGATCAGCACCATGAGGATGCCGACGCGGTCCCACCATTTGGCGAAGTCGAAGGGAGGCCGGCCTGCGCCGTCCTGGGGCGCTGCCTGCGCGAGCGGCTTCATCTCGTTGGTCATGCTTCGGCTCCGTGGCTGGCGCCGGCCGCGCGCCCGGCGGTGCCGGTGGCATAGGCCATCACCTCCTCTTCCGTGGCGCGGTCCGAGGAAAGTTCGTGGACGATGCGGCCCTCCCGCATCACGAGCAGGCGGTCGCTGATGCCGATCGCTTCCGGCAGGTCGGACGAGATCACCAGCACGGCCTTGCCGGCGCGCGCGAGCGCATCAATCAGCTCGTAAATCTCGCGTTTGGCGCCGATATCGACGCCGCGCGTCGGCTCGTCGAGGATCAGCACGCGGGAGTCGCGCATCAGCCAGCGCGCGAGCGCCGCCTTCTGCTGGTTGCCGCCCGAAAGCGCCTTCACGGCGAGATCGATGGCGTTCTTGCGCAGATGCAGCCGCCCCATCTCTTCGAGCACGGTCTGGCGCGCCTCGGCCCGGCGCACGACGCCGGCGGTCGAGAAGCGGTCCAGCGAGGAGATCGCGACATTGATCTCGACCGAGTGATCGAGAAAGAGGCCCTGGTCCTTCCGGTCCTCCGGCACCATGCCGATGCCGTCGGCGATCGCGGCATGGGGATCGGCCGGCCGGCTCGGGACGCCGTCGATCGCGACCGTTCCGCCGCTCCGCCGGTCGGCGCCGAAGATGAGCCGCGCCACCTCGGTGCGGCCGGAGCCGATCAGCCCCGCCATGCACACGACCTCGCCCGAGCGGACCTCGAGGTCGACCGGCCCGATGCCGTCGCCGGAGAGACCCTCGACCGCGAGCACGACATCGCCCGCGACGCGCGGCGCGTGGTCGTAGAGATCGCCCATTGCACGGCCGACCATCATGCGCACCACGTCTTCCGGCGAGAGCTCGCCCATGGCGCCGGTGCCGACATAGCTGCCGTCGCGCAGGACCGTCACGCGGTCGGCGAGCTGCCAGACTTCCTCCATGCGGTGAGAGATGTAGATGAGCCCGACGCCGGCTGTGCGCATCTGGCCGATCAGGGCATAGAGCTGCAGCGCCTCGGCGCGCGAGAGCGCGGCCGTCGGCTCGTCCAGCACCAGGACGCGGGCGTCCTCGCTCACCGCGCGCGCGATCTCGACCATCTGCTGCATGCCGACGCTCAGCGAGCCGAGCGGCTGCGCGGGATCGATATCGCTGCCGATCCGCGCCAGCTTTTCCCGCGCCTCGCGTAGCACACGGCGCCGGTCCAGCGTGCCGAAACGCGTGCGCGGCTCGCGGCCGAGCGACAGGTTCTCCGCGACGGTCATGGCGGGGATGGTGTTCAGCTCCTGATGGATGATCGCGATGCCATGGGCGCGCGCATCGAGCGGCGAGCGGATGTCGATCGGGCGCCCGTCCATGACGATGCGGCCACCGTCGCGCTGGATGTTGCCGGAGAGGATCTTCATCAGCGTCGACTTGCCGGCGCCGTTCTCGCCCATCAGCGCATGCACCTCGCCGGCGCGAAGGTCGAAGCGCACATTGTCCAGCGCGAGCGTCGCGCCGAAGCGCTTCGTCACATCTTCGAGGCGGAGCAGCGGCTCGGCGGTCAAGGCGATTCTCCTTAAGTCCGGATCGGGACGGCGGCCGGGGCCGCCGTCCCTGACGGCCTTACCAGCCGGCATAGTCCTTGACGGTCTCGCGGGTGACGAGAACGCTCGGGATCAGCACCGTCTTCTCGGCCGGCATCTTGCCCTCGGTCATGTCGACGGCGATCTTGACCGCCTGGCGGACCATCTCGGCCGGGTTCTGCGTCGCGGTGCCGATGAAGGGCGAGCCCTCGCGCTTTAGTTCGGCGACGGCTTCCGGGCTGCCATCGACGCCGGTCACCTTGATCTGACCGGTCTTGCCGGCCTGCTCGACCGCGAGCACGGCGCCGAGCGCGGACGGATCGTTCATGCCGAAGATGCCAGTGACGTCGGGATTGGCGGTCAGCATGTCGGTGGTGACGGCAAGGCCGGAGGCGCGGTCGTTCTTGGAGGCCTGCTGGCCGACGATCTTGATGTCCGGATAGTTCTTGGCGACCGTCTTGCAGCCGTTGATGCGGTCGATGATCGTCTGGATCGGCGTGCCGTCGACGAGCAGGACCTCGCCCTTGCCGCCCATCTGCTGGAAGAGGTAGTCGCAGGACTTCTCGCCCGCCTGCACTGCATTGGTCATGACGACGGCATCGGCGCCATGAGCGGGGGTGTCGACCGCGATGACGATGACGCCCGCTTCCTTGGCGCGCTGGATCGCCGGCTCGATGCCGGCCTCGTCGACAGCCGAGATCACGATGAGATTGACGCCCTGCTGGATGAAGGCATCGATCTGCGTGTTCTGGTTGGCGAGGTCGAGCTGGGCGTCCTGCGTGTTCAGCGTGGCGCCGATCTTGGCCGCCGCGTCCTTGGCGCCCTTGTCCATGGCCGAGAAGAACGGATTGGACATGTCCTGCACCATGAGACCGATCGAGGTGATCTTCTCGGGCATCTTGGCGCTCGCCGGGGCGAGGGCGGCGGCGGAGACGAGAGCCGCGATCGTTGCCGTGAGCGCGAGGCGGGACATCGGGAACGGACGGGACTGGATCGATTTCATGGGTTTTCCTCCGAGGTGAAGACCGGTCTTTCGTGGGCGGCGCGACCGGCGAGCGCCGCCTTCGACCGCGCCGGCATGGCGCGGACGTCCGCGCCCCGCGGGGCGCAACTGCCCTCGTCCCGAGCGCGGCGCGCAAGGGAGCAAGAAGGGTCGGGTTGAGATCGGGCGCCCTTCGGCGCTAGCTGGGCGGCTCTGACAGCGTCATCGAATCCTCCCTCATGCGTTCTTGTTCTGGCCGCGCCGGCGCACATCCGCAGGACCGGCGGATCACGAGATCGGCGGCGACCTGCCGCTGGTGGCGCGGAAGATAGATCGGTGCCTTTGAGCCACCGCCGCGCTCGGCTTCGGCCTGGGCGTCGATGATCTCGCCGAGGATCAGCGCCGCCTCGCGGCCAATCTCTTCCGAGCGCTCGTTGAGCAGCGTCAGCGGCGGATCGACCAGCGACGACCAGGCGAACTCGTCGTAGCCGATGAGCGCCATCTGATCCGGGATCACGATGCCGCGTGCCCGCGCGAGCTTCATGGCGCCGAGCACCAGCGGGTTGTTGCCAGCGATGAGGACATCGGGCAGGGCGCCCGTCCGGTCGAGATGGGCGGCCAGCGTCGCCTCGGCCGATTCCGCGTCGTTCTCGGTCTCGATGACCGTCAGGCGCGCGCCATGCGCCATGGCCGAGTCACGAAGGCCGCGCTCGCGCTCGATGCGCGTCGACCATTTCAGCGGATAGATGAGCAGCAGCCAGTCGGCGAAGCGATGCGTGGCGAGATGGGCGCCGACCATCAGGCTGGCGCCGTAATTGTCGGTCGTGACGCTCGGAAAGTCATCGGCCGTCTCGGGCGGTGCCGAGTCGACGAAGATGACAGGAATGTCCCAGGCCGAGAGCAGGGCCATGTTCTCGGGCTTCAGCGTCAGCGTCGAGATAACGCCGGCCACGCGGGACTCGATGAGCCGCTTGATCATGCGGTCCTCGAGCGCGGCATCATAGGCGCCGTCGACCGCGACATCGCCGACGACGACGGTCCAGCTCGAGGGGCGCAGCGCCTGCTGGATGCCGGCCATCATCTCGAGGTAGTAGGAGTTGGACGTGCTCGCCGTGATGACCGCGACCGTGTCGCGGCTGGCGCGGCGAAGCTCCTGTGCCGCCCGGTTCGGGATGTAGCCGAGTTCGCGCGCCGCCTTGAGGACGTGGTTCCGGCTCTCCTCCGAAACGCCGTCCGCTCCGCTCAGCGCGCGCGAGACGGTGAACATCGAAAGACCGGTCGCGCGACTGACGTCGCGCATGGTCGACTTCCTCACCACGGGATCCTCCAAGCCCTAATCGTTTATGATGCATCCCGCGGCGCCAGAAGCGGTCGAGAGAGCATGACCTAAACGATTATGTATCGGTAGTGCCGATCCGAAAGTCTGTCAAGCCGCTGCTGGTCCGCTGAGCGCTCACCCGATGGAAAGCCGTCGTAAGCTCGGGCCGCGGAAAGGCCTCCGGCAGTGTGGAAGGCACTACGAGTTCCTGGTGGAAGGCAGGCTGGAACGCGTCGGGTCTTGGCTCGGCCTCGCTTCCGCCAAGGCAACGGCCTGCAATGGAGCTTGCGAACTGCCTAAAGCGGCGTGGGCCTGTCCCGTCTTTGACCAAGCGACGCCTCAGGGGGACCCTCATCTTGGGCGCTGTCCGGCTGGTGCCCGGCGGCACGGCGGGCTTCTTCCGCAGCCTGCCGCAAGCGCGCGCCGACATCCGGTCGCCCAATCTGATCCGCGAGGTCGGAGAGCTCAGCAGCCCGACGGGCGATTTGCCAACAGACCGTTTCCCGGGAGGGCGTTTCCGATGCTGACATTGCGTTGACCGGTCCTGACCTTGGCCATCCCATCCGAATCGCGTCGTGCAAGAGGCCGGCGCCTCCCGCGCCACGGGTTTGGCTACGCCCGCGGCTGCTGTCGCTACAGCCGGGCTACGGACTGTCGCCCTGCCCATGACACGCAACATTGTGCGCAAGATGCAACCGGAAGTCGATAGCGCTCGCGCGAATGAAGGTACTCGGCCGGCGAAGGATTCGCATCGATCTTGATGGCCTAATGCAAAAAGTTGCAAGCGAGGGCTGGCAAACCGTGGCAGCCTCGGTCGAGCAGAAGGACCCAAGCCGCCGTTCAACCCTTGCGCGCTCGGCTTCGCTTCACGGCTTTGCAGGAGGAGGAGCAGAAAGCGCCCGGAATGCGGGGGCTCGCCGAACCAGATGCCCATTTCGACGGCTGCCAACGGACGCCCCAAAACGCCATCGGACCCCGCAGGGTCCGATTCGCTAGCATTTCCGCCGATTTTCGGAAGCCTTACACCATCTCCGACAGGTGAGATGGTGCCCAGAAGAGGACTGGACCCGATTGAGGGCGGTTCCGCTTAAGGGCTTGATTCTGCGAGGCTATGTCCAACTGTAGTGCCACAGTTGGTAGCACAGTGCCAGCGATGGCGGCAAGCAGCCTTGGTCGCCTGAACTCAACCTTCGGGGCCGCGGCCCAGTGTTCGGTTGATGGATGGCTATGTATCGAATGGCGGTTGCGATCACGCGCGCGCCTTCCGCTGAGGCGCCCCCGCCGAGGCTGAGCATCAGCGCTCAAGATGTGTGTCTGCTTTGGGCCAGAAGGCCACTTCGTCAGATAGCGACTGACCAACACCTGCGACCCCGAACAAGGAGCGCCGCTTCCCAGCACTGCATCCGGCTCAAATCAGCCGACATTCCGGCGCGCAGCGTAATCCGACGGCAGGTCCTCCGGCGCGCAGGAGATGACGCTCTCATCGTCACGTCCGCAGTTCTCGACAAAGGTGATCTCGGCGAATTCGTCGACCAGCAGGATCGGATAGGTGGGGCCGGTGTCGCGATAGTCCTGCATCAGCGCGATCTTCTCATTCTGGAAGCCGATGATCTTTTTCGGATCGAGCTCGATCCAGCGCGGGAAGAATGTCGCGCCGTGAGCAATTCTCTCATTGAGATTGTAGGCCACGCTGACGCAGGTGCCCGTCGGCTCGTTCCAGGAAATCTTCACCACGCCCTCGGCGAGGCGAACCATATGGACTTCCTGACCCTTCACCCAGCGCCCGCCCACGATGCCGCCATGGACGCGGTAGTCGATGGTGCGTTCGTTCTTGAAGTACATCTCGTATTGCCAGCCATTGGCATAAGTATAGATGATGTGCTTGCCGATAAAGGGCGCGATCTCTGCCGGGCGGGTGGATTCGAAGCGATCGGACATGGACATCTCCTTTGAATGAGTGGCTGCTGTCATCGAGCCGATCAGGGCGAAGGGGGTGGCTCTTGAGGAGCGGAACCTAACGAGCAGCCTCGGACAGCGCATCGCCAGAACTGGCTAAGGGTCAGCCCCGCCCGGAGCAAAGAGCATGGCGACGCGGTGCTTGCGACCGGCGCGCTTCGCGAGCAGCCGGGCTGTGGAAGAGAGCGCGCAGAACGTTCACAGCGTCAGGCATGATCAGCCTCCGGCATTCGAGCAACCGGATCCATGTCACCTGCTTCCTGCTGGCGGGCGACTATGGCTTCGTCACGTCCCATGCCGCTTGCGACCTTGAAGCCGCTTCGTCGGTTGCAGCGACGACGATGATGGCCAGGGGCATCAGCGTTCGCGCGGGTCCGGCAGCGAGACGTTCGGCCATGCCGGTCTCCATCCGCTCCACAAAGTCGCGAACGCGTTCCGCGCTCGTGCCCTCAGAAAGTCCTAGCGCAAGCGTTGGCAGGACCGACGCTCTCGAAAAGGCGGCCCAGCGGGCACCGAAAGCTGTCGCATCGCCGTCCTTAAGGAAGTCCCGCCAGATCGCGTCCTCGGCTTCGAAGATTTCGATGTGCTCCAGCGCGAGGTCAGAACACTCACCGGACATGAAAGGCGCTGCAAATTCCGCGCGCGTCCGGCCGACGGTCGGGATCGCCATCCGCGACGCCTCCTCCCGGCGGACCTCGCCCTCCGCCACGAGTTCCTCCAACGTGTCCTGCATGGCTCCGAGGACGGGTCGGTAGCCGAAGTCTCCATCATCTGTGAGGGCCATGGTGATGATGACAAGACGACCACCAGGCCTCAGCTCCCGGCCGCGATGTCTGAGGAAATCAGACCAGTCCTGAGCGGCCTGGGTGGCGAATGCGGCTCGCGTGCGTTCATCCCTGCTGTAAGCCACCTGCACATGGTCTGGAATTGCCACCGGCGCGCGGCTCAGCCATTGCACGGACCAGGCGCACCATCCGAGCGTCACGCTGTCGTCAGGAAGGATCTGCTCGTAAAAGGAGCGACCGATCGCGCTGGCGAAGGCGTCTTGATCCAGCGTCAAATAGCTCTGCGGATCAGTGTTCAGCAGTTCGAAGAGCGCGCTGAAGTCATTCCCAGCGAGATCGGTATGGATGACTGATATGGCGCGGCCGTTTCCGAGGCGCTGGCGCAGCGTCTGTACGGCGACCGCCATCGGCAACAACGAGTTGCGGCCCTGGGACGCGCCATAATCGGCGACGACGATCGGACTTGTACCCGGCGGTAGCGGAACGTCGAGCGCGGCCCGCTCGAGCCGGGGCAGTGCCGCTGACGCTCCTCCGGCCTGCACGGTGGATCTGGAGTTGTAGCCACCATGCCCTTCCATGGCCGCAGGCCGGCCCGACTGCTCTCCTTCCTGCATTCAATCTGATCCCTCGAATCAAGTCCGGCCAGGCTCCGGACGGAAAGTGGCCCTGGATGGCAGGGCGAAGAGAGGCGCGCTAGGGTGACTGCGGGGCCAGCGACGCTACCATGGCCATCGTGCGCTCGAAGTCCCTGAGGTTCTCAGCCTCCGACTTGCCGAGGATCGAGCGGATCTGGCTGCGGATGGTCATCAGCGAGACGCCGCGACCGCGCGCAACGTCTTCGGCACTGGCGCCGCCCGAAAGCGCAACCGCGACCTCGGCCTCGGCCCGGCTGAGATCGAACATCTCGCAGAGAATTGCCGCCTGCGGCGACACCTTGCGATCGAGGGGCCGCAGGATGAGCAGCGCGAGGGCTTCGCGGGCATGGCCGACATTCATGTCGTATACGTCGTTGCTAAGTTGCAGCGGTGCCGGCGTGACCATCACCGCCAGGACCGAACCGGCGCGCGAGTTGAGGCGCATCGAGCCGCCTGCGCCTCCCGAAGTGGCCGAGGATACGAGTCGTCGGAGGCTTGCCGCATCGTCGCGCGACATGGCGGCGAGATAGATTCCGCTGCCGGCGAAGGGGCCGGGGCGCTTGAGGGCGAGCCCTGCTTCGGGTCCCGCCAGATATTGGCGAGCCATGTCGTTGACGAAGCGGATCCGCAGAGACGCATCGACGACGGCCACACCGACGGTCAGCGCGTTCACGGCCGCATGCGTCAGCGACGCGGCGTGCTCGTCCTGTGCAAGACGAAGGCGCAGCTCCAAGGCGCGCTGCACATGCGGCATCAGGGCGCGCAGCAGGCGAACATGAACTTCGTCGAACGCGCCCGCGTCATCGCCCCGGAACGCCAGAACCGGCGTGGCTTCGGCGATGCCGGCCATGCCGCCGATCACGTGGCGGCGTTCATGGTGGCGAGCGAAGTCGAAGTAATATTCGCTGCGCAGAAGGTCATTCTCGGCGACGAGCTCGGCACCGAGCTTGGCATTGCCCATGTGATAGCTGCGCGCCTGCGCGAAGTCGCGACGGGCTTGGGCGGCATAGGGATCGGCCGTGTGGAAATGGGCCGCATAGGCTGCTTCGCTGCCATCCGAAGGCATGAGCAGATTGCTCGGCCCACCGGGTCCGCCAGGGTTCAGCAGAACCCGCCGGGCGTCGAGAATTCCGCAGATGCGCTCGCCGACATCAAACCAGCTGCCGTCTCCCGCGCCGGCCTGGTAGATGGCGCCGACGCAATCGGCGAGATCACGCTCAATATCGGCCACAGCCTGCTCCCGTATCAGGATGGGAGAGTGCCAGAGCCGGCAGCGAGGTTCAATGTGACGACATGCGACTCATGCGTGCGGCCGAGCTCAACGCCCCGCGATGGGCCTGCACCCGCAGAGGCCGGCTGTCTTTCATCAGTTCTGAGGATGCCGGTCAGTTCGGAAAGTGACATATTCCGCCGCGTCGAGCCGATCGCCGCAGCTCCGGATACGCTCAGCGGCGGGAGTGCCCGAGATGAGCTCGAACCCTCCATCATGAGGTCTGCCAGATGACGATCAGCTTCCTGCATTCGAGCGGAACGGAGCTTCCGATCAAGATTCCCGCCATAGGACTCGACCTGTTCGTGCGAATGCCGCCTGCGGCGAGCGGCAACGCATTCTGCTTCATCGAGACGATCAACGCGCCCGGCTTCGGCCCGCCGCGCCACCGTCATCCCGAGGCGGAGATCTTCCGTGTCATCGAGGGACGGTACCTCTATGAGGCCGACGGACGGCGCTTCTACGCCGAGGCCGGCGATGTCGTCTCCATCCCCGGCGGCGTCGAGCACGGCTTCGTCAACGTCACCGATGCGCCGGCCCGGCAATACATCCTGATGATGCCGTCGCTGGATGCGGCGACCTTCTTCACCGAGCTCGCCAGCGTCATGCACAACGGCCTGCCCGACAAGGACGCACTCAATGCCTTTGGCACCAAGTGGCAGGTCGAGTTCCTCGGACCGCCGCTGAAACGGGATGAGACGCCGACCGACTGACGGCGGCGAACTCGTAGACCGGCTGCAACGCTTGCGCGATGTCAAACGGCCGGGTCTCTCGCCGATGTAATCCGTCGAACCCGGCGACCGGCAGCCGTTTCCGAGGCTTATCATGACGACGATCCGCGACCTTACCTACGACCTGCTCCGCCGCAACGGTATCACGACGATCTTCGGCAATCCGGGGTCGAATGAGCTGCCCTTCCTGCAGGACTTCCCGTCCGACTTCCGCTACGTGCTCGCCCTGCACGAAGGTGTGGCGATTGGGATCGCCGACGGCTATGCCCAGGCCACCGGCCGCGCTGCGCTCGTCAACCTGCACTCCGCCGCCGGCACCGGCAACGCCATGGGCGGCCTCGCCAATGCCTGGAATTCCCATTCGCCGCTGATCGTGACGGCCGGCCAGCAGACCCGCGCCATGATCGGCATCGAGCCGCTCCTGACTAATCTCGACGCCACCATGCTGCCGAAGCCGCTGGTGAAATGGTCCTATGAGCCGGCGCGCGCCGAGGATGTTCCGCTCGCCATGAGCCGGGCTTTGCACATGTCTCGCCTGCCGGCACCCGGGCCTGTTTACCTCTCCATTCCCTATGACGACTGGGAGAAGACTGCCGAACCGGAATCGCTGCGTCTCCTCGGACGCACGGTCTCCACCGCCGGCGCCCTCGATCCCGCCGCTGCCGCCGCGCTCGCCGCGCGCCTGGATCGCAGCACCAACCCCGTCATCATCCTCGGACCGGACGTGGACGCGGCACGCGCAAACGTACACGCGGTCAAGCTCGCCGAGCGGCTCGCGGCGCCGGTCTTTGTCGCGCCATCCGCGCCGCGCTGCCCGTTCCCGACCACCCATCCGAACTTCCGCGGCCTGCTGCCCGCCAGCATGTCCGGCATCTCGCGGCTGCTTCAGGGGCATGATCTCGTGCTGGTGGCTGGAGCGCCGGTGTTTCGATACCACGAGTATGAGCCGGGCCCGCTGCTGCCAGCGGGCGCCGAACTGATCCAGATCACCTGCGATCCCGACGAGGCCTCGCGTGCTCCCATGGGCGATGCGGTGGTCGGCGATGTGGGCCTCATCCTCGCGGCGCTCGCCGACGCGGTCGCCCCGGCAGAACGGTCGGCGCCGCAGCGGCGGGAGCGCCCTGCCCGCTTGGCGCCCGGCTCGGCGCCGCTTGCCGCCGAGCGGGTCCTCGATCTCATCGACGAACTTGCCCCGCGTAACGCCATCTATGTCAACGAATCGACGTCCACCATCGAGGCGATGTGGGAACGGATGAACTGGGAGAGTCCGGGCAGCTACTATTTCGGCGCGGCGGGAGGCCTCGGCTTCGCGATGCCTGCCTCGGTCGGCGTCCAGCTCGCCCAGCCGGACCGGCAGGTGATCGCGCTTATCGGCGACGGCTCAGCCAACTACAGCGTCACCGCGCTCTGGACCGCGGCGCAGTACAATGTGCCGGTCGTGTTCGTCATCATGCGCAACGGAACCTACGGGGCGCTCAGATGGTTTGCCGGCGTATTGAAGGCGGACGGCGTCCCGGGGCTCGACGTGCCGGGCATCGATTTCGTCGCGATCGGTCGGGGATACGGCCTCGAGGCGGTGCGGGTCGATACCGACGCGGCTTTCGCTACCGCCTTCACCCAAGCGATCCGCGCCGGCCGTCCATCCCTGATCGAGGTCGAGACGGCATGGACGACGCCCTGAACAGCGCGGAGCGACGCGGCGGCTTGTCTTTGCGACGACGATGTCTGGCAGGAGGCCGATCATCAGTTCTGCTGATGTCCTGATCGGCTGAACGACCTAGTAAAGCCGCAAGAAACCCAGCCATTGCCCAACACCAACCGGGAGATGACGACAATGAGAACCATCGTTACCCATCTGACCGCCCTCGGCCTGACGGCCCTGGCATCGACGGCGGCGTCGGCGGCGCCGATCGCCCCGCCGGTCCATGCGCCGGACTCCAACATCGTCCTCGTCGCTCAGGGCTGCGGGCCCTATGGCTGGCGCGGCCCATGGGGACACTGCCGCTACACGCCCTATACCGGCCCGATGCCCGGCGGCGGCTTCGCCTACAACTATCCGCCGGCCTACGGCTATTTCGGCAATGGCTGCCCGCCCGGCTTCTGGCGCGGACCCTGGGGCCACTGCCGCGACACCCCCTATCACGGCCGGCTGCCCGGCGGCGGCTGGCAGTAGCCCGCGTCGCATCCCGATCCTGTCAGCACGCCACAGAGCATCATCATGAAAACCACCATTCTGAGCACCATTGCACTCGGCGCCTTCCTCGCGATGGCGCCGCCGGCCTTCGCCGAGGACGCCAACCCGCCGGCCGATCCGCCTGCCGTCGAGATCTACAGCGCTGCCGATGCGGCGGCCGTGCTGGACGCGCGCGTCATCGCCCTGAAGACGGTGATCGTGCTTTCGGCCGAGCAGGAGAAGCTTTGGGCGCCGGTCGAGGCTGCCATCCGCCAGGCCGCGGCCGATTCGGCGGCGCGCCGGGCGCAGCGCGCCGAGGCGCCGGAGCCGACGAGCTTCGTCGACATCCTCGAGCGGACGGCCGACGCGGAGGCGACGCGCGCCGCCGATCTCAAGAAGGTTGCGGAGGCGCTGAAGCCGCTGGTGGCGTCGCTGACGCCCGAGCAGCAGCGCCGCATTCCGGCCTTCCTCGGCCTGCGCGAGGCGTCGAACGGCATGCCGCAGCCGACTGCGGAGCTCTGGCTCTTCGAGGAAGAGCAGTAGCTTCCCGCAAACGCGAAGGGGGGCCCGCGCCGGCGGGGCCCCATGGCGCGGACGGGGCTGCTTCCCGCTATACATGACCGCCGGCAGCAGGAGAGTACGGCCGGCGAAGCCAAGGAGGAAACCAGGAATGACGAATCGCGTTCTCGTTGCCGGTGCCGGGCCGGTCGGTCTGACGCTGGGGCTCGAACTCTCGCGGTTCGGCGTCCCGGTAAGGGTGATCGACAAGATCGCCGGCCCCTCGGACACGTCGCGGGCCGTCGCCATCTGGCCGCGCACGCTGGAACTGCTCGATCGCTCCGGCGTGGCGGCTGACCTCGTCAAGGCGGGCAATCACGTCGTCGTGGCCAACATCTTCTCCGGCCACAGCCAGGTCGGGCGGATCGAGCTCGGCGGAATCACGTCACCCTTCCCCTTCGCGCTCATGGCGCCGCAATACGAGACGGAAGGCGTGCTGCGCCGCCACCTGAAAGCGCACGGTATCGAGCCGGAATTCTCCACGGAGCTTGCCGACATCGCGCAGGATGAAGATGGCGTTACCGCGACGCTGCGCGCCGCGGACGGCAAGGAAACGACGGAGCGCTTCGACTGGCTCGTCGCCTGCGACGGCTCGCACAGCGTAGTGCGCCATCGCCTCGGCCTCGAATTCGAGGGCGACACGCTGAGCCTCGACTGGACCCAGGGCGATTTTCACCTGACCGGCATGCCGATCCCCTTCTCGGAACTCGCCATCTTCTGGCATCCCGAGGGGGCGCTGATGTTCTTCCCGATGGCGCCGGACCGGTATCGCATCATCACCAGCCTCGGCCCCTCCACGGATGTCGAACCCGTGCCGCTCGAAATGGCCGCCTTCCAGAAAGTCATCGATCGTCGCGGACCGGGCGGCATCACGCTGACGGACACGGTGTGGACCAGCGCCTTCCGTATCAATGAACGGCAGGTCGGTTCCTATCGGTCGGGCCGGATCTTCCTCGCCGGCGACGCCGCCCATGTGCACAGCCCGGCCGGCGGCCAGGGCATGAATACCGGCATGCAGGACGCGATCAACCTGGCCTGGAAGCTGGCTCTCGTCTGCCGGGGCGTCTCCAGGGCGCCGGTGCTGCTCGATAGCTACGATGCCGAGCGACGGCCCGTTGGAGCCGAAGTGATCCGCGAATCCGGCCGGCTCACTAAGGCGGCGACGCTGGAGAACCACGCCCTGCAGGATGTCCGCAATTTCGTCGCGCATCTCGTCCTCGGCCTGCCTGCCGCCCAACATGCCATCGCCGGAATGATCACCGAGGTCGCGATCGGCTATCCGCAGAGCCCGCTCAACGGGCCGTCGGACGGCAGCAGCACCGCCGGCGCAAGGATGCTGCCGGCAGTCGGCGAGCGGCCTTACGGCGCCGAGGCGCCGCGTTTCAGCCTTTGCGGCGGTGGCGAGGCCGCAGCGTCCGTGGCGGCCGCGTTCCCGGCCCTCGTCGAGCCGCGGCTCCGCCCGGCCGAGGCGGCGGGCATGCTGACGCTGATCCGGCCGGACGGCTACCTGGCCGCGGCTGTGCCGGAGGCCGACTGGCGCGACATCGCCGCCTACCTCGCCGGGTTCGCCGCCCCGACAGGAGCTGCCCTGCCTCCGGCCTGAACAGGCGCATCCGGGCCGCGGTCGATGCGGCTCACCGACGACGAAGAGGCGACGCCCGTGGCCGTGGCATCGGCCGCGGCCGGCAACAGGGAGGGGCTTCGGTGTCCGGAGATTTCGAGCGGGAATTGACCAGGCGCGCCTGGGCCGACGATGGCTTCGCCGCGATGCTTGAGAGTGATCCGGCCGCGGCGCTCGCATCGCTCGGCGTCGCGATCCCCGAGGGCATCAAGGTGAAAGTCGTCGTGCAGAAGCGCGACACGCTCTATTTCGCCATTCCGCCTGTCCGACCGGCCGGATCGCCGCCGCCGCCGGCGCCGCTCAACCAGTTCGATCTCTGGTCGAGCAAGGGCCTGTTCGTCTGGCTTGTCCCGGTTGCGGCCAAGTTCAAGCTGCTCGCGCTCCGCACCATCGCCCGCCAGGAGGCGTCGCCGTGAAGGATTCCGATTTCGTCGAGAAGAACTACGAGCGGATCGCGACCGATCCTGACTATCGCGCCAGACTGCTCGCCGATCCGGTCGCGGTCGTGAGCGATACGTTCGGCTACTCGCCGGGCCCGGATCTCAAGATCGAGATCATCGCGCAGGCGGATGACACGGTCGTCATCATGGTGCCGCCGAAGCCCGGTCCGGACGAGGATCTCGAGACTGCCCTTAACCGCGTCACGGAGCAGGTGCTCGACCTGCTGTTCTCGTCCGGGATCGGCGGCTTCTTGATACCGGACGACACGCAGAAGTGGGTGCTGCGCGAAATGAGGCTGGCTTCGCAGCAGAAGACTGCCACCGGTCCATCGCGGCCATAGCCTGGACCGCCGCTCCTCCCACTTTCGGCCGGCGCACTCCAGTCGTTGAAACGCTGAGGTAACAGAGGGATCCATGTTCGCCGAGCTTATCAAGCAGGGGTTCTGGGACAACCTGATCCCGTTGAAGGGAGGGCTGTTCGGCGAGCAATTGGCCGGATGGACGCCCGGCCCGGCTGCGCGGTCTGGGCTCGGCTGTCATATCCTTGCGGATCAGATGATTGAGGTGGCGCCTGCAATCGCGCTCGCGGCCGATGTCTATCTGCCGAAGCCGCCCGGCCGCTATCCTGCCGTCGTCGCGTTCGCCGCCTATTCCAAGGAACTGCAAGCCGCCGGTGCCCCGACGGGCAACAACGAGTCCGGCAGCCCGCCGGTGTTCACTGACCGCGGCTATGCGCATGTCATCGTCGCGCGGCGCGGCATGAGCCGCTCGACTGGCGCTGATGGTGTCTATCTGAACGACACGGATGTCGAGGACCATGCCAAGGTCATCCAATGGGTTGCCGCGCAGCCTTGGTGCGACGGGCAGGTCGTCCTCTTCGGCACGTCCTATTATGGCATGACGCAGCCGCAGGTGGCGCGTCTTCGCCCGCCGGCATTGAAGGCCTTCTTCACGATCGAGATGTGCACGGACTTCTTTCGGCACATCGCCATGTTCGGCGGCGCGCCGCAGCCCGATTTCTTCGCGACGTGGATGGGCGCCAATTTCACGCCGCTGCAATCACGGCTGCATGTGCCGCCGTTCCTGCGGGCGGCAATCAGCCACTTCCTCAATTCGCCCCTCAAGCATCTATGGTGGCCGGCGCTGAGGAAGCGGATGGTGCGGATCATGAAGGCCTTCCAGCGGCAGATGCCGACGCCGGCGGCGCGCGCGCTCTTCGCTGCCCTCATGCTCGACGGCAAGACACGCTCGGCCTCGCCGCTGCCGAAGGGGCCGTCCGGCGCGCTCGGCGATATCGAGGTACCTTTCGTCGTGGTGCAGAATCCGGGCTACCTCAATCTGCACCAGTTCGGCGCCTATGACCTTTTCGAGAATGCCGGCACGCGGCGCGACCGGCGATGGCTGATCATCGGCCCGCCGGCCTATGAGCTGCCGGCCTATCACTGGCAGCTGGAGGCGCTCGCCTTCTTCGACCATCTACTCTACGGCGCCGACAATGGCTATGCGAGCCAGGCAAGGGTGCGCTACTGGCGGCAAGGCGCCGGGACCTACCGATCCGCAGCCGACTGGCCGCTTCCGGAGAGCACGCCACTGCGGCTCTATCTCGTCTCTGACGGCGCCGACACGGCCACGCATCGGCTGACACCGGAACTGGCGACCGGCGGCCTGAACCGCTGGGCAGCCGTGCCCCCTGGCGCCACGGTCACGGCTGGCTTCGACGAGGTCGCCAATCAATCCCTCGCCTTCGAGATGCCGATCGAGGAGGAGATGGAGCTGACCGGACCCGTGACCGTGAGCCTCGCCTTCAGCTCGAACGAGATCGATTCCCATATCGTTGCCCGCACGGGCGTCGTCGCGGCAGACGGGACCTACTGGATCCTTTCCATGGGCATGATCCGGCCGGCCTGCCGCAGGATCGACGAGACCCGCTCCACAGCAACCGAGATCGCCATCGACATCGACACGCCGGAACCCCTCGTGCCCGGCGTTCTGGTAACCCTTCGCTTCAGCCTCACCCCGCAGCCGGTCGTGCTGCGGCGCGGCGAGCGCTTTCGTCTCGACATCGGAAGTCGCACGGATCTCCTGCGCAGCGATGTGAGCCACGGCTACGCGCAATTCGACATGCAGGTGCCACCCTATTTCGCACGCAATGCCGTTCACTATGGCAAAGACAGCTTTGTCGAGATGAGGCGCTTAACCAAAATCGCATCGCCGCGATAGCCGGGACAGATCAGTAGAGTGCAGCATAGACGCGGCTTGATCACCGAGGCTCAACATTATCTGCCACGATTCAGCCATAGAGGATCACCTCGTCAACAATATCGCCAGCTCGAACTCCGCGATCTGCGCGCGGAAAAAGACCGTGCTCTTGCAGTCGATCTGCAATTCCGAGACGTCCGGCTCTCCCGAGACGAAGCGAACATCCAGTTCTGCCGTCTCCTTGCGAGGATTGCTGAGATGTTGTTCGGGCTGAGACCACGGGCATCAGCTCTGTAGTCATCGATTAACCGTCGGACATGGGCGCTGCGGGCGGTGTCTCGACCGGCGCCATGTGGCGAGAAGCCCAGCCTGTGCGCCGCATTGGATCCGCGAGCGATAAGGATCGGCTCGCCCATATTGATCGGAATGATCGTCAGATCGGTCGCATCCGCAGCACAGCCGTCGAAGGCCGGCGTTGCCTTTGCCATGCTGGAACAGACCGTCCGACTCCCGAAAGACGAAATTGTGCTCGTTCCAAGCGGTCGGCGACCCGACTTTAGAGTTTAGCTGCTTGCACTGTGAGGGCGCTCAGCCCCACTCCACCCTAGGAGGGCCTTTGGGTCCCCTACGGTCCTCCCTGGCGGGCAGAAAACTGTCGGCTATGTCGGGTCATTGCGAGATGGGCCTGCCTGGGGGCTCGTCATTGAACCGCCCCGGGTTTGTCGGAGGCCGTTTGGTTTGAGTTACGCCGCCATGGCTGGCTCATCCAGCATGGCGTAGTAGCGTTCCTCGGCTTCGCCCGGCGGAATGTTGCCGATGGGCTCCATCAGCCGTCGATGGTTGAACCAGTCGACCCGGGTCAGCGTAGCGAACTCCACGGCCTCGAAGGATCGCCATGGCCCGCGCCGATGGATCAGCTCGGCCTTGTAGAGTCCGTTGATCGTCTCTGCGAGAGCATTGTCGTAGGAGTCACCGACGCTGCCGACCGAGGGCTCGATGCCGGCCTCGGCGAGGCGCTGGGTGTATCGAATGCTGACGTATTGAGATCCCCTGTCGGAATGATGCACGAGGCCGCCTCGATGGACGGGCCTTCGCTCATGCAGGGCCTGCTCCAGCGCGTCGAGGACGAAGCTCGCATGGGCCGTCCGCGACACCCTCCAACCGACGATCCGCCGAGCATAGGCATCGATCACGAAGGCGACGTAGACGAAGCCCGACCAGGTGCTGACATAGGTGAAATCCGAGACCCACAGCATGTTCCAGGGCCGGCGCATGGAACCCCCGGTTGACATGGTCGAGCGGGCACGGCGCCGCCTTGTCCTGAACGGTCGTGCGGAGGGGCTTGCCGCGAATGACGCCTTGCAGGCCGAGCTCAGCCATCAGACGTTCGACCGTGCAGCGGGCGACGTCGAACCCCTCGCGCAACATCTGCCGCCAGACCTTGCGCGCGCCATAGACCTCGAAGTTCTCGCCGAATACGCGCTCGATCTGCGGCTTCAGTTCCAGGTCCCGCTTCGCCCGAGCCGACAGCTTCCCGGGATAGGTCCGCCTGGCGACATGCTCATGGTAAGTTGACGGGGCGATCGGCAATACCTTGCAGATCGGCTCGACCCCATAGGCTCCGCGGTGATAGTCGATGAACGCGATCATGACCGGTGTCGGCGGTCGAGCTCCGCCTGGGCAAAATACGCCGACGCCTTACGCAGAATCTCGTTTGCCTGCCGCAGCTCTCGGTTCTCGCGTTCGAGAGCCTTGAGCTTGGCCGCCATATCCGTCGTCATTCCGGCCCGCTTGCCGGCGTCGACCTCGGCCTTCTTCACCCACTCGCTCAGCGTCTGCGCCGTGCAGCCGATCTTGCCCGAAATCGACGTGATCGCCGCCCAGCGCGACGGATGCTCGGCCTCGTGATCCAGCACCATCCGCACCGCGCAGGCACGCACCTCAGGCGAAAACTTGTTCGTCGTCTTGCTCGTCATAGCCATCCTCTCAGGAGTTGGGGCCTCCGACAAACCCGGGGCGGTTCAGTTTGGTCTTGCTCTTGGAGGCATGCTTTTTGTTGGGGTCTCCCGACGAGTGCCCGTAGAAAAGCGGCCCTTGCCCGACGCTTCGCACGAAATCGAGGAAACCCTCCTTCACGAGCGCCGAGTGGACAGGGATCGAGCGCTCGCTCTCCGCAGTCTTGAGACGGCCTGCGTCCGGGGCAGGGCGGATGTGAAGGACTGAGATCGTCTCTGAGATCTCGATCTGTCTGCGTGCATCTGTGCAAGCTCGCCAATCCGAGCGCCGGTTGCTGCCGCAAGCCAGGGTAACCAACGCAGATACGGTTTAGTGTCTGCCCTAGCGAGCGCAAGCAATTGAGCAACCTCGGCGTCCGTATAGGGGAGTTTCGTGGTGCCTGCCTGGACCTTGGCAGAGGCTTTGATCCCCTTCGCAGGGTTCTCAATCAGAAGCCGCTTGCGAACTGCCCAGTTGAAGACAGCATTCAGGCAGGCGATTTTCGAACCGTTCACCGTGCTTGGCTGCTGGCCCGCTTCGAGGAGAGCGTCCTTCCAAGCCAGAACGTCAGTTGATCCGATGATGCGAATATCGTCTGCGCTCGGCCCTAAATGCGCTTTGAAGTCGCGGATCGCGCCCAGCCATGTGGAAACCGTGTTCGGTGCAGGCTTGGTTTCTGCTCGCCAGCGATCGAACATAACATCGAGCGCCATGGCGGGCGCCTGAACGGCCGATCGAGGGAGGGAGCCATAGGCGCTGGCGCTGATACTCCAGCGCCGGCGACGAGACCGGTCTTTGGCGGCCGTTCGCCCTGCCCGGCCAGCAAAGCCTCCAGTGCGCCGATCTCCGCCTCAGCGAGCGCCTTGGCGAGCCGTATTGCGGCGGCGCGGTTGGTCACTCCGTGCCCGTCCCTTGCCATCGCGACGAAGCTTTGAAGATTGCCGGCCTTGAGATCGACTCGGAGCGTTTCAAGTCGACGCTTGAGGCGAATCCGGTTAAGATAGGCCAGGACGGGCGAGAGCTCGCCATCCTCAACGAGATGGGCGAAGGCTGGATCGAAATTCTCCCCATCGGCATCGTCGGGAAGCTTGATCAGTTCGCCTTTCCATAGGCGGCGAGGGTCGGCGACCGCTGCCTCGAAAAGTTCGACGCGGTCGACCAAGAGCTGCTCTTCGATTCGCGCTGCGTGCGCACGAGTGATCGAAGCGATGCGTTCCGCGCTCAGCGGTGCGGACTCTTGCCTCAGCTCGGCTGTGATTGACGCGGCGCGGACCTGGTCGAACTTCTCGTTCAGGTCGGCGGTCATGCGCGCGTTCCGCGCCTTTGCGACTTTGCGGTCTTTCGTCCGCAACGACACAACCTCGATCCGCTTTCCGTAGCGGTCGACAATGTCCCTTGGAACCTTGACGCGGTGATAATAGGTGCCGTTTCGCACCATCATTCGCTCAGGGAGCCGATCCATTTTCTGCAGAGCCCGGTGTCACACTTGGTGTCACAGCCGTTGGTGCACAGCACGCAGATCAATCGACCCAACGAAACCAATCACTTAAGAGTGATTGGTGCCCAGAAGAGGACTCGAACCTCCACGACTTGCGTCACTGGTACCTGAAACCAGCGCGTCTACCAATTCCGCCATCTGGGCTTGGCCGCGTTGATTAAGGGCGCGGCCGGGGCTTGTCAATCGTCATGGAGGCGTCATTCCGCCGTCACAGGGGATAACCGTGCTGGCGCGCGAGATCGACCAGCGAGACAGCCGGGCGCGGGCCGATATGGGTGATGACTTCCGCCGCGACCAGCGAGCCGAGCGCCGCCGCATCCGTCAGCGCGAAGCCGCGTGCGACGCCGTAAAGGAAGCCCGACGCGTAGAGATCGCCGGCGCCGGTGGTGTCGACGACCTGCTCGACAGGCGTCGCGGGAACCTGGACCACCGAGTCCGGCGTGACCACGAAGGAGCCTTCCGCGCCGACGGTGACCGCGGCGATCCGGCATTCGCCGCGCAGCGCGTCGAGCGCCGCCCCGAAGCTCGAGGTCTGGTAGAAGGATTTGAGCTCGGCGTCGTTGGCGAACAGGATGTCGATCGTGCCGTCCTTCAGGAGCCGCGTGAAATCGCCGCGGAAACGGTCGACGCAGAAGGCGTCCGACAGCGTCAGCGACACCTTGCGGCCGGCGCGATGCGCGATCGACGCCGCCTTGTGGAAGGCGTCACGGGCGCTCGGCGCGTCCCACAGGAAGCCTTCGAAATAGGTGATCTTGGTATCGGCGACGAGCGCCTCGTCGATATCCTCGGGCCCCAGGCGGTGGCAGGCGCCGAGATAGGTGTTCATCGTGCGCTCGCCGTCCGGCGTGATGAAGATCATGGAGCGGGCGGTCGGCAGCGTGCCCGCCGGCAGCGGCGCGACATCATAGCGGGCGCCGATGGCGCGCATATCGTGACGATAGACGGCGCCGAGCTGGTCGTCCGCGACCTTGCCGACATAGGAGCAGCGGCCCGCGAGCGACGCGATGCCGGCCACCGTGTTACCGGCCGAGCCGCCCGACGCCTCGATGGCCGGCCCCATGGCGGCGTAGAGCCGCGCCGATTCCTCCATGTCGACCAGCCGCATCGCGCCTTTGGTCAGTTTCTGCTCGACGAGGAAATTGTCCTCAGCCCGCGCCAGGATGTCGACGATCGCATTCCCGATGCCGAGAACGTCGTAGCTGGCTTGCGTCATTCGATGGCCGATCCGAAAAGAGCAGGGGCCGGCGGGCCGGCGGGCGGGTCGGTTGCGGACTATACAGCCGGCGCTTTGCCGTGCAACCGTCGGTCCGGCTTGCGGCCCGCCGCTGCCGTGACCATCTGCCGGTGCGCAGCGGCGTCCTGAGCCGAGGCTGCCCAAACGCCGCGAAGGAGGTTGACCGCACGATGCTCGCCGCCGCCTGGCTCGCTCTTTCCGACCTGCCGACACGCCCCTTCCGCGCTGTCCTGCTGAAGGTGCTGGGGCTGACGCTGCTCCTGCTCTTTCTGCTCTGGCTCGCCCTGCAGGCGGCGGTGGTCCACTTTGCCGACTGGCCCGACCATGCCTGGATAGGGACCTCCGTCGCGATCGTCTCGGGCTTCGGCTTCGTCATCGGCATCGCCTTTCTCGTCGCGCCCGTCTCGGCGCTGATGGCAGGCCTCTTCTCCGACGACATCGCGGCGATCGTCGAGCGAAGGCACTATCCCCTCGATCCGCCTGGAACAGGCCTGTCGCTGAAGGAGAGCGCTTTCGGCGCCATCGGCTTCGCGGCGACGGCGGTGGTGGTCAATCTGATCTGTCTCGTGCTGCTGCTGGTGCCCGGCGTCAATCTCGTCGCCTTCTTCATCGGCAACGGCTATCTGCTCGGCCGCGAATTCTTCGAGGCAGCGGCGGCGCGGTTCGGCGGTGTCGACGCCGCACGGGCGCTGCGCCGCGAGAATGCCGGCACGGTGCTTGTCGGCGGCTTCGTCATCGCGCTGTTCCTCGCGATCCCGATCGTCAACCTGTTGACGCCGCTCTTCGCCATGGCCTTCATGACGCATCTCAACAAGCGGGTGCGCGGCCGTCGCCCCGTGGAACTGGTGGAGTGATCCGGTGGTCGTCGATCTCGTCCTCGCGATCCTGCATCACCTGGCAGTGTTCGTGCTGTTCGCGATGCTGGCCGTGCAGCTCGTCTGGCTGAAGCGCGATCTCGACCTCCCGGGCCTCAACCGCGTCGCCAGGCTCGACATCGTCTATGGCGCCACGGCCGGCGCGGTGCTCGTCATCGGCGTGCTGCGGGTGTTCTTCGGCCTGAAAGGCTGGCACTACTATGCCGAGAGCCCGTCCTTCTGGGCCAAGATGGCGGCCTTCGCGCTGATCGGCCTCCTGTCGATTCCGCCGACGCTGAAGATGATCGCCTGGCGGAAGCGCGCCGAGGGCGAGCCGGGCTGGCTGCCCTCTGCGGCCGAGATCCGGTCGACCCGGATGTATCTGCATCTCGAGGCGACGATCTTCCTCGCCATCCCGATCTTCGCCGCCGCGATGGCACGCGGCTACTGACGCGCCGCCCTTCTGCATGGCGCTGCTGCCTGCTTGACAGAGATCGTCTGCCGATACCATGTATGCGAACATATCATGAACATGGGGCGGTTGATGATCCAAGAGCTTTCGATGAAGTTCGAGCGCGCCTCGGACGACTATGCCCGCGCCAACGGTATCAGTCGCGATCCCGAATGGTTCGTGCTGAAGCTGACGGAGGAGTTGGGCGAACTCGTCAAGGCTTGGAACAAGCTCGCAGGCAGGGGACGCACGCATGGCAGGCCTCGGGAAGCCTTGCTGCAGGATCTGTCGGATGAGACCGCCGACCTGCTCGGGCATGTCTTGCTGTTTGCGCGCGCCAACGATGTCGATCTCACGGCGGCCATCGAGCGGAAGTGGCGTTTCAACGCAGCCTGATCAGGCGATGGTCTTGTCGGGGAAGCGGCAGAGATCGTTGACGATGCAGGTCGGGCAATCGGGCTTGCGCGCCTTGCAGACATAGCGGCCGTGCAGGATCAGCCAGTGATGCGCATGCAGGCGGTAGTGCACAGGGACGATCTTCTCGAGGCCGGCCTCGACCGCGACGACATCCTTGCCTGGCGCGAGCCCGGTGCGGTTCGAGACGCGGAAGATATGCGTGTCGACGGCGATGGTCGGTTCGCCGAAGGCGATGTTGAGCACGACATTGGCCGTCTTGCGCCCGACGCCCGGCAGCGCCTCGAGGGCCTCGCGGTCGCGCGGCACCGCGCCACCATGTCGTTCGACGAGCAGCCGTGACAGCGCGATGACGTTCTTGGCCTTGGTGCGGAAAAGGCCGATGGTGCGGATATGCTCGGTTACCCGCTCCTCGCCGAGCGCCAGCATCTTCTCCGGCGTATCGGCGGCGGCGAACAGCGCCTTGGTCGCCTTGTTGACGCCGGCATCGGTCGCCTGCGCGGAGAGGACGACGGCAACGAGCAACGTGAAGGGATTCACGTAATCGAGCTCGCCCTTCGGCTCCGGCTCGCGGGCGGCGAAGCGGGCGAAGAACTCCTCAGCCTCCGCGCGCGTCAGCGTGCGGCGTCGCCTTGGGCTTTTGGGAAGAGGCTGGGAATCCGGCATCGAGCTTCTATACTGATGCGCCATGACTGACCGCAACATGGACGAGCCGGCCGAACTGGTGTTCTCGGCGGTTCTGAAGCCCTATCGATCGCTGTCGCCGCGCGGCTTCGCGCTGCTGCTGATGCTGGTCGCCTCGACCTGCTTCGCGAGCGGGCTGCTCTTCTGGTCACTCGGCGCCTGGCCGATCGCCGGTTTCTTCGGCCTCGACATTCTCGCCATCCAGTTCGCCTTCCGTCTCAACTATCGTGCCGCGCGGGCGCGCGAGATCGTCGAGATGACGCGCGATACGCTGACGATCCGCCGCATCTCGGCAAGCGGCAAGATGGAGCAGTTCGACTTCAACCCCTATTGGGCGCGGCTCGAGGTCGAGCGGCTTCCCGACTGGGGCATCACGCGCATGGCGCTCGCCTCTCATGGCAGGCGGCTTTCGATCGGCAGCTTCCTCAATCCCGACGATCGCGAGGGCTTCGCGACAGCGCTGCAGAACGCGCTGACGAGCCTGCGCGCCCGCTGACGGCTCCTGTCCGGCGAGTGTGTCCGAGGCGCTGACCCGGCGCAAGAAACGGGTGTCGCCGCGTGCGCAGCATTCCTAGAGTGGCATCATCGACACGAGACGCCGACGCCACGGATCCAGACGATGAACATAGCAACCGCCCTCGCCATGGCCGACCCCGTTCCTCCGGCTCCCCACCAGGACTACGAGATCATCCGCCGCGCGATCGAGTTCCTGACCGAGCATTGGCGCGAGCAGCCCTCGCTGGAGCGTCTCGCCGCTCATGTCGGCATGAACCCGCTGTCGCTGCAGAAGCTGTTCACGCGGTGGTGCGGGCTGTCGCCCAAGGCCTTCATCCAGGCGCACACGCTCGACCATGCCCGCATGCTGCTCGACGGCGACGCCTCGGTGCTCGACACGAGCTACGAGGTCGGGCTTTCGGGGCCGGGCCGGCTGCATGATCTCTTCGTGACGCATGAGGCGATGAGCCCCGGCGCCTACAAGGCGCGCGGCGAGGGCGTCGCGATGAAGTGGGGCTTCCACGGCTCGCCCTTCGGCTATGCGCTCATCATGATCACCGATCGCGGCCTCGCCGGCCTCGCTTTCGCCGATCCGGGCGAGGAGCGGGCGGCACTCGCCGACATGACGCGGCGCTTTCCCTGCGCGAGCTACGAGGAAGACTGGGAGGCGACGGCGCCCTATGCCGCACGCATCTTCGATCCCTCGCGCTGGCGGCCGGATACGCCGCTTCGCCTCGTCTTCATCGGCTCCGATTTCGAGGTGCGGGTGTGGGAGACCCTGCTCTCGGTGCCGCTCGGCCATGCTGCCACCTATTCGCAGATCGCCGAGAAGGTGAACAACCCCAAGGCGGCGCGCGCCGTGGGCGCGGCCATCGGCCGAAACCCCATCTCCTTCGTCGTGCCATGCCACCGCATCCTCGGAAAATCCGGGGCGCTCACCGGCTACCACTGGGGCCTGACGCGCAAGCGCGCCATTCTCGGCTGGGAAGCCGGCGTCGTGCAGCAGCCGGCCGACGAGGGTTGAGCGCTGTGGGCGAAAGGCTCTAGTCTCCGCGCGACGCGCGGAGACCCCATGCAAGACGCCTCGAGCCAACACCCTTCCCCGCAGCACGGTGCCCTGCAGGACGCCCGCTTCTTCATCTTCGGCCTCGGCTTTTCCTCGCTCGCCTTCGCGCGCAGGATGAAGGGCCGGGTCGGTTCGCTCGCTGGAACGGTGCGGACGAAGGAGAAGGCCGAACGGCTCAGGGCAGCCGGCATCGACGCGCTGGTCTTCGACGGCCATGCCGCGAGCGACGCGGTCCGCGAGGCGCTCGGCTCGGCCACGCATCTGGTGCAGTCGGTCGCGCCCGGCGATCACGGCGACCCGGTGCTTGCAGCTTTTGGAACCGGTATCCGTGCCGCGTCCGGTCTTTCCTGGATCGGCTATCTCTCCACAGTCGGGGTCTATGGCGATCATGGCGGTGGTTGGGTCGACGAGGCGACGGCGCCGCGTCCCGGTTCGCAGCGCGCCCGCAACCGCGTCGAGGCCGAGGCGGCGTGGACGGCGCTCGGGGCGGAGCGGGGCATTCCGGTGGCGCTGCTCCGCCTCGCCGGCATCTATGGTCCCGGCCGCAACACCTTCGTCAATCTCGAAGACGGCAGCGCCCGGCGGCTCGTGAAGCCCGGCCAGATCTTCAACCGCATCCATGTCGACGACATCGCGGCGGTGATCGAGGCGGCGGCCGCGCGGCGCGCCACGGGCGTCTTCAACGTCACCGATGACGAGCCCGCGCCGCCGCAGGACGTCGTCGCCTATGCTGCGAACCTCGCCGGCTATCCGCCGCTGCCCGACATCCCCTTCGAGACGGCAGACCTCTCGCCGATGGCGCGGAGCTTCTATGCCGAGAACAAGCGCGTGGGAAATGCACGCCTCGCCGAACTCGGCGTCACGCTGCGCTATCCCACCTATCGCGACGCCCTGACGGCGCTGTGGCAGAGCGGCGCGTGGCGCGGCAGGTGACGTGGCTCTACCCGCCGTAGCGCTCTGTCCGGATGCTGCCGAAGGGGAGCCCGGCTGCCAGAGCCAGCGAGGCCGCCGCCTCGACGAAGGGGTTGGAGCCGCAGATATAGGTGAGCTTCGGCGTCTCGGTGCCGATCGCCCGCGCCATCAGCGCGGCGTCGATGCGGCCGAAATGCAGCCCGTCCCGCGCCTGTTCGCGGGTGAGCGCGATCTCGAGCCGGAAATTGGGATCGGTGTCGCGGCGGCGGAGGAGCTCGTCGCGGAAGATGAGGTCGTCGTAACGCCGTGCCGAATAGACGAGTGTGGCTGGTATCTCAGGCGCGACGCGGGCGCGCTGGCGCAGGATCGACATCAGCGGCACGAGCCCCGAGCCGCCGCCGACCAGCAGCAGCGGCCCGCCGAGCGGCGCATTCCAGATGAAATGGCCGCCGATCGGACCGCGCAGCTCGATCGTGTCGCCGACCTCCACGACATCGTGGAAGAAGGGCGACACCTCGCCATCCGGCAGCGCCTCGATCGCGAGCTCCAGCGTGCCGCTGTCGTCGGGCGCCGAGGCGATCGAATAGGAACGCTGCGCCTGGTAGCCGTCCGGCGCCGTGAGGCGGATGTCGACATGCTGGCCGGCGGTGAAGCCGGTCCAGTTCGCCGGCCGCAGCACGAAGGATTTCACCTCCGGCGTCTCGGCGTGGATCGCCTCGACACGCGCCTGCTGCCAGACAAGGCGATGCGGCGCGAGCTCGGCGGCTGGTTCGAGACTCGTCACGGCGTCAATCGCCCGTGAAGCGCTGCTCGCGCCAGGGATCGCCATACATGTGATAGCCGCGCAGCTCCCAGAATCCCGCCTCGTCGCGCGCGGTGAACTGCAGCGCGTTGATCCACTTCGCCGATTTCCAGAAATAGAGATGCGGCACGAGGAGCCGCGCCGGTCCTCCGTGATCGGCCGTGATCGGCTGCCCGTCATAGGCGGTGGCGATCATCGCCTTGCCGCCGACGAGGTCGGCCGTCGGGACATTTGTCGTGTATCCGTCGAACGAATGCGCCAGCGTGAAACCCGTCGGCGCCTCGATGCCGGCCTCGGCGAGGATGTCGTCGATCATGACGCCCGACCAGGCGGTGTTGAACTTCGACCATTTGGTGACGCAGTGGATGTCGCGCGTCAGCTTGACATGCGGCAGCTTCTGGAACTCGTCCCAGGTCCATTTCGCCACCGGCCGCACGCCGTCCTTGAGCGTGAAGCTCCATTTGTCGAGATCGACCCGCGGCGTCGGCCCGGCCGACAGCACCGGGAAATCCTCGGTCAGATATTGTCCGGGGGGGAGGCGTCCCGCCTCGATCTCGGTCGGGCGCTTGCCGAAGAAGCCTCTGGTCGCCATGGCATCGTTCCTTTTCGAAAGGGGCCGCCCGCTCAGCTCATCGCCTCGACCGCGGAGAGGATCTTGGCGAGATCCTCCGGCCGCGACAGACGGTGACCGGCATCCTTGATCAGCGTCAGCACGACGTCGTCCTCGGCGAGATGCGACATGAGGTCGAGCGCGTGGTCGAAAGGCACGTCCTCGTCGAGGACGCCCTGGATGATATGGACCGGCGCCCCGATGGCAATCGGCTTGTCGGCCAGAAGATGATGGGCACCATCCTCGATCAGCGCGCGCGTGATGAGATAGGGCTGCTCGGAATAGGCGCTGGCGCGACGCACCACGCCGTTCTCCTCGAGCTCCGCCCGCGCCGCGGCGTCCATCTGCGGCAGCATCAGGCTGTGCGTCATGCCGGTGGCCGGCGCCAGGAGCACGAGGCCGGCGATGCGCCCGCCACCTGCTGCCCGCTCGGCCAGCGCGAGCAATAGCGCGATCCAGCCGCCCATCGAGGAGCCTACGAGGATCAGCGGCGCACCGGCCGCGCGGTCCAGCACCGCCGAGGCCTCCTCCAGCCAGCGGCTGATGGTGCCGTCCTCGAAACGCCCGCCCGATTCGCCATGCCCGGAATAGTCGAAGCGCGTCATCGGCCGGCCCGTCGCGGCGGCATAGGCATCGAGCGCGTCGCCTTTCGCGCCGCGCATGTTCGACATGTAGCCGCCGAGAAAGAGGATGCCGCGGCCCTTCCCGGCGCGCTCCAGCACGGCGATCTGACGCGCCGCGTCGCCGCTGCCGACGGTGATCTCGCGGAAGGCGGGCTCGGCGGCGGTTTCCGGCACAGTCTCCATGGACGGCTCCTTGATCGTTCGCGGCAGCGATCCTACCTAGGCAGGGTCCGCGTCAAAGTCCACTTTCGGTTGACTTTCCGCCTTTGTTCGCCGATTTTCAAAGTCAAGTCAGGGTCGGAGGACCCGATAGGCCGGGCACGGCTTCCAGGCGCAGCGCCGGAGGCAGTCGCGTCGGTCGCTGTCGTTTTTCCCCCAGTCCCCGACAGATCGTTCATTGCTAGAGGAGTCCGCCCCCATTCGCCGCCCTTTCAAAGCGCCACTTCCCGCCAAGGATGGCCCGCGCATCAACCGCGAAATTCGCGGCGTCCGTGAGGTCCAGCTGATCGATCAGGACGGCCAGAATGTCGGCCTCACCCCGCTCGACGAAGCCCTTGCGCTTGCCTCCGAGGCCGGCCTGGACCTGGTCGAGATCGCCCCCAACTCGGAGCCGCCGGTCTGCAAGATCCTGGATTTCGGCCGCTTCAAATACCAGACGCAGAAGAAGGCCAACGAGGCCCGCAAGAAGCAGAAGACCGTCGAGGTCAAGGAAATCAAGATGCGCCCGGCCATCGATGACCACGATTACGAGGTCAAGATGAAGGCCATCAAGCGCTTCTTCGAGGAAGGCGACAAGGTCAAGCTGACGCTGCGCTTCCGTGGCCGCGAGATGGCGCACCAGCATCTCGGGATGAAGCTGCTCGAGCGCGTTCGCGACGAGACGGCCGAACTCTCGAAGGTCGAGGCCGAGCCCAAGCTCGAAGGCCGCCAGATGATCATGGTGCTCGCTCCGCGCTGAGCGGGCACCAACCCGCCGGCGCTCTTCTGTGCCGGCCGCCCTCCGAGGGCGAAAAGCATGGGTTTTGGCGCTTGTGCTGGCGAAGCATCGCCGCTATAACCGCGCCGTTTCCGAGCCGCCCGGCGAGGGACTGTTCCTTCGGGAACCTGTCCCAGGGCATGCCGCGGCGGTTCATGAATGCTTCCAAGCCGAAGCGGACCGACGGACTGCGGATCATTCGAACCGCGGCGCGGCGGGCCGTTCCTGTCGGCGCAATGTCAAGGATGTGAAAATGCCCAAGCTGAAGACCAAGAGCGGCGCGAAGAAGCGCTTCAAGCTCACGGCGACTGGCAAGGTGAAGACGGCCCAGGCCGGCAAGCGGCACGGCATGATCAAGCGTACGGCCAAGTTCATCCGCAACGCGCGTGGCACCACCACGCTCTCGGATGCCGACGCGAAGATCGTCAAGCAGTTCCTCAACGGCTGAGCCCCTGAACCGGAGACAATGTCATGTCGCGAGTGAAGCGCGGTGTAGCCGCACACGCCAAGCACAAGAAGGTTCTGAAGCGCGCCAAGGGTTTCTATGGCCGCCGCAAGAACACCATCCGTACCGCCAAGGCCGCCGTCGACAAGGCCGCGCAGTACGCCTACCGTGACCGCAAGGCCAAGAAGCGCAGCTTCCGCGGCCTGTGGATCCAGCGCATCAACGCTGCCGTCCGCGAGGTCTCGGCCGAGCTGACCTACAGCCGCTTCATCGACGGCCTCGCCAAGGCCGGCATCGAGGTGGACCGCAAGGTGCTCGCCGAACTGGCCAATGTCGAGCCGGCTGCCTTCAAGGCGCTGGTCGAGCAGGCCGAGGGTGCGCTGGCCGCCAAGGCCGCCTGATCCCCTTCGATCAATGCTGTCCGGCCGGCTGCAGCAGTCGGCCGGATTTCCGTTCAGTCTACATGATGGCACGCCGAGGCGATCCGTGCGGCCGTGCCGCGCCCGACGGCGCCGCGAGCCTCGTCTCCGGTTCCCGCGGACGCCGATCCGGGGACCAGTCATGGCCGATCTCGACGCGCTCGAATCCGATATCCGCCAGGCGATCGCCGGCGCCGCGGACGAGGCCGCGCTGGAAGCGGTGCGCATCGCCGCCCTCGGCAAGAAGGGCTCCGTCTCCGAACGTCTGAAGGGCCTCGGCGCCATGTCGCCCGAGGAGCGCAAGACCGCCGGCCCGGCGATCAACGGACTGCGCGACCGCGTCACCGAGGCCATCGCCGCCCGCAGGGCCGTTCTGAAGGCCGAGGGCCTCGCGGCCCGGCTCAAGGCGGAGGCGGTGGACGTGACGCTGCCCGTCCGCGCTTCGGCGCTCGACAGCGGCCGCATCCATCCCGTCAGCCAGGTGATCGACGAGATCACCGCGATCTTTGCCGATCTCGGCTTCTCGGTCGCGGAAGGCCCGGACATCGAGACCGATTACTACAATTTCACGGCGCTGAATTTCCCCGTCGGCCATCCGGCGCGCGAGATGCACGACACCTTCTTCCTGCCGCCGGCGGCGGATGGCGAGAAGCTGCTGCTGCGCACGCACACCTCGCCGGTCCAGATGCGGACGATGCAGCGTCAGGCGCCGCCGATCCGCATCATCGCGCCGGGCCGCACCTATCGCAACGACAGCGACCAGACCCACACGCCGATGTTCCATCAGGTCGAGGGCCTCGTCATCGACCGCTCGAGCCATATCGGGCATCTGAAATGGCTGCTCGAAGCCTTCTGCCGCGCCTTCTTCGAGGTCGAGAAGGTCGAGATGCGCCTGCGCCCGTCCTTCTTTCCTTTCACCGAGCCGTCGATGGAAGTCGATATCCGCTGCAAGCGGGTCGGCAACGAGGTGCGCTTCGGCGAGGGCGACGACTGGCTGGAGATCCTCGGCTGCGGCATGGTGCATCCCAACGTCATCCGCCATGCCGGGCTCGATCCGGACGAGTATCAGGGCTTCGCCTTCGGCATGGGCATCGACCGCATCGCGATGCTGAAATACGGCATGCCGGACCTCCGCGCCTTCTTCGACGCCGACATCCGCTGGCTGGCCCATTACGGCTTCCGCCCGCTCGACCTGCCGACTTTGGTCGGCGGTCTCAGTTCCTGAGGACCGAGCCATGAAATTCACCCTCTCCTGGCTCAAGGAGCATCTCGAGACCGAGGCTTCGCTGGAGGCGATCGGCGATGCGCTGACGCGTGTCGGGCTCGAGGTCGAGGGCATCGAGGACAAGGCGAAGGCGCTGGCGCCGTTCACCGTGGCCTATGTCGTCTCGGCCGAGCAGCACCCGAATGCCGACCGGCTCCGCGTCTGCATGGTCGATACCGGCACCGGCGAACCCGTTCAGGTCGTCTGCGGCGCGCCGAACGCCCGCGCCGGCATGAAGAGCGTCTTCTCGCCGCCCGGCACCTATATCCCCGGCAAGGACATCACGCTCGCCGTCGGCACGATCCGCGGCGTCGAGAGCCGCGGCATGCTCTGCTCGGCTGCCGAGCTGGAGATTTCCGAGGATCATGACGGCATCATCGAGCTGCCGGCCGATGCGCCGGTCGGCACGCCCTATGCCGAATGGGCCGGGCTCGCCGATCCGGTGATCGACATCGCGATCACGCCGAACCGGCCAGACTGCCTCGGCGTCCACGGCGTCGCGCGCGATCTGGCCGCAGCCGGCCTCGGCCGTCTTGCCGACGGCGACGTCGCTCCGGTCGCGGGCGAGGGGCCGTGCCCGGTCGCCGTCCGCTTCGATTTCGGCGACGAGCCGGCGCTGTCGCCCGCCTTCGCGCTCCGCCTCGTGCGCGGCGTGCGCAACGGGCCGTCGCCGGACTGGATGCAGGCGAAGCTGCGCGCCATCGGCCTCCGTCCGATCAACGCGCTCGTCGATATCACCAATTACCTCACCTATGACCGCAACCGGCCGCTGCATGTCTTCGACGCGGCGAAGGTCGCGGGCGATCTCGTTGTGCGCAGGGCACGGGCGGGCGAGAGCCTCCTCGCGCTCGATGGCAAGACCTATGCGCTCGACGAGAAGATGTGCGTCATCGCCGACGACAACGGTGTCGAGTCGCTCGCCGGCATCATGGGCGGTGAGGCCTCCGGCTGCTCCGACGAGACGGTCGACGTTCTCGTCGAGTCGGCACTCTGGGAACCGCTCAACATTGCCCAGACGGGCCGCAAGCTCGGCATCAATTCCGATGCGCGCTACCGCTTCGAGCGCGGCATCGACCCGGCCTTCACGATTCCTGGCCTCGATCTCGCGACGCGGCTCATCATGGAAATCTGCGGCGGCGTGCCGAGCGAGATCGTTCTTGCCGGCACGATCCCCGAGCCGCGCCTGCAACTGGCTTTCCCGGTCGGCGAGGTGACGCGCCTTTCGGGCATCGACCCGTCCGTGGAGGAAATCGGTGCGATCCTGACGGCGCTCGGCTTCACGGTCGCCGGAGAGGCGCCGGTGCTGACGGTCGGCGTGCCGTCCTGGCGGCCGGATATCGACGGCAAGGCCGATCTGGTCGAGGAGGTCGTGCGCATTCTCGGCATCGACCGCGTGCCGTCCACGCCGCTCGGCAAGTCCGATGACGTGTCGCGTCCGGTCCTGACGCCGCTGCAGGTGCGCACCCGCCGCGCCAAGCGCGCGCTCGCGGCCCGCGGGCTCGTCGAGGCTGTCACGTGGTCCTTCGTCGCCAAGGGCGTCGCCGAGGCGTTCGGCGGCGGCGCGGAAGCACTGGCGCTCGCCAATCCGATCTCGCCCGAAATGTCGGACATGCGGCCGAGCCTGCTGCCGGGCCTCGTCCTCGCCGCGCAGCGCAATGCCGATCGCGGTAGCGCCGACGTGGCGCTGTTCGAGGTGGGACAGATCTTCCGTGGCATCCGTCCCGAGGACCAGAAGATCGCCGCGACCGGGCTCCGTCGCGGCACCGCCGGCGTCTCGGGAAGTGGTCGTCATTGGCAGGGCGCTGCGGCGCCGGTCTCGGTCTTCGACGCAAAGGCCGATGCGCTGTCGCTGCTCGAGGCGCTGGGCGCCCCTGTCGACAAGTTCCAGATCGTCGCTGGCGCCCCGTCCTGGTTCCATCCGGGCCGCTCGGGCACCATCCAGCTCGGGCCGCAGACTGTGATCGGGCATTTCGGTGAGTTGCATCCCGCGACACTCGAGGCGCTCGATGTCGAGGGACCGCTCGCCGGCTTCGAGATCATCCTTGACCAGATCCCGTTGCCGCGCGCCCGTCCTACCAAGACGCGCCCGCCGCTCGACGCGCAGGCACTGCAGCCGGTGACGCGCGACTTCGCCTTCGTCGTCGATCGCACCACGGAAGCGGGCAAGATCCTCAAGGCGGCTCTCTCCGCCGACAAGGCGTTGATTGCGGCGGCCTCGGTTTTCGATGTCTTCGAAGGCGCGGCCATCGGCGAGGGGCGCAAGTCCGTTGCCATCGAGGTCACGCTGCGGCCGACAGACCACACGCTGACCGACGCCGAGATCGACGCGGTCTCGGCGAAGATCGTCGCGCAGGTGGCGAAGGCGACGGGCGCGGTGCTGCGCGGCTGAGGCAGCCGGCGAGGAGGCGCAGCTGAGGCTGCGACGGTCACGATCCGTGGCCCTCGGGAAGCGCCCGGTGTCGTGCGCGCCCATGCTCGGGAAAGAGGGTCATGGCGCGCTACGAGATCCACGGTCACGCCATCGTCTCGGATGACGACTGCATCGCCAACGCGGACGGCTCCATGCCGGACGCCTTGCGCAACGATGCAGACTGGCGACGCTTCCATGGGGAACTCGACCGCGCCGTCCTCAACGTGCTCGGCCGCTACGGCCACCAGCGTTTTCCCAATGTCGCCGGGCGCCGCCGCATGATCGTCTCCTCGCAGGCCGATGGCGTCGAGGAGCGGGCAGACGGCTGGTGGTGGAATCCGGGGATGGCGTCGCTGGGCGAGGCGCTTCGCAAGGCGGCGCCGGAAGGCGGGCTGATCGCCGTTCCCGGCGGGCGCCGCGTGAACGACCTTTTCCTCAGTCTCGGCTTCGATGCCTTTCACCTGTCGCGCAAGCGCGGCGTGAAGCTGCCGGGGGGTGTCCCGGTCTTCACGCGCGCCTGGGCGATGGGGTCGGCCGAGCGGCTGCTCGCCAGCCATGGGCTGCACCCGACCGATCCGGTCGTGCTCGACGAGGCCGAGCACGTGTCGGTCACGGTCTGGGTGCGCTGAGGCTCTCTAGAGTTAGTGCAGGCTCATCGCCTCGAGATCATGCTCGCGGGCGTTCATCACGACGGCATCGCGGCTGTCGGACACCATCAGCGGCGCGCCGGCGGCGTCGAGCAGCGCCCAGAAGGTCTGGCCGGGGGCAAGCGGCGGAGCGCCGGGGAAGAGATCGCGGATCTGCTCGGCACCGACGGCCTTCACGAAGGCTATCTGACCGGAACCGAGGCCTGCAAAAGCCTCGGCGGGCATAACGAAACGGGCTTCAGTCATTCTTCTTTCTCCTCGATCGAGCGAGAGTGCGGGGTCAGTCGCGGACCCCGATTTCGATCTTGCGGATGATCCGTTCCGGCGTCGGCCTGATGAGGTCGATCGCCAGCAGGCCATCCTTCAATTCGGCGGAACTGATCTCGATGCCGTCGGCGAGCACGAAAGTCTTCTGGAACTGCCGCGCGGCGATGCCGCGATGCAGATAGACCCGTTCGCGATCGTCGACCTGGCGCCCGCGGATCACGAGCTGGTTTTCCTCGACCGTCACTTCCAGCGATTCCCGCGAGAAGCCGGCGACGGCCAGCGTGATCCTGAGGCACTCGTCCCGCGCATCGGTCTTCGCGATCCGCTCGATATTATAGGGCGGATAGCCGTCTCCCGAGGCCTTCGCGACCCGGTCGAGGGCCCGCTCGATCTCGTCGAAGCCCAGCAGGAGCGGGCTGGAGAACGCTGAAACGCGCGACATCACAAAGTCCTTCCACTAAGCGACCTTGCACCCGGACCCTCACGGAGGCATCCGGACGGGGAATGGGTTCCCACGATCAATTATATGGGGGTGCGGAAGGGGCGTTCAAGCAGCGCCCAGGCTCCGCATGACGCGAGCGTCAGGGCCTCTCCCACTGCCCGCTCTGGCCGGAGCGGAAGAGGGCATCGAGCACCGCCATGTTGGCGATCGCGTCGTCGGCGCCATAGTGCCACGGCCCCGTGCCGGCTACGGCGCGCGAGAAGGCCTCGGCCTGCACCGCATACTGGTCGACCGGCGCGATGGTCACGGTCTCGAGGAGTTCGCCCGGCCCCTTCACGTCGATGCCGAACATCGTTTCGGTTTCGGTGGGGGCGGAGAAGGGCGTCGGCATCTCGATGCGGCCGAGCGTGCCGATGATCGAGACATGCTGGTGGCGGAAGCTCTGCGTCGACAACATGGCCGAGAACTGCCGCCCGTCGCCAAAATCGGCGAGGATCGTGTCGGTGCGGTCGGTCTTCATGGCGGGATCGCGATCGATGAGGGCAAAGACGCGGGCCGGCTCCGACTTGAAGATCATCCGCGCCGAGGCGACGGCGTAGCAGCCGATATCGAGCATCGCGCCGCCGCCGGTCTCCGGGCGGTTGCGGATATTGGCCGGATCGACATTGAGGAAGGAGAAGAAGGTCTGCACCGCGCGCACCGGGCCGATACGGCCGGAGGCGATGATCTCGCCGACGGCGGACCACTGCGGGTGATGGCGGATCATGAAGGCTTCGCCGACGAGGAGCGAGCCGGCCGCCGCCTTGATTGCGTCGGCCTCGGCGCGGTTCATGCCGATCGGCTTCTCGACGAGCACATGCTTGCCCCTGGCCAAGGCGGCGAGCGTCGTCTCGAGATGCAGATTGTTCGGCAGCGCGTTGTAGATGACGTCGATCTCGGGGTCGTCGAAGAGTTCGGCATAGCTGCCATAGGCTTTTGCGATGCCGAAGGGCTCGGCGAAGGCGCGGGCGCTCTCCTCCGAGCGCGAGGCGACGGCGGTGACGAGCGAGGATGGGCTCTTGGCGAGCGCGGGCACCATGCGCTGTCGGGCAATGCGCGCCGTGCTCAGGATGCCCCAGCGGACCGGGCGGGGGGCGGGCGTGCCGGGAAGATCAACCATGTCGCATCCTTTCGCGTCTTTCGGCCGCAGCCTGACACGCAGCGTCGTTGCAGAAAAGCGGCGCCTTCGATAGAGCAGCAGCTTGAGTTCCATCCTGGGATGCACCACTGCGATGACTATCCGCCTGCATCGTGGCGATCTGCCCGACCTGTCGCGCTATGGCGACAGCGTGGCGATCGACACCGAGACCCTCGGCCTCAACCCGCATCGTGACCGCCTCTGCGTCGTTCAGCTCTCGCCGGGCGACGGCACGGCCGACGTTGTCCAGATCGCGGCGGGCCAGACCGAGGCGCCCAATCTGGTGCGCCTCCTCGCCGATCCGGCGGTGACCAAGATCTTCCATTTCGCCCGGTTCGACGTTGCGGTGCTGGGCCACACCTTCGGCATCACCGTGGCGCCCGTTTTCTGCACGAAGATCGCCTCGCGGCTGACGCGGACCTATACCGACCGCCACGGCCTCAAGGATCTCGTGAAGGAGATGCTCGACATCGACCTTTCCAAGCAGCAGCAGAGCTCGGACTGGGGCGCGGACACGCTGAGCGACGCGCAACTCGCCTATGCCGCATCGGATGTCCTGCATCTCCATGCGCTGAAGGACCGGCTGACCGAGCGTCTTGCCCGCGAGGGCCGCACGGCGATGGCGGCGGAATGCTTTGATTTTCTCCCGACGCGCGCGGCGCTCGACCTCGCCGGCTGGGCGGAAGAGGATATATTCTCGCATTCGTGACCGGCCGCGGGATGCAGGATCGTCCCGGCCGGTCCACATAGGCGATGGCCTCGGGGCGAAAGCCGTTCGGTTATTGGACCTCGGCGAGCACGAGCAATGGAGCGGGCATGAACACGGCGCCGGCCGGAGAGGACGATGACTACGGCTGGTTCGACCAGACCCGCGCCGAGATCGATGCCCGCTACCGAGCGGCGCAGCGCCACAGCGCGCGTGTCCGCATGCTCAAGATCCTGCTGCCGACGATCAGCGTGCTCGCCGTCGTCGGCTTCGTCGGCTATTTCTACGTCGTGCCGCATTTGCCGGCCAATTTTGGCGCCGCGACGATCGATATCTCCAACAACGCCATCGTGATGCAGGACCCGCATGTGTCGGGCTATCTGTCCGGCGGCCGCTCCTACGAGTTGAAGGCGGACCGCGCCGAGCAGTCGCTGGCCAATACCAAGGTGGTGACGCTGCACAATATCGGCGCGACGATCGGCATGGGGAAAGGCGAGACGGCGCGCATCAAGGCCGCCGCCGGGA
Source organism: Allobosea sp. (assembly GCA_017307955.1). Lineage (GTDB taxonomy): Bacteria > Pseudomonadota > Alphaproteobacteria > Rhizobiales > Kaistiaceae > Kaistia. The sequence goes on along the minus strand of JAFKFV010000021.1, from coordinate 39,704 downwards.
CCTATTATTCCGACGCCGAGCGCATCGTGCTCGACCAGCAGATCACCTTCGACACGACGACCGGCATCGAGGGCACGCTCGAGAATGCCGATATCGACCTCAAATCCGGCACGATGACCTCGAACAAGCCTTTGGCCTTCCGCTCGCAGGGCAGCGAGATCAAGGCCAACGGCGTGTCTGTCCATGATCGCGGCCAGAGCATATCCTTCTCGAATGGGGTAAAGGTAACCTATTCAATTCCTGACGAATCGACCCCGCCCCGCCCCGGCGCAGCCCCCTCGGTGACCGAATGACATCCAAGACCATGCGGTTCTGCCTTGCCATCGCCCTCGTCGCCCCGCTCGCCGTCACGGCGCCCGCGGCCTACGCGCAGACGACCGGCGAGATGTTCAAGGGCTTCCAGTCCGACGAGAAGGGCCCGGTCAATGTCGAGGCCGATGCGCTCGATGTCGTCGAGAAAAACGGCCAGCGGGTCTCGACCTTCTCCGGCAACGTGACCGTGACGCGCGGCGACTCGGTGCTCAAGGCCAGCAAGATCGCCATCTTCTCGAATAACGACGCGCCGGCCGACGGCGCGGCCAAACCGGCCGGCAACGACGTCATGCCGGGCGCCGGCAGCTTCACGCGCATCGAGGCGAGCGGGAAGGTCTACGTCAATTCCGGCGACCAGACGGCGACGGGCGACAACGGCGTCGTCGACATGCTCGCCAAGAAGGTGACGCTCTCGGGCAATGTCGTGCTCAGCCAGGGGCCGAACGTCATCACGGGCGATCGCCTCGTCTGGGACATGGAGACCGGCAAGGCCCGCGTCGACCAGAAGCCCGGCGGCCGTATCCGCGGCGTCTTCACCCCCGGCGCCACGCCCGGCGCGCCTGGCGCCGCTCCGGCCCAGCCGGCGCCGCAGAATTGAGCTTTCGCGCGATGACGGACGGCTTCCGCCGCCGCGATGGTCGGACAGGGCGGCGCTGATCGTGGCTGACAGGGATCGCGGCCGCGAGGCCGAACAGGATGCCTATGGCGAGGCGATCGCCGAGAATCGGCCGGTCACGCGCTTTGCCGATGACCCCGGCGGCCCCGGCTGGCTGGTGGCGCGCGGCCTCGGCAAGAGCTATCGCCGCCGCCGCGTGGTCCATTCGGCGAGCCTCGCGGTGGCGCGCGGCGAGTCGGTCGGCCTGCTCGGCCCGAACGGCGCCGGCAAGACGACGATCTTCTACATGATCACCGGCCTCGTTCAGGCTGACCAGGGCACGATCGAACTCGACGGCCACGACGTCACGCATCTGCCGATGTATCGCCGCGCCCGGCTCGGCGTCGGCTATCTGCCGCAGGAAACGTCGATCTTCCGCGGCCTGACGGTCGAGCAGAACATCCGCGCCGTGCTGGAGGTGGTCGAGCCCGACCGCCGCCGCCGCGAGGAGGAACTGGACTCGCTGCTCGACGAGTTCCGCATCGCGCATCTGAGGAAGTCGCCGGCCATCGCGCTGTCGGGCGGCGAGCGCCGCCGCTGCGAGATCGCGCGTGCCCTCGCCAGCCGGCCGGCCTTCATGCTGCTCGACGAGCCCTTCGCAGGCATCGATCCGATCGCGGTCGGCGATATCCAGGCACTGGTCCGCCACCTGACGGCGCGCGGCATCGGCGTGCTGATCACCGACCATAATGTGCGCGAAACCCTCGGCCTGATCGACCGCGCCTATATCATCCATTCCGGCGAAGTGCTGATGGAAGGCCGCCCGAGCGACATCGTGGCCAGCCCGGACGTCCGCCGTCTTTACCTTGGCGAGCAATTTACGCTTTGATGACGACGCGGCTTGCGCTACCAAAAGGACTAGGCAAGCAAGAGTTGGACCAGTTCCCGAGGTCGCCGCGTTTTCATGTCGCTTTCCCCGAAGCTGGAGTTCCGGCAGACCCAGTCGCTGGTGATGACGCCGCAGCTGATGCAGGCCATCAAGCTGCTCCAGCTCTCCAATCTCGATCTCATCAGCTATGTCGAGGCCGAACTCGAGCGCAATCCGCTCCTGGAGCGTGACGAGCGCGAGGACGGCGACGATATCGTCGCGGGTCCGGGCAAGGCCTCGATCGAGAGCGACGGCTTTTCAGGCGAGGACGGTGCCGGGTCGACGGAAGGCTTCTCCGGCGAGCGCGACGGGGATAGCGGCGAAGCCGGTGACTGGTCCGAGGCCGGCGCTGGCAGCGACTGGCTCGAGACGCGGCTCGAAACCTCGGCCGATGCGATCGGCGACCGGCTCGACGCTGACCTTTCCAACGTGTTTCCGGACGATCACGGCCATGCCGGCGGCGATCCCTCGCCGCAGCCGGCCTTCGATCCCTGGGCGAGCCAGCCCGGCCGCCAGCAAGCGAGCTGCGAGGACTACAATCTCGAAGCCTTCGTGGCCGGCGAGAAGTCGCTCGCCGACCATCTCGCCGACCAGCTCGGCCTCGCCGTCACCGACCCGACGCGCCTCATCATCGGCCATGCGCTGATCGACGAGGTCGACGAGGCCGGCTATATCCGCGCCGATCTTTCGGCCCTCGCCGAGCGGCTGGGCGCCCCGATGGCGCTGGTCGAGGAGGTGCTGGCGACGCTGCAGGGCTTCGAGCCGACTGGCATCTGCGCCCGCGACCTTTCCGAATGCTTGGCGCTGCAGCTTGCCGAGAAGAACCGGCTCGATCCGGCGATCAAGGCACTGCTCGATCATCTCGACCTCGTCGCGCGCCGCGATTTCGCCGCCCTGAAGCGCGTCTGCGGCTGCAACGAGGACGATATCGTCGACATGCTCGCCGAATTGCGCGCGCTCGATCCGAAGCCCGGCGCTTCGTTCGGCTCGGCGCCGGTGCAGCCGATCGTGCCGGACGTGATGGTGCGGGCGGCCCCGGACGGCAGCTGGCTCATCGAACTCAACACCGAGACACTGCCGCGGGTGCTCGTCAACAACAGCTATCTCGCCAGCGTGCCGCGCGGCAGCCGGCCGGATACCGAGCGCGCCTATCTGGCCGAGTGCCTGCAGACCGCCAACTGGCTGGTGAAGAGCCTCGATCAGCGCGCCAAGACGATCCTGAAGGTCGCCACCGAAATCGTCCGCCAGCAGGACGGCTTCCTGACGCATGGCGTGCGGCATCTGCGTCCGCTCAATCTGAAGACCGTGGCCGAGGCGATCGGCATGCACGAGTCGACCGTCTCGCGCGTCACCTCCAACAAATACATGGCGACCTCGCGCGGCATCTTCGAGCTGAAATACTTCTTCACCTCGGCGATCGCCTCGTCCGAAGGCGGCGAAGCGCATTCGGCCGAATCCGTCCGTCACCGCATCCGCACCCTGATCGATGCCGAGAGCGCCGACGATGTGCTGAGCGACGACACGCTGGTGAAGCTCCTGCGCGACGCCGGCATCGACATCGCGCGCCGGACGGTCGCCAAGTACCGGGAAGCACTGCGCATTCCCTCCTCGGTCCAACGCCGCCGCGAGAAGCAGGCCGAGCTTTCCGCCAACCGCTGAGCACCGCTCCCTGTGCCCTTCATTCACCGTCCCCTTGCCGGGCCCTCGACGGATGCCCAGCTTGAGAGGATGATGGCCGGGACCGCCGTTCCTTGACTTCGGAACCGGCCGTCACTAGAAGGGCGCGGCGCCAGACGGCGTCCTTGGCCTTGCGACCGGAGCGGAACTCCGGCGACCGAAGGGAAGGCCCAGGATACGTGACCGGCGACGTGCCCGACGGGGCTTTGGCTCGACCAGCGAACCGGGTCCCGGATCGCAACGTCGTCGAAAGGGTACGTTCTCCATGTCTCTGCGCATTTCCGGCAAGCATATCGAGATCAGCGATTCCTATCGCTCGCATGTCGAGGACCGGGTCAACGCCGTCGTGGCCAAATATTTCGATGGCGGGCATTCGGGCCGTGTCGTGCTGGAGCGCGACGGCGCCGGCTATCGCGTCGATTGCGCGCTGCATCTCGACAGCGGCCTCATCCTCAAGGCCGAGGGCCGGGGGCATGAGGTCTACCCGACCTTCGAGCAGGCCGCCGACCGCATGGAGAAGCAGCTGCGCCGCTACAAGCGCCGGCTGAAGGAACACCACCACGAGAGCCGCGTCGCCGAACCCGATGCGAGCTATGTCGTGCTTGCAGCGACGCCCGATTCCGAAGAGGAACTCGCGGTCGACTACAGCCCGATGGTCATCGCCGAGGAGACGCAGGCGCTCCGCACGATGTCGGTGTCCGGCGCTGTGATGGCGATGGACCTCGCCGATGCGCCGGTCGTCGTCTTCCGGCATGCCGGCCATGGCGGCGTCAACATCGTCTATCGCCGCCGCGACGGCAATATCGGGTGGATCGATCCGGCCCAGGCCGGCAAGGGGGATTCCGTCCGTCAGTAATTCCGCCTAGACTGCCATCCACTGCCCGGCGCGCTCCTGGCAGCGCGCCGGCAAGGCGGGTTTCGGACTGGCTCGAACGAGGCAATTTGAACCAAGCCATGGACCTTAGCGATCTCATCAGCCCGGACTCGATCATTCCGGCGCTGAAAGCGAACGGCAAGAAGCAGGCTCTTCAGGAGCTTGCGGAGCGTGCCGCCCGCCAGACGGGACTGGACGAGCGCCAGATCTTCGACACCTTGCTGCAGCGTGAGCGCCTCGGCTCCACCGGTGTCGGCAACGGCATCGCCATCCCGCACGGCAAGATTCGCGCGCTGAAGCGCATCCATGGCGTGTTCGCGCGCCTCGCCAAGCCCATCGATTTCGAATCGCTGGACGACCAGCCGGTCGATCTCGTTTTCCTGCTGCTGGCGCCCGAGAGCGCCGGCGCCGACCATCTGAAGGCGCTGGCCCGCATCGCCCGGCTGCTGCGGGAGCCGGGCCTCGCCGCCAAGCTGCGGGCCTCCGCCGACCAGACGGCGCTCTATGCGGTGCTGACCGGCGGCGCCACGGCCTCGAACGCCGCCTGAGACGCGCCCGCCCTATCCGGCGCGCCGATGCGGCGCGGCTGTCGGCCGTTCTGGCAGAGGTGACGCCGGCATGATCGATCGCAGGGGATTTCTTCTCGGCATCGCGGCGTCAGCGCCCGCGGCCTTCGCCGGCGCCGCACCGCTGCCATCGGCGAAGCCGGACTTCTTCGAAACGGTCTTCGAGGGGCTCGCCATAGGGCGCGGCCGCATCAAGAGCGGCGTCGTCGGGCTCGACCGCGGCTTCCTCGTCTGGACGACCGGCCGCCATCGCGGACGGGATTTCGAACTCGACCAGATCTTCCGCTTCGACGACGGCAAGACCGACCGCCGGACCTGGCGGTTCCACCGCGTCGCGCCCGGCCGCTGGCTCGGCGAGCGCCAGGATCTCGCGGCGCCCGCCACGGTCTGGATCGAGGGCGGGGCCGTGCGTCTTTCCTATGACATCTGGATGCGGCCGGCGCGGCGGCTGACCGCGTTGCGCCTCCATTGCGAGGATCGCGTCACGCGCCTCGCCAGCGGCGCGCTGCTCTCGCGCGGCACAATCCATCGCCTCGGCCTGCCGGTCGGCACGGTCGAGACGCATCTCATCCCGGAAGCGGGCGGCGCTACTTCAACGCCCCGGCCGTCAGGCCGCTGACGATCTTGCGCTGAAGCAGGACGAAAACGAACAGGATCGGCGTCACATAGATCACGGCATAGGTCATGATGCCGTTCCAGTCGGTGGTGTTCGGGCCCATGAAGTTCATCAGGCCGACGGTTGCCGTCTGCAGCGCCTCTTCCGAGATCAGCGAGCGCGAATAGACATATTCGCCAAAGGACTGCAGGAAGATCAGCACCGAGGTGACAAGGATGCCGTTGCGTGCCAGCGGCACGGCAATGCGCATGAAGGCACCGAACCGGGAGGCGCCGTCGACGCGCGCAGCCTCTTCAAGCTCCTTCGGAATCTGCATGAACGACGTCCGCGTCAGCACGATGTAGAGAGGCAGCACCTTCGCGGCCTGCACGAGCACGACGGCCGTGCGGGGTGTCGCGATCAGTCCGATCTGGTTGAAGATGACGAAGATCGGTGTCGCCATCAGCGAAGACGGCAGCACCTGCATCATCAGGATGAGAAAGAGGACGATGTCCATCCAGACGCTGCGGACACGCGAGAGCGCATAGGCGCAGCCTGTGCCGAACAGCGCGACGATCACCGTCGTGCCGATCGCGATCAGCAGCGAGTTGGAGAGATAGGTCGCCATCTTCTTGTCGACGAAGACCTTGGCGAAGTTCCACTCCGGATGGTGCGGCCAGAAGGTCGGCGGATAGGTGAAGGTCTCCGACGACGGCTTGAGCGCCGTCAGATACATCCAGTAGAGCGGGAACAGGTAGATCGCCAGGAAGATGAGGGCGAGGGCGAGCAGGGCGTAGCGCTTCATGATGGGGACCCTCACGCGCGGTGTTCGTGCCGCGTGGAGCGGACATAGATGACGGCGACGACGATGACGAAGCCGAGCATCAGGCAGGAAACGGCGCTGCCCGATGCGATGTCGTAGGTTTGGAACGAGAGCTGCCACGACCAGTACTGCGCCACGTTGGACGCGTTGGCCGGTCCGCCCTGCGTCAGCGAGGCAAAGAGGTCGAACTGCTGCAGCGTGAAGATGATGCCGAGCGAGATCACGGCGCCGAGGGTGGAGCGCATCATCGGCAGCGTCATGTGCCAGAAGCGCTGCAGCGCATTGGCGCCGTCGAGCGCCGCGGCCTCGTACATGTCCTTCGGGATGCCGGCGAGGCCGACCGAGAGCAGGATCATGTTGAAGGGGATGCCGAGCCAGATATTCGCGATGGTCACCGAATAGAGCGAGATCGCGGGATCGGAGAGCCAGAACACCTTGCTTCCGACGAGGCCGAGCTGGGAGAGGAAATAGTTCAAGACGCCGAAATCGCCGGCGAAAATCCACTTCCAGACAGCGCCGACCACCAGGGCGGGCATGATCCATGCGGCGAGGAACAGTCCACGCAGATAGGTCGCGCCGGGGAAATCCTGCTGCATGAAGAGAGCGAGGCCGAAGCCGATCGCAAGCTGGAACACGATCGAGAGCAGCACGAACAGCGCCGTGTTGCGCAGGATCGGCCAGAAATCCGGGGAGGCGAACAGCGCCTTGTAGTTCGCAAGGCCGACAAAGGGGCGGACCAGGTCAGCCATGCTGAACATGTCCACTTCCTGGAACGACATCACGATGTTGTAGATCAGCGGGAAGGCCGAAAACGTAAGGAGATAGACGAGCGCGAGCAGTGCCAGCAGTGCATCGAAACCATGGCCGTCGCGCAGGCCGCGGAAGAGGGCCGACATGAACGCTGTCTCCGGAATAAGCAGAGGGATGGCGAGGAGCGCCGCGCTCCGAAAGGCTCGTGGCGCTCCCGATCGACAGGGCGGCCGGGCGCAAGGCCCGCCGCCCGGCTACTTACTTGCTGACGATACCCTCGATCGTCGTCTGCGCCGTATTCAGCGCGGTCTGGGCGTCGGCCTGATGCGTCAGCGCCTGCTGGATCGCGGTCGAGATCGCCTTGGAGATCTTCGCCCAGTCCGGCGAGGGGCCGCGGGCCGCGGCATACTTCATCGACTCGACGAAGACGGCATATTCCGCCGGCCACTTCGGATCCTTGACCTCGACCGGATAGGACGGGACGAAGCCGAACTCGTTCCAGACGCGCGGCATCTGCGAATACATGTATTCGAGATACTCGTACGCCTCCTTGGGATGCTTGGTCTTGGCGAAGATCACATTGTTGCCTTCGCCGAGCGCCGAGGCGCGCTTGGCGCCGAGCTCGGGAACCGGAAGCAGGGCGATCCCGACGTCGAACTTGGCATCCTTCGACATGCGCGGCAGCTCCCACGGGCCGGAAATGGCCATGGCGGCGTTCTGCGCGTTGAAGGTGGCGAAGCTGTCATACTGGCCGCGGATCAAGGTGTCCGGCGAGGCGAGCTTCTCGTCGATGATCTTCTGCCAGAGCTCGAGGGCCTTGACCGCGCCCGGGCCGTTGACCTTGTCGAAATTGCCGCCGGCAGACTGGATCCACGGCAGGAACTGGAAGGTGCCTTCCTCGTTCGCGTTGGCGGAGAAGGCCAGCCCATAGACGTTCTTCGACGGGTCGGTCAGCTTCTTGGCCGTCTCGTAGAGTTCGTCCCAGGTCTGCGGCGGCTTGTCGGGATCGAGCCCGGCGGCCTTGAACATGTCCTTGTTGTAGTAGAGCGCGATCGTGTTCGAGCCGCGCGGCAGGCCATAGATCTTGCCGTCCCAGGTGACGGTCGAGAGGGGGCCCGGGAAGATCTTCGAGGGATCGACGACCTTCGAATCCTTGATATAGGGCGAGATATCGAGCAGCGCGCCCTTCGAGGAAAGGAACGGCGTGTTCGGATTGTCGACATAAGCGACGTCCGGCGCCGTGCCGGTCGCGACGGCGCGGGTGATGTCGTTCGCCCAGTCGGCGAACTCGACATGCTTGATGTTGAACTTGACCTCGGGATGGAGCTTCTGGAACTCCTTCGCCATCACATACATGTAGCCGGGATCTTCTTCCCGATCGATCGTCCAGACGTTCAGCGTCACTTCCTCGGCCGATGCCAGGACGGTCGAACCGGCAAGCGCCAGCGCGCCGGCCAACAGACGTTTCATATTCCGCATGCTCTCCTCCACGGTTCAGTCATTCAGTCTTGTCGATCCGTCGGATCGGCGCCCCTCCAGGCAGTCGCCCCGCCGCGTGGCGGCGAGGCGGCACGGGCTCTTCGCCCGTGAAGATCGTCAGCTCGGATTCGGGACGAAGGCGGCGCCGCCGCGCGCGTCCTTCAGGAAGTTGAGCGAGCGCACCTGGCCGGTCATTTCCAGCGCGTCGCGATAGACCGGATCGTGCCAGCCCTCGATATCGATCGTGCCCTTGTAGCCGGCGAGGCGCAGCTCGCTGATGATGCGGGTCCAGTCGCTGTCGCCGAAGCCGGGCGAGCGCATCTGCACGAAGGGGTACTTGCCGAAGATGCCGTTTTCGCGGATCACGTCCCAGCGGATCGTCGCGTCCTTGCCGTGGATGTGGAAGAACTTCGGCGCCCATTTGCGGATCTGCGGGATCGGGTCGATCAGATAGACCATCTGATGGCACGGCTCCCATTCGAGTCCGATATTGTCGTCCGGCGTCTCGTTGAACATCAGTTCCCAGGCATCCGGATTATGCGCGATGTTCCAGTCGCCGCTCGCCCAGTTGCCGTCCATGGCGCAGTTCTCGAAGGCGAGCCGGACGCCCTTGTCGGCAGCACGCTTGGCGAGTTCGCCGAAGACTTCCTTGTAGCGCGGCAGGCTCTCCTCGAGCGGACGGCCGCGCAGGCGGCCGGTGAAGCCGGCGATGGTCTTCGCGCCGAAGAGATGGGCGTTGTCGATCAGCGTCTTCCAGCCCTCGAGCGTCTGGCGGTCGAGATCGGTATCCTCGAGCGGGTTGCCGAACATGCCGAGCGTGTCGATCACGACGTCCTGGTCGCCGATCGCATCCTTCAGCTCGCCGGCGAGGCGGGGAATGTCCTTGTCGCCGATCGTCTGCCAGAAGAAGGGCTCGATGGACTCGAAGCCGAGCGGCAGGATCTGGCGGACATAGGCGGCCGGATCGGGGGCATTGCCCTTCACCATCGTGCCGATGCGGATATCGAGGGCGGGATTGCTCACCATTGTCTCCTTGGGCATGCGAAGCGGCGAGGCGAGGGCGCCTCAGACGCTGATCTCGACGCGGCGACCTGACGTTGCGCTCTCGATGGCGCCGAACACCATCGCGAGGCTCTTGATATTCTGCGAGCCGACCGTCTCCGGTACCGGGCCGCCGCGCGTGGCGGCGATGAAATCCTGAACGAGGCCGAGGTGGCCGCCTGTCCTGTCGGACGCGTCGAGTGGAGGAATCTCGACGGCGGCCACCTCGGAGAACAGGCCTTTGATCTCGCCGGTCGCGATCTCGGCCCGGATATCGTCATGCCCGTCCCAGACGAGCGAACCCTTGGTCCCGGTGATGCGCCAGGCGCTCTCCCAACTTGTCCCGAGCCCGTTGGCGCACCAGGAACCCCGATAGTTGAAGATCACGCCGTCGCCGAACTCGAAGATCGCGGCGGCCGACGATCCCTGCTTGTACCAGGAGTTCTTCGGCTCCCACTCGCGGCAATAGACGCCCTCCGGCTCGGCGCCGGCCAGGAAGCGCGCCGCGTCGAAGGTGTGGATCGCCATGTCGAGCAGCAGGACATGATTCATCTCCTCGCGGAAGCCGCCGAAATGCGGCCCGAGGAAGAAGTCGCAATGGATCGACGTCACGTCGCCGATGGCGCCGCTCGCGATCAGGCGGCGGATGCGGCGCGGCGCGGCAAGATAGCGGCGGTTCTGAATGACGACATGCAACCGGTCGGCGGCGCGGGCGCGGGCGACGAGGTCGCGCGCCTGGTCGAGCGAATCCGCCATCGGCTTTTCGGACAGGACATGGCAGCCGGCGGCGAGCGCGGCGGAAACGACATGATGCCGGGCGCCGGGCACGACGACGTCGAACAGGATGTCCGGCTCGGCCTTCGCGAGGAGGTCCTCGATACTGGTCGCGATCACGACGTCGCCGAGGCCGAATTCCGTGGCGCGCGCAGCGGCGCGGTCCGCGTCGATATCGGCGACACCGACGATCTCAAGACCGTCGATCGTCTTCGCGGCCTCGAACCAGGCGCGACTCATGGCTCCGCAGCCGATTAGCGCGGCACGCTGCATTTCGGAACACTCCTCCCCAAGACATCGATTGCTGCATCGCAAACGTTTTCGGTGCGCTGCATCGATGTCGTAAACGTTTACGATCACACAACGTCACTCGCCTCTTGTCAAGAGCGCCGATGTGGCAGACCAATAGGACAACCCTTGCCGTGCATGTCGGGAGGAGGGCAGCACGGGACGCCCCGCGGCGGCTCGACCGGGAAGGAGACCACGCCGCTTGAGCATCCGCGACCTCGCCAGCCATCTGAATATTTCCATCGGCACGGTCTCGCGCGCCCTCAACGGGCGCTCGGACGTCAATGCCGAGACGCGGCGGCGCGTGCTCGAGGCGGCGGCGGAACTCGGTTATGTTCCCAACCAGTCCGGCCGCAGCCTCCGCCAGGGGACGACCAACGCCATCGGTTTCATGGTCGAGACCAACAGCGAAACGGGTACGCATGGCGACAGCTTCTTCTCCAGCATCTATGTCGGAGTGCAGAAGGAATTCGCCGCCCACCACCTCGATCTCGTCGTGCTTCTCTGCCCGTCGGACGATGATCCCTATGACTATCTGCGCCGCGTCGTGGCGCGCCGCTTCGTCGACGGCCTGTTCATTTCGGCCATCCAGCGGCATGACCCGCGCATCGACTTCCTGATCGAGCGGGAGATTCCCTTTATCGCGCTCGGGCGCAGCCTTTCGGGCGGCAGCCATCCCTGGATCGATCTCGACTTCGAAGGTGTCGCGACCAAGGCGGTCAACCGGCTGGTCGCGCGCGGCCATCGCCGCATCGGGCTCGTCACGCCGGGCACGGAACTCAATCTCGGCTATGTCTTCGCCGACGCCTATCGCGCTGCCCTGTCGGCGAATGGCCTCGCCTATGATCCGGGTCTCCTGGTGCGCTCGGAGCAGACCAGCGAGGAGGGCGGCTATCATGCCGCCGACGCCCTTCTCGCGCTCGATCAGCGGCCGACCGCGATGCTGCTCGTCAACGAGATCATGGCGATCGGCGTCTATCGGCGGCTGCATGAGGCGGGCCTGACGCCGGGCCGCGACATGGCGGTGATCGGGCTGCGTCACTCGCCCCAGGCGCGCTTCCTCTCGCCGGCGCTCACCTGCTTCGACATCTCGCTCATCGATCTCGGCCGCCGCCTCGCGCAGGGCCTGCTCGCATCGATGCCTGCTTATCGCGACAGCCAGCCATTCGGTCTCGTCCAGGAAGTCTGGCCGATGGAGCTGGTGGCCGGAGAAAGCGATCCGCCGCCACGCTGAAGCTTGGCCAAGCGGTGAACCTTCGCAGCCCCCAAGCGTTGACGCCCGTCTTCACAATGCAAGTCTCACCATGGAAGAGAGGTGCGTCATGTCACGGCAGGACGATATCGAACAGGCAGCGGCCCGGATCACCGCAACCGCGAGTGCGATGAGCTCGCAGGCCCGGCGCGCCGCCCGCGCCGCGACCTCGGAAGCCGCCCGCGCCGTCCGCGACCAGCGCGAGACCGTCCGCAACGTCTTCCACGATCTCGCCGACGAGGCCGAGGCGCGCGCCAGGACAGCCGAGCGCAAGGGCTCGGCCATCGCTGGCGCCCTCGTCCAGCGCGGGATGGATCGGCCGGTCATGGCCGTGGCGCTGATTGCCGCGACGGCGGCATTGGCCTCCGCCCTCGCCGCGGCGGCCTTCACGCGGCGATGAGCCGCGCGCCGATGCACCAAGCCTTGCCCGCTTTCTGCTAGCATGGAGAGGCTCGGCACGAGGGATTGACTGGATGGCGATGCGGGCTGATGCGGCCGAGGCGCAGACCTCGCGCAGCGAAACCGCCGCGACATTGTCGCGGCGGCCTTGGCACGTCACGGGCTGGAAGCTCCTCTCCAATGTCTTTGTCCGCTTCGTCGCCCATGACGACGCGCTGATAGCGGCCGGCGTTGCCTTCTATAGCTTCCTCGCCGTCTTCCCTGCGCTCGCGATCTTCATCTCCCTCTACGGCCTTCTGTTCGACCTCTCGAACGTCACCAAGCACGCCGGGCAGATCGCCTCGATCCTGCCCGACGAGGCACGGCCGATCGTGCTCGATTTCCTCACCGGCCTCGCGAGGAAGGGGCCGGCGCAGCTCAACACCGGCCTCATCATCGCGACCGCGATCGCGCTCTGGTCGGCGCGCGCCGGCGTCGCCGCGCTCATGAGCGGCGTCAACTTCGCCTATGAGGTGCGCGACGACCGCAACATCTTCGTCTCGATCGGCATCTCGCTGCTCCTGACGATCGGCGCCGTCATCTTCGCCGTGCTGACGCTCTCGGTGATTGCCGCCGTTCCCGTGGCGTTGTCGCTGCTCCATGCGCCGAATGCCAACACCGCAACCCTTCTGCTCATCCGTTGGCCGATCCTGGCGCTGATCGCCTTCCTGTCGATCTCGGCGGTCTATTTCGTCGTGCCGCACAGGAAGCCCGGCGGCCCCTGGCGGCGGGCGCGCCGCATGATGCCGGGAGCCATCGCGGCGACATTGATCTGGCTGCCGGGCTGCTCGCTGTTCTCGTTCTACGTGACGCGCATTGCCGTCTATGACGCGACCTATGGCTCGCTCGGCGGCCCGGTGATCCTGCTGCTCTGGCTGTGGTTCACGGCGCTCGTCGTGCTAGTCGGCGCCGAGATCAATGCCAGCTGGTCGGGCCTCAAGACCCCAAAGCAACGCCACCAGACGCCCGAGCCGAACTAGTCGTTCTTGGCCTTGGTCTCGGCCTGCCGGCCCTGCCGTTTCATCAGCGTGCTGCGGGCGACATGCAGGACGACCAGCGAGACCGCGCCGATGGCGAGCGCGATCAGCAGCTTGTGCTCCAGCCCGTGCAGGCGGCCGGAATACTGCTCGATGAGCTGGCCGAACAGATAGCCGATCGCGGTGATCAGCGCCGCCCATGCGGCGGCGGCGATGACGTTGAGCACGGTGTAGAGCAGCGGCGGTACGCCGGCTATGCCGATCGCGATCGGACTGATCGTTCGGACGCCATAGATGAAGCGGAACGAGAGGATGAACAGCACCCGGTGCCGGTGGATGAGGTCGAGTACGCGGGCGAAAGCGGGGCGGGCCGACTGGCGCTTCACCAGCCTCGAATCGCGGGCGTAACGGCCTATATAATAGAGGACCTGATCGCCGGTCAGCGAGCCGGCGAAGGCGGCGAGAAAGACGCCCGTCGGGTGCAGGATGCCCTGATGCGCCAGAAATCCCGCCGCGAGCAGGACGCTGTCTCCCTCGATGATCACGCCGAGATAGACGACGATCAGGCCATAGCTGGCCAGGAACTGATCGATCCAGTGCATCATCGGCGGCGGCTCCGGTTGCGGCGGCGGGGAGGGCAGCCGGCGCAAGGATCGCCGCTTTGGCGTCCCATGCGCAAGCCGCTTCGCCTGGCATGGGCTCCGCCACCTTGGCGCCGTCTTTCAGCGCTAGGGCCAAAGGTGCAATTCCATCGCAGAAGCAATAGATTAGCCGAACGAATCGTAGCCTGCCCCGCGGCTCTCTTGCCCCGGGTCCGGTCCAACGGGAAAGACTTGATGACCGATATCGCCCGCGACAATGCCTCGGAAGCCTACGGCGCCGATTCCATCAAGGTGCTCAAGGGCTTGGACGCCGTGCGCAAGCGGCCGGGCATGTATATCGGCGACACCGACGACGGGTCGGGCCTGCACCACATGGTCTATGAGGTCGTGGACAACGCCATCGACGAGGCGCTGGCCGGCCATGCCGATCTCGTTTCCGTCACGCTCAATCCCGACGGCTCATGCACGGTCATCGACAATGGCCGCGGCATTCCGACCGACATCCACAGCGGCGAGGGCATTTCGGCGGCCGAGGTCATCATGACCCAGCTGCATGCCGGCGGTAAGTTCGATCAGAATTCCTACAAGGTCTCGGGCGGCCTGCATGGCGTCGGCGTCTCGGTCGTCAATGCTCTGTCGACCTGGCTGCGGCTCAAGATCCGCCGCGGCGGCAAGATCCACGAGATGAGCTTCACGCATGGCGTCGCCGATGCCCCGCTCGCGGTGACCGGCAGCTACGAGTCGCAGTCCGTCAGCGGCGTCTATGAGGGACGCTCGGGCAGCGAGATCACCTTCCTCCCTTCAACCGAGACCTTCAGCCGGACCGAGTTCGATTTCGACACGCTGGAGCACCGGCTGCGCGAGCTGGCCTTCCTGAATTCGGGCGTCCGCATCGTGCTGACCGATCGCCGCGGCGTCGAGCCGCGCCGCGAGGAGCTGATCTATGACGGCGGTCTCGAGGCCTTCGTCCGCTATCTCGACCGCGCCAAGCACCCGCTGCTCTCGGGGCCGATCGCCATCAAGTCGGAGCGCGACGGCATCTCGGTCGAGGTCGCGATGTGGTGGAACGACAGCTACCACGAGAATGTGCTCTGCTTCACCAACAACATCCCGCAGCGCGACGGCGGCACGCATCTCGCCGGTTTCCGCGCCGCGCTGACGCGGCAGGTGACCGGCTATGCCGACCGCGAGGGTATTTCCAAGCGCGAGAAGGTCGCGCTCTCGGGCGACGACTGCCGCGAGGGACTGACCGCGGTTCTCTCGGTGAAGGTGCCCGATCCGAAATTCTCGTCTCAGACCAAGGACAAGCTCGTCTCCTCCGAGGTTCGCCCGGTGGTGGAGGGTCTCGTCAACGACCTGCTCGGCCAGTGGTTCGAGGAGCATCCGGGCGAATCGAAGCAGATCGTCTCGAAGGTGGTCGAGGCGGCGACGGCGCGCGAGGCGGCGAGGAAGGCGCGTGAGCTGACCCGCCGCAAGGGCGCGCTCGACATCGCCTCGCTGCCCGGCAAGCTCGCCGACTGCCAGGAGCGCGACCCGGCCAAGTCCGAGCTCTTCATCGTCGAGGGCGACTCGGCAGGCGGCTCGGCCAAGCAGGGCCGCAACCGCGAGAACCAGGCCGTGCTTCCGCTGCGCGGCAAGATTCTCAATGTCGAGCGCGCGCGCTTCGACAAGATGCTCTCCTCCGAGCAGATCGGCATGCTGATCATCGCGCTCGGCACCTCGATCGGTAAGGACGAGTTCGCGCCCGAGAAGCTGCGCTACCACAAGATCATCATCATGACGGACGCCGACGTCGACGGCGCCCATATCCGCACGCTGCTGCTGACCTTCTTCTTCCGCCAGATGCCCGAGCTCATCGAGCGCGGCCATGTCTTCATCGCCCAGCCGCCGCTCTACAAGGTCACCAAGGGCCGGTCGGAGCAGTATCTGAAGAACGAGCGCGCGCTGGAGGACTATCTGATCGAGCAGGGCGTCGACGAGGCGCGGCTCGAGCTGCAGGGCGGCGAGGTGCGCGCAGGCGCCGATCTCGCGGCCGTCGTGAACGACGCGCGCAATGTGAAGCACCTGATCGACGGGCTGCATACGCGCTACGACCGCCGTCTCGTCGAGCAGGCGGCGATCGCCGGCGCGCTCAACGGCGCCGTGATGAACGATCCCGAGCGGGCGCTCGCGGCGGTGAAGACGGTCGCCGAGCGTCTCGATGCCATCTCGGACGAGATCGAGCGCGGCTGGACCGGCACGCTCGGCCGCGACGGTGGCTATCTCTTCGAGCGCGAGGTGCGCGGCGTGCGCGAGGCGGCGATGATCGACGCGGCGCTGATCGATTCCGCCGACGCCCGGAAGCTCGATTCGATCTCGGCCAAGCTGCGCGAGGTATTCGACACGCCGTCTGTCTTCCGCCGCAAGGACCTGGAGACGCCGATCTTCGGACCGCGCTCGCTGCTCGACGCCGTCTATGCGGCCGGCCGCAAGGGCATCCAGCTGCAGCGCTACAAGGGCCTCGGCGAGATGAACGCGTCCCAGCTCTGGGAAACGACGCTCGACCCGAATGTCCGCTCGCTGCTGCAGGTGCGCATCAAGGAAGCCGACGCCGCGGACGACATCTTCGCCAAGCTGATGGGCGACGAGGTCGAACCCCGCCGCGACTTCATCCAGGACAACGCGCTCAACGTCGTCAATCTGGACGTATGAAGCATCGCGAAAGGGGGCCGGAGCGGCCCCCTCCTTCTCGCTACTCCTTCAGGACCGCGAAGCCTTCTTCCGTCAGGGCGTAGGTGTTGACGCGGCCGCGGACGAGGCCGAGTTCGATGAGGCGCTGGACGGCCTTGCCGTCGAGGCCGACATAGGGGCCGGGCCGCGAGACGCGGGCAAGCATCTTCAGTTCCATCGCCGAGAGGTCGGCCTTGGTGACGGCGGGCTTGTCGGTGGTCATGTCATGTCTCCTGAATGGGGATGGAGCCGCTCAGACGGCGGTGTCCATGAGGCCGCGCTTCTCCAGAAGCGCCGAAGGGTCGGGGTCGCGGCCGCGGAAGGCGCGATAGGCCTCGTCCGGCGTGCGGCGGTTGCCGGCGGCATAGACGAAGTCCTTGAGCTTTTGCGCCGGCTCGGGCGCGAAGATGTCGCCGGCTTCCTCGAAGGCGCGGAAGCCGTCGGCGTCGAGCGTCTCGGACCATAGATAGCTGTAATAGGCCGAGGAATAGCCGTCGCCGGCGAAGACATGCTGGAAATGCGGCGTGCGGTGGCGCATCACCATTGCCTCCGGCATGCCGATCTCGTCGAGCACGGCCTTCTCGAAGCGGGTTGCGTCGAGGCTCTGCGCCTCTTTCAGGAGATGCAGCTTCATGTCGACCAAAGCCGAAGCGACATATTCGACCGTTGCGAAGCCCTGATTGAAGCTCCGGCTCGCCTTGAGGCGCGCGATCAGCGCGTCCGGCATCGGTTCGCCGGTCCGGTAGTGGACGGCAAAGCGCGACAGGATCTCGGGGCGTTCGAACCAGTGCTCGTAGAGCTGGGACGGGAACTCGACGAAATCGCGCGCGACATTGGTGCCGGCGATCGAGGGATAGGTCACGTCCGAGAGCAGGCCGTGCAGCCCATGGCCGAATTCGTGGAACAGCGTCCGGGCGTCGTCATAGGAGAGCAGAGTCGGCGCGCCGTCTGCGCCCTTCGCGAAATTCATGACATTGACGATGATCGGCCGGATGTCGGCGACGAGCTTTTCCTGGCCGCGATAATCGCTCATCCAGGCGCCGCTGCGCTTGGACGGACGGGCGAAATAATCGCCGAGGAAGAGGCCGACCGGAGCGCCGCTCGCGTCGGTCACCTCGAAGACGCGCACATCCGGATGATAGGCCGGGATATCCGCGCGCTTTTTGAAGCGGACACCGAACAGGCGTGAAGCGGTGTCGAAGGCCGCATCGATCACCTTGTCGAGCTGCAGGTAGGGCTTCAGCAGCGCCTCGTCGAGATCGAACTCGGCCTTGCGGCGGCGCTCGGAATAATAGCGCCAGTCCCACGCGGCGAGCTCGAAATTGCCGCCCTCCTCGCGCACCAGCGCCTGCAGCGCCGCGCGCTCCTCGAGGGCGCGGCTGCGCGCGGGCTCCCAGACCGAGGTCAAAAGTGCCATCGCCGCTTCCGGCGTCTTGGCCATGGAATCGTCGAGACGGAAATGCGCGAAGCTTTCATAGCCGAGCAGCGTCGCCTGCTCGCTGCGCAGCGCGATCGTCTCGGCGATGATGCCGCGATTGTCGGTCTTGCCGGCCTCGCCGCGGGCGATCCAGGCGAGGAACGCCTTCTCGCGCAGGTCGCGGCGAGCCGAGAACTGCAGGAAGGGCTCGATCGACGAGCGCGACAGCGTGATGAGATGCTGCCCCCCGGGGAGGCCCCGGTCGCGCGCCGCCTGAGCCGCCGCCGCGACCAGGAAGTCCGGCAGGCCGGCGAGGTCGTCCTCGCCTTCGAGCACCAGCGACCAGCCCTTCTCGTCGGCGAGCACGTTCTGCCCGAAATTGGTGCCGAGCGTCGCGAGGCGCTCGGAGATGGCGGCGAGGCGCTGCTTGACCTCGGCCGGCAGACCGGCGCCGGAGCGGCGGAAACCGGTATGGTAGCGCTCGAGGACGCGAGCCTGCTCGGCATCGAGGTCCTTCGGCGCCGCCTTCACGATGGCGTCGATGCGCTGGAACAGCTGCTCGTTCAGATAGATGGCGCTGCGATGGCGCGAGAGCAGCGGGGCCACCTCGAGCTCGATCGCTTCCAGCGCATCGCTGGTATGGGCGCCGGTCAGGTTGAAGAACACCGAGGCGACGCGGTCGAGCAGCCGGCCGGCGCGCTCCATCGCCTCGACCGTGTTGGCGAAGGTCGGCGGCTCGGGATTGTCGGCGATCGCCGCGATCTCGCGCTGATGTTCGGCGATCGCCGTCTCGAAGGCGGGGCGGTAATGCTCCGGCCGGATGGCGGCAAAGGGCGGCATGCCGAAGGGCGTCGTCCAGGCGGTGAGAAGCGGGTTCTCGGCGGTCATCGCGGATCCTTCGGGCTCGGCAGTCGGGCGGCCATGGGGCCGGCGGCGTCACGGGACAGATATGACGGCTCATGTGACGGCCGCGATTCGCATTATAGAAGGGCGGAAGCAAGACCCTTCACGATTCGGCGGCCCGATGACCTCTTCCAAGACCGACGCCCTGCCCCTGCTGCCGCCGCCGCGCGTTCTCGTCGTCGGCGATGTGATGACCGATATCCTGGTCCGTCCGGAGGGTCCGATCATTCCCGGTTCCGACCGGCGCGCGAAGATCGGCGTGCTGCCCGGCGGCTCGGCGTGCAATCAGGCGGCCTGGCTCGCCCATCGCGGCGTGCCCGTCGCGCTCGCGGGCAAGGTCGGCCGCCGCGACGCAGACGAGCAGGCGCGGTCGCTTGCCGCCGCCGGCGTCACGCCCCGCCTCGGCATCGACGAGACCCGCGAGACCGGCATGCTGGTCGCGATCATTTCCGAGGGCGGCGAGCGCTCCTTCCTGACCGATCGCGGCGCCAACGACTCGCTTTCCAATGACGATCTGCCGGTCTCCCTGCTCGCCGGGCTCGATCTCCTGCATGTCTCGGGCTATGCGCTGGTCGCGCCGGGGCCGCGCGCGGCGGTGATGTCGCTGATGGCAGTAGCGCGGGCGCGCGGCATCGCGGTGACGGTCGATCCGTCCTCGGTCGGCTTCCTGGAGGAGGTCGGCCGCGACAATTTCCTCGGCTGGACGCGCGACGCCTCGATCCTCTTCCCGAATGCCGACGAGGCCGCGTTCCTCTCGGGCTCCACGGAGCCGCGCGAGCAGGCGCGGTTCCTGACCGAGCGCTACCAGACCGTCGCGGTGAAGCGGGGGGCGCTCGGTGCCGAAGTCGCGACCTCGGAACTGCTGCTGAAAGCCGTGCCGCCCGCGGTCGAGGTCGTCGACACGACCGGGGCTGGCGATGCGTTCCTGGCGGGATTCCTGGCGGCGCGCCTCGGCGGCGCCGGGCTGGAGCACTGCCTCGCCGAGGGCGTGAAGGCTGGCGCCGAGGCGACGACGCGGCTCGGCGGGCGCCCTCCGCCGCGTGTCAGTTCGGAAACAGCTTCTTGACCCGCGCCACCTTCTTCTGAGCGCGGCGGGTCCGCAGCATCAGCTTCACGAAGCGGTGGACCTTGGCGAGGAGCGATTCCTTGCCGTCGTCCTCGCGCGCATCCAGCCAGTTCGCGATCGACAGCGCCTCGGCGGTATGGCCGAAAAGCTGCGAGATGAAGCGGTTGATCGTCGGATCGTTGTAGTCGACGGCGACGATCCGGCTCGGGCTCTGCTCGATCTTCGCGAGCCAGAGATTCATGTAGACCGCGCTGTCCTTGATCTTCTTCTCGGTCAGCGGCTCGAACGGCCCGCCGAGAAAACCCTCGAGCCCGGCAAGAAACGCGGCTGCCTGCGGACGCACATCCTTGTAGCGGCGGGCATGCGCCACGATGACATTGACCGCCCGCTCGCGGAGCATCTTGTAGTCAGCCGAGTTCCAGCGCGCCGGATGGATCTCGTGCAGGAGGAACGGCGCCGGCACGAAGGCGACCGGATGATGCAGCGAGGCGGCGGTCGGCAGCAGGATGTCCCAATAGGGCGCGCCCATCTGGAACGCGCCGAGGTCGGGATCGGCGGCGAGTTCGGCCAGCGCGCCGCCCGAGAAGAAGATGCCGTCGATGCCGCGATTATAGGTTCCGACGACGCCCTTCGCCTGCGTCGCCACGTCGAGCCGGCGGGCGATGAGCACCGTTCCGGGCCGCTCGCGCAGCACCTTCGCGACGTCGCTCTTCACCATATAGATGTCGGCATTGACGACGGCGCCGGGCGCCTCGCCGAACGTCGCGAGGATCTGGCCGAAGCTCGGGCCGTATTTGTTGGGGAAGAGCCCGCCCGGCGGCACCTCGGTGATCTCGACCGTCGGATAGCCGTGGATTCCGGCCTTCTCGCCCTCGCGGTTTACCGAGACCACGCGGAAGCCGGCCGCCTCGAAGGAGGCGACCGCATCGGCGATGGTGAGGCCGGCGCGCGAAAGCTGGCGCCGTTCGTCCTCGCCGCCGAAGCGCGGCGGTATGGACGTGACCAGCAGCAGCGGCTCGTCGCTCTCGGCCATGGACACGCTCCTCAGGCGCCGTTCGCCGCGGCGGCGACGATGGTGTCGAAATAGAGCTCGAGGAAGCGGTCGGCGTCGCCGTCGATGCAGATCTTGTGATCGGGCAGCCCTTCCCAGGCGTTGTTCGGCGGGAAGCGCCGCGTGTTGGGCGCCTGGATGGTCTGGCCGATGGCGATGCCTTCGGTGACGACACGGATCGGTCCACCGCGGGTCGTGAACAGCGTCGGGTCGAGCAGATAGGCGACCGCCGAGGAATCGTGCACCGGGATGCCGTCGAACTTGGTGGAGGAGCGGTAGAAGCGCTCGTAATAGCGCGACACGTCCCAGATGAACCGGCCCATATGGCCGCCCTGATCGCGCAGCGCCTCGAGATAGGGCGTGCTCATGATCGCTTCCTGCGTGACGTCGAGCCCGACGACCACGATCGGCCAGGACGCGGCAAACATCTCGTCGGCGGCATGCGGGTCGCCGATGATGTTGGCCTCCGCCACCGGCGTGACATTGCCGGAATGGCCGCGATAGCCGAAGGCGCCGCCCATGATGACGATTTCCTTGACCAGCGAGGCGATCTCGGGGTCCTCGCGCAGCGCCAGTGCGAGATTGGTCATGCGGCCGACGGCGACGATCGAGATCTCGTGCGGATGCTTGCGCACGGTCTCGATGATGAAGCGGTGCGCGGGCAGGGGATGCTCCTCCGAGCGGATCGTCTCGGGCAGCAGGATGTCGCCGAGGCCGTTCTCGCCATGCACCCAGACCGGCGGGTCCTTCTCCTCGAGGACGAGCGGACGGCCGGCGCCGCGCGCGACGGGAGCATCGAAGCCGAACGTGTCCTTGAGGAACAGCGCATTGCGCGTGGTGACGTCGATGCGGTGATTGCCGAGCACCGTCGTCACGCCCACGAGTTCGACATCGGGCGCCGCGAGCAGGAAGAGAAGCGCCATGGCGTCGTCGACGCCGGGATCCGTATCGTAGATGACTTTCTTGGTGGCCATGCTGGTTCCTGCTCGTGCGGCGGGCCGTGCCGGGGGATGCCGCACGGTCCGCAGATGGGCTAACCCGCTTGGCGCCGCTTCGCAAGGCGGCTTGCGCCCGTCGGCCTATAGGAAGCTCAGCGGATCGATGTCGATCTGCACCTTCACGCTGCCGCGCGGCGGTGGCGATGCGGCAAGCCAGCCGGCGATGAAACCCTGCAGATCGAAGCCGCGCGGCGCCCGGACGAGCAGGCGGAAGCGATGGCGGCCGCGCAGCACCGCGAGCGGCGCCTCGGAGGGGCCGAGCACCATCGCGACGTCCTCGGGCGGTGCCAGCCGCCGCAGCGCCTGCGCATGCGCCATGGCGCTCGCCCGGTCGGCGGCCGAGACGATGAGGCCGGCGAGACGGCCAAAGGGCGGCAGGCCCGAGACCCGCCGCGCCTCGATCTCGCGCTGGTAGAAGGCCTCGGAATCGCCCGATGCGATGGCTGCGATGACCGGATGATCCGGCGCATAGGTCTGCAGGAAGGCGCGGCTGTCGCCGCCCGCCCGTCCGGCGCGCCCCGTCACCTGCGCCAGAAGCTGGAACGTCCGCTCCGCCGCGCGCGGATCGCCCTGTGCGAGGCCGAGATCGGCATCGATGACGCCGACCAGCGCGAGGCCGGGGAAATTATGGCCCTTGGCGACGAGCTGCGTGCCGATAACAATATCGACTGCGCCCGACCGGATCGCCTCCAGTTCGCTGCGCATCTGCTGCACGCCGCCCTGCATGTCGCTGGAAAGGACGATCGCGCGCGCCTGCGGGAAGCGGGCCGTCACCTCCTCGGCGATGCGCTCGACGCCCGGGCCGCAGGCGACGAGGCTGTCCTCGCTGGCACAGATCGGGCAGTGGTTCGGCCGCGGCTCGGTATGGCCGCAATGGTGGCACACGAGCTGGCCGCGGAACCGATGCTCGACCAGCCAGCTGGAGCAGTTGGGGCACTGGAAGCGGTGGCCGCAGGTGCGGCAGAGAGTCAGGGGCGCATAGCCGCGGCGATTGAGGAAGAGCAGCGACTGCGAACCTGCCGCGAGGGTCTCTTCCATGGCCGTGACGAGCACCGGCGACAGGAAGCGCCCGCGCTCGGGCGGATCGGCGCGAAGGTCGATGGCGCGGATTTCCGGCAGCTTCGCGGCGCGGAACCGAGCCGGGAGATGCAGGCGGCGATAGCGGCCCTGGTCGGCATTGACGCGGCTCTCGATCGAGGGCGTCGCCGAGGCGAGGATGACCGGAAAGGCGCCGAGATTGCCGCGCACCACGGCCATGTCGCGCGCATGATAGGTCACGCCCTCGTCCTGCTTGTAGGCGGCGTCATGCTCTTCGTCGACGATGACGAGCCCGAGCTCGCGGAAGGGCAGGAAGAGCGCCGAGCGGGCGCCGACGACCGCCCGGACGCTGCCGTCGGCGACGCCGCGCCACACGCGCTCGCGCCCACGCTGCGGCAGTTCGGAATGCCATTCCGCCGGCCGGGCGCCGAAGCGGCGGGCGAAGCGGTCGAGGAAGTCGCCGGTGAGCGCGATCTCCGGCAAGAGGATCAGCGCCTGCTTTCCGCGGCGGAGCGCCTCCGCCACCGCCTCGAAATAGACCTCCGTCTTGCCTGATCCGGTGACGCCGTCGATCAGCGCGACCTCGTAACTTCCGGCATCGACCATCGCGCGCAGCGCCTCGGCCGCCTCGATCTGGCCGCTGCCGAGCTCCGGCCGCGCATGGTCGGGATCCGGCAGGGCCGCGACGGGCGGTGGCGCGATCGCCGCTTCGACGAGCGTCCCTTGTGCGACCAGTCCGGCGATGACGGCCGGGGAGACGCCGAGCGCAGCGGAAAGGCCAGATTTCGGCAGCGGCTCGCCGTCGCTCATCTTCGCGAGGACGGTCTCGCGCGCCGGCGTCAGCCGCGCCGGGACGTTTCCCGAGAAGCGCAGCGCGGCGATCGCCCGCTCGGGCAGCAGGGCATCCGGCGCCCGCAGAACCATGCGGAGGATCATGCCGCGCGGCGTCATCGTGTAGCGCGCGACCCAGTCGACGAATCGGCGGAGGCTCTCCTCGATCGGCGGCGCGTCATAGCGATGCGCGACCGGCCGCAGCCGATTGTGGCCGACGCTGCCGTCCGGCGGATCGTCCCAGACCGCGCCCAGCATCTCGCGCGGCCCGAGCGGCACGCGGACGATGTCGCCCGGCGCCAGGGCGACACCCGGCGGAACCCGATAGGTGTAGGGCCCCTCCACGGCGAGCGGCAGCAGGACGGAAACGGTATCGGCTTGCACGGGCGGTCCTTTCGGCGCGCCGAAGATGGGGCAGCGGACCGGCGAAGGGAAGCCGGTCCATACCATGCGTTTCGCCCCGCGCGTGTCGCGCGGCATTCTTAACAGATCGACTACATGCTTCGGCTATTCTGACGCGGATCGCGGCCTGTCCCGCGAAATCGCCGCATTCCGCGCTCATGTCGCGGGGCAAGGACCACCACTCAGGACCTCCGGCCAGAAGGACCCGCTGCCCGCATGGCGAGACCGACCCCACGCCGCGACCGGATCGAACCGGTCCTCGACCGGCCCCGCGAGGAAGCGGATGACGGCTCGACGATTCGCCTCGGCGATGAGGACCGGGCCATGTTCGGACGCTCCGGCCGGAGCGGCCGATCGGGTCGCGCCCGCGATGCCGAGGACGCGGACTTCATCGATCTCGATGGCGAGACCGACCGGCCCCGCAGCCGCCGGGCCCGCGCCTCCGACCGTCGCCGCGAGGCGCGCGAACGCCGTCGTCAGGGCGGTTCGGGCGTCTTCCGCTTTTTCCGTGCGACGGTGAAGTGGGGCATCATCCTCGCCGTCTGGGGCTCGATCGCGCTGGTCGGTGGCGTCGTCTATTATGCGAGCCAGCTGCCGTCCTCGACCGACTGGTCGGTGCTGCCGAAGCGGCCGCCCAACATCAAGATCCTCGCCAATGACGGCTCGCTGATCGCCAATCGCGGCGATACCGGTGGCGAATTCGTGCGCATCGACGAATTGCCGCCCTATCTGCCGCAGGCGGTGGTCGCCATCGAGGACCGCCGCTTCTATGAGCATTTCGGCGTCGATCCCTATGGACTCGTCCGCGCGGCCTATGTGAATGCGCGCGCCGGCAGCGTCGTGCAGGGCGGCTCGACCGTCACGCAGCAGCTCGCCAAGAACCTCTTCCTGAAGCCGGACCGCACCTTCCAGCGCAAGCTGCAGGAAGCGATGATGGCCGTCTGGCTGGAGCTCAAATACTCCAAGAGCCAGATCATGGAGGCCTATCTCAACCGCGTCTATCTCGGCGCCGGCGCTTACGGCGTCGATGCCGCCTCGCGCCGCTATTTCGGCAAGTCGGCGCGCGAGATCTCGCTGAAGGAGGCGGCGATTCTCGCCGCGCTGTTGAAGGCGCCGTCGCGCTATGCGCCGACCAGCGATCCCGAAGCCGCCAACCAGCGCGCCGACCTCGTCCTCTCCGCCATGCGTGAGGAAGGCTTCATCACCGCCGACCAAGAAAAGCAGGCCGTCGCGGTGACGGTCGAGCCGCAGAAACAGGGCGCCGGCAGCGGTGCCTATTACGTCGCCGACTGGGTCGCCGATGTCGTGCCCGACGTCGTCGGTGCGCTCGATCAGGACGTCACCGTCGAGACGACGATCGATGCTCATCTGGAGAACGCCGCCGCGCGCGCAGTAACGGAAACGCTCGACAAGAGCGGCAAGAAATACGGCGTCAGCCAGGGCGCGCTGGTCGCGATCGACGGGACGGGCGCCGTCCGCGCCATGGTCGGCGGCCGCGACTATGAGAAGAGCCAGTTCAACCGCGCGGTCGAGGCGAAGCGCCAGCCGGGCTCCGCCTTCAAGCCCTTCGTCTATCTGACGGCGCTCGAATTCGGCCTGACGCCTGAGACCGTGCGCATCGACGAGCCGACGCGGATCGGCAAATGGGAGCCGAAGAACTACGAGAAGACCTATCGCGGCCCGGTGACGCTGCAGACGGCGCTGGCGCTCTCGATCAACACGGTTGCGGTCCAGCTCGCCAACGAGGTCGGCCCGGCTGGCGTGGTCGCGACGGCGCATCGTCTCGGCATCAAGTCCGACCTGCAGCCCAATCCCTCGATC
Source organism: Allobosea sp. (assembly GCA_017307955.1). Classification (GTDB taxonomy): domain Bacteria; phylum Pseudomonadota; class Alphaproteobacteria; order Rhizobiales; family Kaistiaceae; genus Kaistia. The sequence continues at coordinate 13,497 of JAFKFV010000021.1, read as the reverse complement.
GCGCTCGGCACCTCCGAGGTCAACCTGCTCGAACTGACCGATTCATACGTGCCCTTTGCCAATGGCGGCTATGCGGTGGCGCCCTATGTCATCACCAGCGTGAAATCGGTCGACGGCAAGGTGCTCTACCAGCGTCCGCATGCCGATGCGGTGCAGGTGATCGACCCGACCTATGTCGGCATGATGAATTCCATGCTGTCCGATACGCTGGCGCGCGGCACCGGCCGCAAGGCGGCGATCGCCGGCTGGCCAGCGGCCGGCAAGACCGGCACCACCAATGATTCCCGCGATGCCTGGTTCGTCGGCTACACCGCCAATCTCACGGCGGGCGTCTGGCTCGGCAATGACGACTTCAAGCCGACCAAGCGCATGACCGGCGGCTCGCTGCCGGCCGAGATCTGGAACCGCTTCATGATCGAGGCGCATCAGGGCGTCGCGGTCGCCAATCTGCCGGGCGACTATACCTTCCGCGATCCGGCCCGCTTCCAGGCCGACGCCGCCCCGCCGCAGACGGTGGGCGGCGAGCAGACGGGCGCGCTGCAGGATGCGGCCCCGCCGCAGCCGGGCGGTCTCGTCGACTCCGCCGCCGATCTCACCGGAAGCACGCGGCCGTCCGACTATGCCTCCGTCACCGATCCGGAGCGCGGCGCGGCAGCGCTTCCGCCGCCCGAGGCCGATCCCGGCTATGCCGCCAACGGCTATCCGCCGAACGCGCGCGAGACCTACGGCGGCGAGGGCTATGGTCAGGATTACGGCCAAGGTCAGGACTACGGCCAGGGCTACGACCCCGGTCCCGTGCCGCCGGGTGCGGTGGGGCAGGCGGATGCGCCGCCGCCGGGAACGGTCATCCATCGCGAGCCCGGCTTCCTCGGGCGCCTGTTCGGCGGCTGAGCGCGGCTTTACGGGACACCCGTTCCTGCGGCATGACTGCTGCCTGATGACGGACGGCTGAAACAGCGGGAACGGCGGTGGCCGAGAAGAAGAGCCTCTATAGCGAGTTGTCGGTCGCGGCCGACGCCGGCGCCGGCGAGATCGACAAGGCCTATCGGCGCCGCGCCCGCCAGGCGCATCCCGATGCCGGCGGCAATGCCGAGGCGTTCCACCGCCTCGCCCATGCCTATGAAGTCCTGTCCGATCCCGAGCGCCGCGCCGCCTATGACGCGGCCGGATACGAGGGCGAGATCGACGCGGCGGCGCTCGCCGGCCGGGCGATGGATCATATCCACGAACTGGTCGCCTCGGTGCTCGACAGCGACATCCCGTTCGAGAGCGTCGATCTCGTCGCTGCCATCCGCGACACGCTGGTAAGGCAGCGCACCGAGATCGCCGGCGCGGTGCGGCGCATGGAGACACAGGCCCGTCGCGCCGAGGCGATGGCGCGGCGGTTCCAGAGGACGAAGGGCGACAACTTCATCCGCGCGACGCTGGAGCGCCGGGCCGGCGAGGCGCGGCAGAACGCCGACAAAACGCGCTATGAGGAGGTCGTCTTCGCGAGGGCCATCCTGCTGCTCGCCGATTACAGCTTCGAGCACCAGCCGGAGGAGCAGCCCGATCCCGCTCGCCGCGCCGTCGCGGCGCGCCGCTGAGTTGCTCTCGTCAGGCGAATCGGGCGCGGATGAAGTCACGCTCGATGGCGAGATGGCCGAGCTCGTCGGGATCGGGTCCGTCATAGATCAGCGTATAGGGGCCGTGGAAGCCGGCTTCGGTCGCCACGTCCAGGCAGGCGCCGTAATCGGCTTCGTCGAGGGCGCCGGACGAGAAGTCGCCCTTGGCATGGCAGCAGACGGCGCGCGGGAAAATGGCGCGGAGATCGGCGTATTTGGTCGGTCCGTCCCAATTGCCGAAATCGCCGTTGAGGCCGACGGGACCGTCGATCTGGCTGAACAGCGCCTCGACATCGGCAGGCGTCGCGAGAAGATCGAACCAGTTCTCGGTCACGATTTCGACGCCGCGCGATGCGCCGTGGCGGGCGAGGCGCGAAAGGCCGGCCGCGCTCAGCGTCAGCGCCTCCGGCGTCGGCTTTGCCTTGCCCGCGATGACGCGCGCCTTTTCCGCGCCGAGGATCGCCGCCGTGTCGATCCAGCGCTCGATCCAGGCGAGGTCGCGCTCGGCGGTCCTGGGGTCGGAAATGTCGCCATATTCGATCAACAGCGTCTGCAGCGTGACGCCGCTCGCCGCCAGCGCGGCGCTGAGTTCGCCAAGATAGGCGGGATTGCGGGTCCGGATATGGAAGGAGCAGATCTCGACGCGGTCGATGCCGAGCGCGGCGACCGCTGCGGGAAACTCGAGCAGCGTCATGGAGCCCTTGCCCCAGGTCTCCTCGGCCTTCGGCTCGATGTCGTTGTCCGGCCGGTTGTACCAGGCGAGCCCGAGCGCGCGGTGCAGGCTCCAGCTTGAAACGGCGAGCGGCGGTTGCTGCGGCATCGGACGTCCTCCCTTGAAACGATTTGAGAGTCTAGAAGATGGCGTCCGGCGCGGCTACCCTCGCGCCTCCCGGAAATTCAGGAGCTAGGCAATGGCAAAGGTGGCGTTTCTCGGTCTCGGCGTCATGGGCTTCCCGATGGCGCGCCATCTCGCGGCCAAGGGCCATGACGTGACGGTCTATAATCGCACGGCCGCGAAGGCGGAATCCTTCGTCGCGGCGCATGGCGGCAGGACGGCGGCGACCCCCGCCGAAGCGGCCAAAGGGCAGGATCTCGTCTTCTGCTGCGTCGGCAACGACGACGACCTCCGCGCCGTCACCATCGGTCCGGACGGCGCGTTCGAGGCCATGGCCAAGGGCACTGTCTTCGTCGATCACACGACCGCCTCGGCCGATGTCGCGCGCGAGCTCGACGCCGCGGCGCGCGAGCGCGGCTTCGGCTTCGTCGACGCGCCCGTCTCCGGCGGCCAGGCGGGGGCCGAGAACGGCGTGCTGACGGTGATGTGCGGCGGCGATCCGGCCGATTTCGACAAGGCCGAGCCGGTGATCCAGGCCTACGCGCGGGCCTGCCGGCTGCTCGGCCCCTCCGGCGCCGGCCAGCTCGCGAAGATGATGAACCAGATCTGCATCGCCGGTCTGGTCCAGGGCCTCGCCGAGGCGCTGCATTTCGGCAAGCGCGCCGGCATGGATGTCGAGGCCGTGATCGAGGTGATCTCCAAGGGCGCCGCGCAGTCCTGGCAGATGGAGAACCGCTACAAGACGATGAATGCCGGCTCGTTCGATTTCGGCTTCGCCGTCGACTGGATGCGCAAGGATCTCGGCATCTGCCTCGACGAGGCGCGGCGCAACGGCGCGAAGCTCCCCGTGACGGCGCTGGTCGACCAGTTCTATGGCGATGTCCAGGCGATGGGCGGCAACCGCTGGGACACGTCGAGCCTCATCGCCCGGCTGGAAAAATAGGCCCATGAAAAAGGGCGCCGGCTTGCTCCGGCGCCCTCTTGTCTCCAATCCCCGGTCTCAGACGCGGGCGTATTTGTCCTCGAGGCGGACGATGTCGTCCTCGCCGAGATAGGAGCCGGTCTGGACCTCGATCAGCTCGAGCGGGATCTTGCCCGGGTTGGCGACGCGGTGGATCGAGCCGATCGGCAGATAGGTCGATTCGTTCTCGTTGACCGTGTAGACCTTGTCGCCCAGCGTCACCTCGGCGGTGCCCTTGACGATCACCCAGTGCTCGGCGCGGTGGTGATGCTTCTGCAGCGACAGGATCGCGCCGGGATCGACCACGATCTTCTTCACATGGAAGCGCTCGCCGCGGCAGATCGTCTGGTAGGTGCCCCAGGGGCGGTGGATCTTGATGTGCTCGTTGGCCTCGTTACGCTTCTCGGCCTTGAGGCCGGCGACGAGATGCTTCACGTCCTGGCTGCGCTCGGTCGGCATCACGAGGATGGCGTCGTCCGAGGCGATGACGGTGAAGCCATCGAGACCGATGCCGGTGACGAGCGGGCCTTCGGAATGGACGAAGGCGTTGCGGCTGTCGAGCAGCGAGACCGGGCCGAAGGTGACGTTGCCCTCTTCAGTCGGCGTGCCGAGTTCACGCACCGCGTCCCAGCTGCCGATGTCCGACCAGGCGAAGCGGCCCTCGATGACGGCGGCCCTGTCGGTCCGCTCCAGCACGGCGTAGTCGATCGATTTCGCCGGCGTCGCCAGGAAGGCCGGCTTGCCGAGTCGGATGAACCCGAGATCCTCGGTAGCGGTGGCGACGGCGCTCGCGGCGCCGGCGGCGATCTCGGGCTCGAACTTCTCCGCCTCGGCGATCATCAGCGCCGCCGGGAAAATGAAATTGCCCGAATTCCAGAGATAACCCTCGGCGAGATAGCCCTCGGCCGTCTCGCGGTTCGGCTTCTCGACGAAGCGCTCGACCTTGAACGAGCCGGGAACGCCGAGCGGCGCGCCAGGACGGATATAGCCGTAGCTGGTGCGCGGTTCGGTCGGCGTGATGCCGAAGGTGACGATGTAGCCCTCTTCGGCGACGGCGGCGGCCGTGAGGCAGGCGCTGCGGAAGGTCTTGGCGTCGGGCACGAGATGATCGGCGGCCAGCGCCAGCACGAGGCAGTCCTCGCCATAACGCTGCTGCGCGATATGAGCGGCAACGATCATCGCGGCGGCTGAGTCGCGGCGGGCCGGCTCCAGCACGACGGTCGCGTCGATACCGACCTCGGCAGCCTGGCGGCGCGCGAAGAAGCGGAAATCGTCGCTCGTTACAACGATCGGGTCGGTCACGCCGCTGCTCTTCTCCGGCAGCCGCTGCAGTGTCTCCTGATAAAAGGTCTTCGGCGATCCGAGACCGAGGAACTGCTTCGGCAGGCTGTCGCGGGAGATGGGCCAAAGCCGGGTTCCCGAACCGCCGGCGAGAATAACGGGAACGATCTTCGAACCGGTCATCAACGATCCTCTGGGCAAAGTGCACTGCGGCATAACATGCTGCACTGCCGCGTACCATGGCCTAATGGTGGCACGGCGCTCTTTTCCTTTCAACGCGTGCCGCCACAGCCGCGCCGGAGCGCCGCGCTTCGCGGGCTACTTCTGGCACCATTGCGAACAAAACGCGAATTGTGCTGCAATCGCGCGGCCGGGCCGGCCCGATTCGAGAAGCTGAAAGAGACATGAGCGCCGATCCCCTCGCGCGGCTGAATGACGACCAGCGCCGCGCCGCAGAGCACGGCATCACCGCCGGAAGCCCCGGACCGCTGCTCATCGTCGCCGGCGCAGGCTCGGGCAAGACCAACACGCTCGCCCACCGCGTCGCGCATCTCATCCGCAACGGCGCCGATCCCGGCCGCATTCTGATGCTGACCTTCTCGCGCCGTGCCGCCTCGGAAATGGCGCGCCGGGTGGAGCGGATCGCCGCGGCGAGCTTTGGCGACCGCGCCGAGGCGCTGGCCGGCGCGCTGCTCTGGTCAGGCACATTCCATGCCGTTGGTGCGCGACTCTTGCGGGAATATGCGTCCTGGATCGGCCTCGACCCGGCCTTCACGATCCATGATCGCGAGGATTCCGCGGATCTCATGAATCTCGCGCGGCACGAGCTCGGCTTCTCGAAGAAGGAGAGCCGCTTTCCGCAGAAGGGCACCTGCCTCGCGATCTATTCGCGCGTCGTGAATGCCGAGATGCCGCTCGAGACGGCGCTGATCGAGGTCTTCCCGTGGTGTGCCATGTGGAAGGACGAACTGGCGGCGCTGTTCGCCGCCTATGTCGAGGCCAAGCAGCGGCAGAACGTGCTCGATTACGACGACCTGCTGCTCTACCTCGCCCATGCCATGGCGGAGCCGACGATCGCCGAGAGCGTCGCGGCCCAGTTCGACCATGTGCTGGTCGACGAGTTCCAGGACACCAACCGCCTGCAGGCTTCGATCCTCTACCGCCTGAAGCCGCGCGGCGACGGGCTCACCGTCGTCGGCGACGATGCGCAGTCGATCTACTCTTTCCGCGCCGCCGAACTTCGCAACATCCTCGATTTCCCCAAGGCCTTCGATCCGCCGGCGACCATCGTGACGCTGGCGCGCAACTACCGTTCGACGGCGCCGATCCTCGCCGCCGCCAATGCCGTGATCGGCCTCGCGCAGGAGCGGTTCACCAAGGATCTCTGGACCGACCGGGCAGGTGGCGAGCCGCCGGCGCTCGTCGCCGTCCGAGACGAGACGGACCAGGCGCGCTATGTCGTCGAGAAGGTGCTCGCGGCGCGGGAATGCGGCACGGCGCTGAAGGCGCAGGCGGTCCTCTTCCGCGCCTCGCATCACAGCGGTCCGCTGGAAGTCGAGCTGACCCGCCGCAACATCCCCTTCGTGAAGTTCGGCGGGCTCAAGTTCCTCGATGCGGCGCATGTGAAGGATCTCCTGGCGCTGCTGCGCTTTGCCGAGAATCCGCGCGACCGCGTCGCCGCCTTCCGCGCCGTGCAGCTCGTCGAGGGTGTCGGCCCCGGCACGGCCGGCCGGCTGCTCGACGAACTCGCCGCCGTCGCCGATCCCCCCGCGGCGCTCGCCGCCTTCGCGCCGCCGGCCCGCGCCCGCGAGGACTGGACGGGTTTCGCAACATTGATGACGGCGCTCGCCGCGCGCAGCATTGGCTGGCCGGGCGAACTCGCCGCGCTCAGCGCCTGGTACGAGCCGCGGCTGGAGCGGCGCTACGAGGATGCTGCCGTCCGGGCGCTCGATCTTGGCCAGCTGGCCGCCATCGCCGCCACCTTCCCGACACGCGAGCGCTTCCTGACCGAGCTGACCCTCGACCCGCCCGGCGCGACCTCGGACGAGGCTGGCGTGCCGCTGCTCGACGAGGATTACCTGATCCTCTCGACGATCCATTCTGCCAAGGGTCAGGAATGGAACCAGGTCTTCCTGCTCAACGCCGTCGACGGCTGCATTCCCTCCGATCTCGGGACCGGCTCCTCGGCCGAAATCGAGGAGGAGCGGCGGCTGCTCTATGTCGCGATGACGCGCGCCAAGGAGGATTTGCACCTCATGGTGCCGCAGCGCTTTTTCGTGCATGGCCAGCCGCGTGGCGGCGACCGCCATGTCTATGCCGCGCGCACCCGCTTCATCCCGCCGGCGCTGCTGCCGCATTTCCGCCAGCGTGCTTGGCCGCCGCCGGAGAAGGTTGTCTCCGGTCCAGCGGCGCGGCCGATGGCGCCGGTCGATCTCGCCGCCCGCATGCGGGGACTCTGGCGCTGACGGGCGGCAAGTTGTGTTGCCGCTTGCATGCGGCCGCCCAGTCGTATTGAACCGATATCAAGAACCGACGGGAGGGACGAGACGATGCATGTGCTGATCCTGGGGGCTGCCGGCATGGTTGGCCGCAAGCTGACCGCGGCGCTGGTCGCCGATGGCGGGCTTGGCGAGCGTGCCCTGGAGCGGCTGACACTCATTGATGTCGTGGAGCCGCCGCTGCCGGAAGGCTTCACGGGCGCGGTCGACCGCCGCGCCGCCGACATCTCGGAGCCGGGCGTCGCCGCTTCGTTGGTCGCGGGCCGGCCCGACATCGTCTTCCACCTCGCCGCGATCGTCTCGGGCGAGGCCGAGGCCGACTTCGACAAGGGCTATCGTATCAATCTCGACGGGACCCGCTATCTCTTCGATGCGATCCGCCTCGTCGGCGACGGTTATACGCCCCGTGTCGTCTTCACATCGTCGATCGCGGTGTTCGGTGCGCCGTTCCCGGACAAGATCCCGGACGATTACTTCACGACGCCTCTGACGAGCTACGGCACGCAGAAGGCGATCGGCGAATTGCTGCTCTCCGACTATACGCGACGCGGCTTCTTCGACGGCGTCGCCATCCGCTTGCCGACGATTTGCGTGCGCCCCGGCAAACCGAACAAGGCGGCGTCGGGCTTCTTCTCCAACATCATACGAGAGCCGCTCGCCGGGCACGAGGCCGTCCTGCCGGTCTCCGAGGGCGTGCGCCACTGGTTCGCATCGCCGCGCGCCGCCGTCGGCTTCCTGAAGCACGCCGCTACCCTCGACGGCGCGCGGATCGGGCCGCGCCGCGCCATCTCGCTGCCGGGCCTTTCCTGCACGGTCGGCGATGAAATCGAGGCGCTCCGCCGCATTGCCGGGGACAAGGTCGTCGCCCGCATTCGCCGCGAGAGCGATGCCACCATCGAGCGCATCGTCGCCGGATGGCCGACAGATTTCGACGTCCGCCGCGCCGCCGAGCTCGGCTTCGCCGCCGAGACGCGGTTCGACGAGATCATCCATGCCCATATCGAGGACGAACTCGGCGGCCGCTTCGTCGCCTGAGAAGGAAGGGAACATGCTGCGCTTTTCCGCCAATCTCGGCTTTCTCTGGGCCGAGCTTCCGCTCCTCGGCCGTATCGCTGCTGCCGGTCGCGCCGGGTTTTCGGCCGTCGAGATGCACTGGCCCTATGACGTTCCGGCCGAAAGCGTCGCCGCCGCGGCTGCGGAGGCCGGCGTTGTCGTCACCGGCGTCAACACCGTCCGTGGCAATGTCGAGGCCGGCGAGTTCGGGCTCGGCGCGCTGCCGGGCCGCGAGGCCGAGTTCGAGGCCTCGGTCGCCGAGGCGCTGGCTTTCTGCCGGGCGACCGGGGCGACGGCCATCCATGCCATGGCCGGCGTCGTCGACGATACGCCGGCGAGCCGCACCACTTTCATCGCCAATCTCAGGCGGGCGGCCGACGAGGCGGCGCGGGACGGCGTGACGCTGCTGCTGGAGGCGATCAACCCGCGTGACAAGCCGGGCTATTTCTACAGCCGCGTCGACGAGGCCGCCGAGATCGCCGAGGCGGTGGGACTCGACAATGTCCGCCTGCTCTTCGACGTCTATCATGTCGGGGTTGCGACCGGCGACGTGCTGACCCGGCTGCGGCGGTTCTACCCGCTGGTCGGCCATGTGCAGATCGCCGCCGTCCCCAGCCGCGCCGAACCGGACGAGGGCGAAATCTGGTACCCGGCCGTCTTCACGGCCTTGGAAGAACTGGGTTATCGCGGCTTTATCGGCTGCGAGTACAAGCCGCGCGGCGACACGACCGAGGGGCTCGTCTGGACGGAGCGCCTCGGCGTCAGCCTCTGAGGAACGTGGGCGGACCGGCTCAATCCGCTCCGCCGCCGCGCGCCGGACGGGGCAGAAGCTCCGCCACCGGCGCCGCGGGCGCCATGGCGATGATGCCCCGGGCGGGCCGGACCGATGGTCCGGCACCATCCGCGACAATGACCTGCGGAGCGCTGCCGCGAGCGATATGGCGCGCGGAAGCGCCTGCACCGTCGTCCTTGGCGGCTATGGTCATCGCGGCGGCGGCGACGATGCCGATCGCCCCGAAGGCGAGGCTCATGATGCCGACTGATGGTTGTGTCGTGAATGGTTGTGCCATGGCGATCCCCCAATCTCCATGCGTGGTCTTCTGTCAGTTTCCGGCGCATGACGCAGCGATCCGCGAAGAGGCGGTGTCGAACGGCCGGCAATGAACTGCGAAGTCTTGGAGCCTTGAGGCCCGGACCGGAGCGCGGCGGCGGAATGACTTCCACGGCCGTGACGGAGCCTTTCCCCTCGGCTCGATCATGCTGCAATTGAAGGTGCCACTACATCATGACACCGTCAAGATAGATTGTATGCAATCTGTGAGGATTGCATACAATCGAGGGGCGGGGGGGGGGTGGTCGTTGGGGGTGAGCGGTCAGGCGTCGAAGAGGCAGACGCGGAGGCGGTGGCCATCGGGATCCAGGGCGACGAAGGTCGGTCCGAAATCCATGGTCGTGAGCGGCTGGGCGATCGGCAGGCCGCGGCTCGTCCAGTCGGCCAGCCGCGCCTCGATCTCGGCGGGCGTCGTCACCATGAAGGCGATCTCGCCTTCGGCGCCGCCTGCAGCGGCCGGAGGCTGGGCATTGGCGCGGGTCCAGAGCCCGAGCGACATGCCGTCCGCCAGCGTGAAGGATGAGAAATTCGGTGCCGCGACGTCGGGCTCGCGCTCCAACAAATCGCGATAAAAAGCGGTGCTTTTCGTGCAATTTTCTACATAGAGAATGATCAGATTGGCTGCGGCCATGGCGGCACTCCCTTCGGGTTGCGAACGAGACGAACCTAGAGGGGGACGCTGACAGTTTCTGTCAGCAGCCTTCAGCCATGCCCCGCCGCCTCCGGCCGCGCCCGCCAGTCCTTCAGCAGCGCCGCCCGCCGCCGCGGATAGCGCGCGCCGACGCTGGTGAGCGTCGCGATCCGGTCGGTGCGGAAATGACGGAAGTCCTCCCGCAGCTCGCACCAGGCGACGAGTACCCGTACCTTCTCGAAGAAGCCGAGTGCGAAGGGCCAGACGGTGCGGTCGGTGACGGTCCCGGCGGCGTCGGCATAGCCGATCGCGATCTTCAGCTCCGAACGGATGGCGGCGCGGAGCGCGGCGAGGTCGACCCGATGCTGCGGCGGCTTCAGCGGTGCGACGATCAGGGTCGACGCCTCGAGGTCGGCCTTGAGATCCTCCGGCAGCACGGCGGCGATCCGCGTCAGCGCATGCTGCGCCGCGCGCTGGAGCGGCGGGTCGCCCTGCGCGCCGACCAGCCGCATGCCGAGCACCAGCGCCTCGATCTCCTCCTGCGAGAACATCAGCGGCGGCAGCAGGAAGCCCGGCTTCAGCACATAGCCGAGCCCCGGCTCGCCCTCGATATCGGCGCCTTGGCCCTTCAGCGTCGCGATGTCGCGATAGAGCGTGCGGAGGCTGATGCCGAGCGCCTCGGCAAGCGCTGCGCCGCTCACCGGCATCCGGTGCCGGCGCAGTTCCTGGATCAGATCGAGCAGCCGTTCCGAGCGCGCCATCACAGCCTCCGCGATTCACTCTGCCACAGACATGGCTCGGCTACGAAGGCGCCTGGCGTCTCGTCGCATCAGGAGGCCGTCAGCGATCGAACTCACACCGTGACCACCGTGTCTCCGCTCGCCGCCGCGGCGAAGTCGGCGAGCAGCGCGCGGCCGGCCGGCCAGTCGCCGAGCCCGCTTTGTCCGTTGATGTGTCCGAGCGGCCCTGCGACGACGACCCGGCTGCCCCAGTCCGCGGCGCGCGCTTCGACGCTCTCCATCGACCCGTAGGGATCGTTCGTGCTCGCGACGACGAGCGAGGGAAACGGCAATCGTCGACCAGGCACGGCGGCGAAGCCCCGCGCCTCGGCCGGGAAGACGGACGACCCGGGGTCCGGAACCGCCACCAGGAAGGCGCCCGCCACTCTGCGCCGGCTCTTGGCCGCCCAATGCGCGACCAGCAGGCAGGCGAGGCTGTGTGCAGCGAGGATCGGCGGCGCCGAAGAGCGCTCCACTTCGAGGTCCAGCGCCGCGATCCAGTCGGCGAGATCGGGTTGATCCCAGTCGCCCGGCCGGAAGCGGCGCATCGACGGATCTTCCGCCTGCCACCGGCTCTGCCAGTGACTGCCGCCCGAACCGCCGATGCCTGGAAGAATGATGATCTGCATCTGCTTTGCCTCTTGTGCCCACGTCTTCGATTGCCGGAATATCGCTGCGTGCCGGCCGGTCGAACATGGCATTCCATCGGGAAAACAGGCGCCCGGCCGATGAATTGAAGGCAAGCGATGACGTCGCGTCCGGAGCCCGATCTTGTTCTCGATCCGACAGATCTCGCCATCGTCGAGATCATGCAGCAGGACGGGCGCATCTCGGTCTCCGAACTCGGACGGCGCGTCGGCCTTTCGCAGCCGGCGGCGTCGGAACGGCTGAAGCGGCTGGAGGAGCGCGGCGTCATCCTCGGCTATGGCGCGCGGATCGATGCCGCGGCGCTCGGGCTCGGCATGACGGCGGTGATCCGTCTCAGGACCACGCATGAGCATATCCGCGACTGCCTCAAGAACTTCTCCGAGATGCCGCATGTCGTCGAGGCGCTGCGGCTGACCGGAGAGGACTGCTTCATCCTGAAGGTGATCGTGCCGACGCCCTCCGATCTGGAGGCGATCGTCGACAGGATCGCGCGCTTCGGCAGCGTCACGACGTCCCTGGTCCTGCGCGCGGAGCCGCAGAAGCCGATCACCCGCGCCCTGCTGCGGCGCGGGTCTTCCCCGAGATAGTTTGCCGGCAAATAGTAAGCCGGCCTGTCATCCAAACTTCATTACTCACGGCGGCCTCGATCGGCTAAGCGGGGTGCCGTCGCGCCGGGCTGCGGCGCTCCACCCCGAATTCCGTGAGGCTTTCATGCACGCCAAATTCCTCGGCGCCGCCGGCATGGTCGCGGTCTCCGCGCTGCTGGCCGGCCCGGCCATGGCCGAGACGATGAAGATCGACTTCTGGTTCGGCAATACCGGCGACATCGCCAAGCGCGTCCAGGAGCAGTGCGACCGCTTCAACAAGTCCCAGTCGGACTACGAGGTCGTCTGCACCTCGCAGGGCTCCTACGACGCCTCGCTGCAGAACACGATCGCCGCCTTCCGCGCCGGCAAGCAACCGACCATCGCCCAGGTCTCGGACGCCGGCACGCTCGACATCATGCTGTCCGGCGCCTTCTACCCGGCCAACAAGCTGATGGCCGACATGGGCTATACGGTCGACTGGAACGACTATTTCTCCGGCATCAAGTCCTACTATGCGACCTCGAAGGGCGACATGTATTCGTTCCCCTTCAATTCCTCGACGCCGCTGCTCTACTGGAACAAGGACGCCTTCGCCAAGATCGGCAAGGACCATGCGCCGGCGACCTGGGAAGAGGCGGCCGAGGACTTCAAGGCGCTGAAGGCCGCAGGCTATGCCTGCCCGCTCGGCTTCAACATCTCGCGCGACGAGATCTGGCAGTATGGCGAGCAGTTCATGGCCGTGCATGGCGAGCCGATCGCCACCAAGCGCAACGGCTATGAAGGCCTCGATGCCGAGCTCGTCTTCAACAAGGGCAAGTGGGTCCAGTATATCAAGGACCTGAAGAGCTGGTACGACAACGGCGAAGCCGTGCTGAAGTCGAAGGAGACCGGCCAGACCTTCGTCGAGGCCTTCGCGGCGGGCGACTGCCAGGTCATCCTCACCTCGGTCGGCGACCACGGCAATATCGGCCGCACCGCCAAGCCGGGCATGAACTGGGGCGTCGCGATGCTCCCGGTCTATGCCGGCACCGAGCGCAAGCATTCCTTCGTCGGCGGCGCCTCGCTCTGGGTGCTCTCCGGCAAGTCGGACGCGGAATACAAGGGCGCGGCCGCCTTCCTCAACTTCATCGCCAAGCCGGAAGAGGCGCTGGAGTGGTCGACCGTGACCGGCTACATCCCGGTCCGCAATTCGGGCTACGACTATCTGGTCAAGGAAGGCTTCTACGAGAAGGCTCCCTATGCCGGCCGCGAGCTGGCGATCAAGAGCCTGACCGCCTCGCCGGCCGATGATCCGAACTCCTATCCGGGCATCCGCCTCGGCGGCCTGCTGCAGATCCGCCAAGAAATGGCCAACGGCCTGCAGGCGATCTTCATCAACAAGGCCGATGTCCAGACCTCGCTCGACGAGGCCGCGGCCCGCGGCAACCAGATCCTCCGCCGCTTCGAGCAGACCTACAAGGGCAAGCAGCTGCCCTAGGCTTTGCTTCCCCCTCTCCCGCATGCGGGAGA